>JAEUMD010000005.1 GCA_016793635.1 Hyphomicrobiaceae bacterium
TAGTCAAGCGTTCAGTTCTGCGTCCCGCCTTTCTTGATGCCAACGCAGATTGGGAGCAGACCAATGAAGAAATATAGCCTCAGCGCCCTGCTGGCCGCTGGCCTCCTGGCCGGTGCGATGTCGACGGGTGCCAACGCTGCCGATCTCGGCGGCAATTGCTGCGCAGATCTCGAAGAGCGTATTGCCGAGCTCGAAGCCACTACGGCCCGCAAGGGCAACCGCAAGGTTTCTCTGACGGTTTCCGGCTGGGTTGCCGAGCAGGTCATGTACTGGGATGACGGCGTCGAGTCGAACGCCTACGTCACCGGCACGGGCGCCACGCTCGCCAGCCACTTCAAGCTGACCGGTCAGGCCACCATCGCTCCCGGCTACCAGGCTGGTTACGTGATCCACGTCGAGACGACTTCGGCTGATCCGTTCACCGTCACGCAGAGCAACGACGACGCCACGCTCTTCCCGGGCGTCAGCGTTCTGCAGTCCTACTGGTTCATCAACTCGGACCGTATGGGCAAGCTGTCGGTTGGCCAGCTCTCGCACGCCTCTGACAACACCGCGATCCTGGTCGACGGCTCGGGCTCGCTCGTTCCGGCCAACTGGCTCATGATCGAAGGTGGCGCGTTCGGACTGCGCGTCAACTCCATCGGCATCTCGGGCCTCGGCTCGATCCCGCTCGGCGGCTTCCAGACGAACATTCCGTGGGGCGCTGGCGTTGCGCACTGCCAGCACATCTCGGCCGGCATCGCGGCGGACTGCAACGGCGTGCCGCTCAATGCTGTTCGCTACGACTCGCCGACGTTCGGTGGCTTCTCGGTCAGCGCTTCGTGGGGTGAGGATGACTTCTGGGACGTTGCCGCTCGCTACGCGGGTGAGTTCAATGGCCTGAAGGTTGCTTTCGCCGCGGCCTATTCGCACCAGAGCGACGAGAGTGGCTCGGCTCTGACCAACCTGTTCGGCATTCCGGGCCTCGGCATCTCGACGGCTAACCTGCATCAGGACTCTGGCTACTTCCAGATCGGTGGCTTCGCTCACCACGTTCCGACCGGCCTGTTCGTCTATGCCGCCTACGGCCGTGAGAACAACGACGGCACGAACCTGACGTCGGTCAGCTTGGGCAACGTGTCGATCCCGCTCGCCGTTCATGGCGGTCACGACAACGACCACTGGTACCTGAAGGCCGGTCTGCGTCGTAAGTGGAACGCTCTCGGTCACACCGTCATGTACGGTGAGTACGGCCAGTACAACGACATGTATCACCCGGCCCTCGACGCTCTCGAGCTGATCCCGGGCGTGGATGTCAGCAGCCAGATGACCTCTTGGGGCCTCGGCGTTGTGCAGGAGATCGACGCGGCTGCTATGTCGCTGTGGCTCACCTACCGCAACTACAGCTCTGACCTCGACGTGTCGCTCGCTGGCGTCGGTTCGCTCAACGTCGACTTCGAGGACCTGCACATCGTGAAGGCTGGCGCTCTGATCAACTTCTGATCCAAGCTCCAATCCTGATCTGCGAGGAGGCCGCCCACCCGGGCGGCCTCTTTCGTTTTGCCGTCTCGCATTCAAGGGATGGAAACTCACGAAACGAAGCCCTGGCGACCCTGGCTCTTCCCGAAGCGCCGTTACTCAAAAGGCACAGCGCAGGTTTTTAGGTGCGCTTCACGATCCGTTAACTGTCTGAAAATCGGTCTTGGGCACTGTGGCAATTGCGGATTCGCTGTGCCCACAGAAGGGTCACGCGCCGCACCATCGAGAGGGCTTACCTCGTCAAGCGTCCGGTTCTGCGTCTGCCGTTCTTGGTGCCAAACGGAGATTGGGAGCAGACTGATGCAGAAATATAGCTTGAGCGCCCTGGTCGCCGCTGGCCTGCTGGCCGGCGCGATGACGACTGGAGCAAACGCTGCCGATCTCGGCGGCAATTGTTGCGCGGATCTCGAGGAGCGCGTCGCCGAACTCGAGGCCACCACCGCCCGCAAGGGCAACCGCAAGGTATCCCTGACCATTTCCGGTTGGGTCGCCGAGCAAGTGCTGTTTTGGGACGACGGCGTCGAGTCGAACGCCTACATCACCGGCACTGGCGCCACGCTCGCCAGCCACTTCAAACTGACGGGCCAAGCTACAATCGCCCCTGGCTATCAGGCCGGCTATGTCCTGCACGTGGAAACCGCGTCGGTCGATCCCTTCGCTGTCAACCAGAACAACGACGACGCCACGCTGTTCCCCAGCGTGAGCATGCTGCAATCCTACTGGTTCATCAACTCCGAGCGGATGGGCAAGCTCTCGCTCGGCCAGCTTTCGCAGGCCTCCGACAATACCGCGATCCTCGTCGACGGTTCCGGCTCGCTGGTTCCCGCCAACTGGCTGCTGATCGAGGGTAGCTCGTTCCTGATGCGCTCGAACGGCAACTTCGTGAACGACATTTTCGGCAACCCGATTTCCTGGGGCGCCGGCGTCGCCAAGTGCCATCACACCGGGCTCGGCATCGCGGCGGACTGTAACGGGCTCCCGCTCAACGCCATCCGTTACGACTCGCCGGCGTTCGGCGGATTTTCGGTCAGCGCGTCGTGGGGCGAGGACGACTTCTGGGACGTCGCGGCACGCTACGCGGGTGAATTCAACGGCGTGAAGATCGCAATCGCGGCAGCCTATTCACACCAGTCGGACGAGCCCGCCGGCATCGCGCGGCAGGATTCCGGCTACTTCCAGGTCGGCGCCTACGTGCAGCACGTCCCGACCGGCCTTTTCGTCTATGGCGCTTATGGCCACGAGGACAATAACAACAGCGCGATGCCGGCCGTCGACGGCTTCCCGATCGGCTTTGCTCCGGACAACGACCACTACTACATCAAGGCCGGTCTGCGCCGTAAGTGGACGCCGCTCGGCCACACCGTCGCCTACGGCGAGTTCGGCAGCTATAACGACCAGTATGGCGCTGACCTCCTCGATGCCTCCACCGGCTTCGGTTTCGTCGGCGGCCGGACGGCGTCGTCCGAGATGAGGACGTGGGGCCTCGGCGTCGTCCAGGAGATCGACGCGGCGGCAATGTCGCTCTGGCTCACGTACCGCAATGTCGATGGCGAGATCACCGGCGACACGGGTGGCCGCATCGACCTCGACACACTCCATCTCGTGAAAGCCGGCGCGATGATCAACTTCTGATCGAAGCACCAGTCCTGATCTGCGAGGAGGCTGCCTGTGATCGGGTGGCCTCCTTTTTTGTTGCCGTTGCCGATTGACGTCCGAGCTTCTCTCGGACGATCGGAACGGCGACCTTTGCCGATTGACGTCCGAGCTTCTCTCGGACGATCGGAACGGCGACCTTTGCCGATTCACCCCCGAGCTACTCTCGGACGATCGGAACGGCGACCGTTGCCGATTGACGTCCGAGCTTCTCTCGGACGATCGGAACGGCGACCTTTGCCGATTCACCCCCGAGCTACTCTCGGACGATCGGAACGGCGGCGCTCAGCACGCACTTGCTTACGCACCGCCCAGGAGGGAAGCTAACGTCGCCACACGCGCCATACCCGAGTAGCGGTGTTACTCAACGTGCAAGGCCCGTTGGCAACCGAACACGAACTGCAAGCCGGTCGCGCGATAGGACCTCGAAAGCGCGGTTGCCCGAACTGGTTGAGCCCTGGACAAGCGAGCACATCTCAAATGTTCACGAACTTCTTCCACGAGCTCAAGGCCGCGAAAATTCCGGTGTCGCTGCGCGAGTACCTGACGCTGATGCATGCGCTCGAAGCGGACCTCGCCGGCCGCCAGGTCGAGGACTTCTACTACCTCGCTCGCGCGAGCTTGGTGAAGGACGAGCGCTATCTCGACCGCTTCGATCAAGTCTTCGGCCGCGTCTTCAAGGGCCTCGACCTGATGAGCGAGACGGCAACCGTCGAGATCCCCGCCGACTGGCTGCGCGCCGTTTCCGAGCTCAATCTCACGGAGGAGCAGAAGCGCGAGATCGAAGCCATGGGCGGCCTCGACAAGATCATGGAGGAACTGCAGAAGCGCCTGGAGGAGCAGAAGGGACGCCATCAGGGCGGCAACAAGTGGATCGGCACGGGCGGCACTTCGCCCTACGGCGCCTACGGCTAC
>JAEUMD010000006.1 GCA_016793635.1 Hyphomicrobiaceae bacterium
TTGGTTGCGGGGGCTGGATTTGAACCAACGACCTTCAGGTTATGAGCCTGACGAGCTACCGGGCTGCTCCACCCCGCGTCACCAATCTGCCGGTCCGGTTAGCCTCTCGACGCAGGAAGCGTCGCGGCGATCCGGCAGGCAGCACGTTCGGAACTATCGTGCTGCGATGCAAAGGCCGCCCGTTGCCGGGCGGCCAGTGGTGGGGCTTATAGCACATAAACCGCGGCTGTGAAGCCTCGCCTGACCTTTTTTAACGGTAAGGCTGTTCGTGCCGTTGATCCGAGTGCAATCCAAGCCGCGAGCATGATGCTTCTGATCTGCCCGGCGCGTGTGATTGTTGCGGTAACACACTGAAATTGCGATGGAAGCTGTCGCACAACTGAGGTCGCGCAGGTTGGGACGTGACCGTGCCATCGGCACTCGCGGTGCGCCCGGTGGCTCGTGAGCGGGGCGAGTGCTCCAATAGCGGCGCCAGCTGAACTCGCCCGTCGGCCGGGCAACCACCTGGGCTGACGCAATGCAAACCGGGAGGCAGATTGTTGTGCGCGGGACCGGCCGAGGAACAGCCGAGGACCGGCAGTGCCCGGCCATCACCTCGACCGGGAGGAAACCCGTCGATGCCAGCGGCGCGCCTTGATTTGGCGGCATCGGATCGTTCGCCCTGGCGGCGCATTAATTCCCCACGCAAAGGAAACTTCGCGCTGAGGAGGGAATGCGTCATCGAGCACGCGCAATTCTCTCGTAAGCCGGATACGGGGGAGGGCGCCGTCCCGCCAGCAGCCGCAGCGCTTCGCGCGAAGCGGTGGGACGGCGCTCTTGTCCCTTCGTCGGGAGGCCCCACCTGTCGGTAGTGAAGCTTGCCGTGCCAGGTGTTGTTGCGCGATCCTGGTGAAGACGGAGAAACGAGGGGTGATCCCCGCCGGGCCAATGGGGCTATCCCCCTCAGGAGCAGTCTTTGCAGCGCGTATCAAAGCCCGTGTCGTTGCTCGCTGTCGCGAGCCTCGTAGTGACGACCCTGCCGCTGGAGGCGCTGGCGGGCGGCGGCGCCGTCGTCCGCGGCAACACAAGCGACATCGACCTCGGCGCCGTGGCACGCGCAGTCTCCGGCGCGGATCGGGCTCGTGCCGGTTCCGGCGAGCTGATGTCGCGGGCGGAATACGAGGCGTGCCAGTCGGCGGACGAGGAAGCGTTCCGCACGGCCATTGCTTCGATTACCGGGAAGGCCCTCTCACAGGGCCTGGCGACTATCGATTATGCCGCGCTCGTCAGTGACGAATGGCGCCGGGAAGGGCTCGATGGCATCGTCGACGCGCGCGTCGATATTGCCGTTGCGGAGGTCCGTGACGAGACGAGTTGGGGCGGCTTGATATCGAGCCTCGCCGACAAGGAGAAGGCCCAGCAACTGGCGACGGCCGTGGCCGAGCGGGTCTACCGCTCCGAGCCCGTCAAGGCCGGCATCGAAGGGCTCTCGGCCGGCGTCGCCCGCGCCATCGGCAAGCGCCTTGAACTCGCGAGTCTGGACGCGGCGGAGCCCGCGCTCAAGTGTCTGCAAGCCTTCCTCGGCCCACGCTACGGATCGGCGGTCGCGCGGATCGTGACGTCCAGCGCCGAGCAGGAGTTCGCGGTCGGCTCGGACCGCGGCGCGGCCGACGTCACCTCCGGCGATCTCATCAAGCAGACGAGCGGCGGTATCACGGGTGCGGCGGTGCTGCTGATGCGCCGCCAGCTCGCCAACATCGCCAATCGCATCGGTCAGAGGCTGGTCGGCAGCATCCTGTCGCGACTCGTCTCGGTGGTTGCGGGCGGCATCGGCCTCGTCCTGATCGCGAAGGACATCTGGGATCTGCGCCATGGCGTGCTGCCGATCGTCGCCGATGAAATGAAGTCGGTCGCCACCAAGGACAAGGTGCGCGAGGAGCTGGCACGGGCGCTGTCCGAACTGATCCAGGAGCATGTGAAGGAGATTTCCGCCAAGACAGCGGATCATGTGGTCGAGGTGTGGCGCGGGTTCCGTCGCGCGCATGGCATGGTCCTCGATGTCGCTGAGAAGAATGACCGGTTCCGCGGTTATCTCGACACGCTCTCGGCGAAGGAGCTGCCACGGCTGGACGAGGTGACGGCGCTGGTGGTCGCGGAGGAGGGGCAGCCGGGGCTCGTGCGCCGTCTGGACAACGGGACACTCGACGAGGCGGTGCGGCGGCTCCCGCCGGCCGGCCTCGAGATCGCACGCGCGACCCGGTCACTGGAGACCGGCATGCGCTGGGCGGCCGTCGCTGGGGCGGACCTCGAGGCGGTGGTCGCCAACGACATTTACCGTCGCACCAAGGTCGAGGACGTCTCGCCGGCAAGTCTCAAGCGTATCCTTGCCGTCGAGGACCGGCTTTCCATCACGCGGCTTGCGGGCGTGTCACGCGCGGCGCGCGATACCCTGTTCGAACTCGGCACGCCGGAGCTCAAGGCGCTTGCGCGCAGCCTGACGGAGCAAGAGCTCGAGACGCTGGCCGGTTATCTCACCGGTCTTGCATCCGGACCTCGCGAGCGCGTCTTGCGCGCCCTTTCTGCCGATCCCGGTCTAATGCGGGCCATCGCGGCCGAACCGGTCCGCCATGCGGTCATTGCGAGCCGCGACCAGAGCGCCGCCGTGGAGATCATGCTGCGTCCGCAGGGCGTGCTCGATCCTGTAGCGGCCTTCAAGGACATGCAATTGGCTTGGGAAGGGAGCATCCACCCGCGCCTGATCTGGGAAAAGCATCCAGCGGCGGTCGGCGGGCTTGGCTTCCTCGCGCTCATTCTGTTGTTGCTGTTTCGGCGACTCCTGCGGCCGCGGCGTGGACGGCGCGAGGGCAGCGATGTCACGGAGTTACCGGCGTCAAAAGAGACGGATGCTGGTCAGCACGGGCCGTCGCCGGCAGGGGCGGGCCCCGGTCCGCGTCCCAGGGCGCTCGCGGAGGCAGACAACGGGCCGCGTCCCCGATCTTGAGTTGCGACGGACGGCGCATCGGAAGGGCCGCCATAGGGAACCCACTGCGCGTCGGCCCGCGACACCGACCGGGATCAGCAACCTCCGGCGGTGCTCGCCGCCTCGTACCTGTTGCAACTCGGCCAACGACCATTGGCCGCGGCAGTTGCCCACAGCCTAGCGCGGGGGAACGCCCCACGATCCACGGGCCGGCTGCTATAAGCCGCTTCGAGTGCCGAGCCGCCGGACAGTCGTCCGTCGCCGCCGGCGGCTGACGACCACAGGCGAGGAGGAACCGTCATGGCCTTGAAGGCGCCGAGCATTCTGACGTTTGTTTTTGCCATCGTGGTGACGGTGACGGTGCTGATCACCAAGAACTTCGGTGCCGAGATCCCGCTGCTCACGGGCAACGAGTTCTGGGCCCTTTTCGTCGCCCACATGGTGCTGATCGCCGGCTGCATGATGCGCGGTCTCTGAACCGCAACGACCGGCGCGGCTCGCGCAGCGACTTTAAAAATCCCTCCGACATTCCGGCTCGGTGCAACTGCGCCGAGCTTTTGGCGCATCTGTTGTTTGAACGGCTAACCGATTGCTTTCCCTAAGCGTTACGTGTGCCGTTCTGTCGCGCGGCGTTGCGCACTCTGGTGCGCTACGCAACACGAAGCAACATACGTGGCGATGATGCGGAAAATCCTACAATCCAGCGCCTACTCACGGCGCATCCAGACGTCGCGCCGCGAGATCGCCATTGCGATTTCGCTGACGCTTGCTGCGCTCGTGCTGACGGTCGCGGCCCTGTGGCGCGGCGCCGGTCCGGCCGAAGAGCAACCGGCGCAGCGGCCCGCAGCAAGCCAGAACTCCTGAGAACGTCGCAACGACAATAATCAACGGCCGCCCGCCAACGACGGGCGGCCGTTTCTCGTTGTTCGACCTTTGCGGATCGCGCTTACGCGCCGTCGATGCGTTCCGCCGGCAGCAGACCGCGCACCGAATTGCCGAGGAAGACCTTGCTTCCCGCCGCTAGGTCCTCGATGCGCAGGACGGCTTCGCGCGCGCGGCCCGACGCGATGAGATCGGCGCGCAACGTACCGGGCAAGAGCCCCGCCGAGAGCGGTGGCGTCAGCAGCACCCCGCCGCGTTCGACGAAGATGTTGGTACGGCTGCCCTCCGCGAGATCGCCGTTCTCGTTGAGGTACACGACCTCGTCGGCGCCAGCGTTGTCGTGGAACTGTTGCCATTCGCGATCATACAACTCACGGCGCGTGGTCTTGTGATAGAGCAGCGCGTCGGACGAGTTGAGCCGTGTCGGCGAGACGACATAGCGCATCACGCTGCCCGGCGCCTGCGCCGGCTGCGGAACGGCGGTGACGGTGATGCGCCCGTCCTCGGCCAGCAGCAGGCGTACGCGGAGCCGTTCGCCCGCGCGTCCTTCGACGACATTGGCGAGCGCCGTCTCGATCGCCCTGCTATCGAAGGGGAAGCCGAAATAGTTCGCCGACGCCGCGAGCCGCGCCATGTGCCGGTCGAGCAGCACGTAACCGGCCGCACCATCGAAAAGCAGCGTTTCGATCAGCTCGAAGCTCTTCGGCGGGTCGGTGAGGAATTTGAGCTTGAGCAGGCACTCGGCATACTCCTTCGCACCCTCCGAATCGTAGACGACACCGGAGCCGATGCCCATCTCGCCGGAGCTGTCGCGGAATACGACAGGAGTGCGGATAGCGACGTTGAACAATGCCGTGCGCGGTGCCTCGGGAGATGCCGGTGCGATATAACCGATCGCGCCGCAGTAGACACCGCGCGGCTCGCTCTCGTACTCGCGGATCAGCTCCATCGCGCGGATCTTCGGCGCACCGGTGACGGACCCTGGAGGGAAAATCGCGCGTAGGAGATCGGCGAAACCGACATCCTCCTTCAGCGTCGCGCGTACGCCCGACGTCATCTGATGGAGCGTGCGGAACGTCTCGACCGTGAACAGATCCGTGACCGACACGCTGCCGATTTCGGCAATGCGTCCCAGGTCGTTGCGCATCAGATCGACGATCATCAGGTTTTCGGCGCGCTGCTTGGTGTCGGTGGCGAGAATCCTGCGCTGCGTTTCGTCGGCGTCTTGCCGGCCGGCGCGTGGCGCGGTGCCCTTCATGGGGCGTGTCTCGATCACGCGGTCGTGTTGCTCGATGAACAGCTCGGGCGATGCCGAGAGCACCGTCGCCTCGCCGGTATCGACGATCGCCGCATAGGCGACGCGCTGGCGCTGGCGCACGTCGCGATAGAAGGCGAGCGGTGAGCCGGTCAGCTTGAACCGGGCCTTGAAGGTGAGGTTGAGCTGGTAGATGTCGCCCGCACGAATCTTCTCCTGCACGCGCTCGAAGCGCGAGACATAGGCATCGCGGTTCCAGGCGAGGCTCACATCGGTGAACTGGTAGGAATGGGTGAGGGCGTGCGCGTCGAGCCAGCCGGCGACCTCGGCGCTCGTCATCACGTCGGGCGCGCCGTAGACGCCGAGCCAGATCAGAGGCACCTTGCGGCTCTCGGGCATCAGAGACGCGAGCTTTGGCTCGAGAACGTAGCCGAGCTCGTAGGCAAGGAAACCAGCGACGTGGTGGCCATCGGCGAGCGCCACCTCGACGCGGCGGATCGCCTCCTCCACTTCGTCGGGGGCGTGCGCCGAGATGATCTCCAGTGGCTCGCGGAAGAAGAGCGACCGGCCGCCCTTGCCCGACGAGTCGTCGAGCAGCACGAAGGTTTCCGAAATCGGTGTGTCATCATCGCCGGGGGGCTTGCCGGCGGGCAGCGGCTTCTTGTCGGCCGTTTTCATTTTATCCGTTATTCCTTCGGTTCCTTGTACCCCTCGAGAGAGTAGAACGTCACGCGCCGGGGCTTGCCGGCGCCGGCAGCGAGGTCGGCGGTCGAGATCCGGCTCGCAGTCGTGAAGCGAGCGAGGATCTGGTCGGGTGAGCGCGCGAGCGCCACGAGAAGCACGGGCGATCCGGTCGCGGCCGTATAGGGGCGCATCAGCTCGAAGTGGTCGGTCGGACGTGGCCCCTCGCGCCATGCCTTCACCGGTGTCGTCTCCCCCCTCATATAGTAAATGAGTTCGGCGGTTACAGACCGTTCGTCGGCGACGACGGCGGCGAAGGGGTGGCCAGCCTTCCGTGCCTTCTCGACCTCGGCGCGCGTCGCGTCGGCGACAGCCCGCCAGCCGAGCGTGCGCGCAAATGGATCGACGCCCGTAGGCAGTGCGAAACGTCCGGCGTAGGTCGTCGCCGCGACAAGCAGCACGAGAAGTCCGACATGCAACGCGAGCGAGCCCTTGAGCCAGCGCCATTCGAGATTGCGCACCATCGTGGCGGTGACGAGAACGCTCGCGGCGACATAGGAGACGGCGGCCCAGTTGGCGTGAGATCGCGAGATCAACGCCTGCGCCGTGATGATGACGAGCACGGGCAGCGCGAACGCGAGCAGCAGGCGGTCGGCATCAGGTAGCCCGTCGCGCCACGCGCGCCATGACGTCACCAGCAGGGCAGCAAACAGGATCGGTCCGAAGACGCCGAATTGTGCGCCGATGAACTCGAGCGCCTTCAGCGGATTGACGAGGCTGCCTTGCCAGTTGGCGTTGTCGGCGGTGTGGGCGAAAGTCGCGAACTGGTGCGACAGGTTCCAGGCGATGTTCGGCGCGATCATCGCTGCGGCGATGGCGACGGCGACCCACAGCCGCGCATCGAGGGCGAGAGCCCGTTCGCGAGGGGTGGCGATGAGGTAGATCGCAGTGCAGAGAGCGAACCACGCCATCGCGTACTTGGCATTGAGACCGAGGCCGAGCGCGATGCCGAGTAACAGCGCCGGCCACCAGGCCCGCGTGCCGTCTAGCCAGGTGTCGCGCAGCGCGGCGAACGCAAAAAGTGCGAGCGCCCAGGCCATCAGAAGCGGAACGTCGGTGGAAATAATGCCGGCCGATACCGATACACCCGGCAGCGTCGCAAAGACGAGTGCCGAGAGTACGCCCGTCGCCGTGCCGTAGAGCCGTGCACCGAGCAGAAAGATAAAGACCGCTGTCAGCGTGTGGACGATGGGCGAGGTGAGCCGCACGCACATCTCGCCATCGCCGCAGAATGCGGTCGAGCCGGTGATGAGCCATGCAACCAGCGGCGGCTTCGAGTAGTAGCCGAAGTCGGGCGTCTGCGCCCACGACCAGTACTGCGCTTCGTCGAAGAAGAGGTCGGTGCCGTTGGCAAGCAGCGACGCCACGCGAAGGGCGAGAAGCACGCCCAGTGCAAGCGCAAGGATCGCTATCCACTGCGCATCGCTCCGCGCCCTGAGCGCGCCGTCCGGCCCCGCCACCATTCTCAACGTCGCTCCCGTCCACCGGCGCCGTACCCCAGAGTGCCGTCGACCCTGAAGGCCATACCATCATCCAGCGCCCGCGGCCCGGGCATGCCACCCCTGGCGCGGTCGTGGCGCTGGTTGTCCACCGCTGCTTTGGGCGTTGATTTACAAGGTTGAGGCCGGCTCGGGAAGACTGGTAGTCTCGGCCCCGGTTATCCGCGGCCGCCGGGTCCGCCGGCTGGCGTGCGGCGTGGCGTGCCCGTCGCGGCCCCGATTCTCGGCAGAGAAGTGCCGTCGCCGCGTCAAAGTCCGGCTCCGGAAGGCAGATCATGCGCATATCCGTCGTCATCCCGGCCCTCAACGAGGCCGGTAATATCGGCCGTCTGGTCGCCGAGACCTACGAGCACGTCCCGGCGGCGATGCTGGCCGAGGTGATCGTCGTCGACGATGCCAGCACGGATGCGACCGGTGAGGAGGTGCGGGCGCTGATGGCGGCGGGTGGCTACCCGGGATTGCGCTATCTCCGCCACGGAGTCCGCAGCGGACAGAGCACGGCGCTGCGCTCCGGAATCACCGCCGCGACGAGCCCCGTGATCGCGACCATGGACGGCGACGGCCAGAACGATCCCCGCGACATCCCGAAACTTGTCGCCCGTCTCGCTGCGCCGGGAAGCGAAGGCCCCGCTCTGGTCAACGGCTGGCGGACCTCGCGTAAGGACACCGGTTCGAAGCGCTGGGCTTCGAAGGCGGCGAACTGGATTCGTGACGCCGTGCTGAAGGACGATTGCCCGGATACCGGATGCGGCATCAAGGCGTACTGGCGGGAGGCGTTTCTGCGCCTTCCCTTCTTCACCAGCATGCACCGCTATCTGCCGGCCCTGTTCCAGACCTACGGGCACAAAGTCGCCTACGTGCCGGTGAACGACCGCCCGCGCCAGGCCGGCGTCTCGAAGTACAACAATCTCAACCGGGCGCTCGTCGGGCTCTACGATCTGGTCGGTGTCACCTGGATCAGGAAGCGGACGAAGGTGCCGGCGGTGACCGAGGGATTCGTGTCATCCAAAGAGGAACTGGGACACAACTGAGCTTCGGGCTCGGGTGGGCCGTCGGCCAGGGCACTCATGCCGGCGGTTCATGCTTGTCTCTGTCTCGGCCGCATGCGAGCGATGGCAGTGATGCGGCAGGCGTCACCCACCCTGTCACAAAGCGGTGGCAATTCGCCGCCAGACCATAAGGCCAGCTTGCCGGCACGCTCGCGCAAGCGCATTGGTTGCGAACCCGGGCCGAGGTCGGCCCGCGCATCAGGGTAGAACGGCCATGGATTTCATTGCGAATTACGCCGGGTTGCTGGGCGGCAAGATGGCCGCGTGGTGGAACGGCATGACGCCGCTCGACCGGATCTGGCTCGGTGTCGGCATGTTCGGCCAGCTCATGTTCACGGGGCGCTGGTTCGTGCAGTGGATCGCGACCGAGCGTGCGCGTAAGTCGGTCGTGCCGGCAACGTTCTGGTACTTCAGCTTCTTCGGCGGCCTGCTGGTGCTCGCCTATGGCTTCTATCGCGCAGATCCCGTCATCATCATCGGCCAGTTCGGCGTCTTCATCTACGCGCGCAACATCTATTTTCTGCTGACGCACCACCGAACCGAAGCTGCCAAGGATGCAGCGGCAAGCCCGCCGGGTATCGCGGCGGAGTAGGACGAGACGGGCAGCGCTACCGACCGAGCATCATCGCGAACCTCGAGAGGACCAGGCGCCAGAACAGCCGCGGTGGGAAGCGTCGGTAGCTCGGCGCGTCGTCGGGAAGTTTAGCGCGGCTCGCGCGGAATTGCGTTTGCGTCCGCATCTCGATTGCAGGTAGGTCGCCCTCGAAGCGTCGGCGATAGGCCGAGACCCAATGGCCCGGTCCAAACTTCAGGTACATCGCTGTATTGCAGCACGACGCGACGAAGCGTTGCGTCGGCGCGCGCTCGCGGATCTTGTAAGCGACGAGGAGGTGAGCCCCTTCGACGCACGAGAACCGATCGTCACGATAGGTGAGATAAGCGGTTCCACCATCGTCCTCCAAAACAGCTCCCGCGTTGGGAAGGCTCTCGATCTGGTGGCCACCAGCTTGACAGTCGTCGCAATAGCATACGGCAGAGAGGATGGGCTGGCCGATGCCGGTGCAGCGGACCTGCCCGCACGCGCACGTCGAACTGCGAAGGATGTCGTTCATTTGTCCTCATAGCTCCTCGGTTTCGATTGAAGCGCTGGGTGCTTCCATTGACAGCGTGCATCGCTCGCGATGCCGCCACGTTGCGATAGGTTCGGATGGAAACGCCAAGCGCTTTCACCGACAGCCGTGCCGCCCTATCGCCGTCCCGGTGGGATGTCACGCAGGCGCTCGGCGAAGGCTGCCGCTTCTTCACGTGCTATCGCCATGTGGTGGCGTGTTGGTGACGGCGGTCGCTGCGCGACCGACAAGCCGCGTCGCCATTCACGCGACGGTCGAATGGGCCGGCGCTCGAAGCCGCCGCCGCAGTTGGGGCAGACGTTTTCGAGCACGGTCGTGACGCAAGCTTCGCAGAATGTGCATTCGAAGCTGCAGATCCGAGCTTCGGATGAGGCGGGCGGCAGATCCCTGTCGCAACATTCGCAATTCGGTCGGAGTTCGAGGGCCATCGCGGAGCTCGTCCAAGTTGTGATCCCTCCTCGTCGCATGATAGCCATTGGCGGAGATGCCAATGAACCCACCAAAACCGCCACGCCCGCGCAGGATTGAGATCCTCGCGTTCCCCGACGTACAACTGCTCGACGTCACTGGGCCGCTGCAGGTGTTCGCCAGTGCCAATGCCCTGCAACCCGAACAGCGCTCGCCGCCGCCCTATGCCGTGCGGGTGATCGCCAGGCAACATGCCATCGTCACGTCCTCGGGCTTGCAGATCGTCGCCCACCCCTTGCCCCGCGCGCGTGTGCCGGTCGATACGCTGATCGTTGCGGGCGGCGCAGGCGTCCGTGCCGCTGCTGCCGATGCCGCACTCCTCACCTGGCTGGCACGGCGGGCGCTTCACGCGCGCCGTGTCGTGTCGATCTGCACGGGGGCCTTTCTGCTCGCGGCTGCGGGACTTCTCACGGGGCGCCGGGCGGTGACGCATTGGGCCGAATGCGCGCGCCTCGCCGCGAGCTATAGCGACGTCAGCGTCGAGACAGACCCGATTTTCATCGAGGACGGCAACGTCTGGACGTCGGCGGGCGTCACCGCGGGGCTCGATCTCTGTCTTATGCTGGTGGAGCGCGATCTCGTCGTGTTCCTGCGCCGCCCCGGTGGTCAGGCGCAATTCAGCACGCTGCTGGCGATCGAGGAGGCGGGGGCTCCGTTTTCCGATCTTCAGGCTTGGATCGCGCAAAACCTGAACAGAGATCTATCGGTCGGCCGGCTTGCGGCCAAGTCGGGGATGAGTGAGCGCAGCTTTCTGCGCCACTTCCGTTCGGCAACTGGCATGACTCCAGCCCGTGCGGTCGAGCGGATCCGCGTGGAGACGGCGCGCCAGATGCTTACGTCGACGCGGCGTTCCGTCAAAGCCGTCGCAAGGGCATGTGGCTTCGGCAGCGACGAAACGATGCGGCGGAGCTTCATCCGTCGGGTCGGTATTTCCCCTGCCGATTACCGCAGCAGGTTCACGATCGTCATTCCGCGCTAGGAGTCGGCCGACGCTTTCGATGGAAGCCCGGGGCGCTTCCGCCGTCACGCGGTGACGAACTCCGGAGCTTGTCGCAGTTGGTGGGTTGAATAGGCGCCGTCGCGCCGATCGGCCGCATATTGAGCGGATATCGTGCGCGAACCATTGCGTCCGAGAAATCAATTCGGGCTCAACTGCCCGCGGTTTCCTCCATCAAGCCTATGTCGATGAAGACCGAACCGGGCAAACCTGCTGCCGCCTTCAACACGATCTCCAATTTCGTATGAGGTGGCAGGGGCTCCTGAATGACCATTGGGAAGTGAATGGAACTCTTCATGCCGAGTGGGAACATCCGCATGGTTTCGCCATCGCGCAACAAGATGAGATTGACGACGTCGTCGCTGGAATTGCCTGCCCGGAAATAGACGACCTTTGATTCGGCATTCTCCGGAACCTCGTAGCTCAAACCATCCAGGGGAATAGGCTCGTCGAGGCCGCGCCCCTTGAAATTGAACGTGCCTTGCAGGAAGCGCGGAATGGTCCGTGTCACTTCGTCGATCTCCCAAAATTTCCGTAGAGCGGGGCGGTTCGCAGTCTCAGTTGTACCAGACCACGATCGAGGTCATTTGCTGGCCTTCGAAGATGGGGACCGCCACCATGCGAGATAACTTGGCCGCCGCGCAAGAGGCCGCTACCGCTTGGGCCTCGAGATCGACCTTGTCGGAAAGGGTCGGGACGCCGTCCCTGAGCGCGCGACCGATCGCGGTGTCGCCTGGGCCGATCTCGACACTCTCGTATGCTTTGCCAAGGTCGGTCCCGCTCTCACACAGTCCATCGACGAACGTCGCCCGATTGCCACCGGCGACATTCCAGACCTCGAAGCGTCCGGCGATCGGTGTGCCGAGTGCCGAAAGTATGGCGAGTATCCACGTGCCCTTGGCACGCGTCGCCAGTGGAATTCCGACGCCGCGCGTGATGCCGGCTTGCCCAGCAGTACCACTTCGGATGAATTTTCTCGTCCTGCCAAGGTCGCCCATCACGACGGGAGCGTTGTTCTCCCACGCTTGGCCCGGCAGTCCGAAGCCCTTGCGGAAACTGATGTGCCGAGATTGGAACTCGAACCGGTCGGCGGTGCCGAAGTAACCGTCGTGCAACGCGAGATCGGGCGTGTCCTCGGGCGCATGCCAGATCTCGATCGCACCGACGTGTGTCGCGTCGTCGCCGCAGAAGAGGACGAGAACCGCCTTCGTCTCGTCCCCCTTCACGATCGGAATGGCGACGCCACACGTCAGTCCGGCCTCGGCGGCCGCGGCCTCTCTCACGAACAGCGGTTGTTTGAGTTCGTGGAAGACGATCGGGTATCCGAGCTCCCATGCCCGTCCGGGCAAACCCTCACCGATAGAGAAGTTCGTCCGTTCCGCTGCGTCCGCGAATCCGGTCAATGGACCATATTGGCCAGATGCCAGTGAGAGGTGGGACCCATCGGACGAGGGCACCCAGACCTCTGTCGCCCGCACGAACGCAACCCTGTTTTCCATCACGGTACGACCTTTCGAGAAGTTAGGAATCCAGTACGAGACTCGCCAGTTTCACGAGCGGCATGCGGCGGTCCATGGCACGGGCTCTCAATGCCGCGAAGGCATCTTCCTCCGAGCACTTGCTCCGGCACATGAGTACGTGACAGGCCTTGGAGATGGTGTTGCGTTCATCGACCACGACGCCGGGTTCGGCCTGGGTCCGCCAGATGCGCGCGAGAATCCAGCGCGCATGAGCGAACATCGTATCGGCCGGCGGATTGACGCTCGTATTGCAGCAAAGGATATCGCGACCCGCCGTTGCCAAGCCGCACATCGCATCGGCGTCGATACGATCCATGAGTACGAGGCATTGATCGACACTGTCGGCCGCATTGAATGCCGAGCAGCCAGAATTGCTTTCGAAGGGGACAAAGCAGATGGCGTAAGGATCGTATTCGGCGAGTCGGCGCGCGCCGCTCGGGACATCGCCAAAAGTGCAATTCGAAGCGCCGTCCCACTGCGTATCGACAAAATCGATCAGGGCGCAAAACTTGCCGGGGTCGCGAAGGTTCGAAAAGTGCAAATTCCTGACGAGCATGAGGCACTCCACCAGGCATCATCATGGACTATTGCACTGCACTATCGCGGTTGCGTCAAGCGGAGAATATGCGACTTCAGCCTTGCTCAATCTGCAACGCGGCCCAAACAAAAGGCCGCCTTCGAGGGCGGCCTTTCGCAAACGTTGATTTTGGTCGAGCCGGTTGCTCAGGGTTGGCTGATCTCGCTCAGTTGTCGAGGAAGCTGCGCAGCTTGCGGCTCCGGCTCGGGTGCTTGAGCTTACGCAATGCTTTGGCCTCGATCTGGCGGATGCGCTCGCGTGTCACCGAGAACTGCTGGCCGACTTCCTCCAGCGTGTGGTCGGTATTCATGCCGATGCCGAAGCGCATGCGCAGCACGCGCTCCTCGCGCGGCGTCAGCGAAGCCAGCACGCGCGTCGTGGTCTCACGCAGGTTCGATTGGATCGCGGCGTCGATGGGGAGCACCGCGTTGCGGTCCTCGATGAAGTCGCCGAGGTGTGAATCCTCCTCGTCGCCGATCGGCGTCTCGAGGCTGATCGGCTCCTTGGCGATCTTCAGAACCTTGCGCACCTTCTCGAGCGGCATGGCGAGCTTCTCGGCCAGCTCCTCTGGCGTCGGCTCGCGGCCGATCTCGTGCAGCATCTGGCGCGAGGTTCGCACGATCTTGTTGATCGTCTCGATCATGTGCACGGGAATACGGATGGTGCGCGCCTGATCGGCGATCGAACGGGTGATGGCCTGCCGAATCCACCACGTCGCGTAGGTCGAGAACTTGTAGCCGCGGCGGTACTCGAACTTATCGACCGCCTTCATGAGACCGATGTTGCCTTCCTGGATGAGGTCGAGGAACTGCAGGCCGCGGTTCGTATATTTCTTGGCGATGGAGATGACGAGACGGAGGTTCGCCTCGACCATTTCCTTCTTCGCCTGCCGGGCTTCGCGCTCGCCCTTCTGCACGTGGCGGACGATGCGGCGATACTCGGCGATCTCCAGACCGGTGACGGACGCCAGCTCGTGGATCTCTCCGCGCACGCGCTCCACCTGCGGGCGCTCGGCCTTGACGAAGGCGAGCCACTTCTTACCCAGCTTCTCCATGCGGTCGAGCCAGCTCTGGTCGAGCTCGTTGCCGTAGTACTCGTCGATGAATGCCTGGCGCGGCACGCCATAGCTCTCGGCGAGGCGCATCAACCGGCCCTCGAGGCCGATCAGCCGCTTGTTGATGGCGTAGAGCTGCTCGACGAGGCTTTCGATACGGTTGTTGTTGAGCGACAAGCTCTTCACGTCGACGATGATCTCGTCGCGCAGCTTGTCGTACGCCTTCTGCTGCTGGCGCGACCCCTGCTCGCCGGCGAGCTGCTGCTCCAGCTTCTTGTCCTGCTGCTTGCGCAGCTTCTTGTAGGTCGAAGCGATGCGGTCGAAGGTTTCTAGCACCTTCGGCTTCAGCTCGGCCTCCATGGCCGCGAGCGACATGGAGTTCTCGTAGTCCTCCTCGTCGTCGCCCTCGGCCTTCTCACCCTCGGCGGGCTCGGAGTCCTCGGCTTCGGCACCAGCTTCCGCCACCTTGGCGTCGGGCCCCTCGTAGGTCGCCTCGAGGTCGATGATGTCTCGCAGCAGAATCTTGCCGTCGTTCAACTCGTCGCGCCAGATGATGATGGCCTGGAACGTCAGCGGGCTCTCGCACAGTCCGGCGATCATGGCCTCGCGGCCGGCCTCGATGCGCTTGGCGATGGCGATTTCGCCCTCGCGCGAGAGCAGCTCGACCTGCCCCATTTCGCGCAAGTACATGCGGACGGGGTCGTCGGTGCGGTCGGCCGGCGTCTTTTCGGATTCGACCTTGATCGGCAGGTTCTCGGAGGGCTCGGCCTCCTCGTCCTTGGCCGTCTTGGCGGTGTCGTTGCCCTCTTCCTCGCTCTCGACGACATTGATGCCCATCTCGTTGAGCATCGACATGATGTCTTCGATCTGCTCGGGGCTCGTCTCTTCCGAGGGGAGGACGGAATTGAGCTCGTCGAGCGTCACATAGCCGCGCTGCTTGGCGGCCCGGATCATGCGCTTTACGGCCGCATCGGTCAGGTCGAGAACGGGGGAATCCTGGCCCTCGCCCGGAGTCTCCTGGGCTTCCTGCTCTTCGGCTGCGGGTTGGGCTTCGTTCTCTTCGCTCTGCGGTTCGCGCATCTGGGCTCGGGCCATGCGTCGCCTATCCTTCTCGTCTCAACTGATTCGGGGCCGTGAGCGGTTGTAGCCGCCGGCCCGTTAACCCGTTCCTAACCTTACTTCACGCGCTTCGGGGGATACCGGTTCCGCCCAATCGCGCGCCAATCCATGTTCACTCCACACTCCAAACCGCGCTAAACCGCGTTCGAGCCGCGC
>JAEUMD010000024.1 GCA_016793635.1 Hyphomicrobiaceae bacterium
CATGAGTTCATTGTCGGAAAGCGACGCGCAATTCCAAGGATAATAAATCGGTTTTCGTTAAGTAATTTGGATCCGCATATACAATTGTTGCGAATGAACATCGAAAACGGTCTGCGACGGCGACGAAATCCGTGTCGCGACCGTATGTTCCCATTTCCTCCTGATACGTTGGACGAAGCCGATAGATATAATTGAAGAGTACGAGATCAGGGAGACGTGCGGTATTGAGCGGGGTCAAATACTCTCGGCTGGGCCGCCGGTGAAATGGAAATCGGCCAGCCCTTGAGGGGCTGGCCGGTGAGGTACATCAAATCTTCAGGCCATTTTTTCGCGCCAACAATTGAAGCGACTGCAAGGGCCGGGCACCGACGTGCGATATGACCTCGGCTGCCGCGATGCTTCCGAGCCGGCCGGATGTTTCGAGGTCGTGACCGTGGGCGATACCGTAAAGGAAGCCCGCGGCGTAGAGATCGCCCGCGCCCGTGGTGTCCTCGAGCTTTTCGATGGGGACCGCTGCCACCTCGACGCGCTGGCCGCCCGAAAGGATCACCGAGCCCTTGGCACTGCGCGTCAGGGCGACAAGCCTGGCGTCCCGCTCGACATGGGTCGCGGCATTTTCGAAGTCGTCCGTCTCATAGAGCGATTTGATCTCGCTCTCGTTCGCGAAAAGGATGTCGACGCCATTCCGGATGAGGTCGAGGAATTCGGCGCGATGGCGATCGACGCAGAAGCCGTCGGAAAGGGTGAGTGCGACCTTGCGGCCGGCTTTCCGCGCGATCTCCGCGGCCAGCCGAAATGCGGCTTTGGCCTCCGGGCGATCGAAGAGGTAGCCTTCGAGATAGACGATCGCGGATGACGCGATGACGCCGGCATCGATTTCGCCCTGGTCGAGCTCAGTGCTGATTCCGAGGAAGGTATTCATCGTGCGCTCGCCGTCGGGCGTGACGAGAATGAGAGACCTGGCGGTCGGCACCCCGCCATTCTTCTTGGTTCCATGAAAGTCGACCGAAGCGGCGCGGATATCGTGCGCGAAAATTCGGCCGAATTCGTCATCGGCCACCTTTCCAATAAAGGCAGCAGAGCCGCCGAACGATGCGACGCCGACCAAGGTGTTCGCCGCCGATCCGCCGGAGATCTCGGTCGCGGGCCCCATGCTGTCGTAGAGCCGTGTCACGGTATCGGCATCCACCAGCCGCATGTGTCCCTTGGGTGCGCCGTGGGCGGCGAGAAAGGCGTCGTCACAACGGCCGATGATATCGACGATGGCATTGCCGATGCCGACGACGTCGTAGCGGGTGTCTGTCATAGGGTCCTCGGTGTTATGGCGCGTACCGGTGTTCGCGCATGCACGGTCGGGCGGATTGCAGGGCCGCACGAGGGATAGGGCGGGCGCACTATAGGGCCGCCACGCCACCCTTCAAGCCAGGGGAGAACGGCTGCCGGACCCCAAATGGCAGCGAGCTGGATGAGGGGTGACGCATCCTCGCGGGCGGATCACGAGCGCTTGAACGAGGGACTTGAAACGCCCTGTCGGCGCCTTTCGTAGCGGCCGATAAGAAAAACCAATCAGCCCGCCCCAGCCGAGGAACCCGATGTCCAGTGCCGTCCCCACAATTGCTCTCGCCCGCAGTCGTCCGTGGCCGCCTCGCACGCGGACGCTGACCGGATTGCTCGCCGCCACCGCGACCGCTCTTCTAGCCTTCGGTACAGGCGCGCTCGCCGACGACGTGACGACGAAGTTTTCGGCACATGCAGCCGGCTCCACGGCGACGGTGGACCACAGCGCGTGGGGCCGCCTGCTGGCGACCTACGTCAAGCCTACGCCCCACGGCCTCAACCAGGTCGATTACAAGGCCTTCAAGGCGTCGGGTCAGCGCGAGCTCAAGGATTATGTCGCCCGCCTCGAGGCAAGCGATCCTGCGAAGCTCGACAGGCCCGAGCAGTTCGCATTCTGGGCCAACCTGTATAACGCCAAGACCATCGACATCGTGCTCGACCACTATCCGGTCGGCTCGATCCGCGAGATCGAGATCGGCGGTGGATTGTTCGGGCTCATCAAGAAGTCGGTCGGCGCGGGCGGACCGTGGAAGGCGCAGGTGCTGAAGGTTTCGGGTGCGCCGCTGTCGCTCGACGATATCGAGCACAAAATCCTGAGGCCCGTGTTCAAGGACCCGCGGGTCCACTACTCGGTGAATTGCGCGTCGCGTGGTTGCCCCAACCTCGGCACCGAAGCCTTCACGGGAGCGACAATCGACGCGCAGCTCGACGCGGGGGCGCGGGCCTTCGTCAATCACCCCCGCGGTATCGCCGTCACTGGCGACTCCATCACCGCCTCGTCGATCTACGACTGGTTCCAGAGCGATTTCGGTGGCAGCGCCGCGGGCGTACTGGAGCACGTGCGCAAGTATGCGGCGCCGGAATTGGCGCAGAGGCTCAGCGGGCTTTCGTCAATTGCATCGTACGACTACGATTGGAAGCTCAATGACATTGCCCGCTGACGCGACCGTGACGAGTATTTTTCCGATGAGAAATCATGACAATCCCTTTTTTCCCTCGTGACGAGGCGGGAGCACTTCAATGTCGACCAATCAAATGAAGAAGCCGGGGTCCGCGAATGCGGCGGCCGGTACGAGCTCTGACGGGGGCCAGGGAGCGCTACGCCGCTGGGCACCGCTCATCGTGCTCGCAGCCCTCATGGCACTGGTGTTCGCCATGGGCTGGCACAAGTACCTCTCGTTCAAGACCATCGGTCTCAACTACGAAACGCTGCGCGGCTTCATCGCCGACAATCTGATCGTTTCCGTCCTTGCTTATATGGCTCTCTACGTGGCCGTCATCGCGCTGTCGCTTCCGGGCGGCCTCATCATGACGTTGTCGGGCGGACTGCTATTCGGCTGGGCGGTCGGCGCGCCCGCGACCGTGGTGGCGGCGACGGTCGGAGCGACCATCATCTTCCTCGTCGCCCGCACGTCCTTCGGTGAGAGCATGGCAGCTCGCGCCGGACCGTGGATTGCCAAACTGCGCGCGGGTTTCCAGGAGGACGCACTGAGCTATCTCCTGTTCCTGCGGCTGGTGCCGGCGTTCCCCTTCTTCGTCGTCAATCTGGCGCCGGCGCTGCTCGGTGTGCCGCTCCGGACCTACGTCATCGGCACATTGCTCGGCATCGTTCCAGCGACCACGGCCTTCTCGGTGCTCGGCGCCGGTCTCGGCAGCGCCGTCGAAAGCCAGAATGCGATCTACAACTCGTGTCTCGCCCAGCACGGTACGCGCGGCGCTGATGCCTGCACCTATTCTATCGACACCAAAGCGCTGGTAACTCCGGAGTTGCTGGCGGCGTTCGCGCTGCTCGGAGTGGTCGCGCTCATCCCCGTAGTGATCAAGAAATTCAAGTCCAGGAGCAATTGATATGGCAACGCCTGAGGCGACAAAAAATGCGATCGACGCCGATATGTGCGTGATCGGTGCGGGCTCCGGTGGCCTCTCCGTGGCCGCTGCCGCCGCCGCCTTCGGACAACGCGTGGTGCTGATCGAAAAGGGCCGCATGGGTGGCGATTGCTTGAACTACGGCTGCGTTCCGTCGAAGGCGATGATCGCCTCGGCCCGGCGCGCGCATCAGATGCGCACATCCGCGCCGTTCGGCATCGAGGCAGTGGAACCTGTGGTGGACTGGAGCGCGGTGCACGATCATGTGCACAGCGTCATCGCTGCCATCGCGCCGAACGATAGCGTCGAGCGGTTCCGTGGCCTCGGCGTCACCGTGATCGAGGCGGCCGGCCGGTTCGTCGACCGAAAAACGGTCGTGGCGGGCGATCATCGCATCACCGCCCGCAAGTTCGTCATCGCAACTGGCTCTTCGCCCGTCGTTCCGCCCGTTCCGGGGCTTGCCGGCACGCCGTATTTCACCAACGAGACGATCTTCGACAACCGCGATCCGATCGGACATCTCATCGTGATCGGCGGTGGGCCGATCGGCATGGAGCTCGCGCAGGCGCATCGGCGGCTCGGCGCCAAAGTCACCGTGCTCGAGGGTATGAAGGCGCTCGGCAAGGACGATCCCGAGATGACGAAGGTGGTGCTCACCCACCTTGCGGACGAAGGCATCGACATCCGCGAAGGTGCCAAGGCATCGAAGGTCGAGGGCGAGGTGGGCCGCGTGCGGGTCACGATCGGCGAAGGCGCCGGGGCCGAGGTGGTCGAAGGCACGCACTTGCTCGTGGCTGCGGGCCGCAGGGCCAATACCGATGGTCTCGGGCTCGACGCAGCGGGGATCAAGTTCGACAAGCGCGGTATCACGGTTTCGGCCGGCCTCGTCACTTCGAACCCGAACGTATTCGCGATAGGCGATGTGACCGGCGGCCTTCAGTTCACGCACGTCGCCAACTATCACGCTGGCATCGTCATCCGCCGCGCCCTGTTTCGTTTGCCCGCCAAGGCCGATACCACCGTGGTGCCGTGGGTGACGTATACGGAGCCGGAACTCGCGCACGTCGGTCTCACCGAGGACCAGGCACGCGGGAAGTACGGCAAAGTCGGTGTTTTGCGCTGGCCGTTCCATGAAAACGACCGTGCACAGGCCGAGCACGCCATCTCGGGACATGTCAAGGTCGTGGTGGATGGCAAGGGGCGCATTCTCGGCGCCAGCGTCGTCGGCGAGCAGGCGGGCGAGATCATCCAGATGTGGGTGCTGGCCATCTCACAGAAGCTGAATATCAAGGCCATGACCGGCTTCATTTCACCGTATCCGACGTTGTCGGAGGTGAACAAGCGGGCCGCCATCCGTCATTACGCCACCGTTCCCGGTAAACCTCTCGTACGTAAGGTGATCGGCTTGCTCGCCAAACTCGGTTAAGAAGAGGAGCGACGTCTCGGCGGTCGCGAGGTTCGACCAGGAAAGCGAAGTGGACATCAAGAGCCACGAGCAGTTCAGATCCGGTAAGGCTGCGGCCGATGTGGCGCGCGGCTCGGTGAGGCGCGTGGTCGAGGCCTCGCGGCGGCGGTGGTTGCGCCTCGGCCTTCCAGCCAAGCTGCTTCTGCTGACCGCAGCGTTCGTCATGATGGCGGAAATACTGATCTTCGTGCCGTCGGTCGCCAACTACCGAGTCTCGTGGTTGAGCGACCGGCTGACGGCGGCGCAGATCGCGGCACTGGCGGCCGAGTCAGTTCCAGGCGGTGCTGTGCCGCCAAAGGTTCGCGCCGAGCTGCTACGTACGGCACAGGTGAAGGCCGTCGCTATCAAACGCGGCGGGCTGCGCCGCGTGGTGCTGCCCGCGGAAGAGTCGTTGGAGATCGACGACTATTACGATTTGCGGCCGGTTCACAACGGCGACGGCAGTGGCGTCTTCAATCGCCTCAGCCTGATTGGTGATGCGTTCGTCACGTTCATGAGCGCGGATCGCATCATTCGCGTTACGGGGCCGGTCGGCTCCAATCCGGCCGACTTCATCGAGATCGTCATACCGGAAGCGCCGTTGAAGCATGTGATGATCCGCTACGGCTTGAACATACTTGCGCTGTCGATCCTCATCTCCCTCATAACCGCCGCGCTGGTCTATTTCGCGCTCTCCTATTTGCTGGTCCGTCCGATGATGCGCATCACGCGCAACATGGTGCGGTTCTCCGAAAATCCCGAGGACCCCGAGCGCATCATCGCGCCATCCGACCGTGCCGACGAGATCGGGGTCGCGGAACGCCAGCTTGCGAGCATGCAGCGGGATCTGTCGCAACTCTTTCTGCAGAAGAACCGTCTGGCGCAGCTCGGCCTTGCGGTGAGCAAGGTCAATCACGATCTGCGCAACATGCTCGCCAACGCCCAGCTCATATCGGACCGCTTGACCTCGGTGCCCGACCCGACGGTGCAGCGCTTCGCGCCAAAGCTCATCGCGTCGCTCGATCGCGCCATCAACTTCTGCAACGACTCGCTCAGGTTCGGGCGCGCAGAGGAAGCACAGCCGCGGCGGGAGCTACTGCGATTGAAGCCGCTGGTGGAAGACGTCGGCGATGGTCTTGGCCTGCCGCGGGAAGGTCAGATTGCCTGGACCGTCGACATGGACGAAAATCTGCGCATCGACGTCGATCGCGAGCATCTATTTCGCGTGTTGAGCAATCTCGTTCGTAATGCGACCCAAGCCATAGAAGGGCAGGAGGATCGCGCGCTTCCGGGACACGTCGAAGTCCGCGCGTGGCGCGACGGCCGCAAGGTTTGGATGGAAGTCCGCGACGACGGGCCGGGTGTACCGCCGCGTGCGCGTGAAAACCTGTTCCGAGCATTCCAGGGCGTGCGCAAGGGTGGCACTGGCCTCGGGCTCGCTATCGCAGCTGAACTCGTCGCAGCGCACGGCGGAAAGTTGCGTCTGCTCGATGAGGGGCCAGGCGCGACGTTTGTGATCGAATTGCCCGATCGCGCTATTCATGCGTGACGGGTCGAATGTACCCACGCAACCAAAAAGAGGACCAGGAAACGGCCATGTCGCACAAGCTTCCAACGATCGTCGGCGCGCTGGCGCTCCTGCTCACGTTCCCGGGCGCCGATATCGCCGGCGCACACGAGTACACTGCCAAGACTGTCACGGTATCGCATCCATGGGCGCGCGCGACGCCGCCCGGCGCCACGGTCGGCGCGGCCTATCTCGAGATCGCAGCATCGAAGAAGGGTGACGACAAGTTGGTTGGCGGGCGCAGTGAGATCGCCGGGCGCGTTGAAATCCACACCCACGAGCGCGACGGCGACGTGATGAAGATGAAGCAGGTTGCGGCGCTGCCGGTGCCGGCAGGTAAGTCGGTGGTGTTGAAGCCGTCCGGCGATCACGTCATGTTGATGGATCTCAAGCGGCCGCTTGTGGAGGGTGACCTCCTCAAGCTGACGCTGACATTCGAGAAGGCGGGCGACGTCGAGATTGAGGCGACGGTCGAGCCGATCGGCGCGAAGGGCCCGCACGGCATGGATCATCAGCCGGGACACGAGCCAGATCACAGCGGACACGGTGCGCACAAGCACTGAGTGCCTGCCGAATAACCGGGCCTCGGCGAAGCGGCAGAAGGGTTGATGCACCGCAAAGCGGAGCATGTCGGAGGGTCGCATTGCTGCGGCCGCAACCGATCCACGCACGCTCCGAGGTCCTCGACATGCGACTGCCTCACCGCTCCCCCGTCTGGTATCTGCGTCCGCTGCACTGGTGGCAAACCCACGTGCACGGCGAGGTGCTGGAGCCGACGGCGCTGTGGTCGTACCGGCCACAGGCGTTGCTGACCTTTCTGGCGATGTTCTCGCGTTTGCGGACGCGCCGTTCACCCGTGGCCGCCGATCTTCGCTCGCTCGTCGGCCTGCGCGTATCGCAGGTGACGAAGTGTGCGTTCTGCATCGATCTCAATGCATCGATGCTGACGGCGGCGGGGGTAACTCAGGCGAAGGCGATGGCGCTCGCGAACTGGAGGTACGACGCGGCATTCAGCGACACCGAGCGCCTCGTACTCGAATATGCCGAAGCCGTCTCCACGACGCCCTGCGTGGTGAGTGACGAATTGTTCGAGCGCATGCGTGCGTCATTTGCTGACGAAGCCATCGTCGAGCTGACGGCGGTTGCCGCGTTCCAGAACATGTCGGCGAGATTCAATGCGGCGCTCGACGCACAGGCGCACGGCTTCTGCGGGCTGCCATCGCGGCTCTCCGATGCCGCCAAGGCGGCGCAATAGGTATCAGCTTGCGCAGCAGCCTGCTCCCTTTCGGGCCTCGGCCGTTACGATCTCGGGCCAGAGAATTTCGCAATGCGTTGCGTCTCCTGGGCGCCAGCCGACCGAACCGGGTTCCAGGCGGCGACCCTGCATGGCCGTTTCGAATGCAGGTAGCACATCGCAATTCGGCCAGTTTCCAGATGCCAGCGATGAGCGATATTCGGCCGGCAAACCAGCTTCCGACATGGCCGTCTGGGCCGCACCGTAATCGTAGTCGAGCGAACGGTGCTCGATGATCACGTCGCCGCTGTCGACTCGGAGAAGGCTGAACCATACACGCGGTGTGCCGTCGTTGGCCGGCATGCCCGCCACACCTGCGTTGTGCCACAAGCGTCCATCGACGATCTCGGTGAACGGGAGGCCGCAATGTCCGCCGACGACTCCGTCGCAGTCCGTCAGCGCTAGCTCGGCCCGCTTGGCTTCAACTGCCGTTGTTGCAAAGACGAACTGGTTGATCCGCGAAATGCTGCCGTGGATCACCAGGAGGCGCGCGATGCCGAGATCGATGGTGATGCGGGGTGGCAGGCCGCCGAGCCAGTCACGCCGCGCGCGGTCGGTCGCGGCACTCGCATGGGCGAACCAGGCCGCTGAAAGTCGGTCACACTGCGTTCCGTCGCCGAACCCGCAGCCGCAGTCCTCCGCATTGTTGGCGAGCTGCTCGTCGCAGTTTCCCGCAATCACGTTGATGCCGCTCGCGCGGACGAGATCAATGGTTTCGACCGGAGAGCCGCAGTAGGCGGCAAGATCGCCCGTGCAGACCACGTGATCCGCCGGCACTCCAAGCCGCTTCGCTTCGTCCAGCACTGCCGCTGTCGCCTGCAGGTTGCTGTAGGGCCCACCGAAGATGAGGACGGGCCCCATCGCAGTCAGGACATCGGCGGATCGTGTCATCGGAGCCTCACATGCGGCGGCGTGGCTTGTCGTTGTCGCTGCGATCGAATTCTATGCGGTCTACGGAGGTCGACGCGGATTTGTAACAGTCGTTGGCGCATGCGCGTAGGTCGAGCTGAACGGAGTGGGGTCAACGCCAGCCAGTCAGGTGTCACACGTGGTCAAGAGCATTTCCTGGAAGTATCTTCGGCTCGCTCTAACGATAATGGTCGTCGCCGCGGCACTCGCAGCGCCGACGTTTGCGCAAGAGAAGTTGCGCTTCGCGGTCGGGCCGTTCCAGCCGTCGCCGAGTGATACCCGCAAGGCCTATGAGCCGTTTTTCAAGCACATTGCCGAGCAGCTTGGCCGTCCCTACGAGCTGGTCGTCACCAACGACTGGGCAGGTATCTCGATTGCCTTGACGAATGGGCAGGCCGATGTCGCTTGGATGGGGCCATGGGGCTACATGCTCGCGCATCACCAGGGCGGCGCCGAAGCCATCGCGACGGTGAAATACGATGGCCGCCCGTTCTATCACGCGATCATCCTGTCGCGTCCGGGGCTGTCGGTCGCCAGGTGGCCTGATGATGCAAAGGGCCTGAAACTCTCTCTGGCCGACGTCGGCTCGACCTCGGGGTGGCTGATACCGACGCACTATTTCATGATGCAGGGCATCGACCCGAAGACGTACTTCCAATACCGCGACGGCGCTTCCCATGCGGCGAACGTCACGGCGGTCGCTACCGGGCAAGTCGATCTCGCATCCGACTACGATCGCAATTTCAACGCCATGGTGGAGAAGGGCATCGTCAAGCGCGAAGACGTGAACATTGCATGGACGTCCGATCCGCTGCCCAACGATCCGCTGGTGGTGCGCAAGGGCTTCGATGCCGATCTGACCGCGAAACTGCGCCAGGTGCTTCTTTCGATCTCCGAAGAGCAGGCGAAGTCACTGATGCCCAACCACTACACCGGCTGGATCGCGGCCGATCACGCGAGCTACAAGCTGATAGAGGATGCCGGCATAGCGGTTGGCAAGATCAAGAAGCCCTGATGCGCCGGTCGAACGGACGCGCCTCGCGTAGCGGGAGATCCCCATGAGCGTACCGCAGACGAGTGCACTCGACAGCATCGCCATGAGGCCGCGCCCATTGTTGGCGCGGCTCCGTTTCGCCGCGCTGCTGCTCGCCGGCGCCGCGCTCTATGCTGTTTCCCTCAACGTCGCCGACGTGAGCCCGGCACGGCTCCTCGAGGGCCTGCCACGTCTCGCGGGCTGGGCAGCGAAGGCGTGGCCACCGGACTTCAGCGAGATCTCCGTGCTGACGTATCGCGCCGCCGAGACGATGGCGATGGCGACCGTCGGTGTTTCCTTCGGAGCAGTGATTGCGTTGCCGCTCTGCTTGCTAGGAGCGCGCAACACGGCGCCCTCGTTCTGGCTGTATCATCCGGCGCGGTTTCTTTTGGACATGCTGCGGGGCATCGATTCCTTCGTATTCGCGCTGATCTTCGTCGCGGCGGTCGGACTTGGTCCCTTCGCCGGTGTGCTTGGTATCGCGCTGCACTCGGCGGGCTCCATCGCCAAGCTCTGGGCGGAGGCCATCGAGACGGCGGAGCCGGGCCCGCTCGAGGCGGCGGCGATGACGGGCGCGAGCCGGCTGAAGGTCGTGCTTTATGCCTTGCTGCCGGATGTCCTGCCCGCGTTCACCTCGATCCTGCTCTACATGTGGGAATTCAACATTCGGGCATCGACGGTGCTCGGCATCGTCGGTGCCGGCGGCATCGGCCAGGAGCTCAAGAACAGCATCGACCTGCTGCAATTCGATCGGGTGCTGGCGATTCTGCTCATCATTCTCGCCATGGTGACGACCATCGACAAGCTCAGCGCCTGGCTGCGCCGGAGGCTCTCATGAGCCAGGGGCTGCGCACGGTCGCGCTTTCGAAAAGCTACGGTCACGTTTCGGCTCTCCGTGGGGTTTCGCTCGCCGTATCGCCAGGTGAGCTCGTCGTGGTGCTGGGGCCGAGTGGTTCGGGCAAGTCGACGCTGTTTCGCTGCATCACGCGCCTGACAGAGCCGGACGGGGGCGAGGTCTACGTCGGTGACAGGGCGGTCCATGGGCTCGAGGGACCGGCGCTCGCCGAGGTGAGGCGCGAAATTGGTGTCGTCTTTCAGCAGTTCAACCTGGTGCGCCGGAGGACAGCGCTCGAAAACGTGCTCGCCGGTCGGCTCGGTTCGGCGCCGCTGTGGCGGGTCGCGGCAGGGCGGTTCAGTCGGGCGGATTTGGCGCGAGCGGCGGCAGCCCTGCGCTCGGTCGGTCTCGAACGGCAGGCGCACCAGCGGGCCGACACGCTCTCCGGCGGCCAGCAACAGCGCGTCGCCATCGCGCGAGCGCTCGCTCAAGAGAGTCGGGTGCTTCTGGCCGATGAACCAGTGGCCAGCCTCGATCCCGATTCGGCGACCGCCGTCCTCGAGCTGATGCGCGGGCTCACCCGATCCGCCGGTCTCGCCGTGCTGTGCACGCTGCACCAGCCGCACCTCGCCGAGCGGTTTGCCGATCGCGTGCTGAGGATGGAGGAGGGGCGCCTCCTCGGAGATGCCGGGCGCCGGCCGGCCGCGAGTCAGGCTGTCGAACGGGCCTTGTGACCGATCCGTCGCTCTCGGGCCGGGGCGATGGCTCGGCGCCTGCCCGCTGGCATGGCAGCCCCGCTTTGCGTGCGCTGCCCGATCACGGCATTCCAGGTGGTCCGAGATGACGAGCGCAAATCATTGATCTAGCGAAAGGAAGGGCCCGAAGGTTTCGTCGAGTCCGAGGCTGGGCACGGTCGCCCCGCAGCATGCCAAATTATGTCGTTCGACGAATTGCCGCGGTGCAATGCGCGCGCTACAAGCGGGGTGCACCTTCGTCGAGGAACCATCAATGGCCGAAGCCAAATCGACACGCGGGGCCCGTATCGAGCGCCCGCTTTCACCGCATTTGCAGATCTATTCGCCGCTCATCAACATGACGATGTCGATCCTGCATCGCATCACCGGCGCGGCGCTCTATTTCGGCTCCCTCTTGCTGGCGTGGTGGCTGGTCGCCGCGGCCTCGGGGCCCGGATACTTCGCCTTCGTCAACGACATCATGGGCTCGCTGCTCGGACGCCTCGTCCTGCTCGGCTTCACTTGGGCGCTCATTAACCACGCGCTGGGCGGCATCCGCCACTTCATCTGGGATACCGGCCGCGGCTTCGATCTCAAGACCATCGATCTGCTGTCGTGGGGAACCGCGTTGCTCGGTATCGCGACCACCCTCGCGATCTGGGCCTTCACCGGCCAGCTCGGCATCCTCGTCGCGAAAGCGACAGCCCTCTTCCATTGAATGGTGGCGTGATCCCATGACGACGGAAAACAAGAGAATGCGCACGCCGCTGAAGAAGGCCAGATACCTCGGCTCCGCCAAGGAAGGCGCCGACCACTTCTGGAAGCAGCGCGTCACGGCCGTTGCGAACCTCGTTCTTACCGGATTTCTGGTCTGGCTCGTGGTGTCGCTGATCGGCGCCGACTACGCCACTGTGAAGGCGACGATCGGTCGCCCGCTCGTGGCGCTGCCCCTCATCCTGCTCGCCGTATCGGCCGCCATCCACATGCGCCTCGGCATGCAGGTCATCATCGAGGACTACGTCCACGGTGAGGGTAAGAAGATTGTCTATCTGATGCTGAACACCTTCTTCGCCATCCTCGTCGGCGCGTCGATCGTGTTCGCGGTACTCAAGCTGAGCTTTGGAGCATAAGCGCGATGGCGAAGACCTCGAACGGTTCCTCGGCGGGCCCGGCCATCAACGGCAGAGCATATCCTGTCCAGCATCACACGTATGACGTCGTTGTCGTCGGTGCCGGTGGCGCCGGATTGCGTGCCACGCTCGGCTGCGCGGAAGCTGGTCTCAAGACGGCGTGCGTCACGAAGGTGTTTCCGACACGGTCGCACACGGTTGCCGCGCAGGGCGGCGTCGCGGCGTCGCTCGGCAACATGGGGCCGGACAATTGGCGCTGGCATATGTACGACACGGTCAAAGGGTCCGACTGGCTCGGCGACCAGGACGCCATCGAATATCTCTGCCGTCACGCGCCCGACGCGGTTTATGAGCTCGAGCACTACGGCGTGCCGTTCTCGCGCACCGAGGACGGCAAGATCTACCAGCGTCCGTTCGGCGGCATGACGACGGAGTTCGGCGAAGGCCCGCCCGCGCAGCGCACCTGCGCCGCGGCCGACCGCACCGGCCACGCCATGCTGCACACGCTCTACGGCCAGTCGCTGCGCCACTCGGCCGAGTTCTTCATCGAGTATTTCGCCATCGACCTGATGATGGACCAGGACGGCGCCTGCCGCGGTGTCGTCGCCATCAGCCTGGACGACGGCTCGATCCACGCCTTCCGCGCCAAGCGCACCATTCTGGCGACGGGCGGTTACGGCCGCGCCTACTTCTCGTGCACGTCGGCGCACACCTGCACCGGCGACGGCAATGCCATGGTGCTCCGCGCCGGTCTGCCGCTGCAGGACATGGAGTTCGTGCAGTTCCACCCGACCGGCATCTACGGCGCGGGCGTGCTCATCACGGAAGGTGCACGCGGCGAGGGCGGCTACCTCACCAACTCGAAGGGCGAGCGCTTCATGGAGCGTTACGCGCCGCACGCCAAGGATCTCGCCTCGCGTGACGTTGTCTCGCGTTCGATGACGGTCGAGATCCGCGAGGGTCGTGGCGTCGGCTCCGAGGCCGACCACATCCACCTCCACCTCGATCACCTCGATCCGAAGATCCTCGCTGAGCGCCTGCCAGGCATCACCGAGAGCGCGAAGATCTTTGCCGGCGTCGATCTGCGCCGCCAGCCGATCCCCGTCATCCCGACGGTTCACTACAACATGGGCGGCATCCCGACGAACTATCACGGCGAGGTGCTGACGCTCCGCAATGGCGATCCCGACACCGTGGTTCCGGGCCTGATGGCCATCGGCGAGGCCGCGTGCGTGTCGGTGCATGGCGCCAACCGTCTCGGCTCGAACTCGCTGATCGATCTTGTCGTGTTCGGCCGCGCGGCTGGTCTGCGTTGCGCCGAGGTGATCGAATCGCGCGAGCGACAAGCGGAGCTTCCGGCGGAATCCGTCGAGCTCGCGCTGTCGCGGCTCGATCGGTTCCGCTATGCCAACGGCGAGAAGTCGACCGCCGAACTGCGCCTCAGAATGCAGAAGGTCATGCAGACCAACTGCGCGGTTTTCCGCGATGGTCCGGTGCTGCAGGAAGGCGTGCAGAAGATCAACCAGATCTGGGCCGATTCCGACGCGATCCGCGTCAGCGATCGCTCGCTGATTTGGAACTCGGACCTCATCGAGGCGCTCGAGTACGACAACCTCATCGTGCAGGCGGCCGTCACGGTCACCGGCGCGGAAGCGCGCAAGGAGAGCCGCGGCGCTCACGCTCGCGAGGACTTCCCCAAGCGCGACGACGTCAATTGGATGAAGCACACGCTCGCCTTCGTCGACGGCGAGAAGAAGGCCGTTCGTTTGGACGAGCGCCCGGTGCACAATTACACGCTGACGAACGAGATGAAGTACATCGAGCCGAAAGCCCGCGTGTACTGATCTGGCGTAGAGCGAACTCCAGGGGTCCGGCCGGTGGAACCGCTGGCCGGACCTTTGCGTTTTGAGCGGGCGTCGCGATGCGAGGGCGATGCAAAAAAGTCCATTTTCCCTTTTGCGCACTCGCGATAGACTCATACGATGATCAACGCCCCGGCACAGCCCTTTGCAGGTGCACCCTCGCGTTCGTCGAAGGCGAGACCAAGCATCTCGAGCAAGGTACGCCGCGTCGGCGCGATGCTCGCCGGTTGCCTTGCCGTCGTCACCGCCGCAGTTACTCTCTCGGCCTGCAGGACCGAGCAAAAGGCCGTGGTCGCACTTCCCGCGCTCGGCGCTATTCTCGTAGAGACCACCGTTTCGGGCATATCATCCGGTGCGTACATGGCCGGACAGTTCCAACTCGCACATGGCGATATCGTCGTCGGTGCCGGTATCATTGCCGGCGGTCCGTTCGGCTGTGCGGAAAGTCTCTACGCCGACCTGATGCCGGGCCCCGCCACCGCACTCGTCAACGCGACAAAGGCGATTAACGGCTGCATGCTGAACGCCATGCAGTTGTGGGGCGTGCCCAACCCGCCAATGCTCGCCCGAAAGGCCGCGGCGCTTGCAGCCGGAGGCGAAATCGCGCCTTTGATGAGCGTGGTGCAGGACCGCGTTTATCTTTTCACCGGCCGTTCCGATCGCACCGTGATGCCTGCGATCGTGTATGCGGCGGCGGAATTCTATCGACGTCTCGGTGTTCCCGAACAGCAGGTAAAACTGGTCGCCACGCTTGACGCCGGCCATGCCTTCGTCACCGAAAGCGAGGGGCAGGCGTGTGACGTCACGGGCAAGCCCTACATCGTCGATTGCGACTACGATCAAGCCGGCGACATGCTCAATTTCATCCTCGGTCCACTACAACGCCCGGCGCCGGCCGTCACGGGCGCACTGATGGACTTCGACCAGCGCCCCTTCACCGGTGATCTCGCCCATCATGGAATGGCCGATTTCGGAGCGGTTTACCTACCGAAGGCGTGCGCAGGACCGAGCAGCGATCCGGCAAACCGTTGTCGCGTGCACATCGCGTTTCACGGCTGCGGGCAGAACCGCGAGCTGGTCGGGGATGCGTTCATCCGTAGCACCGGATTCGGGCGCTGGGCCGATACGAACCGGCTCATCGTGCTTTTTCCGCAGACCACGACCAGTCCGTTCAATCCGCAAGCGTGCTGGGACTGGTGGGGCTATACGGGTCGCGACTACCTGACCCGGTCGGCGCCGCAAACCACCGCGGTGAGACGCATGCTCGATCGCCTGTCATCGGTCGACCGGCCGTCTTGAGGTCGACGGGCATGCGGATGGCGTTTTCCCCCATGCGCCCAGCGAAGTGGACGGGGCGCCTTCAATCCTGTAGCTGGGACGACAGGGACGCGCGCTGGCGCTGATCGCGCGCCGCGATACACCGGGGGGTGATCCGTGAGTTCTTGCGAGAACACGCTTAGTCCGGCTGCTGGCTCGCCGCGATGGAATTGGCGCGGCGGTCGCTTCACCGACGCGGCAATGGGTTTGACGGCAATCGCCGCCATCCTCGTGTCGAGCGCCGTCGATCTGATGCCGATGAGCGATGCGCCCAACACTCCGGCGGGTGCGGCCACGGGCACCGCAATTCACGGCGCGCGCAGCGAGCAGCAGCGGTTCCTCGATCGAGAAAAGGTTGCGAGTTTCTACCTCGCCCAGCCCTGGTATCACCGCAGCGATACCAAGATGCAGCGCAACGACGGAACCGATCTCACGCTGAAGAACATGGGTTGGGATGGCGATATGCTGATGCCGCCCATCGACGGCGGCGTGCGCTACATCGATTGGTTCGGGCCTGCGGGCTTCATGATCGATTTCCTGCACAACAAGGCAGTGGCGCGACTCGGCAAGGGTGCGCACGGCCGCAGGATATCGAACCCCGTGATCGAAACGGTGGATGCGGAGGGCACGCTGAAGGGTGCGCCCGCTCCGGCCAAGCTGAAACTCACCGACTTGTTCGATCGCTTCGAGTTCACCCACGGCCAGAACATGCTGCTGTTCGGCGGCGCGCTGCGATTCTCGGGTCTGTCGTCGCGGGTCAGGCCATACGTCGCCCTCGGCGGCGGCGTCGCGGTGCCACACGTCGAGGTCTGGTTCAAAGGAGAGAAACTCGAAAACCGCACCAACGAGTATCAGTACGTCGGCCCCGCCGCGAGCGCGATGGCGGGGCTCGAGCTGCGCGTCGGCCGCATCTCCTACTATCTCGAGTACAAGCTCTCGTGGGCCTCGATCTCGGGCCTTTTGACGGGTGACGAGAGTTGGAAGAACTTCAATCTGCCGGGCGATCTTCTGCGCCAGTTCCGGCGGTGGTGGAGCGGCGACACGGCAGCTTATGGAAGCTTCTCGACGACGCTGACCGCGCATCAGGTCGTGATCGGTGGCGGCTGGCGCCTCACACCCACGCCCGCCGCGCCATGAGGCGCGGCTATCAGTTGGTGATGTAAGGTCTGCGCGCCCCTGCATCGCGGTCAGCTGTAAGACATCCTCTCCGTGACATCCACGCTGGATGCGCCTCGACCTCAAGGACGAGTGCTTCCCTGCCTCGCTTTGCCCAGAGCGATGGCCCGCCGCCCCTTCATCACCTGCGCCGTTCAACCGGCGATCAGTCGGAAGGCCCAATAGCATCCGATCGCCATTTGTATCGCAAAAGCTGAAAACCGAAGCGTTACGGCGTGCGGTGAAATCGAGATCAGATGGATCGCCGATTGAACCACCCTTGCACCAAGAAAGATGTGCGCCAGAGGGTCGGTCACATGGCTGCGGTTCGAAATGATGGCGATCACCATCAGGCCGCCGAAAATCGGAAGGCCTTCGATACAATTCGCATGGGCTCGGGCCAAGCGCTGCATGAACGGCGATAGGTTGGCGTTGTCGGGCACGAAGCCATTGGGAGCAACCTTCCTGGTCATCACGAGCCATGTTCTCACGGCCTCCATGAGAACCAGCAGCGCAAGTGACCAGACGACGAAACCGGTGAGAGCTGTGGTGGTTGGCGACATGGGAGCGGGCTCCTTAGCAAGAGTCTCTATCCAGGCTCACGCGCGAGAGTAACTGGTGCAGCCGGCGCTTTCACAGCCCAAGACTGAATTTTCGGATTGGATCGTTCCCGTCATTGGTCCGCGACCGAGTGAGGCCGAGCAGCAGCGGGAAGGCGCCTGACACGCGTTCCAGGGTGGCAATTCAGACCATAGGAACTGGTGGTGACAGCGGTTCCGCGCGGCACCACTCAGGAAGCGTGACAAGCGGTCAGGTCGAACAAACGAGCCGGCACGCGCGGTCCTCCGGCCCTCCCTTTTTGTTGGTTAATGGTAAACGGAGCGGATCGTTGACGACACATCATCCCTAATCAAGTCTTAACAGCGAGATCTGTTCGGACATGATGCGGCGCACCGATCGGCGTCATACTTAGCCCATTGTTTTCAGGAGTTTGGGAATGGCACGAACGGCATTGATATGCGGCGCTGGCGGGTTTATCGGTTCCCATCTCGTAAAGCGCCTCAAACGCGAGGGCTTTTGGGTTCGCGGCGTTGATCTGAAGTTTCCCGAATTCTCCGAGACCGAGGCGGACGATTTTGTGATCGCTGATCTCCGCGATCAGAAGAACTGCTCCGCGGTGATCGACCGTCGTTTCGATGAAGTCTATCAGCTCGCCGCCGACATGGGCGGCGCCGGTTATATTTTCACCGGCGAGCACGACGCCGCCATCATGCACAACTCCGCCTCGATCAATCTAAACGTTTTAGAAGGGTGCAAGAACCGCGCAATCAAGCACGTATTCTACTCGTCGTCCGCTTGCATCTATCCCGCGCACAACCAGACGGATCCCAACGATCCGTTCACCCGGGAGGACAGCGCCTATCCGGCCAACCCCGATAGCGACTACGGGTGGGAAAAGCTGTTCAGCGAACGGCTCTACCTGTCCTACAACCGAAATTACGGCATGCAGTGCCGCGTCGCTCGATACCACAACATTTTCGGGCCGGAAGGCACGTGGACTGGCGGGCGTGAGAAAGCCCCGGCAGCTATCTGCCGAAAGATTGCGGCTGCCGCCGATGGTGATGCGATCGAAGTCTGGGGCGATGGCCTGCAGACACGTTCGTTCCTCTATATCGATGAATGCATCGACGGAACGCTCCGACTTGCACGGTCCACCGTCAACGTGCCGGTGAACATCGGCTCCGACGAAATGGTTTCGATCAACGAGCTTGTCTCGATGGTGATGGCGCTTGCCGGCAAGCAACTCGAGGTGCGTCATATACCCGGGCCCATGGGGGTTCGAGGCCGCACCTCCCACAACGAGCTGATTGCGAAGCTTCTCGGCTGGCGTCCGAGTGCGCCGCTTATGCAGGGGCTTCAGGAAACCTACCCCTGGATCGAAAGTCAGGTCATGCGCTCACGAGGCTCGAACGCGCGCCCTTACGTAGGGACCGCTCCTCGCGCCGTTGCGCAATCACACGGGCACCAGATCGGCGCCTGATGCGCTGCCCCGTCCCAATCGGGAGGAGTTGATGCGAAAGTCTCCGCTTCTCGAAGCTCTGATTTCACCGCTCGTGTTCCTTCTTCTGGTGTTTCCAGCTCAGGCAGGAGGGCCGACGGATCTCGGGACGTACAAGATTTCCGCCGGGGATCGCGTGGCGGTAACCGTCTTCGGGCAACCAGACCTTTCCGGTGATTTCGCAGTCGACGGCGCAGGTCAGATACTGCTGCCCTTGCTCGGCCTGGTGCCGGTCGTCGACATGACGGCCGCCCAGATTCAGGAAAAGGTGGTGCAGCTCCTGGCGGACGGAATTCTGCGGCAGCCGGCTGTCAGCGTGCGCATCGCGGAGGTGCGGCCTCTCAACGTTCTCGGCGATGTGCGTACCCCCGGCGTGTTTCCCTATCGCTTCGGCAGCATCGTCAAGAATGCCATCGCGCAAGCCGGGGGCTACGGCATGGGTGAAGCGATGCCCGGCTCTGCTGCATCAGAATTGCTTCAGGCAGAAGAACGTATCCGCGTGTTGCGAGCCGAACGTACGCGCCTGCGCTTGAAAGAGAGTCGCCTCGAAGCGCAACGCGATGGACGCAAGGAGTTCGAGCCGCGCCTCACGGCTGATGATTTGGAGGACCCCGGCGCCCAACTCCTGGTCGAGCAGGAAAAGCATGCGTTGACGGTGGAGACCACGGCGCTCGACCAGCAGATCGAAAGCATCGCTTCGCAGCGCCCGCAATTTCTGAGCGAGAGGGACGCACTGCAGGGCCAGATCGACTCGGAGAACAAGCAGCTCGAACTCGTGCAGTCGCAGATGACGGGTTACGAGAAGCTGGTTTCAAAGGGTCTAGGCCGCAGCGCGTCGATGGTCGAGCTTCAAATCGGCGAAGCCGGGAAGCGCACGAACATCTACCGCCTGATGGCCGATCAGTCCCGGTTGCGCAATCAGCTCGTCGCTCTCGACATCCAAATGGCGGACGTCACGAGCAAGTACAAACAACGCGTGCAATCAGACCTCCAGACCGTGCAGCAGCGCCTACATGATCTCGAGACGACGATACCTCAAGCCAAGAAAATCCGAGATCTCAAGGCCAAGCTCGCCGGGCGGCATTTCGACGGATTCCTACGAACGATCTCGATCACGCGTATGAAAGACGGCGTAGCGTCGGTGTTCGAAGCCGCCGACACAGCCTTTCTGGAACCCGGCGACATTATCGAGGTGCGTACGACGGAGACGGACCTGCGTTCGACCGCCGCACTCAACACCGTCGGCGCAAAAGGCGCTGTAGCGAACGATAGGGAGGCAGCGGCACATGCGCGGAAAGCGCCATAACCGGCGCAAAGAGATCGCCGCAGTGCGCAAGCCCCCCGCGACGCCACTACGGGAAACCATCGTGTCACACCAGTTCCATGAGGCCGAGGAGTTCATACCGAATCCTGTAACCGCTCCGTTGACGAGAACCGTCAACGGGATCGTCCGAAATACGCGGCTCATCGTCGGCTTGCCGGTAGCGGCGATGATTCTCACAGCGACGGCGGTTGGCCTGAGCGCCCCGCGCTACGTGGCAACTGCGATGCTCCAGGTGGGGCTGGTCGAGACCGAGCGTGCTGCGGGGACCAAAACGGACTCTAACCAGCAACTCAGTCCTGAAGCACTCTCGAATCTTGAAATCCGAGACACGCGGATTTTGCGATCCGATGGTTTGGCAAACAAGGTCGTTGCGCGACTGGGCCTCGACAAGCTCGTCGGACGCTCTCGCACGCAGCAGCTACAGGCCCTGTTCGGGATTGAACTCAACCCAGAGGCGTTCGAGCGCGATAGGCTGAACCGGGCTACGGCCGACCTGACGAGTCGACTCGACGTCAAGAACGAAGCCCGCACCAACCTCATCCAGGTGTCCGTTGCCGACACGGTGCCGGAACGTGCTGCACAGATTGTGAACGCGTTGGTAGCGGAGTTCGTCCTGGCTCAGCGCCTGAAAAAGTATTCCGCAAATGCTGCGTTGTCGCGCTCGATCCTCACCGATGCACTCCTCGTCTACGGTGATCGCCATCCAACCATCGTCGCCGCAAGAGCGCATCTGGCTCTGGAAGAAAAGCGTCTGGAGCGAGCGCTCCAGTCAAACCCGCCGGGCGCCGAGGAGCTCACTGCGACGGGCTATGTCGATCTCGCGCGTCCGCCGACGCGGAGCGCAGGCCCCGGACTCTTGGCGCTGCTGTTCCTTGCGCTACTCGGGGGCTTCACGGTCGCCGTCGGTATAGCGGTCGCTCTTGAATGGCAGGTCATGGCGCACCTCATTCGCCATCCCGTTTTCAATCGATCCAGCCCACTGCCTTGGATGCGGCAGAATAGCGAGCGAGAGGCATGCTGACGGCCTTCTACGCGCTGGTGATCGCGATCTGGTTTTCGGTCGCCTACGTGTCGCTGCCGCACCGCCGACGTATAGGGTTGCTCGACTCAGCTGCTCCGATACCCGCGGTCCTGCTCCTGGCGTACTTCAATCTTCCGTTCCTTTTTCTGGTCGAGCGGACGAATGGCACGGCGGTGTTGGAGCAGGGATTGTCGATTTCCAACCTGCTGGCAATCGCCGTCGTCGGACTCTCGGTCATCTATCTAGCCCGCGTGGCATGGAACGACGGCGGCATCCTGCACCTGCCCTCGGACCGCATCGTATTTCCCTTCAGCCTCGCGATAGCGTTTGCGTTCGTGACGACGCTCTGGTCTGTCGTACCAGCTTACACGCTCTACCGAGCGACCGAACTCGCAACGCTCTTCGCGATTTGCTTTCTGCTCCTCGATCGGGAACGCTTCGGTCCTGTCTTCATCGCCTTTTTTGCGATCTTCATCGCGACGTGGCTGCTCGGCAGTCTGGACACGATCGCATCCCATCTCGCCTCCGGCATCTTCGTATCTTCGGCGAAAAACAACATGACGCCGCTGATGTGCCTGTCGGCTCTCTTGTATCTCTACTTGTTCCCGGAGACGATCCGCCACCGCAACGCCGTAGCGCTGTTGTTTGTCGTCGGTTTCGTTGCCGGTGGATCTGCGGCCACGACGGCTGCAGTACCCTTGATCCTCACCGGCCTGATGGCGGCATCGTCGAACCCCGTCGTACGCCGGATCGGATGGTTCGCCACGATCGCCTACTTCGCTCTCATCATCTTTTTGCTCGGCTCGCTGAGACAATTCCCAGAAATCATGGAGGGCATATCGCAACTTCTGCAGAAGCCGATTGCCGAACTCGAAAAGAACACTGGGCGCTCGGAGTTCTGGCCAGCGTATATTGAAGCTGGGAGCGGGCGGCTGTTCGGCGCCGGATTCGCAGCCGGAGAACGCTTCATTCAACTCGTCGACGCCGATGCGACCCGACGGGTACTCGGCGATGTCGACCAATTGATCCGCTCGGCCCACAACACGTTCATCGGAGCCTGGATCACGATGGGCTGGGTAGGCATCTGCCTCCTCAATCTCGTACTTGGCAGCGCCGTGATCACCGCGTCGCGGCTCGACAACCGCTCCCGTGCATTCGTCTATGGCGTGGTTTTCTTGCTCGCCGCAAACGGCATGACAACGCCCGGAGTGCTCAGCGAATTCAACGAGCACACCATGACGCTCGCCGCCGTTCTCGCATTTCTTCGCAATCGCCTAGTCCGGCCGGAAGCGCTTGAGCATCCGTGCTCTCCGGCGTTCCCAAACGGCCCGGCCCCCTCCAATTCGCGCCTCCACATTCGTCCGGTCGGAAACTTGTAGAGGAGTTCGTGTCATGACCGATCGCTCCAGCGTTCCCTTCGTACCGATTCTTGGAATCGAGGTGAGCGATCTGGACACCGCGCGCACCATCGACACCATCCGCGGTTGGATCGATCGGCGAGAGTCGCATTACATCTGTGCCATCGACGTCTTCAATTTGATGCTCGCGCGCTCTAATTCCCAACATCGCTCCTCGCTCATGAACGCGAGCATGGTCACACCGGACGGCACACCGATCTCCTGGGTCGGGCGCCTCAAGGGACGCACGGGAATGCGGCGCGTCTGCGGACCCGACCTCATGATAGAAGTTTGCCGCCAATCAGTGGCGTCCGGCTGGCGCCATTACTTCTATGGTGGCGTCGACGGCGTGGCCGGTAAGCTCGCGAGCGGGCTCCAGTCCCGCTTCCCGGGTCTCGTCGTCGCCGGTTACGAGACGCCACCTTTCCGGCCGCTAACGACCGACGAGCACGCCGCCATGATCGAACGCCTCTCGGCGGCCAAGCCCGATATCATCTGGGTCGGCCTCGGATGTCCCAAGCAAGAAGCATGGATGCGCGACAACGTCGGCAGGATGGGCGCGGCCGTCCTTATCGGCGTCGGAGCAGCATTCGATTTCCACACAGGTCGCGTACCACGGGCACCCACGTGGATGCGCGATAACGGACTTGAATGGCTGCATCGGCTGACCTCAGAACCGAGACGGCTGTGGCGGCGATATCTCGTGTCTGCACCCCGCTTTGTCGCACTATCGATGGCGGAGCTGTTGCTCGAACGATTTCACAAGCAGGTACCGAAGGCATGAGCCACCGCATTCGAGTGGCCTCAGTGTGCCCTTACTGCGCGTCCGGCACGTCTGGCGAACATGCCAGCGCGCTCCAACAGAGAAGCGGCATTCCCATGTCGCACGAGCTCTGATGTGCGCCAGACCTGATGCCACGCGCCAGTGCCGCGATGCCATCCTTCGGCAAGGTTGCGACCGTGCCGCGCTTGCATTTCTTCTTCCACAAATGCTGCGACCGAGCGCTGCAGTTCGCTCCTGGTGGCGAGCCACCATTCGTGGACGAGACGTTGCAGCCGGTCGAGCTTTGCCTTGTCTGCTGCCATCTCTTCGACGAAACCGCGTGCTGCTGTCCACGACGTGAAGCTCGGCAGCGGATGTCCCGGGAGCAGGCGATCGTAATACGGCATCCACGGTCGCTGTTCGATCAGCGGGATCGCGCCCATTTCCAGCGACTCGTATACACGGAATGTTTCGAGCACCACATTCCCCATGGGGCACGGCGAAAAAACCGTATCCGCCAGGAGAGCTTTGAAGGCTTGGCGATCGAGCGGAGGTGTCTCGCCCGTCCGAAGATTGTACCAGAACCACCGGTTGGGACCGAGCGACTCGAAGGCACGGAACATGCGCATACGTGCTGCGGTTTTGGTGCCAGAGAACGACCAGAGGTACTGGCGGGAGGAAGATGGCGCGATCGATCCCTCGTTCATGCCTCCATTAGTCAGGCCGAGCGGCAGCGACTTGATTCCGGGGCGTGCGAAGATGCGGCTATCATAGTTTCGCAGCACGAAATCGAAGTGCCCGTAGAACTCGTACCCACCGGAATACCACTCATCTGACAGATGGAAGAGCCCCTTGCCGTCGCGCAGCGAGACGCCACGAAGAAAGCTCTCGGGTAGCGATCCCAGAGGATGGAAGTTGCTGCTCAAGACGTAGACAGCACGGTCCTTGAACGCATCAAGATCGGGTGCGTAGATCTCGGTGACGTCGAAATCAGAGAATAGCCAGCGGATCCATTCCTGCTCCCAAAGGTAGCCCTTCGGCAGGCACCATATGAGGTTGAGAGTCTGCCGCTGCATCACACGCTCCGCCGGACGGGAACACCGTCTCACTATGTCGCGACTGCGGGCCGGCGCAAGGAACCGACGTGGAATCCGTAAATGCGGTCGGAAGGCGCCGCCGGACTTAACCATCGAGAGCTTTTGGACGCTTGGGAATTCGAGCCTTCATTAAACTCGCGATCATTTATCGCCTTTTCGGTAGGACACCCGTGGCCGCCCTCATCCGCTTCGCCGTGGTCGCAACATGGGTCTTTGCAACCGTCGCTGCCCACGACCGGGTAAGCGCGCGCGAACATGTTGAGACGGTCATCCGAATTGTGCCCGCGCTCGCCGGCAACTCATCGCAGGACACAATTGAGCGTGCGCTCGATCAAGCGGCACGGGCCCTCGACCGAAAAGGGGCGGGTGTCGTTGTGGAGCTTGGTCCGGGGCTCTACCGTCTCGAACGGCCCTTGCACCTCGGCGCGCGGTTGTCGGGCAAGCCTGGCCAGCCGTTCGTGATACGCGGCAGTGGCGATGCGCGAATTACCGGCAGCCAAGTCTTGCCGCTTAGTTCCGAGCGTTCGGATAAGTCCCAGCTCCTTGCAAGCGTTCCGGCTTCCGTACGCACCGAAGTCGTCATCTACGACCTTCCACCATCAGTCCGCGCGATGGATAGCGCACTCATCCCGCGTGCGGCCGCATTCAAGACATCGCCAACACCATTCGAGATTTTCGATTCTGCAGGTGCGCTTCGCCCTGCGCAATGGCCGAACGGCGCCGCCGCCACGACGACGGATGAAGAAGATGCAAGCTTATCACTCGATCCTGGCACCGTCGCGCGCTGGCACGGGGAACGCGATCTGTGGGCCGCTGGTCAGTTCTGGTCCTATGAGGTTCTGAACATTCGCTCTGCCGATCCCGTGACGGGCCGGCTGCGATTGTACCCGCCCTCTCCTCTCGGTATCGCCAAGGCGGCGCCGGTCCATATCGTCCATGCTGCTTCCGAGCTGGATGCTCCTGGTGAATGGTACCGCACCCCTGATCGCAAGACGTTGCTCGTGCTTCCTCGAAGTAGTGACCCCATCGAGATGTCGCGCGCGGAATCGCTCCTCGTCGCAAACGGCGTCAAGAACGCGGTCATCACAAACCTTACATTCGAGCACTCCCGCGGTGACGCCATCGTCCTGCGCGAGTCGGAGGACCTCATCATTCGCAACGTCTCGATCCGTTGGACCGGAGGGCGCGCGGTTTCGATTCGTGGTGGGCGGCGCAACGGTGTCGAGCACGCGGGAATAGAGGATACCGGCGATGGCGGGATCGACATCGTCGGCGGGAACCGTCAAACCCTCGAGCCGGGCGGCCACTTCGTTCGCCGATCACTGATCCGCCGCTTCCAACGCCTGACCCGCTCGTATCGGGGCGCCATCGACCTCGGCGGTGTCGGCAACGAGGCCGTCGCCAACTTCATTTCGGATGGCCAGCACTACGCCATTCGCTTCCAGGGTAACAATCACACGATTTCGTTCAACGAGATCGAACGCGTCGCCAACGACACCAACGACATGGGCGCGATCTATACAGGACGGGACTTCGCCACGCGCGGCAACACCGTCAGTCACAACTTCATACATCACATTGGCGATCCTACCGGCCAGCGCGAGACGAAAGGAATTTATCTCGACGACAGCGCGAGCGGTACGACGCTGAAGGGCAATGTCTTCGTCAAGACGCAACAGCCGGTGTTCATCGGCGGTGGCCTCGACAACGTCGTTGAAGGCAATGTCTTCCTCGCGTCGGAGCCTGGGGTATTCCTCGATGGTAGAGGCCTGACATGGGCGCGTACCGCTCTCGCCGACCGTTCGAGCGAGATTTGGCAGAGACTCTACTCTGTTCCGTTCCGGTCCGCGGCCTGGGAGCGTGCATATCCGGAGCTCATGACGATCGAGCATTCCGATCCCGGCACACCTCAACGCAACGTGATCCGAAACAATGTCGCAATTGGCGGCACGGACCTCGTGGTGCTTCCGGAGGTTCCCCTCGAAAAGCAAACGATCATTGGCAATACGGGCTACGGCAAACTCGAGCCCGAGCGCAGTAGGCTGGCGAAAGAGGTCGACGGCATCGAACGTCCGGACCAACTTGCCCGCGGTGAGTTTCGAGAGCAAATCGCCGCTGCGATCCCTGCCCCGGTTCTCGAGCGGATGAGCGCTACAAAGGCAAACGCCGGGTGGCTCCATGCAGATTGATGCTCGGAACGAAGCGGCGCCCTGCGGGTCGGTCTCGAATGCCCGGTCGATCGCATATCCGACAACCCGCGATCGTGTGCGTATCGCGATCATCACCGGCGCCATCGCGCCCTACACCAACCGCCTTTTCGATTCCGCCGCCTCGCAGCTCGATGTCCAAATCGAAGTTCTGGCCTGCGAGACGATCGAGCCGCAACGCAAGTGGCTGTTGCCCGAACCCGAGCACTACACGCTCACACGTCTCCCCGGCCTGCGCTACCATGTGAGCTACACCAGTCACATCTACTTCAACCCGGCGGTAGTTGGACGGCTCCGTCGATCGCGTCCCGATATCGTGTTTCTCGACGGATTTTCGCCGACAGTCCTCCTTGCGGCGTTGTGGGCATTCCGCGCGCGGGTGCCTGTCGCTGTGATGACCGATGGTTCGTGTGAGACCGATCCCGGATCTCGCTCCCGAATTCATCGCTTGATGCGGGAGATTTTGATACCTCGCGCCAGCATAGGAATCGGCGCCAGCGAGGATAGCCTCGAGTTGCTCCAGCTCTACGGCCTGCCGCGGGATCGCGGTATCGTTTTGCCGATCAACTCGGCCTGGGACGGACCGCGCGTTCCCCCGAGTTTCGGTGACCGCCCATTCGATATTCTGTTCAGCGGTTCGATCGACGACAACCGCAAGGGGGCTCTGTTCTTCGCAGAGGTTATCGAGCGGATGGCGGCAATCGGCCAGCGGCCAACGGTGCGCGTGGTTGGCGACGGACCGTTGCGCGAGACGCTAAGGGACCGCTTCGAAGCGTCCGGTATCGCTGCCCACTTCGACGGCTTCCTGCAACAGAATGACTTACCCGCAGCCTATTCTTCTGCGAAACTTCTGCTGTTTCCCTCGCGCGGCGATCCGTGGGGTCTCGTCGCAAACGAGGCCTTGCTATGCGGCACACCGGTCATCGGGTCTCCGCACGCCGTCTCCACTGTCGAATTGGTCGAGCGATTTGGCGTGGGGATCATGCTCCCGCTAGAAGCCGACGCATGGGCGGCAGCGGCTTTGCGCCTCACACGCGAACCCGCTGCTTGGGCCGCACTTCAGGAAAGGCACGCCGAAGCCTGCAAGTCATTCTCGATGCCCACCTGCCTGGAAGCGCTGCGAGAGGGCATCGCTCTCGCGACCGGTCGCGATGTCGGCACACCGAAAGATGTGGGGGCCATCAGATGAAGAGCGCCATCTTCAACGGCATTCGTGCTCTGCATGTTCACACGGCGTTGCGTCCCCCGCCGGAGCGGCTCGCTATCTACTTCCACGAATTGGAAGAGCACCAATGGCCTGCGTTTGCCGCGGCCATCAAGCAGCTTACCGGGTCGGGATATCGACCTACCGATCCGGACACATTCGTCGCGTCGACCGATGGCACCGGCCATTTGTTCGTCTCTTTCGACGACAATTACGCGAGCTGGCACCGGGCCATGCCGCTCCTGGCCGAGCTGGGACTGACTGCCACCTTCTACGTCAACACGCTACCGCTAGCTCCCGGCTTTTCGGGCGAGACGCATCGCGGATTTTTTGATCGCATTGCGCACATGGGTGAACGCAAGGCGCTCTCGACCAGTATGCTGCGAGAGATCCGTGCGCGCGGGCATACGATCGGCTGCCACACGCATTCACATTTGGTCCTCGCGACCCTGCCCCGCAACCGCTGGGACGGGGAGATTGCGCGATCGAAGGCCATGCTGGAGGACATCCTCGGCGAGGAGATCGCTCACTTCTCCTACCCCTACGGAATGCGTCGCTTCTTCTCTCCAGCGCTCGCGGACTATTGCCGTGGGCTCGGGTTCCGTACCATCGCAACCGGTATTCCGGGTTTGCAGGCCGGCGGCCCACCCGCACGTTACGCTCTTCACCGCACGCGATGGAACCTGTCGGCTCCGCTCGCACGCAATCTCACCGACATTCGTATCGATGGTCGGCTGTTCGAACGCCTGACCGGACGAAGCGCTATCGGTTAACTCACCTGGCCCGTGGAAGCTTCCGCATGGAGCGCAAATAGGTCGAACGTATATGGTGAGCGACCTTGCGCAATGCCGGCCGGGCAGCAATCCACCTGCGCGAGCGGATCATCAGGCCATCGATGGCCATAAGTGCCCTACCGACCGCATCGAAAGCAACGAACGTGTCGAACATCGGGATTTCATCAGGGTGCCATAACGCCTTGTGGCTGCCTTCGCCCGGACCAAAATCCCAGTGGGCGGCGCCGAGCTGACATTGACGCGCCATGAGATCGTGAATCAGCAGTTGGGCCAGTGACCAACGGCGCAGCGGCGTTTCTGCGATCGATCCGTTGATGTGATAGAAGCGGTCCTTGTAACGGATGCCACTGAGGGTCGAGAGCACATGACCTCCGGCATCCAGGTATCCGATCTCGAGCCGGACACCTTCCATCTCATCTCTCGCCAGTTGACGATGGAATGCAATCAGCGCGGGGTGATCGATCAGGTTCGGCAGGCCGGCTTCCTCTATCTGCCGCGTCTTCTGCGCGATGGATGTTTCGACCATGAGCTCGCGTGTTTCACGGTCGAAGGGAAGGCCGACGGCCAGATCACACTGCTCCGAGACCCTGCGCTGCTGGCGCCGTAAATCCTGTCGTTTGTCACTGCTCAGCTGCTTTCCGACGACTCTTTCGAAGGGCCCACTGAGCGGCACCTCGAAACAACTTCCCCTCGGAGCGCGCCCAACCCGAATAAAAGGGTTCTCGTTTCCGCCCCACCGTTCCGGCTGACCGAGAAACCATCCGGCATGTACGCCGGGCACGGCAGATCGGACTACCGCAAGAGTTTCTTGGAGCAGGGCGCCGTCGAGCGAGTTGGCGATATCCTTTCGGTAGAGGCCCATGTTGTAGGCCGATTGCGATTGCGCCAGCCATGTGAGGACGCCGATACCCATGCGGCGCACCAGAACCGCAAACGGAAACAGAAATGCCGGCGTACCAGCTGCATCCCTTCCGAGTACGATGATGGGCCTCTCACCCATTCCGCCGGCCGCGGACTGACACCACGCTGAGGCCCATCCGTAGGATTGAAAGACGGTCGAGCCACCCTCGGCTTCAAGGAAGCGCCACGCATCGGCGACGTCCTCAGGGTGGCTGTGTAGACTAATTCGAAAGCGTGCCTCGCCCGAACCGACCCATGCAACATCTGCTGAGGACGGCCCGACGGGGTGGTGGTCAGCCTCGCTGGTGCGTTCCAGATTTAGTCGAACAGCCGAAGTGGGAATGGCCGATCCTCCAGCGGGAGTTCAGTTCCAATTCAATGTTGGTAGCGCCGCCGAAAACCTTTTGATTAGGGCTCCTCGGCAAACCCCTGCGCCTCGATCCGGCACCGATCGGCGGTCCGTGCCTAACGAGCATTCTACGGTCTCGAGGAGCGCGCGTGCACGGTTCGACGGGCGTTGGTTAACCCTGCGCCATTACCATGGGAGGCGAAGATGCTCTCCGCGCGCACGGGCCAGGATAAGTTCTCACCGACAGCCGCAGAAAGTTGACGCGTTCTTGTGCTCATGCCGCGTACCGTACTTCTCCTCGCCCAAGTCCCGCCGCCGGTACATGGCGTCACCGTCGTGACACGTCACGTGTGCGACGCGTTGCGCGAAATGAAGGGAGTGAGCGTCGAGCAGCAATGGGCAGGAGGTGCGGCGCGTCTCGAGGATGTTGGCCGTGGCTCACTCGGCAAAGCGATACAATTCGTAAGCTTCGTTATTTCTCTTGCGATCAGAGCCCTGGCCCAGCCGAAGGTGGACGTCGCCTATTTGACGCTGGCGCCGTGGGCGACGACCGCCATTCGCGATGCCATCCTTGCGGCCTGTGCCAAGCGCCTGTCACGGCGCATCCTCGTCCACGTGCACGGTGAGGGATTGGATGTGATACTCGCAGACACCTCATTGCGCGCTCGCCTGATTCGTCGATTTCTGGCGGGGACCGAACTCGTCGCGATCACCACGCGATGCCGCGACACCGGCGCGCGTTCAAAACTTTTCACGCGCACCTGGTCCTTGCCCAACGGCTCGCCCGATCCGGGCCCACGTCCTGACACCGCGAGCCGCACGGGTTCATACGGCGTCCTCTGTGGCACGCTTGGCAACCTCGATCCACGCAAGGGTGTGTTGAGGTTCGTCGATGCGATCTCGGCGGCGAAAGCGGCCGGCATCCCTGTCCTGGGGCGCATCGTTGGCGATCGCACACCGCACCTTTCGCCCGAGGGCCTAGCCGATCTGATCAACGCCAAGGGGCTCGAGGGCGCCATTTGTGTCGAGGGACCAAAGTACGCGGAGGAGAAGACCGATTTCCTCCACGAACTGGACGTTTTTCTCTATCTGAGCAGACACGACCACGCGCCACTCGTTCTCATCGAAGCGATGGCCCATGGAGCGGTTCCGATTTGCCTCGACACCGGCGGGATCGGCGAGATCATGGGCGCGGCTTTGGCGCCAAACCTGATCCCGAGTGACACCGACGACAGAGATATCCAGTCGCGGGTCCTGAGCCGTCTCGCCCATTACGCTTCCGACCCCAAGGCGTTGGCGACGGATCGCCAGGCCGCTTATCGCCGCTATCTCGAAGCGTATACGGAGCCTGCGTTCGCATCGTCGCTCGCTGCGATCATTGGCGAAGAAACAGCGTGACCGAGAGTGCGTAGAGGTCGAACGTTTGCCGCCTGACCGACCTCGCGTATCTCTCCCTCCCCGGCATCGGATGCTGCCGCCAACTTCCCGCGACAGAGCGGACGACGGTCAGCCGATGCGCGAGACCTTAGCCTTCACGGCTGGCGCCGATAACGGCCGTCCAAGATGCGTGGCAAGCTTCACGATGCCGTAGACGGTCATGGCCACAAAGGACAGCGTGATCGCTAGCACGGCGGCGATTATGCCCAGCCACGCGTAGGTTGCGAAATAGACCCCGATCGCGACGACCGCCCCGAGGATCGATTGGCGGAAGACGCTGTCGGATCGGCCGAGCACATTGAGATAGTGGTTCACGAACGCGAGCAGCATGCTGGCGATATAAGCGACGGCCCAGACCGCACCGAGGCCCGCCGGGTATACCTTTCCGGTCACGACCGGAAAAAGGAGGATCGCCCCCGTCCAGATGAGTACCATGCCGACGGTCAGAAGCGCCGCAATCGCGAGCCCCGCGCGCAGCAACATCGCTCCGTGACCGGGCCGCGCTTCTCGTTCGAGATCTGCGAAAAGACGCGGCAGGAAGTAGTTCAGCGACATCTTCAGCGGATTGACGGCGCTGAAGGGCAACTCGGCGGCGCGCAACGTGCCCATTCCGACAGCTCCGAAATGCGAGGCCGCGAGCATCTGGATCGCCGAGCCATGGAATAGGCTGATCAGCATCGAAGGAAGCAGATATCGCGCGACGGCGGCGTGCCGGCGCGTGACCCATGCGAGGCGATTGAAGCGCGCTTGCCACCCCATCGCAACGACGACGAGGATACAAGCGCCCACTCCTACAAGACCGCTGATCAACACAATCGTAGTCAGATTGGCGCCACCCGCCGCGATCGCGATTGCGATACTTACGAACAGCGCCGCTTGGCGTAGAGCCTCTATCTTGAGAACGACGGCCGAGCGGCCATCCGAAATGGCCTGGAGCTTCAGGCTGTCGGTCGCGATGTTAGAAATCGTGAAAAGCACGATCGCCGACAGACCAATATTGCTGCTGATCTCATCAAGCTGGCTGACGCCTGTAACCGTCAAAATGACAGTGCCGGTCAGGATGAGGATGCTGAAGCCGTTGAACTGATCGGAATAGCCCCGCCGGATGAGACGCAGCCGCGTGACGTTGAGGCTGTAGACGTAGCTGCTGATCGACCAGCACACGGAACTCGCGAAGGACGCGATCAGATAGAGATACGCATAGACGCCGAAATTGTCGAGTGGGAGCACGCGCAGAATGAGCACGGAGACCGCAAAATTGCCGGCGGACGCCAGTGCCTGCGTGAGGACCGCTTCGCTGATTCCACGGATCATCTCGCCGACGCCCTCGCACGTCCGGTAGGCAAAGTGCACGCTTCCGCGATCGGCCCTCCAGGTTGCTCTCGTCTCGACACTCGTCGATCGACGGTTTCGCCTGCAGAGGCGCGACGGCCTCGACCGAAACTTCTCACTCAGACAGTTGCAGCATCCGGCCCGGTGCGTCTCGCGGCCACATGATGATTGGTTAAAGACCGCGGGCGCCGTCTATGGTGCCGCCTCTGCGGAAGGCGCGCGTCACACCGCGCGGTCCACGGGCGCCTTTGGCCGATGCGTCGAAGCGTTCAATCGGCGGCGAGCAACCTGGGAAACTCGGCCAGGTTGCGGGCGATCGAGCAACACGACCAGCATGTCCCGGGGGCCGCCGGATCAGAATTCACGTGGGGTAGATCGCGATGACGACGACCGTCGATTGGAGGCTGGCCCATTTCAAACCGTACAGGTTTGGACGCAATAACTACGCCGGTGGAACCACCCAACGCGACCTGTGACCCGAGTGCGACCCCAGCTCCAGCGGCGATGATTCGTTCGAAATTTAAGTCGTTGATTTTGTGGTGCCGCTTGCGTGACTCGAACACGCGACCCCATCATTACGAATGCCGAAACTGATGATGTTTTGTGATGTCGGTAAACGTTAAGTAAACCGACTTAATGATCTGGATCGCTTACTCTTTCTTCGATGACGCCGGTAATTCGGGCGACGTGCAAATGCAATTCGCGTCGCCCGATAATTTACCCCGGCATTACCCGAACGGAGCGATCCCATGACGAAACGGCAGGCGAGACAGCGCATCACCGAACGCATGGTTTCGAAGTGGTGCAGGAAGCCCGCGCACGCGGCGGCGCGTGATTATTTCGACTCCGACGTTGTTGGGCTCTGTCTCAAAGTGCAGCCGACCGGCGCGGCGTCGTGGTGCTTCCGTTATGTCATCGGCAAGACGCAGCGGCGCCTGACACTCGGCGACGCCAAGGGGCTATCCGTCGAGGGCGCCCGAAAAGCCGCGCGGGTCACACTGGCGGTGATCGCCGAGGGGCGTGATCCAGCGGCCGAGAAACAGGCCCGCCGCCACGCCGAACGCGAGTCAACCGTCCATTATCCTGCAATGGTCGAGCTGTTCATACGCCGCCACGGCATGGTCAAGAATCGCCGTTGGCGCGATCAGGCGCGGACGCTCGGCTTGCGGCTCACGTGGATCTCGGCGCGGCGCTTGAATGATCCCAGACCCGGCGACCCGGCTCCCGAGTTCGAGCCCGTCGCGGGCTCTCTGGCCGAGCGCTGGCTTCGGACGCCGGTCCGCGAGATCACCCGTGCCGACATCGCGGCAGCGGTGCAGGATGCGATGGCGCTCGGCGACGGGAAGGGCGCTGCCGCCAATACGCGGTTGGCGCAACTCAAGAGCCTCTTTAGCTGGCTGCACGCGCAAGGCTTCGTCGACGCGCATCCGTGCGAGATGCTGCCTCCTCCGGCGCCGCACAACGAGCGGGAGCGCGTCCTATCGCTCGATGAGATCCGGGCGCTATGGGCCGCGACGGCGGCGCTCGAAGCGCCCTACCGGCAATTCGTTCGGGTTTTGGCGCTCACCGGACAGCGGCGCTCCGAGGTTGCTCAGATGCGCTGGGCGGAGATCGCGGGCGATACATGGATAATCCCGGCGGCACGCGCAAAGAACGGCGACGCTCATGCCGTGACGCTATCGCCGCTCGTGCTGGCCGAGCTGGCGTCGCTGTCGAAGAACGGCCCGCACGTCTTCACGTCGAGCCCGACCGGCGCGACGGCGATACAAAATTTCTCGGACATTAAAGAAGCTCTCGATCGCAACATGCCTCCTCCGCGGGCCAATGACGACGGCGAGGAAATCGGCTGGACGTTTCACGATCTTCGCCGGACCGCGGCAACCGGCATGGCTGATCTCGGCGTGCTGCCGCATGTGATCGAGGCCGTCTTGAACCATCGCTCGGGCCGCGTCTCAGGAATTGCCCGCACCTACAATCGCAACCCGTATGAGCGCGAGAAGCGAGCGGCGCTCGACGCATGGGCCGCACGTGTCGCCGAGATCGTCAGGGGTGCTGGCGGCGTGCGCTTGGTGCCTTCAAACATCGTAGCGCTGGGCCGATCGGCATCGGCATAGCGCGCGTCTGTTGCGTCTCGCTTCTCGTCTGAGTTTCCAAAACAGAAACCCCGGCCGTTGAGGACCGGGGCGCTGTAGGACCGAGCGAATCGCATCGATCGTCGTGTGGCAACGCGATCAGATGCGATTCGCATCGATTCTGCAAGAGGTCGAGGCTTGCCCAATCCCCGGAACGACGCTTTCCGAGGCACGGGAGAGCTTTGCTCGGCGCCCTTCCTTCGCGGCTCACAACGCGAGGAATGCACATGCAACAACTCGGAAACCTCTTCTCTCCCGCCACGCCGCGGCCGTCACGCTGGGAGCGCAATCGCTTCCGCAACGGGGCGCAATTCATCGACCCGGCCGCCGTCGCCACGCCGCTCGATCGGAACCAGCGGGCGAAGCTGATCTATCTGGCCGAAGCTCTTGAGAGGCGCACAAAGCCTCGTGGAAGGCGAAACGGCGTGCTCGGGTACATCGGCCTCGCCGTGTTGAAGGCGCTGCTACTGCGCTTCGCCAACGCGAAGACCGGCGCTTGCTATCCGTCAATCACACAGCTCTGCGCAGTCACCGGGTTATGCCGTGCGGCCGTCTGTGACGCGCTCGCCAGATTGGAGCGGTGCGGCATCATCAGAATAACTCGCAGGATCGTTCGCACGGCAATTGAGCGCGTATCGCCCGTGACAGGTGCGCTTCAGAAATTCGTCGGCGTCGTTCAAACAAGCAACGCCTACAGTTTCTCCGTGGATGCACATTCGGACATGGCAGCTGAAGCCGTGGAGATGCTGCCGCCAGCGAATGGGCGGCCGTTTCCTGCTAGGCGCCAACGCTCGCTTCTCGATAATCTGTTGAACAGTCTAGCCGAGTCGTCCTGGAAGGGTGGAACAGACAAATCGGTTTCCGAGAGAAGAAGAAAGTCGCCAGATTAAAACGCGATTATTTATTCATCGACGATTTCGGCCATCCGGCGGGAATAATTTTCCCGACCGCAACAGTCGCGCGTGCGGATCATTGCGTCTGGAGTTCTTATTTATTCATGTCTGTTCAAGGGCTTAATATCGTCTGTTCCGTAAATTCAACTCGCGTGACTCGAATTGACGTGTTACAACATCCATTACCGAAACAACGAAAAGCCGCCCTCGTCGGTAAACGAAGGCGGCGAAAAGTTGGGTTCGGTTCGAGTGGGAGCTAAGCCGCGGCCACGGCCTATCCCCCGAAAATGAAGTCATGCAAGTTCATTTATAGAGACAAATCGCCGGCAAGGCAACTTCATTCTCGGATACTAGATTTCGTGCCGCGCTCCTGCTCGATCCCCCCAGATCGAGTATTCAGGAGACGTGTAAATGAACGCGAGTAATTCACTTACGCCTATGCCGCACATCGGCATCGATATCGCCGCGGGCGAGGCACTGAACCACATATCACCCCGCCTGTTTAGTGATTTTCGGCGGCTGTGCTGGGATCGAGAAGAGCGACATTTCCCACAAACCGTGCTTGAAGCGCGCAACGCACTCAAGACCGTCTATGGCGACGGCGAGGACGGCTTTGAGAGATACCGGAGCTGGTTGCGGCGCGACGGCGAACTCTTCGACAAGTTGGGGGGCGATATCGGTATCAGCGCCTCATGGAAACGCGCATCCGGCCCCGCCTACACGCAAGCCGAAGCGTTTGACCAGATCGACAAGCTCGCCGCCGCCTCGCTCGACGTTCTCGACTTCAAGGTCAACGATGAGCGCCAGAAGCAAGCTGAAGCCGAGCAGGTTGAGGCGCAGAAATGGCTTGCCGCGAACCCGGAAGAATTGCTGGCCTACGACGACGAAACCGGCGAATCGTTCGCATGGCGTTTGAAAGCCCCGGCGAATGACACGGCGCCCGAGCCGACGTACGGATCGCGCCGCATGTCTGATATCGAAGAAAAGCCGATTAGTTGGCTTTGGGAAGATCGCATCGCGCGGGGCAAGATCACCCTCATAGGCGGCGTCCCGAAACTGGGAAAGTCGCAGCTCTCATGCGCATTCACAGCGGCCGTGACGACCGCGGGACTATGGCCGGATGGAACACGCGCGCCGCTTGGATCTGTCGTGCTCATAACCGCCGAAGACGATGCCGCCGATACGATCCGGCCGCGGCTTCGAGCTGTTGGGGCCGATCTTAGCCGGGTGCATCTGTTCGACTACGCCGTCCGGGGAGGAAAGAATCAGCAGTTCGATATCGGGGCTCACACGGGCAATCTTCGGGCGATGATCAAGGATATCGGCGACGTGAAACTCGTCGTGATCGACCCGGTGCTGGCCTATATGGGCAAGGCGGACAGCCACAAAAACGCGGACGTTCGCGGCGCTCTTGTCGGGCTTCAGACCCTCGCCGCGGAGCTGGGGATCGCCGTCATTCTGATCACTCACACTAACAAGAACGACGCTGGCGGGCAGTCCGCTATGAACCGGCTTTCAGCTTCGGGCGCGTTCTCCGGCGTCGCGCGGGGCATTTGGCTCGGCGTGAAAGATCCAGACGATGAGACCGGCGAGCGTCGTCTGTTCGTGCCCGTTGGCGCCAACATTGGCAACGATCGCGAGGGCTTCGCCTTCAGGATCGAAAGTGTCGACCTTGGGAATGGTATCAAGACGTCGAGAGTGGTCTTCGAGGCCGCGGCTGTTCAGGTCGACGCCGACGAGCTTGTCTCAGCGCAGCGGCGGGACGGAGCAGCCGCAGAGGCAGAGACGCTGCTTCGGGCCGAGCTGGCGAACGGGGAGCGGCCGGAGAAGGCGCTCCGAGAAATTGCTGACCAAGAGGGAATTTCCCTGATCACGCTACGCCGAGCTGCGAAGAAAATCGGCGTGCTGAAGCGCAAGCCGGGAAAAAATTGGCTCTGGAAATTGCCTTCCACCGGGGCGTCGGACCCGTCCGAGGAATTTTCGGAGTTAATTCGGGAGGCCGAAGAGGAACACGGTGATCATAATCCTACGTTGTGATTATGATCATCTATGATCATCTATGATCTTCAAGCAGTGTGCTGACGATGATGATGATCAATGGTGATCAATGGTGATCATGATCAATGGACGTGATGATGATCACCATCCCGAGCCCCGGCGAAAATCAATAAATTAAATTCGCGGCGCGTGAGCTTTATTCTTTTTTGCTGAAGCCGGCAACCGCCCAGTAGACGGCAGAACCGAGCAAGAGGACGATCAACGGTGGAACAACGCCTGTCGCTACGCTGATTGCGACCAATCGAAATGGCTTCGCTGGGTCCGAAATGTAGACCGGCGATCTTTCAGCATAATCAATTTGCTGGTGATAAATTAACCGATCAGCGAATGTTGCACTCGCCCCCGGCGGAGGCGGGATGTGCGTTTCGGAGAGTAGCTTTCTGATCGCCTCCCGGTCCACAGCCGGATGTTGAAGCGGCGCGGCAACTTGTTTCATGATGTCGATCAGGTCGGTTAACAAGGGTTTTCGGGCGGCGTCTTCGATCATCCCTCGGAGGGTGTTTTCATCGACGTCGAGGGGCTTGAACACCTTCCGCGATAGGGCAAGCTTTTCTTCCGCACGGAGAGCGGAGAACTCGTCGACGACCTTCGGAATGAAAGCTATGCCCGCAATGGCGATCCAAAGCGCACTGGCAACGAGCCACAGTCTCGATAGTCCCCGCTTCATATTCATCTGATCCGCTCGTGCGCCGTTGTCGCCGATTGATCCTGCCTCGCTTTCGCTTGCTTCGTAAGCGGCGGCAGGGCATCCATCCACTGCCTTCAGCCGATGTGGCCGTTAGCGGCTTTCCCTCGCTTGGAGCCGCGTCCGTGGTGTGCTTGACCCAAGTGGGCCGGGAGAAGTGATCATGAACGACAACGACAACGACAACGACAACGACAACGACGCCGCGCCACCCGACCAAAAGGGTCGCGTTGGCACAGCAGAATGCCACGAGTGCTACAGGCGATTTAGAAAACCCGCGATGCTTCATGTTCGCGGGACGAACTTCCTCACGCCTGCGGGATACCTGCGCCGGACGCCGCCAAAAGTCTGGTTGTGCAAGGAGTGCTACGAGAAGGATGGCGGGAGCAGTGGGCGGTTTTGGAAACTTGCTCGAAGCTGGTTCTTTGCCGCCGCGACCAGCCGGAAGGCGCGTAGGTAGGGCGACCCATACTCAACTCCCGGCGCGCGAACCCCTCTCGATGAGGCCAGAGGCGCGGATGCAGTTGTGATAATACCACAGACCGGCTCAAGAGCAGATGACGATGAGCCAACACTTTCAGATGCAACTTCTATCGATTGCAATGCATTGACGAATAGCAGGAAAATTTAGCACTTTGCCATAATGTCAATTACGCGAATGCCTCTCCGCACCCGGACAGACCGCACGAGCTACCGAGCCAATCAGCGCCCCGCCGTCTGTTAGTCTGTTGAAATCCATACATAATCTCTCCACACCCGGCGCTCGATGCACTCGGGTGTTGTGTCGATGGCTGCTCGGCAACTGGAGATATAATTGAACGCCGATCACTGATCTGTTGTCTGTGCAAGGTGGCACCACCCCCTTGGCTCGCCGGTTCCCGCCCCGGTGCTCGAATCATACGCGGCGCGGTCGATCTGTTTCACACGCCGTCCAACGGACAGCGCCGCCGTCCAACTCGACCGCCCGTGCATGTGTCACAGACCCGCCGAAGTGATTCGAAAGTAGTCGTCAAGCACAATCTGTTGACTTGCGTTCGTGTTGCATGTATAACGGCAGATATGGACAGCAACGTGAAAGATGAGCTGGCGACGGCCGGCCAAAATCAGAAAGTATTCGATGCAGACGAGGCGGCGGCTCTGCTTGAGCTTAGCCAGATGCAACGGAAATTTGCTGACGCGGTGCTGAGGGGAGCCACCTACGTAAAAGCCGCTAAGCTTGCCGGATACTCTGGCGAGGGAAATAACCTTCGTTCTACTGCAAGTAAAGTCGCGAAGTCGCCGGCCGTCCGGCAGTACATGGCGCTGGCGAAGTCCGGCGGCGCCGCCGTCCCCGACGATCCCGCGGACCGCGAAGAGCTGAAGCGCACGCTCAGTCGGCACTTGCGAGGCGGTGACAAGGCGACGTCGATCCGCGCCGCCGAAGTGATCCATCGAATTAACGCGGCCGAGCTGGAAGAGAAATCCAAAGCCCCGGACCCTCCCGACGTTGTTCTCGACAAATTAAGCGAACTCGGAGAGCTGGGCTGCTGCATCGCCGTCCTACTCGCCCGGAAACATCGGCTCGCCTGGAACCCGCCGACCGCGCTCGCGCCCGATGCCGAGAAGCGCATGGTGGCGGAGCTGAAGACCCAAATGACCGAGGCGGACCGCCGCCGCGTCGAGCACTTCGCCGACTTGCAGAACAATTTCTCTCAGAATTTCCGCGCCAACGACGATGGCTCCTCGGAAGGCGCGGAACAAGGCCGGGCGTCGGGGCGAGGGGCGGTTCCTGCCTCGACCCCGGCGCCTGGGCCTGTTGGTCACCCTCAATTCAGAAAGTCGTACCTCCGATGAGACAGCTCAAGATCCGCGTCCCGCAGCAAAAGCAGGACATGAATTCCACCTTCGAAGGCAGGGCGCCCGTCGACCCGGCGCAGCCCCGCGGCAGCTTGCCCAAGCATCTGGCCGCCGTGAGGCTCCCGAACGGCCGGACGCTCGGACAGCTCAGCGGGGCCGATATCGCTCGGCTCCTACAGCTCGCGGGCGTCCCCGGCGCCGATCGAGCACCCGAGATGGGGCGGCAACAGCTCGCCGAGCTGATGACGAGCACGCTGGACAGCATCGGCCGGGAAGCGGCGGAACGCGCCATCGCGAATTGGCTGAACCAGAATTTCGCGGAGGTTCTTCGATGAGCCTCCGGCGCCTCGACGGATTGCCCGATGATGCCCGGCCGTCGATCGACGGAGCGGACTTCGCCGAGATCGTCGAGAGCCATCGCCGGTTTCATCGGGACATCTACAGTCATGCGGAACGCCATGATCTCGACCGGCGCCGCTACCGCACTGTGATCGAGAAGAGCCGCGAAGCCTCAGCCGATGCAATCGATCTGTTGCTTCGCATGTGGGTTCCAGACCCCGACTGGCCCAATTGAGAAGGGTTACGACATGGGAATCGGAGACGGCTTCTTTGATGGCTTCTTTCTCGGCGGTGTTCAAGAGGGCATGTCCGAGCGCCGGGAATTCGAGCAAAAGAAGGCTATCCAAGACGCGGCGAATGCTCGCGCCAAGGAAGAGCTTGGATTGAGCAAGAAGAAGTTCGCCCATGCACGGCAACAGGCCGAACAGGCGGCGAAGCTCGAAATGAAGGATCGATCCGAGAAGCACTTGAGCGCAATGCTCGCCGACATTGAAGAGACGACGAAAGCCCTACGGCAAGCTGGCGCCAGTCAGGATCAGATTGAACAGACCCTCGCGCCCTACGCGACGAAGGCTCTTCAGTTCGGCACGAAGTTCGGCGCCGATCCTGAACTACTCGGCGCACGTCTCGGCGCGATCGTCAGTCGCCCGGCCGCCCCGCAGACCGATATCGGAAAGCTCGAAGCGGATCGCCGCGCCGGCTACATCGACGAAGCGACCTATCGCAAGAAGCTCGACGCGATCGGCTCCGGCGGGATCACGATCAACACCGGAGAGAAGGGCGCGAACAAGTTCGCCGAAGAGCTGAATAAGGGCATCGCTGGCGAGTTCATCGAGAAGCGCAAGAGCGCAATCGACGCCATCGCGTCGATGCAATCGACCGCCGAGGCCCGGAAGCTGCTCGATGCCGGCATCATCACAGGCACGGGCGCCGACTATATCTTGCAGTTCGGTAAGTCGCTGCAAACCGCGGGCGTCACTCTGGCGCCGGAAGCGATCGCCAACACGGAAGCATTCGTCGCCACGCGTGCCGCCGAAGTTGGCCGGATCATCAAACTGTTTGGCGCCGGCACTGGTCTGAGCGACGCCGATCGCGAGTTTGCTACGCGAGCCGCGGCAGGATCGATCACGCTCACCGAAGCCTCGATCAAGCGCGTGCTCGAAATCAATCTGCGGGCGAGCCGCAACGTCATCAAGGCTTACAACGCCGACGTATCGCAGCTCGATCCGTCGATCCTCCCGTTCGATCTTCGCTTGCCCGAAGCGCCGGCCGCCGCAACCGGCGAAGCTCCGATCCGCAAGACCATCAACGGCGTGACATACGAGAAGCGCGACGGCACTTGGTTTACCGTCAGCAAGTGAGGTCGGCACATGGACACTCGTGAAGCCCCCGGAGGGCGCGTTACAGACCCGAAGCTGATCGAGCAACTGGAAAGCGCCGCCCTCGGCGAACCCGTTCAGGACGAGCAATTGATTCGTCAGCTCGAAGGGCTGGCGCCGATCACTCCCGCCGATCGAGACATGAACGATCAGCAAGAGTTTTTCGCGCGTGCCCGTCGCCAGATCAAAGGTGAGGAACCGCCGACCGTCGACCCGATGGACCCGAAGACGGGTAGCACACTCGCCGCGCCCAAGCGCATCATCAGCGCGGCGACCGAGGCGGCGAAAGAAGCCTTCACGGAAGGCGGCGAGCTTGGCATCGATGACGCCGGCAACGTCATCGTGAAAGCGGGCTCTGCATTGGCCGATGCGGTCTTGCGGAGCGTGAACGCAGTTGTACGCGGCGGCGCTGCGGCAGCCGGGCAGACGGCTCGCGAGGCGGGCGCTTCGCAGGGTATGGCGGCACGCCTGGAACGCGATCTCGTCGGCATGACGGAAAGCACCGCGGGTGCCACGCCTGGTGCTGCACTCAAAGTCACGCCGAAGACCGCCACGGGCGCCAGCTCTGCGGCACGTGCGGCCGATGACACTCAGTCCGCTTTGCGCGCTGCGGAACGCCTGGGCGTGGAAGTTCCAACCGGCGCCGTTGGCAACATCAAGCCGCGTGTTGCCGGTGCTCTCGCGGACACCCCTGTAGTTGGGGCCTCGCTCGCCAACGCGGCGAAAACGGCAACAGACACACTCGAAGGGACTGTTGCTCGCATCGCCGATGAGCTGGGCGGTGCCACGATCGCGAGCGCTGGCGACACTACGAAGGACTCACTCGTAACCTGGGTGCAGGAAGTCTCGAAGAAGCGTGCCGCTGAAATCTTCGCACCCGTTGAAGCGCTCGTGAAGGACACGCGAGCGCCGCTCACTCGCACGGGCGTTGCGCTTCGTGATCTCACGAAGCAAGCGAAGGCGTCGGGCCTTCCGCCGCCGTCGATCGTCGATCAGTTCCAGGACGTGCTCGACGCCGCGCAAGAGGCCGGCGGCATGACGTGGAGTGGAATGCAAAGGCTTCGCACCGAGATTGGCGACCGTCTGAGCGGCAACATCGTGCCAGAGCCCGGTCTGTCGAAACGCGCGTTGAAGGCCGTCTATGCGGCGCTGAGCGATGATATCGAGTTCCTGACGCGCAAGGCCGGCGGCCCGGCTGGCGTGGCAGAGTGGAAGAATGCGAACGAGCTGTTCAAGTCGGACGTCGCCACGCGCCGGAGTGCCATCGAGAAGATCGTCGGCAAGAACGGCGATGCTTCCGCCGAGACGGTTGCGGAACGCATTCTCACGATGGCCAGCGACAAGCGCGGCGCCGATCTGGAACGGCTTCTCGACGTGCGCTCGACGCTCGACAACGCCACATGGGATCAGCTCGCATCGGCGGCGCTGGGGCGCATGGGACAAGGCAAGGATGGTTTCAGTCTTGCGGCGTGGCGGACGGCTTACGCTAAGTTGAGCGACCCTGGTAAGAAGCTTCTCTTCTCCGATGATCACCGCGCCGCGCTCGACGATATCGACGAGGTTGGCCGCGTCTTCGAGCGCCTGACGAGGCTCGGGAACCCTTCCGGCACTGGCCGCATGAACGCGGTCATCGGCGGCGCGTCTCTCGCGTCGATCAATCCGCTGTACCTGCTCGGAACCGTGTTGACCGGCGCCGCTATGTCGAAGCTGCTCGCGCGACCGGCGACCGCAAAGGCGGCTGCCGATTGGAGCAAAGCCTACGCCAACGCCGCGGGCAAGACGATCACCGAAGACACCTTCAACGCGGTCAAACGTGCGGGCCTCAGGTTGCGCTCTGTGCTCGACGCGGAAGGCATCGAAGTGCTCGCGGTTCATCCTGGGATGGCCGCCGGTCCGGCGATCAGATCGTTCAACGAAACCCCCGAAAGCGAAGAGCAGGAGTAACAGACGTGGCAAAGAGCAAATTCGGCGAGTCCCTGGAAGGCTTGAGCGGCGATCAGTTCGCTCGCGTGCAAGCCGAGATCATCGCCGAGGCCACCCGCCGCGGCACGTCGGCAACCGATTGGGACCGCGTGGCGCACATGAGCGAGCACGAGTTCAGCAACTTCGTGCAGCGCGCATATCAGTCTAACGAAGTCGGCCGTGCAACCCGCGAGCTGGAACGCGCGGCGAAGGCGCACGGCAAGGTGCTCGCAGATCCGACGCCGGCCGCGACCGAGAAGAAGACCGAGGATGACCATGGCGACTCCGAATAACGAAACCCCGGCTGGCCCGGACATTGCAAGCCCGGCGGCCCCGCAACAGAGCGCCCCAACAGACGATCTTGATGGGCTGTTGCGGGAGTTCGACTCGGGCTCTGGGAGCGCGAAGGCGCCGCAGGGCGGATCAACCGCACGTGCGGCGCCTGAGCCGGTATCGCCGGGCAACGCTCTGGAAACGCCGCCGACCTTCGCCGATCGGATCTTGCAGCTCGCGACGGAGCACGATCGCCGTCTCGCAGAAGCGCTCTCCGGCGTGCGTCACGATGCCGACGAGAGCGCCGCCGAGCGCAGCGACCGTCTCACTCAGTTGGAACAGTTCGCCGCCGGCATCGAGCACGAGCGTTTCGTTCAGCGCGAGCGCGCCGACGCCGAGGCGGTGTTTTCCCATGGATCTGAGATCCTGGGAGAAGTCGCGCCGTGGCTACCCGGCGACTACGCGAAGACTTGGTTGCTCAACGAAGCTCGGACAGACGGCGATCTCGCCGAAGCCTGGGAAAGCCGGTACGAATCACCCGAGCACGCGGCCCGTGCGCGGCAGGAGATCGGCCGGGCGATGAAGCGCTTCAATGCCCATCTTCGCAGCCTCCCTGACCCCGTGTTGACGAGCCAACGCGAGATCGTCTCCGCGTCTGTCCGCGGCGCCGCTCTCGATAAGGCCCCGAAACCGGCGCCGCTTCGTTTCGACGGAATGAGCGATTACGACTTCGCCGGCACGATCGAGAAGAAGTTCGGCTTCAGGCCAAGGGTGTAAGGCAACAAGATGAGCATTCGCACGCGATCGGTCACACTCTGCGCTGAGCACTGGACACCGCTCCACACGGGCACATCGGCCCTCGTGCAGTTCGGCGCCGCTGGCACCATGCTTCTCCGCGTGTGTCCGGCCGGAGATCCGGCGCCGGCCGGATCGGGGCGCTCAGGGTCACTCGTAATCGTTGGTCACGAGGGCAACGGCATGGCTCCGATTATCCAGATCGCACTGCACCCTGGCGACACGGCGTATGGTCGCCTCGTTTCCGGCGAAGGGTCTGTGACGATCTGCGGATGAGTTGACGAAAAATCAACGCCGCGTTGAGTTTCAAGAAACGCTCGTAAAAACAATAGCTTCTTGCGTTTTGTCGATACCATTTCTCAACAAATCAGAGTAAACAATAAGCATGTTCTGAAACCCGACCGAGAAATGGAGCCACGACAATGAACCTCGAATTCGCTTTCGCCCCGAACCCGCGGGATTGGTCTTTCGGGTACTGCACCGCTTTCGCCGATCTCGGCATGGCGTCGCTGGTCATCGGCCCGTTGCACGTGCAATTCGGCTGTGACGTCGACCGGGCCGAAGAGCTGGCGCCTGCACTGAGATCCCCGCGGACGGCGCTGCGGGCGTGGATGGCAGAGCGCTGGGCGCCGTCCGGCCGCGGAGCCCAGGAAATGTCCTAGGATATAATCCTAGTATTTACTGTCTCAAAACTACAAATCGATATAGGATTGATCCCTAGGACTAGCACCTAGGGATTTTTCCTATGAAAACGCCGATGCCGGATCGCCAGTGCCGTGTCATCGCATTAGCCAGCGCCAAGGGCGGCACGGGCAAGACGACGTTGACCGCTTGCCTCGCCGTCGAAGCCGCCAAGTCGGGGCGCGTGGTCATGATCGACGCCGACCCGCAACAGTCGCTCACGCTCTGGCACCGCGCCCGCTTGGCCAACGATGACGAGGGCGAGAACCCCGGCTTGATGCGCGCTGGAACAGAGCCGCTGGCCGAGAAAGTCGAGCTTCTGCGGAAGGCAGGCGCCGATTGGGTGTTAATCGATCTGCCGCCCGGAGACGTTGACTTGCTCGAAGCCGGGATTGCGGCGGCGGATTATATCGTCATCCCGATCCGCGCCAGCAGTCTCGACGTCCAGGCGATCGGCCCCACCACCGATCTCTGCAGCGACTACGTGCGACCGTTCGGGATCGTCACCAACGCCGTGGAGCCGAGCTGGAAGATCAGCTCAACAGTCGCCCCGTTCTGCAAGGCGGCGGCTCTTCATCTGTTGAAGGCGACGGTCACTCAACGCCAAGCCTACACGGGCGCAATGGTGGCCGGCGCCACCGGCCCCGAATATCACGATGCCCGACAAGCGAAAGTCTGTGCGACCGAGATCAAAGTCCTATGGGATGAGATCCGCGCCGAAGTCCTAGCATTGTGTCCTAGCAATAATTCCTAGGAAGTATCGAGCCATGAAAGTGAAGACGCCTCAACAGGATGATCTGACCCAACTGCTGAACCTAGGATTTAGTCCTAGGGCTTCGCTGGGCAACACTACCAAGGACCGGAAGGCTCTAGCCGGTAGCCGTGCGATCCCTGCCGGGGACAAGCGCCGGAAGCCCGCCGAGCAACGCCGCGACGTTCAGATCAACTTCAATGGCACCGCGGACCTTCGCGACCTGATCGCCGACTTGGCACAGCAACACAAGTGCAGCCGAGCCGAGCTGATCGATCGCGCCGTGCGGGCGTTCGCCGGGAAAGGCCAGGGGAAGCGCCAACCATGATCCGAACCCTTTTGCTCGCCTTCGGTCTGATCGGCGGTGCCGTTGTCGTGGCGCTGGTCGCCCGGCACGGCTTCCTGACCGCAGACACCCCCCTGGACGGCTATGCGCTTGCGGCGCTGTTGTCGCTCATAGCGATCGGCGGGCTCGTTGGACACGCCGTCGCGGCGCATCTGTGGCCGGTCAGCCGGGGAGCTGCGGCGGGCGTATTCCTGCTTGCCACGGCCGCTCTGTTGCTGAACCTCTCGACGTCGTTCGAAGCGATCATCGGGCGGGCGGCAACCGGCGAAGCCGAGCGTTCGCAGCGGATCAAAGACCGGGCCGCCGCGGAACGCGAGCTGGCCACGCTCTCGGCTGAGCTGTCCGGTTTGCGGGATCATGTGCCCGTGTCCGCCGACGCTGCGAAGGCGGCTCGTGACCGGGCGACGGCGGCGGCCGAACAGCGCGAAGCCGAGTGCGCCAAGCGTGGCAACAGGTGCCGCGACCGGGAAGCCGACGAACGGGCAGCGCTCGAAACGCTGGCGACGATCGAGCGCGACCGCGCATTCTCGATCCGCCGGGCCGATCTGGAAAGCCGCACGGCGAAGCTCAGAACGTCGCTGGCCGAGATCCCGGCGACCGGGCACCCCAACGTCATGGCAGCCGGCATCGCCCGTCTGTTCCGTCTCCCTGAAGCCGATGCGCTGAGCGCCGCGACGTGGCACAAGCTGGCCATCGCCGGTTTGGTCGAGCTGCTGATCGCAGCAGCGTTCTTCGCAGCCGAGGTTTCGCGGAATGGGAGTGCAACCAACCGGCCCGAACAGACGCTCGATCGGCCGGAGTTCACGCAAAATCATTCCCCGGCCCTAACCCCGGCGCCGATCGTCGAGCCGGCGCCCGTGAAAGAGATCGACCCTAAGCCGGTGATCGCGTTCCTCGCCGATCGCGTCGAAGCGCGCCGGGGCAGCCGTGTCAGTCTCGCCGACCTTTACCGGGCGTATGTGGCGAGCGAGGCGGACAGGGCGCTCGGAGCTGCCGAGTTCGCAGCGGCGCTGCGGACGATCTGTGACCATGCCAATTGGGACTTCGAGGCGGGCGACGGGGATATGATCTTCCTCGCCGGACGGCGGTTGCGTCCTACCCGTCCCGCCTTAGAGCATGTGAGACGCGCCAGCTAGAGGGAGAAGGGCCATGCACGAAGACGACGAAGACGCAATCATCGCACTGGACGGGGGCTTTCCGGGGGACGATGAAGCTGCCGAGTGACGCCGCCGAGTGAATCACCTAACCTGCCACGAGGCGCCCCGCGGCTGGTTTTACCCCAAGTGGCGCTCAGGGTAAGAAATCCAGGGTCTATGGTTCGGATAAGTCGTTGATTTTGTGGTGCCGCTTGCGTGACTCGAACACGCGACCCCATCATTACGAATGATGTGCTCTACCGGCTGAGCTAAAGCGGCTTATCGACGGAACGTCGAGGCGGACCAGATAGCCTGCTCGCGCCCCGATTGCAAGGTCTTATGCGGCCCGTTCGCGCCGGGCCGGAGTAGCCAGGAACACAGGCGTCCGAAGGCTTGGAAGCCTTCGGCCATTCGCCGTCGGCAATGCAGGCGGCCTGGCTACACGGGCACGGCCAGGGGCGCGCCCGTCAGAGCTGCGTGCCGTAGCGCGGTCGCATCGTCGGCAAGTCCTCCACGTCGCCGCTGTCCGGACCCGGATCATCGGGCGCGCGCGGCGAAATGAAGATCTTCGGCTCGACAATAGGCTTTGTTGCCGGCGTCCGTTTGCCAACCGCCGGCTCGGCGGGCTGGGCCGCCGCGGCGCGCTTGGGTTCGGCCGGCACCGCGGAAGCGGGCTCAGTGCGTGTTGCCGTCACAGCGTGCGTGGCGGTTCGCGTCGCATTCACTTCTGGCTGGGCTGGCGCTGGGGCAGGGGCTGCTATCTGGTCCGCCGGCGCGGCCACCACGGCCGCCGGCGGGGTGGGCGACGCGGCAGGCGCCACGACCGATACGGGAGCCGTAGCGGTGGCCTGCGTGTCGGCTGTCGTCTGCGCCGGAGCGGATGTTGGCACGGGTGCGGCGCGCGCGGCGGATGGCTCCGCCGCAGCGACGGGAGCAGCCGTCGCGTCGATAACGGTATTGGCGGATGCCGGTTTTGCCGCGCTGGTCGGCGCAGGTGCCACCTTGTCGACGGTGGCGGTCACGTCTTTCGCCCGTTCCGCTGCATCGTCGGCCATCGGTGCCGGGCGTGCATCGCGCGGGGCGCCGAGCGTCGCGTACTTCTCGATCTGCTGGGCGATCAGCTCGCCTTCTGCCGAGGACAGCGTCTCCACTGGCACCTTCCACTCGAACGCATCGAGCTGTCCGGTGACGGGCGACGCCGGGGCCCAGCTTTCGCAGACGACACCGTCCGCAATCCACGCGGGATCACGCGGGGCGTTGACGGCACGGGCCAGCCACTCGCGCACACGGCCTTTATCGCCGTGCTGTTCGGCCTCGATGCGCGCCATCAGCGTGGCGACGCGCTGTGTCAGGCGGCCGTCGAGCAGCGGTTCGAGGGCATATCGCGCGGCATCATAGTCACGCGCGTCGATAGCGGTGCGGGCGACGGCGATCGGGCTCTCGATGGAGTTCGACGTCAGCGCTGCGAGCTGGCGTACGCGCTCGAGACGGTCACGCGGGCTGTCGCCGACGCGGGCGTAGGCATAGGCCTGAGCAAGGTCGGGATGCGGCGACTTGAGCCACGTCTTCTGAATGATCTTCGCGGCCTTGGAGGTGTTGCCCCGTGCGGCGAGCAGGCGGGCGGCGATGGCGGCGGCCGGTACCAGGCCGGGCGCGAGGCCGTGGGCCTCGATGGCGAGCGTCATCGCCTTTTCTGATTCCGAATCCTCGAGGGCCTGGGCCTGCGCCGTCAGCAATACGGCACGGCGGCGGTCGGCGACCTGCTTCTCGACATGCCCGTGCTTCTTCGCCGAGGCGAGTGAAGTGAGCGCACCCGGCCAGTCACCCTGCTTGCACTGGAGATCGAACAGCGCTTCCGCCGACCACGCGAGCTGCGGGTTGAGCGCCAAAGCGCGCTCGGCAAACTGGCGCGCCGCTTCCGTTTCGCCTTCGCGCTGCGCCTCGAGAAACAGGCCGCGCAGGCCGAGCTGCTCGGTGTCGGGCTGTGCGAGCATCGATTCGAAAATGCGCCGCGACGTCGCCTTGTCGCCCGTGAGTTGGGCCGCCTGAGCTCGCAGCAGATGTGTCAACGGCTCGTTCGGCAGTGTCTTGCGCGCCTGGACCGCGTAGCGCATGGCGTTGGCCTTGTCGCCGGCGCCGATGGCGATCATGCCCGATGACAGCGCATCGAGGCCCCGCTTCTGTCGGCGGCGGAAGAAGTAGCGGCCGAGCACCGCCGGCCCGATCCAGACCGAGCGGATCAGCGACCAGATGAACATGGCGATGCCGAGCAGCAACGTGAACGCGACGACAGCGTGGAACACGCTGATCTCGCCCTCGTAGCCTTCCCAGTTGAACACGATCTGGCCGGGCCGGTCGGCGAGCCACGAGAGTCCAGTGGCGAGAGCGACGACGCCGAGCAGAAAAAGAACGAGACGCAACATGCCGAGGCTCCCTTACCGCATGGCCGGCGCCGCGGCGGCACTGCTGCCGAGCGACGTCTTCAGCTGGCTCTCGATCTCGCCGAGTGCCTTGTCGACGGCGTGGCGTGCCTCGACCTTCTGCATGAACGAAGCGGCCGGTGCGAGAGCCGCAGGAGAGAGTTTGGCCCGAAGCGCCATGAAGTCGCCGATGCGGCCGTCATCCAGCGCCTTGTCCATGCGGCCGACGACGGCCTCGACGCTGTCGTCGTCGCTGTTGTGGTTCACCTTGCGAACGCGCACGACCGATTTGGCACCCGCGAGCAGGCGATCGACCACACCACCATTCTCCGGCTGCGCGGCCGCGTCGATGATGGCGTGCGCGAGCGGTTGGAATTTCTTCTGCAACTCGGTGAGCGTGGGCACGCCCTCGCTCTTGTACTTTTCGAGTGCGCCGAGCTCGACTTTGCCGGCCGCCGCCTTCTTAACCTGGGCCAGCTCGTCGGAGTAGGCGAGGCCGCGATCGACGACGCGCTTCAGGTTCGCGAGCTCGAGCGACAGAACGATGCGTTCGGCGTTGGCCTTGCGGTTGTCCTCGGCCGTGACGACCTTCTGCACGTTCGTTTCGAGCTCGCCGATGCGTGCTGTAACGGGCGCAATGGCGGTGGCCACGTCGTCAGGCTTGGCGAACGTCTTGAAGCGCTGCGTCACGTCACCCTTGAGCGCATCGATGGCGCTCGCCACCTTGCCGGTCTCTTCCTGCGCGATGCGCAAAGTCTCGGCGACGCGGGCATCCTCGGACTTCATGGCTTCGAGCCGCTGCGTGATGCGCGCGTTGTCAGACTTGATGTCGGACAGCTCGCGGTCGATGCGCTGCGTGCCAGAACGAGCAGCCTCGGACGCTTCCGCCACGCGCGAGATGCGCGTGTCGATTTCCTCGCTGACGCTCTTGCGAAGCGAAGCGAGCTGGTTGGCGACGGTCGATTGGAGATCGGCGACACGCCCCGTCACGGCGGCGAGCTGCGGGATTGCGGCGGCACCCTGGCTGCCCTCGGCGGCCTTGCTCAACAACTGGAGCTGCTGCTCGAGCTTGGCGATGCGCTCGGCGTCCACCGCACTACCTTCGGCGGCATTCACCTTCTTCGACACCGCCTCGGCCTCGGCCCGCAACTTGCCCTGGCCTTCCGTTACGGCGGCGAGCTTCGCGTCGATGCCGTCGAACTTGGCGAGACGCGCAGTCATAGAGGCGACTTTCTCCGCGAGGTCGGCATCGGCCGCCGACTTGGCGGATTGCTGCGCCTTTTCCAGCGCAGCGAGGCGGTTCTTGAGGTCACCCGCCTCCTGGCCGCCGCCCGAAAGGCCGACGGGCAGGCCGAGTTCACGAAGCTGGGGGGCGAGGGCATCCGCCCCGAGCAGTGCGATGAAGCCGCCAACCAATCCCGCGGTCGTATGGGAGAGAATGCGGCCGATGGTCGATCCGCCCCGCTTCGGTGTGGGAGGGAGTGCGGCGCCGTCGGTAGCGGCGGCCGAAGGGTTGCCGGAGGCCGCTGCCGACTGTGCGCCGGCCGATTTGGTGGCGCTCGCGGCAGGTTTGGTGCCGGCCGCGGAAGCGGTCGCGCCCGTCGTCGGGGGCACCGAGCCACCGGATGCCGAGGCACCCGCCGTGGCGCCAGCTTTCGCCTCGCCCGACTTCGCTTCGGTGGCCTTCACGTCGGCAGGCTTGCCCTCGGCGCTCTTCGTGTCGCCGGGCTTCGTGTCACCTGTCTTCGCCTCGGCCGCCTTGGCGCCGGCATCCTTGATCTCGACGGCCTTGAGGTCCAGCGTCGCATGCGGACGCTTGGGATCGCCCTGGCGCAGGGGGTCCTTCCTGCCATCGTCCTTCGGGCTGGTCATGCTTGAGGCTCCACTTCACGCGCTACGCGGCCAAATCGCGAGGCCCGGGCCTGCGATCCGCCGTTCAAGAAATTCCGGTTGGCTCGGATCTGATTGTCGAAGGCCGTCGCCGAATTGGTTTTTTGGCTGTTCCGGAGTGCGAGGCTCATCTGAATTCTGCCGCCAGTTCACGAACCAACGCAACCGTTTCTTCGATGTTCGGCCGTGCCGCCACCTTCACCCTGGCTTCGCCGAGCGCAACCAAGCACTTCGCTATGCCTTTGGAAAGGCAGAGGTATGTCGGATGCCGCGCCGCCACGGACAAACCATTTACCGCGACAACGTGAAGATATGCTTCAGCGGTCGCGGGGGACATCAGAACCACGGCGTCGTACGCCTCGCGCCGCAGCCCGTCGAGGGCCTCGGGGGTGAGACCTTCTGCGATATGCGACCGGTAGACGATCCGCCGCTCGAGCGCGATGCCGGCCTCAGCGAGCGGCGGGGCGAGATCAAACGATAGCTTGTCGCCCGAAACGTGCAGCAGCGGCCCGACAAGCCGCATGTCTCTCGCCAGCCGCGGCCATGCTTCGAGGATGACCGGCAGCAAATCCTTCGCCGCGGCCGGGCCGAGCGTGACCGAGGCGAAACCGAGATCGCGCGCCGCCCGCGCGGTGCCGGTTCCGACGACGAACAAGGGCCGTCCGAGCAGCTCCTTCAGCGCCGGATACATCGCCAGGGCCCTGAGGCCATTACGGCTGGTGACGACCAATCCGCCGATTCCGGCGAAGACTTCCGGTGGCGGCGGCAGCAGCTCGATTTCCAGCAACGGCGAAATGTCGGCTGAATGGCCCTCGCGCACGAGCGCTTCGCGCATTTCTGTAGCGTCTGGCTCGGGGCGCGTAATCAGCAGATGCATAGCAAAGGGCTCATCCCGCGGTCGTGAAGAAGCCTGGGCCAGCGCGCCCGAGCAGTTCTTCGGCGGCGGAGGTGCCGAGCAGCCCAGCGTCGCTCGCCGGCCCGCTGCGCTCGGTGGCGTGAGAGACGCGCCCGTCCGGCGTCAGGATCTCGCCACGAAACTGGAGGCGGCCGCTCTCGAGCGTTGCGAGGCCAGCGATCGGCGTACGGCATGAGCCTTCGAGCTTGCGCAGAAACGCGCGCTCCGCTGCGACGCATACGGCCGTTTCCGCGTGGTCCAGTGGCGCGACGAGGGCAGCAGTCGCCGTATCGCCCTCGCGGATCTCGATGCCGATGGCCGCCTGGGCCACCGCTGGGAGCATTTCGCTGGTCGGGATGGCGCGGGCGATCTGGTCGGAAAGGCCGAGCCGGTTCAAGCCGGCGCAGGCGAGGAACGTCGCCGTTGCCACGCCGTCGCGAAGTTTTTTCAGTCGCGTCTGCACATTGCCCCGGAAGCCGACCACCTCGAGGTCGGGCCGCAACCGCCTCACCTGTGCCTGACGCCGGAGCGAAGAAGTGCCCACCACGGCACCGTGCGGCAGATCAGCGAGTGAGCGATAATCGAGGCTGATGAATGCGTCGCGGACGTCCTCGCGCGGCAAGGTCGCGCCGATCACGAGCCCCTCAGGCAGTTCCGTCTGCATGTCCTTCATGGAATGGACGGCGAGATCGACCTCGTGGGTCAACAGCGCGTCCTCGATCTCTTTCGTGAAAAGTCCCTTGCCGCCGACTTCGGCCAGAGGCCGGTCGAGGATGCGGTCGCCCGCCGTCTTGATGACGACGATTTCGAACGACGCCTCGGGGAGGCCGTGGGCTCGCATCAGGCGTTCGCGGACCTCGTAGGCCTGCGCCAGGGCCAGCGGTGAGCCGCGGGTGCCGATGCGGATGACGTTGGCTTGCAAGCAAATGGCTCCAGGTGCTAGGCGGTCGGGAGGTGTTCGGGCGGGCTTTTCGTCGGGCGCCGTAACGCGCGGCGCGATAACGTGAACTGCGCTCCCGGCAGGAGGTTGCGAAGGCGGCGCCATTAATGACCATTGCCGCCGCGGAACGCAAATGCTCAGGAACGGGGTCGAAGATAGCGCAGATGTCCGCCTGCTTCCCATCACCACCGCGCGAGACCCTGGTTCTCGGCATCGAGACGAGCTGCGACGAGACCGCGGCGGCCATTGTCGCGCGTTCTCCCGATGGGCGCGGCCGCATCCTGGCGAATGTCGTGCGCTCGCAATGGGAGCAGCACCGGGCATTCGGCGGCGTCGTGCCGGAGATCGCGGCGCGCGCCCATGTCGAATGCCTGGATGCGCTGATCTCGGAAGCGCTCACGGCGGCGGGTGTCGGCCTCGCGGATGTCGATGCCATCGCCGCGACCGCCGGACCGGGGCTGATCGGCGGGCTCATCGTCGGGCTCGTCACCGGGAAGGCGCTCGCTCTTGCGCTCGGCAAGCCGCTGATCGCGGTCAACCACCTCGAGGCGCACGCGTTGACCGCCGGCCTCACCGATGGGCTTGCGCCCCCCTATCTGCTGCTGCTCGTCTCAGGTGGGCATACGCAACTCCTGCTTGTGGAGGACATCGGCCGCTATCGCCGGCTCGGCAGCACCATCGACGATGCGCTGGGCGAGGCGTTCGACAAAACCGCCAAGCTTCTGGGGCTCGCGATGCCCGGCGGTCCCTCGGTCGAACGCGCCGCTGCGGCGGGAGATGCCGGCCGTTTCGCGCTGCCCCGGCCGATGCTCGGCCGTCCGGAGCCGCACTTTTCGTTCGCGGGCCTCAAGACGGCCGTTCGTCAGCAAGCACTCGCCGCAGCGCCCCTCGCCGATCGTGACGTCGCCGATTTATGCGCTTCGTTCCAGAAAGCGGTCGTGGAAACGGTGGTGGACCGCACCGCGCGTGCCATGGCGCTCGCCGAGCCGGTCCTCGAAAAGTCGGGTCGAGGACCGGGCAACCGCGCGCTGGTCGTGGCTGGCGGCGTCGCGGCCAATCAGGCAATCCGGGGAGCGTTGACGCAGCTCGCCGCTGCCAGGGGATACACGTTCCATGCTCCGCCGTTGGCGCTTTGCGGAGATAATGCCGCCATGATTGCATGGACGGGAGCGGAACGTCTGGCGCGCGGCCTGGAGGGCCCCGCGGACGCTCCCGCTCGCCCGCGCTGGCCGCTCGATAGTGAAGCCGTCCCGGCCCTCGGCGGCGACGGACTCAAGGGCGCGAAGGCTTGATCGCGGCGGAACGACCGGCATTACGGTTCGCATCGAACATGGTAGTTCAGTGCGGGAGGCCGCCGCGGCCCCGGTTTCACTGTTAAAGAGGCTTCCATGCAGCTCGAGAGCGTCGGTGTTATCGGTGGCGGTGCCTGGGGCACGGCACTGGCGCAGACGTTGCGCCTCGCTGGCCGCCGAGTGACACTGTGGGCGCGCGAAGCGGACGTCGTCGCTGACATCAACCAGCGCCACGTCAATTCGGGCTTTCTTCCCGGCATACCGCTTGACGACCGGCTGGTGGCGACGAGCGACCTCGCAGGGATCGCGTTGTCGGACGCCATTCTCATGGTTGCGCCGGCCCAGCACGTCCGAGTGGTCGCGGCTTCGCTCAGACCGTTGCTGAAGCCGGGCCAGATCGTCGTCAACTGCGCCAAGGGTATCGAGCAGGCGACGGGCAAGCTGATGGGCGAGGTGCTGGCCGAGGCCCTGCCGGAGGCGACGCTCGCCGTGCTCTCGGGCCCGAGCTTCGCCGCAGACGTTGCGCGCGGGTTGCCGACCGCCCTCACAATCGCCACCGAGCGCGAGGATTTCGGCCGCGTGCTCGCGGAAGGCATCGGCTATCGCCAGTTCCGCCTCTACTGGACGCGCGATCGCATCGGCGTCGAGATCGGTGGCGCGGTGAAAAACGTTCTCGCCATCGCTGCCGGCATCGTCGCCGGCAAGGGCCTCGGCGCCAGTGCGCATGCGGCCCTCGTCGCGCGCGGGTTCTCCGAGTTGCGGCGGTTCGGTGCCTCGTTCGGCGCGGAGCCGGAAACGCTGATGGGGCTTTCGGGCCTCGGCGATCTGATCCTCACCTGCGGCAGTCCGCAATCGCGCAACATGAGCCTCGGGCGTTCGCTCGGCGAGGGCCGCTCCATCGAGGAAATTCTTGGCGCGCGCCGCGCTGTCACCGAGGGCGTCTGGACGGCTGCGGCCGTGGTGCGGCTTGCCCGCGAGCGGCGCATCGAGATGCCGATCGCGGAAGCGGTGAATGCCATCGTCGAAGGACGCGCCAGCGTCGACGACGCCATCGCCGCGCTCCTCTCGCGCCCGTTCAAGGCGGAGGGGTGAAACGCGGAGGGGTGAAACGGCAACGGCGGACCGTGGGGTCCGCCGCTTCATGTCTCATCGCATCAGTCGAGCCGGTGCTGCCCGCTCAAACGCGTCGCTCCACCATCAGCTTCTTCAGCTCGGCGATGGCCTTGGCGGGTGAGAGGCCCTTGGGGCAGGCTTTCGCGCAGTTCATGATGGTGTGGCAGCGGTAGAGGCGGAACGGATCCTCGAGGTTGTCGAGGCGCTCGCCGGTCGCTTCGTCGCGGCTGTCGATGACCCAGCGGTAGGCTTGCAGCAGGATGGCCGGGCCAAGGTAGCGGTCCGAGTTCCACCAGTAGCTCGGGCACGAGGTCGAGCAGCAGGCGCACAGGATGCATTCGTAGAGGCCGTCGAGCTTCTCGCGGTCCTCGCGCGACTGCTTCCACTCCTTCGGCGGGGCGGGCGTATCGGTCTTCAGCCAGGGCTCGATGGAGCGGTGCTGGGCGTAGAAGTTCGTCATGTCCGGAACGAGGTCCTTGATGACGCTCATGTGCGGCAGCGGGTAGATCTTGACGGCGCCGGAGATGTCCTCGATCGCCTTGAGGCACGCCAGCGTGTTGGTGCCGTCGATGTTCATGGAGCACGAGCCGCAGATGCCCTCACGGCAAGAGCGGCGGAAGGTGAGCGAGGGGTCGATCTCGTTCTTGATCTTGAGAAGCGCGTCGAGGACCATCGGCCCGCATTCGTCGAGATTGAGATGGTAGCTGTCGATGCGGGGATTTTCGCCAGTGTCAGGGTTCCAGCGATAGACGCGGAACTCCTTCCATTTTCCTTTGCCCGTCGGCTTATTCCACGTCTTGCCGGTCTTGTAGGTCGAGTTCTTCGGGAGTGTCAGCTGGACCATCTCGCAAACCGTCCGTTGATTGGTTCGATAACCGGCAAGCCGGATGCGTCGTTCGTGCGGGGAGCGGGTGCTCTCGCGGCGCAGCAATACCACGACGGCAGCCTCTGACTTGCTCTCTCGGAACCAAAGTGTCAACGCTACCAACGCATACCCGGACGCCCCGGCGAAGGAGGAATGAGCTTTGCGCCACGCCTTGTCGAGCCTCGGTCTCGTCTGCCTCTTCCATGTGACCGGATTGGTGGGACACCTATCCGCCGCCGATGATCCGCTGGCGACGCGCTGGGCGGTGGCGACCCTGGGTGGAACGGCCGCCGAGCCGGGCGGAGATATTTCATTCGAGGCTGGTGAGATCGCGGGTGCCACGGCCTGCAACCACTTCGGCGGCGGCTTCGCGCGGTCGGGTGCGGATGGGTTGACGATAACCCTCGGCCGCATGACACGGCGCGGGTGTCATGGCGTCGCTCTTGAGCGGGAGCGACAGTTGATCGAGGCGTTGGCCGCGACTCGCGCGTTTCGGATCGAACGGGAAACGCTCGTGCTGTCCGGCGAACGCGGGACGGAACTCGCCACATTGCGGCGGGTGGGTAACGCGGGGCTCGAAGGACAGCGGCACAAGATCGTGTCGTTCCTTAAGGATGGCGGGCTGCACAGCGTCGTGTTGAGCTCGGGGGCGACGGTGGAGTTCAGGGACGGCGCCGTCGCCGGGGCAACCGGGTGCCGCGCGTTCGCCGGGCGTTACCGCATCGACGAAGGCAAACTGGCGGTCGAAGGGCTTGCCGTGACCGCCCGGACGCTCGATCCTTGTCCGCCGGAACTCGAGGAGCAGGACGCGGGTATTCTCGACGCCTTGCCTCGGGCCACAGGGTTCGATGCCGCCCGCAACCTGATCCGGTTACTAGAACCTACGAAGGGTTGGGCGGTGCTCTGGATTACGCCCGCCGATTAGCACGCTCTCGACGCAGGCCCTCGCAAATCCATGGAAAATAAACCTATGATTGCGGTTTCCACGTTTCCGCTATCTTAGCGGGATGATGCGAGGATGCTTCCCGATCAGCTGACGTGAGGGAAACGGGATGACCGCCTCTGCGATTCATGTCCACGACGGTTCCGCCAGCCTGGCCGCCGCGGGTGCCGATCTGGCGCAAGGAGCAGGCTGGTTCGGTTGGCTCTGGCCGAGAAGGCCCACGCGCACGCCTGAGGCCCCGATGCTGACACCGGCGTGCCATAGGCGCATGACACGCCTCTATGGAAACGGTCACCTGCTCGCCGAGTTCGACGGCGCCACGGGACCATAGGCCGGCGCTGAGCCTCCCGCGACAGAAGCGCTCAATTTTCAAACGTAAATCCCGCATTAAGCAATCATGGGGCACGGTCACCTTTTCGGAACGTTAGTTCGAAAAGCGAGGCGGTACGAAATGCTCCAGGTCTCCCCGAGCGAACGGCGGCGGTTCGGCAGGCGTTCATGTCGGGTGCACGGCTGGGTGCATCCCAACCGGCACACGCGCGCGCCGTGCGTCATGACCGACTATTCCCGTGGCGGCGCCAGGCTGACGCTATCTGAGGGTACGCAGCTCCCGTCGCGCTTCCAGTTGACCTTTGACGGCATGACGCGAGCCGTCGATTGCGAGCTTCGCCACGATGGTGAGAGCAACGGTATTGTCGGCGTGGAGTTCGTCGCCAACCGTGCGGAGCAGATCGCGGCTATCGATGAGTTGCTCGCCCGGTTCGCTTGAGCGATAGGCGCCATCCATTGCGCCGCGTGCGCTAACGCTGACGCGCAAAAAAAATTACGAGGCCGATAGAGCGATTGGATCGACGTTGCGGCGCGCTCAGCGCGTCCGCGCCTACTTGCACGTCATCTTGGTGGCGTGCAGCATCGGAGCGAAATCGTCAGGCGTGTTTCCGAAGGCGCCGTAAGACGCCCAGCCGGAGGCTTTGACGGACGCGCCGACCTTGCATTTCGAGTTGTCCGGTCCCTCGATGTGCCCGACGTTGCATTTGCCGCCGGTTTGCGTGATGCGAAATAGGAAGGCGGTCGGCTTTCCGTTCAGGTCTTTCCAGACCTTGGTCTCGGTGATGGTGCCCGTCACAGTGTCCTTATCCGCTCGTCACTGCCGCGGGCGCGACAGCACGCCGGTAGAGGTGGAACGTCGCATGCCCCAGCACGGGCAACACGACGAAGAACGCGATGAAGCCGGATAGCATCGATATCACCATCAACCCGGCGATGATGAGGCCCCATAGCAGCATCGGGCGGAAGTTGCCCGTCACCGTGCGCACGCTCGTCACCATCGCGGTGACGAAATCGATGTCGCGGTCGTAGAGCATCGGGAACGAGATGGCGGTGAACGAGAACACGAACAGCGCGATGATCGCGCCGACCGTGTTGCCGATGGCGAGGAACAGCAGGCCAGCCGGAGTTGAAACGATCTCGCGCAGCAGCTCCGAGAGGTCGGGTGTCGCGATGCCCTGTCCGCCGAAAAATCCGAAGAACAGGAGGGCGGCGATGTCCATCCAGATGATGAGGGTGAACGCGGTGACGAGCGCCATCCAACCCATGTCGCGGCCGCTTGCGCCGATGACGGAGCTGAACACACCACCCCACGTCAAGGGCTCGCCGCGCAACAGCTTGCGGCTGACGTCATAAAGTCCAGTCGCAATGAAAGGCGCGATGAGCACGAAGCCCATGGCCAACGGGTAAACGAGGAAGGGCAGATCGTAGAACAGCAGCAGTACGGTGATGAGAATGCCGCCGAGCGCGTAGATGCCGCCGAAAAAGAGGCCGTAACGCGGGGCCGCGCGGAAGTCGTTCAATCCAGCGGCGAGTGCCTCCACGATGTCGGAGACGGCAAGCTTGTTCACGTCCGGCCAGTCGGATTTTCGCCGCGCGGTCGCCCCGCTCCCGTCGGCCGTCGAAGCTGCCGGCCCTGCCACGGATTCTCCCGCCATTTTCGTTTCCCCCATCCCGATCTGCATTACTTTTGGGGGAATAATGTCCGAAGCGAAGGTGTGTGGCAATCAGGGTCGGGGGACCCAACTCACTGGGCGGCGGGCGTGATCTTGAGAATTGCGCCGCGAGTTTCGTCAACCAGAGCGTAGATGGCGCCATCCGGTCCCTCGCGCACGTCGCGGATACGATGCCCCTCGTCGGCCAAGAGCGTTTCCTCGGATGCGACTGTTCCTCCCTCGAGTGTCAAACGAGTGATCCGCGCGCCGGCGAGCCCGCCGACCAGCACGCTACCCTTCCAGCCGGGGAAGCGGTCGCTCGTGACGAACGCGAGGCCGGACGTCGCAATCGAGGGGTCCCAATAGTAGACCGGCTGCTCCAGGCCCTCTTTGGCCGTTCCTTCGCCGATCTTGAAGCCCGTGTAGTGACGGCCATAGCTAATGATGGGCCAGCCGTAGTTCTTGCCGGCCTGCGGGTGATTGAGCTCGTCGCCGCCGCGCGCTCCGTGTTCGACGGTCCAAAGTTGGCCGGTCGCTGGATCGATCGCCGCCCCCTGCATGTTGCGGTGGCCGATCGACCAGATCTCCGGCAGCCACCCTTGCATCTTGGGATTGTCCGCGGGGGCCGAGCCATCGGCGGTGATGCGCAAGACCTTGCCCACGTGTGTGTCTGGGCGCTGCGCCAGATCGCCGTCGCCGCGATCGCCGGTGGTGACGAACAGCGAGCCGTCGGGCGCCGGAACGATGCGGGAGCCGTAATGGTGGCTGGTCGCGCGGGCCGGTTGCTGCCTGAAGATCACAACGACGTCGCTCAGGGCGCCGCCACCCTTGTCATCAAGGGTCAACTTAGCCCGCGCCACGGCGGTGGCGCTGGTACCTTCGCCGCGTGGCTCCGAAAAGGAGAAAAATACCGTGCCAGAGGAGGAAAAATCTGGCGCGAGGCGGATATCGAGGAGGCCGCCCTGCCCGCGGGCGTGAACGGCCGGAACGCCGGAGACCGGTGCCGAGACCTTGCCCTCATGGGACACGACGCGAATGCGCCCGGGCCGCTCAGTCACAAGCAGCCGACCGTCGGGGAGGAACTGCAACCCCCACGGGTTTTCGAGGCCCTCGGCGACCGTTTCGATCTTGAGCGCTGTGCGGGTCGCGGGCGGCGCATCGGTCTGCGCGGCGCGTGACACGAGCGCCCAACCGGCGACTGTTCCGAGGAGTGAAATCGCGAGAATTGCCGTCCGCAAGTTGCGTCTGACGTGCCGGCCGGTGAACGATGCCTTCAATCTCGTACTCCTTGCGCGACCTCATCGCCCGCACTTCCTTGGCGATTGATTTATCAGCCCTTTGCAGGAGGCGTGCTTAGCCACGGATGTCGTTGTCCCACGGCAGCGATACGTTGAACCGCGCGGAACGGTTCCCCGGACCGTATATGCTCGAATGCCATGACCACGAGGCGTCCGGCCACGGCTTCGACGAGCTCACCGGGGCGCAGTAGGAACTCCGGCCGGCTCGGGCGGCCCTGATGTCCGACGGCAAACGTCTCGTAGATCAGCAATCCGTCCTCTGCGACAGCCCCGACAATGTCCGGGAGAATGGGCCGCCAGAGATAGTTGGTGACGACGACGCCCGCGAAACAGGTGCCGGACAAGGGAAACGCCGCGCCGGACTCGAGGTCCGCGGCAATCAGCCGGACGCCCGGCATGTCCACGAGGTCGCCACACCCCGCGAGATCACGGTCTATGCCGACCGCGCGGAGCCCGGCGGATAGCGCTGCCCGCAGGTGGCGCCCACCGCCGCAGGCGACATCCAGCACCGTTCCGCCGGCCGGAACGCCATTCAGATGCCGCACGACCCACGGCGATGGGGCTATGGTGCCATGCGCACCGGCCGTGTACGGCATCTGGCTGTTCTCCTCCGTCCCCGGCCTTTCCAGGTCGGTTGACCGGCCCGGCGATCAAAACGGTGAATTGAGTTTTGGGGGCGCCTCGCCATATATGGGCGCATGACAAGCCCACCCACCATACCGTTCGTCAAGATGAACGGCCTCGGCAACGATTTCGTCGTCGTCGACGGCCGCGACCGGCCCGTGCACATCGGGGCCGAGGAAGCGCGCCATCTCGCCGATCGCGCGGTGGGTATCGGTTGCGATCAGGTGATCGTTCTCGAGCCGTCGCCCGATGCCGACGTCCGCATGCGCATCCTGAACGCGGATGGCTCGGAGGTTTCTGCGTGCGGAAACGCTACGCGATGCGTCGCCTGGCTGCTGGCGGACGAGACCGGAAGGCGCCACGTGACGATCGATACGGACGCAGGGTCGCTGGCGGCCGACGTGGGCGATATAGAAACGATAACGGTGGACATGGGCAGGCCCCGGTTCGGGTGGCAGGACATTCCCCTTTCTGAGCCGTTCCACGATACACGGCAGATCGAGTTGCAGGCCGGCCCGATCGACAAGCCCGTCCTGCATTCCCCTTCGGTCGTCAACGTCGGCAATCCGCATGCCGTATTCTGGGTGGATGACGTCGACAGCATCGACCTCGGTCGCATCGGCCCGCTGCTCGAGAACCACCCGATCTTCCCGGAGCGTGCCAATATCTCTATTGCACAGGTGACGTCGCCAACCTCGATGCGCCTCCGCACCTGGGAGCGCGGTGCGGGTCTCACCCGGGCTTGCGGAACCGCGGCCTGTGCCGCCGCCGTCTGCGCCATGCGCAAGCGGTTGACCGAGCGGAAAGTCTCTGTGACGCTTCCGGGCGGCGTTCTCGTCATCGAGTGGACGCCCGAGGATCGCATCATGATGACCGGCCCTGCCGAGCTCGAATTCAAGGGGCAATTGAAGCGGGACGGGCTGGTCCCGGCCACCGTCTGACCGGCGCTGGGCAACGCGAGCAGGATGACCAGCGAACACCATGCATGACACGTTCGGAAGCGCTGCACGGCACGCGGACGGCGGCATCGCCGCCAGTTCGAGTCACGTCGCGGGAGGCTGTGGCGAGGGCGCCGAGGTTCGCCATGCGCCCGGCGGCGACGGTCCGACAATCATTACGCTCGGCTGCCGGCTCAACGCCTACGAGTCCGAAGTGATGCGCCGACACGCCCTCGATGCGGGGCTCGGCCGCGCCGTCATCGTCAACACTTGCGCGGTGACGGCCGAAGCCGTCCGTCAGGCCCAGCAGACCATCCGCCGCCTGCGCCGGGAGCAGCCGAACGCCCGCATTATCGTCACCGGCTGTGCGGCGCAGATCGAGCCCGAACGGTTCGCCGCGCTCGACGAGGTGGACCACGTTATCGGCAACGCCGAGAAGCTCGAGGCGGCAACGTTTCGCGCACTGGCGGTCGAGGAAACCCCGCGCGTGGCGGTCAACGACATCATGAGTGTCACCGAGACCGCGAGCCACATGATCGGAGGCTTCGGCAGCCGAGCGCGCGCCTATGTTCAGGTGCAGAACGGCTGCGATCACCGTTGCACGTTCTGCATCATCCCGTTCGGGCGCGGTCCGTCGCGGTCGGTGCCGGCCGGCGACGTTGTGACGGAGATCCGCAGCCTTGCCGAACGGGGCTACAACGAGGTCGTGCTGACGGGTGTCGATGTGACGTCCTATGGCGCCGATTTACCCGGTACGCCGAGCTTCGGTCGCTTGGTCCGTCAAGTTCTGAAGCACGTTCCGGAATTGAAGCGGCTCAGGCTGTCTTCGATCGATCAGGTCGAGGCCGATGGCGAATTGCTGCGCGCGCTCGCCGAGGAGGAGCGGCTGATGCCGCATCTCCACCTCTCGATGCAGTCCGGCGACGACATGATCCTGAAGCGCATGAAGCGACGCCATTCGCGGTCCGACGCGATCGCCTTCGCCGCGCAGGTTCGCCGCCTGCGGCCGGAAATCGTGCTTGGCGCGGACCTCATCGCCGGTTTTCCAACCGAGACGGACGACATGTTCGCCGCCACCCGCGACATCGTCGACGCTTGCGGACTGACGTTCCTGCACGTCTTTCCCTATTCGCCGCGAAAGGGTACGCCGGCGGCACGGATGCCTCAGGTCGAGCGCGCGACGGTCAAAGCGCGCGCCGCCGAGCTGCGGGCGCTCGGCGAGGCACGGCTCTCGGGCTATCTCGCAACGCAATGCGGTACGAGGACTGAAATCTTGATGGAACGCGAGAATGTCGGGCGTACGCCGCAGTTCGTCGAAGTGACGGTCGACCAGCCGCAGAAGGTCGGCGGTATCGTGCCAGCGCACATTCATGGAAGCGACGGCAAGCGGCTCAAAGCGGAGGTGGCGGCGTGAGCGAGCCACAACGCAAGAAGGGCCTGTTCTCGCGTCTGTTCGGGTCGAACCCTTCCGAGCCTGCGCAAGAGGTGGGTGATCGCCCGCTGGCGGACGACAAGCAAGGCGACGATCGCCTCGTCGGTGACACTGCCGCTGCCGGCGAATCTGCCACGGCCGAAAAAGGGGTGGTGCCCGAGGTTTCCGAGGCACCGGTCGCCCTTGCCGAGCCGGATGCGCCTGCACCCGAAGCCGGGGTGCCTGCTGCCACGCGGGTGCCACGGGCCGAAGCTCCCGCGCCCGAGGTTCAGCCTCCTGTCAAGGAGGTGAAAACCTCGTGGCTTTCCAGGCTCAAGTCCGGCCTGACGAAGACGTCGTCGAAACTATCGTCTGGCATCACCGGGCTGTTCACGAAACGGAAGCTCGACGCTGAGACACTCGACGACTTCGAGGATCTCTTGATTCAGGCGGATCTCGGCGTGGAAACAGCGACACGCATTATCGGCACGCTCTCGAGCGGGCGGTTCGACAAGGGCATCTCGCCCGACGACATCCGCCGGGTGCTCGCCGACGAGGTGGAGCGCGTGCTCGAGCCCGTGGCACGTCCCCTCGTGATCGATCCGGGCCACAAGCCGCACGTGATCCTCATGGTCGGCGTCAACGGCACAGGCAAGACGACGACGATCGGTAAGCTGGCGCAGAGGTTCCTGCGCGAAGGCCGCACCGTGATGCTGGCGGCGGGTGACACCTTCCGCGCGGCCGCTATCGACCAGCTCAAGGTTTGGGGCGAGCGCAGCGGAACGCGGGTGGTCAGCCGCGCCGTCGGCGCCGATGCCGCCGGCCTCGCGTTCGATGCCTTGAAAGAGGCCCAGGCCGGTCGATATGACGTGCTTCTGATCGACACCGCCGGCCGGCTGGAAAACAAGGCCGCGTTGATGGAGGAGCTGGAGAAGGTGGTGCGCGTGCTGCGCAAGGTCGACCCCGCGGCCCCACACGACGTGCTCCTTGTGCTCGACGCGACCACGGGGCAGAGCGCCCTCAAGCAGGTCGAAGTGTTCAGGCAGCGCGCCGGCGTCACCGGCCTCGTGTTGACCAAACTGGACGGAACCGCGCGCGGCGGCATCATCGTCGCCATCGCCGACAAGTTCAAACTCCCGGTCCATGCCATCGGCGTCGGCGAGGGAATAGACGATATGCAACCCTTCGAGGCCGCGGCGTTCGCGCGTGCCATCGCCGACCTGCAATGAGCCTGGATGCACCCATGAACGAGAGCCGACCGTTAGCCGAGCAAGCCAAGAGCAGGCATCAAGGCCAGGAGCATGCGGGTTTGATTTCCCGCATTCGCAATTTCTATCCCTTCAATGCCGAGCAAACCGTCAACATCGCGAGCGAGTTCGGTCCGCTCATCACGATGTTCGTGGTCAATGCCGCCTACGGTATCGCCGCCGGAACCTGGGCTTTGCTGATTACCACCGTCATTGCCATCGTCGTCATGCGCCTCGTGCTGAAGCGCCTGCCGGCGTTCCCGTTGATCGCGTCATCCGTGACGCTCGCCTTCGGTGCGCTGACGCTCATCACTCACGATCCGATGTGGGTGCAGATCAAGGTCACGATCTTCAACGCCATGTTCGCGGGCTTCCTGTTCGTCGGCCTCTGGCTCAATCGCAACTTCTTCAAATACGTGTTCGAGAAGACCTTCCATTACACGAAGGAGGGCTGGGATCGCTTCACCTGGAGCTTCGCCTGGTTCTTCGTGCTGACGGCGGTGGCCAACGAGTTCGTCCGGCTGACCTTCAAGGACAACCAGATGTACAATCTGTTCGGCTACCAGATGGATGGGGTCAACGTCTGGATCCTGTTCAAGATCGCCATCATCATGCCGGCTTCGGGCATCTACGCTTGGCTCTTGACGCGGCTGATGCACAAGTATCGCATCACCGAGGAGGAGGCGCTGCGCGCCGACGCCCTCGCGCTCGCCATCGCGACACGCCCGACAAGCCATCTCGCCGACGAGCCGCCTCACAAGCCCCACCACTAACTGGGCGTGGTCCCGGCGCACATGGGCGACAGCGGTCGAATGCACCAATTCAATTGAGGCGAGCGGCGACGATGAGCAGTGAGGACAACACCGGTGGCGCAAAGCCCGAGACGGCGGGGCGCCAGGTCCTGAAGCTTGCTCTCGAGATGGGCCCGCTGGTCATCTTCTTTCTCACCAACTCGTCCTACGGCATCTTCGACGCCACGCGGGCCTTCATGGTCGCGACCGTGATCGCGCTCATTGCCTCGCGGTTGCTGCTCGGCCGCATCGCGGTGATGCCGCTGGTGACGGCAGTGTTCGTCATCGTCTTCGGCGGGTTGACCATCTGGCTGCAGGACGATCATTTCATCAAGTTGAAGCCGACCATCGTCAACGGGCTGTTCGCCGCCATCCTGCTCGGCGGCGCCGCGCTCGGCCACTCACTCCTGCGTCACGTTTTCGGCGACGTTTTCCATCTCACCGCCGAGGGCTGGCGGCAGCTCACCATCCGCTGGGGCCTCTTTTTCGTCGCCCTGGCAGTAATGAACGAGGTCGTTTGGCGGAATTTCTCGACCGACGGCTGGGTTGCGTTCAAGACGTTCGGCATCATGCCGCTGACCATGGTTTTTGCGATCGCCCAGGTCGGGGTTCTGAAAAAGCACGATTTATCTGGAAATATTGCAGGGTCTGGCTCGCAAGAGGGCGATGAGTAGCTATACAGATCATTCGCATTCGAAAAATCCGCACAGCACCGGAATTACTCTTTTCTCTAAACAATTGGGTAATTAATCGTAAGATTTGCTCTGGACGCGCACCGCTCAATCGTATTTCCTCAACATTGACGATAGGTGTTCAGTGGCCCATTGCATGGCCAGCGATCGATCGGAATATTATGAAAGGCTCGAAACTCAGGAAGGCGTCCAAAGCCGCCGCCCACGGTGTGGAGGCGTCGGCGCTTGAGGAATCGCCAATTCACCTTCTGCACCGCGCTGGGCAGTTCGCGGGCGACATTTTCCAAAGCAAGATGGGCGAGAGCGACCTCACTCCCCGGCAATACGCTGTGTTATTGACGGTCGCCGGTAACGAGGGTCTCAGCCAGACCCAGCTCGTCGATAAGACGGGCATCGACCGCTCGACGCTGGCGGACATCGTGCGCCGCATGCTCAAGAAGGGCCTGCTCCAGCGCCGCCGCACCCGCGAGGATGCGCGTGCCTATGCGGTGAAGCTAACCGAGGACGGCTGGCGGCTGCTCAAGGCCGTGGAGCCGATCGCTCGTGATGTCGATGCGGCGATCATCGCGACGCTGTCGGGCGAGGATCGCGAGCGTTTCATGGGCCTGCTCAACACCATCGTGCTGCAGCTTGGACAGATGTCGCCCAAGGAAGCCGGTTGATCCGCGGAAGTGTGATCGGTCGGTAAGGAAGCGGTGCGCGCTTCCATCGGAAGGCGACGGCGCTCCAGGGCGGTGACCCGGCAAGCCGGTCGTGACCGATCCAGCGGAGTTTCATGCCCGCGGATGGCATCGCTGCCATCCGTAGAAGTAGTTCCCGGCCGCGCATTCACGCGCGGTGTCTCCGCCCATGATGGGCGGCGCCGGCCATGATGGTCAGGCGGGGCAATGCTCCCCGCATTCGCGTGCTTGCCCGCTGGAGTGGCATCGACCCGACGGCGCGGAATTCACAGGCCATCACGCTCCATAATTGTGCGGGAAATACAAAAACTTAGGGCTGATCCAAGCTGCTGGTCCAAGCTTCTGGTGACGCGGCGATCACCGCCATTAAAACGCAAGCCGGCCCGTGACCAGAGGCGTCACGCCTGCGGAGCTAGCCGGGCGTTCGTGCCCCGCCCGTCCCCACATCCTCCACCGTCCCTCCACACCCCCCTGGACCCAGCAACTCGAATCAGCGGACGTTCGGTTCAAGGTCAACGGCATCGGCTCCCGATGCGCTGCGACCCAAGTTCGCCGCGAATCAGTGTCACCAGTCGCGGCTCGTTAATCTCTCGCCTGTTGTTGCGTCGTGTCGCGTTCACCCTCTGTAGTCTTGAACCGGGATCCGACGCTCCATGGCCATCTCGTCCATCGTCCAGCCGCTGCTGCAAGTCGCGCTCTTCCAGGGCCTCACCGACACCCAACTCAACGAGATCGCGCGGCGTGCGGAGAGGATCGTTTTCAAGCCGGGCGACACCATCGCCATGTTCGATAAGCCGGCAGCGGGCGCCATCCTGCTCGTCTCGGGTGAGGCCCGCCGCGTCGCAGGGCCGGGCGTCGCCAGCGTGGAATCGCTGCCGCCCGGCACCCTGATCGGCGAGATGGGGATGCTCGTGGAGACCAGTTCGTCCTCGACGGTGGTGGCTGCAACCTCGGTGCGGGCGTTGCGCTTTTCGCGTGAGGAGATGCTCGAGCAGATGGCGGCTGATCCGGCCCTCGCCGAGCACTTCATCTCGCGTATCACCGCGCGCCTGCACGACGTCGCGTCCGAGATGCGTGCGATCGACGATGGGTTCGGGCATATCCAGGCGGATGGGGGGCGGGCAGTGCCCGCCGCTCGTGTCGGCATGCGGCCGGACGAATCGGCGCGGTTGCACTGAGGCGCCCGCGATTTCTCTCAGATCAGACGCAAGCCGCGGAAGCTCGAATGGCCGTCGCGGCCGACGATGATGTGGTCGTGAACCACGACGCCCAGCGGCCGCGCCGCCTCGACGATCAGCTTGGTCATGTCGATGTCGGCGCGCGAGGGGGTGGTATCTCCCGACGGGTGGTTGTGCACCAGGATAATCGCCGACGCCGAAAGTTCGAGCGCCCGCTTCACCACCTCGCGAACGTAGACAGGCGTGTGGTCGACCGTGCCATGCCCTTGAACCTCGTCTGAAATCAGCCGATTCTTTTTGTCGAGGAACAGAATGCGGAAGATCTCCCGTTTCTCGTACCCTTGCGCGGCACGCAGATAAGCGAGCACCTGCTGCCAGGAAGAGAGCGCCGGTTTTTCCATCACCTCGGATTTCATCAACCGCAGAGCCGCTGCCCGGACGAGCTTTAGCTCCGCGACGACGGCGTCGCCGGTTCCCCTCACCTCCTTCAATCTTTCGGGCGGCGCGCTGATGACCTCGGCGAACGAGCCGAATCGCGCGATCAGACGCTTCGCGAGATCCTTGGTGTCGCGGCGGGGAATGGCACGGAACAGCACCATCTCGAGAAGCTCGTAGTCGGGCATTGCGTCGGCACCGCCCTTCGCGAAGCGCTCGCGCAAGCGTTCGCGGTGACCGGTGTGCAGAGGCAGCGCGTTATCCGCCGGGGCGGTCTGCTCACGCCGCGCGACCGGCCCGGGCGCCTCGAGGAACGAACCTTGACGTTCCGCAGGCGTTGCCATGGGGTGGGTCAGCAGGTCCGGGATGTCGGCGGCTGTCGCGTCGGCCCGGCCGGAGCCCGCTGCGCGCCCGCCTGCAATCTTGCCGCGTCCGGACGCCATCCCCGCGCCTCCACCGTCAGGACAAGTTCGGCGCCGGCACCATCGCCGAGAGATCGTAGGGCGGCTTGTTCAGGCCGGCCGGCGACAGGGTGAAGATCTCGCAGCCATCCTCCGTCACGCCAACGGTGTGCTCGAACTGGGCAGACAGCTCGCGGTCGCGCGTGACCGCCGTCCACCCGTCGGGCAGCACCTTCACATGCGGCCGGCCGAGGTTGATCATCGGCTCGACGGTGAAGAGCATGCCGGGCCGCAGCAACGCGCCTTCGCCCTCCTCGCCGTAATGGAGAATATTCGGCCGGTCGTGGAACAGGCGACCGAGACCGTGTCCGCAGAAATCCCGCACGACGCCGCAGCGCTCCGCCTCCGCGTATTTCTGAATGGCCGCGCCGATGTGTCCCGTCGTGTTGCCGGGCTTGATCGCCGCGATGCCGCGCATCAGCGCCTCGTACGTGACTTCGAGCAGGCGCTCGGCGCGACGCGTAATTTGACCGACGGGATACATCCGGCTGGTATCACCGTGCCATCCGTCGACGATCAGCGTCACGTCGATGTTGACGATGTCGCCTTCTTTCAACGGTTTCGGCCCTGGAATTCCGTGGCAGACGACATGATTGACGGACGTGCAAATGGAACGCGGGAAACCGCGATAATTGAGCGGGGCTGGTATTGCGTTGTTCGCAAGTGCGAAATCTAGAACGAGATCGTCGAGAAAATCAGTCCTTACGCCAGGACGCACATGCGGCGTGAGCATGTCCAGTGCTGCCGCGGCAAGCTGCCCCGCCCTGCGCATTCCGGCGAATGCATCGGCCCCGTGCAGTTTGACGCCGTTCTCACGGCCGAATTCATTTCCGATTTCGAGTTTCGTCATTTGATCCAGAAAACCAGTCAATAGGGTTTCTCTAACGTTTCGACTGTAGGAATATGGGACGAATGCCAGAACTGCAACGGAATGCGCAAATACATCCGTGTAGTGCCCAAGGAGCCGTCACATGTCCCCCAATCAACGTCGTTCCAGGTTGCCGGGGCGCTTTGCGCCGGCCCTGCCCCCCTCATGCCTTTTCGCCATCGCCGCCGCTATGGGCGTCGGGTTGCCACTTTTCACTGTATCACCCGCATCGGCCAACCCGCACGTTGCCGTGCTTCCGACCACGAGCGTCGAAGACGTGATGCGTATGCGCGACGCTTGGGGCGTCGCGCCCTCGACGGCAGGGGCTACACGGCCGTCCCCCGCGCTCGTCGCAGACAGCGGCTATGCCGTGTTGCCGACCACGAGTGTCGGCGAACTCATCAAGCTTCGCGAAACCTGGGGCAAAGCCGGCCCCGTCGCGCAGGCGGCAAACGGTCACGCCGTTCTCCCGACCACCAGTGTCGCCGATCTCGTCAAGATGCGCGAGGCGTGGGGCGCTGGCAAGCCGGTCGACACCGTCATTCCGCCGCTCGCCACGGGCACTTACTCGCCGCTGCCGCAAGATAAGTTCGAGTTGCCCGAGGGACCGGCGGGACCGCCGGTGGTCCATGCCCTCGTACCGACGCCTGTCCCGCAGATGGAACCGGTCCCCCAGAAGGTCATCGACGGTGCCATGAAGGCTTTGCTCGCCGAACGCTCGAGCTGGGGCCCCGCACCGGCAAGAAAGACTACGGGCGCTCCTGGAGCCTACGCGAGCCTGCCGACGACCAGCGTCGCCGACGTGGTGCGGATGCGTGAGGCTTGGGGCAGTGCGCCGTCGCGCGTTCCGGTCAAGGCCACGGCAAGTGCCGCCGAACCCGCCGCGGAGAAAGCGAGAGGGTCAGGTGGTGAGAAATCCCTCGGCGATGCGCTGAGCAAGCTGCTGGCTGAACGCGCGAGCTGGGGTAAGGCGCCATCCCGCGTTCGCTCCGCCGCGGCGCCTGCCGCTACTGCCGTGGTCGCACCGACCGCCGCCGTCTCGACCGATGTCGGAAGCTGCGAAACGCGCTTGCGCAATGTGGCGATGAGTGGGGCCATCCTGTTCGACTCGCGCAGCTCCGATCTCGATTCGCGCAGCAACGTCACGCTCGACGCGCTGGCCGAAGTCGCCAAAGCCTGCACGAAGGGCCGCATCCGCGTCGGCGGTCATACCGACAGCACCGGGCGGGCCGCGAACAACAAGGCGCTGTCGTCGCGCCGTGCGGCAGCGGTGGCGGACTATCTCGCGAAGGCGGGGATTCCCAAGGACCGCATCGTCGCAATCGGCTTCGGCGAGGAGAGCCCGCTGGTTTCGAACAGCACGCCCGAGGGCCGCGCCAAGAACCGCCGCATCGAGTTCACGCTGATCGACTGACGCCGCCGGAACTATCGCTGTTACGCGAAGCACCGCGCCCGCATTGGGCGCGGTGTTTTCGTTTTCATCCGTCAACAGCCGTGACGGCGTTACGCGTGCGGTCCAGCATGACGTCGTCGAGCCAAGATCGCATCGCGGAACCGTCACGCTGAAGCTCTCGCCGGGCCCAGTCGCACGACAGCTCGACCAGTTCGCTGTGGCGATGCCAGTCGAGAAAGCTCATGTCGTCCGGCACCGGCGGCACCATCAGCAGGTCTTCGTCGGTCAGGTGCCGTTTGAAATCCTGCCGATTGGCCATCAGGCTCCGCATCAGGACCGTCATCAGGCCGGGAGCGTCGGGCAGCGACTTGCGTGCGAACGGATTGACGCTGCGAGCGATGAGGTCGCCGCGGGAGGGAATTGCGTCATACGACACGTCGAAGCGCTCCAGATCCGGCACCGCAAAGCTCATCACCACATTGGGCCCACTCTTGAGCTCGTGCATCGCCTTGATCGGCACGTTGTCGAGCAGGCAGCCATCAACCAGCATGTCGCCCTCGCTAGTGTAGTACGGCGGCAGCAGCACCGGGATCGAACTCGAGGCGCGCACCGCCGACCAAAGGCTGCCCGTGCGATGGCAGCTCAGATTGTAGCGCGACAGGTTGGTGGAGACGGCGAAGAACGGCAGCCAAAGGTCCTCGATGTCGCCGCCGTAGTAGGTTGCGAGCTGCTCGTCGAAGCGCTTGTGATCGATCAGGCTGTAGCGTGGCCATGTCAGCCGGCGCATCGCGCGCCGCGTGACGAACATGTGGTGCACGGCGGCGTCGACTTCTCGCGGTGTGCGGCCGAGCGCGAACGCCGCCGTCATGGCGCTGCCGCCCGACGTACCTCCCATCATATCGAAGGTGACGCCGGCTTCGTCGAGCGCCTGGTAGAGGCCGACCTGCGCCGTGCAAAGGGCCCCGCCTCCACAGGCGATGAGGCCGATGGCCGTGCCCTTGATGAAGCGTGCGAGACGCGCGAGATCGCCCGCGGTGTCGAGAGCGACGTGATGATGCATGGCGACACTGCGCCCGGCGAGCCAGCGGCGCGTGCCGGTGATCGTGTGGCGCGTCGGATGAAGCAGGACGAGTCGGCGCGAGCCTGTCGGCATCAGCTCGGCGGCGCGCAGCTCGAGCGGCGAGAGGCGCGGGTCGCCGGCATGCATGCCGACCTCCAACACGATGTCCGCTTGCCGGATGGCCTTGTCGGACCACGAGTCGAGGTCGTCGTTCGCCAGATACACGACGAAATCGGACTGGCGCTCGAGGTCGTTGAAGGCGGCGGTCGCCGCGGGAGAATCGAACGACGAGCCGGGTGGCAGCAGACCCCGTGCCCGCGCGTGATCGATCACCTGCACGCGGCGGCCGCGCACCTTGCGCGGCTGCGAGGCGCGCGAGAGCGTCTCGGCGAGGGCGACGACGAATGGCAGCGGTACGGGTGCCATCCCGGCTCGCACCACTGCAATCGTGCGCGGCCTCGGATCGGGTGGGGCGGGCCGCGCCACGTTGAACTCAGCAAGGCGCCGCGCCAGCGCGGTCGTGACGACGCGCCAGAGTGCCGGGCTTCGCGCGACGAGGCTGTCGAAATCGGCCCGCTCCAGGCGCAGCACCAAACCGTCCCGCAGCGCAGTAACCGTCGCCGTGCGGCAGCCGCCCGAAAGAAAGGCGATCTCGCCGATCGGCTGGCCGGGGCCTATCTCACAGATGGCGTTCGGGCGGCCCTCGAGACTGACGGAGAACCGTCCCGACACGACGATGAACATGGAGTGCGCGGCGTCTCCCTGGCGCACGAGCACCTCGCCGCGCCGAACCGGAATGGCGGAAAGCTCGGCGGCGAGCGAGGTTCGCTGCTCCGGCGACAACCCCTCGAATATCTCCAGTCCTTCGAGCAGCCGCTCGCGGCCCTCTCCCTGCGGGCTGGTACTGGGCGTCACGTCTGTCGGCCGGACTTCCGCTGTCATGCTCGGCCTCGTGCGGGGACACTGGCCCGACGAGCCTAGCACAGGGCCAAGCGAAGAACGCCAGTGCCCCGCCTACAGAATGAATTTCGACAGGTCGGCATTGCGCGCGAGATCGCCCACCCGGGCCTCGACGAAGGCGGCGTCTATGCGGACCGTGCTGCCGGCGCGGTCGGAAGCGTCGAAGGAAATTTCCTCGAGGACCCGCTCGATAACCGTCTGGAGGCGGCGGGCGCCGATGTTCTCGACCGACGAGTTCACCGCGACCGCGGTGTCGGCCAGCGCATCGACGGCGTCGGGAGAGAATTCGAGCGTCACGCCTTCGGTCGCCATCAGGGCAACCGACTGTCTGATGAGGTTGGCCTCGGGCTCGGTGAGGATGCGGCGGAAATCGTCGCGGGTCAGTGCCTTCAGCTCGACGCGGATCGGCAGGCGGCCCTGCAGCTCCGGCAACAGGTCGGACGGCTTGGCGACGTGGAAGGCGCCCGAGGCGATGAACAGAACGTGGTCCGTCTTCACCGGCCCGTGCTTGGTCGCGACGGTCGTGCCTTCGATCAACGGCAGAAGATCGCGCTGCACGCCTTCGCGCGAAACGTCGGCGCCGCCGCGCGCGTTGTCCGACCGCGAGCAGATCTTGTCGATCTCGTCGAGAAACACGATGCCGTTGTTCTCGACCGCGCGGATCGCCTCCGACGTGATCTGGTCGGAGTCGATCAGCTTGTCGCCCTCCTCCTGGATGAGCACGGCGTAGCTGTCGGCGACGGTGACCCGCCGCGGCTTCGTGCGGCCGCCGAACGCTTTACCCAGCATGTCCGAAATGTTGATCGCGCCCATCGATGCTCCCGGCATGCCCGGCACGTCGAACATCGGCAGCCCGCCGCCACTTTCAGACACCTGGATCTCGATCTCCTTGTCGTTGAGCTCGCCCGCGCGCAGGCGACGGCGGAACGCCTCGCGCGTCGCCGGAGACGCGGTCGGCCCGACCAGCGCATCGAGAACGCGCTCCTCCGCGCCCTTCTCCGCCTTGGCCTGGACCTCGCGGCGCTTCACATCACGCACCAGTCCGAGCGCCACCTCGACCAGATCGCGGATGATCTGATCGACGTCGCGGCCGACATAGCCGACCTCGGTGAATTTGGTCGCCTCGACCTTGAGGAACGGCGCGCCGGCGAGTTTCGCCAGGCGGCGCGCGATCTCCGTCTTGCCGACGCCCGTCGGGCCGATCATCAGAATGTTCTTCGGCAGCACCTCGTCTTTCAGCTCCGGGGCGAGCTGCTGACGGCGCCAACGGTTCCTGAGCGCGATGGCGACGGAACGCTTTGCATCCGCCTGGCCGACGATGTGGCGATCGAGCTCGGAGACGATTTCGCGGGGAGAGAAATTGGTCATTTCGGGCGGTGGTCCAGAGTTTTCGGCGTCAATCCGCCGAGGCGAGCTTCAGGCCCATGATCGAGCCGATGAGGATCGTGAGCAAGACGAGCCGAGAGGTGTTCGCCGGCTCCTCGTAGAAGGCGATGCCGATCAACGCGGTGCCGGCGGCGCCGATGCCGGTCCACGCGGCGTAGGCCGTGCCGAGCGGAATGCCCGCCAGCGACTTGTTGAGAAAGTAGAAGCTGGTGAGCCCGAGCGCGAAAAAAGCGACCGTCGGGCCGATGCGCGTCAGCCCGTCGGTGTAGCGGAACACCGTGGTCGTTATGACCTCGAACGTGCCGGCGACAAGTAGGAAGAGCCAGGACAAGGTGGCCGTGCTCATGCGGCGGCATCCTCACCGATCGGAAGCATCATCGCGTCGAGGCCATCTTCTCGATCAGCACGTTCTCGTTGGTATAGACGCAGATCTCGGCGGCGATCGTCATGGCGCGGCGCGCGATCTCCTCGGCGGTCAGCGGTTGGTCGGCGAGCGCGCGCGCGGCTGCGAGTGCGTAATTGCCGCCGGAGCCGATACCCATGATGTGGTCGGCGGGCTCCAGTACGTCGCCTGTTCCGGTGAGAACCAGGGTCGTCGTGGAATCGGCGACGATCATCATCGCCTCGAGCCGGCGCAGGTAGCGGTCGGTGCGCCAGTCCTTCGCCAGCTCCACCGCGGCGCGCATAAGCTGCCCGGGGTACTGCTCGAGCTTTGCTTCGAGCCGCTCGAACAGGGTGAAGGCGTCGGCCGTCGCGCCGGCGAAGCCGCCGATCACGTCGCCCTTGCCGAGGCGCCGGACCTTGCGGGCATTGGCCTTGATGATGGTCGGCCCGAGGCTCACCTGGCCGTCGCCGGCGACCACGACCTCGCCGGCCTTGCGCACGGTGAGGATGGTGGTGCCGTGCCAGGTCGGGATGCCGTCGCGGCTGAAGGAGGGGTGATCGGACTGTGTCATGCTCGATTTCGGGCTTGCTGTACCAGAGTGAGATGGGAGCCGCTTGTCCCGGATCAAGACGAAAGCCGCGCCGGCATACTGGCAGCGGCCTGCCCAAGCTGATAAAGCCTTGATCCCACGACGGCAAGAAACGACATGCGAGGGCGGACGTGACGCGCAAGGCCACCATCGAGCGCAAGACCAAGGAGACGGAGATTACGGCGACGGTGAACCTCGACGGCACCGGCGCCTATGATGTCTCCACCGGAATCGGTTTCCTGGACCACATGCTGGAGCAGCTCGCGCGCCATTCCCTCATCGACATCGCGTTGAAGGCCAAGGGCGATCTGCACATCGATTTCCACCATACGACGGAGGATTCGGGCATCGCGCTCGGTCAGGCGTTCGCCAAGGCGCTTGGCGACAAGGCGGGCATCGCCCGGTATGCGGACGTACATTTGCCGATGGACGAGACGATGACGCGCGTGGCCGTCGACGTATCCGGCCGCCCTTACCTCATCTGGGATGTCACGTTCACCCGCCCGAAGATCGGCGAAATGGACACGGAGCTATTCCGCGAGTGGTTCCAGGCATTCGCGCAGAACGCCGGGATCACGCTGCATGTCGCGAACCTTTACGGTGAAAACAACCACCACATCGCCGAGACGTGCTTCAAGGGGTTGGCACGCGCATTGCGTCTAGCAGTAGGCCTCGATCCGAGGCAGGCTGGCCGCGTGCCATCAACCAAAGGGACGCTCAACGGATGATCGTGACGATCTGGCCCTTCCAGAGCTCGAGGCGTATGTCCGCCTATACCGTTCACGAGCCGCCGAATCCGGCGATCGACCGTATCGACCGGGCCGAGGCCATGGTTTTCCTGAAGGACGGCTTCAGTTGGGTCGCGTTTGCGACCGGGCCGGTTTGGCTGCTCGCCAATCGCTTGTGGCTCGGCTTCGCGGGTTACGCCGCGACATCGGCGGCAGTCGTCGCCGCAGCGAGCGTGCTCGACGTCGACATCGGGTGGATCGTCCTCGCCATCGTCGGCTTGCATGCGGTGGTCGGTTACGAGGCGCACCCGCTCCAGGTCGCCGCGCTCGAGCAGCGCGGCTGGAACATGGTCGGCTCGGTGATGGGCGCGAGCGAGACAGAATGCGAGCGCCGCTTCTTCGAGGGCTGGCTGCCGACGCAACAGCCGCTGCGCAAGCTGGCCGAAACGGTGCCCGCCGCATCGCAACCCGAGGCGCCTCGCACGGCCCGCCTCGCGTTCTGGCGGCGTTGAACCGCCGCCCGGGTTTGGCGCACAGGGGGCCTGGTTGCTAGTGGCCCCTTGTGTTCGCTATGTAGTCGCGTCCTTGTGCCCGCGCCCGGTTGAGCGCGCCAGCCGAGGTGGCCGTTCGCGGTGATGCGCGTCGGCCCGGTCGCCGCTACAACGCGAAAGAACACGGCTCCATGCAGCGCGTCGCCATTATCGATTACGGCTCCGGAAACCTGCACTCCGCCGCCAAGGCGTTCGAGCGCGCCGCGCGTGAGAGCGGGGCGAACGCCGAGATCGTCGTGACGAGTGATCCAAGGGCGGTTGCCGCCGCCGATCGCGTCGTGCTGCCGGGTGTCGGCGCCTACGCCGACTGCAAGGGCGGTCTCGAGGCCGTGCCCGGAATGCGCGAGGCTCTGGAAGAGAGCGTGCGCGGCAAGGGCCGGCCGTTCCTCGGCATCTGCGTCGGCATGCAGCTCATGGCGACGCGCGGCCTCGAACATGGTGTGACCCAGGGCCTCGGCTGGATCGCGGGCGAGGTTCGACACATCACGCCGTCAGACCCCGCGCTGAAGATTCCGCATATGGGTTGGAACACGCTCAACGTCGTGACGCCGCATGCACTTCTGGAAGGCATCGCGACAGGTCCGGACGGGCTGCACGCCTATTTCGTGCATTCCTATCATCTCGTCGCGGCGAGCGACGCGGACGTGGTGGCGCGCACCGATTACGGCGGCCCGATCACGGCGATGGTCGCAAAAGGCAATCTGGCTGGCACCCAGTTCCACCCCGAAAAGAGCCAGACCCTTGGCCTCAAGCTCATTGCGAATTTCTTGCGGTGGCAAGTCTGATCGCTATTGCGCCTTGCCAACCCAGGCTTGGGGAGCTGGTGGAGTCTCCGGGAGCGCCCGAACTAGGCAGAGCCGGCCAAGTCTGCAGCTTGTTTCTTACTCGCGGGCCACAGCAGCACCACGACGGTGGCGAAGCACAACGCCAGCAGCGCGCCAATCGTATAGATGCTCGCGCCCGAACCCAGCACGCGCACGAAGATCGCCGTGACCACGCTGTACTTGAGCACGGCGACGACACCCGCGATCGCGCTCATCATCTTGCCGATGGCTTCGACCTCCTTGTTTCGCCGGCGATAGAAGAACAGAACCAATAACAGGGCCCAGATCCCGAATGCCAAGCTGACGATCGGCATCATGAGGCTGAACGTGCCGCGTCCGCCGGTCCCGAACAATGCCCCCGTCGATTGTACGAACGCTTGCGACAACAACGGGAACAGCAGCACGGTCGCCGCCCCGATGATTACAGAGAGCTCGATCCGGGACATAGTGCGGGGATAGTGCTGTTGAATGGTTTTCTGCCGAGAGACGAGCTGGACCCCGATGAACAGCAGCACGAGCAGGAAGAATACATTCAGCGGCAAAATCCAGGCACGCACCTTGGCCAGAAGCGAACGCTGCTCGGGGACGCTATACAGCGAGCTGATCTTGGCGCTCAGCCGCTCTTGCGCCCGGCAACACTCGGCGTCCGTCTGCAAAATCGGAGATTGGGACAAGGGCGTCGAGGCAAAGCAGAAGCGCTTGCTCTCACGCTCGAGTTTCGACTCCAGCAACGTGTCATGACCGCAGTCGCGAACGAAATCGGCCAAACCGAGCCGGGCCTGACTGACCTCGCGCAGATTGCGCAAGGCAAGCAGCGCGGGCATCCGTTCGCACTGGCCCGACTTTGCGCAGCCGGCGGCTTCACCCTGGTCTGCTTGCAGCGTCGCCGGCGACAGCTCCCAGATGGAGCGCTTGGGGCTTTCCAGCAGGTTCGCGGCGATAAGATGGGAAAGGCCGGCGATGACCAACGCGCCGAGCGCAAACCGCAACTTTCCGTACCGGATGTGCCACCAGTAGAGGTCCAAGATGGCGCACGAAGGGACATAGAAGGCGACGAGAGCAACGATGCCAAGCGTCGGAAAGAAAAGGAACAGGTGGCTGTCCATCGTGACGAAGTCGAGCCAGCCAGTATCGCGGAACTCATAAGCTAGTACCGCGGTCGTCGTCAGGAACGACAAGCCCAGGCAAAGGAAGACGAGAAAGACGAATACACGTGCGGAAATGGAGAATTCGCTCGACGGTGGCATGGGCGAACTCGGCTACGCTGGTTGACTGCACAAAGCGGCCAACAAGTCCTAGTTGCTAACGTGAGAGAAAGGAAGCGCTCGCATCCAAGGACTTGGGCGTTGGCGCATTTGTGTTACAGCGCGCCGCGCAATTCCGATCGTCTGCGGTCGGGGAAAGGCAGTGAGGTGTGCGAGCAAGGTCGCCGGCGGCAACCCGCAGAAGAGTGGAAATCCCCCTCTCCCCGTCGAACCGGGGAGAGGGAGGTGAAGTGGGGCACGCCGGCAATTCAACCGAGCGCCGGGATGTTCTTCTGGATCAGCGCGGCCTCGACGGTGTTCTTGAGCAGGCAGGCGATCGTCATCGGGCCGACGCCGCCCGGCACAGGCGTAATGGCACCGGCCACCGCCGCGCAGCTCGCATAATCGCAATCGCCGACCAGCTTGGTCTTGCCGTCGCCCTTCGGCACGCGGTTGATGCCGACGTCGATGACGATGGCGCCCGGCTTGATCCAATCGCCCTTGACGAACTCGGGGATGCCGACGGCGGCGACGACGAGATCGGCGCGGCGGACGACGCCCGGCAGGTCCTTGGTGCGCGAGTGCGCCACGGTCACCGTGCAGCTCTGCGCGAGTAGCAGAGACGCCATCGGCTTGCCGACGATGTTCGAACGGCCGATCACCACCGCGTCGAGCCCCGCGAGCTTCGGCGCCACGGTCTGCGCCAGGATCAGCGAGCCGGTCGGCGTGCAGGGCACGAGCGAGCGTGCGCCGATCCACAGGCGGCCGACGTTGACGGGATGGAAGCCGTCGACGTCCTTGTCGGGGTCGATGGCGTTCAGCACCTTTTCGGAGTTGATGTGCTTCGGCAGCGGAAGCTGCACCAGGATGCCGTTGACGGCCGGGTCCTTGTTGAGCTTGTCGACGAGGGCCAGCAGATCGGCCTCAGCCGTTTCGGCGGGAAGCTTGTGCTCGAAGGAGAGCATGCCCGTCTCGACCGTCTGCTCGGCCTTGTTCTTGACGTAGACCTTGCTCGCCGGGTCTTCGCCGACCAGAACCACCGCCAGCCCCGGCACGAAGCCGTGCTCGGCCTTGAGGCGCTTGACGTCCGCCGCCACCTTGGCGCGGACATCGGCCGCGATCGCCTTGCCGTCGATGATTTTCGCGTCAGCCATGGGTATTTCCCTCCATTGTTATCGGCCCGCCGGGCCTGTTCTTGGTTCGTCGAGGTGTCGCGGCTGCTTCTCTTAAACGAAAGTAGTCAACCCGTGCAGATGCCTTCTCACAGACCGAGCAAATCCTCCATGCGCCGTGTGAGCGCAGCCGCATCGCCGCGGACGGCGAGAGATTTGATCCGCGACTTCCCGCCCGTGACGAGAGACACGGTGCCTTTCGCCACGCCGAGCCAGTCCGCGACGAGGCGCGTGACGGCCTCGTTCGCCGCTCCATCCGCCGGTAGCGCTCGCACGCGCGCCTTGAGCGCCGCGCCCTCCGCCGTATCCTCCAGGCCATCGACGCTGTCCTTCGACGACTTCGGCGTCAACCGCACGCGCAGCACGACGCCATCGGGCGTCACGCGCCACGGCCGTTGCGGGTCCATCAAACCAGCATTCGATAGAGGTTCGGCAGGACGACCTGCTGCACAAACTGGAGGGCCAGGAGCAGAATGATCGGCGAGATGTCGATGCCGCCGAGGTCCGGCATCAGCCGGCGTATGGGCGCCAGCGCAGGCTCCGTCACGGCTTGAAGGAAGTTCCAGATTGCCCGCGCCGCTTGATTGTACGGGTTGATGATCCCGAATCCGATGAGCCAGCTCAGAATGACGCTGGCGATGATCAGGAAGATATAGGCGCTGATGAGCTGGCTGATGAAGCTGAAGAGTTCGGTCATGTCGCCTCTGAGGGGGAAACCGGCTGGACGACGTGTACCGTTCCGTTCCCGGTGCGGCAAGGGGCTGGCGAAAGTACAGGGCGCAAGTGGTTGTTGAACGGCGCCAAAGTGTTCTAGCCCCGGCCTTGGGGTAGTATCCTTCCAGACGGTTGCCATGGTGCAACCGAGGGTACGGGGCACACATGGCCGAGAAGCACACCTATCTGACGACACGGGAGGTCGCGGATCTGCTGCGGCTCAAGGAGCGCAAGGTCTACGACCTCGTCGCCGAAGGCGATATTCCCTTCATCAAGGCGACCGGGAAGCTGCTTTTTCCGCGCGATCTGGTGGAAGCCTGGCTCGCCCGCAATCTCGAGGTGAAGTCGGGCCGGGAAAGCCTTGTGGAGCGCCCCCCCATCGTCGCCGGCAGCCACGATCCCCTGCTCGATTGGGCGTTGCGCGAGGCCGAGACGGGACTTGCCGTCGCGTTCGGCGGCAGTCTCGACGGGCTCCGGCGCATGGCTAAGGCGGAGGCCGTTTTTACTGGCACGCATCTCGCGTCAGAAAACCTTCCGGTCGGCCAATCGTGGAACGTCGAGCATGTCCGCCGCCAGCTCGCCGGTCAGCCGGTCGTCGTCGTGGAGTTCGCGCGCCGGGTGCAGGGCCTCATCGTGCCACCCGACAACCCTCTCGGCCTTAAGAGTGCCGCAAGCTTGAAGCGGCGCCGGGTCATCGGCCGTCAGCGCGAAGCGGGATCGTTCGTCCTGCTCGAGCGGCTGCTGGAGGATGCCGGCCTCAAGCTCTCGGACTTGGCGCTGGTGCCCACGCCCGCGCGTACGGAAGCGGACGTGGCCGCGGCAGTGGCGGAAGGGCTGGCGGACGCTGGACTAGCCATCGATGCGGTGGCGCGCCAGTACCGGCTCGGCTTCGTGCCGCTTGTCGAGGAGCGCTACGATCTCGTCGTCTGGCGCCGCTCCGCGTTCGAGCGGCCGTTCCAGGCGCTGATGGCGTTCGGGCGGACGCGGGCTTTCATCGAGCGAGCCGCGCAGCTCGGTGGCTATGACGTCTCGGGCTTCGGCACGGTGCATTACAACGGGCCCTGATGCCTGTCGCAGCAATGTGCGCCGGCCCGCCTGCCGCTCGAAGAAATAGCCAAATGACCGCGGTCAAGATTGGCCTTTCGCGAAAGTCGAGGTAGGTAGAAACGCGCGGGCGAGGATGCCACCGCGTTCAGGGGAGCATGCGATGAATCCGACCTCGATCGAGCTGGTGGCGACAATCATTTTCGCCATCGCGATTTTGCACACGTTTTCAACGAAGTATTTCGAGCATCTGGCGCACAAGAGCACCCATCACGCGGGCCTTTGGCACCTGCTCGGCGAGGTCGAGGCGGTATTCGGATTCTGGGCGATGACACTCCTCGCCGTCATGGCGGTGATGGCGTCCAAGTCCGAAGCCCTGACGTATCTCGAGGCACGCAATTTCACCGAGCCCGCGTTCGTGTTCGTCATCATGGTCATCGCGGCCAGCCGACCGATCATCGATCTCGCCGGCGCGTCACTTACGTTTGCGGCCCGGCTCATCCCGCTCGAGCGTGCCACCGCCTACTATTTCGTCGTCCTCTCGGTTGGGCCGTTGCTCGGCTCGTTCATCACCGAGCCCGCGGCGATGACATTGTCGGCGCTGCTGCTGCGCGAGCGCTACTACAACAAAGGAGCGCCATCCAAATTCCTCTACGGCACGCTCGGCGTGCTGTTCGTCAACATCTCCATCGGCGGCACCCTGACGCCCTATGCGGCGCCCCCCGTGCTGATGGTTGCCGAGAAGTGGGGCTGGGACATCGGTTTCATGTTGCACACCTTCGGTTGGAAGGCTGCACTCGCCGTCACCATCAATGCCGCGTTCGCTACCTACTTGTTCCGCGAGCACCTCGCAGGGGTGAAGACGATGTCGGCCGAGCTGGCGCGCATCGACGTTCCGATATTCGTCATCCTGGCGCACCTGCTGTTCCTTGTCGGCGTGGTCGTGACCAATCACCATCCGTTCGTGTTCGCGGCCATCTTCCTGCTGTTCCTGGGTTTCACCGAAGCCTACCAGAAGTATCAAAAGCGCCTGATCCTGCGCGAGGGTCTGATGGTCGGCTTCTTCCTCGCGGGACTGGTCGTGCTCGGCGGTTTGCAGAAGTGGTGGTTGCAGCCGACGCTGTCGAGCCTCTCGCCGACCATGCTCTACTATGGATCGACGGCGCTCACCGCCATCACGGACAACGCGGCGCTGACTTATCTCGGCTCGCTTGTCGACGGCACCAACGCGGAGTTCCGCTACGCACTCGTAGCCGGTGCGGTGACCGGCGGCGGCCTAACGGTAATCGCGAATGCGCCCAATCCGGCAGGCTTCGCGCTGCTGCGTGACAGCTTCGAGGATGGCGCGATCAGCGCGCTCGGGTTGTTCCTGGCGGCGCTACCGCCGACCATCGTGGCGATACTGGCGTTCCAGCTTCTTCCGTGACTTGCAGCTTCGGGCGAGAGCACGCCGGAGAAGGCTGCGCTACGCTCGCCCGAAGCGCATGGCCGGCGGGTGCAGCGGGCATGGATTAGAGAGGGAAATGTGAGCGAGCCGAGTATCGAGCGGTTTCACGGCAAATCGCTAACCAACCGCGTCGCGACCGCGCTGGCAGCGACACGGCCCGCGTTCCTCACCGCCTCGGTCTTGCCCGTTCTGGCATCGGCCGCGCTTTCTGCATCGCTCGGTCGTGGTCCGATTCCGCTTCCGCTGATTGCGCTAGCGGTGCTCGGCATCGCCCTTGTCCATTCCGGCGCCAACGTACTCAACGACTATTTCGACTCACGCAGCGGCAACGATGCCGCCAACGCAGGGCGCGTATTCCCGTTCTCGGGCGGGAGCCGCTTCATCCAGAACGGCGTGTTGAGTGAAGCCCAGACGCTGCAGCTCGGCTCGGGCTTGATCGGTGCCGGGACGCTCCTGGGCCTTTGGCTCGTGTCCATCGGCGGCACGTCGCTGCTCGTCATCGGTGTCATCGGCATCGCCCTCGCGGTCACCTACTCGTCACCGCCGTGCCTCGCGTGCCGCGGGCTCGGCGATGTGGTGATCGCAGTCTGCTTCGGTGTGCTCCCAGTCGTGGGCACAAGCGTTCTATTGACGGGCGCCGTGCCGCGCGAAGCTTGGTGGCTGGGCGCCGGTTTCGGCTGCTTTGTCGCGGCGATCCTGTGGGCCAATTCGATCCCCGATATCGACGCAGACCGCGCCGCCGGGAAGTTGACGCTGCCCGCACGGTTCGGCCGGCAACGCGCGTCGCTCGTGTTGCCGCTGTGGTTCGTTGCCGGTTTCACGGTGTTGCTCGGCTCACCCTTGCCCGGTGCCACGTGGACCGTGCTGGTCGCGGCCGTCCCCGCCTTGATGGCAAGCCGCACGGCCCTCGCCGGCCGGATCGCCGAAGCGTTGCCGCTGACGATCCTGACGCACGCGATGGTCGGCGTCGTCGTCACGCTGTCACTTGCGCTCGCTGCGTAACCCGCACGGAGGCTGTCGAAGGCGTCCGAGAATGGACGGCCCGGTGACGCTCGGTAATTTCATTGAATAGAGGATGCAGGGGTTTTTCAGACGAGGAGTATGGCCGAGACCGACGGCGCCATCGTGTGCCGGCTAAGCCGTGCAAGGACGACCACTCGCTAATGGTAGACGCGCAACGCGCGGCGACCAGAACAACTCGATCGGGAAATCAAATTATTGGTCGGAGCGGCGGGATTTGAACCCACGACCCCCAGTCCCCCAGACTGGTGCGCTAACCAGGCTGCGCCACGCTCCGATTGGGCGTCTCTCTCGCACGACTGAGGTACGAAGGTCAACCGCCTGGCGGGATGTGTCAAACGCGGGCGGGCAGGGGCGAGAGCCTTGGTGCATTCGTCGGCGTAACATGCGGAGACGCGGGGCGGCGGGTGAGCAGGTGTGCCCCGCCCGCGCACTGGCAGAAGGGGAAGCGACCTGATGCCGCGATCAGATCGTCTGCTTGGTCTTCGCCCAGTCGGCAAGAAACATCTCGATACCCTTGTCGGTCAGCGGGTGCTTGACCAGGGCCTTCAGCGTCGCGGGCGGGATGGTGGCGACGTCTGCGCCGATGATTGCGGCGTCGCGGACGTGATTCACCGTGCGGATCGAGGCGGCGAGGATGTCGGTCGAGAGATCGGAATAGTTGTCGTAGATCTGGCGGATTTCGCGGATCAATTGCATGCCGTCGAGGCCGATGTCGTCGAGGCGGCCGATGAACGGCGAAATGAACGTGGCGCCCGCCTTTGCCGCGAGCAGCGCCTGCGTCGCCGAGAAGCACAGCGTGACGTTCACCAGCGTGCCTTCGCTCGTCAGCGTGCGGCATGCCTTGAGGCCGTCCCACGTCAGGGGCACTTTCACCGTCACGTTCTTGGCGATCTTCGCCAGCACCCGGCCCTCGCGGATCATGCCCTCGGCGTCGAGCGCCGCAACCTCGGCCGAGACGGGGCCCGGAACGATGGCGCAGATCTCGGCGATCGTTTCCTTGAAATCGCGGCCGGTCTTGGCGATCAGGGATGGGTTGGTGGTGACGCCATCGAGCAGGCCGGTTGCCGCCAGCTCCCGGATCTCGCCCACATCGGCCGTATCGACAAAGAACTTCATGAGATCGGCTCCCCCTGCCCCGCGCTCGCCCAATGGCCGCGCCTAGGCTATCTGATCGATTCGAATGGGAAGCTTCTAATCCGCCGGCGGTGCCTTTGGATAGTCTTCTGGACCGATTGGGTAACGACGAGGGGGCGGGGGGAACCGCCGCCCCCTCGCTGGTGCCTGTGCTGCTGCCCGTTGCGCTGGATCAGACCTACGATTACCTGCCCCTCGCCGAGCAAGCCGGTCTGACCGACGCGGCTGCCGCGCATGTGCAACCCGGCAGCTTCGTTCTGGTACCGTTCGGTCCGCAGATGCGGATCGGCGTGGTGTGGGACCACAGTATCGGCAACGACGGCGCGAAGCCGGTCAACCCGAAGAAGCTGAAAGCCCTCGACAGTGTGCTCGACGTGCCGCCGATCCCGGCGATCAGTCTCAAGTTCGCCGAATGGATCTCCCGCTACACCCTGACACCGCTCGGCATGGTGGTGCGCATGATGATGAGCGCACAATCGATATTCGAGCCGGAGAAGCCGCGGTTCGGGGTCCGCTATGTTCCGGATGCCGCCGATCCGCCGCGGCTTTCCCCCGCCCGTCAGCGCGTTCTAGACACCGCTGCGGACGGCCTCATCCGCACCAAGGCGGCGCTGGCCGAGGCGGCGGGCTGCACCACGGGCGTCGTCGATGGGCTCGTCACCTCCGGCAATCTCGTCGACGTGGCGCTGCCGGAGAGAAAGCCCGCGCGCCTCGATCCGGCCCACAAGGCCAACAGCTTCAGCGAGGCGCAGGAGAGCGCGGTCGCGACGCTGCGATCCGCCGTCGACGCGCGCAATTTCTCCGTTTCCCTGCTCGACGGCGTCACAGGCTCCGGCAAGACGGAGGTTTATTTCGAGGCCGTGGCGCGTGCGCTCGCACAGGGCCGGCAGGCCCTCATCATGCTGCCGGAAATCGCGCTCACCAGCCAGTTCATGGGCCGCTTCGAGGCGCGCTTCGGCGGTGCGCCGGTCGAATGGCATTCGGCACTTTCGCCCGCCGACCGCGGCCGCATCTGGAAATGGGTGGCGCGCGGGGAAGCCCGTGTGGTCGTCGGTGCGCGCTCGGCGTTGTTTCTGCCCTACCCCGATCTTGGCCTCATCATCGTCGACGAGGAGCACGACACCGGCTTCAAACAGGACGATCGCGTCCACTATCAGGCGCGCGACATGGCGGTGGTCCGCGCCAATCTCGGTGACTTCCCGGTCGTGCTGGCCTCGGCGACACCATCGATCGAGAGCCACGTCAACGCACGCACGGGCCGCTACCGTCACGTCATCCTGCCCGGACGTTTCTCCGGTGCGGAGCTGCCAGACGTGCAGGCGGTCGATCTACGCGCGGAGCCGCCCGACAAAGGCCGGTGGATTTCCCCGCGCCTTGTCGAGGCGGTCACCGAAACGCTCGCGAAGGGTCAGCAGTCTCTGCTCTACCTGAACCGGCGGGGCTATGCTCCGCTGACGCTTTGCCGCTCGTGCGGCCATCGGATCGAGTGCCCGCAGTGCTCGGCGTGGCTGGTCGAGCATCGCTTCCGCAACCGCCTGCATTGCCATCACTGCGGCTTCTCGCTTCCGGTTCCCGAGAAGTGCCCGAAATGCGGATCGGAAGGCGGCATGGTGGCGTGCGGGCCCGGTGTCGAGCGCGTCGCGGAAGAGGTGGCGGAGCGTTTCCCCGAGGCGCGCGTGGCGCTGCTGTCGTCGGACCTCATTCCGAGCCTCGTCGAGATGCGCGAGATCATCAAGAAGATCGAAGCGCGCGAGGCCGACATCATCATCGGCACGCAGATCGTCGCCAAGGGTCACCACTTTCCCGGTCTCGCGCTCGTCGGCATCGTCGATGGCGACCTCGGCCTGGCGCAAGGCGCCGATCCGCGCGCGGGCGAGCGGACGTTCCAGCTCCTGCATCAGGTCACCGGACGCGCTGGGCGCGCCGAGATCGTCGGCCGTGGCCTCGTGCAGACTTACAATCCAGAACACCCCGTGATGCAGGCCATCGTCTCGGGCGATCGCGATGCGTTCATCGAACGCGAGATCCAAGTGCGCCAGCGCGGACTGCTACCGCCGTACGGGCGGCTCGCGGCGCTCATCGTCTCGGCGCGCCACAAGGAAACGGCGGAGCGCGTCGCGCGTGAGATCGCGCGGGCCGCGCCGTATTCGGAGCGCATAGCGGTGCTCGGCCCGACGGAAGCGCCCCTCGCCGTCATTCGCGGGCGCCACCGCTGGCGGCTGCTGGTCAAGGCGCCGCGCGAAATGGACATGCAGACGTATCTGCGCGCATGGCTTGCCGCGGTGCCCCCGCTCAAGGGCGACGTGCGCCTGACGGTAGACGTCGATCCCTATGGGTTTTTGTGAGAGACCTCGCTCTTCGCAAAGCTGCGCGCTGGGCGGCGGGAGCGAACGGCCGTCGTGGCGGATGCGGGGGAACGCCCTCGCCGCAAATTTTTTGCTGGCGATCATCTCTACTTCACGCGAGCGTGGCTTGCTCTAGTCCACACTTGAGCATCATCCGATCAGCGGACCTGCCGGGGCTTCCGTCTGCTCGGCCGGACCGCGCCTAAAACAATCGAGCCCATTGATGACCACGCAGCAACCGCCTCACCCCGCCCCGATGCACATCCCCTTTCCCGGCCGGCCGGAGATCACGCTCGCGGCGCGGCTCGATCTGCCGTCCGGGCCGCCCAAGGCGTGCGCGCTGCTGGTGCACGGCTATACGTGCTCGATGGACCTCGCCATCACGCGGCGCATCGCCCAAGGCCTCGCTGGCGAGGGCATCTCCGTGCTGCGCTTCGACCTGCCCGGCCATGGAAAGACCAGCGGCGCGGCGTTTGCCGATACCAATTTCAGCGACTACCGCGCGGCCGTTCTGGCCGTGGTCGAGCACATGCGCCGCAATCTGCATGCGCCGACAATCCTCGTCGGCCATTCGCTCGGTGGCGCCGCACTGCTTTCGGCCGCCTCCGAGATACCTGAAGCAAAGGCCATCGCCACCATCGGCACCCCGGCCGACGTGAGCGAAGTCGTCCGGCTGATCGGCGCCTCACCGGAACAGGTACGTGCGAATGGAGAGGCCGAGGTGGTCATTTCCGGCTTCAGTTTCCGCATCCGCCGTCAATTCCTCGACGATGCAACCCGCTACGACATCACCGAAGGACTAGGTCATCTGAGGAAGGCGCTGCTCGTGCTTCACGCGCCCCTCGACGAAATTGTCGGTATCGATAACGCCAAGCGCATCTATGCGGCGGCCAAACATCCCAAGAGCTTCGTCTCGCTCGATCACGGTGACCACCTTTTGACCGACCCAGCCGATGCAGCGTATGCGGCACGGGTGATCGCGGCATGGGCATCGCGTTATCTGCCCCCAGACCCGCCACAGACAGGCGAGACACACAAAACCGTGACAGTCGCCGAGATCGGACAGGGACGTTTTGCAAACACGGTTACCGCTGGGCGCCACCGCATGTTCGCCGACGAGCCGGTTTCGGTCGGTGGCGACGATCTCGGCCCGTCGCCATACGACTATTTGTCGATCGCGTTGGCCGCCTGCAAATCGATGACGCTACGGATGTACGCGGCGCGCAAGGGGCTCGACCTCGGCCGCATCTCCGTCACCGTCAGCCACGGAAAAGTCCCGGTCGAGCATTGCGAAGACTGCGGCTCCTTGTCCGAGGGACGCAGCGGCCGCATCGATCGATTCGAGTGCCACATCGAGGTCGCTGGCGACGTAGCCCCCGAGATACGAGCGAAGATCGTTGAGATTGCGGGTAAATGTCCGGTTCACCGGACGCTTCAGGAGCGCGCGGCGATCGTCACCCGCTACGACGAGCCGGAAGCGGACTGAGCGGCGGGCCGGCAGGCCGCCTTGGTATACCTCGGCAGGGCCAGACCCGCGTCATCCGGCAGACGTAGGCCGAAAAGATAAGGGCCGGCGCGACCGAATGCGGCACCGCCGTTCTTTCGCCCCGGTTGAGTCGTCGCGGCCCCCATGTTAGACACCCTGCGTCTTTCAAGGGGGGCGCCGGTCGGCGGCATACTGGAACCACCCTTGCTCGTAGTCTTCCCCGAGGTGGGCAGGGCCGTTCCGGCTCCGCCTGGAAATCCGAAACGCGCTGGCAACAGCGACGCTGAGAGAGCGTTTGACGTGGCGACAGACGATGCGATGATGGCCACCGTAGCAGGGCGCTATGCGGCGGCCTTGTTCGATTTGGCTAAGGAAAACGGCAAGCTGGCCGAGGTCGAGGGAGATCTCGGCAACATGCAGTCTCTGCTCGATATGAGCGATGAGCTGCGCCTGCTGGTCGCGAGCCCCCTTTATGCGACCGAGGACCAGACCCGGGCCATTGCCGATATCGCCGCCAAGGCCGGCGCGAGCGACCTGACCGTCAACTTCCTCAAGCTGATCGCCTCGAACCGCCGTCTCGCGGCGCTCGGCGACATGATCAAGAATTTCCGTGCGCTCGCCGCCCGCAACCGCGGCGAGGTCTCGGCCGAGGTGACGAGCGCGTCGGCGCTCGGCGAAGAGCACCTCAACGAGCTGCGCGAGGCGCTCAAGGCTTCGGTCGGCAAGGATGTGCAACTCGTCACGCGGGTCGATCCTTCGATGCTCGGCGGCCTCATCGTCAAAATCGGCAGCCGCATGATCGACTCCTCGCTGCGCACCAAGCTCGCAGGCATGCGCGTCAGCCTCAGGGGCACCGCTTGACGAAAGGGCCGGCACCCGCGGCGCGGGATGTCGGCTCATTCGTTATGGCGGCCTGAACGTGATTTCGGCGGCTTCGGCCGCCCGTCCAAACCGCGAAGAACGATAGACGGCGTCTCGTCCGAGCGCCAAACGGAACTCAAAAAGCAAGGCAAGAGGTCAAGTGATGGAAATCCGGGCCGCAGAGATCTCCTCGATCCTGAAAGAGCAGATCAAGAACTTCGGCAAGGAGGCGCAGGTCTCCGAGATTGGCCAGGTGTTGTCCGTCGGTGACGGCATCGCCCGCGTCTACGGCCTCGACAACGTCCAGGCTGGCGAAATGGTCGAGTTCCCAGGCGGCATCCGCGGCATGGCGCTGAACCTCGAGGCCGACAACGTCGGCGTCGTGATCTTCGGCGACGACCGTGACATCAAGGAAGGCGACACCGTCAAGCGGACCGGCGCCATCGTCGAGGTTCCGGTCGGCCGCGGCCTGCTCGGCCGCGTCGTCGACGGTCTCGGCAACCCGATCGACGGCAAGGGTCCGATCGTTTCCGACACGCGTAAGCGGGTCGACGTCAAGGCGCCGGGCATTCTGCCGCGCAAGTCCGTGCACGAGCCGATGGCGACCGGCCTCAAGGCGGTCGATGCACTCATCCCGGTCGGCCGTGGTCAGCGCGAGCTCATCATCGGCGACCGTCAGACCGGCAAGACCGCGATCATCCTCGACACGTTCCTCAACCAGAAGCCCCTGCACGAGGGCAGCGACGAGAAGGCCAAGCTCTACTGCGTCTACGTCGCCGTCGGCCAGAAGCGCTCCACCGTCGCCCAGTTCGTGAAGGTCCTCGAGGAGCGCGGTGCGCTCGAGTACTCGATCGTCGTCGCGGCCACCGCCTCCGACCCGGCCCCGATGCAGTACCTCGCGCCGTTCACCGGCTGCACCATGGGCGAATATTTCCGCGACAACGGCATGCACGCCGTGATCGCCTATGACGACCTCTCCAAACAGGCCGTCGCCTACCGCCAGATGTCGCTGCTGCTGCGCCGCCCGCCGGGCCGCGAGGCGTTCCCGGGCGACGTGTTCTACCTGCACTCGCGGCTGCTCGAGCGCGCCGCGAAGATGAACGACGCCCACGGCGCCGGCTCGCTGACCGCCCTGCCGGTGGTCGAGACCCAGGCCAACGACGTGTCGGCGTACATCCCGACCAACGTGATCTCGATCACGGACGGCCAGATCTTCCTCGAGACGACGCTGTTCTACCAGGGCATCCGCCCGGCGGTGAACGTCGGCCTGTCGGTCAGCCGCGTCGGCTCGGCCGCCCAGACCAAGGCGATGAAGAAGGTCGCGGGCTCGATCAAGCTGGAGCTCGCCCAGTACCGCGAGATGGCGGCGTTCGCCCAGTTCGCCTCCGACCTCGACGCCTCGACCCAGCGCCTGCTCAATCGCGGCGCCCGGCTGACCGAGCTGCTCAAGCAGCCGCAGTACCAGCCGATGGCCAGCGAGGAGCAGGTCTGCGTCATCTACTCGGGCGTGCGCGGCTATCTCGACACGCTCAAGGTGACCGATGTCGGCCGCTTCGAGCGCGGCCTGCTGGCCGAGCTGCGCGGCAGCGGGGCAGACATTCTCTCGGCCATCCGCACCTCGGGTGCGCTGTCTGACGAGACCGAGGCCAAGCTCAAGGCCCTGCTCGACAAGTTCGCGCAGCGCTTCAGCTGAGGTCCTAGGCGATGCCCAGCCTCAAGGACATGCGGGTCCGCATCAACTCGGTGAAGCAGACCCGCAAGATCACCAGCGCCATGAAGCTCGTGGCGGCCTCCAAGCTGAAGCGGGCGCAGGAGCAGGCCGAGGCGTCACGGCCGTTCGCCGAGCGCATGTCGGTCATGCTCGCCAACCTCGCCGCCGGCGTGCGCCAGATGCCGAGCGCGCCGCCGCTGCTGGCCGGCACCGGCGCCGGCGAGCGGCACCTGCTCGTCGTGGCGACCGCCGACCGCGGCCTCTGCGGCGGCTTCAACAGCTCGATCGTCCGCGGCGCCCGCCGTCGGCTGCTCGAGCTGAAGTCGCAGGGCAAGCAGGTCGCGATCATCTGCGTGGGCCGCAAGGGTCGCGATGCGCTGCGCCGCGAGTTCCGCGACCAGATCGTCGAGTACATCGACGGCGTCGCCGGCAAGAAGCGCATCGAGTACGCCGACGCCGCGGCCATCGCCGAGAAGATCGTCGCCCGCTTCGACGCCGGCGAGTTCGACGTCTGCACGATCGTCTACAACAAGTTCAAGTCGGCGATCTCGCAGGTGCTGACCTTCAAGCAGCTGATCCCGGTGGAGCTGCCGCCGGAGCAGGCCGAGGCTGGCGGCGAGGCGCAGGCGACCTACGAGTTCGAGCCCGAGGAGGAGCAGATCCTCACCGAGCTGCTGCCGCGCAACCTCGCGGTGCAGGTCTACGGGGCGCTGCTCGAGAACGCGGCCAGCGAGCAGGGTGCGCGCATGGCGGCCATGGACAGCGCCACCCGCAATGCGGGCGACATGATCAACCGGCTGACGCTCGTCTACAACCGCCAGCGTCAGGCGCAGATCACCAAAGAGCTCATCGAGATCATCTCCGGCGCGCAAGCGGTCTGATCGGCACGGGGTTGGGAGTTAGCAGATGGCGAAGAAGTCGAAGGACAACGTCGCGGCCGGCCGGATCACCCAGGTGACCGGCGCCGTGGTCGACGTGCAGTTCCAGAGCGAGGAGGCGCTGCCGCCGATCCTCAACGCGCTGGTCACCGAGAACCAGGGCAGGAAGCTGGTGCTCGAGGTGGCCCAGCAGCTGGGCGAAGCGACGGTCCGCACCATCGCGATGGACACCACCGACGGC
>JAEUMD010000013.1 GCA_016793635.1 Hyphomicrobiaceae bacterium
ACAGCTTGCAGCAGACGCTTACTTCTTCTTCGCAGCCTTCTTCGCGGACTTCTTCGCCGCCGGCTTCTTCGCAGCCTTCTTGGCGGTCTTCTTCGCGGCCTTCTTGGCAGGCTTCTTGGCAGCGGCCTTCACCGTGCCGGACTTCTTGGATGCTGCTTTCATGTCGTGCTCCTGTTGGTTGGTTGTTGCTTTGGGTACTGCAGTGACGCCCGGTGAAAACGTACGAAGACTCCGCGCGGCCTTATCGACCCGGACGCGCGGGGCCGTGTTGCGATCGATGCTGGGACGTTTCGAATGCGGACGCGGGAACCGCGCCGACGTGAAGGATCTGCGTGTGGATGGCGGAGGACGAAGCCGCGGTCTCGAGGCCGCTTCGCATGTCGTCGCACTCGTTTTTGATCACACCCATGCCTGACGCGGGACTGTCACGTTGCGCGAAAGCTAAACCCGACGCGCTTGACTGTCAACAGTTTTTTTGCTCCTCGGCGAACCCGATCGCAGGGCGCCGAGCGCCGAGCGCGCGTCGACGCATCGACGCCGATGCATGCGCTCGCGCATGCTCGCGCGCATCGGAGGCACCGCGCGCGACGCCGCGCGCACGCGCGCGCGCACCGCGCGCCGCGTGACGCAAGTTCACCGAGTGCGCATCGCGCGCGCCGCGGCGCCAACCGCGCGGCTGCGGGAACTGCCTTGAAACAAGGCTCCGGAAACGCAACCGGCCGCTCGCGCGGCCGGTCGTGCACATGCCGCGCGGCGGCGCGTCAGTGCGCTTCGGACTCGATCGCCTCGGCGTAGTCGTCCGGCGACAGCAGCTCGTCGAGCTCGGCCGGCGCGCTCGGCTTGACCACGAAGATCCAGCCCTCGCCGTACGCATCCTCATTGATCGTCTCGGGCTTGTCGGCCAGCGCCTCGTTGACCTTGAGCACCTTGCCCGAGACCGGCGAGTAGACGTCGGAGGCGGCCTTGACCGACTCGACCACGGCGCAGGCGGTGCCCGCGTCGACCGCATCGCCGACCGCCGGCAACTCGACGTAGACCAGGTCGCCGAGCAGTCCCTGCGCGTGATCGGAGATGCCCACGGTCACGCTGCCGTCGTCCTCGACGCGCGCCCACTCGTGGGACTTGAGGAACTTGAGGTCGCCGGGAATCTCGTTGCTGGCCATGTCGATTGCCGTGGCGGTGGGTGGGAAAGGTGGGCGCGATTGTAGCCAATCCGGCGCGCTTGTCGCGTCGCGTGCCGGGCCTCAGCCGCAGGGCTTGCCGTCGCGCACGAACGGCACCTTGGCCACGCGGACCGGCACCTCGCGGCCGCGGATGTCGACGCGCACCTCGCCGGGCTTGCCGGCCGGCAGGCGCGCCAGCGCGATCGACTTGCCCAGCGTGGGCGAGAAGCTGCCGGACAGGACCTCGCCCTCGCCGTGCGCGCACAGCACGCGCTGGCCGTGGCGCAGCACGCCCTTGTCGTCCATCACCAGCCCCACCATCTGCCGCGGCACACCGCCGGCCTTCTGCGCCTCCAGCGCCTGGCGACCGATGAAGTCGCGGTCGGCGGGCTCGAGCGCGACGGTCCAGGCCAGGCCGGCCTCGAACGGCGTGGTGCTCTCGTCCATGTCCTGGCCGTAGAGGTTCATGCCGGCCTCGAGGCGCAGGGTGTCGCGCGCGCCCAGGCCGCAGGGCTTCACCCCGGCCTGGAGCAGCGCGTTCCACAGCGCCACGGCCTGGTGCGCCGGCACCATGATCTCGTAGCCGTCCTCGCCGGTGTAGCCGGTGCGCGCGACGAACAGGGCGCCGGCCTCGCAGCCGCTGAACTTGGCCAGCGCTTCCACCTGGGCGCGGTCGGCGGCATGGACCAGGCCGTGCACGCGCTCGCGCGCGTTGGGGCCCTGCACCGCGATCATGGCCAGGTCGCGGCGCTCGGCCACGCTGACGCCGAAGGCCCGGGCCTCGCCCTCGATCCAGGCCAGGTCCTTGTCGCGGGTGGCGGCGTTGACCACCAGCCGGAACAGGTTCTCCTCGCGGAAATACACGATGAGGTCGTCGATCACGCCGCCGGCGCGGTCGAGCATGCAGGTGTACAGCGCCTTGCCGGGGCTGCGCAGCTTGTCGACGTTGTTGGCCATCAGGCGGCGCAGCAGCGCGCGGACGTGGTCGCCGCGCAGGTCGACCACGGTCATGTGCGAGACGTCGAACATGCCGGCGTCGCGGCGCACCTGGTGGTGCTCCTCGATCTGCGAGCCGTAGTGGATCGGCATGTCCCAGCCGCCGAAGTCGACCATGCGCGCGCCCAGCGCGCGGTGGGCCTCGTTGAGGACGGTCTGTCGGGTCATCGGGATCTGCCTGGCGTTCGAGGTGCGCCGCGCATTATCGCCGCGCCCGCCCCCGCGCGCCACGCGCCGCCACCGCCGGCAACCGCCGCCGACGCATCCCGAGTACCTCGCCCGTCCGAACGCCAACACGCCCAGCGCACACGCCGTCGGTCCCGCTCTCCCCAACGACGTCGTTTACCGGCGCCTCCACAACGTCATTCCCGCGAAGGCGGGAATGACGTCGTTGCGGAGCGGGCGAACGACGTCGTCGTGACGCGGGCGAGTGCCGTCTTGGGAGCGCGCGCGAACGACCTTGTCGGGGCGCGCGGACGACATCGCCCCGGCGCGGGCGAACGACGTCGCTGGGGCGCGGTCGAATGACGCCTTCGTGGTGCGCGGACGCCCGGCGCGCAATGCCTGCCCGCGCCAGCCGCGATCGCCTCAGGCGCGCGGCGGGGCCGCTTCGACGCGCAGCGCGGTGCCGTCGGTGCCGGTGACGGACACGATGGCGCCGGCGGGCAGCTCCGGGCCCTCGACCACCCACACCGAATCGCCGATGCGGGCCTTGCCGCGGCCGTTGCGGATCGGCTCGGCCAGTTCCACCGTGCGCCCGATCAGCTGCGCCGCGCGCTGGTTGAGCAGCGGCTGCGTGCTGGCCGGCCCGCTGCCGCGGAACCAGCGGCGGTAGATCCCGACCGCCACGCCCGACAGCAGCGCGAACACGATGATCTGGCCCAGGATCGGCAGCTCGGGCGCCAGCCAGACGATCAGCCCCATCGCCGCGGCAGCGAAGCCGAACCAGAGCAGGAAGGCGCCGGGGACGAAGGTCTCGGCCGCCATCAGCAGCAGCGCGAGGCCGAGCCAGAAGTAGACGACGTTCATGCTTTTACTCCGAACGCGGGGCGGTCGGCGGCCGCGGCGGCGCGGCCGCCCGGTTCTCGAAGGTCTGGCGCGCGATCTCGCCAATGCCGGCGAGGCTGCCGAGGATGCTGGTGGCCTCCACCGGCAGCATCAGCACCTTCTGGTTGGGCGCGGTGGCCAGCGCCTTGAGCGCGCCCACGTACTTGTCGGCGACGAAGTAGTTGATCGCCTGCACGTCGCCCTTGGCGATCGCCTCGGACACCATCAGGGTCGCCTTGGCCTCGGCCTCGGCCAGGCGCTCGCGCGCCTCGGCGTCGCGGAACGCGGCCTCGCGGCGGCCTTCGGCCTCCAGCACCGCGGCCTGCTTCTCGCCGTCGGCCTTGAGGATCGCAGCCTGGCGGAAGCCCTCGGCCTCGAGGATGTTGGCGCGCTTCTCGCGCTCGGCCTTCATCTGCCGCGCCATCGAGTCGACCAGGTCGCGCGGCGGCTGGATGTCCTTGATCTCGATGCGGTTGACCTTGAGGCCCCACGGATGGGTCGCCTCGTCCACCACCTTGAGCAGCTGGGCGTTGATCACGTCGCGCTTGGACAGCGACTCGTCGAGGTCCATCGAGCCCAGCACGGTGCGGATGTTGGTCATCACGAGGTTGAGGATGGCGACCTCGAGCTGCGCCACCTCGTAGGCGGCCTTGGCGGCGTCGAGCACCTGGAAGAACACCACGCCGTCGACCTTCACCACGGCGTTGTCCTTGGTGATCACCTCCTGCGAGGGCACGTCGAGGACCTGCTCCATCATGTTCATCTTGCGGCCGATGCCGTAGACCCACGGCACCAGCAGGCCGAGCCCCGGGGTCAGCGTGTACACGTACCTGCCGAAGCGCTCGACCGTGTACTCGTAGCCCTGCGGCACCATCCGCACGCCCTTGGCGATGGTGATGATGATGAAGACCAGGATCGCGAGTCCGAACCAGCCCATGCCCATGCCCATGGCAATCTCCCCACCGTGGTGATCGCTGCAGTATACGTGCGGAACGCCGTGGCGCTTTCAAGACCCCCAAAACGACGATGCCCGGGCAAGCCCGGGCATCGCGCGACGCGGTGACGCGAAGGCGGGTCAGAAGCGGTACACGCCCGACATCACGAAGGTGTCGATCTGGTCGGCGAACTGCCAGGCGGCATCGAGCTGGAAGCGCTCGGCGAAGACCGTGCCGAAACCGACCGTGTAGTTCGTGTCGTCGGTGTCGAGTTGGTCGTAGCCGTCGTGGTCCGGGTTGGTGAACGCCCCGCCACGCAGCGACACCAGGCTCATGCCGAGGAACGGCTTCTCGAAGATGAACACCTTCTCGACGCCGAGATGGGCAACCCATTCGCCCTCCGCGCGGTCGGTGTCGATCGCTTCTCCGAAAATCGGACTGGCGCTGGCAGGCGCCGGCAGTTCGTCGTAGGCAACTCGATCAGCCTGCACCGCCAGCAACCAGGTGTCGCCAGGTCGCCACGCCAGACCCAACGAGAAGATGTCCGGCAGGTTGTAGCCAGCCGAATCCGAATCGAGCAACACGGTCTCGACTGGCGCCAGGAAACAATTGTCCAGGCCATTGCAATTCGAGGTGCCGGTGAAGATCGAAGCCTGGTCGGCGTTGTAGGAACCGTTCGAGCGCCATACGGCACCGACCGAAACCTTGCCATTGGGATTGACCAGCAATCCGAGGTTCCAGGTGAAGGCGTCGTCGTCGATCAAGGTCCGCGAAAGCAGCGTCAACTCGTCATCGATGATCGCGGCCGCCGCTTCCGGGTCGGGTTGCAGGAATTCCTCGTCGCGATAGTCCGACAGCGTCGACGCCTGGAGGTAGGTGACATCCGTGCTGGTGGACTTCAGCGACATGCCGATCGACAGCATGTCGCTGACGCGGAAAGCGCCCGACAAGCCGAACGACTCGACCTCGGCGTCGATGTAGCTCTCGGCGATATAGGTGTCGATGAAGAGCGGCTCGAAGCCGCTGATCACCGAGCCGCTGTCGATGCGCCCGGAATTCTGATAGTAGCCGGCGACAACGAATCGCTCGAAGGGATAGACGAAGCTCGCGAACGAGATCGAATCGTTGTCGTCCTCGAATACACCGATGGGCGAGAGCGTGTCGGCGCCTGCCCCGATGCCGTCAAACGCGCCTGCATCGAGGAACTCCACGTCGTACGAGGCGTGCCGGCCATGGAGGGAAATCTCCGGCCGCGTCAGGATCGTCATGCCTGCGGGATTGGCCTCGGCAGCCGTCGCATCGTCGGCGACCCCCACGAAGGCGCCACCCAGGCCCAACGATCGAGCGCCGGGCGGCAGGATGTCGAAGGGGATTGCGGGCAGATTGGCGTCGCACGATCCACCGCCCAGGCAGCCAGGCGGTCGCTGGGCGACGGACAGCATGGGGATCGCGCCGAGCAAGCAAGACAGGGCTACGCCGATGATTCTGGAACGGGTCATTGTTTCGTCTCCACGATTGGGCAGGCCAGAGGGCCAGGACCGACGCAACGCTTGTTCAGCTTTGTGACACGGTGGCCCCAACCGGCTTCCGCGCCCGTTGGCGCCCGGATTGCAACATCTGCCCGGCAGGGCAGTCAACACGGATTTAACGCCAAGGCCGGGCCCGGCCCGCCACCGGGTCCCCGGAGCAGCGTATAAATAGCGTCGATAGCACCCGTCCAACCTATTGGAGATCGCGCCCATGCGTCGCCTGTTCCTCTCCCTGGGCCTCGCCATTCTGGCCATGCCGAACCAGTCGGCGCAGGCAGCGGCTGTCCTGCCGGCAAGCGCGACGGGCACGACCACGGCCCCGATGTCCCTGACCCCGGAGGCCGCCGACGCCCTGCGGCGCCAGGTGCTGATCCAGTGCGGACTGCCCGCCGACCAGCAGGACGGCCTGCCCTGGTACTTCCATTTCGAGTACGGCCGCCAGCTCAATACCGCCGGCGATGCCCGCCGCGCGATCGGCGAACTGTCGCAATCGATCGAGATCGACCCCAAACCCGGCGCCGCCAAGCGGATGTACGGCGTGTGGTACGTCGACTACCTGCCCTACTTCCAGCTCGCCCAGGCCCACGCCCGCCTCGGCAACTGGCCCTGCGCCGCCAATGCGCTGACCTTGTCGCAGCGCTACGACGAGGCGCGCTTCGGCGTGCTCGACCCGACCGTGGTGACCACGCTGACCGCCGAGGTCAAGCGCGAGTCGGCCGCCGCGATCGATGCCGGCAGTTGCCGCAAGGAAGACTTCATCGATCCGGAGTTCGCGCGCGCCGCCGACGCGAATTGAGCCGGCCGCGGCCGGCTGCGACCTCGGTCGAATGGCGCCGCGTCGCGGCGCCGCGGACAATCGCGGCGCGAGGACCCCGTGGCCCCAACTGACCCGAACCCCGCGAGCGCGACCGAGCCCGACTTCGGCGCGCCGCCCTTCGACCTGCTCGAGCCGGCGCAGCAGGAACGGCTGCGGCGCGCGCTGGACATCATCCTGTATCGCGCCGGCGAGCGCCTGATCGAGGCGGGCCAGCCCTCGCCCTGCGTCTTCGTGCTGCTCAAGGGCCGGGTCCTCGCCAGCGATGTCCGCGACGGCGCCGAACGCGCCTTCGCCGAATACGCGCACGGCGAACTGTTCGGCGCCTTCGCCGCGATCGCCGGGCGCGCGCGGCACCGTTACGCCGCGCTCGAGGACACCCTGGCGTGGACCTTCCCGGCGCCGCTGTTCCTCGAACTCACGCAGGAGAACCCGCGCTTCGCCGCGTACTTCCACGAGTCGCTCGCGGTCAAGCGCCGCCTGCTGGCCGAGCGCGACCAGCCCTCCGACCTCGCCGAACTGATGCTGACGCGGATCCGCGACGCGCTGGTGCTCGAACCGGTTTCCGTCGGGCCGCAGGCGACGATCGCCGAGGCGGTGGCGGCCATGCGCGGGGGCCGGACCGATGCGGTGCTGGTGGACGACGGCGCACGCCGCGGCATCGCCACCCGCACCGACCTGCTCGACGCGCTCGCGCTGGCTGGCGCCGGCCCCGCGAGCCCGGTCGGCGCGCACGCGACCTGGCCGGTGCTGGCCGTCGACGAGGACGCGTTCCTGTTCGAGGCGCTGGTCACCATGACCGAGCGCCACGTCCACCGCCTGGTGGTGACGCGGGCGGGCGCGGTGCGCGGCACGCTGGGGCTGATGGAGCTGCTGGCCCATTTCGCCGGCAAGAGCCACGTGGTCAGCTTCCGCCTCGCGCGCGCGCGCAGCGCCGTCGACCTCGCCGACATCGCCCACGAGTTGACCGCGCTGGTGCGCACCCTGCATGCACAGGGCGCGAAGATGCGCTTCCTGATGGAGCTGGTCTCGGCGCTCAACACCCGCCTGATGGCGCGCCTGTACGAGTTCCTGGTTCCCGCGCCGGTACGCGCGCAAGCCTGCCTGGTGGTGCTCGGCAGCGAGGGCCGCGGCGAGCAGTTGCTCAAGACCGACCAGGACAATGCGCTGGTGCTGGCCGACGGGCTGGAATGGCCGGACGCGCCGCAGGCGATGGCCGCATTCCACGAGCAGCTCGCGGCCATGGGCTATCCGCCCTGCCCCGGCGGCGTCATGGCCTCGAATCCCCAATGGCGGCGCAGCCAATCCGGGTGGCTGGAACGGATCGAGGCCTGGCTGGCGCGGCCGGACGCGGACGCGGTGATGAACCTCGCGATCCTGTTCGACGCGCGCGCGGTGGCCGGGCCGGCGGAGCTGCTCGAACCGTTGCGGCAGCGCCTGCACGCCGCCGGCGGCGACGCCGCGGCCCTGCGCGCCTTCGCGCAGCCGGTGCTGGCCTTCGACTCGCCGCTGACCCTGTTCGGCGGCATGCGCGAGGCCGAGGGCGGCACCGATCTCAAGCGTGGCGGCGTGTTCCCGCTCGTGCACGGCCTGCGCACGCTCGCGCTGGCGCACCGGATCGAGCCGCGCAACAGCTTCGCGCGCGCCGAGGCGCTGGCCACCGCGGGCGTGCTCGAGGCCGGCTTCGCGCGCGACCTCGGCCAGGCACTGTCGGTGCTCCTGCGCCTGCGCCTGGGCGCACAACTCGAGGCGCTGCGGCGTGGCGAAGCGCCCGGCGACCGCGTGCGCACGGCGACGCTCGGGCGCCTGGACCGCGACCTGCTGCGCGACGCGCTGCGCGTGGTCGAGACCTTCAAGCGCTGGCTCGCCACGCGGCTCAAGCTGGAGTGATGGCGTTCGCGCGGCGCCTTCGCGACGCCTGGCGCCATCGCGGCGGCCGCTGGGCGCCCCTGTTCGGCCGCGCGCCGGCCGGCGAGTGGGTCGCCATCGACCTCGAGACCAGCTCGCTCGACGTGGCGTCGGCGCAGATCCTGAGCCTGGCCGCGATCCCGGTGGCAGGCCGCCGCGCGTTGACCAGCCAGGCGCTGCGACTGCACGTGCGCTCGGCGGCGGCGCCCGACCGCGAGGCGATCAAGCACCATAGGCTGCGCCCGCAGGACCTGGAAGGCGGCGCCGAGTTGACCGTCGCGCTGGAGCGGCTGCTCGAGGCGATCGGTCCGCGCCCGCTGCTGGGCTGGTGCCTGCCCTTCGACCGCGCGATCCTCGATCGCGAACTGCGGCCGCGCTTCGACCTCTGCCTGCCCAACCCCGGCATCGACCTGCGCGATGCCTGGGAGCGGCATGCGCGGCGGCGCTGGCCGGATCGCGAGCCGGCGCTGGCGCTGGATGCGATCGCCGCCGCGCTGGGCGTGCCGGTGCTGGACCGCCACGACGCCTACGGCGACGCGCTGACCACGGCCTTGTGCTGGATCGCGCTCGAATCCCTGCCGCGCTGAGTCCGGTTCGCGTCGCAGGCGGACGGAAAATGAAAAGGCCGCCCCGCCCGCATTGCGCGGCCGGGGCGGCCCGGGGTGCCCGGCGGGGAGGGCCGGGCGGGGGATCGATCGGAAATCGCTAGTGGCTGCTCGCGCCCTCGGCGTGGATGCCGGTGTTCTGGCGCACGTAGAGTTCCTCCCACATCTCCTCCGAGCGCTTCTCGCGGTACAGCAGCGAGCCCAGGAACACGCACAGGAAGCCGAGCGGGATCGAGATGATGCCCGGGTTCTTGAGCGTGATCAGCGGCGCCTCCAGCCCGACCATGCTGGTGGTCTGGCCGGCGACGGCCGCGAGCTTGCCCTCGGCGGCCGCGAGGTCGGCGCGGGCCTTGTCCAGGGCCTTCTGCGCCTCGCCGCGCAGGGCGGCGTCGGTGGTCGCGAGCAGCGCGGACTCGGCCGCGGCGATCTTCGCCGGCGCCGCGGCCACGACCGGCTCGTTGGCGGCGCGCACCGCGTTCGGGTAGGTCATGTTGGGGCTGACCATCACCAGCGCGATCGCGGTGATCGCGCCCACGCTCATGCCCAGCACCACGCCCGCCGTGTTGCAGCGCTTCCAGTACAGCGTCAGCAGCACCGCCGGCAGGTTGCTCGAGGCCGCGACCGCGAAGGCCAGCGCCACCAGGTGGGCCACGTTCTGGCCCTTGGCCAGGATGCCGATGGTGATCGCGACCACGCCCACGATCAGGGCCGAGATCCGCGCCGCGCGCACTTCCTGTTCCGGCGTGGCGTGCTCGCCCTTGATCACGCCGACCCAGATGTCGTGGCTCATGGCCGAGGCCGAGGCCAGCACCAGGCCGGCGACCACCGCGACGATGGTCGCGAAGGCCACCGCGGCGACGAAGGCGAGGAAGAAGTTGCCGAGCAGCGAGTCCGCGCCACCGCCGATGTACTGCGCCAGCAGGGGCCCCGCCATGTTGCCGCCGGCATCGACCGCGGAGATCTTGGCCGCGCCGACGTTGATCGCCGCGCCCATGCCCAGGAACAGGGTCAGGACGTAGAAGCCGCCGATGATCGCCATGGCCCAGATCACCGAGGTGCGCGCATCCTTGGCGGTCGGCACGGTGAAGAAGCGCATGAGGATGTGCGGCATGCCGGCGGTGCCCAGCACCAGCGCCAGGCCGAGCGAGATCTGGTCGATCGGGTTCTTGAGGAACAGGCCCGGCTCGAGGAAGCGCTGTCCCAGTTCCGCCGCGGTCATGCCGGCCGCGGGGTCGCCGACCAGCTTCGTGACCTGGGCCTGGACCTTGGGATCGGCCACCACCGCCTCGAGGAATCCGGGCAGGCTGAAGCCATGCGGCAGCCAGGTGAAGAACACCAGGATGATCGAGGCGGTGACCAGCAGCACGGCCTTGATGATCTGCACCCAGGTCGTGGCGACCATGCCGCCGAAGATCACGTAGGCCAGCATCAGCACGCCGACCGCGATCACCGAGATCTCGTAGTCGATGCCGATCAGGGTCTTGACCAGCACGCCGCCGCCGACCATCTGCGCGGTGAGGTAGAAGACCGAGACCAGGATGGTCGAGATCGCGGCCACGGTCTTGGCCGCCTTGGGGTTGTTGCGGAAGGCGAGGACGTCGCCGAGGGTGTACTTGCCGATGTTGCGGCAGGGTTCGGCGATCACCAGCAGCACGGTGATGTAGGCCACCAGCCAGCCGACCGAGTACATGAAGCCGTCGTAGCCGTAGAGCGAGATCAGCCCGGCGATGCCCAGGAACGAGGCGGCCGAGAGATAGTCGCCGGCGATCGCCCAGCCGTTCTGGATGCCGCTGACCGAGCGGCCGGCGGCATAGAACTGCGCGGTCGAACGCACGCGGCGCGCGGCGAGGTAGGTGACGTACATCGTCACCGCGATGATCGAGCCGAACACCAGGAAGGTGAGCCACTTGAACTCGGAGGCGACCGCACCCTGCGCGCCGGCCACGCCGGGGAGCAGCAGCGCCAGCAGGACCGCAATGCGCGCGCTCATGGCCCGCCCCCGGTGCGCATGGCATCGCGGTTGATCTCGGCGGCGAGGGCGTCGAACTGCGTGTTGGCGCGCTGCGCGTACCACCACGCGATGCCCCAGGCGACCACGAACTCGGAGAGCGCGAACACCAGCCCGACGTTGATCGGGCCCCACACGCGCCGGCTGAACAGCTCCTGGAACCAGCCGGCGCCGATCGGCAGCAGGAAGTAGTACACGATGGAGAACAGCATCAGCCCCCACAGGAAGGTGCTCTTCCTGCGGTGCAACTGCTGGAAGCGCGGGTCGCGGTGGACCGCGGCCCAGTTCATCGGCTTGGCGCTCATGCTTCGTCCTCCCGAACGGATTGCGGCCGTCTGCGGACGCCCATGGCCCGCAGTCGTGATGCTGGTCGGTGTCCGGGCCGCGGGCAATTAGCCCTTGGTCGAAGCCCGCGGAGCCGGGCGCAGCCTACAATGCGCGCACGACTGGCGCGCGGAGGCACCGGTGATCGGCGGCTGGGTCCTGCTCCTGGTGGCACTGGGCTACCTCGGCGTGCTGTTCGCGATCGCCTGGTACGGCGACCGCCGGCCGCTGTATCCGAGCCACGCCTGGTTGCGCCCGATCGTGTACGCGCTGGCGCTCGCGGTCTATTGCACCTCGTGGACCTTCTACGGGGCGGTCGGCACCGCGGCCACCAGCGGCCTGGCCTACCTGCCGATCTACCTCGGGCCGGCGCTGGTCTTCGTGTTCTTCGGCGCGAGCTACCTGCGCCTGGTGCGGATCGCGCAGCGCCATCACACCACCTCGATCGCCGACTTCGTCGCCTCGCGCTTCGGCAAGAGCCGCGGCCTCGCGGTGCTGATCACGCTGATCGCGCTGGTCGCCGCGGTGCCGTACGTGGCGCTGCAGTTCAAGGCCGTGGCGATGAGCGTGGCCGTGCTCACGGGCACCGATGCGGGCGACCACGGGCCGATCCTGGCAGACACCGCGTTGTACGTCGCGCTGCTGCTGGCGCTGTTCTCGATCCTGTTCGGGACCCGCGCGGTCGACGCCACCGAGCACCACCACGGGTTGATGCTGGCGATCGCGGTGGAATCGCTGGTCAAGCTGGTCGCCTTCGCGGCAGTGGGAATCTATGCGTGGGGACTTCTAGCGAGTGATGCCTCACCCCTCGCAAATACGACCACCCTGCCCGCCCCCACCAGCGACACCTTCCTCACCACCTTCGCCACCCAGACCCTGCTCGCCGCCACCGCGATCGTCTGCCTCCCGCGCCAGTTCCAGGTCGGCGTGGTCGAATGCGAGGACCTGCGCGACGTGCGGCGCGCGCGCTACGCGTTCCCGCTGTACCTGGCCGCCTTCACCCTGCTGGTGCTGCCGATCGCGCTGGCGGGATTGCGCAGCGCCCCGCCGGCCACCGTCCATCCGGACAGCTTCGTGCTGTGGCTGCCGGCCAGCCGCGGCGACGAGGCCCTGGCCCTGCTGGCCTACATCGGCGGCTTCTCCGCCGCCACCGGCATGGTGATCGTGGCCAGCGTGGCGCTGGCGACGATGATCAGCAACGAACTGGTGCTGCCGGCGCTGGCCCGGGTGCGCGCGCTGCGCCTGGGCGAACGCGGCGACCTCAGCCGCCTGGTGCTGTGGATCCGCCGCCTCGCCATCGTGGCGCTGGCGGCGATGGCCTATTCCTACTACCGGCTCAGCGCCGGCACGCAGTCGCTGGCCGCGGTCGGCCTGCTCGCCTTCGCCGCGGTGGCGCAGTTCGCGCCCGCGATCCTGGGCGGGCTGTACCTGCGCTCGCTGACCCGCGCCGGCGTGATCGCCGGCATGGCCGGGGGATTCGCCCTGTGGCTCTACACGCTGTTCCTGCCCAGCCTGTCCGGCGCCGGGCTCATGCCCGACCGCTGGCTCGTCGACGGCCCCGGCGGCATCGGCTGGCTGCATCCGCATGCGCTGCTGGGCTGGCGCGGGATCGATCCGCTGGCGCACGGCACCGCGTGGTCGCTGGGCATCAATGTCGCGCTGTGCCTGCTGGTTTCGCGCCTGCGCCCGGCCTCGATCCAGGAGCGGCTGCGCGCGGGCAGCTTCCTCGCCCCGGCCGAGGGCGGCCCGCTGTCGATGGCCGACAACGCGCCGCTGCCCGGACGCACGACCGTGGCCGACCTGCTGACGCTGGCCGCGCGCATCGTCGGCGAACGCGCCGCCGACGCCGCGCTGGCCGAGTTCAACCAGCTCAGCGGGCGCCGCCTGGGCCGCGCCGATTCCGCCGATCGCCAGTTCGCGCTGCACGTCGAACGCGCGCTCTCCGGCGCGGTCGGCGCGACCTCGGCGCGCCTGGTGCTGACCACCGCGCTGCGCGGCACCGGCATGGAGGTGGACGAGGTCGCCACCATGCTGGACCAGACCTCGCAGGAGCTGCGCTTCAACCGCGAGCTGCTGCAGGCGACCCTGCAGAACATGACCCAGGGCATCGCGGTGGTCGATGCCGAGCTGCGCCTGGTGGCGTGGAACCGCCGCTACCTCGAGTTGTTCCGCTATCCCGAGGGCATGGTGCGCGTGGGCTGCCCGGTGGCCGAGTTGATCCGCTGGAACGCCCGCCGCGGCGAATGGGGACCGGGCGATCCCGAGGCGCACGTGGCCAAGCGCATCGGCCACCTCACCCGCGCGACGCCCTACGCCTTCCAGCGCGAGCGCAGCGATGGCAGCGTGCTGGAGATGCGCGGGGAACCGATGCCCGGCGGCGGCTTCGTCACCACCTACACCGACGTGACGGACTACAAGCGGGTCGAGTCCGCATTGCGCCAGCTGACCCAGGAACTGGAGGCACGGGTCGAGACCCGCACGCAGGAACTGCGCGCCGCGCTCGAGGCCCAGCGCCAGGCCAAGCATGAAGCCGAGGCGGCGAACCAGTCCAAGACCCGCTTCGTCGCGGCCGCGAGCCATGACCTGCTGCAGCCGCTCAACGCCGCGCGCCTGTTCAGCTCGGCGCTGCGCGCGCGCCCCGGGCTGGACGGCGAGGTCGGCAAGCTGGCCGAGCGCGTCGACATCTCGCTGCGCGCCGCCGAGGAGCTGCTCGACGGCCTGCTCGACATCTCGCGCCTGGATTCCGGCGCGATGCGCGCCGAGATCTCGCCCTTCGCGGCCCGGGAGCTGCTCGAGGCGATGGCGGAGCAGTTCGCGCCGCTGGCCGCTTCGCGCGGCCTGCAACTGCACGTCCATCCCTGCTCGGCCTGGGTGCTCAGCGACCGGCGCCTGCTGCGCCGGGTGCTGCAGAACCTGCTCAGCAACGCCCTGCGCTACACCGCCAGCGGGCGCGTGGTGCTGGGTTGCCGCCGCCGCGGCCCGGCGCAGCTCGAGTTCGTGGTCGCCGACACCGGGCCGGGAATCGCGCCGCAGCACCGGCGCCTCGTGTTCGAGGAGTTCCAGCGCCTCGAGCTGGACTCGCCGTGGGGCGAGAAGGGCCTGGGACTGGGCCTGTCGATCTGCGAGCGCATCGCGCGCCTGCTCGGGCACGCGCTCACCCTGCATTCGGAACAGGGACGCGGGACGCGCTTCGGCCTGCGCGTGCCGCGCAGTGCCGCGGACACGGCGGCGTTCGCGCGCGAGGCAACGCCGCCGGCGGCATCGATCGAGGGCCTGCGCGTGCTGTGCCTCGACAACGACCGCGCGATCCTCGATGGCATGCAGGCCCTGCTGGAACGCTGGGGCGTGCTGCCGTTGCTGGCGGCGACCCTGGACGAGGCCGGCCGCGCGCTGGCCGCGCGCGTGCCGGACGTGATCCTGGCCGACTACCACCTGCATGACCGCGTCGAGGGGCTGGATGCGCTCGACCAGTTGCGCGCGCGCTGCGGCGCAAGCCCGCCGCCCGGCGCGCTGATCACGGCCGATGCATCCGATGCGCTGGCGGAAGAGGCGCGGCGACGCGGCTACGCGCTGCTGCGCAAGCCGGTGCGTCCGGCGGCGCTGCGGGCACTGCTGGCGGCGCTCGCCGCGACGCGGCGCTCCGGCGGCGACGCCGGCCCGGGTTGAACCCGTGGCGCTACTCGGATTCCGGCGGCGCGCGCACGGCGCCCGGATCGAGCGCCAGCTTGCCGGCGAGCATCACCGCCTGGGTGCGCGTGTGCACGCCGAGCTTGCGCAGCACCGCGCTCATGTGCGCCTTGACCGTCGCCTCGGTGATCGACAGTTCCCAGGCGATCTGCTTGTTGAGGAGGCCGGCGCAGACCATGCCCAGGACGCGGAACTGCGCCGGCGTCAGCGCGGCCAGGGCCTGCGCCAGGCGCGCCTCGTCCGGCGCCAGCGGCGTCGCGACCACGTCGGCCGGCGCCCAGGTCCCGCCATCGAGGATCCGCTCCAGCGCAGTGCACATCGTGCCGAGGTCGGCCGACTTGGGGATGAAGCCGGCGGCGCCGTGGCCGAGCGCGCGCCGGACCGTGTCCGCGTCCTCGCGCGCCGACACCACCACCACGGGCACCGCCGGATGGCTCGCGCGCACGTGGACCAGGGCGCTGAAGCCGTTCGCGCCCGGCATGTTGAGGTCGAGCAGCAGCAGTTCGCACTGCGGGTGCGCGTCCAGCGCCTCGAGCAGCGCGCCGACGCTCGCCGCCTCCAGCGGCGTCGCCTCGGGCACCGCGCGCAGCACCGCGCCGCGCAGGGCCTCGCGGAACAGGGGGTGGTCGTCGGCGATCAGGATCTCGCGCACGGAATGGCGTCCGCCGGGCCGGCCCGCGCTCAGCGGTTGAGCCGCTCGTTGACCAGCACCGGCACCACCAGCGGGTCGGCCAGGGTCGAGATGTCGCCGAGCTGGTCGTGCTCGTTGGCGGCGATCTTGCGCAGGATGCGGCGCATGATCTTGCCCGAGCGCGTCTTCGGCAGGCCCGGCGCCCACTGGATCCAGTCCGGCGTGGCGATGGCCCCGATCTCCTTGCGCACGTGCGCGACCAGGTCCTTGCGCAGCGCCTCGCTGGGCTCGATGCCGGACTTGAGCGTGACGTAGGCGTAGATGCCCTGCCCCTTGATGTCGTGCGGCGCGCCCACCACTGCCGCCTCCGCGACCCACTGGCTGCCGACCAGCGCGCTCTCGACCTCGGCGGTGCCCAGGCGATGCCCCGACACGTTGATCACGTCGTCGACGCGACCGGTGATCCAGTAGTAGCCGTCGTCGTCGCGTCGCGCGCCGTCGCCGGTGAAGTACTTGCCCTTGAAGGTCGTGAAATAGGTGTCGATGAAGCGCTGGTGGTCGCCGTAGACCGTGCGCATCTGGCCCGGCCAGGAATCGAGCAGGACCAGGTTGCCATCGGTGGCGCCTTCCAGCAGTTGGCCTTCGTTGTCGACCAGCGCCGGCCGCACGCCGTAGAACGGCAGCGTGGCCGAACCGGGCTTGAGGTCGAAGGCGCCGGGCAGCGGCGTGATCAGGATGCCGCCGGTCTCGGTCTGCCACCAGGTGTCCACCACCGGACAGCGTCCCTCGCCGACCACGCGGTGGTACCACTCCCAGGCCTCGGGGTTGATCGGCTCGCCGACGGTTCCCAGCAGGCGCAGCGAAGCGCGCGAGGTCTTCGCCACCGGCGCATCGCCGTCGCGCATCAGCGCGCGGATGGCGGTGGGCGCGGTGTAGAAGATCGTCACCTGGTGCTTGTCCACCACCTGCCAGAAGCGCGACACGTCCGGATGGTTGGGCACGCCCTCGAACATCAGCGAGGTCGCGCCGTTGGCCAGCGGCCCGTAGACGATGTAGCTGTGGCCGGTGACCCAGCCGACGTCCGCCGTGCACCAGTAGACGTCGTCCTCGCGCAGGTCGAACACGCACTCGTGGGTGTAGGCCGCGTAGACCAGGTAGCCGCCCGAGGTGTGCAGCACGCCCTTGGGCTTGCCGGTGGAGCCCGAGGTGTAGAGGATGAACAGCGGGTCCTCGGCGTTCATCGGCTCGGGCGGGCAGTCGGCGGAGACCTTCACGATCTCCTCGTGCAGCCAGAAGTCACGGCCGGGGGTGAACGGAACCGGGTTGCCCGTGTGGCGCACGAGAAGCACCTTCTCGTCGCCCTTGCACTTCTTCAGCGCATCGTCGGTGTTCTTCTTGAGCGGCACCGTCTTGGAGCCGCGCAGACCTTCATCCGAGGTGATGATGAGCTTGGAATCGGCGTCCTCGACGCGGTTCTGCAAGCTGTCCGGGGAGAAGCCGGCGAAGACGATCGAGTGGACGGCGCCGATGCGTGCGCAAGCCAGCATCGCGTAAGCCGCCTCGGGGATCATCGGCAGGTAGATGGTGACGCGGTCACCCTTCTTGACGCCGTGCGCCTTCATGACGTTGGCGAACTTCGAGACGCGCTCGAGCAGCTGGCGGTAGGTGATCTTCTCGTCGCGGGTCGGATCGTCGCCTTCCCAGATGATGGCGACCTGATCGCCGCGCGTCGCCACGTGGCGGTCGACGCAGTTGGCGCAGACGTTCAGCTCACCGTCCTCGAACCATTTGATCGAGACGTTGTGCGGATCGTAGGAGGTGTTCTTGACCTTGGTGTACGGCTTGATCCAGTCGAGGCGCAGGCCCATCTCGCCCCAGAAACCCTGCGGGTCCTTGACCGAGCGCTGATACATCTCGAGGTACTTGTCGTTGTCGACCCAGGCCCGCGATTTCCATTCCGCTGGAACCGGGTAAACTTTCTCCGACATGGTATTTCCTCCCACTTTTGGCTTGAGATTTTCGGGCATTATAGGTTCGGCGAGGGGTGCGGCAAGCCTCCCCTTCGTCGTATTTGAGCGATCCTGGCGGTCGCCTATCGGGGAGCCCCCTGGAGAGCCTTTCAACCCGTGGCCGGCTCCATTCCGGCGGCTCCGGTCTGGTCGGATGTGCGGGGTTCAAGCGGTCCGCCGAGGCACCAAACCGCGGTGCGCTTGATGAGGGCGTCCTCAAGTTCTCGCGTCACCGGCACCTCGTATCGCGCCGCCTCGGCGAAGCGCCCCTTTGGAAAATAGTTGCGCTGCGGGTCGCCGATGAGGATGAGGCTGCCGGCCGCGCTCTCTCGTTCGATGAGCTCCAGGACGCGATCGGCGAGCTGGCGTTCGTAAAACAGGTCACCCACCAGGATAACGTCGAAAGATCGCGACAGAGGCCCGTCCAACAGATCCTTCTCCGTCGTCTTGAGCTGCGTTCCATTGGCGGCGCAATTGATCCCGCAGGCGACGAGCGCAATCTGATCTATGTCTGCGGCCAGGACATCGACGGCGCCGCCCATCGCCGCCGCGATCGCCTGCAATCCCGATCCCGCCCCGAGATCGAGCACGCTCTTGCCGGCCACGATCTGCGGGTTGTCCAGGAGATAGCGTGCCAGTGCCTGTCCGCCAGCCCATGCGAACGCCCAGTAGGGTGGGGGCACGTTGATCTCGCCGAGTTCCTCCTCCGTCTTCTGCCAGATCGGCAGGCTCTCCTCCGCAAGCTGGAGGGTTATCTCGGGCACGAGCGGCGGGGCGAGAGGCTTCGTGTTGGCGCGGATGAATCCGGCCACGGCGTTGCGATCGGTCGGATCGAGTCGCGTTTGCGGAGCGGCCTGCCGTGAGCCGTCCTCGCCCTGCTCCAGCGGAGCGTCGGTGCTCACTTCGGTTTCCTCTTTCCGAGCTTCTTCGGATCGAGGCTGCCCATGCGGCAGACCTCGGCCCATTCCTCCGCCGTCACCGGCTGCACGGAAAGGCGCATCGAGGTGACGAGGCTCATATGGGCAAGCTTTGGATTGGATTTGACCTCGGCCAACGTCACGGGCTTCGGCATGTCGGTCACCGCGCGCACGTCCACGCAGTCCCATTTGGGATCGTCGCTTGTCGAGTCCGGGTGGGCGAGGGCCGAGATCTCACACACGCCGACGATCTCCAGGCCGATGTTGGAGTGATAGAAGAAGCCGAGGTCGCCGATGCGCATCGCCCGCATGTTGTTGCGCGCGAGATAGTTGCGCACGCCGCTCCATTCTTCGCCCGCCGCGCCTTTGGCCTTAAGCTGCTCCCACGAGAACGCATCCGGCTCCGACTTCAGCAGCCAGAAGCCGCTCGAGACGATGGGGGCGGGGGCCTTGCGGGCGGGCTTCGTTGGGGCGCTGGCAGCGGTCCCATTCGATTTGGCGGTGACAAACCGGCGCTTTACGGCGGCTTTCTTGCTGGGCTTCGATGTCATGCGCTGAACGAGTTGCTCCGTCCGGTTGGAGCATCATCCGGCCGCACGCGATCGCCTCGGCGACGGGCTGCCGGAATGCAATGCTCCGCAAATTTGCGGCGAGAGCGCCGTGATGCGACGGGCGGTCCGCCGACGGGGCCGTCCGGTCTGGTGGCGCTTCGGACGCAGGAGCCTACAGATGCGGAGCGCGTTGGCAAGCGAGGTCAGCGCGTTCGATGTAACAGCACTATCAATCATCCCGTACCGCTGCAGTCGGCGCAGCGGAGTCGGGCGCGGGGGTGAAGTCTCGACCTAATGTAAAAAGCCCCGCGCGGGCGTCGGCTCGCGCGGGGCTGATTGCATTAGTTTTGAGCCCGAAGTTCAGCGATTACCGCTGCGGCTCGTCCAGCTCGACCACGGCGTTGGACCGCTGCCCGGCCCATTGCCCGTACCGGAGCGGGTTGGCCGCGCATCGCCGGCCGCGCGCGCGGGCTTACCCGACGCCGCGTGGCGTTCGCCCGATTGCTTGCCGCCGGCCGGCTTGCCGTTGCGATGATGTGGAGTTCCACGCTCGCCGCCCCGGGCTTCGGCGTGCTGATGCGCGTGGCTGCGGCCCTGCGGGCGGGCGTCCGAGCGACCGTTCTGCGGCTGGCCGTTGCGCGGCTGCTGCTGGCGGCCACGGCCTTCGCTGCGCGGTGCTCCAGCCGCTTGCTCGCGGGCGGGATCACGATTGCTTTCGTTGCGTGGGCCGCGCTCCGCGTGACGTGCCCGGCCTTCTCCGCGCGGTGCGCCAGCCCCTTGCTCACGGGCAGGATCGCGGTGGCTCTCGACCCGGGGGCCGCGCTCCGCGTGGCGCGAGCGAGCCTCGCCGCTGGCAGAGTGGCCGGCTTCGGCCCGGTCATCGCGACCGCGTGCATGACGCGGACGGTTGGAGCTCTTGCGGTCTCCGCCACGACCACGGCCCTCGCCGCGGCCTTCGCCCCGACCCTCGCCGCGGCTCGCCGCCTCGCGCAGCTCGAAGCGCTCCTCGATGCGGTCGCGGCGCGTGTCGCTCTCCGCACTACCTGTGCTGACGATGATCTCCGGCGTCGGCACGACGTCGAGCGTTCGCCGCGTCAGGCGCTCGATGGCCTTGAGGTCGGCACGCTCGTCGGGCGAGCAGAACGCGATGGCGATGCCGTCGGTACCGGCGCGCGCCGTGCGGCCGATGCGGTGCACGTAGGCTTCCGGCTCGTGCGGCAGCTCGAAGTTGACGACGTGCGTGACGAGATCGATGTCGAGACCGCGCGCGGCGATATCCGTCGCCACCAGCACGCGCGTGCGTCCGGAGCGGAAGCCCTCGAGGGTGCGCTGGCGGTTGTTCTGCGACTTGTTGCCGTGGATTGCCTCGGCGCTGATGGAGCTGCGCATCAGATGCTGGGCAACGCGGTCGGCGCCGCGCTTGGTGCGGGTGAATACCATGACCCGCGACATGGTCTCGTCGGCGAGCAGGGTGGCGAGCAGGTCGCGCTTCGCATTGGCGGCGACGAAGTGGACGCTCTGCTTGATGCGGTCGACCGTCTTGCCGGCATGGGCGATCTCGACGCGGAACGGATCGGAGAGAATCTCGGCGGCGAGATGCTCGATGTCCGACGGCATGGTGGCGGAGAGCAGCAGCGTCTGGCGCTCGTTCGGCACCATTTTGACGATGCGGCGAACGTCACGCACGAAGCCCATGTCGAGCATGCGGTCTGCTTCGTCGAGTGTCAGGATCTCGATAGCGCCGAGGTCGGCTGCGCGCTGGGCCACGAGGTCCAGCAGCCGTCCGGGTGTGGCGACGAGAATATCGACGCCGCGACGCAGGGTCTCGATTTGTGCGCCGATGCCGACACCGCCGAACACGGCGGTCGAGCGAAGCGCGAGATGACGGCCGTAGAGGCGCAGGCTGTCGTTGATCTGCACCGCGAGTTCGCGGGTCGGAGCCAGGATCAGCGCGCGTGGCATCCGCGGCTTGGCCCGCGCACCGTTCGCGGCGAGACGCTGGAGGATCGGAACCGAGAAGGCGGCCGTCTTGCCGGTGCCGGTCTGGGCGAGGCCGAGCAGGTCGCGCCCGGCGAGCAGCGTCGGGATGGAGCCCTTCTGGATGGGGGTCGGGTGAGTATAGCCCTCGGCCTCGAGGGCGCGCAGGATCGGCTCGGCGACGCCGAGGTCTGCGAAGGTCTGGTCGGTCATGGTAAGCAAAAGCGTCTTTCTGCGCGAGCTGCGGCCGCGCGGAGTCGATCCGCGGGTCTAGCCGGTCTGGCGCCAGAGCCGGGCCCGCCGCGCGTGGGGGGCCAGCATTTTCAAGGGGAGAGGTCTCGGGGAAAATCCGCCGCTGCGGTCGTCCGGCGAACAGTCCGGATCACAGTATCCGGTACAAGCCAAGCGGTGCAGACGATGCGCATTCGCGCGTGCCGCGAAACATCGAGTGCGCCACACTTGGTGTATTCGGGGCGCCATGTCAACCAATGACTGCAGACCGACCGCAATGAGGCCAGACGTTTCGCCTGCACCGATTTGCCTTGCGCGTCAGCATTCTGGGCAACCCTGTATTCTGGGCAACCCTGTCGTTCGTGACTCGACCATGCTGTGGCCGACTGACGCGGCGCGCACCTCCATCATAAGCCGGCATCATAAGCCGGTCGCCCACTCGCACCTCCAGCCCTTGGCCCCAGCCCCCGCCCGACGCTATTTCGAGGCCGCCGCCGAGCCGCCGGCGGCCCGCCGGGCCTCGGCGCGCGCAATGAGCTGTTCGACCGCCGGGAGGATGCGTTCGACGATCACGGCGATGCCCCGCTGGTTCGGGTGCAGGCCGTCACCGAGATTGAGCTTCTGGTCGAGCGCAACGCCGTCCAGGAAAAACGGGTAGAGGATTGCGCCGTGCCGCGCGGCAAGCTCAGGGTAGATTGTATCGAATTGCTGGCGATAATCCGCGCCCCAGTTCTCCGGGGCGCGCATGCCGGCGAGCAGCACGGGGAGGCGGCGCGCCGCCAGCCGCGCCATAATTTGATCGAGGTTCGACTTGGCCTGCGCGGGCGGTTGTCCACGCAAGGCATCATTGGCCCCGAGCTCCACGATGACCGCGTCGATACTGTCGTCGATGACCCAGTCGAGGCGGGCGAGGCCGCCCGATGTGGTGTCGCCCGAGACGCCGGCATTGACCATCTCGACTTCGTGGCCACGCGCCTTGAGTGCGAACTGCAACACTTCGGGAAATCCCTGGCCGGGTTGCAGACCGAAGCCCGCGGTCAGACTGTCACCCAACGCAACGATGCGCAAAGGCTTGCCCCCCTCCTTGTTCTCGCTGGCTTGCGCGTGCGAGGCGGAAACTGTGGCGAGCGCTATCAAGGCGAAGACGACGGCACGCTTGATGGCGCGGGCGGCGATGCCCATTTGAGCCGGGAGGCCGGCCCGCTCCCAGAGCCGTTGGAACGATATCGTGTCCATTGTTTCGCCCTACGCTTGGGGGATGAACGCCCGTTCGTGCAGGCAGGTAGAGACTGGCCTCGCGCTTGGCAAGGTCGCCGGTGGCAACGACGCCCGCCAGGGGCGCCGAAGTGCCGCTCGCGGGCGCGAACTAGAACGGCGCAAACCGGAACAACGGAGCAAGGCAGCAACGTGGCGAGCGACCAGATGAACCGCGCCGAGCCGATCGTCGATCTTCACGGCGTCGGGTTGACGCTGACGAGCCGGGCGGGGCCAGTGGAAATTCTGCGCGACGTGTCGTTCGAGGTTTCGCGCGGGCAGTCGGTCGCAATCGTCGGGCCATCGGGGTCCGGCAAGACGTCGCTGTTGATGATCGTCGCCGGCCTCGAACGCGCCACGCGCGGCAAGGTCTCCATCGTCGGTCGTGATTTTTCAGCGCTGAGCGAGGACGGCCTTGCTCTCGCGCGTGGTGGAGAGATCGGTATCGTCTTCCAGTCGTTCCATCTCGTGCCGACCATGACGGCGCTCGAGAATGTCGCGTTGCCGCTGGAGTTCGCCGGCGCCGACGGCGCATTTGAAACCGCCCGCGCGCTCCTCGACGAAGTCGGTCTCGGCGCCCGCGTCGATCACTTTCCCGCGGAGTTGTCGGGCGGCGAGCAGCAGCGCGTCGCGCTCGCCCGCGCGCTGAGCCGTAGGCCCGCGTTGCTTCTCGCCGACGAGCCGACCGGCAACCTCGATGGACGGACCGGCCGGCAGGTGATCGACCTCTTGTTCGGCCTCAATCGCCGACGCGGCTCGACCTTGGTGCTCATCACGCACGACGAAAGCCTCGCTCGCCATTGCCAGCGGATCGTTCGCATGGCGGACGGGCGCATCGTTTCAGACGAGGCAAACGAGCCGCTGGTAGAGGTCGCCGCGCAATGACCAGCCTCGATACCGGTGCCGGCCGTGAGATCGCGGTTCGGGGCACGGCTTCACGCGCCGAGGGACCAGGCTTCGGCCGCGTATTGGCGCTCGCGTTCCGTGAAATGCGGGGTGGCATCCGCGGCTTCCAGGTATTCATCGCCTGCGTCGCACTCGGCGTGATGGTCATCACCGCCGTTACTGCTCTTTCCGATGCCCTCACGCACGGGCTCGAACGTCAGGGTGAGCTGATTCTCGGCGGCGATGCGACGCTTGCACGCTCGCATGCACGGGCAAGCGAAAGCGAGATCCAGTGGCTTGCCGCGCGCGGCCGGTTGAGCGAGACGGCGACGATGCGCACCATGGCGCGTTCGCTCGACGGCGAGGAGCAGGCCCTCGCTGAGCTCAAGGGCGTCGATGCCGCCTATCCGCTGGTCGGCAGCGTCGTGCTCGACGGTGGTGCCAGCTTCCCCGATGCCATCCGCTCCGAAGGCGGCGTGCGACGCGCGGCCGTCGATCCCATTCTGCTCGAACGGTTCGGCATCAAGATCGGCGGAAAGTTCCGAGTCGGTGAGTTAGAGCTTGTCGCGTCGGCCGCGATCGTCTCGGAGCCCGACGGCATCTCCGACCGCATGACATTCGGGCCGCGCATTTTCGTCGATCTGCCGACGCTCGAGGCGACCGGGCTTGTGAAACCCGGCTCGCTGGTCCGCTGGCGTTACTCACTTCAACTCGACGAGCCGGGGGTGGCGTCGACGGCGCAATCACACGAGGACCGCGCCAGCGTCGCCTCTTTCGCGACGGCGGTGAAACGCGATTTGCCGGAGGCGGGGTTCACCGTGCTCGACAAGCGCGATCCTTCCCCGCGCGTGCGCAAGACCCTGGAGAGGCTGCGTCAGTTCCTGACGCTGATCGGGTTGACGGCGCTGCTCGTCGGCGGTGTCGGTGTGGCCAATGCCGTACAGACGTTCGTTGATCGCCGCCGCAAGGTCATCGCGACGATGAAGAGCCTCGGCGCGCCGAGCCGCCTCGTGTTCCAGATCTTCTTCATTCAGGTCGCCATCATGGCGGCGCTCGGCGTCCTCATCGGCCTCATGCTCGGACAGATCGTGCCGCTCGCGCTGCATGCGTTCTTCGCCGACGCCCTGCCGTTTCCCGCCGATGTCGAGCTCTCGCCGTGGAGCCTCGTCACCGGGGCCGCATATGGCTTCCTCGTCGCGGCAATGTTCACCTTGTGGCCGCTCGGGCAGGCCGAGCGCGTCTCGCCCGCCGAACTCTTCCGAGACGAGATCGCCGACCAGCATGGCTGGCCGAGCCGCCGCCTCGTCGCTGCGACCGCGGCAATCGCCCTGGCGCTCGCCGTGTTCGTGGTGCTGTCGTCGGACTCACAGCGTATCGCGCTGTGGTTCGTGGGTGGCTTGACGGTGATCTTCGCGGCATTTCTCGCGCTCGGGCATGCGGTCACCTGGCTCGCCCGGCGCTTGCCGCGCACCCGCGTGCCGGAGCTTGCCCTCGCGGTTCGCAACATCGGTGCCCCCGGCGGGCTCACGCGCTCTGTTGTGCTGTCGCTCGGCGCCGGCCTGTCATTGCTCGTCGCGGTCGGATTGACGGACGCCTCGCTTCTCAACGAGATGACGACAAGGCTGCCCGAGCGCTCCCCCAACTATTTCGTCCTCGATGTGCCGAAGGGAGATCTGGGCGGAGTGGCCGGCATCGTTCACAAGGTTTCTCCGGAAGCGAAGGTCGAGAGCGCGCCGATGCTGCGCGGGCGCCTCGTGCGGCTCGGCGAGCGGCCGGTGGAACGGATCAAGGCGCCGGCCGAGGCGGACTGGGTGCTACGCGGTGACCGCGGGCTTTCCTACTCCGAAACGGTTCCGGCCGGCTCCGAGGTGGTCGCGGGAAGTTGGTGGCCGAAGGACTATTCCGGCGAGCCACTGGTCTCGTTCGAGGCCGAGCTGGCCCGCCAGCTCGGCGTCGCCATCGGCGATACGGTGACGGTGAACGTGCTCGGCCGCAACGTCACGGCGCGCATTTCCAACCTCCGCCAAGTGAACTGGGAGAGCCTCGCCATCAACTTCGTCATGGTGTTCTCACCGAACACGCTGGCTGGAGCGCCGCACAACCTGCTTGCGACGTTGACGCTGCCCGAGGCCGCGCCGCTGGCGCTCGAGGCCGAGGTCGCGCGCGCGCTCGGCAAGGCGTATCCGACCGTCACCGTCATTCGTGTCAAGGACGCCATCCAGTCGTTCGGCGCCATCCTCGACAAGATCATGGTCGCCGTGCGCGTCGCGGGAAGCGTCACGCTCGCCGCTGGCGCGCTGGTGCTTGCCGGAGCACTGGCGACAGCGCAGCGTCGCCGCATCCTCGAAGCCGTAATCCTGAAAGCGCTGGGCGCGACGCGTAGGCGAATCCTGGCGTCGCATGTCCTCGAATACCTCCTGATCGCCGCGGCGACGGCGGGTTTCGCCGTCGGCTTTGGCGCGCTCGCCGCGTGGGTTGCGCTCGAACAGGTGATGGACGTGCGGTTCACGTTTTCCTGGGGCGCAGTCGCGCTGGCGCTGGGGCTGGCGAGCGGCCTCGTGCTGATCTTCGGCGGGCTCGGGACATGGCAGGTCTTGCGGGCGCGCCCCGTACCTTATCTCCGGGCGCAGTAATTCTTGGTTTCGGGAATTAATCCCGTCGCTTCCGGGAGCAGGGCCTTCCGCCGTCGCTTTTCCGGCGCGCGCCCTTGAATGTATAGTGTTCCCACTTCATATTCCGCGTGTGGTCCGGATAATGAACCGGTCGAAAGGGAAAAATATCACTATGGCTCAGATGGATAGACGGTACCAGGTCGCCGGCACGGCCACGCGCGAGGTCGGTCGCGTGGACGAGGGCCTTCGGTCCTACATGCTCGGCGTCTACAATTACATGGCTGCTGGCGTCGCCCTCACGGGCGCGGTCGCCTACGGCCTGTTCCACATGCTGACGACGACCGATCGCGCGCTCGCTGCGGCGCAGCTCAAGAACGGCATCATGCTCACCGAGGCGGGCAAGGCGCTCTACACTTCGCCGCTGATGTGGGTGGTGGCTCTCGCTCCGCTCGCGTTCATCTTCCTGATCGGCTTCCGCGCTCATAAGATGAGTTTGTCGGGCGCTCAGATGACGTTCTGGGCGTTCGCCGCTGTCATGGGCGCGTCGCTGTCGTCGATCTTCCTGCGCTATACCGGCGCCTCGATCACGCAGATGTTCTTCGTCACGGCCGCAGCGTTCAGCGCGCTGAGCCTGTGGGGTTATACGACCCGCAAGGATCTGACGGGATGGGGCTCGTTCCTGTTCATGGGCGTGGTGGGCATCATCATCGCCGGTCTGGTCAACATCTTCCTTCAGTCGAGCGCGCTGCAGTTCGCCATCTCGTCGATCGGCGTTCTCGTGTTTGCCGGCCTCACGGCGTACGACACGCAGCGCATCAAGGACGAGTACTACCTCGTCGCCGGTGACGCGGTCGCCGCGGGCAAAGCCGCCATCTTCGGCGCGCTGAGCCTCTACCTCGACTTCGTCAACATGTTCGTGTCGCTGCTGCAGCTCTTCGGCAACCGCGAGTAGTTGTCGCGAGACGTGACTTCAGGAAGGGCTCCGCCGCTGGCGGGGCCCTTTCTTTTTGGCGATCTCCATGACGAGGGTGCAAGAGAATGGACGTCTCGGTTCGCCCGGCGGACGAACATGACTGCGCGGCGGTCGCGGCAATCTATGCGTCGTCGGTCGAAACGACGGCGGCGAGTTTCGAGCTCGTTGCTCCAGACGCCGTCGAGATGAGCCGCCGCTGGCTCAAGGTTGTGGAGGCGGGCTGCCCATTTCTCGTGGCGCAAGCGCCCGACGGCGTGATCGTCGGCTATGCCTACGCGCGACCTTTCCACGAGCGGGCGGCATTCGCGTGGACCGTCGAGGACGCCATCTATGTCGCCCCAGGGTCGGAGCGGCGCGGGGTCGGCAGAGTGCTGCTCGGTGCGCTCGTCGATGCTGCTGCGCGTGCCGGCTTTCGCCAGATGATCGCTCTCATCTCAAGCGGTGCCGGCCCGGCCTCCGAGCGTCTGCACGCCGGCCTTGGTTTCGCCAGGGTCGGACGCATCACCGCTGTCGGCTTCAAGAACGGCGAATGGCACGACATCGTTTATATGCAGCGGGAACTGGGTGCCGGAGCAACAACCTGCCCAGAATGAACGGAGAGGCGCCGGGCGGATCGCCGCGCTCAATGGCGCTTGAGGAAGCGCGGGAGCGATTCCAAATTTGCGATCCAGCGAAGTCGATAAGCGCACTGCGGCCTGACAGTCTTGGGACCCGTCAGCCCTGGACGAGGCGAAGCTGCTTGTCGAATACGGCCAACACACGGGCGAGATCGCTGCCGCGTTTCAGTACTACGCCAGCAGCCGAGACGATACTGAACGCGCCTTGGCGCCGCGCCAAACGCGGGGTTTTTTCGATGCGGTACAGGGGTATCTCGCTGGAGCGGCGGAACACAGAGAACGTCGCGGTCTCGTCCTCCATATCGAGGGCATAATCGCGCCATTCGCCGGCAGCGACCATGCGTCCGTAAACTCTCAGAATTTGCTGTAGCTCTTGGCGGCTGAAAGCCGTGACCTGCCGGATGGTACGGTTGACGCCGTTCGATGACGTGCCGCTCGGATGGTCGGTATCTGCTGGGTTCCGGCGTGCGGCTGCCCGGCGCTCCAACACCGGGCGGATCTCAATTATCGGGTCGGTATCGCTCACGCGCGCCTCCCTTTCATGATGTTGTCATGATTGCCCGGAAGCAGCACTTAATCAAGCTTGCATGATCCGGGGGCCCCGCAGCCGCAGCGAGGTGGGGCGAGCTTCGCGAGCTTTTGCTGATTTCGCAGTAACCAAACCCGATAAGCGGGCGTCGTGCCGAGCTTTCGCCCGGTACCGGTCAAATTACCGACACGTTGATTTGGCCTCATTCGGCATTCGAGGGGCAGCCAGAAAATGCGCAGAGTTCTGCGGTAGACCCTTGGAACGGCGACGTTCTTCCTGGGCGCCGGACCGTGCTCGATGCCCCGGGGAATAGTGGAGCTGCGTCGCGTCGTTATACCGAAGAAAGCAAGAGTGTCTTGCGCGTTAGCATTAACGGTCAGTTAACGGGTTGAAGCGATGCTGCATGTGGAATCCGCGCACGTCTCGGCGGGAGCAAGTCTCATGTATCGCGTAGCACTACTCGTTTTCGCTGGTATCAGCGTCGCTGGTTGCGCCGTCAACTCGAGCGAGATCTCGTCCGGCTTTGCCGACACCCCGCTCGCTACCTCGTCGGTCTCCAAACCCAAGGCAGGCAGTCAGGCGCTCGGCGGCGATCCCGGCATCCGCCGCGGAGAGGTCGAAGGCACGCGCGTCGCCAAGCTGGACGACCGCGCACCGAAGGGAAGTTACGAGGCAGCGCCCGCGGGTGCTCTCTCCGACCGTGACTACTCGCAGACAGAGCTCAACGTCGAACTCGCGCGCGACATCGTCAATCAATACCGCAAGGACAACGGGCTGAAGCCGCTCAAGCTCAACAGCGAGTTGACGGCGGCGGCGAAGGCCCATTCGCGCGATCTGTCTAAGTGGGATCGAATCTCGCACTATGGCTCCGATGGCTCGAACCCGTGGGACCGTGTGAAGCGCACGGGCTACAAGGCACGGCTCGCCGCAGAGAATGTCGGCACTGGCCAGACGACGTTCCCCGAAGTCATGACCGGCTGGAAGAACAGCCCTGGCCACAACAAGAACCTGCTGCTGGCCGATGCCGAGCACATGGGTATCGCGCTGGTCAACGATTCCAAGACGGAGTTTAAATCCTTCTGGACTCTTGTGATCGGCTCGCCGATGTGACGGGCTTGTGGAAGGTGGGCCTGGATAACCGGCACTTTCGACCTCAAGGATCTTGGCGACTGGCGCCGGTTGAGCGAAGCTCCTGATTGAGATCAGGAGCTTTTCGTTTGGTCAAAGTCGTCTTTACGCAGAACCTGCAACGCCACGTCGCCTGCCCGGAAACCATCGTCGAGGCAGCGAGTGTTCGCGAGGCGCTCGAAGCGGTGTTCGCGGCCAATCCCCGCGCGCGCGGCTACGTGCTGGACGACCAATCGCAATTGCGCCGTCACATGGCGATCTTCGTCGATGGGCGGCTGATCCGCGACCGCGCCGGTCTTTCCGACCCTGTCGAAGAGTCGAGCACGGTCGCGGTGTTCCAGGCTCTATCTGGTGGCTGACGGGAAGGTTCCATTCATGGGCGACAAGCTGCTCGTCTCGACGCGCAAGGGGTTCTTCGAGGTCGATCGCGTCGCTGGCCGATGGCAGATCGGCGCGACACACTTCCTCGGCGACAACGTTTCCATCGCACTCGCCGATCAGCGCGATGGACGCCGGTACGTCGCGCTCGATCATGGTCACTTCGGCGTCAAGCTCCACCGCTCGAACGCCGACGGCTGGGAGGAGATCGCGGCACCCCAATATCCAGCAAAGCCCGAAGGCCACACCGAGCACGACATGTGGGGCCGGCCACTGGAATGGACGACCGCGCGCATTTGGGCGCTGGTTCCTGGCGGCAGCGACGAGCCAGGGACTCTCTGGTGTGGCACGCTTCCAGGCGGGCTATTCCGCTCGCGCGATCACGGCACGAGCTGGGAAATCGTCGAGGCGCTGTGGCGTCATCCCAAACGCACCATGTGGATGGGCGGTGGCGCTGATCTTCCAGGACTGCACTCGGTGATCGTCGACCAGCACAACTCGCGGCGCGTTTTCATCGCCGTGTCGACTGGTGGCATCTGGCTGACGGAAGACGGCGGCGAGAGCTGGTCGCAACGCGGCGAGGGCATGCGCGCCGATCACGTACCGCCCGAGCTGACCCACGATCCCATCGCCCAGGACGTGCACCGCCTCGTGCAATGCCCGGCGGCGCCCGATCGCATGTGGGTGCAGCACCATAATGGTATTTTCGTCTCGAACGACGAGGCCCGCACCTTCACCGAGATCGATCCCGCCCGTGTCGTCTCGACGTTCGGCTTCGGCGTCGCCGTGCACCCGCGCGATCCCGATACCGCCTGGTTCGTGCCCGAGATCAAGGACGAGAAGCGCATTCCCTCCGACGGCAAGCTCGTCGTGACGCGCACGCGCGACGGTGGCAAGACGTTCGAGACGCTGACAGAAGGGCTGCCGCAGTCGCATGCCTACGACGTGGTCTACCGCCACGCGCTCGCCCTTGACGACAGCGGCACGCGCCTCGCAATCGGCTCGACGACGGGCGGACTGTGGGTGAGCGAGAACCAGGGTGACAGTTGGTCGACGGTGAGCCACACGCTGCCGCCGATCTACGCGGTGACCTTCGCCTGATGTGTGCGCCGCTCGCCCGTGCACTGATTGCGCGCGGTGTGCGGCGGCGTCATGCTTTGCTTGACCTTCGCCCGCCAGGCGCGCGGGTCGGGCGGTCGGTATCGCGCCGCGCCGCGCCCGCCTCCTTCGCCAGCAGCGCGCGCTTGCGCTCGACGCCCCATCGAAAACCGGAGAGACCGCCGTCTTCGCGCACGACACGGTGGCACGGCACCGCGACCGCCAGCGGGTTCGCGGCGCATGCGCCCGCGACAGCGCGCGTTGCCGCCGGTACGCCCGCGCGCCGGGCAAGCTCGCTGTAGCTGATCGTCGAGCCGGCGGGAATGCCGCGCAGCGCTTGCCACACACGATGCTGGAAAGCCGTGCCACGTATATCGAGCGGCAGATCACAGTTGGCCGCGGGGTCGTCGATCATGTGTATGACAGTGCGGACGATCTCCACCATGCGGTCGGTGGCGGCGGTGAGATTGGCTTGGGCAAACCTGCGCCGAAGGTCTGCCACCAGCGCTTCTGCATCGTCACCGAGCAGGATGGCGCAGACACCTGCGTCCGTGGCGGCCACGAGCGTGGTGCCGAGCGAAGTTTGCGCCAGGGCGTAGCGAATATCCAAGCCGGCGCCGCCCGCGCGGTAATTTTTAGTCGCCATCCCGAGGATCTCCCGCGCGTTTGCATAGAAGCGTGCGCAACTGTCGTATCCCGCCGCGTGGATCGCGTCGGTGGCCGTGCCGCCGGAGCCGAGCGCCGCTCGCACGCGCTCATGGCGCAATGCGCTCGCGAAGCCTTTCGGGCTCACGCCGAGGCGTTCCTTGAAGGCGCGCTGAAAATGAAAGGGGCTAGTGCCGGCGATACGCGCGAGAACTGCCAGGGTCGGGGGCGTTTCGCATTTTGCTATTTCCCGGCAGGCATCGATGATGCGTCGATCCATGTCGCTCGCGAATGCACCTTCTTGCGGGCGGCAGCGCAGGCACGGCCGAAAGCCCGCCTGCTCGGCGGATCGGGGCGAGGCGTGGAACGAGACGTTACCGCGCAACGGACGCCGGGCGCCGCAGGATGGCCGACAATAGATTCCGGTCGTCCTGACGGCAAAGACGAAGCGCCCGTCATAGCTTCCGTCGCGCGCCTCGACGGCACGCCACATTTCGTCATCGTCGTCGGGCTGATCGAGATGTCTCGAGCGCGGCTGCTGCATACGAGGAAGCTAACGCTCGACGCCCGCCCGCGCATCCTGTTCCTTGCGGTTGAATTCGGAACGCATGCCGAAGGGGCGCGTCAGCCCTTCACGTTGAACACGGCGCGTTGCGTTTCGCCGGTGGTCTTCGGGATCTGGAGGATGAAGCTGCCGGGACGGATCGGGATGAAGCTGATCGTCGCCTCGCCGGCGCCGTCGAACTCCAGCGAGTCGACGCCAAGCGGGCGGATCTCGACGTCGTTGACCACGATCTCGTTGACCCACATGTTGCGGAAGAACTCCGGACCGGCGATGCCGAGTTCCTGCGAGCCGTCAGCCTTGATTTGCAGGGAGTAGTACTTGCCCGCCTCGAGCTCGTAGGGTTTTTCGGCGAGCGGCTTGCCGGCAGAGAGCGTGATCGGGTCGAGCTTGGTCTTCTTCTTGAGGAGGCCAGATTGCGCGAGCGTCGGCGGGATGAGGCCGATCATGGCGATCAGCGAGAGCATGACGAACTTCACGAACATGCGCATTCTGGTGTTTCCTTCCCTTTATCCGCTCGGCACGTCGCCCCGCTTCCAGGCCGGCCCGCGTCTTTAGCGTAACGTTATAACCTGCCTGTCCAGTGAAACAAGAGTGACCTGAGGGCCGGCGGTTCACAGCCTTGCGATCAATCCAGAGCGGGCCGTGGATGCCATAGGTTCGAGAGGTGTTTGCCAGCTCAACGCTCGGTCAAGCCGGTGCACGTCCTCCGCAGAAGGCCGATTAAGAAAGCCGGTCGAACCAAAAAGCGAAAGGCCCGCACGGGATGTCCCGGCGGGCCTCAGGCAGAACGTTGACTGCTCTGCGCGTCAGCTCTTGAAGCGCTGCCAAGTGACCGTCACGCGGGTGCCGGTCGGAATGCGCGGATAGAGATCCAGCACGTCCTCGTTGTACATGCGGATGCAGCCCTTCGAAACGGCGGTGCCGATGGTCCAGGGCGCGTCCGTGCCGTGGATACGGTACATGCTCGAGCCGAGGTAGAGTGCGCGCACGCCGAGCGGGTTGAGCGGATGGCCGCCGGGCACGTGAGCAGGAAGTTTCGGGTTTTCGCGGCGCATCTCCGGCGTCGGCGTCCAGCCCGGATTGACGCGCTTCTGCGAAACGCTGGTGACGCCCGACCAGCGGCTCTGCTGGCGCGGAACGGCGATCGGATAGCTGATGGCCTCACCGCGCTGATGGATCCAGTAGAGCTTGCGGTCGCCGAAGCTGACGATGATCTGGCGCGGCGCATAGCTTCCCGGGAACGAGACGGTCTCGCGAGAACCGCCGCTCCAAAGGAAATCGAAGAAGCCCTGGGCGGAGGCTGGCTTGGTGGCGGAGACGGAAATCGTGGCGGCGAGGGCCACAAACGCGAGACTGCGGAGGATACGGCCTGCAAGGGTCATCGGTTCGGCCTCTGGCTGAAATTGAATAGAAGACCATCTCCCGGTTCGCACCGGCGAGACGAGTTCATACGATCTGTTACTTATCTAGGGCAACTGTGTAGCCTTGGGACTTATGCTGCAAGGCTTGCGTACCCTTGCGAGCGAGATAGCTGACACTTCCCGGCCGAGCGTGGGCATCATGCAACAGGTGCCACGCGATCTGGCGCAAGTTCCGCCGCATGACGCAATTGCGTCACCGCGATAGGCACGCGGGCTGCGGTTGCAGTTTCAAGGCTAGCGCAGGCGAGAGTCGCAAGCAACCGGATGCCGCCGAGGCTAGCCGCGGGGGCACTGGTGTCATTCGGCTGGAGTTGCCGCAGGGTTCTCCGCTGTGCGCGTACGGCTCCTGAATGCGCCGAATAAGCGCGTGAAAAGGCGGCCAATATCGCCGCCGATGCCGACGAGGCTCGGCACCAGCACGAGCACCAGAACTGTCGCTGTTGCGAGGCCGAACACAAGTGTGATCGCCATCGGAATGAGGAACTGAGCCTGCCGGCTCGTCTCGAACATCAGCGGCAGAAGGCCGCCGATGGTGGTGAGCGACGTCAGCAGAACGGCGCGCAGACGATCGCGCGCGGCGCCGACCGCGGCCGCTTCGAGCGCATCGCCGAACGCAAGCCGCTCTCGGATACGGCTGACCAGCACGATCGAATCGTTGACCAGGATGCCCGAGAGCCCGAGCAGTCCGATCATGCTGATGATGGTGAGATTGTAGCTCATGACGTAGTGGCCGACGATCGCGCCACCGAGGCCGAACGGGATGATCGCCATCACCGTCAGCGGCTTCCAGTAGCTCGAGAATACCCAGGCGAGAATGATGTAGATGAGAGAGAGGGCAAGCATTGCGCCGAGCGTGAGGTCCTTGAACGATTTCTGCGTCTCGTCGGCGCGCCCCTTGAACGTGTACTCGACGCCGTGCGCGGCGACGATGCCCGGCAGCACCTCACGCTTCAGGCGGTCGATGACGTCCTGCGATTTCGTCACCTCGCTGTCGACATCGGCAGTGACGGCGACGGTGCGGACGCCATCCTTGCGCTGAATGACGGAGTAGCTGCGGCGCTCCTCGATATCGACGATCTCGGTCAGCGGTACGCGGTCGCCGCGAGGTGTCGCGAGATAGAGCCGTTGCAGGTCGGCAAAGCCTTTGAGGTCCTGCTCACGTTTGACGCGAACGGTGATCTCCTCGTCGCCGCGGGCGAAGCGGGTGGCGATATTGCCTTCGAAGGCATTGCGCACCTGCTGGCCGATCGATTGGCCGGTGAAGCCGAGCGAGAGCCCGCGCGGTGTCGGTGTGAACACGTACTCCTGCTTGCCATAGGGAAGATCGTCGTCGATACCGCTGACGCCGGGGAACGAGGTCAGCGCGAGCTTCAACTCCTCCGCCGCCTTCTTCAGCGTGTCGATCGGCGCGTTCTGCAGCCGAACATCGAGATCGCGTCCCGGCGGACCGCCGCGCCGCCCGGTGATGGCGACGCGCTCGACGCTCGGTATCGGCGGCAGCGCTTTCGTCCAGGCCGCGATGATGCGCTTGGTGGAGATGGTGCGGACCTCGCTCGGCGTGAGCTGCACGTCAATCTCGGCGAGCGTATCGCCCTGCGCGCGTCCGGATTGGCCGATGGTCGTGAAGACGTTCTCGACGAGCATGTCGTCGGCGGCTTCTCTATCACCGCTGGAGCCGCCGGATTTGCCGGCGAACGCGCCTCCATTGCGTGGTGCGTGCGCGAGCAGGGCCGATTCCGCCGCCCCCAACGCATCCTCGATCCTTGCGAGTGCCGTGATCTGTACTTCGCGTGGTGTGCCGGGCGCGAACGAGACGGCCGCCGAGACGTTCTCCGATTCCGGTGAGGGGAAGAACTCGAATCCGACACGGCCGCCCGCCAGCAGGCCGAATGCCAGCATCAGTGCGGCGATCATTCCAGCGACTGTGGCATAGCGCCAGCGGAAGGCGGCCGAAACGATGCGCCGGGCGATGCCGTCGCGGAAGTGGCCGAAGCCGCGGTCGAAAGCGCGCCGCATCCGGCTTTCGCGCCGCAGGCCCGATGTCGTGCCGCCGTGGCTCAGGTGCCCGGGCAGGATCAGGAAGCATTCGATGGTGGAAGCAACCAGCACCGAGAGAACGACCAGCGGTATGGCGCCGAGGATGTCGCCGATACGGTCGCCGATGAACAGGATCGGCATAAACGAACACGCCGTCGTCAGCGAGGCGGCAAGAACGGGCGCCATCATCTTGAGCGCGCCGCTTTCCGCCGCTGCAAGGCTCGGCAGCCCCTTCTCCTCGTTCGTCGCGGCTTCCTCGCCGACAACGATGGCATCGTCAACGATGATTCCGAGCATCATGATGAGGGCGAACATCGATACCATGTTGATCGATTGCCCCGTGGCGTACATGACGCCGAGCGCGGCGAGCAGGGACACGGGAATGCCCATCGCCACCCAGAACGCGATGCGTGCGTTGAGGAACACGAACAGCGTGAAGAGCACGAGCGCAAGGCCCTGCATGCCATTCTCGACGAGGATGCCGAGACGCTGCACGACGAGCTTGCCGGCGATGTCGTAGACTTCGACCTTGAGCGTCGGCGGCAAGGTCGGGCGGACCTTGGCCAGGTACTCGTTCATGACGCGCATGGTGACGAGCGTGTCCGCCGTCACCGATCGCTGGACCTGCAACTCGATGCCCGGATCGCCCTTGAAGATGCCGATCTTGCCCTCGCGCTCGAAGCGCGTGTCGATCGTCGCGATGTCGCGCAACAGTACCCGCTCTCCGGTCGCCGCCGATTTTACTTCGATCTCACCGATCGCCTCGGGCGTCTTGCGCTCGGCTTTGGCGCGCAATTGCACCTCGACCGCGCCCTCAAGCTTGCCGGCCGGCACGTCCTGCGTGTTCTCGCGGACGAGGCGCGCGACGGTTTCGAGCGATAGGCCGAGGCGGCGCAGGTCGCCGTCGCGGATCGAGATCCAGACCTCCTCGTCGCGGGCACCGGAGAGCGTGATGCGGTCGATGCCCGCCGCCAGCAGCCCGTCGCGGAATTGCTTGGCGTAACTCTTCAGCACCTGTTCCGTGAAAGGCCCGGAGATGGCGATCTTGGCGACGTTGTCGAACAGCGTGACACGCGAGATGATCGGCCGTTCGGATGTTTCCGGGAGTGTGGTGACGCGGCCGACCGCCTGTTCGATGTCGCTCTGCGCCTTCTGGAGGTCGGCGCCGGAGTCGAACTCGATCGAGATCACCGCGCCGCCTTCCCGCGCGACCGACGTCACCTCGTAGATGCTGTCGAGGAATCGCAGCTCGGGCTCGAGGACATCGAGGATATTGCTTTCGACGTCCTCGGCGCTGGCGCCCGGCCAGGCCACACTCACCGTGATGGTCGGCACGTCGATGGTCGGAAAGAATTGCCGGTTGAGCTTGGCGATCGCGAACGCGCCCATCAACAGCAGCACGATCATCAGCAGGTTGGGCGCCGTGGCATGACGGGCGAACACGGTGACGAGGTTGCCGCGAGCTTCGCCGAGCCGGGCTGCCGCCGCCGGGTCCATGTGCGGGCCGTCGTTCATTGTGCCGCGCTTTCCCTCGGGCCCGCGCTGCTGGCTGCGATATCTTTGACGGCGAGCCCCTTGCCCGGTGTCGAGAGACGCGTCGTCACGATAGGCTCGTCCTCCGTCAGCGGGCCGCGGACGAGAATGTCGCTTTGCGCGGTGCCGACCACCGTGACCTTGCGCGGGTCGAGGCGGCCATTCTTCACGACGTAGATGGTGTCGCGGTCGTAGAGCGACGCACTCGGCACCCGCGCTACGTCATCAAAGCGGATGTCGGGCACCTCGATCTCGACGAACGCGCCGGGCCTGAGCGGCACCGGCTTCGAGGGATCGGCGATACGCGCGAACACGTCGACGCCGCCGGTGGTCGACGAAACCCGCGCGCCGACGCGCGCGATGGTCGCCGGATAATCGAACATGCCGTTACCGAGTGCCCAACGGACCTTGAGAGTCTGTCCCTCGAGCTTGCCGAGGCTCGTCACCATGCGCCCAAACTGGCTGTCCGTCAGAGTAAACTGTGCCTCGATCCAGCCCGCGTCGATGAGCGTCGCGACCTTGTCGTTGACCGAAAGCATGCGGCCGACCTGTGCCGCGACCTCTGTGACGTAGGCATCGAACGGTGCTTTGAGCTCAGTTTCGAGCAGGCGGCGCTCGGCGCGTTCGATGGAAACCGAGAGACGCTCGGCTGTCGCTCGCGTCTGGGCCACGCGCGCCTCCCACACGCCGAGCTCGTTCGCGAGCTGGTCTGCGGCCTGCTGGCGCTGGAGCATGATCTGGCGGCGGTCGTCCGCGGCCCGCTCTGCCAGGTTGCCGCGCTCCTTCAGCGCTTCGGCGCGCTCGACGTCGGCCTTGGACAGGGCGAGCTGGGCGCGCGCATGGGTCAACGACGTCTTGGCCTGCACGATGGACGCCTCCTGCTCGCGCAGGCGTGCCAGGGTCTCTTCGCGTTGGGCGGTCGTTTCGGCGAGCGACGACTTGTAATCGAAGGAGTCGATGTTGAGCAACGTCATTCCGGTCGCGACGCGGCCGCCTTCCCGCAGCTCGTCGCTCGTCGACATGACACGGCCGGCGACGAGCGCGCGGATATCGAACTGACGTCCGGCGACGATGGTGCCATAGAGCTTCAGCATCGGCTGCTCGGTTCGGAAGCGAACCGGTACGGTCTCGACCGCGAAAACGCGCTCGCTGACAAGCTGCTTCGGCGCTTCAGGCTTGGTCGCCTTGAGATACTTGAAAGTCGCGAACCCGGCTGCAAGCAGCAGGAGGGGAAGCAGGCCCTTGCCGAGCAGCAGCGTCGCGCGCCGAAGGCGGCCGGGCGCAACGCCGGGTGCAGTGGCCTGCCCGTGTCGCGGCGAATGTTCCGAGGGCTGCTCTGTCTGGTCGCGTGCCGAAACGATCTTGGGTGCATGCTGATGAGCTTCATGCTGGGGCGCTGCGTGCGCGGGTAAAACGTTGGCATCGCTTCCGCGCGCCTCCGCTGGCCCATGGCCCGCCTGGGCCTCGCTCATGCGCTTGTTCAGCATTGCTCATCCATGGGAATTCGGCTCGCATCAAGTTTACGCACCGACCGATAACATGGATCGACAGCAGGTGAGCTGCCCTGTGACACAGGGTACGCCTTACTTCGGCCCGCCGATGCCATCAGCGCCCCGAGCCAACCCGCGCTGGAGCATCCGCCGCGGCTGCGGAGGGTGGCGACACCGCGCGCGCCGCGTCGATCAGTCCGGCGCCGAAGAGTTCGTCGCGGCCCGGATTACCGAGGTCGCGGGCGGTCCTCGCCAGAAGGGCGGAGAGTTCCTCGCGGCTGATATCCGGATTGACCGCCAGAACCAGCGCGGCGACGCCGCTGACGTGGGCCGCAGCGAACGACGTGCCGTCCATCAGGTCGTAAGCCGCGTCCGGGGCGGCGACGATGATGGAGACGCCGGGCGCCGCGACATCGAGGTAGTCGCCCACGTTGGCTCCTTCGAATCGCCGGGCGCCATCGTCGGTGGCCGTCACGGCCAGCACGTCGGGATGCGATGCGGGGAAGGCGGGCGGAGCGCTCTTGCCACCGTTGCCCGCCGCCGCGACGAGCAATGCGCCACGTCGCGCGGCTGCCGCGAGCACGCGCGCGATGAGGTCGTCCTCGCCACCCTCGAAGCTCATGTTGACGACCTTGGCGCCGTTGGCGAGGGCCCAGTCGACGCCCGTGGCGATGCGGTAGGAGGTGCCGCGGCCACCGCCTGCAGCACCACCCGCGGCGCTGAAGGCTTCGACCGCCAGAACCTTTGCGTCGGGAGCTATGCCGGTGAGCTCGCGGCGGGCCGCGATGATGCCTGCGATTCCTGTGCCGTGGGCGTCCGCCGCGTGCGGCGTGTCGGTGAAAGTATTCAAGCTCGCTGCGATGGCGCCGGCGAGTTCGGGATGGTCGGCGTCGATGCCACTGTCGATGACGGCGATCTTGATGTCCGCGCCGCGCGAGGTGGTATGGGCAGTGCGCGCCGTGATGAGATCAAGCGCATACTGCTCGACAGCGAGGGCGAGAGGCTCTGGCGCAACCTTGTCTTCCGGCTCGCCTTTGGTGGTCTTTTTGTTCAGGCGGAAGCGGCGGTTCGGCTGCGCTCCGGTGACGCCGGGCTCGGTGGCGAGATCGGCGGCCACCGTCGCGACCGGCCGTCCGTCCGTGATTGCGAAGCGGAGCAGGCTCGCACCGAGCAGGTCGATGCGGGTTTCCGAGAGGCGGTTGAGGCGGTAGCGGCTCTCCAGCCTCTCTGCGGTCGCCCGCGGGTTCGTGCCGGAAATTTCGACCAGCACCTCGTCCGGCTCGAAATCCGGATTGCCGGCCGTGGGGGTAGGGGCCCGCGACGGCAGCGGTGGCTGATCGTTACTTGGCGGCAGAGCGCGTCCGCCGCCGTGGGCCCATTTCAGGCACCGCCCTTCGAAGCTTAGAGTTCCTGGCCCGCAGGCCGGGTCCGTCGAGACGCGCACGCAGCGCTCTCCGCGCAACCGGTAGCCTCTGGCGCAGGCGGGCAGATCCGTGTCGTCGTCGAGGATGCCGGGATTGACGATCGGCGGCAGGAATGACGGCCGGTCGACCCGCGTGCAGCGCGAGCCGACACGCTGCCAGCCCTCGTCGCAGGTGAGATCGGGGCGGCAGACGTAATTGCTACGTCCGAGACGTTGCGCGGGGCGGCCACCAGGGCAGACGCAAACGCCCTGGCGCCAGCGGCCGTAGAGGCAAGTCCCGGCGGCCCCGCGCAGCCGTGGCGGGTCGCGATCGACGCACGAGCCGCCAGAGCGCACCTCGCCCGCGGGGCACGGCTGGGGTCTCGACGGAACGGGGCAGCGGACGACGCGCTGCCCAACGGCCGGGATGATGCGTCCGTTGTCGCAGACGCACGTGCGGCCGGCCGCGCTGCCATTGATACAGATGAGAGGCGGGTGTTTCTCCGGGGCGGTCCGCGCCGGAGCACGTGTACGGCTGCCGCGCGAGTTCGCGGCGGGGAGATCAGTAACCAGCGGCGCGACGATTTTCGGCACGATCCGACCGGGTTTGATGGTGCCGCGTGGCTGTATGCCGTTCGGGCGCGGTGCGCTCGGATTTGCCGGTCGTGTAAGGTTCCGGCCCGGTTGCCTCGTGCCCTTGGGGAGAGCCACGCCGGGCAAACCACCGGGCGATATGACGATCTTGCCGTTGCCGAAAGAGATCGATTGCGCGCGCGCGCCGGTTGCGAACGCCATCATCAGGGCGGCAACTACGAGCATGGCCCCGGGCAGGGGGGCAATCCGAAGCACGCTGATCCTCCATCGGTCGACGACGCGAGCATAGCTCCGACGGATGTCCGCTGGCCAGCAAGCCACCGCCCCGCCGCGAGGTACGTCCGAAGAACCTTAATGCCAGAGCTATCCGTCCGATCACGGCGACCGCTCGAGGTTCCGCCCGATCGGACAGCTCTCCAGACAATATGACGCCCCAGTTGGACGCAGGCATGGCGCAAACGGTTCGATCGTTCGGTATCAGGCGAGGCCAAGCAGGGCCTTCAGCACCGGCAGCAGCAGGTATGCCGCGTAGAGAAGGACCAGCGAAAGCACCGTGCGCAGCAGCCAGTCCGGCAGGAGGCCGGTGAGCCGCGTGCCGATGGCGATGCCCGGTATGGAACCGGCAAGCAGCGTGGCGAGGATCGTCCAGTCGACATTGCCGAGACCGAGATGCCCCGCGCCCGAGAGGAACGCGAGTGGTATCGCGTGGACGATGTCTGTGCCGACGATGCGGCGTGCCCACAGGCGCGGATAGAGCATCGACAGCACGGCGACGCCGATGGCACCCGCGCCGACGGACGTGAGTGTGACGAGGCAGCCGAGGATCGCGCCGAAGATCGCTGTCACCTGGCGGCGCGGCTCGACAATTTCGTGGTCGTCACCGCGGGCGGCGGGACTGAGCAGCACCGGGCAGAGCGGCACGACGATCGCACTCGCCACGAGCACGATGGCCAGAAGGCCACGGATCACGTTCGCCAGGTGCGCGGTATCGGTCGCGACCGCGAACAGCCACGCCAGCGTGATCGCGGCTGCGGGAAGGCTGCCGAGCGCGAGCCACTTCAGGATCGGCCAGTCGACGTTGCCGAGGCGATGGTGGCGAAGCGCCGCGCTCGCCTTGGTGATCGAGGCGAACAAAAGGTCGGTGCCGACCGCGACGCTGGGGCTGACACCGAACCCGGAGATCAGAAGCGGAGTCATCAGCGCACCGGCGCCGACGCCCGTCAATCCGACGAGGAAGCCGACACCGAAGCCGCCAGCGACCATCTGGAGCAGGCTTTCGCCGAGCATCACGTTCTATCCCGTACCGGTTCCGCCTTGGAGAGAATTCGCCGGCGGGCCGCCGTCGCCCGACCACCTCTCACGAGTAGAAATGCAATATCGAGCGCAGGCTGAGCAGAGAAACCACCGTTCCGACCAGCGCCATCAGCACGCGGTCCGGTAGATGCTTCGTCGCGAGCGCTGCAAATGGAGCGGCCAGCATGCCACCGAGGATAAGGCCAGTGATGATCGGCCACAACTCGAGTCCGACCGTGAGAAAGAATGTCGAGGTTATCGTCAGCGTTACGAAGAACTCGGCGAGGTTGACCGAACCGATCGTGTGGCGCGCGGAAGCGCCTTGCCCGAGGAGAGAGGACGTCACGATCGGTCCCCAGCCGCCACCACCAATGGCGTCGAAGAAGCCACCGCCAAGGCCGAGCAGCGACACCCCGCGCGGTTCGGCGGCCGAAGCGCGCTGCTGCTTCAGGTGATACGCTTTGTAAATGATGTAGAGCCCGAGCAGCAGAAGGTATGCGGCGATGAACGGCTTCAGCATGTCGCCCGATAGGCTGGCGAGGACATAGGCGCCGATGCCGCCGCCGATCATGCCCGGCAATGCGAGGCGCAGCACCAATCTCTTGTCGACATTTCCAAGCCGCCAGTGCGCGAGGCCGGACGCTCCCGTCGTGAAGGTCTCGGCGGCGTGTACGCACGCGCTAGCCGTAGCAGGTGCCACACCGACGCCGAGAAGGAGTGATGTCGACGCGATGCCATAGGCCATGCCGATGGCGCCATCGACCATCTGCGCGGCGAAGCCGACGATGACGTACAGAATGAGATCTTCCCACTGGCCCATGGCGCTGCATTTCGATTCACGCGGCGATGTTCGGCCGCTCGTTGCTGGGTTCTGTCGCGTCGGCGCACACGTTCGCGACCGGCGTCTCCCCACCGAGGTGGAGAATGCCGCCGGCCGGCTTCTTCGTTCGTTGTTGGCTCAGGAACGCGGTGCCGTGTTGGAGTGCAGGCCGCATTCCTTTCCGTCCGCGATTTCCCACCACCAGCGTCCGGCGCGGATATCTTCTCCCGGGCGGATGGCGCGCGTGCACGGCTGGCAGCCGATCGATGGGAAGCCATGCGCGTGCAATGCGTTGACCGGAATGTCGTGAGCCGCGACGTAGCGTTCGAGCGTCTCGACCGACCAATCGGCGAGTGGAGCAAGCTTCACGATGCCTTGCGCGGCGTCGTAGGTGGCGAAGGGTACGTCCGCGCGGCCATTGGACTGGCCCCGCCGCAACCCCGTGATCCATCCGTCCGCGCCCGCGAGCGCGCGCTGTAGGGGGCGAACCTTGCGCACGTCACAGCATGCTTTGCGGCTCTCGATGGAGGTGCGGAATCCGAGCACGCCATCCCGCGCCACCAACCGTTCGAGTTCGCCGGTGTCGGGCGCCACGAGGCGGATTTTCAAGCCATAGCGGGCTTCGCTCGCGGCGATGGTGTCGAATGTTTCCTCGAAGTGGCGGCCGGTATCGAGCGTGAACACGTCGATATCGGCGCCGGAGTCGGCGATGGCGTGCAGCACGGCCTGATCCTCGAGACCGAGCGATGTCGAGAAAGCGATGCGGCCCGGCAACGCGGCGCGGATCGCGCGGATACGATCCGTTGGGGTGGCCAGCCCCGCGAGCTCGGCGTCGAGCGCGCGCGCCGTTGTCTCGGTTGGGGCGAGGGGCTGCGCCGTCGCGTCGGGAGCGAGGTGGATTGGGATGTCGCGGCTCATGGTCTTCTCTCGTTGCTGTGGTTCGCGGTGGCGGATCGTGCGGCGCGTCTCAATGTCGGGCGAATGGCCGGAGGCATGTGTGGCAGGTCCTGGTAACAGGACGCGATCGAGGGCAAGTGGCCGCGGGCAAGCGCGTCGATCGTCGGCAGATGCGCGATCTCGAAGCTGTCGAAGCCCGCGCGCTGGAGCAGCGCGATCTGGTCGAGCAGAACGTCGCCCGTCACACGCAGCTCACCCGTGTATCCATGAGTCTCACGCATGATGCGCGCGATCGAATAGGCGCGTCCGTCGGTGAACTTGGCGAGCCGCACGACGATCAGCGGAGCGTCCGACAATGTCGCGAGGTCGGCGGGCTTGGTGTCGGCATCGATGACGACGCCGGTCGTCTCGTGCGCACCGCTGCCGTCTTCTGCGCGCGCCAGCCACTCGGCGAGGGGTAGGACGGCGCGGCTGGCATTCGTCTGCGAGCCTGCGTCGAGCGAGCGGGGCCGGGCACCCGCGATGGTGCCGGTGCGAAACAGCAAGGTCATGTCATCCTCCGATTGTGGTCTCGAGCACGCGGCTGCGTGTGGGCGCGTTGTCGCTTCGCGATCCGTAAAGCCGTGCCTTGAAGGGACCAGTGCCGACGCGCCGATAGAATTCGAGGAAGCTTTCGCCAGCGCTGTCACGTTGCTCGAGATAGGTCGCGATGATCGCCTCGATAGCGTCGGGAACGTCCTCGGCCGCGAAGCTCGGGCCGACGATCGTGCCGACCTCCGCATCATCGCCGGGCGAGCCGCCGAGCGTGATCTGGTAGTGCTCGGTTCCCTTCTTATCGACGCCGAGTATGCCGATGTTGCCGGAGTGATGATGGCCGCATGCGTTGATGCAACCCGAGATGTTGAGGCGCAGAGCGCCGATTTCTGCGGCGCGATCGGGATCGTCGAAACGCCGTGCGATCGCCTGCGCCACGGGGATGGCGCGGGCGTTGGCGAGGTTGCAGTAGTCGAGGCCGGGGCAGGCGATGATGTCGGTGATGAGCCCGGCGTTGGCGCTTGCCAATCCGTCGGCGACGAGGCGGTCGTAAAGGTCGGCGAGGTCGGCCAGGGCAACGTGCGGCAGCACGATGTTCTGGACATAGGTAACTCGCGCCTCGGCATGGCTGTAGCGTTCGGCGATGTCTGCGAGCGCATCCATTTGGTCGGCGGTCGCGTCGCCGGGAACCTGTCCAGGTGTTTTCAGCGCGACCGTGACGATGCGATAGCCGGGGATGCGATGTGGCGCCGTATTGTTGCGCACGAAGCGGTCGAAGTCCGCGTCGCGTGCGCGCCGGCGGGCGATGGCGCCATCCGTTGCCGGGCGTCGGAGCAACGGCGGCAGAGCGAAGTGCGGAGTAATGCGCTCTACCTCCGCATCGGGTAGATCGAGCGCCTCGCGATCGATGCTCTGCCACTCGGCTTCGACCTGACGCGCGAACTCGTCGATCCCGAGCGCGTTGACGAGGATCTTGATGCGGGCCTTGTAGAGATTGTCGCGACGGCCATGCAGATTGTAAACGCGCATCACCGCCTCGAGGTACGACAGCAGATGCCGACGCTCGAGGAACCCGCGCAGCAGTTGCGCCACGTAGGGCGTGCGTCCCTGGCCGCCGCCGACGTAGACCGCGAAGCCGGTTGCGCCGCCCTTCCCCTTCACGATGCGTAGGCCGATATCGTGAAACAGGATCGCCGCGCGATCCTCTGCGGCACCGGTGATGGCGATTTTGAACTTGCGCGGCAGGAACAGGAACTCCGGGTGCACGCTGGACCACTGGCGCAATGCCTCGGCCCAGATGCGCGGGTCTTCGATCTCGTCGGCGGCGACACCCGCGAGCGGGTCGGACGTGACGTTGCGAATGCAGTTGCCGCTGGTCTGCACGGCGTGCATCTCGACCTCGGCGAGTCGGTCGAGAATATCGGGCGTGTCGGTCAGCGTCACCCAGTTGAACTGGATGTTCTGGCGCGTGGTGAAGTGGCCATATCCGCGGTCGTAGCGGCGCGCGATGTCGGCCAGCGCGCGGAGCTGGCTCGACGACACGACGCCATAAGGAATGGCGACGCGAAGCATGTAGCCGTGCAGTTGCAGATAGAGCCCGTTCTGCAGGCGCAGCGGCCGGAACTGATCTTCCGTAAGGTCGCCAGAAAGCCGGCGCGAGACCTGGTCGCGGAACTGCGCAGCGCGCGATCGCACGAACTCGTGGTCGAAATCGTCGTAGCGGTACATCTGCGTGGTCCTTGGTGTTTTGTGAGCCCGCGTGGAAGGGCGCATTCGGGCGCGCTCCGCCGGCCGCGCCGACGTCGTGACAAGACGGCGCGGACCGTGTGGCTCGTATCTTCTCTGCTTCGAGGGCGCCGCGGTCAGACCGTGGGGCGCCGGCTGGCGCGTATCACCTCGCGCATCGACGCGGGCTTCGGAAATCCGCCTTCGAGGCGCACATCCATCAGATACGGCGCGACGATCTCGCCAGCGGCGACGTAACGGGCGGCGGTCTCCTGCACGGCCGTGCGCTCGTCCTCGTCGAGCGCCAGGCGCGCATCGTCGAGGCGGGGAACCCAACGGCCGCCGGGCGCGAGATAGACGACTTCGCCGGTGCGAAGCAGATTTGCGGTGAGGACGCTCGGGGTCGAGCTGGAGGTGTTGCTCGGCATTGGATCGGCTCCAGTATCGCGTATCAGCCGGCGGTCCAGATGGACTGCGCATGCAGGCTGTGGGGGTCCAGGGTCAGCTCAAGTCCGTCGAGGTCCGTCGTCATCTCGATCTGGCAAGCGAGCCGGGAGTGCTCGTCGGCGCCGGGAACCTCGTCGAGCTTGGCGAGCTCTTCGTCGCTCGGCTCTGGCAGCTTGGCGCGCCAAGCTTCGGGGATGCGCACATGGCAGGTGGCGCAAACACCGGCTCCGCCGCACTCGGCTTTGATCGGCAGGCCGTAGGCGCGGATCAACTCCATCACGCGGAACCCCTCGGCGGCCTCGCAGTGGAACAGCGAGCCGTCCGCGAGGCGGACGTTGATCGTCATGAATTCGGGCTGCGCGATCTCTTGCGTCTGGCGCGGCACCTTCTCGCCGGACGAGACGGGACGGCTGTTGCGGGTATCGATGCGTGTTTCGATGGTCATGGCGGCACCTCGTTGCTGCGCCCCAACCTAGTAGAATCAGTTTCCAAAAACAACGACGAGAATCAAGAAAAGTAGAAAAAACCACCCAGCAAACGGCGAAATAGGAATGAAATACCATTTCGTGCCGCCATTTGGATGGCGCACCCTTGGATTGCGGTCAGCGAGGAGATTGGTTCCGCGCCGCCCGCCTCGGACGCGCCGGCGCCGAGAAATTTCCGCAGGTAAGCGATCGCTTCGCTTCGTTCGAGGGCATCGCGCAACGCCCGTGCTCCGTCAGGCCGAGGTGCGACAATCACGTTGCAATCGCGATCGCACTATCTGTAATGTTCCCTTCAAGAATCCACGGTAGGGGGTGCATTCGAGTGGGTTGCCAGTCGAGTTCTGTACCAGTTGCGTGCCTTTCGGGGGGTCGAGTGCTGAGTGCCATCGCGATCGTCTTCGTCGCTGCGAGCTTTGCCGCAGCATTCAAGATCCTCGGTGATGCGTTCGACGAGGGAGAGTAGCCGCTGCTTCGGAGCGGCGATTCCTGAACCATCCCTGTTCGACGCCGCGGCATCTCGCGGTCGTGATTCACCGCTATTCTGCAAGGCGCGCTTCTGGGGCTGACCGGCCAAGCGAGCAGGCACACCGCTTGCTCCGTTTTGGGGGCGCGCCAATCCGGGCGGTGTCGAGGCCCATGGCCCGCCGCCTTTCCAGTCTCGATGCGAAACGGGCGAGGCTTGCCTTATCGGCTCGGATCACAATTTGCGCGGTCGGACTGCCCCGTCCCACACCGCCCCCTCCCACAAGCGCGCTGGTGTGCGATCCGTTGAGATGGAAGTGCCGGGCGCTCAAGTCAGAACCACTCCTGGCGTCGCGAGGTTGGCGGCGGTGGGATCGCGCGATCGGCTTCGATGGAGGGATGGCTGCGATCTTGGCAGATCACGCCATAGCGGCAAATAACCGCTACTTGCCTTCGGCCAAGCCTCCTATTTGTATACCGAGCCAAACTCGGCTATTCCCTTCCCGATAAAACCCGACCGGACGGGTTGGCTTTTGCCGCGCGAAGCTGAAGTGCGCGGCCCGGCACGGTTGCCGAAGCAGGACATTCAGGAGACGCCACATGTCGCTAACGCAGAGCCAGGTCATCGATGAGCTGCGACGGGTGAAGGGCCCGGACCTCGAAGGTAACATCATCGATCTCGGGCTCGTCTCGGAAATTCTGATCCGCGATAGCCGCGTCTATTTCTCGATCACTATCCCGCCGGATCGTGCGGAGGAACTGGAGCCGCTGCGCAAGGCGGCGCATCAGGTCGTCTCCGAGATCAATGGCGTGGCGGGAGTTACCGCCGTTCTGACCGCCGAGGCGGCGCCCGGCGCGAGCAAGCGGGCACCGGCCGCTCCCCCGAAGCAAGCCCAGGCCGGCGAGAAGGAGAGTTGCGGTCCCGGTTGCGGTTGCTCCAGCGGCGCCTCCGCGAACGGTAACGCCAAGGGCAGTGCCCCCGAGAGCGCCCGCGTGCAGGAAGCCCGCGCACGGGGATCTTCAGGCGATGGCGGACGCGGCGCCGCACCGCAGTTGGCGCAGGCTGGCGGGCGCCCGCAGGCGACCGGCATTCCGGGCGTCCGGCACATCGTCGCGATCGCGTCCGGCAAGGGCGGCGTTGGCAAATCGACGACGGCGGTCAACTTGGCACTCGGCTTCCAGGCGATCGGTCTCAAGGCCGGTATCCTCGACGCCGACATCTACGGGCCGTCGCAGCCGCGCCTGCTCGGGCTCGCCGGCAATCCTGGCGTCGCGCCTGGTGGCAACAAGCTGCTGCCGATGATCGGCTACGGTCTGCCCAGCATGTCGATGGGCTACATGATCGACGAGGCGACGCCGATCATCTGGCGCGGCCCGATGATCGTGCAGGCACTCAATCAGATGCTGCGCGAAGTCGCCTGGGGCGAGCTCGACGTGCTCGTCATCGATATGCCGCCGGGCACGGGCGACGTACAGCTCACCATGGCGCAACAGGTGCCGCTGGCGGGCGCGGTGATCGTCTCGACTCCGCAGGATCTCGCGCTGATCGACGCGCGCAAGGGTCTCAACATGTTCCGCAAGGTCGATGTGCCGCTGCTCGGCATCATCGAGAACATGAGCTATTTCGTCTGCCCGAGCTGCGGCACCCGCTCCGACATTTTCGGTCACGGTGGCGCCGAGGACGAGGCGAGGAAGCTCGGCGTTCCGTTCCTCGGTGGCATTCCGCTGCACATCGACATCCGCGCCAAATCGGACTCTGGCCAGCCCATCACGGTCACGGCCCCCGAGAGCGTTCACGCCGGCATCTACCGCGAGCTCGCGGCCAAGGTCTGGGCGGAGATCGAAGCTTCCCAGGGCCGCGCGGTGGCTCCGCCGCAGCTCGCACTCAACGCGGATGCCTCGTCGCTGAACGTCGCGTTCCCGGACGGCGAGAGCTACGATCTCAGCGCGGAGATGTTGCGCGTGATGAGCCCTTCGGCCGAGGTGCAGGGCCACTCGCCGTCGGAGAAGCAGACGGTCGGTGGCAAGCGCAACGTCAAGATCACGTCGCTCGATGCGGTCGGCAACTATGCGGTGAAGATCGTTTTCAGCGACGGCCACAGCACGGGGTTGTTCACCTGGCCCTACCTGGCGACGCTCGGCCGCGAGAAGGACAGCCGCTGGGAAGACTACCTCGCCGAGTTGACGGTCAAGGGGCTGTCGCGCGGCTGAGCGCTCGGCTGTAGCAATGTACGTGTGGAATGAAGACGGCGGCTGGGGCACCAGCCGCCGTTTTTGCATTCGCCTGATTTCGATCAATCGCGGTAGCGGCTCGGTTTGTCAAAATCGGCGGCTAGGGTGCTGTCGGTTGAGATGAGAAGCGCTGTGCGCTTCCATCGAAAGCGTGAACGCGCCCTCAGCTCGTGGCCCGAGGTGTGATCGGTTGAATCGGTTGGGTCGTGAGCATCTGGGGGAGCGGCGGCGACGTGCAGTCGGATCAGCGCACGTGCCGTCGAGCGCGTCGGTAGAGGAGCGCTACGATCAGCCACTCTGCCCGGCGTGACGGCGAGCGTGAAACTCACCCAAAGCCTATGTTCTAGGGGCGGTCTGCGGTGCGATAGCATCCAGGCATCGCGCCCGAGCGAAACGAAATGACAAAGAAGAGGGACGCCTGCCAATGACCGCCAAGAAGCCCGCCAAGCCGGCCGAAAAGCAACCGGTGAAGGCCGCGAAGCCGAAGAAGGTCGAGCAGGCACCGAAGACTTGGGTCGACAACGAGTTCGAGGACGGCCTCGACGAGGAACTGGAGCTCGAGCTCGACGATCGCCGTATCTCGCGCGAGCTGAGCCTCATCGAGAACCTGAAGCACGAGAGCGAAGTCGACCGAAAGGTCTACTTCCGCGAGCTGTTCCGGTTGCAGACCGAGCTGATCAAGTTGCAGGACTGGGTGCAGCACAAGAAGCTGAAGGTCGTCGTGCTGTTCGAGGGTCGCGACGCCGCCGGCAAGGGTGGCGTCATCAAGCGCATCACCCAGAGGCTCAATCCGCGCGCGTGCCGCGTCGTCGCGCTGCCGGCGCCGAGCGAGCGCGAGAAGTCGCAGTGGTACTTCCAGCGCTATGTTCCCCATCTGCCCGCGGCGGGCGAGATCGTGCTGTTCGACCGTTCCTGGTACAACCGCGCTGGCGTCGAGCGGGTGATGGGCTTCGCGTCCAAGGATCAGGTCGAGGAGTTCTTTCACGACGTGCCGGAATTCGAGCGCATGCTCGCCCGCTCCGGCATCATCCTCATCAAGTACTGGTTCTCGATCACCGACCAGGAGCAGCAGCTCCGCTTCCTCATGCGCATTCATGACCCGATGAAGCAGTGGAAGCTGTCGCCGATGGATCTGCAGTCGCGCGTGCGCTGGGAGCAGTACACGAAGGCGAAGGAGGAGATGCTGGAGCGCACCAACATTCCCGAGGCGCCCTGGTACATCGTCGAGGGCAACGACAAGAAGCGCGCTCGCCTGAACTGCATCAGCCACCTGCTGACGATGGTTCCCTACCAGGATGTGCCACACGATCCGATCACGCTGCCCGACCGTGTGTTCAACCCCGATTACGAGCGCAAGGTGCTGCCCGACCACCTCTACGTGCCGTCGAAGTTCTGACGGCGGCCGGTCGCGGATGGAGTCGTCTGTCACCCCGCAGCAACTCCGGTGAGGAATGCATCTCGCGCTGAAAGCGGGAGTTTGACGCGCGCCTGATTTTCCTGATTTGAATCAGGCATGGACACATTGCGACGGCGATCTTTCGGGTTGCTGTTGTTGGCGCTGGTGGCGGTGCTGACGGCAACGGTTTCGCGCGCGTACTGTGTTTCGAACCTCCGCGTGACGGAAGTCAGCGCGCCGCTCGGTGCCCAGGTCTTCTGCGGCGCCAGGATCGTTGTCGCGCAAGACCTCCCGTCGTTGCCCATTGCGCCGGCGTCGCCCCCGCATTGTGATTTCTGTACGGGCAGTGCGCCGGCGATTGTCGCTGAACCTGCCAGGCTGGTTCGGCCGGCCGAGTTCCCTCAGCCCGTCAGGTCCCGGCCGCAGAGCGCCGGCCCCATTTCGGATGGCTATCGGCCATCGGCGGCGTGCATACGTGGCCCACCTATCGAGATCTGACTGACACCGTTCGGCCGTTCCGCCGCGCGCCCGAAGGCGTGCGCCTCCCCGTTCGCATCAGATCCGCTTTTGATCCAAGGTCCCCATGACCAAGAAACATCCGACCGCCGCACTCGCGGCGAAGGCGGCGCTCGCCGTCACTGCCTGTGCCTTCGTGGCAAGTCCCGCCCACGCGCATCATCCGGGAGGCCCCGGCAACTCCAGCGGCGCCGGCCCGATCAATACGATTTCCGCAACGTCGCTTGCCGCCGGTTCGGGTGTCGTCGGCGTCGTCCTCGACCATACGTTTCTCGACGCACTGAGCGATCAGACGCTGACCACGGCGGTCGAGGCCGCGTACAACCAGGGCGAACACGCCCACATCCACTCGCTCGATTCACTGACCGCGCTGTCCCTCAATATCGCCTACGGCATCACCGACGATCTCACCCTCGCACTGCGGCTGCCGCACGTTAGCCGCAAGGGCATTCGGGCCGGCCACGTGCATGCCGGGCCACCGGTCGAATTCGAGGTTCACGACGAAGGCTCGACATCGGGCGTCGGCGATTTATCGCTGCTGGCGCAGTGGCGGTTTCTCAAGGGGCCGTCGGGCTTCGAGGCGGCGCTACTCGGCGGTGTCAAGGCACCGACGGGACGGACCGAGGAAAAGAACGGCGACGGCGAGGTGCTCGACGCCGAATTTCAGCCGGGAAGTGGATCCTGGGACGGGATGTTTGGTCTTGCGCTCACGAGGCGTGTCGCCGCTTGGTCGTTCGACGCCAGCTTCCTCTATACGCTCGTGACCGAAGGCAGCCAGTCGACCGACCTCGGTGACCGGGTCAACTACGGACTGGCGGTTTCATATCGGATTGTCGGTCAAGAGGCCGGTGGTCACGTCCACGAAGGGCGCGCGCACGTGCATCCACAGGGGCCATCGCTCGACCTCGTTCTCGAGCTCAATGGAGAATGGCACGATCGACAGAGATCGCCCGGCGAGGTGGACGAGAATTCGGGTGGAAACGTCCTCTACGTTTCGCCGGGTGTCAGGCTTTCTCTCGACCGGGTGACGGGCTTCGCCTCGATCGGTGTCCCTGTGTTGACGGATCTCAATGGGGTGCAATCCGAGCCGGACTGGCGTCTCGTCACCGGAGTGTCGGTCGGATTCTGAGCCGGTCCGCGTTCGGTCGCCTTCGATGGAAGTGTTCTCGTTTCCATCGAAGGCGTGCAGACTCCATCGGCTCATCGTTTGAGAGCGCTTTGAGCGACGCTGATGGCTTGCGTGCCGTTCGCGCCGCTGGCCTACGGCTTACGACTTCGACGTTCTCGCGGTCTTGCCGCGAAGCGGGTGGCCGTAGAGTTCCAACGTGTGGCCCGTCAGCTCGTAACCTAGCTCGCGCGCAATCTCTGCCTGCAAGCGTTCGATCTCCTCGCTGCGGAATTCGATCACCCGGCCCGTCGTCGTATCGATCAGATGGTCATGGTGGCGGTTCGGCGTCCGCTCCACGCGAGCGCGCGGGCCGCCGAAGCTGTGTTGCTCGATGAGGCCCGCTTCGGCGAAGACCTTGAGCGTGCGATAGACGGTCGAAAGGGAGATGCGCGGATCGATCGCGGCCGCCCGGCGATGGATCTCGGACGCATCCGGGTGGTCGCGCGACGCCTGGACGACGTCGGCGATGACCTTGCGCTGGCCGGTGAGCCGCCGCCCTGCGCCGAGACGGGCCTTCAACGACGTTCCAACCTCTCCGCTCATGTCTCACCTTCCTGGATCGCGCTGGCGGGCGGTGGCGCCGCGACGGAGCACGGTCTGCCGTGTTGGGCTGGCGCCGTGGCTTGCTTGCCGCGCGTCAACGCGACAGACGCCCCCATTGACGCCATGCCTCTGAAAACGCTACATTATCGTTATTGCAAATTATTGGCAATAAAAAGTGCTGGGTCGGGGGGCCGCTTTTCACCCGATGAGAACAACGGACGAGGCGGGTGCCATGCTGAAGCCGGTAGAGCCGGGCGCGTCAGATCCGGGTTGGCGGCGCTCGCAGTCGGAGCCGCCTCTGACCGAAGTGTTCCGTTCGATCCGCGTATCGCCGTCGAGCTCGCCCTGGCGCAAGTTCCTGGCGTTTTTCGGTCCGGGCTATCTGGTCGCGGTCGGCTACATGGACCCGGGCAACTGGGCCACCTCGCTCGCCGGCGGCGCGCAATTCGGCTACGCGCTCCTGTTCGTGGCGCTGCTGTCGAACTTCATGGCCATCATCCTGCAATCGCTCGCGGCCCGCCTGGCGATCGGCTCTGGCCGCGATCTCGCGCAAGCCTGCCGCGATGCCTATCCGCGCTGGGCGTCCTGGCCGCTCTGGCTGCTCGCGGAGCTCGCGATCTGCGCCACCGATCTCGCCGAGGTCATCGGCACGGCCATCGGCCTCAATCTTCTGTTTGGAATTCCACTCGAGATCGGCGTGATCGTCACCGCGCTCGACGTATTCCTTATCCTATGGCTGCAGAACCGAGGTTTCCGCCGGATCGAAGCGTTCGTCATTACGCTCCTCGGCGTCATCGCGGTGTGCTTCGCGGTTCAGATCGCTCTCGCCAGACCCGATTGGCATGCCGTGGTCACGGGCTTCGCGCCCACCACCGATCTGTTGTCCAACCCGAACATGCTCTACCTCGCGCTCGGGATTATCGGCGCGACGGTGATGCCGCATAATCTCTACCTGCATTCCGGAATCGTGCAGACGCGGGCTTACGGCACGACACTTCCGGAAAAGCGCGAGGCGCTGCATTACGCGACGCTCGATTCGACCGTCGCCTTGATGTTCGCGCTGACCATCAACGCTTCGATTCTCATCCTCGCAGCGGCGACGTTCCATCACACCGGACAGACGGACGTCGCCGAGATCGGCCGTGCGCACGAGCTGCTGGCGCCGCTGCTCGGTCTTTCCATCGCGCCGGCGCTCTTCGCAATCGCGCTTCTCGCCTGCGGTCTCAATTCGACGGTCACGGCGACGATGGCGGGCCAGATCGTGATGGAAGGCTTCATCGACATCCGGTTGCCGGCGTGGCTGCGCCGGCTTGTGACGCGGCTCGTCGCCATCGTCCCCGCCATCGTCGTCACGCTCATCTATGGCGAAGGGCACACGGCGAAGTTGCTGATCCTGAGCCAAGTGATCCTGAGCTTCCAGCTACCCTTCGCCGTCGTTCCGCTGGTGACGCTGACCGCCTCTCGGGCCAAGCTCGGCGATCTCGTCGCTCCGCGCTGGCTGACCGCTCTGTCCGCGCTGATCGCGGCGCTCATCATCGCGCTGAACGTGAAGCTGCTCTACGACCTCGTTGCGGGCTGAGCCGACATCCGGGCAAGCCTGTTACCAATGGGGGGCAGAGCGAGGAGCGTCTCCGTCATGCATGGGTTCGCGTGGGCGGGTCAGATTTGTGGCTTCTTGCGCGGCGCAGTCTTCGCCGCGCCTTTGACCATCCGCCGCGTCGCCGCCTTCGCCTTGGCCATCTTGGGTTTGCGTGCCCGCGCGGATTTCGCATCGCGCTCGGGCGGGCGCCCGGCCGTTGTCGCTTCCATCACCACCTGCTCGGCGTAGCGCGGCAGCGCGAATGCGGCGACGTGGACCGCAGGCGTCCAGTACTTGAGGTTGTCGATCCCGCGCTTCTTCTGGCGTTTGGCGAGCGCCTTCGCCTCGAGCGCGAGGACGGCGGTTTGATCGGTCGCGAGGTTCAGTGCGAACGGTCCGCCGAAATAGCAAGGCTGCGTGCAAGTGTACGGCGCCACGCGCTTGAACAGCGACGCGAGGGCCCTGGTCGTTTGGCCGAGATGGTCGGGGAACAGGAACGGCAGGCCGTTCTGCGTCACGAGAATGCCGCCATCCTTCAGTGCCCGCTTGCACGCGGCGAAGAATTCAAGCGAATGCAACACGGCGGACGGGCCGATCGGCTCGGAGCTGTCGACAATGATGCAATCGAAGCGCTCCTTGGTCTCGGAGACGTAGCGAACGCCATCGGCGATGACCACGTCCACGCGGGGGTCGTCGAACACTTTGGCGGGGACCTCGGGGTAGTATCTCAATGCCGTGTCGACGACGGTGCGATCGATCTCGCAGAGCGTAGCCCGCCCGACGCCCGGGTGCTTCATGACCTCGCGCAACACGCCGCCGTCGCCGCCGCCGACCACCAGGACGCGCCGGGGCTTCTCGAGTGCCATCAGCGGAACGTGGGCCATCATCTCGTGGTAGACGAATTCGTCGGAGGTCGTGAGCTGGCACACGCCGTCGAGCATCAGCACCGTTCCCCAGGTCGCGTTGCGGAAGATGACGAGATGCTGATGTGCCGTCCGCACCTCGTGCAGAACCTCCTCGGCCTCGAGCGCGACCCGCCAATGCGGGTGGAACGTCTCCTCGATCCATCGCTTGCTCATCCCGCGAACTCCCAAATCGATATGAAACAGGCGCAATGTCGCTCGACCGGCATGAGGCTGGCGGGCCGCTGCGGCGTGAGCTGGCGGCACATGCTGGGTGCAAGCTGATAAGAAGAACGCGCGCCTCGTTTCGCGAGGCGCGCGTTTCATTTCCCGTGGCTGGCACCGATGGCCCCGCGGGGCCACCGGAACGGCTGCTCAAGCAGCCTTCTTCGCGCGCACCTTGCCCATGCGGTAGGGTGCCGTTTTCGAGGCGGCGGCCTGCCACTTGGCGTGATGCAGTTCCTTGCCGCGCAGATGCTCCTTCACAACCACGTTGTCCGCATCGAAATCCTTGCGGAGTACGTCGATTGCGAGGTGAGGCTTGGCCTCGCCGCACATGAAGATGTCGAGGGCGGCGTAATCCGCCTCCGGCCAGCTATGGATAGAGATGTGGCTCTCCGAGAGCACGGCCACCCCCGACACGCCGCCATTGGGCGTGAAGTGATGCAGGTGAACGTGCAGGAGCGTCGCACCCGCCGCGTCGACACAACGCTTCAGCGTACGCTCGATGTGCTTGATGTCATCGAGACGCTTGGCGCCAAACAGGTCGACGATAAGATGGGTACCCGCGAACTTCACGCCGTCTCGCTCGATGAAGAAATCCTTCCTCTCATCGGGCTCGAGAACGCGAACCGTTTCGTAGTGATCTTCCTTTTGGGCGGTGCTTGAACGAGTCAAGTCCATCCCCAATTGGAAGAGGGCGTCATCGTAGGCCATGTGACCCTCCCCAACCAGCAGACAGCTATGACCGCGCTCCTTACCTTTGGGGTCTAGGAAAACCTTACCTTCAGGGCAGGTGGACGAACGGAAGCGCTGATATGACCCCAATGCCCCCCCCGTGCAAGCGGAAATTGCCCCCTGCGGCCAAATTTTTTCGCAGCCCGCCACAGCGTGGTTAGCGCCCCGTGCATCAAGCTGATTCGGCGAGCGTTTCCGCGGGGCGCGGCGGGCCGTTCGAGGGTCCGCCGGCAGCGCCTTCCGAGCACCTGCTCGAGCGACGCGGATCGGGCCTTGCAAGGCAAGCAACGGCGCTTCAGCGGAACCACTTGTCGAGCAGTTTTTTCGCCTTTTCGCCTTCCTTGCTGTCCTTGCCGAAGAGGTTGTCGACGATCTCGTTGGCGTCCTTGCCCTTGAGGCTCTTGCCGATCTGCTCGATCGCTTTCGTCGCCTGGCCCACATCGACCTTGGAGAGATCGGGCGTGAACTTGGGATCGCTCCATGGTCCGGTGATTCGCACGGGCACCTCGAGGCCGGAGAGATCGAGCGCTCCGCCTTGCCCGGACGTGTCGGAGACGATCTTCGGCCGCACGGTATAGTCGAGCTGGCGCTCGGTGAGCTGGATCTGCCCGGACCCGCCGACGCGCAGCAGCGGGCTCAGCAGCTTGAGGTCGTCGTTCTTGGCGACGCCGTCGGCGACGTCGAAGGTCGCCGAAAGCTCGCTGAAATCGGTCTTCTCCGACGGCGTCGACGAGAGGCCGGTGAGACGCCCCTGGCCTAGTCCTCGCACCACCTTTGCGATGTTGAAGCCGTTGATCGCGCCGTTCGAGAACAGGGTTTCGACGCGGCCGTTGAGGCTTTGAACGAGCTGGCGCTGGGTGGCGCCGCTGCCGGTGAGCGCCGCAGTGACGCGCCCGTCCCCCGATAGCCATTCGACCGAAGCGGCGTCCTTCAGCAGGCCTGCGGCGGCGACACCGTCGACGACGAGGTTGGCGCCGAGTGCGGGCGTCGCGTTGGAGGCATCGATGGTGACTATTCCGCGGCCCGATCCATCGTAGAGTTGCACGCGCTCGAACGTCGCCTTGGCGACGCGGCCCTTCAGCGCCAGCGTCACGTCCGATTGGCCGATCTTGAGATCGCGGAATAGCAGCCGGCCGACCGAAAGCTTGGCATCGGCGTCCACGAGGTCGAGCAGCCCGACGTCGAAAGGCTCGTCGCTCCAGCCTGAACGAGCGGTGTAGCCCTTGACGCGCGGACCGGGAGGCTGTTGCAGCAGGTCCTCGATCGAAGCGGGCGGCCGAGTTGCGCGCGCGGGCTCCTGAGCGCGCGGCGAGGCGTCGGGCGCATCCCGGTGCGCGGGCTTCGCGGGAATTGCCCCGCCTGTCCCACGCGTGCCGATGTAGGCGTTGAGATCGAGTTCGGTGATCTTGAGGTCGGCTTTCACGTGGGGGCGTGTGCCGCCCGTTGCCGCGGCGATGTTGCCTCGGGCCTGCATCGAATCGAGCGATACCTCGGCGTTGTCGAACGTAACGAGGCCGGGAGATGTCTTGAGGCGGCCTTCGACGGCCAGCGGACCGAAGCCTTCGCCCGCGGGGAGCGTGCTGCCGAGCCACGCCGCGAGGGCGCGGGCCGATGGTGACTTGAACGCGACGTTGCCGTCGAGCGCCGCGCCCGATGCGATCTCGAGCGCGCCGGCAAATTTTGCATCGAGGGTCCGCGATTTGACCTCGATCGTGACCTTTGCGCGCTTTTCCTGGAGTAGACTCGCGACGGTCGAGACCGAGCCGTCGAAGGCGACGCTCTCGCCTTGCCAGTCGAGATCGCCCTTGGCGGAAACAGCGCTGGTCACGCTCGGGGCGGCTAAGACGGTGTCGATCGACGTGAAGCGATGCTGCGCGCCCGAGCGCTCGTCGGTGTAGTCCACCGTGCCGTCGACGATGCGGACGTCGTCGAGTTTCAATCCCTTCAAGGACGCCAGTGCGGCGCCGGATGGCCCTTCACCCCCGGCGCGCTGCGCGGCACCTGCCAGCAGGAAGCCCTGCGCGGGAGTTCGCGCGTCGCTCACCACAGTCGCGCCGGGCGGCGCCGTTCTCGCTTCGGCAAAGCGGACCATGGGTTGCGGGGTGGTGCCGGCCGCCATATCCCAGCTCGCCCGCCCGTCGCGGTCGATGCGCAGGTCGAACGTGGGCCGCGTCAGCACGAGCCGCTTGACCTCGACATGGCGCGACAGCAGAGGCATGAGCTCGAGCGCCACGTCGAGCCGCTTCATCGTCGCCGTCGGCGGCGCACTCATACCGGGTGGCGGCGAGAGCGTGACGTCGGCGAGGGAAACGCCGATCGTCGGATAAAGTGTGATCCGGGCCGGGCCACGGATTACGAGATCGCGTCCGGTCTGCCGTTTGACCGCCGCGATCGCTTCCTGGCGAATCAGATCGGTCGGCGGTGCGATGAGGGCAAAGGCGACGCCGAGGCCGGCGAGAACGGCAAAGCCGATCAGAACGAACGCGATGATCCCGAGAAACGACGATCTGCGGCGCGGCGCTGGGCGCGGTATGCCGCGCTGCGGCTGGACGTAGCGCGACGGCGCGCCGGGTGGCGGGCGGTTTGGCGGTGCTGCCGCCGCGCCGCGCATATAGCGGGCGTCGGCGTCAGGTTGAGCACCACGAGGCGCCGGTTGATATCCGCCGGGGCGCCCGCTGGACGGATGCCCCTGCGCTGTGCCAGGCCGCGGCGGCGCGGTTCGCTGATCGCTCGGTCGAACGTCGTCGAAACCTTGACCGCGCGGTGGCGGGGGCATTCCGGGAGGTGGCGGCGGTGTCCGGTAAGGCGGCTTGCCGTCGCCGCTGTTGCCGTTGCTCATGAGACCCTCTCCGTGCGTCGAAGCAGGCGCGGCGCGTCCGCCGTGTGCCCGCACGTTCTTCGCGCCGCTCGGTGTCGGCCCGCCCTCGCCGTTGCAGCCACCCGTCGAGGGCGGGCCTCGGTCGCCCTGACGGGGCACCGGCTTCAGCGCCCTGTCAGGCCATGCGAGGACGGGGCGCGCCCGGCGGGCGCATCGCATTGGCCGCCGTCCGGAGCCGCGCGGCTTCCCCACGAGACTTCGCACGTCGACCGGGCAATTGCTACGCCGGGATTGTGTCGGCCGTCGGCCGTGTGAAAACGGTATCTCCGCGCCCCCTGCAAGGGTGCTTTCTCGCGCGCGGCCAGACTGCAATCGACTTTTCTTGATGAAGCGCCGCTATCCGTCCGCAGGTGCCAGGCGCATAGTGGCAACTCAGGTGCAAGCTGGCCGGTGCTCGATGCCTTGCGACACCGGCTGAATAGCGAGGTTCGGCACTACCGTCCGACGTCGCGCAACCGCATTTCGACGAGGCAGCTATTGCCATCGGCACCGTGCTCGATGGTGACTTCCTCGTTGACGTTCCAGTAGCGCTCCAATGTGCGCCCGCCATCGAGCTCGACACGCATCACCGATTCGCCCCCGAGGCGATGGATGTCGTCAACGAGTGCACTCGTGGAATTGCACCAGTGCGGCCCGACCCGCGCCTCTGCAACTTCGGTGTTGGCCGGGTAGGTCTGCACGATAGCGGCTTCCCTCGCGTCAACCTCGCTCGCTTCGGGCTGGTCGCGCCCCGCTGACGCGGCCGCGCCCATGAGTGCAAGGCTCGAAGCGAGCGTGGTGACGAGAAGTGCAGCGCGCGCCGCATGGGCCGCGAGGAGCCGCTTGGTCAAGATCACATTCCCCCGTCGTCGGCAGCCCCGCCCCCGCGCGGCTGCTTTCCCCCTCATGCCGCGTTACGTGTGATTCCGTCGCGGCGAGGCATTTGATCGGGGTGGATTGTGGCAGTGAACGGGCATCGCGCGGTTCTGTGTCGCGAATGGGGGAGGTCTGTGGTTGAACTGCAACTCCAGGGGTACGCGTGCGCCCGGCCACGCCCTTCACGCAGCAGCCGAAAGCCGTGTCACGCCGGTCGCTCGACACCCAACCATTGCGCGCCGCCGTAGCGCTCGCCCCACGGGAAGCCCTCGGGAAAAACCGCCGCTATTTCCGCGCGCTCGTCACGCGTCAAATGAACGCGAGAGCCGGCGACGTTCTCTTCCAGGTGCTCGGCGCTGCGCGTGCCGGGGATTGCCAGGATGTGCCGGTCCGCCGAGAGCACCCAGGCTATCGCGAGAGTCGCGGGCGGGCGGCCCAATTTACGCGCGAGCTCGACGAAGCGCGCCACGGCATCTCGATTGCGCGAGAACTCCGGCTCCTGGAATCGCGGGTTTGCGCGCCGGAAGTCGGCCCGGCCGAAGCTCTGCGGGTCGAGCGGGCTGCCGGTCAGCATGCCGCGGCCGAGCGGGCTGAAGGCGACGAAGGTGACACCGAGATCGCGGCAGGTGGCGAGCATCTCGTCCTCGACGCCTCGAGTCCACAGCGAATACTCGCTCTGCACGGCGGCGATGCGATGTACGCGGTTGGCGCGGCGCAGCGTCTCCGGCGACACCTCGCTCAATCCTATGGCACCGATCTTCCCCTCGCGTTTCAACTGGGCCATCGTCTCGACGACCTCCTCGATCGGACGGTCGATCTCGCGACGATTGAGATAGAACAACTCGACGTTGTCTCGTCCGAGCCGCTTCAGCGATTTCTCGAGCGCCGATTTGAGGTGTGCTGCGCTGTTGTCGATACGCCGCTCGCCGGTTCCGGGCACGTAGCGGATGGCCGCCTTTGTTGCCAGTAGAACGCGGGCGCGGCTCTCGCGGAGGAAACGGCCGATCAGCTCCTCGCTCTGGCCCATGCCGTAAATGTCGGACGTGTCGATGTGATTGACGCCGAGTGCGACCGCGTGCGCCAGGAGCCGCATGACTTCGGCCTCGGTGGTCGGTCCGTAGGTGCCGCCGATGCTCATCGCTCCGAGCCCGACCGAGGAAACCAGCGGTCCCCAGCTCCCCAGGCGTCGCATGTCCATTTCAGTCCCCATCAGTCTCGAGCGTGGCCATCACGTCCCTTCGGCCGCGATCGCGGTGGCGACCGTCAAGCTAAAGGAGATGTGCGGTGCCGTTCGGCTCCGGCCGCCGCTGACCCGTCTTGTCGCGGGCAGTTGGACAAGGTTTAGTCGCGATCCCTTCAGTCGAAAAGTGGGAACAGGGGAGTGTGACTTGAACCTATTTGCCAAGTTGCAGGAACGGGCCAACGCGGGGCAGCCGGTGCGGGTGGCGCAGGTCGGCGCCGGCAAATTCGGAACGATGTTCCTGGCGCAGGCGCGCCTCACCACTGGACTGCACGTCGCTGCCCTTGCGGACCTGGCGCCGCAAAGAGCCAAGGAGCGGCTGGCGGCCGCGGGTTGGGAGGCGGATCGGTCCGCCGCCCGAAGCCTCGACGACGCCTGCGCCACTGGTGGGACTTGGGTGACGGACAATGCGATCGCCGCTATTTCGGACCCCCGGGTCGAGGTCGTGATCGAGGCGACGGGTGATCCCGCCACGGGCGTCAAGCTGGCGCGCCATGCCTTCCGGCACGGCAAGCACGTCGTCATGGTCAACGTCGAGGCCGACGCCCTCGTCGGCCCATTGCTGGCGGCGGAAGCGCGCGCTGCGGGTGTCGTCTATTCGCTCGCCTGGGGCGATCAGCCGGCCCTCATCGCCGAGCACGTCGATTGGGCGCGGGCCTGCGGCTTCGAGGTGATCGCCGCCGGCAAGGGTACGCGCTACCTGCCGCGCTATCATGCCTCGACGCCCGATACCGTCTGGGAGATCCTCGCGGGCTATCTCAGAGTCGAGCGTGGCAGCATCAACCCGCAGATGTTCAACTCGTTTATCGACGGGACCAAGTCGGCCATCGAAATGACGGCCGTCTGTAACGCCTGCGGGCTGGTGCCGCAGACGGCTGGGCTCGGCTTCCCCCCGGCCTCTCGGTTCGAACTTGCCGAGGTCCTGAAGCCGAGGTCGCAAGGCGGCACGCTCGAGCAGGCGGGCGTGACCGAGGTCGTTTCGTCGCTGTTCCGAGACGGGCGTGACGTGCCACATCACATCGCCATGGGAACGTTCGTCGTCGTGACCAGCGAGAGCGCCTACGCGCGCCGGTGCTTCACCGAGTACAACATGCTCCAGGATGCCTCGGGCACCTACGCGGCGCTCTACCGGCCGACCCACATGATCGGGCTCGAGCTCGGTATCTCCGTGGCGTCGGTCGCCCTCCGCGGAGAGCCGACGGGTTCGGCCCGGGCCTTCAATTCCGATGTCGTGGCGGTGGCCAAGCGCCGGCTGGTGGCAGGGGAGACGCTGGACGGCGAGGGCGGTTTCACCGTCTGGGGTCGGCAGTGCCCGGCGCCGGCCTCGGTAGCGGCGGGGTATCTGCCGATCGGGCTGGCACACGGCGTCCGCCTCGCACGCGACGTGGCCGAAGGGGCCGTTTTGACCGAGGCCGACGTGGTGCTCGACGCCGGCAACGCGGCGGTCGCCGCCCGGCGCGAGATGCTGGCGCGGGCTTGACCGAAATGCAGCCTTTGGTTGTTCCCGTGAGGGTGGAAAACTTGCAAAAAATTGCGGCATAATTGGCTAAAATTGAACACGCCTATTCATAATTAACGACTCATATGCTACTCAAGGTAGAAATTGAATGTCTGCCATGGGGGAAGTACGGCGATGAAGGCCGAGCCGCATCCGTCTCGATTGGCTGTTCCCAAGCCGCTCTATAGCCAGGTGCGGGACGTCCTGCTGAAGCGCATCGGCGAGGGCGAATGGGGTGCGGGCGAGGCGCTGCCGAACGAGTTCGTACTGGCAAGTGACTTCGGCGTGAGTATCGGTACCATCCGACGCGCCATCGAGGGGCTCGAAGAAACCGGGGTGCTGAAACGGATGCAGGGTCGGGGCACGTTCGTCGCCGGACCCGGCTCCATGGCGCTCGACGACAAATTCTGCCGCCTGCGGCTCGCCGGGAGGCCCGCCGCCGGGCTCGGCTATGAGCTCGATAGTGTCTCGGGACGCGATGCGGATACGAGTGAAGCGCAAGCGCTGGGTCATGGCGAACCGGTCGGCGTGACCGAGGTCCGTCAGCGCCTGACCATAGATGGCGAGCCTGTCGGCTACGAAGTCAGCCTCGTGTCGGTCCTCCGCTTCCCGCGCATCGAGACACAGCTCCCCTATGGCCAGATGCTGTATCGCGTTCTGGCGGACTACGGTGCGCTGGTCACCCGCTCTGTCGAGAAGATCGCCGCCGTGACGGCGGACGAGGACCTCGCCGGAAAGCTCGGAGTCCGAGCAGGTCAGCCGTTGCTCGAGGTCCGAAGGATTGCGTTGACCATCGACAAGGAGCCGGTCGAGCTCCGCCATTCCCACTACAACTTGCACCGCTTTCCAAGCCTTACCTACGACACGTTCATTACCTGATTGCCCTCCGCGCGGCGTCTGCCGTGCTCACACCAATCGAACAAGCTTCCCGCGCGAAGCAGCCGTGCAGTCCAAACGCCGGAGCCTTACCCATGTCGAGCACACTCCGCATCAGCCTCAAGTCCGGTGACCGTATTTTCGTTAACGGTGCCGTGTTGAGAGCCGACCGAAAGGTGACACTGGAAATCTTGAATGACGTTAAGTTTCTGCTCGAGCACCATTTTCTGAATGAGGAAGCAGCGCATACACCGCTGCGGCGCCTCTATTTCCTGGTCCAATCGATGCTGACCGATCCAGCCCAGGCACCGGAGACGCGCGTGGCATGCTTGGTACAGCTGCACGAGCTGCGCCGCATCCATCCGGCGCCGCCGATGGCGGACCGGCTGGCGGCCATAGCAGAGATACTTGCTGCCAATCGGCCCTTCGAGGCGCTAAAGGCAATCCGCGCCCTATTCCCGAGCGAGGCATCGGACGTTTCGAAGGCCAGTTGACCTGAGGGCGCTCCGCCTATCGTAACGCTAACCGGAGGCTTCGCTCGGCCGCGCCGTGTGGTGCGCTCAGCAACGGGGTTTCTAACGGGGCTGGGCGTTTCTGAACGTTACAGGCCAGCGGCCCTGGCGGACCTTTCCAGGGCTGCCGGCACACGCCATATATGTTGCGCCGTCAGATGGGCTGCGGCACCGCCGACGTCGCGAGTTGATCCTTGAGCATTCTCGTCGTTCTCCTGCTGATCGTCCTGGCCCTGGCCTGGTTGCCGCAGGTGTGGGTCTCGCGCGTGCTGGATCAGCATGGCCGCAACCGCGCCGATATTCCCGGCACGGGCGGAGAATTCGCGCGCCACGTCCTCGATGGGATGAAGCTGCACGCTGTCGGTGTCGAGGAAACAAAGCTCGGCGACCATTACGATCCCGCCACCAAGACGGTGCGTCTCCTTCCTCAACACATGCATGGCCGTTCGCTCGCCGCCGTCGTCGTCGCCGCGCACGAGGTTGGCCATGCGATGCAGGATGCGACCGGCTACCGGCCGCTGGCGGCGCGTACGCGGTTGGCGCGACAGGCCCAGAATGTGCAGAAGATCGGTTCGGTAGTGATGTTGACGGCGCCCGTCGTGCTCGCGCTGGTCAAGGCGCCGGGTGTTGCGCTCCTCCAGATCGTCGCCGGTGTGCTGATCCTCGGCTCGACGGTGCTGATGCATCTGGTGACCCTTCCCGTCGAGTTCGACGCCAGCTTTCGCCGCGCGTTGCCACTGCTGAAGGCCGGCAACTACATCGGCGCGGCGGACATGAGGGCGGCGCGCACCATTCTTCGGGCGGCGGCGTTCACCTATGTCGCGGCGGCCGCGCGCAGCCTGCTCGACGTGATGCAGTGGCTGCGGATCTTGAAGCGCTGAGCCGGTGCCGTTCTTCTTCCCCGAAACCCCGGACCTGCCCTTGCCGCCCGGACATCGCTTTCCCGCGGCGAAATACCGGATGCTGCGCGAGCGGGCGCATGCGGAAGGGATTTTCGCGTCAGCCGGGCTTCTTCCATCGCCACTGGCGACGCGCGAGAACCTGCTGCTCGTGCACGACGCGACATATGTCGATGCCATGATCGCGGGCGAAATCGGCGCCGATGCGATGCGCAGGATCGGCGTGCCGTGGAGCACCGTGCTGGTCGAGCGTTCGCTCGCGACTGTCGGCGGGTCGATCGCTGCGGCGCGGGCCGCGATTCGCGATGGCATCTCAGGGCAGCTTGCCGGTGGCACCCATCACGCGCATCGCGACTTCGGCTCTGGATACTGCGTTTTCAACGATCTCGCGGTTGCGGCGCTGGCGCTACTCGGCGAGGCGGGTGTCGCGCGTATCACCATTCTCGACCTCGACGTGCACCAGGGCGATGGTACGGCGGCACTGTTTGCCGGCGAACGGCGCGTTCAGACCGTTTCCATCCACGGCGAGAAGAACTTTCCGTTCCGCAAGTATCCGTCCGATCTCGATATCGCGCTGGCCGATGGAACAGGCGACATCGCCTATCTCGCCGCGCTCGACCGTGCGCTCGGGGCCGTCGCAGCATTCGCGCCGGACCTGCTGCTTTATCTGTCGGGTGCCGATGCGCTCGCCTGCGATCGTCTCGGCCGGCTCGACCTTTCCCATTCCGGCCTGATGGCCCGCGACGCAACGGTGCTGCGCTTCGCGCGGGCGCAGCACATCCCGGTCGCGATCGCCATCGGGGGCGGATACGCCGAGCCGATCGACGAGACCGTCGAGGCCTATCTCGGCACGTTCCGCACGGCGCGCGCGATCTACGGTTTTTGAATTCATTGATGTTTTTTTGAAAAATTGAGAGACGGCGCAACAGCACCGCCGCTGGCGCGCTCCTTGCTACGAAAGCGCAAGGCCGAGTGGCACGGTACGAAATCGGCACGCGATGCCGCAGCGAAAGGATGAGGGATGCAATTGCGGTCAGCAGAGCTGGCCATTGAGGGAGGAGCGAAGGCTTCATCCCCCGGTGCCCTGCGCAACCGCGAAAGCCTACCAGCCGTCCTGAAGCGGGCGGCGCTTTCGACTGCGTTCGACCTGAAGCCGCCTCGCCATCGCGCCGCTCCGCGTCTTGCCTACCTGCTTGTGCGTCACCTCTTGTCGGGGGCTCCCGCGCGCCACGTTTTGCCGGACCCGTGTGCCGCGCTGCCGGGGCGCGAGGGTGTCGCCGGCTTCTGCGACGACATGAGCGTTGCAACGCTGCTGAGGGCGTATGCTCGCGGGCTCTACCCGTGTACGCATTTTGGTCCGGTGAGATGGAATGCGCCGCCGTTGCGAGCCGTGCTCGAAATCAGCGAGCTGAAGCTGCGCGACGAGCTCCGACGCAAGCTCAAGAAGCGCCCATTCCGAATCACGTTCGACCGTGATCCGCGGCGCGTCATGCTGGCGTGCGCCGCGCCGCGTGCCGGCCAGTGGCCGCTCACCTGGATTACACCCGACGTCGTGGAGGCCTATCTCGCGCTGTTCGACGTCGGCCACATGCATTCCGTCGAAGCCTACGACGCGGCGGGCGAGCTTGTCGGCGGTCTTTTCGGCACGGTCGCCGGCCGCTGTTTCGTCGTCGAGTCGCTGTTTCATACGCGCGACAACTCGTCGAAGTACGCGCTCGCGGTCCTCGTAGGGCACCTCCAGGCGTGGGGTTTCACTCACGTCGATAACAAGCTCCAGAACTCGCATTGCGCCGCGCTCGGGTTCCGCGAGATTCCCCGTGCGACCTACGTGGCGCTGCTCGACCAGCCGACGCCCGCGTCGCATGCCGGAGTGCGCTGGGCCGTCGATCCCGCGCTCGATCTCGCCCGGTGGACACCGGCCGCAGGTCCGCCGCCGCGCCGCGCCGCCGAGCCGGCGTAAGCGGCATCCGTTGCCGCTCGCCCGCAATCGCCCGGCACTCTTGCACAGAAGCTTCGCCCCCGGTGTTGCCGCCCCCTCGACAGCGCCCGTGACCGGGGCTACCTCGTTGCCTCTCCTTGCATCGTCGTCGAGAGGTGACACGTGGACCAGATCAACGCCCGCATCGCCGCAGAGATCGGTGTCGCCGTCGGACAGGTCGCAGCGGCCGTGGAACTGCTCGGCGAAGGTGCGACGGTGCCTTTCATCGCGCGCTACCGCAAGGAGCGGACGGGCGGCCTCGACGATACGCAGTTGCGCCGCCTCGAGGAGCGTCTCGGCTACCTGCGCGAACTGGAGGATCGCCGCCAGACCGTGCTGAAGAGCATCGGCGAGCAAGGCAAGATGACGCCGGAACTGCAGCGCGCCATCGCCGGCGCGGAGACCAAGGTCGAGCTCGAGGACCTTTACGCGCCGTTCAAGCCGAAGCGGCGTACCAAGGCGCAGATCGCGCGCGAAGCAGGGCTCGAGCCGCTGGCCGATACGCTGCTCGCCAATCCGACGCTCGATCCGGCGAAGGAAGCGGAGAAGTATCTGAGCGCCGAAAAGGGCGTCGCCGACCAGAAGGCGGCGCTGGACGGCGCGCGCGCCATCATCATCGAGCGTATCGGTGAGAGCGCCAAGCTCGTCGGCGATCTTCGCGAATGGTTGTGGGCCGCGGGTTTCATCACCTCGAAGGTGGTCAAGGGCAAGGAGACAGAGGGCGCCAAGTTCTCCGACTACTTCGATTTCCGCCAGGCCGTCCGCGATATCCCCTCGCACCGGGCACTGGCTCTGCTGCGCGGGCGCAACGACGGATTCATCACACTCGATCTCGACGTCGAGATGGATGCGGGTAAGCCGCATCCGGCCGAGCTGCGCATCATGTCCGCCTTCAACATTGCCGAGCGCGGCCGTCTCGCGGACCGTTGGCTCATCGATACGGTGAAGCTTGCCTGGAAGGCGAAGCTGCATATCTCGCTCGCCGTCGATCTCTTGATGCGCATGAAGGAGCGTTCCGATACCGCTGCGATCGACGTCTTCAAGACGAACCTCAAGGACCTCCTGCTCGCAGCGCCAGCGGGCCCGCGCGTGACGATGGGGCTCGATCCCGGCATCCGCACCGGCGTCAAGGTGGCCGTGGTCGATGCGACGGGCAAGCTGCTCGACACCGCGACGGTCTATCCGCACGAGCCGCGGCGTGACTGGGCTGGTGCGCTGGCGACGCTCGGGGCGCTGTGTCTACGCCACAAGGTTGAACTGATCGCCATCGGCAACGGCACGGCGAGCCGCGAGACGGATAAGCTCGCTGCCGAGCTGATCGCCAAGCTGCCCGACCGCAAGATGACGAAGATCATGGTGTCGGAGGCAGGCGCGTCGGTCTACTCGGCATCCGAGCTCGCGGCGAAGGAGTTCCCGGAGCTCGATGTCTCGCTGCGTGGCGCGGTTTCGATCGCACGCCGGTTGCAGGACCCGCTCGCCGAGCTGGTCAAGATCGAGCCGAAGGCCATTGGCGTCGGCCAATACCAGCACGACGTCGACCAGTCGGAGCTGTCACGCTCGCTCGATGCGGCGGTCGAGGACTGTGTGAACTCGGTCGGTGTCGACGTGAATACGGCGTCGGCACCGCTGCTCGCCCGCGTCGCCGGCCTCAACGCGACGATCGCGCAGAACATCGTGCTCTATCGCGACGAGAACGGTGCGTTCAAGAAGCGTTCGGAGATCAAGAAGGTGGCACGGCTCGGGCCGAAGGCGTTCGAGCAGGCGGCGGGGTTCCTGCGAATCATGAACGGGTCGAACCCGCTCGACGCGAGTGCGGTGCACCCCGAAGCCTACGAGGTGGTGGAACGCATCGCAGAGGCGACCAAGCGGCCGATCAGGTCGATGATTGGCGACCGCGCTTTCCTGAAGACGCTTTCGCCGAGAAGCTTCGCCGACGAGCGGTTCGGCATTCCGACCGTCACCGACATTCTCGCCGAGCTCGAGAAGCCTGGCCGTGACCCGCGCCCCGAGTTCAAGACGGCGGAGTTCAAGGAGGGCGTAGAGAAGCTGTCGGATCTGACGCCCGGCATGCTGCTCGAGGGCGTCGTCACCAACGTCACCGCGTTCGGCGCATTCGTCGATATCGGCGTGCATCAGGACGGGCTCGTGCACGTCTCCGAGCTGGCCGACCGCTTCGTCAAGGACCCGCGCGAGGTTGTGAAGGCGGGCGATGTGGTGAAAGTCCGCGTGAAGGATGTCGATCTCGAGCGCAAGCGTGTCGCACTCACCATGCGATCTGGAGCGATCGAAAAGCAGGGCGAAGTTCGGTCGGGTCGAGGCAGCGCCCCACAACAGTCCGCGCGGCCTCAGGCGGGCATGCAGGGGGCGCCACGCTCAGCGATGACGAGCAAACCCAAACAAGGCGGGCAAGAGGGCGAGTCGGCGCTGGCGGCGGCCATGCGCCGGGCGCGAGAGCAGGGCAAGTCCTGAGCGTCTACCGAGAGCCTTTGGCGCGACCGCGATGGGTGGCGCCGGTAGCGCCCTCAGCAGCCCTCGCCACGGTCGAGGATCGCGAGCGATCCGCGCAGTCTCACCGTGCGACCCTTGATGTCGATGCGCGACGGCTTGACCGAGAGGCCAGTGCTTTCGCTCGCCTCGCGGCGCGGCGCCGCCTGCGACCGGCCGATCTTGGAAGCGTCGACGGGGCGGACGTTGCTGGGTCTCAAAGGGGGCAGCATGGGGTCTCCGCGTTGCGGCCGGGGACGCTCGACGTCGAGCGCCTCGCGTGGATTAATCACTCGCTGGCGAGATGGCAATTGCCGTGCCACATGGCCACATTCCGGGCACCAAGGTGCACAAGACTGAGCAAAAAAGGAATAGTCGTCCCGCTGCTGGAGCGCTGCCTGAATAGCTGGTCGCAATCCGCATAATATTTATGCTTATAGCCCTAAATCTAGGCTCACACATCGGACTGCGATGACCGTGTCGAGGGCGTCCGCCTGTCTTTTGTTCAATGCTAATGGATTGCCATAGTCTGGGGTGTCGGTGCGTTTGCGATCCACCAGAGGCGCCAAGATCGCCCAAGGCCACACGTCGCGGCTGTGAACCACCGTTTCAGTGAAAGCGCGGGGCGCTTTCATCTCAACCGATCGCGCGATCGACAGCCGGCGGGCGAGCGAACTGCCGCGGATGTTGCCACCGCCACCGCCGATGCGGTCCGGTGGGTACTTTCTCTAAACTTTTCGAGAGGCTTCAAACACCACCAAGGTGGATGGTGCCCAGGGGCGGAATTGAACCACCGACACTGCGATTTTCAGTCGCATGCTCTACCAACTGAGCTACCTGGGCGTAACCGCGCGGCAGGTCTGGCCTGCGGCGAAGTCCGGCCCTTATAGTGAGTTGAATCGGGCCTGTCCAGCGCCCTTGCAAGCTGGCCCGGGGCGACCCCGCGGTGGTTACGAATGAGCATCCGGGGCCCGCGATCCGGACGGTGCGGACGGGAGAAACAGTGGCCAACTCCATGCCGGGCCAACGCGCTGAGGACATCGGACGCGAACTGGCCAAAACCACGAAAGCACAGTCCGACGCCTCCGATCCGGCGGCGTCCGCTTGGGTCAGCGCCAACGCCGGCACCGGAAAGACGCACGTGCTGACACGCCGCGTCATGCGGCTGCTGCTGGCGGGCACGCGGCCCGATCGCATCCTCTGCCTCACCTACACCAAGGCGGCAGCGGCGGAGATGTCGACGCGCGTCTTCCGCGAACTCGGCTTCTGGGCGACGTATTCCGACGCGCGGCTCGCCGGGCGCTTGGCCGAGGTGCTCGGCCGGGACGCCACGGCGGAAGAAGCGGCGCGGGCGCGCACGCTGTTCGCCAGCGCGATCGAGACGCCGGGTGGCCTGAAGGTGCAGACCATCCATTCCTTCTCCGAGCGGCTGCTGCAGCGCTTTCCGCTCGAAGCCGGCGTGCCGCCTGGCTTCACCATTCTCGACGATACGACGGCGCGCTCGCTACTCCGCGAAGCGATCGACGAGACGCTGGCGCGGGCAACGCGCCAGCCTTCGTCGCCACTCGGTGCGGCGTTGCGTCTCGCGGTCACCTATGCCGCCGACGACGGCTTCGACGAGGTTCTGAGCGAGGCACTATCGCAACGTGATGCGCTCGAATTCGTCATGCGCTTCACGGGGGAAGGCGCGGCGGAGGCTGGATACGATGATCCGGTGCGGCGCATCGAGCCGCACTACCGCACGGCCCTCGGCATCAGGTCTTCGGCGACGGCCGAGAGTATCGATGACGAGCTTGCCGGCGTCGTCTCCACGGCGTTCGCGCGGCAGGCCGCGGATGTCCTTGCGCGGGGGGCGAAGACCGACGTCCGCCTCGGAGAAGAGCTGGCCGCCGCTGCGGCTGCCACCGATGCGACCACGCGGATCCGCGCGCTGCGCGACGCATTCCTGACGAAGGACGGCAACGCGCGTTCGGACCGCTTCATCACCAAGGCCGTGCGCGAGAAGGAGCCGGGGCTTGCCGATGTGCTCGCCGCCGCCCGCGACCGTTTCGCCGCGCTCACGACCGAGCGAATGGCGATCGATACCCTGGCGGCAACGCTTGCGCTCATCCGTATCGCCGACGCCGTTCTCGATCGTTACAGCAAGCTGAAGGCGCGCCGCGCCGCGCTCGATTTCGACGATCTCATTCGCCGCGCGGCAAGACTGCTGTCGGTGGGCGGGGCTGCTCCCTGGGTGCTCTATAAACTAGACGGCGGCCTCGATCACATCCTGGTCGACGAAAGCCAAGATACGAGCCCGGAGCAGTGGCGCATCATCGAAGCGCTCGCCGCCGAGTTCTTTTCGGGCAGCTCCAATCACGAGATGCAGCCGACGTTGTTTGCGGTGGGCGACGAGAAGCAATCCATCTACAGTTTCCAAGGCGCGCGGCCGGAGGAGTTCGCGCGCATGGGCGCTGCGTTCGAGGCGCAGGCCAAGGCAGCGCGAGCCGCGTGGCGCAGGATCCCCTTGCATCTCTCGTTCCGCACGGTTGCGCCGGTGCTCGAGGCCGTGGACCGAGTGTTCGAGAATACCGCTCGCACGCCGGGACTCACGGCGACATCCGACGGGGTGGTGCACATCGCGAGCCGCGTCGGCGAGGCGGGGCACGTGGAGATCTGGGATACGGAGAAGCACGACGGCGACGACGCCATCGACGTCTGGCGGCCGGCCGAGGAAGAAGGCGGAACGAGCCCCGTGCGCCGTCTCGCCAACCGCATCGCCGAATCCATCCAGCGCATGCTCGATGGCGGCGAGCGGCTCGCTTCTGAAAACCGTGCCATCGAGCCGGGCGACGTCCTCATTCTCGTGCGCAAGCGAAATCCGTTCGTGCAGCCGATGGTGGCCGCGCTCAAGGCACGTAAGATTCCCGTCGCCGGTGCTGACCGCCTCGATATCAACCGCCAGCTCGCCGTGCGGGATCTCGTATCGCTCGGCGATTTCCTGACGCTGCCGGAGGACGATCTCGCGCTGGCGGTGGTATTGAAGAGCCCGCTGATCGGCTTTGACGACGACCTGCTGCTCGAGATCGCCCACGCCCGCAAGGGCTCGCTGTGGAAGGCACTGCTCGACAAGCGCGGAGCGCGGCCCGCGTTCGCCGCTGCCGCCGCGCGGCTGAGCGACTGGCGGCGGCGGGCGGACTTCATGCCGCCTTACGAGTTCCTGGCGAGCCTGCTCGACAAGGACGGTATGCGGTCGGCGATCCTCGCCCGGCTCGGCCCCGAGGCCGCCGATAGCCTCGACGAGCTCATGAGCCTCGCCATTTCCTATGACGATGGCGCGCCGCCGTCTCTCACCGGCTTCCTCGCCTGGCTGCGCGAGGCGCGCCGCGAGATCAAACGCGACATGGAGCACGGCCGTAACGAAGTGCGCATTATGACGGTGCATGGCGCCAAGGGGCTCGAGGCGCCGATCGTATTCCTGCCCGATACCTGTACAACGAGAAGCGCCGGCAAGCGCCCGGCGCTGCACACCCTCGCGCTGCCGTCCGGCCCCGCCGATATGCCGCCGTTGTTCGTGTGGCAGATCAAGGGGTCGAAGGATCTGCCCGCGGTTGCGGGAGCCCGGGCCATGCGCGAGCGGCGCGATCAGGAGGAGTTGAACCGCCTGCTCTACGTGGCCATGACGCGCGCCCGCGACCGCCTTTACGTTGCGGGATATGAATCGAAGCGGCCGCGTCCGCCCGCCTGCTGGTACGATCTCGTCCGTTCGGGGCTCGGCGAGCGGATGTCCGCCGCGAAGGATTGGGCGGGGCGCGAACTTCTCGTGCTGTCGTCGGAGCAGACCGCCGCCGCCAAAGCGCGCGGTGCAACGGGCGCGAACGCTCATCCGGCGGAGCCGCCGCCGCCGTGGGCGTCCTTGCCGGCCCCGCGCGAGCCCCACCTGACGATGCCGCTCGCGCCATCGCGGCTGGCGCCATACGAAACGGACGAGACTGGCGAGCCCGTCAGCGGGCCGACCGGTGCGGCGGCCGATCCTTCCGTCGAGCCGCCGTCGGCTCCGGCGCGGGCGCTCGCTGCGGACAATCGCTTTTTGCGGGGCACCCTGACGCATGCCCTCCTCCAGCACCTTCCGGGCCTGCCGCGAGAAAGGTGGAGCGAGGCGGCTCGCGGCTTCGTCGCCCGGCGCGGCGGCGGGCTTTCGACCGCGGCGGCCCGTTCGATCGTGAAGGAGACGCTGGCGATCCTCGGCGCGCCAGAGTTTTCCGAGCTGTTCGGCCCTGCGAGCCGTGCCGAGGTTGCGATCAGTGCCGAAATCCCGCGGCCGTCGGGGCGCGGCCCGGCGCTCAGGATCACCGGACAGATCGACCGGCTGGCAGTCACTGCCGACACGGTTTTCATCATCGACTACAAGACCAACCGGCCACCGCCGACGGCCGTCGCGGGCATTGCCGAGGCCTACCTCTTCCAGCTCGCCGCCTATCGCTTGGCGCTTGCCGAGATGTTCCCCGGCAAAGCGCTCCGCGCCGCCATTCTTTGGACAGACGGTCCGCGCCTTATGCCGATACCGGACGAGTATATCGCAGGGTTCGAGCGTCGCCTGTGGGCGCTCGATCCAGCCAACCTTGACGTGACCTAGTGCGATACCTACTTTCGCGACGAAGCAATCAGGCCGGGCTCCGAGAGCCGGCCGTTGAGGAGAATTAGATCATGACGCAAGCCGTTTCGGACAAGACGTTCGAGGATGAGGTGCTGAAGTCCGCCGAGCCCGTCGTCGTCGACTTCTTCGCGGAGTGGTGCGGCCCGTGCAAGGCCATGGCCCCGGCGCTCGACCAGGTCGCCACCGAGATGAAGGGCAAGGTCAAGGTCGTGAAGCTCGACGTCGACCGCAACCCCAACGTCACCATGAAGTACGGCATCCGCGCCATGCCGACGCTGATGATCTTCAAGGGCGGCAAGGTCGCAGCACAGCACACGGGCGCACTGGTCCAGAAGAAGCGCCTCGAGGATTGGATCAACGGTTCGATCACCGCCTGAACCGGCTTATCGGTTTGAGTTAGACGGGGATCGCCGGCCACGGCGATCCCCTTGTCGTATTTGCGGTCCATCAACGTCCTGAATCGCACTCGGAACGAAGCGAAAGGGTGCGATTGGCGCATTCGATGAGAGCCTGAGCGCTCCTCATTCGCGACCGATCGGACCGGAACGGAGCGACCATGACAAAGCCCACCATCGTTATCCTCGGCGCGGGCGCCGTCGGCGGCTACTTCGGCGCCCGGCTCGTGCAGCACGATGCCGCCGCCGTGACGTTCCTCGTGCGTGAGCCGCGCAAGGCGGTGCTGGCGCGTGACGGCCTCGTGGTCGAGAGCCCGTTCGGGAACGTAACGCTGGCTGTCACCGCGCGGACCGCCGCCGAGCTCGCAGGTGCCAACCCCGATTTCATCCTGGTGACGGCGAAGGCTTACGATCTCGACGCAGCGATCGCGGCCATCGCGCCGGTCGCGGGGCCCGATACCGCCATCGTGCCGCTGCTCAACGGCGTCGCGCACATGGAGCGTCTGAACGAGGTGTTCGGCCGCGAGCGGGTGCTCGGCGGAATTGTCAGCCTGCAAGTTCGCCAGCGGGCGGATGGCGCCATCGAGCATCTGAACGACTGGCAATTCATTACGGTCGGCGAGCAGGTGGGCGGTCTCTCGCCGCGCGTCGAGCGGTTGGCGGCGGCGCTGGAACAGGCGCGCCTCACCGTCACTGCTACACCCGAAATCATGCAGAAGCTCTGGGAGAAAGTCGTGTTCCTGGCGACGCTCGCCGGCATGACGACACTCATGCGTGCGCCGCTCGGCGCCATCGCGCAGGCACCGGGCGGTAGCGCGCTGACACTGGCGATGCTGGAAACGAACGCCGTCGCCGCCGCTCATTCTGGCTTTCAGATGCCCGCGGGGCAGATGGAGGCGTGGCGAAAGCTCTTCACCGACACGACGTCCAAGTTCACCGCCTCGATGCTCGCCGACATGAACCGCAATGGTCCGGTGGAGGCCGACCACATCATCGGCTTCATGCTGGAGCGCGCGCGGGCCGCAGGTGCCGATGCGACGCTGCTTTCGGTCGCTTACGCTAATCTCAAAGCCTACGAGATCGGCCGCGCGGCGGGCCCTGCCTGATCCGCGCCTTGACGCCCCGGCGCGGGCGGGCAAAAACTCGCCGCAGCGATCTCCCGGCATCGAACCGCGGCCCGAACCATGTACCGTACGCTCAACCCGGACAAAATCATCGTCACGCTCGAGCAGCTCGAGCGGCGGATCGATGACCGATTCCCGGGGTCCGGTCTTTCGCGTGTCTGTGCAGAGCTGACGGGCGTAGCGCGCGAGACGAAAACGCGCGTCGCTGAGGTCGCGGCGCCTAACATACCCTTGCGAGCCGTCTCGATTCTTTCCCTGATCACCGGGCTCATGTTGCTCGGCTACGTGGCGACGATCATCGAGGTGAAGCGCGACGCGGAGAACCTCTATGGGGTGCTCCAGGGCCTCGACAGCGCCTTCAACATCATCATCCTGATGGGCGCGGGCGCGCTGTTCCTCTCGGGGCTGGAGGCGCGCTGGAAGCGGCAGCAGGCGCTGACGCATTTGCACGAGTTGCGCTCGATCGTGCATGTCGTCGACATGCATCAGTTGACCAAGGACCCGAGCCGTATCTCGACGGTCGCGGTCGCCACACCCAACTCGCCGCAGCGCGCCCTGTCGCCCTTCGAGCTCGCGCGATACCTCGACTATTGCTCGGAAATGCTGTCGCTCGCGGCCAAGGTCGCGGCGCTCTATGCGCAAGGCACGAAGGACCCGGTGGTGGTGGAGACGGCGAGCGATCTCGGCCAGATCACCTCGAACATGTCGGGCAAAATCTGGCAGAAGATTACGCTGGTGCAGAGCCAGATGCTGCTGAGCGGACCGCCGCCGACGGCGCTGCCCGTTGGCGGTCCGGGTGCGATGGGCATTCAACCGGAGCGTGGCGCGTATCATTCCGGCACGGCGCCCACGGGATAGGTGGACGTCGGGCGGCGGGTCGGGCTGGAGCATTGCGGGGGATGCATGCCGCCTTGCCCATGCCAGAGGTATACCGACTTCGATTGAGCCGCGATCGCCATCCAGCAGAGTCTTGAATAACACACTCAATCATCGGCTTAGAATGCGGTTCGTGTTCCCGATGAAAGCCTGGGTGGCTGCCATCTCAGACGATCTCACCCTGTATGGGACAGGCGCAATGCCGCCTTGAATGGCGGCGGCATCTATAGTTCAGTCCGCCTTCAACGTGGGCACAGGCAGGCATGGACTGGAAGACACTCCTTTTCGGGTTCGACGGACGCATCGGGCGCAAGCAATGGTGGCTCGCGATGGTGCTGCTCGTCGCCATGAGCGTCGGCCTGTCGATGCTGGTCAATCCGCACGCCTGGTTCGGCAGTGGGATAGCCCGGACGACGGTCGCGGACACGCTTCTCAGCCTCTCGTTCCTCATTCCGGAAACGGCGGTGAGCGTGAAGCGCTTCAATGATCGCGGCTGGCCGCAGGTCATGCCCTATGGCTATTCGCTGATGATGCTCACCTACATCGTGCTCGATCATTTCGGCCACATCGATCTCAACGGGTCGCCGACGCACTTTTCCGTCGCGCTCGTGCTCGCTCTCACAATCCTGACGGTCGCAATCATCATCGACAACGGCTTCCTGCGCGGCACGCGCGGGGCGAACCGCCATGGGCCCGATCCCCTTGCGGGCGTACCGACCGCCACACCCGCGGCAGGTCTCGGACGCAACGCCCACGGCTGAAGCCCGCAATCGACCGGCAAAGAAGAGACTTCGATGACCTCACTCGACGCACGCGATCCGGTAGCCGTGGCGCAGGCCCTGATCCGCTGCCAAAGCGTCACCCCGCACGAAGGCGGCGCGCTGACGCTGTTGCAGAACTTGCTGGCTCCCGCCGGGTTCGAATGCCACCGCATGACGTTCAAGGATGTCGGCACCCCCGACGTCGAGAACCTCTATTGCCGCCTCGGCACCGCGCGGCCGAACCTCTGCTTCGCCGGTCATACCGATGTCGTTCCGGCAGGCAATCTTGCGGCTTGGACGGTACCGCCGTTCGCAGCGGAGATCCACGCGGGCCAGCTGTTCGGACGCGGCGCCGTCGACATGAAGGGCGGCATCGCCTGTTTCATCGCGGCGGCCATGCGCCATCTCGCCGGCCGCGGGGCAGGTGCGGAGGGCTCGATCTCGCTTCTCATCACGGGCGACGAAGAGGGGCCTTCCATCAATGGCACCGCCAAGGTGCTCGATTGGCTGAAGGCGCGGGGCGAAACTCTCGACGCATGCCTCGTCGGTGAGCCCTCGAACCCCGAAGCTCTCGGCGACGAGATCAAGATTGGACGGCGCGGTTCGCTCAACGGAGAGATCCTGGTCGCGGGGAAGCAGGGTCACGCCGCCTACCCGCAGAAGGCCGACAACCCGGTGCCGAAGCTCGCGCGCATCATCGACAGGCTCTCGACCGATGTGCTCGATCACGGGACCGACAGCTTCGAGCCGTCGCGGCTCGGTGTCACGGTGATCTCGGTGCCGAACACGGCGACCAACGTCATTCCTGGCGAGGCGCGGGCCGCCTTCAACATCCGCTACAACGACAGTTGGACGCGCCCGCGCATGGAGGCGCATATCCGTGCCATCGTCGCGGCGGCGGCGGAGGAAGTGGGCGCCCGCTACGATCTCTCCTTCTCGGGCACGGGCGACGTGTTCCTGACGCAGCCGGGTCCGCTGGTTGATACCATGGTGCGCGCCGTCGCGGCGGAGACTGGCCGCACGCCCGCTCTGACGACCGGCGGCGGCACGTCCGACGCGCGCTTCATCAAGGACTTCTGCCCGGTGATCGAGTTCGGTCTCGTCAACAAGACGATCCATCAGGTCGACGAGCACGTGAGCGTCGCCGACCTCGAGGCTTTGACGCGAATTTACGAGCGCTTCATCGCGGGCTATTTCGCGAACGCAGGCGGGGTCTGAGTCTCGCTCTGCCCTCTCGCGTCGGGGCGTCCACTCGCCTTGTAACGTTCCGTCACCCACGCCGCGAGATACAGCAGCAGCGCTCCTCCGGCATTCACCGCGAGCACCGCCCACGTCGCCATGGATGCCTGTTGCAGCGTGAAGCCGCCGAGAACTGAGAAGAACTGTCCGGCGATGAACACGGCGAGCGTTTGCCGGCCCATCTTACGCAAGGCACCCGAGAACGGAATGCGCGCGACGACGGCGGGGTTCGCCGTCACGTAATAGGCGACGTAGGCGAGTGCCGAGAAGTGCACGATGCGCAGTACGCCGAGGTCGGTCTTGCCGGTGAAGCGCGAGAGGATCTCCAGGAACTCCGGCGTATAGCCGATGCGGTCCATCAGCGGTGCCCATGCCAGCGGCACCGAGGCGATGACCAACGCAAGGGCGACGGCGAGAATCCAGCGGTCGCGCGGCAGCGGTGGCAGCCAGCCGCAACCGAGCGCAAATCCAAGGAAGAAGATCAACTGCCACGCAAAGGGATCGAAGAACCAGACGCGGTTGCTCCAAGGCTCCGCCGGAAGCTGAAGAAGCGGCGTGTCCGCGACCATCCACAGGCCGAGCACGAAGACGATCACCAGTGGCTTGCCGACGCGCGCGATCGCCATCACGACGGGAACGAGCGCCAGTACCACGATGTACATCGGCAGGATGTCGAAGTAGTGCGGCACATAGCGCAGCGTGAGCAGCGCCACGATGTTCGCGCCGGAAGCGTCGCTCAGGAACGGCCCATGGTTGAAGCCGTTGACGAACATCGTGCCGGTGCCGGCCCACAAGTCGAACTGCACGTTGGCGGCGACGATGAAAATGAAGACGGCGATGTGAGCCCAGTAGAGCTGCCAGATGCGGGCGGCGATGCGCCACGAGCCGGCGACCGCCCCGTCGCGCTCGAAGGCAGGCGCATAGGCCAGCGCCGAGGCGAGGCCCGAGCAGAAGACGAAGACCTCCGCCGAGTCTGAAAAGCCGAAGCGGCCTGGGGCGAACTGCGCCAGCGGGTTCATCGGCAAGTGGCCGACAAAAATAACGAGAAGGGCCCACCCGCGGAAAAGGTCCAGTCTCGGGTCTCGCGATGGCTGGACGACCGCGGTGGGCTGGCTCATGGGAACCTCACGTGGCTCGATGTGCGGGGTTGCCTTCGCTGTAATCGGATTCGCGTCGGGCGTTGATATAAGTCTGCCGCGATTTTGAGCGGATTGTGGCTGAATGGTGCGGCCCTGCGTACACCTTGACGTTATCGGGCCAGCCAGTGCCTGGCGGCAGCTTCCTCGGCGCGAGGCTCGTGGCGGTCCTGTTCAAGCAAGTTTACGCGAGCCTTCAAATTGAGCGGCTGCGCGGGCTCAGGCCCTTGCCAACGCGACGAGTGTCGGCCTGAGCTCGGCGGCGGACGCCAGCGGCTTGTCGAACCAGAGCCGGGCAATGGAATCCCCGCGCGTCAGGTCGAGGCCCTCGGGGTCGAGGCATGCCAGCCGCCACCCATCCTTCTCGCCGCCGGCCTTATCGGCGTACCGGTTCACCGCGTCGGCGTGATCGGCGTTCATATGCGCGACGGCACCCGGCTCCGCCGCGAGCAGTTCATCGAGCCCGGTGAGGTCGGTCGCCAGATCGCTCGGCGCCAGGGCATAAGCTTTTCCGAAACCGCCGTTCAGAGATGCGCGAGTTGTCGTGAAATGCCAGAAAGCAAAATCCGGAAAATCAGCGTAGAGCGCCGCCTTGGGGTGGCGCATCAGGTAGCGCGCCTTGAGATGGTCTCGCATGGCGCCGTGCGGCAGACGTTCAGCTCGGCCGATCAAAGTCATGCGCGGGTGAGCCAACGGATCGCCCTTGCCCGGTTCGCCGACGAGCAGCGAGCAGCGCGGGTCGGCCGAGAGGTTGGCGAAATGGCCGGAAAGCCCCGAGATCAGGAACCCAGGTGCGCCTGCCATGGTCGTTGCCAGACTGACTCGGCTTACCGACGGCGAGCCATCGAAGGGGTCGAGAGTCGCCAGCGCGGCGAACCGGGCCGAGCGCACCAGCCCCTTGGCCAGACGGCGGGCCTCTCCGTCGACTTGCTGGAGGACGTCCTTTTTCTTTTCCGGCATTTCTTGCGACATCGGGTGTGGTTCCTCGCCGTGTCTAGGCTTGGTTTGGTGGTGGCGCCCCGGTGCGTCAGTGGGGAGCGATTGCGGGAAGCTGCGTGCGCTGCGCAAGGGAGATATACAAGCCGAATTGCGGCTGGCATTGGCATTCTTCTTCCATCCTTTTGACGAATCGAAAGCGAATGCTCTTTCATTGTGCGGTGCCGCAAGCGCGGCTAGGGTCTAGAGTACGAGCCGACCGGACGGCATCGCTTGGGCGAGGACTTGGGCGAGGAGTGGTCCGGTAAGGGTGCACTGGAACTGTGAGGCCAGAGCGCATCCATGCCATCGGATGGACCCGTCCGCGGGGCGAACGATTGCATGAATGCGCTCTCGGCAGGAGAGCGGTGTCCGATGGCCGGCAGCGGGGCCGCGCGGGCGATACGGGAGGCGGGAATGGCGGGTGAGCGGCGGACGGCGCTCGAGACGATGCGCGACGGCAAGATCGTCAGTGCGCGGGCGGCGGTGCAGCTTATCCGGGCCGGCGACACGGTGGCGACCGGCGGGTTCGTCGGTATCGGCTTTCCCGAGAACGTCGCCGTGGCACTCGAGGAGCGGTTCCTGGCCGAGCGCTCGATTTCGAACGGAAGCACGGACCCGGCCGCGCATGCAGGTGTCGGCGGTCTCACGCTCGTTTACGCCGCCGGCCAGGGCGATGGTCAGGAACGTGGGCTCAATCACCTCGGCCATCCGGGACTGGTCGCCAAGGTGATCGGCGGCCACTGGGGGCTCGTGCCGAAGCTGCAGAAGATGGCCGTCTCCGGCGACATCGAGGCCTACAACTTGCCGCAGGGCGTCATCTCGCATCTCTACCGCGATATCGCCGCCGGCAAGCCGGGCCACATCTCGCGCGTCGGTCTCGGTACCTTCGTCGATCCTCGCCACGGCGGCGGCAAGATCAACGACCGCACCGAGCGCGATCTCGTCAGCCTCGTCGAGGTGGATGGCGAGGAGTACCTGTTCTACCGGACGTTCCCGATCAACGTAGCGATCGTGCGCGGCACCACGGCCGATCCCGATGGCAACATCACCATGGAGCGCGAGGCACTCACGCTCGAGGCGCTTTCCATCGCCATGGCGGCGAAGAACTCGGGCGGCATCACCATCGTCCAGGTGGAGCGCATCGCCGAGCGTGGCAGCCTCAGCCCGCGACAGGTCAAGATCCCCGGCATCCTGGTCGATTGCGTCGTCGTCTCCGAGAAGCCCGAGTACCACATGCAGACGTTCGCGTGTCCCTATTCGCCGGCCTTCTCCGGCGAGATGCGCGTGCCAATGACGTCGATCGAGCCGATGGAGATGAGTGAGCGCAAGATCATCGCGCGGCGCGCGGCGATGGAGCTACGCCCCAACGCCGTCGTCAATCTCGGTATCGGAATGCCGGAGGGCGTGGCCGGTGTCGCGGCGGAGGAGCGTGTGATCGACCTGTTGACGCTGACGGCGGAGCCCGGCGTCATCGGCGGCGTGCCGGCCTCCGGTCTCAACTTCGGCGCTGCGACGAACACCCAGGCGATCGTCGATCAGCCATATCAGTTCGACTTCTACGATGGCGGCGGCCTCGACCTCGCGGTGCTGGGTCTCGCTGAGGCCGATGCCGAAGGCAATCTCAACGTCTCGAAGTTCGGCCCGCGGCTCGCCGGCGCCGGCGGCTTCATCAACATCTCGCAGAATGCCAAGTCGGTGGTGTTCGTCGGCACGTTCACTGCTGGCGGTTTGGATATCGGCATCGACGACGGCCGGCTCGTCATCCGCAAGGAGGGCAAGTCACGCAAGTTCGTGCGCCAGGTCGAGCACCGCACCTTCGCTGGCGCCTATGCGGTGAAGCGCCATCAGCCGGTACTCTACGTCACGGAGCGTTGCGTCTTCCGCCTGTCGCCGCGCGGCATGGAACTGGTCGAGGTGGCACCCGGCATCGACATCGACCGCGACATTCTCGCGCTGATGGACTTCAAGCCGATCGTCGATGATCCGGAGGTTATGGACGACGCGATCTTCTCCAAGGAGCCGATGGCGCTCCGCGACCGCCTGTTGAGCCAGCCGCTAGCCAAGCGCCTCAGCTACGATCCCAAGCTCAACATGCTGTTCGTCGATTTCGAGCGCATCGAGGTGAAGAGTGAGCGTGATGTGCGCGAGATCAAGCGCGCGGTCGAGCATGTGGTGAAGCCGCTCGGGCACAAGGTGTATGCGATCATCAACTACTCGAACGCGGTGATCGCGCCGGACGTGTTCGACAGCTACTCCGCGATGGTGAAGCGGCTGATGGACACCTTCTACCTCGACGTGACGCGCTACGGATCGTCCGGCTTCCTGCGTGCCAAACTCGGCGCCGCCCTCGCGGATCACGGCTTCGATCCCCATCTCTACGAGACGGCAGAACAGGCGCGCGAAAGCCTGGGGCGGTAGGGGCAGGTCGACACACGTACGTTCGTTCAAACGATTCCTTTCCAAGAGTTCGACCCCACCGCAAGACTCGGCCTGTGCCTTCCGCATCTTCGAATTCGGTGGCGCCGATGCATGCATAATGCTGTCGCTGTTTCAGCTTACACCGCACGCTGGCTGGAGCACCCTCGGAACAGCACATGCAGCAACATGGTGGCCTCACTGGAGGTTCAGGTTTGGCAGAATCGTCGCGCACAACTGCGCGAACCATGCGCGCTGTCGTTACAAGCGGATATGGCCCACCTGATCGTCTTCGCATCGAGAATGTGGCGGTGCCGGTGCCCGGTGCCGACGAAGTACTCCTGCGCGTGAAAGCTGCCGCCGTCTGCCGCGGCGATACCTTCCTCCAGGCGGGAAAGCCGTATCTCGTCCGCGTGAGTGGCCATGGTTTGCTGCGGCCGCGGGCGCGCGTGCCGGGGCAGAGCGTTTCGGGCGAGGTGATCGCGGTCGGCGAGGGCGTGCGCGATATCGCGCCGGGCGATATGATGTTCGGCGAAATCCCATCCGGTGCGTTTGCCGAGTTCGCGGCAGCCAGAGCGGAGTTGCTCGCGACCAAGCCGGCGGGGCTGTCGCATGGCGAGGCGGCGGCACTCGCACTCTCAGGCATCACGGCACTACAGGGCCTTCGCGATGCCGGCCGAGTGGGCGATGGCGACAGCGTACTCGTCAACGGCGCATCGGGCGCCGTCGGTACTCTCGCCATCCAGATCGCGAAGGCGCTGGGCGCGTCCGTTACCGCCGTTTGCAGCACGCGCCACCTGCAACTCGTGCGTGCGCTCGGCGCCGACCACACGATCGACTACACACGGGCCGACTTCACGCACGGCGAAGCGCGATACGATTGCATTCTCGATCTCGTCGCCAATCGTGCGCTTCGCGATTGCAGTCGCATCACGAAGCCCGGCGGCCGTTTCGTCGCTGCGGCGATTCCGGCCGGGGCGAACTGGATCGGTCCGGTCACGTGGATGGCAAAACTGGCGATCGCAGGCGCGACGTCAGGCAACAAGCACGCGATGCTGATGGCCAAGCCCAACAGGGCCGATCTCGCGGTCCTGGCGCGCATGGCCGACGAAGGGCACGTGAAACCCGTGATCGAGCGGCGCTGCGTGCTCGATGAGACGGCCAATGCTTATGCCCATGTCGCACGCGGGCGGGCGCGGGGCGCGACCGTCGTGGAGGTGGCGCATGATTGAGATCGCCACCATCGCTTTGCGGTGATGTTTCGTCGAGGCCCGTTTCGTCGAGGGCCTGCGTCTCCCGGCCTCATCGTGGCGGGGAGACGCTGGCAATCGAACATCAGTACATCGGAAGGGGCAGCACGCCGCCGGGGCCGATCATCAAGCCCCAGATCTCGTCCGCACCGACGCTGATCTCCTCCGGAGGTGCGTCACTGATGCCGGCGCCTTTGACCTTCACGACGTAGGTTCCCGGCTTCACTTCCAGCGTCGGGCCGTCGGGCGCTTTGGCACCCTTGCCCGCGCCGACCTTGATCGTCTTCTTGGCCAGCGAGACCTGCACGTCCTTGTCCGTCACGTTGCCGATGAGGATGCGAACCTGGCCGGCAGCGGGCATCAAGCCGGATGCCTGTGCTTCCTTCTGCTTGCGCACGAGGAGCACGACAGACGTGGTGCCGGACTTCTCCGTAAGTGTCAGCAGCGCGGGGCCTGCTGGCGTGGCATAGCGAATGCGGGCCGTAGCCTTGGTATTCGTCTCCTCGTTCAGCATCTGCCAGTCGGGCCGCTTGGCGATCTCGCGGCGGTAGAAGCCGAGAACGGCTTCGAGGGGCGCCGGTACGTCGGCAAGCGCGCTGACGCGGAACATCGTCTTCTCCGAGCCCTTGCTCGTGCTCTGCTTGGGAACGGGGAGACCAGCGGCCTCGTCCGCCTCGAGCTGCTCGGCGGTAATCGACGGCTCGGCACGGGTGGACGACGAACCGGCCTTGTCTTCGCGGTCGCCCGCTTCTTTCGCAGCCGTTTCGAAAACCGAGCCCGTGGCGGTTACCCGGGTCTGGTCCCCCATGCGCATGATGGTCCACCGGGAGTCCTTACCGGACCGGGCGAATTCGACGACCACCATGTTCGGCTTGTTGATGGGCGTTGCGCGCACTTTCCAGCCGGCCGCTTTCAGAGCCGAGCGGTAGAACGCCGCGACCTGCGAGACGCTCGCCGTATTGCTGAATTCGAGCTGGCCATCATCGATGTTGATGTTCTCGCTACCCTCGGGCAACGGAACGGGAAGGTTGCTTCCGGCCTCGCCCGGCTGCATCGCCGCGAGAGGCGCGCCAGCGTCGGCCTGTTCGACATCGCCTTTCGATTTGCCAGTTTTGGCAGAGGGTTCCTTGATGCCGCGCAGAGCCTCGCCGATCGCCGCGCGCGCCTCTCTCATGATGTCGTCGGCAAGGTTCTTCGTCGGGTCCACGGGCTCCTGTGCGGAGGGAGCCGCCGTCGGCTCCTGCTTCGCCGTCCGTTCAGTATCCTTCGATACGGCGTCCTTCGACTCTGCATCCTTCGACGAGGCATCCGAGTTCGAGACCGACTTGCCGAGCGCCGCCAGCACTTCCGCCGAGATGCCCTCGACGGTGACCGCGGTCTGGCCTTCGTTGCGCTTGACGAGCGATAGGCGCAGCGACGGCGCGCTGGCATGAACATAGAATGCGGTGATGCCCTGCTCAGTCTTCTGGTCGGCAATGTCGACGCGCTTAGCATCGCGCGGTGACCACGCCTGCCAGCCGCGCGCAACGAGACCCTCGCGCAACTCGCGGCTCAGGCTTTCGGGATCACTCGTCGAGACGCAACCAAGGTAGGGGCGTGTCGGGTCGTACTTGATGGCGCTAGCACTCTTCGGGAACGGCAGGTCGTGCCCTGTCATCAGGCCGGTATAGCTGATGGAGGTGGCATCGTTCTGGGCCGGCGCCTTCGAGATCATCACCGACAGGAGCTGGCGATCATTCTTGAAGTAGACGATCGCCAGGTCTTGTCCAGTGCTCTGGCTGGCGAAGGCTTGTTCGTAGGGCTGCCAGTTAGCGCTGACGAGCAGCGTGCTGAGCGCGGTGAGCGCCTCAGGCACGGTGAGCGGTGTCGTGTAAGCGGTCGATTGCGGGAAAGCGAACAGCTCCTTGCTGTTGGGGAGACGTGTGATCCTGGTGGTGTCCATGGCCTCCTGAGCGATGGCGCGCGGGCTCGTCGCGGGCGAGAGGCTGGCTATGGCAAACAGAGTCGCTGAGAAAAGTGCTTTCCGGATCGCCGACATCGGTGACTCTCTGTTTCTGGAAAAAGCGCTAGGTGCGAGGGCTGCGGTCTGAACGCGAAGCATCGCATCAGGGGTTGGGAGGTAGCGGACCGCTGCTTCCGTAGCGGGCGAGTTGGCGCAGGGGGTGAAGACTCTATCTTTCGCGACGTGAAAATGGACCGACAACAGCCAGATTGGCATCGTCGAGCAGTCGATTGCACATCGATAGGGCTTCGGCAAGACGCATATAAAAAAGATTCTTTGGGTTTTTCGTCCTTCTCTCGTTGATGAGAGTGATTTTCAGTTCAATTCCTGTTGCGGACTATTCGGTTTGCTCATGCCTGTCCGAGCAGCAGAGTTGGAATAATTACCTGGCATGGTCGGTGCGAAATTTGTTCGGCATGCTCCGCTCCATGGAAATGCTAGACAACCGATCGAGTGCGGCCTGCCAACAAAGGCCCCTATTTTTCTTCTCACACTGTTTCAAGGCATGGGATGTTCTGGCTGCACGCCTGCCGTCCAAACATGTTCGCTCACAGCGAGAAATACCAGGTGCAGCCAAAAATTTCGCGGCATGGCTTGCCGCCGACGTGTAGTTGCATGGTTAGAGAGTGACCTTAGGCGAATAGAACGTTCACGCCATGCAAGTCGGCGAAGTGAAAAGCCATCTCGATCAACCAGCCGACACCGAACCGCAACGCACGGTGATCGCCCTCACACATCAATCTCAGTTGCGTCTGGAATGGCTCGTAGCGCAAGGGTCCGCATAGATGCCGCTGCGCAGCCTACGTTTCCTCGAAAATCTTTCCGGCGCATAAATTTTGCAATGCGCCGTGATGTCGTTATTGCACTGGCGGATGGGAGCGTTATGTCGAGTTATCGTGCTGCCGGCTTTGACGCGCTCGTTCGCGTAGTAGCAATTCATCAAGCCGGTGCATCGCGCCTTCTGCGCGTAGTGCCTTACAACTTGCTGTGAAAAGAGAAAATTGGAGAGGCGCGTGACTTTCGCGGCTCTCCATATCAATTCTTGCGATGTGGGACGGGCACAGCGGGTGGCCCGCCTGTCACCCGTTGTCGCCGTCGAACAAGCCGCCGAGGCCGCCGAGCACGCTGCCCTCACCCGTGCCGCCCATCGGGCCGGCGTTGGCGAGAACGCGGCCCGCAAGACGCGCAAAGGGCAGGCTCTGCAACCAGACCTTGCCGGGTCCTCGAAGTTCGGCGAAGAACACGCCTTCGCCGCCGAAGATCATCGACTTGATGTTGCCGGCGCGCACGATGTCGAACGATACCGTCGGCATCATCGCCGCGACGCAGCCGGTATCGACGTGCAGCACCTCGCCCGGTGCCAGCGTCTTCTCGACCAGCGTGCCGCCGCAATGGATGAACGCATAGCCGTCGCCCTCGAGCTTCTGCATGATGAAGCCCTCTCCGCCGAACAGGCCCGTCATGATCTTCTGCTGGAAGTGAATGCCGACGCTGACACCCTTCGCCGCGCACAGGAACGCATCCTTCTGGCAGATCATAGCGCCGCCCATGTCGGCGAGATGGAACGGCAAGATGGTGCCGGGATAAGGAGCAGCGAACGCGACGCGCGCCTTGCCCTGCCCCATGTGGGTGAACATCGTCATGAACAGGCTCTCACCCGTCAACAAGCGCTTGCCGGCGCCGACAAGGCTGCCGAACAGTCCCTTCGGTTTGGCGCTCCCGTCGCCGAAAATGGTATTCATCTCGACGCTCGGCGATTTGAACATCATGCCGCCGGCCTCGGCGATGGCACTCTCGCCGGGATCGAGCTCGATCTCGACGAACTGCATCTCGTGCCCCTTGATCTCGAAGTCGATCTCGTCGGCACCCGTACCGGCCTTGTGCCGGTAGCCGCCTGGTACGCCGGGCACCGAGCCGAACCCCGCCATGTCGTTCTCCCTGATCGCTGCGATGAAACTCGTCTGGACGAAGCCTGCGTTGCCGCCCGAATATGGCGCACTCGCGTGCTATTGGCGATATTGATGGAAGTGCCGAGCGCTTATCTTCCAGCCCATCGCACCTTCGCCGCGTCCGCTCAAGCGAATGGGGTTACAGCGCTCCGGGCGCCGCGCGCAGGCGGCGCTCGTGTGGCGATTGCCCCGCTCAATTGCTGGCGTTGATGCTCTTCGGCTTTTCGGTCTTGGCCGCAGCAGCCGTAGTGGGGGGCGCGGGTTTCTTCGCCGCGGCAGGCTTTGCTGGGGGCGCACCGTTGCTCTTCTCGCCGGACTTTGCGCTGTCCGCCGCCGGCGCCTTCGCAGCCGGCTTGGCGCCGGACGCCGTCTTCTCACCGGCATTGGCGGGGGGCTCCGCCGATGCTTCGGTCGTGCCCTTCTCCTTGCGCTTCTGGCGTGCCTTCGCCCGGGCCGCGCGGGACTTGAGCGCTTGTGCCTTGAGAACGCCGCGCGGACGGTGCCCGCAGTCCCAAGACAGCACGCTGGTGCGGATCGACACGACGCCCTTCGCCGTCTCGGCGATCGGCATGTTGTCGATGTCGGTCGCGTTGAAGAAGGTCTTCCAGCCGTAGTGCTGGAAGCCGTGCTCGAGCAGGCTCGCCGCGCGCAGCGAGCGATCGTTCGGTGTCGGCTCGCCGAGCACGACGGCCATCAGCCGCGTGCCGTCGCGCGTGGCGCTGGCGACGACGTTGAACCCGCTGTCGCAGATAAATCCGGTCTTGAGGCCGTCCGCTCCCTCGAAGGTGCGGAGCAGGCCGTTATGCGAGGCGAGCTTGATCTTGCCGACCTGTATCACCGGCATCGCCCACCACTCGGCGTATTGCGGGAAGTCGCGCACCACGGCCCGGGCGAGCTTGGCGAGATCTCGCGCGGTCGTCACCTGGTCGGGGGCCGGAAGCCCGTTGGGATTGGTGAAATTCGTGCGCGTCATGCCGAGTTTTCGGGCGGTCGCGTTCATGCGCGCGACGAACCCCTCAATGCTGCCGCCAACCGCTTCCGCCAGCATCACCGCGACGTCATTGGCGGACTTGACGATCAGTGCCTTGAGGCCGAACTCGACGCTCATCTCGGCGCCGATGGGCAGCCCGATCTTGCTCGGTGGCTCCTTGTTGGCGGCCTCCGAGCAGACGAGCTTGCTATCGAGCGTGATCTTGCCCTCCTTGATCGCCTCGAACGTGACGTAGGCCGTCATGATCTTGGTCAGCGAAGCGGGATGCCACTGATTATCCGGGTCCTCGGAATAGAGAACCTTGCCGGTCGTGGCTTCGAACAGGAGCGCAGGCCCGGCCAGAGCCGTAGCTTGGCAGAGAGTCAGGAATGCCAGTACTGCACCAAAAAGACGTGCGCGGCCCATACTGCTCCTCTCGTGGAAAGCTCTTGCGGCTTAACACATTCGCGCGCGCCGCGACAATGCTCGCCAGGCGAGAACCTGCGCCCTGTTGACATTAAGCCTCAGGCCCGGCCTCGCGCGCAAATATTCGTCGTTCAACCGTGCAGAAGGCTGACGATGAAGGCGGCCGAAAGCGCCGCGATCAGCGTTCCGAGTGCGACCGCGCCCGAGGCCGAACTCACCGCGCGGTCGATGCGCGCCGCAAACAGGAACGCATTGGCACCTGTCGGCACGGCGGCGAGGATGACGATAACGCCTGTCGTCAGCGCGTCGAGGCCGAAAACACCGGTGGCCATCGCCCAGGCGATGGTCGGCATCAGAACAAGTTTGAGAGCAACGACGGAGAGCAGCGTCGGCATCTGTCCCTTGATTTCGAAGCGCACCAGAGTGAGGCCGAGCGCGACGAGCGATGTCGGGATGCCCGCCTGCGCCATCAACTCGAGCAGGCGGTTCAGGGCGGCTGGCAGCGTCAAACCCGTGACTCGCCAGAGTACGCCGACCATGATGCCGATGACGATCGGATTGCGGACGAGATCGCCTCCCAGCGTCCGCAAGATGGAGAGCAAGGGCTGTCCGGGCTGCCCGCCCGTGGCCTGGGCGTGCAACATGCCCGTCAACCACCAGATCGGCGCATGAATGGAAAGGATGAGTGCGATGACCGCGGATGCCGGCGCGCCATACGTTCCAAGCGCGAGCGGTATCCCGAGCATCACGGTGTTGCCGAACGTCGCCGTCATGGCGATCGCCGGCGCATCCTCGGCCGGCCTGCGAAGCACGTAGCGGGCGAGCAGGGTGGCGGCGGCCCACGTCGCGAATCCCGCCGTGTAGAAGCTACCCCAGACCGCGAGTGGCGAGAGCGAGCCAAACTCGGCCGTGGCGATGGTGCGGCAGAGCAGCGCCGGTATCGCCAGCGTGAATGCGAAATCGGAAATGCCTTGCGAAGCGTTTGGCGAAAGCAGGTTCCAGCGCCCCGCGGCGTAGCCGATGGCGATGATGCCGAAGACCGGCGCGACGATGGTGAAGATCGCGATCATACAGCGTGCCGCCCCATGGTGAGACGCAGCAGATGACATGCCGGGGCATGCTCCAGCAAGCGTCGCGTCGCCGAGCGGTTGGAGAATGGTACACCGGGCGCCAGGGTTTGATCGCATTCATCCGATCAGGGGGCCAGCCTGCGGTTCCGTCTGACCGGACAGCGCTCTAAATCTCGACCTGCGTTCCAATTTCGACCACGCGGTCGGTCGGAATGTGGAAGTAGATCGAAGCGTCCTCCGCGCTTGCCGCGAGCCACATGAAGGCGCCCTCCTGCCAGAACGGTAGACCTTTGCCCCGCGTTGGTTTCAGCGAGCGCCGCGACAGGAAGAACGACGAGGCGGCCGGCTCGATGTTCAGGTCCTTCCGCCGGCAGTGTTCGAGGATCTTTGGAATGTTGGGCGTCTCCATGAACCCGTAATGCGCCACCACCCGGGCGAAGCGGTCGGTGATACGCTCCACTTCGACGCGCTTGGCCCGCGGCACACGGGGAACATCCTCGGTCTTGATCGCCATGATGATGTTGCGCTCGTGAATCACGCGGTTGTGCTTCAAGTTGTGCATCAGCGCGGTGGGGGCGACGTCGGGCGTCGCCGTCAGGAAGATAGCCGTTCCCGGAACGCGCGCCGGCGGCTTCTGCTCCAGCTTGCGGATCAGCCAGTCGAGGTCACCGCCACTCTTGTGCGCGTGGCGGACCAGAATCTTGGTGCCCTTGATCCACGTGAGCATCAGAAAGGTGAGGAAGCCCGCGAGAAGCAGCGGCAGCCAGCCGCCATCGACGATCTTCAGGAGATTGGCGGTCATGAAGATCTGCTCGACGATCAGCAGGGGTAGAATAATTGCGAATGCCTTCCACGGCTTCCATCCCCACACGCGCCAGATGACAAAAAAAGCCATGATGGAGGTGATGAGCATGGTCGCGGTGACGGCGATACCGTAGGCCGAGGCGAGATTGCTCGAGGTTTTGAACAGGAGCACGAGGAAAACGACACCTGCGAACAGCAACCAGTTGATGCGCGGCATGTAGATTTGCCCGCTCATGCTTTCCGACGTGTGGCGGATGCCGAGACGCGGAAGCAGGCCGAGCTGGATCGCTTGGCGTGTGAGGGAGAACGCGCCCGAAATGACGGCTTGGCTGGCAATGATGGTCGCGATCGTCGCCAATAGCACCATCGGAACGAGTGCCCACGACGGATAGAGCAGATAGAACGAGTTCTCGATAGCGTGCGGATCGGAGAGCACGAGTGCGCCCTGACCGAAGTAGTTGAGCAACAGCGCGGGGAATACGAGGGAGAGCCACGCGAACTGGATCGGGTTGCGGCCGAAGTGGCCGAGGTCGGCGTAAAGCGCCTCGGCGCCCGTGACCGCGAGAAAAACCAGCCCGAGCACGGCGAGACCAATCGTGCCGTGCTCGACCAGGAACGACAGACCGAGTTTCGGATTGACCGCCACCAGCACGCTCGGGTCGTCGGCGATATGGATGATGCCGCCCGCCGCCATGACGAGGAACCATACGACGGTGACCGGGCCGAACAATTGTGCCACCCGCTCAGTCCCGTGCGCCTGCATCCAGAACAGCACGAAGATGATGGCGAGTGCGACTGGTACCACCACTTTGCCGAGCGAAGGGTGCACGAGTTTCAGTCCCTCGACCGCAGAGACGACCGAAATCGCCGGCGTGATGATGGCGTCGCCGTAGAAGAACGCCGCGCCGAGAATGCCGAGCAGCGTCAGCGTCGCGGCGCTCCGGCGCGCGACGTGCTGGCTCAAAGCCATCAGAGCGAAGATGCCGCCTTCGCCGTTGTTGTCGGCGCGAAGCAGTAGCCAAACGTATTTGAGCGTGACGATCAGCACCAACGCCCACAGGATCAGCGACAGCACGCCGAGAACGATCTCGCGGTTGTCGATTCCGTGGCCGTGCGCCGCGCTCACCGCCTCTCTGAAGGCATAGAGCGGACTCGTTCCGATATCGCCGTAGACCACGCCAACGGCGCCGATCGTCAGGCGCCAGAACGATGGATGCGCAGTACTGCCATCGGCATTGGCGGCCATCGACATGGGATGCACTCCCTTCGAAACGCTGCGTCGCAGCAATTCAGGGCAGAGCGCTTACACGTCGCCGAGGGCTTGAAAAAGCCAGATTTTTGGAGAGGACGTCGATTTGATCTATTGACAGCGCACCGGCGCAGTGGTTCCGCGCGCGCGATGACGTGAGCGGAAGCTCGGAAACCAGGGTTCAGCTCCCCGGCGTCTCGAACTTGTCGAGCTCCTCGAAGAACGTCCGGTGATCGATGTAGTGGGTTCCATCGCACGAGAACGTCATGTTGATCATGCCGTTGATGAGGTTCACCGCGGCGTTGCGCAGATAGACGGTCTCGTCGGTCAGTCGCAGGCGCTTGAATTCGCCAAGTAACCGCGTGATGCCGCTTTCATCGATCAGCGGCGTGCGCCCGGATTGGTCGGCGTCGGCGAAGCGGTCGAGGAAACCCTGGTCCAGCACGTCCTCGCGCACGAACTTCTCGTAGCAGAACGGATCCTTCGCGAACCAGCAGGTGAGCTGGCTCGACGAGTAGTGGATCTTGGTGTGGAACACGCCCTTGCGCACGAGCAGCGCGGTGGTGACCGCATGCACGTGGTCGATGGCTCCGTCGAACAGACTAGGCGAGCGGCTCTGCTGGAACAGGAACTGGCGGACAGAGGGATCTCCCTTGATCTGCATCCACCTTTCGGGCACGCGCGTTTCTCCTTGTCGTTCAAATGCGGCTGGAGGGGGATTATCGTACTGCGGCATGAGCATTGCGAGCAGGGCGGCTCAAAAGCAAGCCCTTCGCTGGTCGGTCATGCGCCGCGCTTCAGTGCCTGCACGGCCGTGTCCATCGCTTGCAGGAATTGCGAACGGTCGGAGCGGGTGAAGCTGGCGTTGTAGCCTTTGCTCTCGCCGGTCTCGCGCAAATGTCGCTGGAGATCGCGCATGGCGAGAGCTGTGCCGATATTGGCCTCGGTGAAAGGCTTGCCCGTGGGGCCGATCACCTTGGCGCCGGCCTTCAAGCAGCGCGACGCGAGCGGGATGTCGGCGGTAACGCAGATATCGCGCCGCGTGATGCGCTCGGCGATCCAATCATCGGCCGCATCCGGGCCATCGTTGACGATGGTGCGATTGACGAGCGGCCCATCGGGCAGCCGCATCCACGAGTTGGCGACGAAATGAATCGCCAGTCCATAGCGCTCGGCGACGCGCACGGCTTCATCCTTCACCGGACAAGCATCCGCATCGACATAGATGGTGGTCATGCCCGCAACTGCCGTTTCGCTCGCCGCCACCCGTCACGCCTCGGTCCAGGTCATACCAGGCCCGCGACCAGCCATCACACGTCCAGGTTCACCACGTTCAGCGCGTTGTCCTGAATGAACTCGCGGCGCGGCTCGACGACGTCGCCCATCAGCTTGGAGAAGATCTCGTCGGCTTCGCCGAGGTCGCCGATCTTCACCTGCAGCAGCGTGCGGGCTTCCTTGTCGAGAGTCGTCTCCCAGAGCTGCTCCGGGTTCATCTCGCCGAGGCCCTTGTAGCGCTGCATCGAGAGGCCCTTTCGCCCCGCCTCGTAGACGGCATCGACCAGATCGCGCGGGCCGTTGATGGCGGTCGTCACGTCCTTGCGCTTCAGTGTCGCCTTGTCACCGAACACTTCGGCCAGAGCTTCGCGGCGCTCGTTGAGGCGGCGCGCTTCGAGCGACGAGATGAGCGCGCGGTCGATGGCGTGCGCCTCGGTGACGCCGCGAACTTCGCGGCGGAACAGGAAGCCTTCGTCCGCGAAGCCGCCACTCCATCCGGCCTCCGTCTCCTCGGCGATGCCATTGAGGCGCGACGCCACCTGCTCAGCGACGCGCTGCGCGTCGTCAGGCCGGCCGAGCAGCGCCGCATCGAATGCGCCGGCGATGGCCGCCTGCTCCACCACACTGCGGTTGTAGCGCGAGTGCATGTCGTCGATGAGCCGCACGATGCCGCGCGATGTATCGACGATGTCCTTCAAGTCGCGTCCCGCGCGCTCGCTGCCGCCGGCGACGAGCACCGTCTCCTCGAGGCCGGCGATGACGAGATAGTCTTCCAGCGCACGCTGATCCTTGAGGTAGGTCTCGGACTTGCCGCGCGCCACTTTGTAGAGCGGCGGCTGCGCGATGTAGAGGTGGCCGCGCTCCACCAGCTCCGGCATCTGCCGGTAGAAGAACGTCAGCAGCAGCGTGCGGATGTGGGCGCCGTCGACATCGGCGTCGGTCATGATGATGATCTTGTGGTAGCGCAGCTTGTCCAGGTTGAAGCCACCGTCCTCGCCGCGCCCGATGCCGGTGCCAAGCGCGGTGATGAGCGTGCCGATTTCCTGGCTCGACAGCATCTTGTCCATGCGCGCGCGCTCGACATTGAGGATCTTGCCGCGCAACGGCAGCACCGCCTGGAACTCGCGATTGCGGCCCTGCTTGGCGGAGCCGCCGGCCGAGTCACCCTCGACGATGAACAGCTCGGTGTTGGCCGGATTGCGATCCTGGCACTCGGCGAGCTTGCCGGGCAGGTTCGCCATGTCGAGCGCACCCTTGCGCCGCGTCAGCTCGCGCGCTTTTCGCGCCGCCTCGCGCGCCGCCGCCGCCTCGACGATCTTTCCGATGATGATCTTGGCTTCCTTCGGGTGCTCCTCGAACCATTGCGAAAGCTGCTCGCCGACGACGTTCTCGACGACCGGTTTCACTTCGGAGGAGACGAGCTTGTCCTTCGTCTGCGAGGAGAACTTGGGGTCAGGTACCTTCACCGAAAGCACACCGCACAGGCCCTCGCGCGAGTCGTCGCCGGAGATCGCCACCTTCTCCTTCTTCGCGACGCCCGTTTCCTCGGCATACTTGTTGATGATGCGCGTCAACGCGGCGCGGAAGCCGGCGAGATGCGTGCCGCCGTCGCGCTGCGGGATGTTGTTGGTGAAGCAGAGCATGTTCTCGTGGTAGCTGTCGTTCCACCACAGTGCCAGCTCGCAACTGATGCCGTCCTTCTCGCCGACGGCAACGACCGGCTCGGAGATGATGCCGTTGCGGGAACGATCGAGATAGCGAACGTAAGCGGCGAGACCGCCCTCGTAATGCATCACCTCGCGCTTCTCGTCGGCGTGGCGCGCGTCGATCAGCACGATCTCGGCGCCGGAGTTGAGGAACGCCAGCTCGCGCAGGCGATGTTCCAGCGTCGGGAAGTCGAAGTCCGTCATGGTGAAAGTGTCGGGGCTCGGCAGGAACGTCACCTGCGTACCGCGTTTGCCGTCCGGTGCCGAGCCAACGACGGCGAGCGGCGCCTCAGCATCGCCGTGGCGGAAGCGGACGAGGTGCTCCTTGCCCTCACGCCAGATGCGAAGCTCGAGGGAGGTGGAAAGTGCGTTGACGACGGTGACGCCAACGCCGTGCAGTCCACCGGAAACCTTGTAGGGATTGGCGTCGTCGGTGCCCTCGTTGAACTTACCGCCCGCGTGGAGCTGGGTCATGATGACTTCGGCCGCCGACTTGCCTTCGCCCTTGTGCATGTCGGTTGGAATTCCGCGGCCGTCGTCGAGCACCGTGCACGAGCCGTCTGCGTTCAGCGTGACGACGACGCGCGTGGCGAAGCCGGCCATGATCTCGTCGATGGCATTGTCGACGACTTCGTAGACCATGTGGTGGAGGCCCGAACCGTCGTCGGTGTCGCCGATATACATGCCCGGGCGCTTGCGCACCGCATCGAGCCCCTTCAGCACCTTGATGTTGTCGGCGCCGTAGCTCTCCGCGCCCTTGTTGTCGGGCATGGCTTTACCTTCGCCGGCCTTGGCGTTGGTGCCTTTGTCTTTCTTAGCGGGGCTCACGCTCATGCGAGGTTCCTCGAAAATTCTGTTGGCCGTCCGCGATTCCGCGACGCCTTCCTGTCGATCATCTCTTCCGCTGCGGGCTTGTTCGATCTGTCGCAGCCAACGCGAACGCTTGGATCGCTATCCGATCAATCGGAGCCGCGCTCGCGATTCTCCGAAGCCGCAACCAGAACTCTCGACCCAACATGCACGCTCGTCTCTGAGCCGAAGGTGAGACCGATGTTTTCGATGCAAGCGGATGGCGCTTCCATCTCGACCGATCGTCCGCTGGATGCCCATCCATCGCGGGCACTTCTGCGACCCGGCTCGCGGCTTCGACGTTCGTCGCGCCGCGCATGCCTCCTGGCTCGGAGGAGAAAGCCTTGGGCCAGCGGTCAACAATAGCACAAGGCCCCTCAGGCAGCACGCGAAATAGGCGTTGTTACATGGTCGGACGAATGGTGAATCCCAAGGTTTTCCAGCCATTTTGGCAGGCGCGGCGATGTGGCATGACGGCGCTTCAAGCGGCCGTGACGCGGCCATCCGCGACAACGTGGAATTGTGCGTGTCCGTCGAGCGCGGCGAACGCTGCCCGATCGGTTCCCGTCATCCAGGCTTGGGCGCCGATGCGCCGTATTTCCGCGAACAGCGCGGCTCGCCGGTCGGCATCGAAATGGGCGGTCACCTCGTCGAGCAGCAGGATCGGAACGACGCCACTCTGGCGCTCGGCGACGAGCTCGGCATGCGCGAGCACGAGGCCGATGAGCAGCGCTTTCTGCTCTCCCGTCGACGAGAGGCGGGCGGGCATCGCCTTCGGCCCGTGGCCGACGACGAGATCGGAGCGGTGCGGCCCGGAGAGCGTGCGTCCGGCGGCTCGGTCACGTTCGCGCGTCGCCTTGAGCTCCACGAGGTATCGCTCCTCGACCTCGACGGCGGGATGGTCGGCGAGCGCGGATTCGAGCGTTCCTTCAATGGCGAGCTCGGCCCAGGGGAACAGCGAGTGAGGATCGCGCCGGCGTCGCGCGGCGACGATCTGTGCGAGGCTCGCCACCGCCTCGGCGCGTTGTGCGGCGATGGCCACTCCGCTCTCGGCAAGCGTGATCTCGAAGCCTTCGATCAGCGCATGATCGCGCACGCCGTCTGCGAGCAGCCGGTTGCGGCTCTGCATCGCCTTCTCGAAACGATTGACGCGCGTGCGGTAACCGGCGTCGAAGCAGAGGATGAGACGGTCGAGAAAACGACGGCGCTCGCTCGCCGGGCCGGTGAACAGGCCGTCCATCGCCGGTGTCACCCAGACCATCTCGACATAGTCGGCGAGCACGCCCGAGCCGGATTGTGGCTCGCCGTCGATGCGCACGATGCGCGCGGAGCGATCACTCGTGCCGGTCGCTGGGGCGAGGCCGGTGCCGATGTCGATGGTACCGAGCGCCGTGTGCACGCGCCCCGCGACCGACCAGCCGCCCACCGTCTTGCCGCCGGTGGTGGCGCGGCCGAGTTCGGAGAACGGCGAACGCCGCAGGCCCTGGCCCGGCGCGAGCAGCGAGATCGCTTCGAGGAAGTTCGTCTTGCCTTCGCCGTTGCCGCCGAACAGGACTTGCGGCACGGCTGCCGCCGTGACGACGGCGTGCGCGTAGCTGCGAAATCCGTTGAGCTCGATGCGCTCGATCCAGAGGCGCAGCGACGTCGCACCGCCGTTGCTCTCGTTCTCTTCGGGTTCGCTGTTTTCTTCCCCCACGGGATCGATTTTCCCGGTGTCCTCGGACGCGCTGCTCCCTCTCCCGTCGGGAGAGAAGGTCGCGGTGAGGTGGCCTTCTCGCGAAATTGCCATCTCTAGTCCGGCTTTCTCGCCCAAAGCCGATAGGTCCCGCCGAATGTCTCCGGATAACGCTCCTCGAAAGAGTGCCACGCTTGCAGCGATTTAAGGTCGTGCGCCGATGGATGCTCCTCGCGGAAGCGTTCGAGGTCGGGTGCGAAATCGACTTCGATGCCGACGAACTGCAGACCCGCATTGTCGAACATTTTCGCGATGTCCTGCAGCGTATATTGATGCTCCTCGACGTGGAACATGAGGTCGCGGCATTCGGACAGCGTCCAGAAATCCGAGGCAGCATTGACGATACCGGCAACTCGCGAGTCGGCGCGGCCCATCATTATGTCGTGGCGAAAACGGCGAATGTTGTCCGCGTTCGGTTCCATCCTCTGCTGTGTGATGAGTTCGCGGGCGACGTTCAGGTTGCTTCGCGCGATGCGGCTATAGAGGCCGAGGAAAATGAAGCCGCCGGGCTCCAGCGCGCGCGTCAGAACGGCGAGCCCCTTGATCGGGTCCGCCATGTGATGAATGACGCCGAAGCTGTGAATGAGATCGAACCGGTCATCGAGATGTTCGAGTTCGAGGATGTCGCCGTGACGGTACTCGACGTTCGTGAAGCCCAATTCGCCGAGCTTGCGCATCCCATACGCGAGGCTGGAACGGCTCAGGTCCACTGCGAGCATGGAACCGACAGTCAGTTGATTGAGCACGCTGACGGTTTCAAGGCCGGTGCCGCAGCCCGCGATGAGCGTGCGCGGGGTATCGGTCTTGGGCAGCACATCGGGTTCGAGATGAGGGAATATGCCCCGAATGACGGTGCGGAAGGCGTGCGGGGTCCGCTTTCCGACGCGGACCCATCGTGGGTATGGGTTCTCCTCGTATTGCTGTCTTACGGCGATCGACACGGCATCGTTGATGGCAGTGAGCTCAGTTATCTCCGTAGCAATGCGCATTTCCTCGGCAGGCTCGTCGATCTGCTGCGTCAGCAGCGGGCGCAGATCACCGGGAGCATCGTTCCGGTTTGTGATCGGGAGGCCGAGCGAGGCGAGAGGGCGGTAGCACGCCAGCATCGCCAAGCTGGGCCATGATCTGTCTGTGGGCCATTTGCGAAGCAGTTGGTCGACGGCATCGCCTTCGTCGCGGCCTTCGTACCAGACGTATTCGTTGAGATAGGCCTGCTGAGCGAGGGCCGAGATCAATGGCATGAGCCGCTGAAGATCATCGCTGCCGTCACGCGCTGCAACGACCAACAGATTTCGGCGCAGGCCCGTTAGCCAGAGCTCCAGTTGTTGATCGGTTATCGGAGCCGAACGCAGGTGCAGGAGGAGCAGCGTATGCTTCAGGAGGCGTTCGAGATGCGTGGCGTCGATCGCGGTGTTCGGTTGGGCGGAGCGTTCGAGTGCCTCCGAGAGTGGCTGATCGTCTCTCAGGATCTGCGCGGCGGCAGAGCTAAGCGTTCGCGGATTGGCTCGCGGATCTTCGAAGAGTCTCTTGATGAGTCCCGGGAAAGCAGCGTGGCGAGGGATGACGCGCACATTGCGGAGATTGCGGCCGAGCAGCAGAAGCAACTCTTCGTTGGCTGGCGCGAGCGTCGCCGCCTCGACGAGTGCCGACACACCATCTTGCCCGGCCCCGACCTGCAGCAAAGAGGTGCCAAGGCCCAACAGCACGTGCGAGCGCTTCAAGGCTTCGTTTGCAGGAAGTTGTTCGAGCGCATCCGAGAACGCCTTGACGGCGTTGACCCAGTCACGCTTCTGCGCCAGGCAGAGGCCGATGCCGTTCAGGGCTAGCGCCGAGGTCCGGTCATGCGACAGGGCGGCGGCGTATGCCGCGTGCGCGCCTTCCCAGTCGCCCATCTCCCTGAGTACTTCGCCCTTCAGTCCTTCCGCGGCGACGAAGCCTCGCTTGAGGCGCGAAGCTAGCGCGTATCGCGCAACAGCCTGCTCGAGCATTCCGCTGCGCCGATAGGCGCCGGCGAGATTGAACTGAATGCCGGCGTCACGGGGATTTGCTTCGGCTGCTTGCTCCAGCGCGGCAATCGCTTTTGGCAGGTTGCCCTTCAGCAGCGCCACGCCGGCCAGGAGGTTGAGGGCATCGCCATGGTTCGGGCGTGACGCCAGAATAGTCTGGAGGGTCAGTTCCGCTTCGGTCAGGCGGCCGGAGTCGAGATGATCCCGGGCCGCGCGCAAGGTGTCCGCCAGATTGCGGTTAGACTTGCCGTGCGGTGGATAAGGTGGAGCCAAGACGAAATACCCAGCCAAGTATTGAAATCGAGCGGGCCTTGCGAGTGCCACGTACTGTCGACAAGCCCCGACGCGACGGCGAGTATCGCCCTCGTCGTCAGACCCGCATCGGCATCAGCACGTAGAGCGCGACCGCGTCGCTGGCGTCGCGCACCATCGTCGGCGAGGCGGGATCGGCCAGCATGAATCGCGCGTGCTCCCCCTCGAGCTGGCTCGCGATGTCGAGCAGGTAGCGCGCGTTGAAGCCGATCTCGAGCGGCTCGCGGCTGTATTCGACGCCGATCTCCTCGGTCGCGCTGCCGCCGTCCGGGTTGTTCACCGAAAGCACCAGCTTGTCGCCGCCGATGTTCAGCTTCACGGCGCGGCCGCGTTCGCTGGCGATGGTGGAGACGCGGTCGACGGCGCTCATGAACTCGGCGTTTGCGACCTTCATCTCCTTGTCGTTGTTCTGCGGGATGACGCGCTCGTAGTCCGGGAAGGTGCCGTCGATCAGCTTCGACGTCAGTGTGACCGAGCCGATTTCGAAACGGATCTTGGAGGCGGAAACGCCGACGTGCACCTGATCGCTCGAGGCTTCGAGTAAGCGATGCAGCTCCTGCACGGTCTTTCGTGGCACGATCACGCCGGGCATGCCGGAGGCGCCAGCGGGAAGCGGCAGTTCGACGCGGGCGAGGCGGTGACCATCGGTAGCGACGGCGCGCAGCGTCTCACTGCCGTTGCGGCTGACGGTGTGCAGGTAGATGCCGTTCAGGTAGTAGCGCGTCTCTTCCGTCGAGATGGCGAAGCGCGTCTTCTCGATCAAGCGTTTCAGGTCGGCGGCCTGGATGTCGAACTTGTGCGACAGCTCGCCAGCCGACACGTCCGGGAAGTCTTCGGCGGAGAGCGTCTGCAAGGCGAAGCGGGCCTGGCCGGACGTGATGGTGAGGCGCTCCTTGACCGTGTCGAGCTTGATCTCGACCTCCGAGCCATCGGGCAGCTTGCGAACGATATCGTGCAGGATGTGCGCGGGAACCGTGACGGCGCCAGCGGTCGTCACCTCGGCCGAGACTTCCTCGACCACCTCGCGCTCGAGATCGGTCGCCTTGAAGGAGAGCTTGTCGTCCTTGGCGCGCAGCAGCACGTTCGAAAGGATCGGTATCGTCGTTCGACGCTCGACGACGCTCGTGACATGGCCGAGCGCCCTCAGGAGTTCGCCTCGTTCGATGACTAGCCGCATGTGAATCCTCGGCGATTGGAGGTCGGATGCAAGCGAAGGACCGGCGCGCCAAACCAGCCATTCATCAGCGGCGGCGAGCTACGCGCCGTTTCGATTGCACGTGAGGTGATAAGACGCAAGCGCCGCCCGCAGGAATCGGGGACCACGACTTGACCCGAAACAGGCCGGAATTTCAAGGGCTGCATCGCATTTGCGTGGCGCCGCTGCCACATGAGATGCCCGGAGGCCGTGGGGAAAAGAAAGAGAGCGGCATCCGGTCTGGATGCCGCTCTCCGCCCCCGCTCGGCTGGCGGCGGCCATTTGGCCCTCTGCCGCGCCAGCCAAGCCCTCGGCGTAACGCGCAAACCCCTCTGCGCGCGCCGGCATCGGCAAGCCGGCCCCGCAGCCGGCTCGCCTCAACTCGGGTTCAGCCGTTCAGTGGCTGAGGAGCTTTTTCAGTTCTTCGATTTCGTCACGCAGGCGCGGATTGCCCGTGATCTCGCCATCGATCTTGCGGATGGCGTGCAGCACCGTGGTGTGGTCACGGTTGCCGAAACGCCGTCCGATCTCCGGCAGCGAGCGTGCGGTGAGCTGCTTAGCGAGGTACATGCCGATCTGGCGCGGCCAGACGACCGAGCGGTGGCGGCGTTGCGAGAGCAGGTCGCCCTTGGATACGCCGAAGTGGCGCGAGACGATGCGGAGAATATCCTCGATCTTGATGCGGCGGGGCTCGATGCCCTGCACGAGGTCGCGCACCACGGTCTCGGCGATGTCGAGCGTGATGGGCGTGCGCATGTACTGCCAGTTGGCATAGAGGCGGGTGACCGCACCCTCGAGCTCACGGCCGTTCTCGGTCAAGCGGTCTGCAAGCAGTTGCAGCACCTCGGTCGAAAGATTGAACGAGCGGTCGAGCGCGACCTTCTCCGCCACGCGCTTTTCGAGAACTTTGACGCGCAGATCGAAATCGAGCGAGCCGAGCTCGGTGACGAGGCCGCGCTGGAGGCGCGAGCGCATGCGCTCGTTGAGCCGGTCGATGTGGTTTGGCGCGCGTGCCGAAGCCACCACCACCTGCCGTCCGCCATCGAGCAGTGCGTTGATGATGTGATCGAATTCCTGCTCGGTCTTCTCGCCGTGCATGAACTCGAGATCGTCGATCAGCAGCAGGTGGATGGAACGGAACTTCTCCTTGAAGGAGAGCGGGTCCTGGCTGCGCAGGGCCTCGACGAACTGGTAACGGAAACGCTCTGCCGTGAGATAGAGGATGTTGGCGTCGGGGTTGCGGCGCTTCACCTCCCAGGCGATGGCGTGCAGCAGGTGCGTCTTGCCGAGGCCGACGGAGGAGTGAATGTAGAGCGGGTTGAACGCCGGGTTGGACGACATCACCGTCTCGGCGACCTGCGTCGCGCCGGCATGCGCCATGCGGTTGGCTGCGCCAACCACGAACGTCTCGAAGGTGTAGCGCGAGTCGAGAGGTGAGCCCTCGAAGCCGCCGACCTGCGTCCGTCCCGGGTGGGGCATGGGGGCCGGCTGCGGCATCGCCATAGCCGGTGCGCGGGTCTCCTCCGCGGTGGCGGACGCGCGCATCGTCGGGGCGTCACCCTGGTGGCGGCGCGGCGGCTGCTCGGCCGTCGAGGACTGGTGCGGCTGGACCGGGCTACCCGGCTGGCGCAGTGCGACCTCGACCCGCTGCGCACCCTTGAACTCGGCGCGGCAGCACGACAGCAGCTGTTCCTCGTAGTGCGACTGGATCCAGTTCTTGAGGAACTTCACCGGCACCGACGCCGTTACCGTCACGCCATCGAAGCTGTCAAATTCCAGCGTATTGAACCAGCTCGTGAAAATGTCGTCTCCGAGCTGCGCACGAAGCATGGCGCGCACCTTATGCCCGCGCCCTTCCATGGCCTGCGGTACGAGGTCGGCGCGGACCGCATCCGCCGCGCGCTCCTCAGCCGCCTTCGCCATTACGGCGGTCCCCGCCTTATCGATGCTCTGCATGACGTGTGTGCCCCTACTCTTTCAACTTGCCCTCTCGGCTCGAAGACAAAGCGAGGCCGTTCGCGCCCGAAATCTCGGGCGGCGCTCGTCTTGCCACTGAGCCAAGTTAAAAAGGTGCTACCCCTGCACCCAGGGCAGTCCAGCGACCTTCCAGCCACTGGTCCGCCCGCGATGGCGTTCCGCATCGAGGGATCCCTCGAAGCCTTGCGCCACATTCCGGCAGCACGCATACCCCGCTTCTGCCATCACCACCGCCGCCATACGGCTGCGGCCGCCCGACCTGCAGATGAAGAAAAGTTCCGCATCCTTCTCCACCCCGGTCGCGTCGAGTGCCTCGCGCAGCGTGCCCGCGAACCCCGGATCGATCCGGTTGTCGGGGAACGTTTGCCACTCGACGAGGATGATCTGCTTGCCGATCCCGCTGAGGTCCGGCAAACCGACATAGGCCCATTCCGCTCGTGTCCGCACATCGATCAGAACAGACTTCGCGTCGCTCGCGAGGCGGGCCCATGTTTCAGTCACGGACACATCCTCGATGTGGACGACGCCACCCTCCGCCACTCTTCCAACTCCCTTTGGATTCTCGAAATGCCGATGCATGCCCACCGCATCAGGAATGCGCTTCCGCAAAGCACAGACCAAGTCATGGGGCAGCAACAACCACGATGATCTGCGCGAAGGGCAGGTCATCCCGTGGAGTACGCAGGTACTGATGAGTTACTCGTCTCAACGAATACGCGACTTACGCGGCACTCAACCTCGGTAGTTCCGGAATTGCCAACAGCCTGTCCCGGCCGGGTGGTGCTAGGGAGATTAATTAACCGTTAACCCCGTTGGACGCAAGCGCCAGAACGTCGGTCGAAAGACTCGTAAATCCCCGTTCTCAAGGCCACTTTCGGGCTTCGAAAAATCCACAGATCTGTGGAGAAAGCCTTGGTAGATCAAGCACAATCGGCTGCCGGGAAAGGTTCCCAAAACGCCGCGCGGCGCCACTTATCCAGAGGCGCCGCGCGATGCTTTTTTGAAGCTGTCTGACGTTCAATTAACTGTCACGGTGCGTCGCAGAAACGATGCTGGAGCGGGCTGCCGCCCTCAGAATCCGTGGGTTAGTGGTGTTCAACTCGAACCGTCTGAGCGCTTGGCGCGAACCCTTGCGTGTTGCGAACAGAACACGGATGAGAGGTCGTGAAAGCTTTCGCGAAATTATTCCTGCATGGCCGAGACGCGCGCGGCGAGGCGCGAAGCCTTGCGGCTGGCGGTGCGCTTGTGCATCACGCCCTTCTGCGCGGTGCGGACGAGCAGGGGCTCGGCCACCTTGAGTGCCGCGACGGCGCCGGACTTGTTGCCGGAAGCGATCGCTTCCTCGACACGGCGGACTTCCGTGCGCATCTGCGAGCGGCGCGACTTGTTGACCTCGGTCTGGCGTGCGATGCGCCGCACGGCCTTCTTGGCGGACTTGGTATTGGCCATCTAGGGCTCCCTTGAGTGAACTTTCCTGAACGTCGCGATTGAGGCCTCGCGCCATCCCATCGGTCCTCGTGGTTGACCGAAGGCGCTGGAACGGGCGCAAACACGGAGACGCCCGAGGCTGGTGCCCCGAGCGGCTGGTGCAGGAGCTATACTTGCGGGCTTCTGCGCGGTCAATGTCGAAGCGAGTCGCGGCAAAGCCGGTCCGAGCGCTCGGCGGCGGCCCGGTCTAAGGGCCCCGTGCCGCGAAAGCGTATTCCACCGTTATCATGTCCAGCGGGCCGCGGACCGACAGTTTGTCGACTTGGCCGCTCTTGATTTGCCGGCCCCTATCAAGGTTAACATCGTGGCCGGTTCGGGATGGCTCGGCCGGCGAAGTGATGGCGCACGAGCGCGCACGTATCGGGAGGGGCCGACCGCGGCTCCCGATCGGACGACAGCGTTTTGGCTCTATTTTTCAGGGTGATCGGGGCACGTCACTCGCGTCGTCCTGACTATTCCGGGGCTTGGCCGAGGCACTGGTCGGGTCGGCGTAACGTGCTGTGCGGGTGCTGCAAGGGCCTTGGCGGGACGTGCCGGTTAACCATGCATCTGCCAAAAATTGGCGGAAGGCATCCCGGTTTAACGGTCGATTGACCGATGCGGCGCACTCATCTCACGTGCCTTCGCGAATCGAGGAAAGGACACTCCCCATGGCATCTCTTGTCATTTGGTTCACGCTCATCACGGTGAGCCTGTGCGCGATGATCATCGCCGCTGGAGCCGGTATGCCGGTTCTGCATATGCTGATGACGGGGCTCGTCAGCATTGGCATCGCCCTCGTCGCGATCTTCGAGAACCAGAAGATGCGGAACGAGGGGGCCAGTAAAAATCTTGTCGCCGCCTCGACGGCGCGCAGCATGGGCTTCGTCTATGTTTGGGGCGCGCTTACCATCGCCGTTACCTACATGTTCATCCTGCGCTGGCACGAGTGGTGGCACTTCATGTCGGGGTTCGCCGTCGCCGGAGCGCTATGCCTGTTCTATTCGAACTCGCTGCTGCGCGACGACAACGCCGGGCGGCAGGACGATACACTTCTCAATGCTGGCCGCACGCTCACCTGGGTCCAGCTCATCGGCATGGTCGTCGCCATGGTCGGCATGCTCGTCGACGGCAAGCTGACGCGCTACGTCAATCCGCGCCACATGGACTGGGCGGCCCAGAACATCTTCTTCTTCGGGGCGATGGCGCTCGCGGTCATATCCGCCTATGTGCTGTGGTCGAGCCGCAACGACAGCGCGCAGGCTGCACCCAAGGCCGGCTGATCGCCGCGCCCGTTGCGCCGACCTCGGCTGCGCTACATCTCGGCGCGACACATGCGTGCGTTCGGAGGCGATTGCAGCGATCCGCGCTCGCATCCGATCAGTGCAACCGTTTGCGGTGCCATCTGATCGGATCGTGCACCAGGAGGCCGCTGCCCGATGTCACTGCAACCGCTCATTCCCTACCTCGCCGCGCTGCTCGCGATGAGTGCGGCAACGATGACTTGGGCGGCGAGCCTCGGCGACAGGGCTATGTCGCTCGGTGCCGCCGCCTTGTTCGGTATCGCGCTCGCGGTTGCGGCGGCGTACATCAACCGCCTGTCGCGATGGAGCGAGGCGGCCCTCGCCGATGCCGACGCCGAGATCCACGCCGCGCGCCGCAATGCCCGTTTGATGGCGCTCGCCTATGCCTGGGGTGGGGTGGCGCTGCTCGCGGTCTACAAGCTTTCTGGGCTCAAGTGGCAGCACGGCTGGCAGTACGGATCGGGCATGGCGGTGATCGCCGGGCTGCTGCTCGCCCATGTGCACAAGCTGGGTGACAAGGACTATGGCCTGCGCAGCCGCAAGGGGCTCGACTATGCCGGCCGCGCCACCCTGCTGCATGCGGTGGCGATCGTCGTCAGCCTCGCCGTGCTGGTCGCCTCGGGCAAACTGTGGAGTGGCAAGCCGGATTGGGCCGCCAACCAGGTGTTCGTGGTCGGCGGCCTGACACTCGCGGTCGTCTCATTGATCGCCTGGCGCACGCACGGCGCCCTCCGCGCGCGCGCCGGAGTAGCGCCGGTCAGCGATTCTTGAACGCGGGCTTGCGCTTCTCGGCGAAGGCCGCCATGCCCTCTTTCTGGTCTTCGGTGGCGAACATCGCGTGGAACACGCGGCGCTCGAAGCGTACGCCTTCCGCAAGCGTGGTCTCGTAGGCGCGGTTGATCGTCTCCTTGGTCATCATCACCGCCGGCAGCGACATGGCGGCGATCTTGCCAGCCGCCTTCAGCGCCTCGGCAAGAAGATCGGCGGCCGGCACGACGCGGCTGACGAGACCGGCGCGCTCCGCCTCAGCGGCATCCATCATGCGGCCCGTGAGGCACATCTCCATCGCCTTCGACTTGCCGACGAAGCGCGTCAGGCGCTGCGTGCCGCCAGCGCCCGGCATGATGCCGAGCGTGATCTCGGGCTGGCCGAACTTGGCGGTATCGGCGGCGATGATGAAGTCGCACATCATGGCGAGCTCGCAGCCGCCGCCGAGAGCGAAACCCGCGACTGCGGCGACGACGGGCTTGCGGGACCGCGTCAGCCGCTCCCAGCTCGAGATGAAGTCCTCGGCATAGACCTCCTGGTAGCTCTTCGCCTGCATCTCCTTGATGTCGGCGCCGGCCGCGAAGGCTTTCTCCGAACCGGTGATGACGATGGCGCCGATGGCGGGATCGGCTTCGAAGGCATCGACGGCAGCGTTGAGCTCGGTGATCAGCGTCGAGTTGAGAGCGTTGAGCGCCTGCGGCCGATTAAGCGTGATGAGGCCGACGCGATCCTTCGTCTCGACAACGATGCAGCTAAAGGTCATGCTAACTTCTCCAGTTAATAGTTCGAGCCATGGCCTTAACCGGCCTGTCATTTGTTGAAGTCATGTCGATCCATTCGGTCGACGCGGGAGTTGCCGATGTTTCGCCGCCTCTTCTATGCGCTGCTGTTCCTCGCCTTCGTCGTTCCCGGGCTCGTCAGCGCCTACTTGCTTTACATCCGCTATCTCACTTGGGCGTCATGCACCGACCGGTACGGGCGCTGCTTCGATGCCGCGGGCGTCCAGCAGATCGACATCACGGGCATCGCCCTCGCCTACACCTCGATCACCTTCGTCCTCGCCATGCTGACGCTCTGGGCCATGGCGGGCATGTTGCGCCGCAAGCGGCGGCCCCGTCCGGTCCACGCCTGAGGCTTCGGCGAATCCTCCGGTCAGCGCTGGCAGGACGGGCAGTGGAAGGTCGAGCGCCCACCGTGAATGCTGCGCTGCACAGTGCCCCGGCAGCCGGGGCGGACGCAAGCCTCGCCTTGGCGGCCATAGACCAAAAATGAATGCTGGAAATAACCGAGCGCCCCGTCCGCCGCCCGGTAGTCGCGCAGTGTCGAGCCACCCGCGGCGATGGCATCGGCCAGCACCCCACGGATGGCGGGCACCAGCCGCTCGGCGCGGAGCGTGGGCCGGCCGGCCTTGTCGGTGAGGCAGCCCGCGGCGCGGTTCGGCGATATTCCAGCCCGGAACAGGGCCTCCGCGACGTAGATGTTGCCGAGCCCGGCGATCGTCCTCTGGTCCATCAAAAAGGCCTTGAGGTCTGCGGTCCGGCCAGCCGCCCGCGCCGCGAGATAGGCGGGCGTCAACTCGTTTCCGAGCGGCTCCGGCCCGAGATCGCGGATCAGGGGGTGCCCCTCGATCTCCGCCCCCGGCACCAGGACCATAAAACCAAAGCGGCGCGGGTCGTTATAGGTGATCCGATGCGCCCCGGCTTGGGCACCTCCGCCGTTGCCGGCGGCCATTTCCACCACCACATGGTCGTGGCGGGCATCGCCGCCGGTCGCCAGGGCGAATCGCCCGTGGGCCTCGCCATCGATGGTGAAACGTCCGCTCATGCCGAGATGCATGATCAACACCTCGCCGCCTTCGATCGTCGCCAGCAGGTATTTGGAGCGCCGGCCAAGGTGCATGACCCGGCGGCCGGTGAGGCGCTCCGCCATTCGATCGGGCAGCGGGAAGCGCAGGTCCGGCCGCCGCGCCTCGACGCGAACGATGCGCCGACCGGCCATCACCGGCTCGAGGCCCCGCCGGACGGTCTCGACCTCGGGTAGCTCTGGCACGCCCGTTTTGCTCCTTGTGCTGCGCTTCCGGCCGAGCTGGCCGCTCGCGGGCCTCTGCCTGCCCTTTAATAGCCCGGCGCGCGCCCGATAACCGAATCTGGACGCAGTGCGTGCTATAGGGACCGTTGCAAAGCAAGGCGGCGGCGTCGCGTGACCGCCACTTTGGTCACGCAAGTGACGTCGCGCCGAATTGAAACCAGATACCCGAAGGCCATGTCCACCGAGATCATCCTCGTCGTCGTCGTTATCGCCATTTTGCTGGCGCTCTCGGCGTTCTTCTCCGGCTCCGAAACGGCTTTGACGGCAGCTTCCCGCGCACGGCTCCACGCCATGGAGATCGAGGGCAGCGAGGAAGCACGGCGTGTCAACAAGCTGCTCGAGCAGCCCGAGCGCATGATCGGCACGATTCTGCTCGGCAACAACCTCGTCAACATTTCCGCCTCGGCGCTGAGCACCAGCTTGCTGATCGGGATGTTCGGCGAGGTCGGCGTCGCATATGCGACGGTCGTCATGACGATCCTCGTCGTCATTTTCTCCGAGGTTCTGCCCAAGACCTACGCCATCGCCTATGCCGATCGCATCGCGCTGGCGGTTGCGCCGCTGATGCAACTCGTGATCTCGGTGCTGCGGCCTGCGGTGTTCGTGATCGAGCAGGTCGTCAACATCGTGCTCAAGCTGACGCCCTCGCACCTCGACGACGACGCCAACATCCTCGCCGCCCACGACGAGATCCGCGGCACGATCGAGTTGCAATCGAAGGAGGGAGCGGTTGCGCGGCACGATGCCGACATGCTCGGTGGCATTCTCGACCTGCGCGATCTCAAGGTCGAGGACATCATGGTGCACCGGACCAAGATGGAGACACTCAACGCCGACGATCCGCCGGATCGCGTGGTGGCGGAGATCCTCAAGGCCCAGTACTCGCGCATTCCGATCTGGCGCGAGGAGCCGGAGAACATCGTGGCGGTGCTGCACACCAAGGATCTGCTCACCGCGCTCGCAGAAGCCGATTGGGACGTGTCGCGGCTCGATATCATGAGCTTCGCCAAGAAGCCCTGGTTCACCCCGGATACGACCAGTGTGAAGGAACAGCTCAACCAGTTCCTGAAGCAGAAACAGCAGATGGCGATGGTCGTCGACGAGTATGGCGAGGTGCAGGGCCTCATTACGCTCGAGGACATTCTAGAGGAGATCGTCGGACAGATCGCGGACGAGCACGACGTGCACGATACCGCCATCCGGCCACAGGCCGACGGGACCGTGAACGTCGACGGTACGGTGGCGATCCGCGACCTCAACCGGCAGATGGATTGGGGCCTTCCCGACGACGAGGCGACGACCATCGCCGGCCTCGTCATTCACGAGGCGCAAACCATTCCCGAGCCGGGGCAGACGTTCACGTTCCACGGCTACCGCTTCGAAATCCTGCGCAAGAGCCGCAACAAGATCACGGCATTGCGCGTCAAGCCGGTCGCCGAGATCGTACCGACGGCACGCCGCGCCTGAGGGTCCGCACCGCGCTGCTACGCGGACCCATGCCGGTCGCATGTTCAATCGGCCGGCCGGTCACGACCCAATTGCACGGGGTAGCGCCTTCAAGAGGCGATAGGCTCGTTGGGAGCGTAGGTCTTGAGCGCGAGAGCATGCACGCGCCCCGCGAGTTCGTCGGCGAGCAGCTCGTTCACCATGCGGTGCCGGTCGACGCGCGACTTACCCGTGAAAGCCGCCGAGACCACGAGAATGCGGAAATGGCTTTCGCCCGTGCCGGGAGAGCTGCGATGCCCGGCATGCATCTCCGACTCGTTGACGATATCGAGCCTTGTCGGCTCGAGACCGAGCATCAGTTTCTCGCGCATCCTTGCTTCTGCCGTCATCGTGTGACCTCTCTCGTCAGTCGCCGCCCGGCCGCGTAACGTCTTGCCGGCACCTCTGGCTCAACCACATAATGCCGGCATGGCGCGATAGCGAGTGCGCAAGCGTCCGGCAAAGCGTCTCGTGTCGCTCTCGCTGCATCAGTAGTCTCGAAACTCGCTTCACGCAGGCTCGGCGACCTTGTCTTGCGCACGCGCCCCGCTCATAATCGCCGGCCCATGAAACTCAACTCCAAATACTTCGACAGCATCCGAGTCGCCCCACGCCGCGAGCGCGAACAGCGCGAACGCGGCGGCCGCGACCATCTGCCCGAGTGCCAATGGAAGGGATGCTGCGAGAAAGCCGAGCACCGCGCACCGAAAGGCCGCGGACGTGACGGCGAGTATTTCCTGTTCTGCCTCGAACATGTGCGGACTTACAATGCGACGTACAACTACTTCGACGGCATGACAGACGGCGATGTCGCCAAGTTCATCAAGGAAGCAGCTACCGGCCACCGTCCGACGTGGAAGATGGGCATCAATCCCGAAGCGCCCGGCATCACGGCACGCAAGGCCGCGACGGACGGATCAGGGATGCATGATCCGCACGGCGTCATGGCCGAGCGGGCGCGGCGTACGGCCGCGGCGGGCGAGGAGCGCCGGCGCCAGCTCCGGCCGCTCGAGCGCAAGTCGCTGGCGGCCCTGGATTTGAACACCGACGCCGACAAGGCGACGATCAAGTCGCGCTTCAAGGAACTCGTCAAGTTGCATCATCCCGACGCGAACGGTGGCGACCGGCGCTCGGAGGAGAAGTTGCGCGAGATTATCCAAGCCTATAACTATCTGAAGCAGGCGGGGCTGGTGTAAGCCCGGACAGGCCCCATCGCGCGGGCACGGCCCGGCGCGCAGCATCGATCTCCCCCGCGCGGATGATCTCAGAGCCCTCCTGCCGTGACCGGTGGTCGCGCGCCGGCAACGACAACACTCACACTCCGGACCAAAGAAACGACCATGCGTGAGCAGGCACAAGCTGCCGGGCCGAAGACCGTGCCCGGTCTCCCGGACATGAAGGTTTCGGTGCGCCAGGTTTTCGGCATCGATACCGATCTCGAGGTTCCGGCCTATGCCAAGGCCGACGAGCACGTGCCCGACCTCGACCCCGACTACCTCTTCAACCGCGACGTGACGCTCGCCATCCTCGCCGGGTTCAAGCACAACCGGCGCGTCATGGTGCAGGGCTATCACGGCACCGGCAAATCGACGCACATCGAGCAGGTTGCCGCGCGCCTCAACTGGCCGTGCATCCGCGTCAATCTCGATAGCCATGTCTCGCGCATCGATCTCGTGGGCAAGGACGCAATCGTACTGAAGGACGGCAAGCAGGTGACGGAGTTCCGCGAGGGCATCCTTCCCTACGCGCTTCAGACCAACACCGCACTGGTGTTCGACGAGTACGATGCGGGCCGACCCGACGTGATGTTCGTCATCCAGCGCGTGCTCGAGGTCTCGGGCAAGCTGACGCTGCTCGACCAGTCGAAGGTGATCCGCCCGCACGCGGCATTCCGCCTGTTCGCGACCACCAACACTATCGGCCTCGGCGATACGTCCGGCCTCTACCACGGCACACAACAGATCAACCAGGGCCAGATGGACCGCTGGTCGATCGTCGCAACGCTCAACTACCTGCCGCACGACGACGAGGTTCGCATCGTTCTCTCGAAGGCGAAGTCGTGGGCGAAGAACGAAGGCAAACGCAAGGTCGTGTCCAGTATGGTGCGGGTCGCCGATCTGACGCGCCAAGCGTTCATCAACGGCGATCTCTCGACGGTGATGAGCCCGCGCACGGTGATGACGTGGGCGGAGAACGCCGAGATCTTCGGCGACGTCGGCTTCGCGTTCCGCCTGACGTTCCTCAACAAGTGCGACGAGCTGGAACGCCCGCTGGTGGCGGAGTTCTACCAGCGCTCGTTTGGTGAGGAGCTGCCGGAGAGCACCGCGAACGTGGCGCTGAGTTGAGCCCCGGCCCCGCTCCGCGCCGCTGCCCGTCGGTTCGATCCGCATGAGAAGGCTCGCACGTCAGAGCAGGACATGACCACGCCACCCAAGCGCAAGGAAGCACCATCCGAACCGTTCAAGCGGGCGCTCGAGGTCTGCACGCGAGCGATCGCAGGCGACGCGGAGGTGCACGTCTCCTACCAGCCGGGCAAACCCGAGTTGCACGGTCGCGACGTCACCCTGCCGGAGCCGTCGCGCGTGCCGTCGAAGCGCGAAATCGCTGTGATCCGTGGATGGGCCGACAGTCTCGCGCTCACCGCGGCGTGCCACGACGACAAGCTGCACGCCCGCCTGGTGCCAGGTGGCGGCGAGGCGCGGAGTGTGTTCGAAGCGGTCGAGCGGGCACGTGTCGAGGCGCTGGGCGCGAACCGCATGAAGGGCATGGCGCGCAACCTCGCCGCCAAGGTCAACGACCAGTATGCACATGGGCGTTTCGCCCAGGTGACGACGCGGGAGGAGGCGCCGCTCGAGGATGCTCTCGCGCTGATGATCCGCGAGCGGCTGACGGGTGAGAAGCCCCCCGCCACGGCGCAGGCCGTCGTTGATGTCTGGCGCTCGACCGTCGAGGGGCGCGCCGGCCGCGTGCTCGAGCGACTCGATTTGCTTGCTGGCGATCAAGAGGCGTTCGGCCGGGTCGCGCAGGATCTCCTCAAGGCGCTCGACCTGATCGAAGAGCAGGCCGAAGGATCGCACGACGAGAACCGGGAGGAGAGCGAGGAGAACGAGGACGGCGGCTCCGAGCAGGCCGAGGAAAGCGATACCGGCAGCGAAGGCGAGGACCAGCCGCAGCAGGATAGCGAAGAGGCGGGCGAGGCGGGCGAACGGCAGGATGCCATCGAGCGCGCCGACACCGATCAGTTCGAGGGCGAAAGCGAGGGCCTGGAGGAAGCCGAGACGCCGGAGCCATGGCGTCCGAACCAGTCGGTTCTCGAGGCACCCGAGCGCTTCGGATACTCGATCTACACGCGCGACTTCGACGAGATCGTCGCCGCCGAAGAACTGGCGACGCCGGAGGAGCTGGACCGTCTTCGCGCGTTCCTCGACAAGGAGTTGAAGGCCCTCGCCAGCGTCATCGCGCGTCTTGCCAACAAGCTGCAAAGGCGCCTGTTGGCGCAGCAGAACCGAGCCTGGGATTTCGATCTCGAGGAAGGAACGCTCGACGTCGCGCGGCTGACGCGTATCGTCATCGATCCCATGGCCCCTTTGAGCTTCAAGCGCGAGCGCGACACCGATTTCAAGGATACCGTCGTCACTCTTCTGCTCGACAACTCGGGGAGTATGCGCGGCCGCCCGATCATGGTGGCCGCGGTCTGCGCCGAGATCCTGGCGCGCACCCTGGAGCGATGCGGCGTCCGCGTCGAGATCCTCGGCTTCACGACGCGCGCATGGAAGGGCGGACAGGCGCGCGAGCGCTGGATCGCCGCCGGCAAGCCGCCGGCGCCCGGCCGCCTCAACGATCTGCGCCACATCATCTACAAGACTGCGGACCAGCCGTGGCGTCGCGCGCGCCGCTCGCTCGCATTGATGATGCGCGAGGGGTTGCTGAAGGAGAACATCGACGGCGAGGCGCTGGCCTGGGCGCATGCACGCCTGCTCGCGCGGCCGGAGCAGCGCCGCATTCTCATGATGATTTCGGACGGCGCGCCGGTCGACGACTCGACACTCTCGGTCAACACGGGCACCTATCTCGAGAGCCATCTGCGGCAGGTCATCCACGAGATCGAGACGCGCTCTCCCGTCGAACTGCTCGCCATCGGTATCGGTCACGACGTCACGCGGTACTATTCGCGTGCGGTTACGATCACCGATGCGTCCGAGCTCGCCGGCGCCATGACGGACAAGTTGGTCGAGCTGTTCGAGGAAAAATCGCCGGCACCGTCGAAGCACTCGGGCGTCGGCAAGGCAACCGCGGGTGGGGCGAGGCGATGAGCCCACAGTCGGGTGACAGAACTCGCTGGCCCGCGGGCCGCGCTACGCTCGGTAAGCTCGTCGCCCTCGCGATGCTCGCACCGTTCGCCGCGATCGGCCTCGTCAAAGGCGCGGCTGCGTACGTGAAGCCCAGTGCCGCGGACATCGAGGCGGAGGCGATCGAAATTGCAGCGCGGCCGATAACGAGTTTCTCGCGTGTCACGTCCGACACGCGGTTCGGCAAGCTCGAATTCCGCGGCGGTCTGGTGCTCACGTCCTCGTCGCGCAATTTCGGTGGCTGGTCGGGGCTGCTACTCGATGACGCGGGGCGCAACCTCGTCGCCGTCTCCGATGCCGGCGCGTGGATGACGGCCCGCATCGGTTACGACTCGCTGCGCCGCCCCATCGCGATCGAGAATGCTCGCCTCGGATCACTCAAGGCCCTGTCGTCGAAGTCGCTGCGCAAGAATCGCGATCGCGACGCAGAGGCGCTGGCATTGGAGAGTGGGAGTGTCGACAAGGGCCAGATACTGGTGGCGTTCGAGGGCAATCATCGCATCGGGCGTTACCGCGTCGATGGCGCCGGTCTGTCGAAGCCGCTCGGCTATCTCACCATGCCATCCGAACTCAAGGGCTCGCGCAAACGCGATGGGCTCGAGGCGCTGACGGTCGTGCGCGGCGGCCGCGTCAAAGGCGCGCTCGTCGCGATCGCGGAATCCTACAAGGACAGCTCTGGAAATCACACGGGCTGGATTTGGCCGGCGATCGGCGGAACACCGCAACGTTTCCATCTGGCCGATTTGGGCGAGTTCAACATCACCGATGCCGCGAGCCTCGACAACGGCGACCTGATCGTGCTCGAGCGGCGGTTTCGCTGGCTCGAAGGCGTGAAGATGCGGATTCGGCGGATTGCCGCGGGCGAACTGCGGCCGGGGGCGAAGATCACCGGCGAGGTGCTGCTCGAAGCCGATATGAGTTACGAGATCGACAACATGGAAGGTCTCGCGGTGCATACCGACGAGAAGGGGCGCATGGTGTTGACGGTCGTCTCCGACGACAACTTCAACAGTCTCCTCCAGCGCACACTGCTGTTGCAGTTCACGCTTCCTTCGGACACGCCGGGCGAGGCCCGTGCCGCACGCTGAGTGCGAACGAGCGCGAGGCGCTCGCCGCCTTCGCCCGTGATCGCCACTCGAAATTGCTCTCTCAATTGCGCCGCTGGGAAACTGCCCGCTTGCCGCGTTGCGGCCGCTTGTGTCGCGACGCTTGTTAAGCTTCCGTCAACCATGACGTTGGAACGCCGCGATGGAGCGTGCTCGGCGCGACAATCCGCATGTCAGAGTTAAACCGTCGGAAACGGCGACGTAGGAGGATCGCCCCAGTCCATGATGGGGCGCATCCATGAGCATATCGACGACCACCACAACCTTCGAAGCCGGGGCGGACCTCGGCGGCAGGACCGGAGAACGGGGCGTAGCGCGCCCAAACCGTTTAGCCGAGTTCGTCACCAAGGCGCTGTCGAGGTTCTATCTCGACAAGCGTGGCAACGTCTCGCGGCCGAAACTTCTGTTCACGGTTGCTGTACTCGATTTACTTGCCGTCGTTGCCGCCGGTTACGTCGCGGCGGCGATTGCGACAATGACGGGCGCGGGGGGCGTCGTCTCCTCCTTCCGTGATGTGGCACTCGCCATCGTCGTCATGGCGCTCTTGCATCGCGGCTGGTCCTATACGGTCGCCGGTCTGCGCCGCCGGCTCCGGCAAATGCTCAGTGTCACGTCGGCCGTCGCAGCCACCGGATTCATGTTCGCTGGCATTTCGTATCTACTCGCCCTCGATTTCGCTCCTGCCGTTCAACTGGTGCTCTGGATGGTTTTGGCGATCGCCCTTTTGGGCCTCGTGCGCGTTGCCGCTGCGGCCAGCGTGGAGCGGCTCGCGGCGGCCGGACGTCTGCGCCGCCGCACGATCATCGTCGGTGGCGGTGCGGAAGCCGACGAGCTCATAACGCTGCTGGCGAAGGACGATGGCGCGCATCTCGAGGTGCTCGGCGTGTTCGATGACCGCGAACGCGGCCGCGAGGCGGTCGTCGGAGAGAACAGCAGACTGGCGCGTCTCGGCACGTTCGCGGAGCTTGCGGAGTTCTGTCAGAGCGAGGGCGTTGATCTCGCCATCGTGACGGTGCCGACCCGCGCCGAGGAACGCCTGCTTCAGGTTCTCCACAAGCTGTTCGTGCTGCAGGTCGATATCCGAGTCTCGGCGCTCAACTCGAAGATTCGTCTCAATCCGAAAGCCTACAATTATATTGGCAAGGTTCCGATGCTGGCGGTGATGGACAAGCCGCTTTCCGACTGGGACCGCGTGGTGAAGAACGTCGAGGACCGCGTTCTTGCGGCGCTGATGCTGGTGGTACTCTCGCCCGTGATGCTGGCGACAGCGATCGCGGTGAAGGCGACGAGCAAAGGGCCGATCCTCTTCAAACAGCGCCGCTACGGGTTCAACAACGAGCTGATCGAGGTCTACAAGTTTCGCTCGATGTTCACCGACATGTCCGACGCGACGGCGAGCAAGCTCGTCACCAAAGACGATCCGCGCGTGACGCCTGTCGGCCGGGTCATCCGCAAGACGAGCCTCGACGAGCTGCCGCAACTCATCAACGTCATCAAGGGAGAGATGTCGCTCGTCGGCCCGCGGCCGCACGCGACGCAGGCGAAGGCCGGCGGCGATCTCTACGAGGATGTGGTGCACGGCTATTTCGCACGCCATCGCGTGAAGCCGGGTGTCACGGGATGGGCGCAGGTGAACGGGTGGCGCGGTGAGACCGACACGCAGGAGAAGATCCAGCGCCGCGTCGAGCTCGATCTGCAGTACATCGATCGCTGGTCGGTGGCATTCGACCTCTACATCATCGCGCTAACACCGTTCGTGCTGCTGACGGGCAAGAATGCGTATTGAGGCTCATGCGCTCGGCGCGCCGTTCGGATGGCGCATCAGCCGCGGCATGCTCGCCGGCGCTCTGGTGGCGCTGGCGGTGGGGACGAGCACGCTCGTCTACTCGGAGCCGGCGCCGACGGACGTGCTGATGGGCGGGGTCATCGTCGGTCTGCCGCTGCTCGGCGCCGCGCGGCTCGGACCGGTCGCATCGTTCAATGCCGCGCTGTGGCTGGTGATCGTCGCACTCGGCTATCTCGCGCTGTTGATGCCCGATGTGCCGCCGACAGGATTGATGCACCAGGTGGTGACGATGTTCCTGGCGCTCGGTTCTGTCGCCATCGCCGGATACATCGCCAAGGACCCTGAGCCGCGGTTCAGGCTGGTGATGGCATTCTATGCTGCCGCATGCCTCGCCGCGACGGCGGCTGCGCTAATCGGATATTTCCGCATCGTGCCGGCGGCCTATGACCTCTTCACCAACTACGGTCGGGCGCGCGGCACCTTCAAAGACCCCAACGTGTTCGGCGCCGCGCTGGTGCCGGCTCTGGCGTTTCTGACGTGGCAGGTGCTACGGGGTGCGCCGCGCATCGCGCTTATGGCAGCGGCGGCGATGCTGCCGCTCGCCATCGGTCTGCTGCTCAGCTTCTCGCGCGGAGCATGGATGGCGGCGGCCTTCGCTGTCGCGATCGTCGGCTGGGTGGCGGTCGTAACCTCGCGCCGCCAGCGTGACTGGCAGCGGCTCGCGACGGCGGCGGGCTTTGCCGTGGCGGGGCTCGCTACGGTCGGGCTCGCGGCCTTCCAGGTCGAGGAAGTGCGCGGGCTGCTCGAGCAGCGCGCCAGCATGGACCAGAGCTACGACCAGGGGCCTGAGGGCCGCTTCGGCGGCCAGCAGAAGGCGATAGCACTGGTGCTCGACAATCCGTTCGGCATCGGCACGCACACATTTCGTACCGTCCATCATCCCGAGGAGCCGCACAACGTCTACCTCAGCATGTTCCTGAACGCCGGCTGGGTTGGCGGTCTGCTCTTCATCGCCACGATCGTTTTCACGCTGGTGGCTGGGCTGCGGCTGGCCCTGCGACCCGGTATTCTGCAAGGGCCGGTAGTCGTCACGGGTGCGGCCTTCGCGGCCATGGCGTTCGAGGGCATGGTGATCGATTCCGATCACTGGCGGCATGTGTTCCTGTTGCTCGGCTGCATATGGGGCCTTGCCGATGCGGTGGAGCCAGTTGTCGATCCGGCGCGGCGCCAGGGCGACTGAGCGGCGTTCCGCGCCCCTCACGCCGGTATGCGAACGCAAGAACGGCGGGAGTGCTTGCCACCCGCAGCTGGGTGTCGAAGAGCAGCCTGATTGCCGGCAGTGCCGCTGCGTCAGTTGTCGTAACTGGTATTCGGCGTGACCAGGGCGGCGATGGCGGCGGTCACCTGCTCGATGGTGATCTTCGCCATGCCAAACACCTGTTTGAATTCGCGCACGTTAGCGGGGATCGACTCGCGCAGGCCGAAAGCCGGCGTGTGCTTGGACGCTATCTCGCCCGGATTGGCGATGGGTCCGCCCGCTTGGGCCCGAAGGTCGGCGGCACGGCCATCCCAGAACTGCGCGAGGTTGAGGCTCTGTGGCGGCTAGATGGGCTTGATCGGCTCCTCGCCGCGTGCGGTGACTGCGGCCAGGGCCATCGTGCTCGCGGCGGACAGCAGGGCAACGATTGTCCGCTTCATGGTGCGCTCACCGGTTGGTCCGATTGCCGCGCAAGGGTGGCAACCGCCTCGGCGCAAGTGCCGCGGTTCCGAGGATGGGACTGCATTCAGAGCTATCCCAAATATGATTTGTATCACGTAGCGGTGCGGCGCTCATCGGAACCCGGTGCGATCGGGATCGTATACGCCCCTGAACATGCGGTCGATGGCGGGAACCGGTGGCCCGGTCACAAGCGCGTGCAGCGCCCCGTTTCACGAAAAAAAGCGCAAATGGGCCGCCAGACGGTCGGTCTGGCAGCCCACGTCGAATCTGAAGCAAAAAGACCTTACGCAGCATCTCTGCGGCCGCGATGGGCCCGGCCGTGCCGCGTCGGCGTCAGGCCGACTGCTCGGCAGCAGCCTTGCGTGCCTTGGCGACGTCGCGCTTCAGCTTGACGCAGCGGTCGGAGAGTTCCTCGACGCGTGCCTTGGCGAGGAAGGCGTCGAGCCCACCGCGGTGCTCCACCGTCTTCAGCGCCTGCGCGCTGACTTTCAGGCGGTAGCTCTGGCCGAGGGCGTCGGAGATGAGCGTGACGTTGCACAGGTTCGGACGGAACTTGCGGCGGGTCTTGTTCTCGGCGTGGCTGCGGTTGTTGCCGGAAAGCGGCAGTTTGCCGGTCAGCTCGCATTGGCGGGTCATGGTCAACGCTCCGTTGGTGGCCGCGGCCCGGAAAACCTATGGGCGCATGCCTCTTATGCCGCTTGTTGTGGCGGGATGGGGGTAATGGTAATCGCCCCGCAGGCGGAACCGGCGGGCGTTTCGCGCTTTCTATACGTGCTGCACCCCGCCAGCGTCAAGCCACAGGCTCGGCCGCCCGACAGCCTTGCCGCAATCGAGTATGGACGGGGCCGAGTTCGTCGCGCAACCCAGGTCCGTGCTTCGCTTTGTGACAGCATGGCACGGATTGTTAAGCACTACAGTGTAGGGTCGAAGGGTCCAAATTCAGTCGTAAACCCAGCGTCTAGTGCCAAGCACTGAGCGCCTGCGTATCTGGGGAACCTGTGATGTCTCTCGCGTTTCTGTTGCGTAGGCGGCGTGCTGGCCTCGTGTCCGTCGCCGTAGCCGGTCTCTTCGCCACTTTTGGGCCGGGAGGCAGCATCGATGCGCGCGCCGCGGACGGCGCCTGGCCGACGCACGTGACGGCCCGCTACAAGATCAATTTCAGCGGCTTCGACATCGGCCACTTCACCTATACGTCGAACATCGCCGGACCTGCCGGTGGCGAGTACCGCCTGGACGGCAACGCTCAGCTCTCCGCCATGCTAGGCGCTTTCAAGTGGCAGGGCGTGTCGCAGGCGACGGGTGGCGTCGCGGGGCACGAGCCGGCGCCGTCGAGCTACCGCTTCGATTATTCCTCGAGTGCGAAGGAAGGATCGGTACGGATGGGGTTCCGTGGCGGCAACGTCAATTCGGTTGCGGCTTCCCCGCCAGCGGCTCCGAATGAGGACCTGGTTCCGCTCGAGCGTCGCCATCTGACCGATGTTCTCGATCCGCTGACGGCCGTCATGTCGTTGACCCGCGCCGGCACCGGCCAGCCTTGCCAGCAGCGGCTACCGATTTTCGATGGAAAGCAGCGCTTCGATCTCGTGTTTCAGCCCAAGGGCGAACGCGTTATCAACGAGCGCCGTCCGTCTGGCCAGCCCGGCGTGGTGCATGTCTGCGATGTCCGCTACGTGCCGATCGCCGGCTTCAAGCGCAATTCGGAGGCTGAGGAGTCGGCCCGCAAGATGGCTATCGAGATGACGCTGCGGCCCATCCCGAGCGCCAATCTCCTGGTGCCGCACGAGGTCGTGATACCAGCGCTCGTCGGCACCGTCGTACTGAGCCTCGACCGTATCGATATCCGCACCTCTGACCGAAACCAGATCGCGCTCGTCAATTGAGCAGGCTCCGCTGTCCGGCGCGGCCCCGGCGATACGCTCCGAGACCAGCCAATTTCCTGGCCTCGGGCGACGCCGTGCGATCCGGCCGCAACCGTGGCTCTTTTGCAGGAAGCCCTTGATCTCGGCTGAGCCCAATGCAATGCCAAGGGCGACACTGATCAGGAGCCTCCACGTATGGGCAGCGACATGGAAACGCGCATCCGCCACGTCACGGCGGTGCTCGGTCCGACCAACACCGGCAAAACGCATCTCGCCATCGAGCGCATGCTCGGCCACGAAAGCGGGATGATCGGCCTGCCGCTGCGCCTGCTGGCGCGCGAGGTCTACGATAAGATTGCCGCCCGCGTTGGCGCCGACAAAGTCGCGCTCATTACCGGCGAGGAGAAGATCCGGCCGGAACGCGCCCGCTACTGGGTCGCAACCGTCGAGGCGATGCCGCGCGACATCGATGTCGATTTCCTCGCGATCGACGAGGTGCAACTCTGCGGCGATCCCGAGCGTGGCCACGTCTTCACCGATCGCCTGCTGCACTCGCGCGGCCTCAAAGAGACACTACTGCTCGGCGCGCAAACCATGCGCGAGGCGATCGCCGATCTGATCCCCGGCGCCAATTTCATCTCGCGCCCGCGTCTCTCCAAGCTGACCTACGCGGGCGAAAAGAAGATCACGCGGTTGCCGACGCGCTCGGCCGTCGTCGCTTTCTCCGCCTCGGATGTCTATTCGATCGCCGAGCTGATCCGCCGCCAGCGTGGCGGCGCGGCTGTAGTGCTCGGGGCGCTCTCTCCGCGCACGCGCAACGCGCAGGTGGCACTCTACCAGTCGGGTGACGTCGATTTCCTGGTCGCTTCCGACGCCATCGGCATGGGCCTCAACCTCGACGTCGATCACGTCGCCTTCGCCGGCGTGCGCAAGTTCGACGGCCAGGCGCATCGCAATCTCACGCCATCGGAGATGGGGCAGATCGCGGGCCGCGCGGGCCGCCATATGAACGACGGCACGTTTGGTGTAACGGGTGGTGTACCCCCGCTCGAGCCCGATCTCGTCGAGCGCCTCGAGAACCACTCCTTCGATAGCGTGCGCGTGCTGCAATGGCGCAACCGCAAGCTCGAATTCCGCACCCTCGACGCGCTGCGCGAGAGCCTGCGCGACATGCCGCGCGAGCAGCGGCTCGTCAGAGCGCGCATGGCCGACGACGTCGAGGCGCTCGAGACGGTCAGCCGGGATTCCGAGGTCGTCGCCATGGCGCGGGCGCCGGCCGCCGTCGCAAAGCTCTGGGACGTCTGCCAGGTGCCCGACTACCGCAAGGTTTCGCCGGGTGCCCACGCCGAAATGATCGCGACGCTCTACAAATTCCTGATGGGCCCGGAGGAGCGTATCCCCGAGGACTGGTTCGCCCGTCACGTCGACTTCGCGGATCGTACCGACGGCGACATCGACACGCTCGCCAACCGCATCGCTCACATCCGCACCTGGACGTTCGTCTCCAACCGGGCCGAATGGCTGAAGGACCCCGCCCACTGGCAGGGCCGCACGCGCGAGATCGAGGACAAGCTCTCCGATGCGTTGCACGAGCGCTTGACGCAGCGTTTCGTCGACCGGCGCACGAGCGCGCTGATGAAGGGAATGCGCGACAAGGACGAGCTGACGGCCGAAATCAGCGACGACGGTTCGATCCATGTCGAGAACCATTTCGTTGGGCGGCTGCGTGGTTTCCAGTTCAAGGCCGATACCGCGGCTGACGGCATCCATGGCAAGGCGACGCGCCACGCTGCCGCACAGGTGCTGTCGCGCGAGCTCGGCATGCGTGCGCGCCGCGTCGCCGCCGCCAAGGCTGATGCCTTCAAGGTGACGCGCAACGGCCGCGTACTCTGGCGGGACGAGGAAATCGCGCGACTCGAGCCGGCCGACGACCGTCTGAAGCCGTCCGTCGTGCTCCTCGCCGACGAGCATCTATCCGCGGGTGACCGCGAGCGCGTGCAGGCGCGGCTCGATGCCTGGATCGCTGAGACGGTCGCGGAGCGCTTGAAGCCGCTCGTCGATATCGTCAAGGCCGAGGATCTCACCGGCCTCGCGCGCGGCATCGCCTTCCGTATGTCGGAGAGCTTCGGCGTGTTGAAGCGTGAATTGATCGCCGAGGAGATCAAATCACTCGATCAACCGGCCCGCGCCAGCCTGCGCAAATACGGTGTGCGCTTCGGCGCGTTCAACATCTTCATTCCGCTGCTGCTGAAGCCCGCCGCGTCGGAAATGATCCTCACGCTCTGGTCGCTGAAACACGCTGGCGAGAACGGCCTCTCGCTCGACGCGCTGCCCGAGCCGCCGCGCGCAGGCCTCACGTCGGTGGCGGCCAACGCGGCGATTCCCGAGCCGTTCTATCGCTCCGCCGGCTTCCATCTGTGCGGTCCGCGCGCCGTGCGCATCGATATTCTGGAGCGCCTCGCCGATCTCATTCGCCCCCTGCTCGCGTGGCGTGCTTCGGGTGAAAATCAGACGGCGCCGAAGGGCTCTACGGGCGATGGCGGCTTCACCATCCTGCCCGAGATGATGTCGATCCTCGGTTGCTCGCCGGATGAGCTTGGCGATGTGCTGAAAGCGCTCGGATTCCGGCTCGATCGCCATCGCGTCACCGCGCCGGCTTCGACCGCCGCCGCTGCCAGCGTGGATGCCGATGCCGGCTCAACCGCATCCGAGGCGGCAGCCGAACCCACGATTGGAGATGCACCCGAGGTACCGGTTGCGGCGACGCCTAGCGAGACGGTAGCGGCAGCCGAAGCGCCCGCCGTTTCGGTGGAGCCTTCCGGTGAGGTGGCGCCGGCGTCTGCGGCAGCCACCGAGGCGGTGGAGGCGTCAGGACCTTCCGCCCCGGCCGTCGCGGAGCCCTCCGAAACATTCATCGACATTTGGCGGCCACGCCGTCATCGCGCCGAGCAGGGCGCGCGCGAGCAGCATCGTGGACGCCGTGGCGGTCGCGGCGGAGCGCGTGGTCGACAGGGCCATGCGGGTGGCGCGCCGGGCGGTACCGGGCAACCCGAGGCGGGTGGAGAGGCCGTGCCTGTCGCGGCGGCGGCTGCCGCCGGGGAAGGTGGCGAACGTCAAGAGCGCCACGAGCGTCGCGATCGCCATGAACGGCAGGGCCGCGAAGGCGGTGAGCGTGGTAACAGGCCTGAAGGACAGCAGCATCGCGACCGCAATCGCGATCGCGACCGGTCGCGCGGCCAAGGCGGCGAGCAGCGCCAGGGCGGGCGTTCCGAAGGGCGTGGAGAAGGCCGACAGGAGGGCCGGGGCGGTGGCGATCGGCGCCGGCGCGACGAGCAGCGCGGCGGCAAGCCGCAGGTCATCAGCGCGGCACCGCGCGGCGCCAAGAAAGGGACCGTCGATCCCGATTCGCCCTTCGCCAAACTCAGCGCCCTTAAGGAGGCGATGGAGAAGCGGTCGAAGGAAAGCTCGACTCCATGAGTCATGCCCCTGGCGCGGACGATGACGACGACGACGGCGAAGTAACGCCGGGCGATCCTCGCGCGACCGGCCAGAGGCTCGACAAATGGCTGTGGTACGCCCGCGTCGCCAAGTCGCGGACGCTCGCTGCGGGCCTCGTCTCCGGAGGCAAGGTGCGTATCAACCGCGCCAAGGTCGATAAGCCGAGCCATACGATCAAGCCAGGAGACGTCGTCACGGTGTCCGTCGGGCCCAAGGTCCGCGTGCTCAAGATGCTCTCGCCCGGCGTGCGGCGCGGCCCCGCGACCGAGGCGCGCGGACTATTTGACGAATTGACTCTCGCCCCCGAACGCCCCCTTGTCGAAAGCGGAGCGCCGGGCAACGCCGCCGAGGCCGCTCCCGCTCACCGGGACCCGGGGAGCGGCCGGCCGACCAAGCGTGATCGACGGCAAATTCTCAATTTCAAGGGCGGCCGGCGCTGATAGACGGTTCTCGACCGTTCGCGGCGGTATCCGGCGGGTTGGGGTTTCGCGGTGGCGCCGGTGCGGCTATAAGGGCGGCCGACGCGCCGGAAACACGCATTCGTGAGGCGCCGAGCCTTCTCGAATCGAGCACGCGGCTGGTACCTTCGAGTGGAAAACGGGGGAATGTTCCTTCGCATCGGCCCGGTCGGGCGAGGGAAGCACTCATCAAGACTTCGGACATGAGCGAATGACCTACATCGTCAACGACAAGTGCATCAAATGCAAGTTCACGGACTGCGTCGAGGTGTGTCCGGTCGACTGCTTCTATGAAGGCGAGAACATGCTCGTCATTCATCCCGACGAATGCATCGACTGCGGCGTGTGTGAGCCGGAGTGCCCGGTCGAGGCGATCAAGCCGGATACGGAGCCGGGTCTCGAGAAGTGGCTCGAGGTCAACCGCGTCTATGCCGAGAAGTGGCCCAACATCACGGCCAAGAAAGATGCGCTGCCCGAGGCCGAGGAGTTCCGCGACGTCGAGGGCAAGTACGAGAAGTACTTCACCGACAAGCCCGGCACCGGCGACTGAGCCGCCGCGCACACGAGTCATGATTGCTGGATCGCCAGCGCCGGGATGAGACCTGGGCGCTGGCGTTCTGTTGCGCGCCCCGCGTTCGTCGAATGCGCGAATTGCGCCCCGAACACGTGCACCCCGTCGGCTATCGACGAGCATGATGGAGCGCGCCCGTCACGGCCGACGCGCGCCGCCGCCTGCCGTCATGGCAGCTGCAGAACCTCGGATTTCGCAATTTTCGAAGAGAGATGGTACCGCCTTCCCGGATCGAACGGGAGACCTCCGGATCCACAATCCGGCGCTCTAACCAGCTGAGCTAAGGCGGCAAACCTCATTGCCTTGGAATGGGGCCTTGGAACGGGCCAAGCCTCCGGCACGGCCGCTGGTCCACACACCTTCGCGGACCGCCACGGCGAGACGTGTGTAAACCCTGGAGTTGGCCGTCCAGTCAAGTACAAATAGCCGGATCGCGTCAGGTTGACGAGGGGGCGGGGAGACGGCATGAGGGCCGCGACCTCTGCCCGTCTACGACGAGCTGGAGCATCATCGGACCGCACGGAATAGCGATAGCGATGAGCGGTCGGATAAAGATGCTCCAGGAAAGCAGTGCCAGAGCACTTTCATCCGATCAGGGAACCGGCTGCGATTCCATCGGATCGGCTCGTGTTCGGGCGGGTGGGGCGGGCGACAGGGGAAAGCATGGCCAAGAGCGCAACCAAGCCGGCATCATCGAAGGCGCCTGCGGTCGTCACGGCGGCACTGGGCGGGATTCTCCCTGCTCAAGACATCCGCGGGCTAGCCGAAGCGGGTGTCATCCAGACGACCACCCCGTTCGGCGCGCGTCAGGTCCAGCCCGCGAGCCTCGATCTGCGGCTCGGCACGGTCGCCTACAGGGTGCGCGCGAGCTTTTTGCCGCAACCGACGGCTGATGTCGCCTCGCGCCTCGCGGACCTTGCCCTGCACGAGGTCGATCTCACCAACGGCGCGGTTCTCGAGACGGGCTGTGTCTACGTGGTTCCGCTGCTCGAAAGCCTCGCCCTGCCGGCGCATATCGCTGCTGCGGCCAACCCGAAAAGCTCGACCGGGCGCCTCGACGTGTTCACTCGCGTCATCGCGGATCGCGTGCCGGCATTCGACACTGTTCCGGCGGGCTATAAGGGCCAGCTTTATGCCGAGATCTGTCCGCAGACGTTCCCGGTTCTCGTGCGTACCGGCTCGACGTTGTCGCAACTGCGTTTCCGTGTCGGCCAGCCGACCATCACCGACGCAGAACTCGCGGACCTGCACCGGCGCGAGCGCCTCGTCGGCGGCGACGCAGCGGGAATGGTCGGCGCCGAACCGATGGCGGACATCCAGGGCGGGATCGCGCTCTCGGTCGATCTTGCCGGCGACTCGGCCGGGCTTGTCGGCTATCGCGCCAAGCGCCACACCGGTCTCGTTGATGTCGATCAGCCCGGTGCCTGCGGCCTGCTCGATTACTGGGAGCCGATCCACGCGCGCGCGCAGCGCCGCCTGATCCTCGACCCCGATCAGTTCTACATCCTCGCGTCGAAAGAAGCCGTGCACGTGCCGCCGACGCACGCGGCGGAGATGGTGCCGTTCAACCCTCTCGTCGGAGAGTTCCGTGTCCACTATGCGGGCTTCATGGACCCGGGCTTCGGCCATGCTCCGGCGGGGGGCACGGGCGCGCGGGTGGTGCTCGAAGTGCGGAGCCACAAAGTCCCGTTCGTGCTCGAGGACGGACAGGTTATCGGCCGGCTCGTCTACGAGCGCATGCTCTCCGTGCCCGACAAGCTTTATGGCGTCGATCTCGGCTCGAACTATCAGGCGCAGGGCCTCAAGCTCTCCAAGCACTTCAAGTAACGGGTCGTAGGATTACGCTGCCGTATCACGGCCTCGGGAAGGGCTGGACCGATCGGAGCGGAGGGTAGCCGCGCAAGCGGTTCAGGCCGCGACCGCGGCCCGGCGCCAGTGCGCCGGTTGCGCACCAATTGGCAGAGCCCAAAAAATAGTTGGCGCGACGCCAAAGCGCTGCTATTACGCGGCTCGCTCTGCTTCGCCAGAGCCTGTTCCGCGGTAGCTCAGTGGTAGAGCATCCGACTGTTAATCGGACGGTCGTAGGTTCGAGCCCTACCCGCGGAGCCATCTCTCATGACATTCGGCTTTATCAGTGCTGCACAGCGCTCAGCTTGCGCGCGTCCGCGTGCAGACACACGTCGCGCGCAGCCAAACTCGCGCATCGTGCCGGCGTCCCGGGCAAATTCTGGAATGTTGGAAAAGAGTGGAGGCCACGCCCGGAATCGAACCGGGGTAAACGGATTTGCAGTCCGGCGCGTAACCACTCCGCCACGTGGCCTTTTCCTGCGACGCCGTGTGGTTTCCCGGCGAAGATGAACGCTCGCCGCGCCAGGGCGGGGCTCGCGTTCGGAGCGTCCGATTAACATGCCCGCCCCCGCGCCACAAGCGCCGCGAGAGGGGTGGTCTGCGGCCTCCGCCGGGATGGTCGCTACAACCGTCGGTGGCGCCCGGCGAAGTGAGAGCGCCGCCGCGAATGTCGCGGCCAGCTCCGTCGCCTCGACCCAAATTGCCCTACCCTTCCTGAAGCTTTCGTGTATAAGGGCGCCACGAGTGCGGGTCTCGCGGCCCGCGCTTGGCGTTTTTATGACGCGAACCCGCGACCCTGCTGGACGACATCCCGGCTGTGGCCGCCCATGTGACGCAGAGGCCCGCTCCCCGGCACGAGCCCGGTACAGACGGCGCCGAGCGTCGCTTCCTCATCCTCCAGACTGAAAGGAACCCCGATGTCGCTGATCGCGCCCGAGCGCAAGGCCGCCAAGGCTGAAGTCATCAAGAACAACGCCACCAAGGCGAACGATACCGGCTCTCCCGAGGTTCAGATCGCCATCCTCACCGAGCGCATCAACCACCTCACCGAGCACTTCAAGACGCACAAGAAGGACAACCACTCGCGCCGCGGGCTGCTGAAGATGGTCGGCCATCGCCGCCAGCTTCTCGACTACGTGAAGCGCAAGGACGAGCCGCGCTACCAGAAGATCATCGAGAAGCTCGGCATCCGCCGCTGACGCGCGGTGGACCGCATGCGCCGGTTCACGGTGAAGCCGAACCCTCGATCACCGAGCTGACACGACCCGCGGCGCCGGCTCCATGAGAGATGCCGGCGCCGCTTGCGTTCCTGCCCGGCGGGACAATCCGCTGCCCGGGTGCGGCGAGGGCCCGGCCCTGCTGCCGCAGACTTTCGACCGAGACGAATAGAAACGAAGACCGAAACGAAAGACCGAACATGTTCGACATCCATCGCGTGGAAATCGATTGGGGTGGACGCAAGCTGAAGCTTGAGACCGGGCGCATCGCCCGCCAGGCCGACGCTTCCGTTCTGGCCCATTATGGCGAGACGAGCGTGCTGGCGACCGTCGTCGCCGCCAAGTCCGCCAAGCCTGGCATCGACTTCTTCCCGCTGACCGTGAACTACCAGGAGAAGACCTACGCTGCGGGCAAGATCCCCGGTGGCTTCTTCAAGCGCGAGGGCCGCCCGAGCGAGAAGGAAACGCTCACCTCGCGCCTTATCGACCGTCCGATTCGCCCGCTCTTCATCGATGGCTTCAAGAACGAGACGCAGGTCGTCATCACCGTGCTCTCGCACGACATGGAGAACGACCCCGACATTCTGAGCATGGTCGCCGCTTCCGCGGCGCTGACGCTCTCTGGCCTGCCGTTCCTCGGACCGATCGGCGCCGCGCGCGTCGGCTACATCGGCGGCGAGTACGTGCTGAACCCGATGATCGACGAGATGACCGAGTCGTCGCTCGATCTCGTCATCGCCGGTACGCAGGACGCCGTGATGATGGTCGAGTCGGAGGCGAAGGAGCTCTCCGAGAAGACGATGCTCGAGGCGGTGATGTTCGGCCATCGCCATTTCCAGCCGGTGATCGACGCGATCATCAAGCTGGCCGAGAAGGCGGCGAAGGAGCCGTGGGACATCAAGCTCCCCGACAAGGACAAGTACAAGGCTCAGGTCAAGGAGATCGCGGAGGCGACACTGCGCCAGGCCTTCTCGACCGCCGAGAAACAGAAGCGCAACGATCTCGTCGCCGAAGCGAAGAAGAAGGTCGTCGAGGGCGTCACCATTCCGGACGACCCGAGCGAGAAGGTGCTCCTGATGGATACCTTCAAGTCGCTCGAGATGGACATCATGCGCACCGACGTCGTGAAGACCGGCCGCCGCATCGATGGCCGCGACCTCAAGACCGTGCGCCCCATCGTTTCCGAGGTTCACGTTCTGCCGCGCGCACACGGCTCGGCCCTGTTCACGCGCGGTGAGACGCAGGCACTCGTCGTCGCGACGCTCGGCACGGGCGAAGACGAGCAGTTCGTCGACGCGCTCGAGGGCACGCGCAAGGAGCGCTTCATGCTCCATTACAACTTCCCGCCCTACTCCGTCGGTGAAACCGGCCGCATGGGTTCGCCCGGCCGCCGCGAGATCGGCCACGGCAAGCTCGCCTGGCGCGCCGTGCGCCCGCTGCTGCCGGCGCACGAGGAGTTCCCCTACACGGTGCGCGTGGTCTCCGAGATCACCGAGTCGAACGGCTCGTCGTCGATGGCGACGGTGTGCGGCGCCTCGCTCGCGCTGATGGATGCGGGCGTGCCGATGAAGGCGCCCGTCGCCGGCATCGCCATGGGCCTCATCAAGGAGGGTGACGAGTTCGCCGTGCTCTCCGACATCCTTGGCGACGAGGATCACCTCGGCGACATGGACTTCAAGGTGGCTGGCACCGCCAACGGCGTCACGTCGCTGCAGATGGACATCAAGATCACCGGCATCACCGAAGAGATCATGCGCATCGCCCTCGATCAGGCGAACCACGGCCGCATGCACATCCTCGGCGAGATGTCGAAGGCACTTTCGGGCGCCCGCGAGGAGCTCGGCGATTACGCGCCGCGCATCGAGACGATCAAGATCCCGACCGACAAGATCCGCGAGGTCATCGGCTCGGGCGGTTCCGTCATCCGCGAGATCGTTGCGGAATCGGGCGCCAAGATCGACATCAGCGACGACGGCACGGTGAAGATCGCGTCGGCCAATCGCGAGAGCATCGAGAAGGCCCTGCACCGGATCAAGATGATCACCTCCGAGGCCGAGGTCGGCCAGATCTACAAGGGCAAGGTCGTCAAGATCATGGAGTTCGGCGCGTTCGTGAACTTCTTCGGCGCGAAGGATGGCCTCGTTCACATCTCGCAGCTCGCACCGGGTCGTCCGGCGACGGTCGGTGATGTCGTCAAGGAGGGCCAGGAGGTCTACGTCAAGCTGCTCGGCTTCGACGATCGCGGCAAGGTGCGCCTGTCGATGAAGATCGTCGATCAGGCAACGGGCAAGGAGATCCCGCGCGAGGAAGGCGCGGAGCCCGAGGAGGAGATGCATCGCGAGCGTCCGCCGCGGCGTGACCGCGAGGGCGGCCGTGGCGGTGATCGCCGTCCGCGCCGCGATCGCGACTGACAACGCTTTCCGAGTTTGAAAGAAGCGAGGCCGCCGGGAGTAATCCCGGCGGCCTTTTTGCGCCTACTCCAGGAACAGTTGCGAGCATGGCTTGGCAGTGCACGACTCCAGAACCGTAAAATCTGTTAGTTGCGCGCGGTGGTTTTTGCGAATCGTCGAACCGTGTTGATCAGGCTTGTCAGCACTTCGGCCGCCCATTCTGCGTATCGCAACATGCGTCGACCCGGATTGCCCGAGGCGATACCGAGCGGCCGGTCGATGCCGGCGCGGGGGCGGGCACGCTTCAACCGCATGCCCAGTCCCGCTTTCCGTCCCAATCCCGCGCCGCACCGATCGTGTTGCGCCATGGAGGCAAACCGATGAGCAAGAAACTTATCGCAGAGGTATTCGGCACCTTTTGGCTGGTGTTCGGCGGTTGCGGCAGCGCCATCTTCGCGGCGGGCTTTCCCGAACTGGGTATCGGCTTCACCGGCGTGTCGATGGCATTCGGCTTGACGGTGCTGACGATGGCTTATGCCGTCGGACACATCTCGGGCGGTCACTTCAATCCCGCCGTTTCGACGGGCCTCGCCGTCGCCGGGCGGTTCTCGTTCTCCGAGCTTCTGCCCTATATCGTGGCGCAGCTCGTCGGCGCCGTCGCGGCCGCTGCGGTCCTCTATCTCATTGTCAGCGGCAAGGCTGGCTTCAACGGCGTCGGTGGCTTCGCCGCGAACGGCTATGACAAGCTTTCGCCGGGCGGCTACGCGATGATGTCGGCATTCGTGGCGGAGACCGTGCTGACCGCGTTCTTCCTCATCGTCATCCTCGGCGCCACCGATCGCGGCGCGCCAGCAGGCTTCGCTCCGATCGCCATCGGCCTCGCGCTGACGCTGATCCACCTGATTTCGATTCCGATCACCAACACCTCGGTCAACCCGGCACGCTCGACCAGCCAGGCGCTGTTTGCGGACGGCGGTGCGATGGGACAGCTCTGGCTGTTCTGGGTCGCGCCGATCGTTGGCGGCATCATCGGCGGTTTGATCCACAAACATCTGCTGGCCAGCGATGCGCGTTGACCAGGTCACAATCGAGCACAACAGGCCGCGGGGATCGCTCCCCGCGGCCTTCTGTTGAATGAAGCGGCGATCCTGCCCGCCCGCTTCAGTGATTGAGCGGACCTGCGGTCACGCCGCCTCGAGCACGGGATAGTCGAGGTAGCCCTCGGGTCCGGTGCCGTAGAACGTCGTGGGGTCGGGCGTGTTGAGCGTGGCGTTGGTGCGCAGGCGCTCGACAAGATCGGGATTGGCGATATACGCCTTGCCGAATGCAACGGCATCGGCTTCGCCTGCGGCGAGCACGCGCTCTGCGTCGTCGCGGGTGAAGCCCTCATTGGCGATCCACACTCCGCCGAACGCCCGCTTCAGCGCGGGGCCGATCCGACCGTCACCGGTATGCTCGCGCGCGCAGATGAAGGCGATACGCCGCTTGCCGAGCTCCCTTGCGACATAGCTGAACGTCTCGAGCCTGTTGCTGTCGCCCATGTCGTGAGCGTCGGTGCGCGGCGCCAAGTGAACGCCGACGCGGCCCGCGCCCCACACGTCGATGCACTGGTCCGTGACGGCAAGCAGCAGGCGGGCGCGGTTCTCGATGCTGCCGCCCCAGGCGTCGGTGCGCGTGTTGGTGCTGTCCTGAAGGAACTGGTCGAGCAGGTAGCCGTTGGCGCCGTGAATCTCGACACCGTCGAAGCCCGCGCGCCGGGCATTCTCCGCACCGCGCCGGTAGGCGGCTATGATGTCCGCAATTTCTTCCGTCGCGAGCGCGCGCGGAACCGGGTAGTCGGCCTTTGGCCGCACGAGGCTGACGTGTCCCTTCGCCGCGATGGCACTCGGCGCGATCGGCAGCGCGCCATCGAGATAGGATGGATGCGAAATGCGCCCGACGTGCCAGAGCTGTAGCACCATCGTGCCGCCGGCGGCGTGCACGGCGGAGGTAATCGCTTTCCAGCCTTCGACCTGCTCGTCGGACCAGATGCCCGGCGTATCGGGGTAACCGACACCCATGGGATCGACGCTCGTCGCTTCCGAGATGATGAGCCCGGCTGCGGCGCGCTGCACGTAGTAGTCACGCATCATGGCGTTCGGCACGCGCCCGGGGCTCGCCCGGCAGCGTGTCAGCGGCGCCATGATGATGCGGTTCCTGAGGTGGAGATCGCCCATCGAGATCGGATCGAGCAGATGCGGCATGGAAAGCCTCTTGCTTGAACTTCGGGGAGAGGTGCACGGCGGGCGGGCTATCGCAGTGAGGCGCCGCACAGCATGTGCCGTAGATGTGCCCTGGTGAGGGCCGGGCAGCGGGCCGCCCGTCCACCCATGAGCGGAACTGCCTCTATATCGCTGCCGCGCGGACGAATGCGAGATCCGCCAGCTCGCGGTTCACGCAGTCGTGAGCCCGTGCGGATCAGGCATGCAATCGCGTTGGTGATGAGGTTTTGACAAAGTTGATTTTGAATTCGAGAGACCGAACGTTTTCATCCGATCTGGGGAAAGGCACGCGGCCGGTTCGATCGTATCGCGCTTTGATAGCTCACGCCTTGCGCCGCAGGTTGTGCCAAATTCCGATCTCGATGCCGAGACGACGGCGCGCGACGAAATAGTTCATGATCGCCGCCGTCACCAGCGCCGTGGCGGTAGCGCTAGCGGCGCCGACGATGCCGTATCGCGGCACGAGCAGGAAGTTGAGACCGATCGACAGCGCGGCCGTCAGCGAGAGAACGACGGCACTCAACCTCTGCTCGCCGAGCATGTTGAGCATGAACTCGCTCGGCCCCATCGCCGAGCGGAACAGGAAGCCGAGAACGAGGATGAACATCACGGGATAGCCGTCGGCGAACTGAGGCCCGAACAGCCAGAGCAGCGGCTTGCCGAGCGCCAGGATGGCAGCGGCGCAGGCAAGCGATGGCCAAAACGTCCAGCTCACCGCGTCGCGAATGAAGGCTTCGAGGCCGGCGCGGTCGCCGCGGGCATTGAGAGCGGAAAAGCGGTTGGCGACCGCGCTGCCGACCGCGTAGTGCACGAACATGATGAGGCTCATCGTTTTCGCTGCGGCGAAATAGATGCCGACCTCGGTCGGGGAGAGGTAGCGCGAGATGATGAGCACGTCGGCGTTCTGCAGCACGATTTCGGCGGCACCGATCACGAGTAGCGGCGCCGCGTAGCGGAGCCAGTGGCCGAAGATGTAGCGGCGCGGGCCGGCCTCCACAGTCGCTTCGATGCGGCGATTGACGAGCAGCGTCTGCACCGCCGCCGTCGCCCACGTCGCGAAAATCGCGGCACCCGCCGCGGTCGTCGCATTCATGGTGAGGCCAGCGAGATGGGCGGCACCCATCGTCAGTAACAGCAGAAGAGGTCGCAGGACGTAGGGAGGCGCAAGGGCGACGCCCATCCAGGCGAATCCGCGGCCAATGCCATCCTGTACGTCGGTGATCGCATAGAGCGGCACGCATACGAGGCCGAGATAGAGCGGCAGGACGTAGTGGCTGTCGATGTAGGGAGCGAGCGGGATCAAGCCGGCCATTCCGGCCGTCGCGATGAATGTTCCGACCGCGAGTGTCGAGAGGCGTCCGCCGCGCACGAGGCCACGCAGAAGTTCATGCTCGCCCTTCTCGCGGTACTCGGGAAGCAATCGGATCATGGTCAGGTTGAGACCAAGATGCGAGAGGCCGCCGAGCACCAGCACCCACGTCCACACGAACACGTAGATGCCGTACTCGTAGCTGCCCATCCAACGCGCGAGCGCGATCTGCGAGAGATAGAGGAGGCCTGCGCTGGTCACGCGCACGAGAAAGGCCGTAAGGGCATCACGCTGCGCGCGGGTCTGATCGCTATCGCCGTCGAGGATCGCGCGGGCGCGCTCCCTCGCGAGGCGCAGCAGCGGCTTCTGCTCGTTCGCGCGAAGGGCTTGCGCGGATATCGTGTCGTGAATCATGGGCCCTCGCAGCGCCACGACACTCGATCGTGGGTGGACTCAACTCGCTTGCAGGCGCCGCCGCTCACGTTGGCGCACCAGCTCGGCAACCCCCGCCCACGCCCACGATCTGCCAGCGTCGCCTTTCTCGGAGTGGAGGCTCGAGAAGAACTCGGCGACATCGGCGGCGTGCAACCCGTGCCGTCCTTCCAGCGTTGCCGCCATGAACTCGACCTCGCGCGGAGTCGGGGTCGCGTCTTCGTCAGGGTGCCAACCGGATGCCATCATATTCGCCTCAAGGCCACGTTAACGGGCTCGTTTCACTGTTCGGTGCGTTCACGGTTCGGTAAGCAAGATGGAAGCCAACGGCGTCGATCCATTGTATGCTTCTACGAGTTGCCGGGAGTTCGATCAGGCGGAGCACCGCTGACGGCCGACCGGAATGAGGCGCTCACAAGGCGATCCCGGCCGAGGCTGCGGCCAAGGAGGCACCCATGTTGCGCAGGTACGACCGCTGCGGGATCTCGGGCTGCGCCTCACGCGCGATGCCTGTACGTGATCGCTCCGCGCCGTTGTCTAAATCGGGACGGACGTTTGTGCCGTTCCGGGCCATCGTCGCTCTTGCGGCGACCGTTCTGACGTCGGGCATCGCTCAATCCGCTGCGGCCGCCGATCAAGGTGCACCGCCAGCAGATATCGTTGAGCCACCTGGCGTGATCGTCGCTCCGCCCGGACAAACCAGCCCGTCGCCCGACGATATCGATACGCGACAGGATCCCTCGGGCACGGACCAGGACGGCGGGGCGGCGGCGCGTCCGCAACCCGATGTCGGCGGCGGCTGCCCATATCGCGGACGCCGTCTCGAGCTGATCGTTTAAGCCGGATTGCGTTTGGAATTGAAAAGCCCTGGCGCACGGCGCCAGGGCTTTCCGATTGTCTGCCGTTCGTGCGTGTCGAGCGACTCAGCCGCGGCCCGGCTTCACGCGCACGCCTGGCGCTGGACGCTCGAGCAGCACTTCGCGCCGGAAACGGAACAGCTTGGCGGGACGGCCGCCGGTTCGCGTTTTCATTTCTCCGGTCGGTTCGACGAGGCCGGCGCTTTCGACCAGACGGCGGAAGTTCTGCTTATGCAGGTGCGGTCCTAGGATCGCCTCCACCGTCTTCTGCAACTCGAACAGCGTGAACTCGCGCGGCATCAGCTCGAAGATCACCGGGCGATACTTGATCTTTGCGCGCACGCGGCTGATCGCGGTGGCGAGGATGCGGCGATGATCGAATGCCATCGGCGCGCCCAGCTCCACGGCATCCTCGTTGGCGGCCGCAAACTCCGGGCGATCACGTCGCGCTTCGTCGATGAGACCTGCTTCGTAAAGAATCTCGTAGCGCTCGAGCACCTTCTCCTCGTCCCACGACGAGTTGTCGACACCGAAGCACATTCGCAGGCGATCCTCGCGCAGCAGCGGACGGCTGGGCGCGGGCCGAAGTTGCGGCATCGCCGCCCACGACTTCAGGCGCGGCATGATGACGTCGTCGAGAATTCCAGGCCGGCCGCGCCGCCAATCCTCCCACGGGAAGAAATGGTACCAGCTCCGCCAGCTTCCGCGCTGGAGCTCCTCGATCGATTCGATATAGGTGAGCGCGAGGTAACCGATCGAGACCACGTGCGGATCACGATCGTCGGCCAAGGCATGGCGGCCGCGGTCACCGAATGTGTAGAGCTGTTCGACATAGCCGAAGTCGAGGCCAGTCTGCTCTCGAACCCAGGACCTCAGTCCGATCTCGAGCGTGCGATGCTCGACCGGAGAGAATGGCCCTGATGGAAGGCTCTCGATGGAGCCGCTGCCGTCGCCGGCCGGCTCGCGCACCACGAGCACGACAGGCTCGTCGTTGTGGACCGAAACGATCGCGGCATTCAGTCCGATCTCAACGGCGGAACATTCTGTTCGCGTCATTTCTTCGCGTGCCATTGCGGGGCGGCGAGCGGCCGCCGCATTGGCGATATCGAGTGCATGTTTCAATCAAACCCCCGAGCATGGCGTTCAGATCCTCCCGGGAGTCCGACTATGCGCCGATCGTGGCGTTTTTCGGAACAAATGATGTGCCATGGCACGGGCAGCATTCGGACATGTGTTTAATGCAAGGTCCGGCCGCGTGCACAGCGAGTTACAAAGCGAGCTCTGTGAACCTCGCGAGAAAGCGGCGCTGCGCCTCCGCAGCGTGCCAGGGCTCGAGCCTCTCGAGTGAACCGACAAGCTCGGGGCCAAGCCCTTCAGGCATGCCAAAATAGAGGTACGCCTCGTCCCTGCCGAAGCCCGCGAGAACGGTTGCCTCGAAGAACGCGGCGATGCGATCCGCGCTCTTGATCTCATGGGAAACGGTGTCTGGCAGTTGCTCCGGCAAGTCGAAGCGGCGGTGGATTGCGGCGAGAAGCCGATTCTCGAATGCTTTGTAGTCGAGCCCGATGGCGGTTTTGAACGGACTGATGAGATCGCCCACCACATATTCGGGTGCGTCGTGCAGCAGTGCCGCTAGAAGCCAGGGGCGCTCCCAGCCCGGATTGCGCGCGTGCGCGATGTCCTGGACGATAAGAACGTGCTGGGCAACGGAGAATGCGTGGGCCCCGGTGGTCTGGCCGTTCCACCGTGCGACACGCGCGAGGCCGTGGGCAATGTCCTCGATCTCGATGTCTGCTGGAGCGGGATCGAGCAGGTCGAGGCGGCGGCCGGAAAGCATGCGCTGCCAGGCGCGCGGCGGCGCGGCAGGAGTCTTGTCGGTAGTTGCGCCAGGGCTCGCCACGCGAGCATCGGTCGTCGGGTCTTTCATCGTGGTCTCGATATCAACGGTGCGGCGGCACGAATGACTTCTGCAGGCGTGCGCATGGGCCATGGCGATGGCAGCTGGCGATGTGATCGTTAACCATGCCGACCGATTGCATGAACGCATAGACCGTTGTCGGCCCGACGAAGCGGAAGCCGTGAGCCTTGAGCACCTTCGACATGCGCCGCGACGCGAGTGTTTCTGCGGGAGCTTCGGCGATGCTGGAGAGCGGCGCGCGCGCCGTCGTATCCTCACGCGCAATCTGCCACAGCATGGTGGCTAGGCTGGTTTGTTCGGAGAGCGCGAGCATGGCGCGCGCATTGTCGATCGTCGCTTCGATCTTGGCGCGGTTGCGGACGATGCCGGCGTCGCCCATCAGCCGTTCGATGTCGGCGGTACCGTAGCGGGCGATGCGCTCGGGATCGAAGCGGTGAAAGGCGGCACGGAAATTTTCGCGCTTGCGCAGGATCGTCAGCCAGGAGAGACCGGCCTGGAAACCCTCCAGCACGAGCTTTTCGAAAAGGGCCCGATCGTCGGCTTGCGGCACGCCCCACTCCTCGTCGTGGTAGCGCGCATAGAGATCGTCGGCGATGCCCGACCAGGGGCAGCGGACCAATTCCGCGCCGGGCGGCGCTGCTTTAGCTCGACCGCTCATTACCAGCTCACGGGCTCTGCGGCCGTTCGGCGACGCTGCGGCGGTAACGTTCCACAGCCTCTGGATCGACCTCGATGCCAGCGCCGCCGGCCGTCAACGGCTGTCCCTTGTCGAGCGCTTCCGCTACCCGGTCGATGCGCAGCAGCGCGAGTGCCTTGCCGGCCGCCACGGTGCCGATGGTGCCGATGACTGCGTCGCCCGCCCGCACCTCGCCGTCTGTCGTCAGCGCGCCGCCGGTGAAACGCACCACGCGTTTGCGTACGACGGTCTTGTGCTGCATGCGGCTGACGACCTCCTGGCCGACGTAGCAGCCCTTGCGGAACGATACCGAGCCCATCAAGTCGTAGTTGGCCTCGTGCGGGAATGTGTCGCCCAGGGCGAAGTCGCTGCCGGCTTCCGCGATCGCGCAGCGGATTCGCGCGGCATCGTAATCGGCGCGGGTGGCCGCTTCGGCGTTGGCGAGGTCGCGGCGCCAGTTGCTGGAAAGCGAGGCGAGGTAGCGGTTGCCGAGCCCGGGCGCGCGCGGATCGGGAAAGACGAGCGTATGGGCCGAATGTTGGCCTTCGCCCGCGCCGATGTCCCAGGCCGCTGCCACGCTGTAGTCGGCCGAAACGTCGGCGATCGTAACCGCCGCGCGCAGCTTGTACATTTCCAGGCGTTGCTTGAGCGGTGCAACGGAGGTGCGCGCCGTTTCGATCAACAGATCGTCTGCGGCTTTGACGACCAAGAAGTCGAACTGGATCTTGCCTTGCGCGCTGAGCAGGCCAGCGTGCAGTGCCGGCGCCTCGTCGAGGCGCTGCATGTCGTTGGTGATGATGCCTTGCAGGAGCTTGACGGTATCTGGACCGGAAAGGCGGAGCACGCCACGGTCAGGCAGAAGCGCTAGTCGCATGGTCGTCCATCCTGAAGCCCGGGCCGTCGCGCCGAGGCTTGGTTTCTCACCCGTTAGGATTTAGGTATCGGCGCTGGGCCGCTATGGCAAGGTGTCCGGGGCGCGGGCGTGAGCCGGCCCGACGGGAAGGGAGGCGGCGATGACCGCGAGCTACGATCTCATTCTGAAGGGCGGCACCGTCGTCAATCACGACGGCGAGGCGGTGCGCGATATCGCCATCACCGATGGACGGATCGCCGACCTCGGCCCGCTGCCGCACGCGAAGGCGGCAGAGGTGGTCGATGCAACCGGATTGCACATCCTTCCCGGCGTCGTCGATTCCCAGGTCCACTTCCGCGAGCCGGGCCTCGAGCACAAAGAGGATCTCGAATCGGGCAGCCGCGCCGCCGTCATGGGTGGCGTCACGGCGGTCTTCGAGATGCCGAACACGAAGCCGCTCACCACCACCGCAGAGCTTCTGGCCGACAAGGTTCGCCGGGCGAGGAATCGGATGTTCTGCGACTTCGCGTTCTACGTCGGCGGCACACGCGAGAACGTTCACGATATTCCCGCGCTCGAGCGGCTCGAAGGGTCGGCCGGCATCAAGGTGTTCATGGGCTCGTCAACGGGCGATCTGCTGGTCGACGACGAATCGTCGCTCGACCGCATCATCGCGCGCATTTCCCGCCGCGCCGCTTTTCACGCCGAGGATGAAGCGCGCCTCGTTTCGCGCATGGGCGAGCGCGTCCCCGGTAATCCTTCCTCGCATCCGGTCTGGCGCGACGAGGAGGCGGCGGTAATCGCCACTTCGCGCCTCGCGCGTCTCGCTGAAAAGCATCGCCGTCGGGTGCACGTGCTGCATATCTCGAGCGCCGCAGAGATGACGTACCTCGCCGGGCACAAGGATTGGGTCTCGGTCGAGGTGACACCTCACCACCTGACACTTGCCGCGCCGGACTGTTACGAGCGCCTCGGCACCTACGCCCAGATGAACCCGCCGGTGCGCGACGAGCGCCATCGCGAGGCGATCTGGTGGGGTGTGCGCTCGGGCGTCGTCGACGTGCTCGGCTCCGACCATGCGCCGCATACGCGCGAGGAAAAGGATCATTCCTATCCAGGTTCGCATTCCGGGATGACGGGTGTGCAGACGCTGGTTCCCATCATGCTCGACCACGTAAACGCCGGCCGGCTGTCGTTGCAGCGTTTCGTCGATCTGACGAGCCACGGCCCGCAACGATTGTTCGGCATGATCGGCAAGGGGCGGATCGCCGCCGGCTACGATGCCGATCTCACCATCGTAGATTTGAAGCGGCGCGAGACGATCACGCATGCGTGGATGGAAAGCCGCGCGGGCTGGACACCGTACGACGGGAAGGAAGTCACGGGCTGGCCGGTCGGAACGTTCGTGCGCGGACGCCGCGTGATGTGGCAAGGCGAGATCATCGCTCCCGCCGCGGGGCAGCCTGTCAGGTTCCTCGAGGGCCAGGTGTGATACGCGGTGCGAATGATAGAGACGGAAGAGATACGCTCTTCCAACGAGTCGCAATCGCTCTTCATTCGCCGGTAGTATCCGTGTTTTCCTCAATCGCCTCAGGCGACGGTTCGTGTGGGCGCGCAATGTTGCGTGACCAGGAGCGGTGCTCCGCCTCGATGTCGGCGATGACCAGTCCGGCAATGTCGGTGTCAGTCGCCTTGGCGATGCGGTTCAGAGCTGGAATTGTGCCGGCACCAGCGAACAACTGACCGCGCTCGGTCTGCGCGAGGCGTATCAGCGCGAGCCGGAGGTCGAGCGCGCGCGCGACCGCGCAAGCCCTGTCACGGGCTTCCTCCCCGCAGTCCGATCCCGCATCGACCAGCTCGCCGGTCGCGTCCTCGGCGATCGCGGCGGCGGCCTGGCGGCCGACCACGAGCACGGAGACACGGCGCGCTCGTTCCGATGCGCGCACGTGCGGCGCAGGCTCGGTATCGTCACCAGCGGCAACTCGGTCGGTTCCGCAACTGGCAATGCCGTGGCGAAGCAGTGTCTGACGCACAGCGAGAGGAGAACTGAGCCTCTCCAGCGCGTCCGCGCCGTTCATCGTGTAGCTACCGGCGAGTTCGAGCTGGCGCAACGCAGCGCGCGCGAAGCCGTCGCCTCCAGCGCCAATGCGAGGAATGACGGCGTCGAAATGGGGAACGCGCTCCCCGCCGGCGATGCAATAGGGTTCCGGCCCATCGAAACCGAGCGTGATCTCGGCGACGTCGATCGTTTCGACAACGTGGCCGCGTGCGGCGGCCGCCGCCGCCATGCGAGCCGTGCTCGGCGCGGTGGGTCGGCGCGTGAGAATGGCGATGCGGAGCGCACGCCGAACGTCGGGGCGGCGCGGCATCTTGCGATAGATTTTGTAGGAGAGCTTAGGCTGCCTGAACGACGACGTCGGGTCGACGAACATGTCGGAGATGATCGCCTGGCGGCCGAGCAGCATGCGATAGCTCATCGACGACCGGTTGGTCAGCGTCACCTCGATCGGCCATTCGCGCCCTCCCATCGCCACGCGGGTAACAATCACATAACGGCGTTCGCTCTCGCCGTTCGAGCTCATCACGTCGCGGCGGTCGACGATCTTGGCCGAGCAGGCGATCTCGATGTCGCTGCGCCGCGCCCGCGGTGCCACGGTGAATCGCACGAGTGGTGCCTCGATCGGCCCGAACGGCTCGATGTCGTGCGCATGGAGCGCGGAGGTGCGCGCGCCGGTATCCACCTTCGCCTTGATCGCCGGAACGCCGAGGTCCGGCAGCGAAAGCCACTCCTCCCAGCCCATGATGAAGGGTGCTGGCATCTCTCCTCCATTGCAGGCGCCCCCATGCGGGGCGCCTGCCAACATAGCAGTTGTCGTGCCTGTGATGTACGCGCCCCTTTGCTCCAGGTGCGGTCCGGTGCATACGTGCTGGTAGGAACAGAAGGAGGCGACGTGCGCGGGGGCCTACGCATCGGCTGCATCATACCGGCTCTGAACGAGGAAGCGGCGATCGGCCGGGTCGTCGCTGCCGTTCCGCGCTGGGTCGATGCGATCGTCGTTGTCGACAATGGATCGAGCGACGCGACGGCCGCGCGCGCGGGTGAAGCCGGTGCCGCGGTCGTCCGCCAGCAGGAACGCGGCTACGGTGCCGCCTGTCTCGCTGGAATGGCCGCATTGCCCGCGACCGACGTCGTGGTGTTCCTCGACGGCGACTATTCGGACTTTCCCGAAGACATGCATACCCTGGTCGATCCGATCGTCGCGCGGCGTGCCGATCTCGTCATCGGATCGCGCGTCGCCGGAAACGCGGAGCCGGGTGCGCTGACGCCGCAGCAACGGTTCGGCAACTGGCTGGCGACGAGGCTCGTGCGGGGGATTTGGAGCGTCGCCTACACCGATCTCGGCCCGTTCCGCGCCATCAGGCGTGCAAGCCTCGACGCGCTCGGCATGGCCGATCGCACGTTCGGCTGGACGGTCGAGATGCAGATCAAGGCGGCGCGCCATGGCCTGGCCGCGCTCGAGGTTCCGGTACGCTACCGCCGCCGCATCGGCATCTCAAAGATTTCGGGCACGCTCAAGGGTACGGTTCTGGCGGGAACGCGCATCCTCTCGCTCATCGCGCGCGAGGCCGCACTGGGACGGCGGGGCACCGAAAAACAGGCCCAGTCGCGGGAGCAGTGACGAAGCTATGAACTTGCGTCTTCAGCCGACCGTCTGAATAGGACGCAGCAACGGCGCCCGCGCCGTACTTCATGTGCCACTCGACATCAGATATTGAATGAGGCGTTGGGCGTCGGCAGCAAAACTGTCGGGTCGGACACGGACGGCCTGCCGTCGGCACAGAGGACGTAGCGCTTCGGGCAGCACATTCGCGCCAACCATTTCCGCACCCCCGACCAGAACCGGGACAACCCTTTTCCCGGCTTCGAGAGCCGAAACGATCTCCACAGCGACCCAGTCTCCGGGTTGATACAATCGGATATTGCCAGCGGCGTCGGCGGCTTCGGCCCAACGTGGACCGATCATGACGAGGAGGATGTCGCAGGCCTGCACGTTTCGCCGCAGAGCGGCGGTGAAGTCCGCTCCCGGTTCGATGCCGCCCTCGACATCCATGAATAGTTGTGAGCGTGCGAAGGCGCGTTCAAGATGCTGATAGAGTGCTTGTGCGAAGCCAGCATCGTTGCCTCGCCGGTAGTTGATGAAAATCTTCCTTGCGTTGCCATCAACAGCAAGCTTGCCGTCCTCTAGATGCACGAGCCTGTCGCATACGGTGCGGGCGTGGCCGCTGCGATCGCTGACCAGTATCGCCGTATCCATGCGATCAGGCATGGCGCGCAGAAATGTCGAGAATGGTTTGAGCGTCGCTTCGTCGAGAACCTTGAATGGCTCGTCGAGAACGATCAATCGGGGGCGACCGATCAGCAATTCGCCGAGAGAGACGCGCTGGCGAATGCCGGCCGAAAGCGCCGCCGGCCGCTGGTTTCTGAACTGGTGCAAGTCGAGCATGGAAAGCGTGTCGTCGATCAACTCGACACTGCGCGCCGGGTATCGCTTTTCACGAGTGCTGGCCAGCGCCTGGGCAAATCGCTGTTCAACAGTTCGTGGGCGAAGCGCCTCTCGAATAGTGACGAAGGTACCCTGCGGCTGGAGATGCGAGACGAGGCCCATGCGCCGCCGTTGGGTGGCGCCGACGTCTGTTACGTCATTGCCCTCGAAGTAGATGCGTCCGACGTCGGGCCGGTCGATTCCGGTGACGATGTCGAGGAGCCGCCGCTTTCCAGATCCCCGTGGGCCGACGATGCCGACGACCTCGCGGGGCCTTACGTCGAGGCTGATCGCGTCGAGAATGGCCCGACTTCCAAACATCTTCGAGATGTTTTCGAGACTGAGCACCGGGGCGCCAGCTTGTTCCATGGCCCTGCTACTTTTGCCAAGCATACAAGATGCGTATCGCTTGGCTCGGCTGGGGTGCAAGCACGGAATTCGCGATCGGCTGGTGGGGTCTCCCGGCAATCGTGAAAAAAATGCGCGGCGGAATGGATTTTCCGCCGCGCAGATGTCCTTTCCAACGCGAAGGCCCTGCGCTGCGTCTCAACCGGCCTTTTTCATCGCCGTCTGCTCGGCATTGGGGAAGAACTGCTGCTCGCCTTCGATTCTGAACGAGCGGATAGCGGTCTGGCCTTCTACCGAGAGCAGCCAGTCGATGAACATCTGGCCCTCTTTCACCTTCACGTGCTTGTGCTTCTCCGGGTTCACCAGGATGACGCCGTATTGGTTGAACAGCTTCTTGTCGCCTTCGACGGCGATCTTCATGTCGGCCTTGTTCTTGAACGCGGACCAGCTTGCGCGGTCGGACAGGACGTAGGCCCCCATGCCTGCGGCGGTGTTGAGCGTCGCGCCCATGCCGGAGCCGGTCGAGCGATACCAGTCGCCGCCAGCCGCCTTCACGTCAACGCCCGCGCCTTCCCACAGCTTCAGCTCGGCCTTGTGGGTGCCGGAATCGTCGCCGCGCGACGCGAACGGAGCCTTCGCCTCGGCGATCTTCTTCAACGCAGCGGTTGCGTCCTTGCCGCCGTCGATTTTGGCCGGATCGGCCTTCGGGCCGATGATGACGAAGTCGTTGTACATCACGTCGAAGCGCTTCACGCCGCCACCCTTGGCGACGAATTCCTTCTCCGACTTCTTGGCGTGCACGAACAGCACGTCGCCGTCGCCGTTCTCGGCGTTCTTGATGGCCTGGCCGGTACCGACCGCGACGACGCGAACGTCGATGCCGGTCTTCGCCGTGAACATCGGCAGCAGGTGCTTGAACAGGCCCGAGTTCTCGGTCGACGTGGTCGATTGCACGACGATGAACGGGTTCTCGGCACGGGCGGGTGCGCCGGCTGATGCCAGCACGAGCGCGGCGGCGATGCCGGCGAGCAGTTTCCTCGACATTTCTTGTTCCTTCGTTGTGGACGTTAGAGCACGAGGCGACCGGCGACGAAACTACGCGCGGGGTCCGTGCGGGGTCGTGAAAAGAACTCCGGGGCGGGCGTGACTTCCGTGACGCGGCCCTGGTGGAGGAAGACGACTTCGTCGGCGAGCCGCCGCGCCTGCCCGAGATCGTGCGTGACGAGCACGATCTTGGTGCCGTCGTCGGCGGCGTTGGCGATCATCTTCTCGATGAGGGCCGTGGCGGCGGGATCGATGCTCGCCGACGGCTCGTCGAGGAACAGCACGTCCGGCTCGCGGGCGAGGGCGCGGGCAAGCGAGAGGCGCTGCTGTTCTCCGCCGGACAGCAGTCGGGCTGGTGTCGCGGCAATGTGCTCGAGGTGCGCCGCCGCGAGCAGTTCGTGGGCGCGGGTGGTACGCTCGGCGGCAGGCAGGTGCGATAGCACGAAGGTGAGGTTGGCGAGTGCGGAACGGCGCAGCAGCGTCGGCCGCTGGAACACGAGGGCCTGACGGGCTTGAACCTCGCCGCTCATCGCCTCTCCACCCCATGTAATGGAGCCCGCGTCAGGTTCGAGAAGGCCGTGCAGCAACCGCAGCAACAGGCTTTTGCCGGCGCCGTTCGGGCCGAGGATCACGGTGCGCGTGGTCTCGCCGATTTCCAGGGATAGGCCGTCGATCAGCGCGCGCTCGCCACTCGCGTACTTGAGCCCCTTGGCGACAAGTGGGAACAGTGGCGTGCGCCGCACGTGCCCCATGTTTTCCGTTTCGGTCGCCTTAAGCATAGGCGAGCCTGCGTGCGGTCCGGTTGAGGCTCAGCACGGCGGCGTTCACCGCAAGCGACAGGGTCATGAGGATGATGCCGAGCGCCAGCGCCAGCGCCAGGTCTCCCTTCGACGTTTCGAGCGCTATGGCGGTCGTCATCACGCGCGTCACATGCTCGATGTTGCCGCCGACGATGATGACGGCGCCGACTTCGGCGATGGCGCGGCCGAAGCCCGCGAGCGCCGCCGTCGAAAGGCTGTAGCGTCCGTCCCAGATCAATGCCGCCATCTTGCGGCGCGTCGAAAGGCCGAGAGACTGGAACAGTTCGTCGTACTCGCCGTGCAGGTCGGAGAGTGACTGGCGGGCAAGGGCGGCGATGAGGGGCGTCACCAGCACGGCTTGGGCGATGATCATGGCGGTCGGCGTATAGAGAAGCCCGAGGACGCCGAGCGGGCCGGCGCGTGACAGCAGCAGGTAGACCACGAGGCCGACGACGACGGGGGGCAGCCCCATGAAGGCGTTGAGCAGCGCCGTCACCGCGCCATGGCCGGGGAAGCGGACGACCGCCAGAAACGCGCCGAGCGGCAGGCCGACGAGGCATCCGATCGCGACCGCCGTGAGGGTGACACGCAGGGACAGAGCGATGATCGCATAGAGCTCGCCGTCACCCGAGGCGACGAGGCCCAGAGCGAGGCCGAATATGCTGGAAAAATCGGTCATTGAGCCCGCCGTTTGCGCCCCTGGGCCACTGATTGCCCGATGCAGACTAGGCACAGCGGGCGGGCAAGCCGAAGCGGAAACGCTGCGTCTGAATGCAGTCAAACGGTGTGTGCGGCGCGCGCGGGGCGAGCCTAGAGTGCCGCCGCTGGTGCAACGTCGAAGCGCATCCCGCGTTCGGCCGCCATGTGGATCAACGCGCGCTCGGCAAGTGCAGTGATGGTCAGTAGCGGGTTGCAGCCGAGCGAGCGCGGGATGATCGCGCCGTCGATCACGTACAGACCGTCGTGCACATCTGTCGTGCCGCGGGCCTTCGCGCCATCGAACACCCGCCCGCCATGATCCACGACGCCGTCGGTGCGCTCCCGCCCCATGCCGCAGCCTCCGAGCGGGTGCGCGGTCGCGGGCTGATGGCCCATCACCGTGCCGGCGAGGGGGTTCTTCACGTATGCGCCGCCCGATTGGGTGACGAGCGCGGTCAGCTTGGCATCGAGCCGCGCATAGGCTGGCTCGTCCTTGGCACCGGGCCAAGACAATGCAAGGCGATCACCATCGAGGCGGAACTCGCCTGATGCGCTGTCGTGAGAGACGGCGAAGAAGGTCTGCAGGTGCGCGAACGGGCCGTTGTAGACGCCCTTGATGAGGCTCTGGAGCGCACCGAGTATTCGGCCATTCGGAACGAACAGAATGGGCAGAACGGGGGCCAGAGCGGAGGGCAGCACGCCCTCCTGAACCGTTAGCTGCCGCGTGAGATCGTCACCGTCCAGGATCTCGATCTGTCCGGAAACAGCGGCGCCGACCTCGCGTCCCTCGATCTTGGCCGGATGGCCGACACCTACGGCGTTGATCGGCACCTTCGCACCCCAACCGAACGCGATGATGTCGCCATTCGCCGAGAACCTCTTGCCGAGCCGGTCGGAGAGCGCGAGTCCGTTCTCGCGCGAACGCAGCAGAATCTCGGTCGAGCCGAGGGTGCCCGCGGCGAGCACCACCATGCCGGCTTCTATCGTGAAGTCGTGTGCGTCGCCCTCCACACGATCGAGCCGCGTGACGTGGACGATCCAGCTTCCGTCCGGGCGCTTCGATACGTGCCGGACCTTGGCGTGGGTGAACAGCTCGGCGCCGTGGCGCGCGGCGTCGGGCAGGTAGGTCAGCGCCACGGTGTTCTTGGCGCCGACGTTGCAGCCCGCGCAGCAATCGCCGCAGCGCGTGCAGGCCGGTTGCGCGATGCCGGCGGCGCTGATGGAATGCGTGAAGCTAACCGCCACGCGCGGCGCGATCGTCGTGTCACCGAAGGCGCCGCCAGCCGCCGCCAGCGCCTGGTACTTCACCAGCTCGGGCGCGCGCGGGTCGCTCGCGGGTTTCAGCCATGCCTCGGCGCGGCGGTAGCCCTCGTCAAGAGTACCGTCCTGACGGATCTCGCCCGGCCATACTTCGTCGGCGAAGACGCGCGCATCGGGCCGCAGCGAGACGCCGGCATTGACGAGCGATCCGCCGCCCAGTCCGCAGCCGACGAGCACATGCATGTGCTCGCCGAGGCGAACGTCGTAGAGAGCGGTGTCGGGGCCGGTGCGGACGACCTTGCCGCGAACCTGCATCTCGCCCTTGAGATCGGGGAAGCGTGAAGGGAATTCGCCAGTCTGAACCTCGCGGCCGCGCTCGAGCACGCAGACGCTTTTACCGGCGCGGGCAAGGCGCGAAGCAGCAACGCCGCCGCCATAGCCTGAGCCGACGACGACCACGTCGTAACGGGGCCGCAACTGGTCGAGTGAGCGTGCGAGACGGGTCATGGACGATCCTCCCCGCATCCGGGGTAGATGGCTTGGGGTTCGAGCTCAAGTGTCCCGAGGCACCGCTATGCCGCGAGTGGGTGAAAAGATGTCGAAGGGTTAAAGCGAGCCGGTGGCCGCCCCCTTATTTGAACAGCACAAGGCTCAACGCGAGAGCGGCCATGCCGATCACCATGCCGTAGACCGCTTCATGCCCCTTGGAGTAGCGCTTGGCCTCCGGCATCAACTCGTCGATGGCGAGGAAGACCATCACGCCAGCGATCACTCCGAACACCGCGCCGAATACCGCCTGCGTCAGGAAGGGTGCCAGAAGGATGTAGCCGAGCAGCGCGCCGACCGGTTCGGCCATGGCCGATATCATGGTCGCCAGCACTGCCTTCGTCCGGCTGCCCGTCGCGTAATAGACCGGGATCGCGATCGAGACGCCTTCGGGGATGTTGTGGATGGCGATGGCCATGGCGAGCGGCAGGCCGACCACGGGGTTGTCGAGCGTGGCGAAGAACGTTGCGAGGCCCTCGGGAAAATTGTGCGCCGTGATGGCGGCGGCGGCCAGTAGACCGACGCGGGCGATGTTAGGCGCCGCGACGATATCGTGGTGATGGCCGTGGCCGTGCAGAACCTCGCGCTCGTCCATGCCCTCGTGCGGGTTCGGGATGACCCGGTCGATCACCGCCAGCATCAGAACGCCGGCGAAGAACGCGAGTGTCGCGTAGGCATAGCCGGTTTTGGCGCCATAGGCGGCGGAGAACGCGGTGACGCTCTTGTTGAAGATCTCGACCAGCGAAACGTAGACCATGGCTCCGCCGGCGAATGCGAGTCCAAACGCCAGCAGCCGTGGGCTGGCGCGGTTGGCGCGCATTACGAATACCGAACCGAGCACGGTGGCCGCGGCTGCCGCGAGGCAGACGGCGAACGCGATGATCACCGGCTCTGAAAAGAACGCAGGCGGGGAGGTCATGGGCGGGGACTGCTCCGGCTCACGGCTTGCTGGTCGGGCAGGCTGGCAACGGGATGCGCGCCGCTGGCGGCGGCGGCCTGGGTGTCTCCCGTGCAGGTTCCCTGCCCGTTGGCCGAGCCGCGGGACAATTATGACGGTCAGCCCCGGGAGTAAAGGTCAGCGGAGTGTGATTGGCAAGCGCGCCCGCATGCCGTGCTGGACAGCGTAAATCCGACGAACGACATTGGGGCGGGGCTGGTGTCGATGGGTAGGGGGGACACATGAACGCTGTAATGGCGGGCGTGGTCGGATATATCGCGCTGCAATTCCTGATCGGTGCGCTGGTCTCCCGGCACATCAGCACGGAAAGCGACTATATAGTCGCCGGACGCCGCATCGGCCCGGTTCTTGGCGCGTTCACCGTGTTCGCAACCTGGTTTGGCGCCGAGGTGATCGTCGGGACGTCAGGCGAGGTTTACGCCCACGGCCTCAAAGGCGCGCAGTTCGATCCGTTCGGCTATGCCGTCGCCCTGCTGCTCTCCGGCATCGTCGTCGCCGCCGCGCTCTGGCGGCAGGACATCACCACCTTCGCCGATTTCTTCCGCAAGCGTTTCGGACCGACCGCCGAGCGCATGGTCGTCGTGCTGCTCGTGCCCGGCAGCCTGTTCTGGGCGGCGGCTCAGATCCGCGCGTTCGGCCAGATCGTCGGCTCTGTCGCCGCCATCGACGTGACGGTCGCCATCACGCTCGCGGCGATCGTAGTGGCGGCCTATACCATCCTCGGCGGCTTGATGGCCGATGCGATCACCGACCTCGTGCAGGGCATCGCTGTCATGATTGGCCTCGGCGTACTCGTCGTCCTGACAGCCGGCGCCCTCGGCGGGTTCGAGGCGAGCTTCGCGGCCGTACCCCCTGAGCGCTTCGAAGTGCTCGGAGGCAGCGACAAGTCGTGGCTGGAAGCGATCGAGGCCTGGCTCGTGCCGATCTGCGGCACGATGGTCGCCATTGAACTCGTGTCGCGTATGCTCGGCTGCCGTTCGGCGGAGGTGGCGCGGCGCGCGACCGTGGCAGGTGCCGGGCTCTATCTGGTGGTTGGACTGCTGCCGATCTACCTCGGGCTGGTGGCTCCCCTGCTGATGCCGGGGCTCGGTGAGGATCAGCTCGAGCAGGTGGTGCCCGAGCTGGCGCAAAAGCTCATGCCGGGCCTTCTCTACGTGATCTTCGCTGGCGCCATCATCTCGGCGATCCTGTCTACGGTCGATTCGACGCTGGTCGCGGCCGCCTCTCTCGTCTCCCACAACGTCGTCGTCAGATATCTGCCGAACCCGACCGAGCGTGCCCGGCTCGTATCGGTGCGGATCTCCGTCGCGGTAATGGCGGTCGGCGCCTATTTGCTGGCGATGAAGGCAGCGTCCGTGCGCGATCTGGTCGAGACGGCGGCGGCGTTCGGCAGCTCCGGCGTCGTGGTCTGCTTGCTACTCGGACTCTTTACCCGTTTCGGCGAAGAGCGAAGTGCGATCGCCGCCCTCGCGGCGGGAGTTGTGGTCTGGGTCGGCGGCGTGCTGTCGCAGGTAACCTCGACGCCATATCTTTTCGCCTGCGTCGCCGCGCTGGTCGCGTATGTCGCAGCAGCAACCTTGAGTTCAGCCCCCTCGACGCCCACGCAAGTGTCGTAGCGGACGATTAAGCATACCTTCGTATTGCACCGTCCCACTCGGCATTTCATGAGTATTCTCAACGCTGCTTTGGCGGTGAGACGAGCATTCGTGCGTTGCGTCGCAGAATTCGGGAGCTGCTCAGTGATGCGCTTTGCAGAGCCTGCCGGGCGGCAACCAGGTGGGGAAATCCTCTGCCGCGTGCGGTGCCGGAACGCCGCAGTTGGAACAAGTGCCTCATTTCAGCCGTATCCCCGGTGGAAGCAGCCGACCACTCGCTAGGTTGACTCCAGCGCAGTTATTGTGCGACGCAACATGAAGGGTTCTTTCATGCCTTTCGGCTTCTTATGGTGGTCAGTTGAGGTTGCGTCAGACTGACCTATCGCAATGCCGGATCGGACCGGTCCATCAATGGGGACCGCTCGGCCCGGGGCACACGGAAGGCAGTTGGTGGTGAACCGACTGGTGCCTTGAGGCGACGAAGGACTCGGCCTGCTCGACCAGCAGGCTTGCACTGGACGACTTGGACGTACTGGCACGACGCGCTGGTATTCGACGGATTAACCAGAAGACGGCCTCGAAAAGCGGCCGAGACCCCAAAAAATGGGGCTTGGCTAAATGGAGCATCATGGGCTACTCGTTAATTTGAGTGGCGTAAGAGCGAGTTCCAATAACGGCATGAGCAAGCAAGATAAATTCCAAGGCCACCAAGGCAGCTACACGATCGCAGGGGGCCGCACGGGCGTTCTGCTGGTGCACAGCCTCGGCGGAACTCCGGTGGAGCTTCGCTATCTCGCGCAGGGTCTCGGTCGCTCCGGCTTCACGGTGAGCTGCCCATTCGTTCCTGGCCTGACGGCGGGAACGGACGTCTCGGGCATGTCGACCTGGGAGGACTGGTACGCGGGCATCGAGAAGGCCTACGAGGACCTCGCCAAGACCTGCGATACGATTTTCGTCGGCGGACTGTCAGCGGGCGCTGTTCTTGCCCTGCATCTCGCCGCGCAGAAGCCGGAGAAGGTTCGTGGCTTGCTGCTGTTCGCGCCGACGCTGTGGCCGAACGGCTGGTCGATCCCGTGGTACTTCAACTTCTTCCGGTTGGTTCAGGATCGCTATTCGGCGCGGATGTTCCGCTTCAAGCAGACGGCGCCGTTCGGCATCAAGGACGATCGCATCCGCAAGTTCGTGCTCGACAGCTTCCAAGCCGACGATCGCCCGGTCGAAGACATTTTCGGTCGCGGTGGCGCGCTCGTCTACCAGTTCCGGCGGATGGCGAAGGCGGTGAAGCGTGAACTCGGCAAGGTCAACCAGCCGACGCTCATCATGCATCCGCGCCAGGACGACCAGAGCGACCTCAAGAACGCGTTCAAGCTCCAACGCTGCCTCGGCGGTCTCGTCGAGATGCTGGTTCTCGACGATTGCTATCACATGATCACGCTCGATCGGCAGCGCAACCTCGTTGCGGAACGCGCTGTCGATTTCGCCGAGCGACTGAACGCCGCCGAGCGCCAGAAGGTGGTGCGTCCGATCACGTCGGCGCAGCGTGTTTCGACGGTCGCAGCCGAATAACGCGGCGCGGCCTGACGGCCTAGACTGAGTTACCCGGGACTTGAGTTACCGGGGATGCATCCCGGGCCATGGACCCCGCATCACCCGGAAGGCAAAACAAGCCTTCCCGGTGCTCGAACGGGAGCAGCACCAGAGAGGCGGGGCTGCGATGTGCGGCCCCGCATCCACTTGCGCTGATGCACCGGCAACGCAGCGCGACGATACGCACGGGCCGGGAGAGCTCAGCGGACGGGCGGGCTCGATGTCAGAGTCGGGCTGGAGCAGGTCGGCAGGTTGGCCGGGGCGCGGGTCCAGGTGAACGACTTGCCGAGAAAGCGCACGCCCTTGTAGCCCGTCAAAGTGAGGCGATTGCGGTTCTCGAGTTCCATGGCGGCGTCATACGACTTGCCGACCTTGGGGTCGTAGACCCAGCCCCCGTCGAGGCTGCCGTCGCTCTGGCGGGCGAGATCGCCGAGCACCTGGAGGCCGCAGATGGTTCGCGAGCGCATCGACGGATTGGGATTGTACCCGTCGAATAGAGGCTTGCCGTCCTTGCCGAGGGGGTCGCGCAGCCAAACGATGCGGCCGCACAGTTTGCTGCCGCACTGGTACAGCTCGACGACGCCCTGGCCGGTATCGTCATACCAGCGGCCAAGCTCGTTTGGTCCCTGTGCGGTCGCCGATCCGGCGATAAGAGCGGCAGAGCCGGCAAGAGCGACGGCGGCGAGGCCGCGAATGCTGGTGCGGCGCGGCTTCGCTTTCGAAAGTCGGACGGAAGGGTAAGAGAAATTCGTCATGGCGGATATCTGCTCTTTGCGACACGAGGTCGAACTCAACTCCACCGGCCGCGGTTCTGGCCGAATCTCGGCTCGAGGGCGGAGCGCGGCATTTTCTAGCATTCCACACGCATTTGACCACTACGTTTGCGGCAAGGGCAAGGCTATCGCCAATAACTCCTTAAGCGTCGCAATATATTCATTAAGCAAAAAGCTTCACTGTTCCGCAAGTTCCAACCACCGGGGAGCCGGTTTGGTAGATCTGCCGATAGGCATCGGAACTCGGCGTTCTATTCGATCAGGTGCAATCGGGATGGTTATTGGAGTTTCGACTTATGCGACGATTGGCGCGGCAACAGAAACGCGAGTGCCTTCCTTGCGCCGCCTTTTAGCCCGAGTAAGACAAATCGCCACTCGAAAGCGTTCGTTTCAGGCCCTAGGTGTAGTTTTCGTGCCGGGCCTTGACGTCAGCCGGCTTGCACTTCCGGCAAAATGTAATTCGTCCGAAGCAAGAACAACAGGCTGAAGCCCATGATCCTGACGCTCGCCTTCCGAAATCTTTTCCACGACCGGGTCCGCCTGGCCGTGACGCTGGTCGGCATTCTCTTTTCGATCGTTCTGGTCGCCATTCAGCTCGGGCTCTATCTCGGCTCGAGCCGCATGATCACCGCCAATATCGATCGCGCCAATGGCGACCTCTGGATCACGGCATTCGGCGCCAAGAGCTTCGAGGATGGCGGCCTGCTGTTGCGCTCCGGCGAGCGTCACCAGGCTCTCGCGACGCCCGGCGTCGCCGAGGTCATCCCGCTCGTCGTCAACTTCGCCGAGTGGCGCAAACCGAGCGGCGGCAGCACGCGCGTCGTCGTCGTCGGTACCGACCCGGAGGACGGCGGACTTGTGCCGTGGGGTTACGCCGAAGGCAGCACCTGGGCCGACGTCAAGTCACCGGACGGCGTGCTCGTAGATCGTTCGTATCTGAAGGAGCTCGATGTTTCGGGCATTGGTGATACGGCGCAGGCGGCCACGGGTCGGGTTCGCATCAAGGGGCTGACCCAGGGCATCCGCTCGTTCACGCAGGCGCCTTACGTTTACATGCCGATCTCTCGCGCCCGCCACCTCGTCGGCGCGCCGAACGACGCGACGAGCTTCTATCTTGTCAAGCTGAAGCCCGATGCCGATATCGAGGCTGTGCGCAAGGACCTGAAGAGCCGGCTCGAGCGCGCCGAGGTGTTGACGAAGGAAGAGTTCCGCGATCGCTCGCTCACCACGTGGCTGTTCAAGACGGGTGCCGGCGTCGCGCTCATCGGAGGCGCACTGCTCGGACTGCTCGTCGGCACCGTCATCGTCGCGCAGACACTCTACTCGAGCACCAAGGATCACATCACCGAGTTCGCCACGCTGCGCGCGCTCGGCTCGTCGTCGGCCTACATCCACAAGGTGATCCTGGGACAGGCGGGCTTGAGCGCCGTCATCGGTTACGGCCTCGGAATGGTGATCGCGCTCGCCGTCGTCTACCTCAGCCGCAGCACGCCGTTACCGCTCGTGATGACGCCGTGGCTCGCGGCGACGCTGTTCGCAGTCACGATATTCATGTGCGCGATCTCGGCGCTGTCCGCGATCATGAAGGTTACGAAGATCGATCCAGCCATGGTGTTCAGCAAATGACAGGCGACCCCGTTCTCGAGGCAGTCGATGTCGTCAAGGAGCTCGGCTCCGGCGCCGGCAAGATCACGGCGCTGAAAGGCGTATCGGTCGCCCTCCGACCCTCGGAGCTGACGCTCCTCATGGGACCGTCCGGCAGCGGCAAGACGACGTTGCTTTCGATCCTCGGCTGCATTCTAAAGCCGACGCGCGGCGACGTGCGCGTTGTCGGAGAATCGACTGTCGGCATGTCAGCGGAAGATCTGGCGAAGGTGCGGCGCGACCACATCGGCTTCATCTTCCAGTCTTACAATCTGTTCCCGACGCTCACCGCGCTCGAGAACGTTCGCATCGCGCTCGACGTGCGCGGCCAGACGGGCTTCAAGGCCGCGGCCCGCGCGGAGGAAGTGCTGCGCGACGTCGGTCTCGCCCATCGGCTCAAGTATCACCCCGGCTCCATGTCCGGTGGCGAGCAGCAGCGTGTTGCCGTTGCCCGCGCCATCGCCAGTTCGCCCTCCGTGGTGCTGGCGGACGAGCCGACCGCGGCTCTCGATACCGAGAACGGGCACGCCGTGATGGCGCTGCTCGCGCGCATCGCCAAGGAGCAGAAACGCAGCGTGCTGGTCGTTACCCACGATCCCCGCACGCTACCCTACGCGGACCGCGTGGTCCGCATCGAAGACGGCAAGATCGTCGGAGAGGAGCGCCGCCCCGACGGGCTCGACGCTCCCGAAATCACGGATCTCACCAAGAGGCGGAAAGCACATGCTTAAGGTCGACTCAACCATCAGCACCATCGCGGTGGCGTTCGTCGCCGCTGCCGCCGTCGGCGCCATCCTGACTTGGCAGCCGAGCTCGCACAGTGCGCTCGCAAACCCTGGGCAGACCGCGCAGGGCATGGAGGCCGCGCGCAAGGCCGATCCGACGTGGGCGGCATCGGCCACGGGCCGGGTCGAGCCGTCCGACGGCGAGGTGCGCATCGTCGCGCCCGTGAACGGGCCGATTGCCGAAGTTCTCGTCGACATGAACGATTTCGCGCTCAAGGGCGATCTTCTCGTTCGGCTCGACGACGCCGACCACCTTGCCAAGATCGCTGCGGCGACCGCCGAGGTGGATGTGCGCCGGCGGGAGCGCGACGAGGAGAAGGGCACTGTCGCTGGTGCGGCTCTCGAGCGGCGTAAGGCGGAAGACGCACTGGACGCGGCCGAACGCGACCTCTTCGCGGCGCGCCAGGCGTTCGACAAGGCGCGCTCGCGCGCGGTCGAAGCGGGTGGCCAGGCTGCAGCCGATCTCGTCAACCTGCGCGTCAAGGTGAGCGACCGCAAGGCCGAGGTTGCGGATGCCCGTAGCAAGCTGGCCGAGGTCGAATCGCGCGCTGGCCTGCCGCTGCCGGATCGTCTCGAAGCGGCGCTGACTCAATCGCGGGCCGACCTGAGGCTCGCCTATCAGGCGCTGGAGCGCACGCGCGTCCGTGCCCCGACGGATGGCACCGTGCTGCGCAGCAATGCAAAGGTCGGCGAGGTTTCGGTGGTGTCGCCCGAGGCACCGCTGCTCACGTTCGCCAACCTCTCGGCGCTCAAGGTCCGCGCAGAGGTCGAGGAACGCGACATCAACAAGATCACCGTCGGGCAAAAGGCGGTGGTGCGGGCCGACGCTTATCCGAACCAGGAGTTCACCGGCACCGTCACCGCCATCGCTTCTGCGCTCGGCGCGGCGCACATCACCACGCGCGGCCCGCGCCGCCCGGCAGATGTCGATGTGCTCGAAGTCATCGTGACGCTCGACAGCGGCTCGCAACTCGTCACCGGCCTCCGCGTCGACGTGTTCTTCTCGCTGCAGGAGACGGCGCAGGCACCGGCGCGCAAGTAATAGCGAGAAAGTTATCCGCGGAGAGGCCGGTCACACGTTCGTGGAACGGCGTCGTCGCAATGGTTTCATCGTCGCAGAAAGCAACGGCCGGACCTTCGGGGTCCGGCCGTTTCGTTTTCAGGTGGCTTACACCGATCTCGACGCTTGCTTGGTGCGTTGAAGATCGTCAGCTGCGCATGGCGTCGCCGCACTGACACGCCTCGCGTAGTTTACGCGGCAGCGCTGCGCGCGGCGGCATCCAGGTGCGCCTTCAGATTGGCGTCGATGCCGAGACGTTGGGCGAGTTCGTCGAGGAACTGCGTCTCGCCGCGCGTATCGGGATCGATGGCGATGCGCGACGCCGTGTAGACTTGCACAGCGATTTCGGGCGAGGAAACGTCCGCTGCAATGTCCGCCGCGCTCGCGGGGTTGTTGAGCTGGCTCGCGAGGAACTCTTCGGCCTCGGCGCCGAGACCGATCTGGTCGATACTGCCGAGGATGCGGCTCTGCTCGGTGCTGTCGATGCGCCCGTCCGCTGCTGCGGCGGCGATCATCGCGCGGACGTAAAGGGCCGCGGCGTCGTTGGTGGCAGCCGACGGCTCGAAACCGGACCCATCGGGCGCCGGTGCCGGCAGCATCCCCGGTTCCGTCTGCACGGATTTGCCCTGCGAGTAGTTCGTGTAAGCGCGATAGGCGAGGCCGCCGATCAGCGCCAGGGCGCCGATCTTGGCAGCGCTGGTCGCGATCGAGCGCCCCGTCTCGGTTCCGAACACCAGCGCGCCGAGACCGCCGAGCACGGCGCCGGCGCCGAGTTGGTTGCTCGATACGAGGTCCTTGAGCTGGCGCATCATGTCGTCGGCGCTGCCGCCTTGACCGAGCTTGCCGAGGATGTCTCCGAGACCGCCGCCCGCACCGTCGCCTTTTCCAAGCTTACCCAGGATGTCGCCAAGCCCGCCGCCCGCGCCGTCGCCTTTTCCAAGCTTGCCGAGGATGTCGCCCAATCCGCCGCCGGCGCCGCCTCCTTGACCGAGCTTGCCGAGGATGTCGCCCAATCCGCCGCCGGCACCGCCACCTTGGCCGAGCTTGCCAAGGATGTCACCGAGGCCGCCGCCGGAGCTGCCTCCGCCGCTGCCCTGGCCGGGAGCGATCTGACGTAGCAGATCGTCGAGACCGCCCGCGCCACCCTGACCCTTGACGAGCCCGCCGAGCAGGTCACCGAGACCTCCCATGCCGCCACCCGAAGGGGCCGCCGCCGACTTCGGCGCTGCGCCGTTGACCAATGCGTCGAGAATACTCTTTGCGTCGAACATGGCGATCCTCCTGTGAGCCGAGCGGCCTTGGTTCTCACATAAAGACTACCACGCATGACAAACATGCGGCACGGCGGAATAACTGCTCCGCTTGGGGCCCACGGATTATGGCGCGGTCGGCCAAATTGCTAGCGTCCCGCGTTACCGTCGGAAGCTTGCGACGCCCCCGGAGCCTTAGTGCGCGAGAGCTGTTCGCGTCTCGAGCGAGAGCGACGTCAACCGCTTTCAGCGCTCGGTTGCCACGCCCTATTCGGCAGGTTGCGGGGCATGTTCCTTGCCGTCTGCCGCCGGTCCGCACGCGCGAGCTTCCTCCGACGCTTCCTCATTCGGTCCGACGAAGCGCCCGAAAAGCCTCCACGTCATGCAGCCGACGTCGTCCATGAGAACGAATACGGCTGGCACGAACACGAGGCTCAGAAGCGTCGAGGAAATGAGGCCGCCGATCACGGCGATTGCCATCGGCGCGCGGAATTCGCCTCCCGACTCGAGCGCCAGCGCGGAAGGCAGCATGCCGCCGACCATCGCAATGGTCGTCATCACGATCGGCCGTGCACGCTTGCGGCCGGCATCGACGATAGCCTCGTAGCGAGGAACGCCGCGCCGAATCTCCTCGACTGCGAAATCGACCAGCATGATCGCGTTCTTCGTGACGATACCCATGAGCATAAGGATGCCGATGACCACGGGAAGACTGATGGAATTGCCGGTAAGCGCGAGCGCGACGATGGCACCGCCGATCGACAGCGGCAGCGAGAACAGAATGGTGATCGGCTGCAGAAAACTCGAAAACAGCAGCACGAGCACCGCGAACACCATCATCAGGCCAGCACCCATCGCCTGACCGAAGCTTTCAAACACCTCGGCCATCACCTCGGCATCGCCGAACTGCTTGATGGTGACGCCCGACGGCAAGTCCTGCGCGCCAGGTAGCTTCAGAACAGCCGCTACGGCATCGCCGAGCGGCGTCGTGCCGACGAGGTCGGCGCCGAGCAGGATGCGGCGCTGCCGGTCGTAGCGATCGATCGAGGTCGGTCCTTGAGAGAACTCGAACGATGCGACCGCCGCGAGCGGCACCGCACTGCCGCGGCTCGTCTTGACCTTGAGGCTCTCGATCACGTCGGCCTCCGCGCGTGCTTGCTCGACGAGCTGCACACGGATCGGCACCTGCCGGTCACCGACGTCGAACTTGGCGAGATTAGCGCCGACGTCGCCGATCGTGGCGATGCGCACGGCCTCAGATATCGTTTCCGTCGAGATGCCGAGCTCGGCCGCGACGTCGGCCCTCGGGCGCACGCGTAGCTCGGGTCTGTCGAGTTCCGCGGTCGAGACGACGTTGACGAGATGCGGCAGCCGCTTAGCCTCGCTGGTCAGACGCGCGGCGACCTCGTTCACGGCCTGCCCGTCGCGGCTGGCGACGACGAGCTGGAACTGGCGCTGGCCGTTGTCCTGGAGGAACCAGAAGCGGATGTCCGGCACGTTGGCGAGTGAGCGGCTGATCTGCTCCTGGATCGTCGCCTGATGAAGCTTACGCTTGGCAGCTGGCTTCAACGTGATGACGAGCGTCGCCTGACGGACCTCGGCGCCGGCGCCCAGAATGGTGCCGCCGTTGACGAACACGCTTGCGATGTCGTCGCGCTTGGCAATCTCCTCGGCGATGGCTTTTGTGGCTCGCTCGGTGTCGCCCATGCGTGAGCCCGGCGGTAGCTCGATGGCGAGCAGAGAGCGGCCCGAGTCCTCGGTCGGCAGAAAGCCGGCGGGCAGAGCATAGAAGCTTGCGATGGACCCGGCGAAAATCACGAGACCGAACAGCACGGTCTTGACGCGATGCTTCACCGACCAGCCGACGAGGCGCGTGTAGGTGCGCAGCAGGCGGCCTTCCTCCTCGACGTGGTCTGTGCTTTGCATGAAATACGCCGCGAGCAATGGCGTCACGAGGCGCGCGACCAGTAGCGAGAAGAATACGGCGAACGCGACGACCAGGCCGAACTGCTTGAAGTACTGCCCGGCGATGCCGCCCATGAAGCTCACCGGCACGAACACGGCAATGATCGTCGTGGTGATGGCGATGACGGCGAGGCCGATCTCGTCGGCGGCCTCCAGTGCCGCTCGGTAAGCGGATTTTCCCATGCGCATGTGGCGCACGATGTTCTCGATCTCGACGATGGCGTCGTCGACGAGAATGCCGGTGACGATGGTGATCGCGAGCAGGCTGACGAGATTGAGCGAGAAGCCCAACGCTTCCATCGCCCAGAATGCAGGAATGATCGACAGGGGAAGTGCGATCGCGGCGATCACCGTCGCGCGCATATCGCGCAGGAATACGAGCACGACGACGATGGCGAGAACGGCACCCTCGATCAGCGTCTTCATCGTCGAATGGTAGACGCCGACCGTGTAGTCGACGGTGTTGTCGATGCGGACGATGTCGATGCCGGGATGCGCTGCCTTCAATCCTTCTACGGCGGCGGCGACATCGCTTGCGACGACGGTGTCGCTCGCGCCCTTCGCACGGCTGATGGCGAAGGCCACGACCGGCTTGCCGTCGAGCAGGGCGAACTTACGCGGTTCCTCGAAGCTGTCTGTCACGCTGCCGAGCTCGGAAAGGCGCACCGAGCGGTCGCCGGGCAGTGCGATGGCCGTCTCGGCAAGAGAGTTCACCGTCTCCTTGCCGGCGAGGGTGCGGATGGCCTGTTCGCGTCCGGCGATTTCACCGCGTCCGCCAGCGAGATCGACGTTGGTGCTCCGAAGTTGCCGGTTCACGTCGCCTGCGGTGATGCCGAAGGCATTGAGCCGGTCGGGATCGAGCGCGATGCGGATTTCGCGCGTCACGCCGCCGATGCGATCGACCGCGGAGACGCCCTTCACACCTTGCAACCGCCGCTTCGCCACGTCGTCGACGAACCAGGATAGTTCCTCTGGTGTCATGGCAGGCGCGACAGCGGCATAGGTGACGATCGGCAAGCCCTCGATCTCGACGCGCTGCACGATCGGCTCCTCGATCGTGCGCGGCAGGTCGGAGCGGATGCGCGAGATCGCGTCCTTGACGTCGTTCAGCGCCCGATCGACGTCGGTCTCGAGACGGAACTCGACCATCGTCTGTGAGACGCCTTCGGTAATCGTCGAGCTGATGTGCTTGACGCCGGTGATGCCGGCAATGGCGTCCTCGACGCGTTTGGTCACCTGCGTCTCAAGTTCGGCTGGCGCGGCACCCGCCTGGAGTATCTGCGCTTGAATCACCGGCACGTCGATGTTGGGAAAGCGCGTGACCGGCAGAGCCTTGAAGCTCAAGACGCCGAGGGTCATAAGCACCATGAACAGGACGAGGCTCGGAACCGGGCGTCTGATCGACCAGGCGGAGATATTGAGGTTCATTGGCCGATGTCCACCGTCTGTGCCTCGCCGCGGTCATGACGCACCGCGCGGGCCGCGCTGATCCGCTCGTCGGGCAGCACCGGCCGGACAAGGTCTCCTTCGCGAAGGAACGTTCCAGCCTTGGCGACGACGATGGCACCTTCATCGAGACCCGATATCACCTCGACGGATCCTTCGGTGCGCAGGCCGGTGCGGATCACCGCGACGACGACCTTGCCGTCGATGACGCGCTGGACCGTCGCGGCGCCGTCGCTTCCGAACAGTACAGCGGACGCCGGCACTGCCAGTCCGCGCGTTCTCGCTGTGACGATGCGGCCTCGTCCGAACGCACCGATCCGCAGCCCCGGATCGTCACCGAGCAGGATGCGCACGCTGCCGAGGCGGGTGAGGCGATCGACCTCGGGAGAAACGAGACGCACGGTACCTTCCACGTTGCCGACACCTGCGATCTCGACGATGGCCTTCTGATCGACCTTGATACGAGCGAGGCGGCTCTCCGTCGCCTCCGCGTCGAGCTCGATCTGGCCTTCGGCGATGATCCGGAACATCGGCTCGGCAACGGCGCTGGCGAGACCGCCGATCCTCGCGGTACGGCGGCTGACGATGCCGGTGCGCGGTGCCTTGACCTCGGCCTTGCCGAGACGCCAGAGCAGGTTGGAATGTTGCGCCTCGAGCTCGGCCTTGCTGGCCTCCGCAACCTTCAATCCGTCGCGGGCGGCGACGAGCTGCGCTGCGCTCGTGCGTGCGGCGGCCTCACGCTGGTCCCGGACCGCATCGGAAACGAAGCCGTCCTTGTTGAGCGGCTTCGCGCGATCGAACGCGGCAGCGGATTCCTTCGCGGCCGCCTCCGCCTGCAGGATCTGACTCCTCGCCTGCGCGATGGCGGCTTCGGCGCGGGCGAGCGAAGCTGTGCTCTGCGCGAGTTGCGCCTCGAGCGTCGCCTTCTCCAGGGTGGCCAGCAGTTGTCCGCGCTGCACGCGGTCGCCCGCGTCGGCGTGCAGTTCGACCACGCGCAGGCCATCGATCTCCGGAGCGACCAGGATCTCGTCACGCGGGACCAGCGTGCCGGTCACGAGCGTGGTTTCGACAAGTGGCATGGTCATCGCCTTGGCGACGGTCACAGCAGGCGCGATCGGCGCGGGCTCCGACTTGTGTTTCGTCGCGTCTAGGGGGCGGGCGCCGCCGTCGAGGCGCTCGGCGACGAGACCGGAAAGCTCTTGGGGTAGCAGCCCGAACTTGTACGCCGCACTGGTGGCGAGCACGGCGGTGAGCAAGATCAAGAGAGCAACGTTTTTCTTCTTCATCGGGCGGCATCCTGGAGCGGCCGCCGGGCGGCGGTGCCGGTGTTGGCATCTGCGTGATTGGTGGAAGCGGCTTCGGACATGGGCTGGCCGAGCATCATGCCGACGAGCGTCACGACCGCCGGCATAAGGGAAGCGGCGTCGAAATCGGGGTCCACGGCGCGCCGCCACATCATGCCGTCACCGACAACGCTGAGGAGGCGGGCAAGGACCGGCGGAGGGAATGCGGGTGTTATGCGGCCTTCGCGGTGGAGACGCTCGAAGAGCTGCTCGAAGCTCGAAGCGATGTGCTGGTCGACGTTGCGGAAGATCACGCCGACTGTTTCGTTGCGCGTCGACTCGATGCCGATCTCGGCGCACATCCGCTGTTTCCGGACCGGGTCGCCGACGAAATAACTCTCGCCGATGGTGGCGAGCGCCTGCATGAAGTCGGGCGCATCCGCGATGCCTTCGAAGCGGGTCTGGAACTGCGCGCGGTCGCGTTCGGCGAGGCCGGCGATCAGGTCCTCTTTCGACCTGAAGTAGACATAGAGCGCGCCCGGGCTGACGCTCGCCTCGGCGCAGATGTCCTGCATCGTCGTGCGGTGGAATCCGGAGCGGGCGAAGCACGACTCCGCGGCATCGAGGATGTGCTCGCGGCGGGCGCGCTGGGTATCGGGCTTCAGTCTCGGCATCTTCCTCACGTGCTCCGCATCCGCTGGCCGACATCCTGATGCAGGTCAGCAATCAGCGCGGCCGTACTTCCGGGGCGCTGCCTCGAGTTTTAACTGAGCAAAACGAACGTTCGTTTTATTTGTCGAGATTGACGTGGCCGTCAAGAGGCGAAGGAACTCGTTATTTGGACGAATGCCCCGTCAATTTGAGATCGCCGGGCGGACCTGACGACGCATCAATCTGATCTGGAACAGAATTCGTCGGGTCGGTCGTAGGTTGCATCCGATCCGCCTCACACCTGTCGGTCACTGCCAGGGGAATGCGGGAATCCGGAGGGCGGGGCAAAACGGAACCGGCGGCGGGCCATTCAGCCCGCCGCCGGTTTCTCAACGATACCTGTCGTGTAAGTTTGGCGACCTCTCTGGCTTGCGAACCCGCGTCCGTCGAAGTCGCAAGCAGACCGGCTACCCGATCAGTAGCGATAGTGATCGGGCTTGAACGGACCTTCGGTCGGCACGCCGATGTAGTCGGCCTGCTCGGGCCGCAGCTTCGTCAGCTTCACGCCGAGCTTCTCCAGGTGCAGCGCGGCAACCTTCTCGTCGAGCACCTTCGGCAGCGTGTAGACCTGCTTCTTGTACTTGCCCGTGTCCCGGTTCTGCCAGAGCTCGATCTGAGCCAGCGTCTGGTTGGAGAACGACGACGACATGACGAACGAGGGATGCCCCATCGCGTTGCCGAGGTTCACCAGGCGGCCCTCGGAGAGCAGGATGATGCGGTTGCCGGCCGGGAACTCGATCTCGTCGACCTGCGGCTTGACGTTCGTCCACTTGAAGTTCTTGAGACCCGCGACCTGGATCTCGTTGTCGAAGTGGCCGATGTTGCACACGATGGCGCGATCCTTCATGGCGCGCATGTGGTCGGTCGTGATGATGTCCTTGTTGCCCGTCGCGGTGACGAAGATGTCGGCGCGGGGCAGCGCATCCTCGATCGTTGCGACCTCGTAGCCTTCCATCGCCGCCTGCAGGGCGCAGATCGGGTCGACCTCCGAGACGATCACGCGGGCGCCAGCCTGGCGCAGCGACGCGGCCGAGCCCTTGCCGACGTCGCCGAAGCCGGCCACGAACGCCACCTTGCCGGCCATCATTACGTCGGTGCCGCGGCGCAGCGCGTCGACCAGTGACTCGCGGCAGCCGTAGAGATTGTCGAACTTCGACTTGGTGACGCTGTCGTTCACGTTGATCGCCGGGAACAGCAGCTTGCCCTGCTCGGCGAGCTTGTAGAGGCGGTGCACGCCCGTCGTCGTCTCCTCGGAAACGCCGCGGATGGAGGTCGCGACCTCGGCGAACCAGTACTGCGGCTTCTCTTTCAGCAGACGCTTGATGAGCGCGAAGAAGATTTCCTCTTCCTCCGAGCCCGGATTGTCGAGGAACGCGGTGTCACCCTGCTCGGCCTTGAGGCCGTAGTGAACCAGCATGGTGGCGTCGCCGCCGTCGTCGAGGATCATGTTCGGCACGCCGCCGCCATGCCAGTCGAACAGCTTCGCGGTGTAGTCCCAGTACTCGACCAGCGTCTCGCCCTTGTAGGCGAACACCGGCGTGCCGCCAGCTGCAATCGCCGCAGCGGCGTGATCCTGCGTCGAGAAGATGTTGCACGACACCCAGCGGACGTCGGCGCCGAGCGCCTTCAGCGTTTCGATGAGAACCGCGGTCTGGATGGTCATGTGCAGCGAGCCGGCGATGCGCGCGCCCTTCAGGGGTTGGCTCGGGCCATACTCGGCGCGGATCGCCATGAGACCCGGCATCTCGGTTTCGGCGAGCTCGATCTCCTTGCGGCCGAACGCGGCGAGCGAAAGATCCTTGACGATGTAGTCTTTAGCGGCGGTCATCGCAGAGGCTTCTCCTGTTTTGCTGTGTCGTGGCGCGCCGGGCGGTGTGCGGCAGGAGCTCTGAGCCGCGCCAGCGGGCGGTATCTCGTGTGTGCGGCCATGGCGAATTGGTGTCTGCCGGCGCGCGTGGGCCGGCATCCAGGCCCAATTGCGGGGAGCAATACAACAGCGAGGGGATACCCGCAACTACATATAAGGAACTCGTTATGTCTCCTGCGCGGGCTTTACCGGCGTCGCGTCTAGCGCCCGATTGGTGGGGTGACGACGATACTCGGTCGCTTCGGTTTCAGTGGGACAGGCCATCGGTGAGGCTGCTGCCTGCCGTGTAAGCCAGCAGCGAGAGTGCTGTCGTCATCGATGGGAGCCGCATCCACGGTCCATCACCCTTTCGTTCCACACAGCGCACCTCGGGCCGGGGCGCGACTGGTGCCCTTGCTGACATGGGCCATTGCTTCCGCCCTGACCGTGTTTCCTGTTGGCGCAAGCCATTGCGGGCGGTACCGGCCGACGCGGCTGCAGGGCAGGACCCAAAAAATTCTAAGGCTAGGCGCGCCATGCCACAGGTTGCAACGTGCACGCATGTTTCAGCCTGAAACAATTCCTTGGGACGCACCCATCGCAAAACGCGCGGTCTCGCTTTCATAGCGCATAGCCGCGACGAATATTGCGAGCCCTGTTCAAAGTTTAATTGGTTAATACGATCCTTATCTAATGTAATAAATTTGCTTAAAATTGCTACTATTTCGAGTGTTTATCATTTTTTTGTCGCGTTGATGGGTGGGTGTTAGATTCACCATCCAGAAATCTTTTCACGAATACTGTTGGTTTGTTTTTTAGTGCGTGCTGGAGGCGCGTCATGTCTGTTTTATTCAAGTCAGTATTTTCGGTCTGGTACCCGCAAGCGGCTGTTTCCCAAGTGCTGCGCAAGCGGTTTTTCCGACTCGGACGCAACGAACGCGGTGATGTGGCCATCGCGTTCGGGTTGTTGTCCGTGATCATGATGATGTTCATCGGCGCGGCGATCGACCTCAGCAAATGGCTGAGCGCGCGCACGGACACGTTGAATGCGGTTGACGCTGCGGTCCTCGCCGGAGCGCGATCGCTGCAGACGAACTCGACGGACCCGGCTGCCGCGGTCGCGGCAGCGACGAGTTTCTACGAGGCCAATACACGTGGGCGCTTGCAGGTCCTGGACAGCATCAAGTTCGTGACCGCGCGAAATGACACCTCCGTCAAGGCCGAGGGTACAGCCGAGATCCTGACGCCCTTCCTCGGCTTCGCGGGCGTCGACAAGCTTCCCCTGATCAAGTTGTCGGAAGCCGAGTTCGCCGAGGCCGTCGTTGCCGTCGGTGGCAACAGCGAGTCCAGTATCGAGCTGTCGCTCATGCTCGATATCACCGGATCGATGGCCGGCAGCAAGATCGTCGATCTCAAGGCCGCCGCGAAGGACCTCATCGACATCGTCGTGTGGGAGGATCAGAGCAAGGCCACCTCGCGCGTGGCGCTGGTGCCGTTCTCGGAGTCGGTCCGCATCGACAACTCGCTGAAGACCGCGCTCGGAATCACGGGTAACAGCAGCTACTTGTTCCGAAACCGATCCGGCTACAACGTCACCTATCTCCGTGATTTCAACTGCGTGACGGAGCGGACGGGCGTCGACGCCCTGCTGGACAGTACACCCGTCTCGACCAGCAACCCCGGCAAGTTCTACGACAGCAACGGAAGCTGCTTGCCGGGCGCCACGATTGTTCCGCTGACGAGCGACAAGAACCATCTCAAGTCGCAGATCGACAGTTATCAGGCCAATGGCGTCACTGCCGGCCATCTCGGTACGGCATGGGCCTGGTACATGCTGTCGCCGAACTGGACGTCGAAATTGCCGACCGCCAGCCATCCCGAGCCTTATTCGAAACTCGCGGAAACCGGGCCGAAGGGGCAGCCGAAGTTGCGCAAGATCGCAATTCTCATGACGGACGGCGAATACAACACACAGTACTGCTCAACCGGCGTTTCCTATGCGGCGCAGAACTGCACGCTGACAAACGGCACTTCGGCGCAACAGGCGCTGACGTTGTGCACGAACATGAAAGCGAAGGGCATCGACGTTTATACGGTCGGCTTCGACGTCGGCGACAACTCGTCGGTCCTGAACCTGCTCCGCAATTGTGCATCGTCGCCCGGCAAGTTCTACCAGGCGGACAACGGCGAGCAGTTGAAGCAGGCGTTTCGCGATATCGCGCTCAAGGTCTCCGACCTGTTCCTGTCCAAATAGAAACTGACGCGATTGGCAACGAAGGGGAGGCGCCAGAGCCGCCTCCCCTTTCAAATTTCTCGGATGCTTGGATGTAGTTTAGAGCCGTCGCAATCCGCTCCGGGGTCTCAGCCGCTTTCGACCTGCTCCTCACCGAACCCATCCTCGATCAGCGCAACGAGCGCTGCCAGCAGCTCCGGCCCCTCGCGCCCTTCGGCGACGAGGTGGAGCATGGCCCCAGGGCCTGCTGCCAGCATCATCAGACCCATGATCGAGGTGCCGCCGACGGTGATGTTGTCGCGCGTCACGTGAACCGTGGCGTCGAACTGCTCCGCGCACTTGACGAACTTCGCCGAGGCGCGCGCATGCAGGCCCTTCCTGTTGCGGATGGTGACGATCGCTTCCGGCTTATTGGAGGACGAAATTTCGGGCATGGCCTCTCGCTCGCGCGGAGCTCCTCAATTCACGGGGCTGTTCCGGCGGCGGACGCACGGCTGAGGCGACAGCATCGCGCGGCACGGTGCTCTCAGCCCTCGCCACTCAGCTCCTGGCTCGCGACCTTGATATATTTGCGACCGGCATCGCGCGCCATCAGCACGGCCTCGCGCAAGTCGAGTTCGCCGCGAACGGTGGCGAGCTTGACCAGAATCGGAAGGTTGATGCCGGCGATCACCTCGACCTTGGCTTCTTCCATGATCGAGATGGCGAGGTTGGCAGGCGTGCCGCCGAACATGTCGGTCAGCAGGATGACGCCCTCGCCGCTGTCGCTGCGCGCGGCGGCGTCAAGTATCTCACGGCGCCGCTCGACCATGTCGTCTTCGGGGCCGATCGAAACGGTCTCGATCTGCTGCTGAGGGCCGACGATATGCTCGAGAGCGGCGCGGAACTCCCTGGCGAGGCCGCCATGAGTCACGATGACTAGCCCGATCATCGAAGGGCACCGCCGGTGGACGAAAACCAGTCGCGCAGCGCCGATGCTGGTGAGCCGTACCGCGCTTGTTCAGAGCGCGTAGTGAAACGTCGAATGGCCATTGCGGTCGCCCGATGCAACTTCAGGAGTTGAGCTTGCCAGGGTGGCAAGTGTTCGGCGCGCACGCAAGAGGGTTTGCGCGGGTGGGGCAAAAGGAACCGACGCGGAATTTTGTCCGAACGCAGGAAGCGGTGGCCCCGGTTAATTCGCCCCATGCGAATGCGCGTCGGATCGCGAGAGGCCATGGCTGAGGGATTTCGCCCCGAGAGGCCTCAGCAACCGCGCGTGGCGACGCCATGGGCGTCGAACACGTGCCCGGTGAGCTGGCGGCCCTTGCGGCTGGCGAGATAGAGCGCGAGAGCGGCGATGTCGGGCCCCGAGGACAGGCACGCACCCTCTGGTTCGAGCAGGCCGCGTGGACCAACGGCGTTGACGCGAATCGCTTTGCCCGCCCAGCTCTCGGCCTCGCGCCGCGTGATCGTAGCGAGAGTGCTACGCAGGATGCCGGCGAGCGCGGTCTCGGCGTCGTTGGCTGGCGGTGCCATCACGACGACGTTGAAGATGAGGCCCTCGGTCAATGTCAACTGCATGCGGTTGGCGATGACACGCGTCATCAGCGTCGCAGCGAGCAGCTTCTCGGAAACGAAATCCTCGATCTCCTCGAGCGTCGCGCGGCCGCGCATCTCCTCGGGAGTGATCGTGATGAGGTTCACGGCGGTGTCGAGGCCGCCAAAACTTTGTGCCGGCCCTTGCGCGAAACGCACCGCCTCATTGCCGTCGGCGAGGGGCTGCGTATAGGCGCGTGTTTCGGAAGCGGTTTCGGCAACCAGCGCCGTGACGGCTGCCATGCCGGGCGTATCGTGCGCCGACTGCAGCACGAGGCGGCACTTATGGTCGGCGAATGCACGGGCAAGATCGACGCCCACGTCCTCGGAAAGGCCTGTCACGAGCACGCGCGAGCCTGCAAGTTCTGCATAAACCGGTACGCCGGGCGAGTGCGTGACGACGCTCATGAACATTGGGCTCTCCTTTGCGCTACGCCAGGACTGTGAAAGGCAACCCGGCGGAGACGATACCATGCCGATTCGCCTAACGAGAGCTAAACAAGCGCCCGATCACGGTTTGTACTTGGCGCTGTTGCGGCCAAACCGCGGCGCTGTGGAAAACGCCGGCCGCATTTCGCGTGGGGCGCCGCGGTGCCGCGCAAGTGCGCGGGAACGAACCGCTCCAACCGTTCCGCCTCACCGTTCGGGCTCCCGCTTTCTCGGGCTGCACCCGCCTGATAGCCTGTCGGAGCAATCGAAGAAGGACGCTGCCGCGATGACCACGAACGACGCAGGTGTGAAAGCGCTCGAGCCCTATTGGATGCCTTTCACGGCCAATCGCGCCTTCAAGCAGCGCCCGCGCATGATTTCGGCCGCGCAGGGCATGCACTACACCACGCCCGCCGGCCGGCAGATCATCGATGCGACGTCGGGGCTGTATTGCGTCAATGCCGGTCACGGGCAGCCGGCGGTCGTGGCGGCGATCACGGAGGCCGCAGGCCGGCTCGACTATTCACCGTCGTTCCAGTTCGCCCATCCGCAGGCGTTCGAGCTTGCCGGACGACTGACGGCGCTCGCACCCGGCGATCTCGATCATGTGTTCTTTGCCTCATCCGGCAGCGAGGCCATCGATACGGCGATGAAGCTGGCGCTCAGCTATCACCGCGCGCGTGGCGAAGGACAGCGCACGCGTTTCATCGGCCGCGAGCGCGGCTATCACGGCGTTGGGTTCGGCGGGATTTCCGTCGGCGGCATTCCGGCCAACCGCAAGATGTATGGCGCGGCGCTCGGCGGCATCGATCACCTGGCGACGACCTACGACCGCGCGCGCCAGGCGTTCTCGACCGGTGAGCCGGAATGGGGCTGTGAGCTGGCCGATGAGCTGAACCGCATCCTCGCTCTGCACGACCCGTCGAATATCGCAGCGGTCGTGATCGAGCCGGTGGCGGGCTCGACCGGATGTATTCCCCCGCCCAAAGGGTATCTGGAGCGTATCCGCGAAATTACCGCGGCGCACGGCATCCTCCTCATACTCGACGAGGTGATTACCGCGTTCGGCCGCCTCGGCCATACGTTCGCCGCGGACCGGTATGGAATCGTTCCTGATCTCGTGACATTCGCCAAGGGCGTGTCGAACGGCGCGGTGCCGCTGTCAGGCGTGCTGGTGCGCAAGGGGATCTACGACGCGCACATGGTCGGGCCGGAGCATCTGCCGGAGCTGTTCCACGGCTACACGTATTCGGCGCATCCGCTCGCCGTGGCGGCGGCGCTGGCGACGCTCGACCTGCACCGCGACCTCGGCCTCAATGACCGCGCGGTGGCGTTGGAGGCACCGTTCGCCGAACTTTTGATGAGCCTGCGGAACGAGCCGGGCGTGCTCGACATCCGGCCGGTCGGCCTGATGTGCGGCATCGATCTCGCGGCGAAAGGTGGCGCTTTCGGCAAGCGTGGCTACGAGGCGATGGAGCGCGCCTACCACGATCACGATCTCTATGTGCGAATCGCCGGCGATACGATGGTCATTGCACCGCCTCTCGTCGCGACGGGCGACGATCTCGCCGAGATCCGCGACAAGCTCGCCGTGACGATTCGCGCGAGTGCCTGAGCGTCCCTTGGCCCTCTGATCCACAACAACGAATTGACCCCGCATGAGCCGATCTCGCGGGGCGCGGTGCTTTTGCGCCACAAGCCTGAGCACGAGCGGCCGGCCTCGCGATGAAAGACGGGGAAAGGGTCGTCGCCCGCGTTGCACGGAGAGCAACGTCTCTGAACAGTTGTATCGAGGACGAATCACGGATTCGGTCGCATTCGGGTGGGCGGACTTCGATGCCCTAGCCGTGTTGTTTTTTTTAGAATGGATGGATCGAGCAATGGCAACGGACAGCAAGAAGGCCAGGGGGCGCCGCTCCGGCGGCAAGGCCGGCGATGCCGTCGTGATGATGGCGATGGCGCTCGTGACGCTGGCGCTCTGCGCCGGGCTGGTGCTGCAGGCGGGGCTCGGTTTCTGGCTCGCGGGAACGGTGTCGTTGTCATTCTATCTCGGCCTGCTGACGCTGCACGCGATCGTTCGGCGTTCAGGCCAGCTCGAGGAGCTACGGGCCGAGGTCGAGAGACTGAAAGCTGCGCTCGGCGCGCCCGATGGTTCTTACGCCGCCCAACCCGGTGTGGCGGCCGCTGCACCGGCCGCAAGTGTCGCTCCGGGCGCGGGGCCGGGCGCGGCGCCGGGCGTGGCATCGGGCGACCGCTCCCGTCGCGGTGCGCCGGCCGGCGCGGTTCAGGTTCAGGGGCAATCGCCGGCGCTCGCCGCGACGCCACCGGCGCTACCGCAGCGCGTGGAGCCGCCGCTGGCCCAGCAGGCTGCTGCGGGCAATGAGCCCGTTTCCGCTCCGGCTCCCACCGGGCCGGAGTTCACCGCGCGCATGCAGCGTGTCGTTCGCGGTGCACCTGCCGGCGATGCAACCCATACCTCAGCGTCGGTTCAGCAAGCCGGGCCCGCTGGCACCCACAATGTCGTCAAATCGTCGCCGCCGCTGCGCAAGCCGTTGCCGCAGCAGCCGCAAGCCACCAATCCGCCACCGGTTACACCGCAGCACGCGCAGGTGCCGACGATCGCCACCGCGTCGTCCGCGTTCAGTGACCCGCCGACGGAAATCGGCATTCCCGCTCATCGCTCTGCCGCTTCGGCCGACGTCCCGGCCTCTCCGCGCGAGGCAGACGTCGAGATGATCCAGGGCCTCATCAAGAAGCTCGCCGAGGAAGTCAACGCCGCCGAAGCGGAAAAGCTTGCGGCGCCCGTTCGCGCGACCGCAGAGCCGCGGACCGCCGGAGATGCGCGCTTGGCCGATACGCGTGCCATCGAGGAGTCGGTCGGCGCGCTAAAGCGTGCCGCCGCCACCATGAAGCAGCCGGCGCGGTCCGACATGCTGCCGGGCGAGGGCCTGGACGCCAGCCGCGATCGCCGCGAGCCGGAAGCCGCCCCCGCTCCGCAGGCAGCCGCCCAGGCCCGTTCCCACACCGCGCCCGAGCCCGAGCCCGAGCCCGAGTTCGATTTCGATACGCTGATGCGCCGCGCGCAGCCTATCGCCGCGATGACGGACTCGGCGGGCGACGAGCGTACCGACGCACCCTCCCCGGCGCCCGGTTATGTCGAGACCGATCCGCGCCTCGAGCGGGCAGCCGCTGCACTCGCCCCGGCGTTTGCCGCACCGGGGGCTTCCCAATCGCCTCCGGCCACCGACTTCGTTTCTCCACCCGACCAGACGGACGAGGCCACGGCGCATGCGGTGTCGGAGGAGAGCGAGGAACGGTTGGAGATGATCGCGGCGGCACTCGATGCAGGCCGCGTCGAAGTCTATCTCGAGCCGATCCTCGACCTAGCACGCCAGCAGCCTAGCCATTACGAGGTGTCGGTGCGCCTCTGCGACGAGGAGGGCGACGAGATCATCCCGCTCGCCACCGCCGACGACGGCACGGGCGGGCTAGAGATGCCGCTTCTCGACAGCATTCGCCTGTCGCGCACGGCGCAGGTGGCACAGATGCTCGAGGAACGCCGCAAGCCGGGTGCTGTCTTCTCGACGTTCAACGGTCCCTCGCTGGCATCGGATGATTTTCTGTCGGCATTCGCTGAAACCTACGAGGGTCAGCAGGGCCTCGCCGCGCAGCTCGTTCTGACGTTCGCTCAATCCGATATCCGCCGCTTCCGTGCGCCACATTGGGCGATGGTCGAGGAGATGCGCGAACTTGGCTTCCGTTTCGCCATGCGCGCCGTCACCGATCTCGACATGGACTTCGAGCCGCTCGTCGGAGCTGGATTCACGTTCATCAAGCTTGACGCGGAAGTGTTCCTCGAGGGCTTGCCGACGCCGGGCGGCGTGATCCCTCCCGCCGATCTCTGCAATCACCTGGCCGGTCTCGGGCTTTCTCTCGTCGTCGAGCATATCGACGACGAGGCGCGGCGGGCGCGGTTGTCGGCCTTTGGTGTGGTCCTGGGCCAGGGGCAGCTCTTCGGCGGCCCGCGCCTCATGAAAGCGGCAGCATTCTCCAGCACGCAGCGGGCGGCCTGACACGACTAGGTTCGGTCGCGATCACAACGGGCGCGGATGCCATGCCGGCATCCGCGCCCTTTCGTTTCAACGAGGCTTCACCGCCTTACTGCGTTGCAGACGCCAGCCGCGGAATTTGCAGGCCCGAGCAGGGCGAATCGCCGAGCTTCTGGCACGGCGTCACCTCGAAATCATCGATGTTGAATGTCTGACCGTTCGAAGTCCGGTGGACGTTTCCGTTGTTGTCCATCGTCGTGTAGTACCAGCCGATCAGTCGCCCGTTCTGGAAGAAAAACATGTCGGGCTGGCGCGACTGGTAGAGACCGGAATCGATGACGATCACCTCGACGCCACGGTGGCGCTTCGAGACGCCGAACGCGGACGGCAGAAAGTGGACCGAGGCGAGCGTCGCGGCCATGCTGGCACCACCGCGGAGCAACCTCTGCTCGATGATCATCACGTCCTGAGCATTGAGCAGATTGCGCGACTGAATTTCCTGCTCGAGCCCTTTGCGCCAGTCCTTGGAAAGGGCAGGGGTCTGAATTGCGGTACCGTAGCGGGTGAGCAGGTTGATGTCGTGAAGCGACGAAGCTGGCTGGTCCCAGCCGAGCGGGACACCTCCACACGCCGAGATCAAGAGGGCGGCGGCTAGTGGAACGGCCGCCCGAAGCGCGCCGCGAATGCAACTCATCATGCAACATCACCTGAATAAATAACCGTCCATGTAATTTGTAAGCTATCAGATGGACGGCGTCGATGGCTGGCGGGGCCGTCCGACAGGGTGACGGTGGTTGCGCGGCGGCGCTGAGGGCTCGTGCCCCCGGGGGAGACGATGCAGGACGGTGACTGGCTTCCGCGGCGACGAGTGCTCATCGGCCTCGCAACCCTGCCTCTCGCAGGGTGCACGTCCATGGATGCCTGCGAGACCATGGTCGATGCGAACAAGCGCCATGAATGCCGCAACCAGGTGGCGTTCGAAAAGCACGTCGCGGTCATCACCATCGCCGCCGTCGTCGGTGCCGCCGCAGGCTACGGGATCGCGCGCGCGGTGAAGGCCAATCCGGCCGGCGGTGCGCTCATCGGCGCATTCGCAGGTGGCGCGATCGGAGCGGCAGCACATTACAGCTCGTATGTGATGGAGCGGGCCAACAACGACAGGCTCCTCGCCATGGACCTCGTCAAGCAAGCCATCGACGAGGACGTTGCATGGCATCGCCGCACCTACGTCGAGATCAATCGAGACATCGGCCAATCTCTGACCGAGCTCGATGGCATACGCCGCGGCAAGCCGACGGCGAGCGTTTCGATCTCCGAGCAGGCCACCCGCGCGCGCGAGCTCATACGGAAGATCAAGAGCGTCGACATGGGATCGGAGACGTTTATCGAGGCCGCCAAGCTCTACCCGCCGGTCATCACGCTCGTCTCCGATCGCCGGGCCGACCCGCCGATGTCCGCCAAGATCCAAACTTGCCGCGAGGGCGCGGATACGCTGATGCGAGAGAGCGTCGAACAGCAGAAGAAAACGCAGGCGAGCGTCGCGATGCTGCACAAGATGGGGTTCTTCGAATGACTGCCACGGGCGGGAGCCGCTTGGGCCGGGATGTCGCGCTGCTCATCGTCGGAGCGATCCTCGGATTTTTCTCCAATGTCATGCAGGAGGACATCGTCCAGACGTTTTACGACTGGCGCTGCGACGGCACGGGCAAGCTCGCCAAAGGAAAGGTGGCGCGCAAGGAAGCCGTAGAAGCGGAAATGGGGCAAGGCCGGCCGGCGCTCGACCGCGCGCAGATCACCGAGCGGCATGCGGCAGCGAACGCAGCTTTCGCTGCGGCCTACGAATGCCGTGTACCAGAGGCCGGTCTGAGGCTCGGCCAAGCCTATTGCTTCGGCTGGGCCGTTCCGCGTGATTCCAAGCGCGGGTGGGCGATGATCCTCGAGGCTTCGAAGAAGGACGCGCGTCTCACCCCCATGCTCGCAGTCGGGGGCCGCGACTTCTGTCCGACCGAGTAGCCGGCGCGGGCTCGGTTGCGAGCGGATGAGATGTACGCGGTCCGCGCGTGCAGCAAAGTGCCATACAGCAAAGTGCGAAGGCGCTCTCCGTGTCCCGGCCTTCGCGCTTGTACTCTCCCGCATCCTGCGGCAGAGAATGCGCCATGGACCATCCCGCCGCCGCCGCACCCGCCGCGATACCTCTACTCTCGTCGATCGCACCGCTGATCGCGACTGCCGATGCCTGGCTGGTCGATATCTGGGGCGTGATGCACAACGGCGTAAGTCCGTTCATGGGGGCGTGCGATGCCTGCCGCCGTTTCCGGGACGGTGGAGGCACCGTGCTGCTGCTGTCGAACGCGCCGCGTCCGGCGGCAAGCGTCGTCACGCAGCTCCGACGCATTGGCGTGCCGGATGCCGCCTACGATCGCGTGCTCTCGTCGGGCGACGCGGCACGCAGCATGATCGCGGCATATGCGGGACGCCCCGTGTTCCATCTCGGGCCGGAGCGCGATCTGCCGCTGTTCGAAGGGCTCGGCGTCGAGCTTTCACAGCTTCCGGTCGCGGAGGCGGTGATCTGCACGGGGCTCTACGACGACGAGACCGAGACGCCTGAAACGTATGCGGGGCTGCTCGACGCGATGCGGGCCACGGGGCTGGCGATGGTTTGCGCCAATCCCGATCTCAAGGTGGAGCGCGGCGGGCGCATCGTCTGGTGCGCGGGCGGCGTTGCGGCGGCCTACGAGGCACTCGGCGGCGCGGTCTCGTATGCCGGCAAGCCGCACGCGCCCGTCTACGGGATGGCCGATGCGATCATCGCGGAGCTGCGGGGCGGCAAGGCGGTGGGACGTGATCGCGTGCTCGCCATCGGCGACGGCGTCAAGACCGATATCAAGGGCGCGTCGGATGCGGGCATCCGCTCGGTCTATATCGCAAGCGGCGTGCATCTGGAGCCCGGCACCACGCTCGACGGCGCGGCGCTCGCACGGCTGTTCGACGGCTTTGTCATGCGTCCCGTCGCGGCGATGCAGGAGCTGCGGCTCTAGGTTGCGATCGGTCGAGTTGGAAGCGCTGCGCGCTTCCACCGAGATCGTGAATCACGCACTGAAATCTTGGTAGAGAGCGCTGCGGCCTCAGTTCGGCTTTGCCGAGACGACCGTGACATCGACGGTGCGCGGGGCGCCGGAGACGGCGCCCGAAGCGTCGGTGACGGTCACGTCGAATTTGCCGGTCGCCGCCGCGCTGCCATCGTGCACGAAGCAGACGCGACCTTGGCTGACATCCGCTTGCGTGAAGCGCGAGATGCGCTCGCTCGCTGCATCGGCCATCGCGAGGTGGCCGCCCTTCTCGTTCGTCACATCGTACGTAAGCTCGTGTGCGGCGTTGTCCGGGTCGATGGCGGCGATGTCGAGCGTGGTGAGCTTCACCGAACCGCCGCGCGGAACCGAGATCGCGAAATCGCCGACGAGACGCGGCGGAACGTTGCGGACCTCGGCCGAAAGGTTGCCGCCGGTCTCGAGCGTGATGCGACCATAGCGAACGTTGCCGGTCACGGAGCCCGTCGACCGGATGGCGATGAGGTTCTTGACCGTGACATTGCCTTGCACGGTGCCAAGCACCTCGGCCTCGCCCGCGCGGATCGAGCCGAACACCTGCCCGCCGGGATGCACGACGACGGACTCGGCGATCACGTCGCCATCGACATAGCCGTAAACCTCGAGACGCCGGCAATTGCGGATGGAAGCCGTCACCACTGCGTCCGCGCCGATTGTCATATTGCCAGGATACGCGGCCATACGTGCACTCTCCTCAGATTGGCTGCCGGCTCGGTCGGCACCGTAGTGGGACTTTCGCACGGATGGAAGAAGCATCCGTGCTCGGCAAAGCGCAAAGGCGCTGCGTGCTGCTTCCGCGCACCGCGCCCCTCGATCAGACCTTGAGGACGATCTTGCCGATATGCTCGCCGGCGTCGATACGCGCGTGCGCCCTGGCGGCGTCAGCAAGCGCGAACTCGGAATCGATCACCACCTTGATGCGCTTGTCGGAGAGCAGCGGCGAGACCTTCTCCTCAATGGCGCGGGCAATGCGGCCTTTGACCTCGGTCGGGCGAATCCGCAGCGTCGAACCCGTAATCGTGAGGCGCTTCAGCATGACGCGCATCATGTCGACGGTGACCTCCGAGCCCTTCAGATATGCGATATTGACGAGGCGCCCGTCGTCGGCGAGCGAGCGGATGTTCTTTGCGACGTAGTCTCCGCCGACCATGTCGAGGATCACGTCCACGCCGCGCTTCGCCGTCGCTTCCTTGACCGCTTCCGTGAAATCCTCAGCGCGATAATCGACCGCGCGATCGGCGCCAAGGTCGAGGCAGGCGCGGCACTTGTCCGGCCCGCCGGCCGTCGCGATCACTTTTGCGCCGAATGCCTTCGCGAGCTGGATGGCGGTGACGCCGATGCCCGACGTGCCACCGTGGATCATGAACCATTCCCCCGGCCGTAGCCCGGCGCGTTCGAACACGTTGTGCCAGACGGTGAAGAACGTCTCTGGCACGGCGGCCGCCTCGACCATCGAAAGGCCGGCGGGAACGGGCAGAGCGGCCGCTTCGTCGGCGATGCAGTATTCGGCGTAGCCACCACCGTTGACGAGCGCCATGACGGCGTCGCCGATGGCGAAACGGCTGGCGTCCTCGCCTGTCGCGGCGACGTGCCCCGCCACCTCGAGACCGGGAATCTCGGAATGCCCCTTGGGAGCGGGATAGAGACCCTGGCGTTGCAGGACGTCCGGGCGATTGACGCCCGCCGCGGCGACCTTGACGATGATCTGGCCCGGCCCAGGGGCAGGAATCGGCCGCTGCCGTGCCACCAGAACTTCCGGCCCGCCCTTACCGTCGATCTCGATGGCTGTCATGGTCGCGGGCGTGGTCATCGGCGTATCCTTTTTGATGGTGGTGAGCCGTGGCGAACTGGCGTCCGCCGACGGTCGGAGGGATCATTCGGCCGAGAGATGCCCGTCAAAGGCCGCGAAGGCAAGCCTCGCCGGCTGCACGGGCCTCACAGCGCGCGAGGCGTGACCCGGGGGGCTACCCATCGCGTACAATCGTGAGCAGGCGCTTTGCTGCGCGGCTGCCATCGACCTATCTTGCCGGCTGGGCGGCCGCGCGTGCGCCATCCGACCGGTTGGAACTGCAATTTGTTCCGCTGAGCGGATGCATGCCCACGCGGGCGGAGCAATTGGGAGAAGTCGCGGCATGGATTGGGACGAGGCGCGGGTACGGACGACGGCGAGGCCGATCGGTGTCGGCGAGGATCTTTCGCAGCTTTCGATCGCCGAGCTGGAGCATCGCATCAAGGCACTGCGCGACGAGATCGTGCGCGTCGAGGCGGAGGTCGCGGCGAAGCGCCGGCACGAGGCGGCGGCGAGCGCGCTGTTCAAATCCTGAAGGCCGGCGCGCCCCTTTTGCGCAGTTTCGGTCCGCTTCTTAATCGATCGCTAACCATAGCGGGCTAGCTTCTGCACCATCCAGTTCTCTGGATGTCGGGGTGGCACCTGTCCACTCGCTGTTTGACACTCCCTATCGACTTTGAGCCGCCTCCCGGGGCGGCTCTTCTTTTTCCAGCACTGCCGATGGTGCGGCGCTGAACTTGCATTGTCCACAGACGCGTGCCGACGGTGCCAGTTCTGCCTCGTTTCGACCGAGTTGTTAACTATGGTGTCCTAGTCTCACGCGGTATACGGTAAGCAAAGCGTATCGGGTTGTGTCACGGCGTATCATGAGCAACGAGCTTCTCACCATCGGCGGTCGCGCCAAATCGGGCGTAACCATCTCGTTCGGCGACCTTTTCCAGGCTTCCGAGCAGTTCGATCAGGTCTTCAAGGAAGGCATGCAGCTGGTCGAGCAGACCGCGGCCTATCTGGATGGGCCGGGGCGCCGTGAGGCGAAGGCGCTGCAGCCGCCCGCCAGCGTTCTCTATGCAACCGAGAGCATGCGGCTTACCACCCGTCTCCTCGATCTGGCATCCTGGCTTCTGATCCGCCGCGCCCTCAAAGAGGGTGAGATCAGCGCCGAGGAGGCGCGCAAGAAGCGCCAGCGTCTCAAGCTTCAGGCGCTCGGACGGCCGTCGCACATCAAGGGTTTCACCGACCTGCCGCAGGGCCTGCGCGATCTCGTCGAGGCGAGTTTCAAGCTGCAGGATCGCATCGCGCAGCTCGACCGCGCCATGCAGGATCCGGCGGCGGGCGCTGCCGAGAGCCAGGGCGTTACGCATAACGCCAATCCGGTGGGCGACCAGATGAGCCTTCTGGCGGCGGCGTTCGGCGGCAAGCCGATCTGACTATAAGGGCGGCAAACGGGGGCAGGCGGGTCGCCTGCCGGGCGGTTCGTCCAGCGATTGCCTACCGTTCCCGGATCGGACTCGCCTTGCATGAAGGTGCGACGAGTAAAGAAAAAAGCCCGGCGTTCAGCCGGGCTTTTCTTGTTTTCGAACTCGCGTGGTTCCGGTAACAGGCCGCCCTTCGGCACGATGCGCGGGCGCCCCCGAAAAACTGCCTTAGAACAGCCCCTCGAACTTCTTCTTGAAGCGCGAGACGCGACCGGCGCGGTCCATCAGCTTGGTGTCGCCGCCCGTCCATGCCGGGTGCGACGACGGGTCGATGTCGAGCGCCAGCGTCGCGCCCTCCTCGCCATAGGTCGAGTAGGTCATGAACTCGGTGCCATCGGTCATGACGACCTTGATCTGGTGGTAGTCCGGGTGGATGTCGGTGTTCTTCTTCATCGTCGGGCTCCGCGCCGCCTCGAGATCAGGCGGGATTGGGACAGAAACGGGGGCTGGCGGCGGCGCCGCGACGGAACCTGTCGCTGTCGGGAATTCGGGAAGCCGCCTCTATAGTCGAGAAGCGGCAGAGTGGCAAGCGGGCCTTTCCGGGGTTTCGGTGCGATACTGAGGGTGGCCCAGCACGGCGCCCTGGGCCTCGGGACACGGTGACTTGAAGTCAGCGAGACGCCTCGGGCTGCACTAACAACTGGCGGGTAGCGCAACCGGTTTCCGCTGGCTCACCGGCAAACGCAATTACCTATGCGTGTGCCGGGCTCTTCACCGTCGCACACGCTCCCTTCGCCATTGCAGATGCCGTCGATGACTTTGTCGGTCTGGGTTTCTATTTCGTCCATCGTCATGCCTGGGCCTGGGCCGGCGCCCGGTAGATAGTTCTTTGGAAATTGGCGGGCGACGCATGCGATGTAAGCTTTTGTCTGGCCCTTCAAAGCGTCGCAGGAGGAAACCGATTCCGCTGCACTCTCGAACGTGAGAATTGCCACAGCGGCGCATGGCAAGAGCGCAAACAACGCGATGGTTTTCGGCCCGGCGCTCGCCATGAGCTGCCTCCTCGTCTCGCCGTCGTCACTGTACGCCGTGAATTTACCTCACGGGGAATTGCTCGAGCCCGGCCTCTGCCGCTGCACGGCAATCTCCGGCGTACTCGTCGAGGTGTTCGAGTGCATAGGTATAGGCGAGAACCGCGCAGACGTTGATCCGGGCGCATTCGTTGAATGCTTCGAGTTGGCTATCGACGCTGACGCCCGACTGACACATGGAGCCGAGAGTGTCGAAATCGATACTTCCGTCCCCGCCGGTCTGAAGGGAACTCATGAGCTCGGCTGATACCCCACACTGAATGGCGTTGTCCGCCATCTGCTGCATATTGGAGATCATGTCATCCTCGCAGGAGGCGGCATTGCCTGCGGAAAGACCGAATGCGATAGGAACCAACAACGCTGCTACGAGAATTCTCATGACGTACCCGCGCAAAAAGCGGTGTCTAGTCTGGCGTCAATACAACCAATATTAATCGCTCTCTTTCGATCCAGCAATTGGATTGTAAGCGGGTTTTCGAGACGAAAAGAAAACCCGCGGCATTGCCTGCCGCGGGTTTGCGAAACGGTCGGATGTAGCGGTTATCAAGCCTCGTCCGGGCCGATCATAAGCTCGGGGCGGACGATCTTGTCGAAGTCCTCGCCCGAAATGCCGAGCTTCACGGCTTCCTCGCGCAACGTCGTGCCGTTCTTGTGCGCGGTCTTCGCCACCTTGGCGGCGAGGTCGTAACCGTACTTCTCCTTGAGCGGAGTGACCAGCATGAGCGAGTTGGCGAGACCCCGCGCGATGTTGTCGAGGCGCGGCTCGATGCCGACGACGGCGTTGTCCGTGAAAGACACGGCGGCATCGGCGAGCAGGCGCACCGACTGCAGGAAGTTATAGGCCATCATGGGATTGTAGACGTTGAGCTCGAAGTGGCCCTGGCTTCCGGCGAAAGCGATCGCGGCGTTGTTGCCGTGAATATGGGCGGCGACCTGGGTCAATGCCTCGCACTGGGTCGGGTTGACCTTGCCGGGCATGATCGAGGAGCCGGGCTCGTTTTCGGGGAGTGCGAGCTCGCCAAGACCCGAACGCGGGCCGGAGCCGAGCAGGCGGATGTCGTTGGCGATTTTGAAACAGCTCATGGCGACGGTGTGGATGGCGCCGTGCGTCATCACCATGGCATCGTGGGCCGCGAGTGCTTCGAACTTGTTCGGCGCGGAGGTGAAGCCGAGGCCAGTGATGGCCGCGATCGTGGCGGCGACCTTTTCCGCGAAGCCCTTCGGCGACGCGAGGCCCGTGCCGACGGCGGTGCCGCCTTGCGCGAGCTGCATCAGATCGGGCAGCGTGATCTCGATGCGCTTGATGCCGTTCTCGATCTGCTTGGCGTAACCGGAGAACTCCTGTCCGAGCGTCAGCGGCGTCGCGTCCTGCGTGTGCGTGCGGCCGATCTTGATGATCTGCGCCCATGCCTTGGCCTTGGCATCGAGCGCCGCGTGCAGATGCTTCAGTGCCGGGATCAGCCGATGGACGACCTCTTCCGCGCAGGCGATGTGCATCGCCGTCGGGAACGTGTCGTTCGACGACTGGCTCATGTTGACATGATCGTTGGGGTGCACCGGCTTCTTCGAGCCCATCGCACCGCCGAGCATCTCGATGGCGCGATTCGAGATCACCTCGTTGGCGTTCATGTTCGACTGCGTGCCCGAGCCCGTTTGCCAGACGACCAGCGGGAAGTGATCGTTGAGCTTGCCTTCGATCACCTCGTTCGCGGCCTTCACGATGACCGCGCCGAGGGCGGGATCGAGCTTGCCGAGCGCCATGTTGGTTTCAGCCGCAGCGCGCTTGACGATACCGAGCGCTCGAACGATCGGCGCCGGCTGCTTTTCCCAGCCGATCTTGAAATTGCCGAGCGAGCGCTCGGCCTGCGCACCCCAGTACTTCGAGGCGTCGACCTCGATCGGTCCGAACGTGTCGGTTTCGGTGCGGGTGGCGGTGGTGCTCATCCTGTTGCCCTCGTCGAAGCCATGGAAAACCATCGCCGTCGAGGTAGCACGCGCGCCACGCGCCATACCAGTTGAACGGAAGTCGGCGACGGGCTGCCGGTCGGGGATGAGATAGGGCCTCGCAACGCGGGCAAGCGGCGTGTGCTGGCCCCTCCGTTTCGCCACCGATATCCGCTTGGTGAGCCTAAGTGACGCAAATTGCTGCCACTTTTTGAAGGCTCCTTGGGTGTGTGCCGGCGAGCGATTCGCTAATTGCCGTCTTCGCTCCCACCACCGCTCCGGCGTTGGTTGTTCCTTGAGTTCTGTCACGTGCGTTTGCCCGGAAGACCGGTTCTTCCGCGAGTGAGGCCATGGAACGGAGGACCACGCCATGGAGCCGAAGATCATTGTCTTGATTACGATGCTCGCCCTTCCGAACGGCGACAACGGCGTACATGTGAAGCCGATGCCGACGGTCGACAGTTGCGTTGCCGAGGCGAGCATCGAGGCGAGCGACCCGTTCGTGCGGCACGTCGAGTGCTCGGAACTGGTCGACGGTCAGCTTCTGCTGAATTTCAAGCGGGAAGAGGATGGCGCCGCGGAGCGCGCACCGGACGGAAAACCGGTCAGCGAGGCACACCCCGGCTTCTCGAGCTGAGTTGAGGTGGACATCCGGTGGAGCGCGGCCGGGCGCGGCGCTCAGCGTTTGCGGAATTGGTCGAGGCTGACGACCTTACTCGCCCCTTCAGCCGGCGCGTCGGGCTGGCTCGTAACGAGGGCCGGCCCGCTCACAGCGGGAGCGGCGGGGGCCGCTGGCTCGGTTGCGGCGCCGGCGGAAGCCGTTTCCTTCTCGGCCTCGGCGTTGCGCACCTTCTTCTGCTGGCGCGGTTTGCGCTGGGCGGCAGGTTTCGCCGTTGTCGTGGAAGTGGCGACACGCGGGCCAGGCACCGGCTCGTCGAGCGGCGTTTCGGCGGTGAGAGGAGACGGAATGCGCGGATCGGGCCCGATGTCGGCGCTGTCGAATTGGTGCCCGAAGCGCACGCTCGGATCGAAGAACACGAGGATGGCCTGGAACGGTATCACCAGCCGCTCGGGGATGCCGTCGAACGTCAGGTTCACCTCGAAGCGATCGTCGCTGACGGTGAGCCCCCAGAAGCGATGCTGCAACACGATCGTCATTTCGCGCGGGTATTTCTCCTTCAGGCGCCGGGAGAGGCCGACGCCGGGAGCGCGCGTGTTGAACGAGATGTAGAAGTGGTGGTCACCCGGCAGGCCGGATTTGGCGACCTCTGTTAGTACGCTGCGCACGAGGCCGCGCATCGCGTCCTGCTGGAGAGCGTCGTAATCGATCGTCGGCCCGGAGGTCATGCAGTCCCGCAACCCGCTCTTCTGTTGGGCCGAGGGAAGGCCGCCGCGGACCGCCTTCAGCCGAGAGGAAATGAGTAGGGGGCTTCTGTTGCCCGGTGCCCCCCGGACCGCGCCTTACCCGGCTAGGGGCAAGGGCTTGGATTTAGGCATTTCGCGCCGCATTACGCAGCGAGAGCAGCCTCAGCATAGTTGTCATTGGCAACTATTCTGTGCGGTCCGATAACGGTGGAACCATACCGAGCGAAAACACACCCTTTACACCTTCGTCGATGCTATTTCGCCCCCATCAGCAGCTCACCCCTGGCATCCGCACGCCGTTCTGATGAGCTGATGGTGGAGGCGCCGGGTACCGCCCCCGGGTCCGATCGGCTTATTCCGATGGCCATTTATCGCCATAGCCGACTTGCGCCGGCAGACTCAATATAGGCTGCGCGCCGACCAAATGAAAGTGTCGTGGGGGCACGTCACGCGGCGGGAACGGTGGACAGATCGGCCTCTCGGGCAGGGCACCCGGTACGGTTGAAAGCAACCTGTTCTCAAAATTCTAGAGGATCCTTTTCCTATGTTTCATCACCGGCTGTGGGCATACGGCCGGATGTTTCGCCAGGGCTTGCGGCGTGAGTGGAAACCTGTGAAGCGAAGGGAGGAGGTTGGCGGCGTACCTGCCGTTTCGGGTCCGCGCCGCCACATCCCTTTCGACCCGCAATTCCACGGAGAAGGCAACCGATGGCGGTTCCGAGCGACCCGAGTGATCCCGGCTTGTCGCCCACATCCATCGCCGCCGCACCGCGCGCCGCCGAGACGGGCGTGTCGGGTCTCTTCCGCGGCCCGCCGGCATACCGGCCCCGAACGCCCTGGCCCACAGGCGCCGCTCTCGTTGCCGCGATCGGGATCGTCATCTTCGCCATGTCGGCGGGTCTGGCCGGCAGCCTCATCGTCACGCCGCCCGCAGACGCGCCGAGCGGGGACGGCGTGTGGCCGTTCGTCGCGGCGCTTTCGGTGAGCCAGCTGTCGGCGATCCTGCTCACGATTTACGCGGCGCGTGCCTTCCGTGGCCGCCCACGCGATGTGCTTTCGCTGCGCCCCCCGGCACAGGGGGCCGCCAGCTATCCGGTGGCCCTGGTCATGATGCTGGCGATCTTCGGCTGCTACACTTGGATCGTCTGGCTGATCGATCCGAATGTCGTCACCAAGGACGTCAGTCCGTTCGTGGCGCTGATGCGGTCCGAGGCATGGTGGCTCGCGCTCGCTGCCATCGCCATCGGCGCGCCATTGATGGAAGAACTCGTGTTCCGCGGTTTCCTGCTTTCGGCTCTTTCCCGCAGCAGGCTCGGTTTCGCCGCTGGCAGCGTCGTCACATCGGCCTTCTGGACGAGCCTTCACGCCAGCTACTCGCTGTTCGGCCTGTTGGAGGTGTTCGCCGTTGGCCTTTATTTCTCCTGGCTGCTCTGGCGCACCGGCAGCCTGCGGGTGCCGATCTTCTGTCATGCGGCCTACAATGCGGGAATCGCGACGTTTCTGATGCTGTACGAGCTGCCGTCCCCAGTTCCGGCGATGGCAGGGTAAGGGGAGAGGGCAGAATCGCTTTACTGCTGCCAGTCAGACCGGCGGCACGCCGCCCATGCACGTTCGATCAGGTCGAGGCTCGATGCAGCAGTATCTGGATCTCTTGCGCCATGTGCGCGATCACGGCGTCGAAAAGCACGACCGCACCGGCACCGGAACGCTGTCGGTGTTCGGCTATCAGATGCGCTTCGATCTCGCCGCCGGGTTTCCCCTCGTCACGACGAAGAAGTTGCACGTCCGTTCGATCATCCACGAGCTGCTGTGGTTCCTCGCCGGCGATACCAACATCGCCTATCTGAAGAAGCACAACGTCAGCATCTGGGATGAGTGGGCCACCCCATCCGGGGACCTCGGTCCCGTGTACGGGAAGCAATGGCGGTCTTGGGCAACACCGGATGGCAGAACAATCGATCAGATCACACAGGCCGTCGATCTTTTGAGGCGCGATCCCGACAGCCGCCGCATCATCGTTTCGGCGTGGAACCCGGCCGATCTGCCGCAGATGGCGCTGGCGCCGTGCCACTGCCTGTTCCAATTCTATGTCGCGAAGGGAAAGCTCTCCTGCCAGCTCTACCAGCGCTCCGCCGACATCTTCCTTGGCGTTCCATTCAACATTGCGTCCTATGCGCTGCTGACGATGATGATGGCGCAGGTGACGGGGCTCGAACCCGGTGAATTCGTTCACACCTTCGGTGACGCTCACCTCTATCTCAATCATCTCGAGCAGGCGGACTTGCAGCTCGCGCGCCCGCCGCGGCGCCTGCCGAACATGCGGATCAGCCCGAATATCAACTCGATTTTCGACTTTCAGTATGGCGATTTCGAGCTGACGGATTACGAGCCCCATCCGCACATCAAGGCGCCGGTCGCCGTCTGAGAAGTGGCAGGGCTGATGCGACGACGGGTATGGTCTTGGGGCGGGAACAGGGGGCGGAAACAGGCGCTGCCGTGAAATCGCCTGCGCCGCGTCATGTTGTCTTTCGGCGACGATGCAGTACAAGGCGCGCTTTTTCCAGGGCACTCTGTCGCAAGGGCCGCAACATGGGAAGCAACGGATGAGTGAGCTTGGCGCTTCGACGCTACCTGTGTCACGGGTTCTCGCAGCTGCCGTGATCGCCGCGGGGCTGGCGGGTTGCGAAGGCGTGCCGAAGCAGACGTCTCAGCAACAAAGATCGCCACTGTCACAGCAGATCGCGATCGATACGCCCGGCGTTCCAGGCGCCCACTGCACGCTCTCTTCCGTCACGGTCGGCCGCCAGACGTTGACGACACCGGCGTCCATCGAGGTCGATCGCAGCCCGGAGATCATCGTCGTGCTGTGCCGCAAGCCCTGCTACCTGGATGCCTCCGCGATGCTTTCGCCCGAAGGCCTGCGCCGCCAGGACGGCACCGTCGTCTACAGCTATCCCGCCGAAACCGCGATCACACTCCGCCCCGCAGATCGCTGCGATGCCGCGCCCGCCAAGCAGCGCCCTGCTGCACCCTGATCCAAGTCACAGGGGCCTGCGAAACGGCGATTGTGTGTGGCCGGACTGTCTGGACGAACTCTCACGTCGCCGCTACCAATGATTGCGGCCGTTCCTCGGGGGAGGGCGGCGGGTAGGCGTTTTGTGCGGGGGGAGGGTGTTTTGAACCGTAGACTAGGGCAGGCGCTCGCCGCCGCCGGCATGCTCGTATTGGCCGGCTGTGCAACCATCACCAAGGGTACCACCCAGGCGGTCGCCATCAACACGCCGGGCGCACCCGGCGCAACCTGCACCCTCTCGTCAGGTGGCATCGGTCAGAAGGTGGTGACGACACCGACCACCGTCGTCCTCGACAAGAGCCAGGAGAACATCTCTGTTCTCTGCAAGAAGCCGTGCTTCCAAGATGCGGCGGGCATCATCGCCTCGCACACGGAGGCCATGGCGGCCGGAAACGTCATCGTCGGTGGGCCGATCGGCCTCGGCGTCGACGCTGTCAGCGGCGCCATGAACCGCTATAATGCCGACAATCAATTTGCGATGGTGCCGATACCCGGTTGCCGCGCGTAACGGTATTCGCCGCCTAATCGCCGCCTGAAGCATGACCCGACCGATCGATCGATCGGGTGTTCGCCCAGATCGCAGTCAGATGGCAGTCCGGCGCGGCATGTGAGGAGCAACCAGCAGCAGCGTGGCCACCACAATCGCATTCGTCGTAGCCGTTGCGCGCAATGGCGTCATCGGCCTCAAGGGCGATCTGCCCTGGCGGCTTTCCTCCGATCTCAAGCTGTTCCGCCGGTTGACCATGGGCAAGCCCATCGTCATGGGCCGCAAGACGTGGGCGTCGCTGCCGAAGCGCCCGCTCGACGGGCGCGACAACATCGTCGTCACGCGCGATGCCACATTCGCCGACGAGGGCGCCATCGTCGCCCACGATGTCGAGGCGGCGCTCGCCCTCGCCTTCGCGGCGGCCGACCGGCGCGGTACCGACGAGATCGCCGTGATTGGCGGGGCGGACATTTTTCGTGCCATGCTTCCACTCGCCGGTCGGATCTATCTGACCGAGGTCGATGCGGCTCCCGAGGGCGATGTCTTCTTTCCGGCACTCGACCCGGCCGAATGGCACCTCGCCTCCGTCGAGCCGATCCCGCGCGGGCCGCGCGACGAGGCCGGCGCCGAGCTCAAGATCCTCGAGCGGATCGCGCCGGCAAAAGCCTCGGACTGAGTGTCGCCCATTGGCCGACCCGGACCTCGCGGCGGCGGCGATGCGCTTGTAGCGATCCGACATCGTCTTGAAGCTCGACGCACGCACACCATGTGCTGGGGTGAGGTTTGCACTGGCCAACCCCCTGGCTTATAAGCGAGCCGACCTTCCTCAAGGGCCTTGGACGACGGTGATTTCCGTCGTTTCACTGGGACATAGTTCCCGGGCCCGTTTCCCGACTGGACCCCGCAGAGCGAGAGATCCCGACCTATGCCTTGGAACAATCAGAATGGTGGCGGCGGCTGGAAAAGCGGCGGAGGTGGAGGCGGCGGCGGTGGAGGCCCCTGGGGTCAGGGCCCGTGGGGGCAGGGCGGCGGTGGCGGCGGCGGCGGCCAGCAGCCCGATCTCGAGGAAATTCTCAAGCGCGGCCAGGACCGCATGAAGCAGGTGATGCACGGCGGCGGAGTTCCCGGTCCACTGCTGTTCCTGCTCGGTGCAGCGGCGGTCGCGGCGGTCGCGTTCTATGCCTTCACGTTCACTGTGAAGCCCGACGAGCAGGGTATCGTGCTGCGCTTCGGCGAGTACAATCGCTGGACCGGTCCGGGCCTGCAGTATCGTCTGCCGTATCCGGTCGAGGAGGTCTTGCTGCCGAAGGTCACGCGCGAGAACTCGATCGAGATCGGCATGCGATCGGTGGGCGCGCGCGGCGGCGTTGCGGTTCGCGACGTTGCCGAGGAGAGCCTGATGCTGACCGGCGACGAGAACATCGTCGACGTCGATTTCGTCGTGTTCTGGCGCATCAAGGCAGGCATCCGCGATCCGAAGTCCGGCCAGACCGGCGCGGAGCAATACCTGTTCAACATCCAGAACCCCGAGACGACGGTCAAGGAAGTGGCCGAGAGCGCGATGCGCGAGGTGGTGGGCCAGAACGACATCACGCCGATCCTAACCGGTGCGCGCCAGAAGACCGAGGCGGCGGTGCAAAAGCTCATGCAGACCGCGCTCGACGGTTACGGCGCAGGTGTCGAGATAACGCGCGTCCAGTTGCAGAAGGTCGATCCGCCGCAGAAGGTGATCGACGCCTTCCGCGACGTGCAGGCGGCACGCGCCGACCAGGAGCGCTTGCAGAACGAAGCGCAGTCCTACGCCAACAAGGTGGTGCCTGAGGCACGCGGTGAGGCGGAGCGGATTCTCCAAGCATCGCAGGGCTACAAGGAGCAGACCGTCGCCGAGGCGGTCGGCCAGGCGGCGCGCTTCCAGAAGGTTTTCGAAGAGTACAAGAAGGCGCCCGACGTGACTAAGAAACGTATGTTCATCGAGACGATGGAGCGGGTGCTGGGCGGCACCGACAAGATTATCCTCGACCAGTCGGGAGGCGGTTCGGGCGTGGTGCCCTATCTGCCATTGGGTGAGCTTCAGCGCCAGCCGAACAAGGGAGGGCAGTGAGCATGCGTCCGTTCCTCGCTTTCCTCGTCGTGCTGATCGGCATCGTTGCCGCCGGCGTCTATCTCTCGGCCTTCATCGTGCGCCAGACGGAACAGGCGATTGTCCTGCAGTTCGGCAAGCCGAAGGCCACAATCACCGACCCGGGCCTGCACTGGAAAATTCCGTTCGTCGAGACGGTCGACTATTTCGACAAGCGCATCCTGGACCTCGACAGCTCGCCGCAAGAGGTGATCGCGTCTGACCAGAAGCGTCTCGTCGTCGATTCTTTCGCGCGCTTCCGCATTACCGATGCGCTCGAGTTCTATAAGACCGTGCGCGACGAGAATATCGCCCGCCAGCGCCTCGGCAACATCCTCGAGTCGGCCCTGCGCGGCGCGCTCGGCTCGGCCACGTTCCAGGACGTGGTGCGCGACAAGCGCGAAACGCTGATGCGCCGGATCCGCGATCAGGTGAACCAGGAGACCAAGGGCTTTGGCATCGAGGTGGTCGACGTCCGAATCAAGCGTGCAGACCTGCCGGAGCAGAACAGCGAGGCGATCTATCGCCGGATGCAGACGGAGCGCCAACGCGAGGCGGCCGAGTTCCGCGCCGAGGGTGCCGCTTCCGCCAACCGCATCCGCGCCACCGCCGATCGCGAAGCGACAGTCATCAAGGCTGAAGCGACCAAGAAGGCCGAGCAGGTTCGCGGCGAGGGCGATGCCGAGAGAAACCGCGTGTTCGCCGAAGCATTCGGCCGCGACCCAGAATTCTTCGCCTTCTACCGCTCGATGCAGGCCTACGAGAACAGCATCAAGTCCGGCGATACTCGCCTTGTGATTTCGCCGAACTCGGAGTTCTTCCGCTACTTCAACGATGTCAACGGCGCCGCTCCGTCAGGTTCCGCGCGCAGCGGCGGCGCGGCGACACAGCCAAGGCAATGAGCGATATCGCCGTCGCGCTCGGGTTGGTCCTCGTCATCGAGGGGTTGATCTGGGCGCTCGCTCCAGACTTCGGGCGTCGAATGCTGGCCATGGCCATGGCGACGCCCGAGTCGACTCTGAAGGCCGCGGGATGGCTGGCGGTTGCGGCGGGTGCGGCGATCGTCTGGCTGATCAGGGGCTGACGGAGAAGGCGCGCTCATCACTACCGTTTCGGCAACGGCGGCTTGCGCCCGCCTGGTGGACACGCCCCACCGGGGGGCTCTCGAAACCTTCGTCCCCTGGTGACGCGCAGGGCGTTTCGTGGCAGGACACTGGCTGACGGGCGGCCGTCACGACGGTAGACAATCCGGATCGCGACCTGGACGGGCAGGCGCCCGGCAACGACCTGTCCAAGTGGGCACCGCGCGATTTCCGCGTTGTCGCCATTGACGCCCCAGCGATGCAACGGGGCCGGCTCTCCGCTGGCCCGCACGGAGATGCTCTGATGCTCCAGGCCTGTTCGACCGAACGCAAGGATCGGCCCGGCCGCAGTGGCCGCCGCGATGGTGCGCGCCTCCGCCCCGCTGCCATGTTCGCGATGCTGATCGCCGCTGTGGCTTTGCTGGCGGCAGGTCCCGTTAGCGCCTTTCGCGGGCCGCCATCGGTCGCGCCGGTCGCCGAGCCGCTGTTCCCCGCCGTGGTCAACATCTCGACGACGCAGACCGCGAAAGGCCCGCAGGGGCTGCCGCTGCCCGATATCCCGAAAGGCTCGCCGTTCGAGGACCTCTTCGACGACTTCTTCAATCGCCGCAATGGCGCTCCCGCGCCGCGCACGTTCTCGTCGCTCGGTTCCGGTTTCGTCATCGACGGAAAGGAAGGCCTCGTCGTCACCAACAATCACGTCATCGCCGATGCCGACGAGATCGTGGTCAACTTTCACGACGGCTCCAAGCTCAAGGTCGAGAAGGTGCTGGGCCGCGACGCCAAGAGCGACCTCGCGCTGCTGAAGGTCAATCCGCCGAAGCCGATACCAGACGTGCGGTTCGGCTCGTCCGACAGTCTTCAGGTCGGCGACTGGGTGATGGCCATCGGCAACCCGTTCGGGCTCGGTGGTACGCTGACCGTCGGCATCATCTCGGCGAAGCAGCGGGATATCAACTCGGGCCCCTACGACGACTATCTGCAGACCGATGCCGCGATCAATCGCGGCAACTCCGGCGGCCCGCTGTTCAACATGGAGGGCGAGGTCATCGGCGTGAACACGGCCATCATCTCGCCGACGGGTGGCTCGATCGGCATCGGTTTCGCCATTCCCTCCGATACGGCGCAGAACGTCGTCGATCAGCTCCGCAAGTATGGCGAGACGCGGCGCGGCTGGCTCGGCGTCAATCTGCAGACGGTCGGCGAAGACATCGCCGAGACGCTTGGCGTGCCGGACAACACGGGGGCGCTGGTCGCGTCCGTGACGCCGGAAGGACCCGCGGCAAAGGGCGGCATTCTGGCCGGAGACCTGATCGTCAAGTTCGACGGCAAGGTGGTGGCGAACATGCGCGGCCTGCCGCGTCTCGTAGCGCAGACGCAGATCGGCAAGCGCGTGGAGGTCGAGGCGTTGCGCAACGGCAAGACCGTTCGCGTGATGGTCGAGATCGGCCGCTTGATGGACGAAACGCCAGAGGTGCCGAAGCCGGCGGTTCAACCGCCGCAGAGCGGCCCTCCGCCGTCGCGCGAGCTGCTCGGCATGAAGCTTTCCCCGTTGACGGACGAGCTCCGCAAGCTCCACAAGCTGGACAAAAAGGTGGTCGGCGTCGTCGTCACCGATGTCGAGGGAACGAGCGCAGCCGCGCAGAAGAGCATCAAGCCGGGCGACGTCATCGTCGAGGTGGCGCAAGATCAGGTGGCGGTTCCGGATGACGTGGCCCGCAGCCTCGAGAAGGTGAAGAAGGCCGGGCGCAAGGCGGTGCTGCTTCGCATCGAAGGCGCCAACGGCGATCTGCGTTTCGTTGCGGTGCCGCTCGGCTGAGCTGTTTCGCGCACTGTTCCCATGGGGCGCCGGCTACGGCCGGCGCATCCATTTCATGAAACTTCAAACGAACCGGAGGTGATCCGCGTGTCTAAGGGTCACGGTCTCATCGAAACGATCCTCGGCAGCCTGGTGCCAGTGCACTCGGACGGCCACAAGTTCATCGCAGTCGCCGCGCTCGCCGCCCTGCTGTTCTTCCTGCTGTGGCCTCCGCTCGGCTGGGTGCTGGTGGTCGTCGCGCTCTACATCGCTTATTTCTTTCGCGATCCGCCGCGTGTGACGCCTGTGCGAGACGGGCTCGTCATCGCGCCGGCGGACGGCGAGATCTCGCATGTCGAGCTGGTGCAGCCGCCAATGGAGCTCGGTCTCGGTCAGGGCCAGCGCGTCCGCATCTCTACCTTCCTTTCCGTGTTCGACGTTCACATCAACCGCGCGCCGATGGCGGGCCGCATCCTGCGCTCGATCTACGTGCCGGGAGCGTTCATCAACGCCGCCGCCGATAAGGCGAGCGAGGAGAACGAGCGCCGCTCGCTCATCATTCAAACGCCCGCCGGCGATGAAGTGGCGGTGGTTCAGATCGCGGGTTTGATCGCGCGGCGCATCGTGACGTTCTCGCAGGAGGGCGATACGGTCGGCGTCGGCCAGCGCTTCGGCCTGATCCGCTTTGGGTCGCGTGTCGATGTCTATCTGCCGCCGGGGCGCACCGCGCTGGTGGCGGTCGGCCAGCGCGCGGTGGCGGGTGAGACGGTGTTCGCTGATTTCCAGTCGAGTGAGCCCGAGCGCGAAGCGCGCAAAGACTAGAACCGGCCCGAAGCGCGAAAAGAATAAGGCCAGTGTGAAGCTCGAGAAGGCTGCACCGCGCGACGCGCGAACGGTGTGACGCGGCTCGGAGAGACCGGGCGCGAGGTGGCGGCACCGCCGGCTCGCCAGCACGAGGTGTTCTTCGCCAGCGCGGTCGAGTAACCGGTACGCGGTGGCGGGTCTCGCTCCCGCCCCGATCGGGTGTATAACGGCGCTTCGGGCGGCCGGTCGGGGCCGGCCATGCCAAGGCGGAGACAGCAGATGGACCCCGTGGTTCCGAGACTCGAGCAGGAGGAGCGCCGCCGCCGCGGTCGCCTGATGTTCCGCCACCGCCGCATTCCGGTGCGAATGATGGTGCCGAACTTCTTCACGCTGCTCGGGCTCTGCGCCGGCCTGTCCTCGATCCGCATGTCGATCGAGGGGCGGTATGAGCTGGCGCTGGCGGCGATCGTGTTCGCCGCATTGCTCGACGGCATCGACGGCCGCGTGGCGCGCCTCCTCAAGGCGTCTTCCCGCTTCGGCGCGGAGCTCGACAGTCTCGCCGATTTCGTCAACTTCGGCGTCGCGCCGGCGGTGATGATCTTCACGTGGGGCCTCGGCGACACCAAGAGCATCGGTTGGATCGCCGTGATGATCTTCGCGCTCGCCTCCGCACTGCGCCTCGCGCGTTTCAACGTCATGATCGACGAGGACAAGCCGAAGTGGCAGTCCAACTACTTCACCGGCATGCCGACTCCGGCCGCCGCGATCGTGGTGCTGCTACCGATCTATCTCGCCCATCTCGGCCTCGACCTGCGCGATGCGCGGTGGATGAAGAACATCATCCTCGCCTACACGCTGCTGATCGCGTTCCTGATGGTCTCCAACATCCCGACGTTCTCGGGCAAGCTGATGGGTGAGCGCATCTCGCGCGAGTGGGTTCTGCCGATATTCATGGTGGCGGTACTCTACGTGGCGATGCTCGTGACCTACCCCAACGAGACGCTGGCCGGGACGACGCTGTTCTATCTGGCGATGATTCCGTTTGGATGGCGCAGATTCCAGAAGCGCCTAGCGGCCGACGAGAACGCCGCCGCCGAGGCGGAGGCCGCGCGATCGGGAGGTGGCGATGCAGGTTCGGCCCCGGGAGGGATGCAGTCGGGCAGCGCAACGAGCAGCGCGGCACCAGCGGATACGTCAGGCGAGACGGGCTCCAAGCCGCGGCTGGTCGAGTTGAGGCCGAACGAGCCGCGCGGCTGAAAGGCGCCCACGCTCGCACACTCGGTTCAGAGGGCCGCTTCAGGCGGCTCGCTGTTCGAGCTATTTCGTTTCTTATTTCGTTTCTTCGGCCGCGCGATGGTAGATGTCGTCGGTCCGAATGATATCGTCCTCGCCGAGATACGTACCGATCTGCACTTCGATGATCTCGAGCGGAACCTTGCCGGGGTTTTCGAGCCGGTGCCACTGCGTCGCGAAGATGTAGACGCTCTCGTTTTCCCGCACGAGCTTCTGCGTGCCGCCGATCTCGACCGACGCGGTCCCCTGCACGACGATCCAATGCTCTGAGCGATGGTGGTGCATCTGCATCGACAGTTTGCCGCCGGGCTTCACGTGCAGCAGCTTGACCTGGAAGCGCGGCCCGAGCGAAAGGGTCTCGAAGAAGCCCCACGGACGGAAGTTGCGCAGGTGCTGCTCCTGCTCCTTCCGGTTCAGCCCCTTGAGGCGCTGCACGACCTTCGAAACGTCCTGCGCGCGGCCGCGATCAGCGACCAGGAGCGCGTCCGGCGTGTCGACGATGATGAGATTGTCGACGCCGATGGTCGCGACCAGAGATTTCTCCGAGTGCACGTAAGTGTTGGTGGTGTCCTCGAGCACCGTCTCGCCATGGGTGTAGTTTCCGGCTTCATCGTGCGGGGCGATGTCCCAGAGCGACGACCAGGAGCCGACGTCGTTCCAGCCGACATCGATCGGTAGCATGGCCGCCTTGTCGGTCTTCTCCATGACGGCGTAGTCGATCGAGATGGCGGGAGCCTTGGCGAAGGACGCGCGGTCGAGGCGCTCGAAGCCGAGATCCTCCACACGATCGGCATAAGCGGCACGCGTGGCGGCGAGAACCTCCGGCGCAAGCCGCGCCATCTCATCGAGCAGGGTGCGCGCTGACAGCACGAAGATGCCGCTATTCCAGAAATACTCCCCAGTCGCGATGTAGTGCTCGGCCTTGGCGCGGTCGGGTTTTTCGGTGAAGGCGGAGACGGTGAAGGCACGCCCGGCGAAGCCGCCGAGATCTCCACCCTTGCGGATGTAGCCGTAGCCGGTATTCGGCTCCGAGGGCACGATACCGAACAAGACAAGGCGGCCTGTCGCGGCCACCTCTGTCGCTCGCCGCACGGCTTCGAGGAAGCGCGCCTCGTCCTGGATGACGTGGTCGGACGGCATCACTGCGATGACGGCATCCGGATTTTCGGCGAGTGCAGCCAAGGCGGCCACCGCGATGGCCGGTGCGGTGTTGCGGGCGACCGGCTCGAGGATAATGGACTTGGCCGTCAAGCCCGCGCGGTCCAGCTCCTCACGTACGAGAAAGCGATGATCGTTGTTGGCGAGCAGGATCGGCGGGGCGAAACCTTTGGCGGCCGAAAGCCGCTTGAGCGTCGAACCAAGAAAGCTCGAGCCACGACCGTTGAAGAAGCTGATGAACTGCTTGGGGTAGAGCGCACGGGAGAGCGGCCACAGCCTCGTTCCGGAACCGCCCGAGAGGATGACAGGAAAGACCTGACTACGGTCGCTCATCGCGGGCTCCATCGTGCGCTGTCCAAGTGACCACCGGTCACGCGGCCTCGGAGAAGATGGACGCGCGGCCGAAACCATCGAGCCATCGGGTGAATGTCGTGTGCGATGAAAACTTCGCGCGCTTCCATCGCGATCGCTGGCACCCGAAGCCCACGGCTCAGAGCACCTTCGACGGCGATGATGCACGCACGCCGCGTCATCCCTGTCGATCTTGCTCTACCGCGTAGTTATGGCACAGGTTCGTCTATGTCGTGGTCCCTTACCCCTCGGGACTATTTGAATAGGGTGAACGTGCGTGTTGGAGCAGCACCCGCGCCGAAAAGGGGGGACGCACGTTCTGAAGTGAGGCTCTTGGCGGCGCCCGCGCGATCGTCCGACGCTCTCATCCTTAACCGCGTCATCGTTGGCGCTGCATCAGCCGGTCACGAAGCGAGCGCAGTGTCTGGCTACCGGCCTGATCGCCATCGCCCGCTGCCGCCGGAGGCGGTGTCGGCGTGTCGCGGCGAAGCATGGAACCGGCGGGACGGGGCGGAGAGGGCGGGGCGAGCTCGCGGCGCACCGGAGCGGCGGCCGCGGCATTCCGGGCGGGGGCGAGTGCCGGCGTTTCGCCAACAGTCCTGGCGCTCGGAGCATAGGAATCGCTGGTCGCGGTTCGCAGCGGCGCCGGTTCGCGCACCGGCCGTTGGGGAGCGGGCGCGACGGCAGGTGCGGCAGGTCGGGCCGCGGCGGCGAACGACCCGTTGTGTTCGTCGTTCACGGGTCGCGGCTCGTAGTGGCGCGGTGCGCTCGGCGGGCTCATGTGGCCGAAGTCCTCGTCGCGCTGATCGCGGCGGGTTTCGTTTCCGAGCACGGCGTCGGCCATCATGGCGATAGACTGATCCTGCTCGTCGTCCGATGCGCCGGACGAGCGCCAGCGCTCAACGATGTGCTCGAGGAAGCCCTCGTCACCGACCGACTTCTGCCAGCGGTCTGTGAACTTTGCGCTCGACGAACGCGGCATCGCCGCCTTCGGTAGCTCGTCGAAGCGGATGCGGACGGGCAGTGTCACGCCGTCGCCGAAAGCAATGGCCTCGCGCTGGCCGAGGGCAGAAAGGAACTCGAGCAGACCCGAGCCGGTGTCCGAGATGGCCGATTGCACGATCGCCTGGTCGCGGTCGTTCGACATGCGCAGCGCGAAGACCGTATTGCACTGGGACAAGATCGTCGGATCGATCTCCGCCGGGCGCTGCGTCACGATGCACAGGGATGCGCCGTACTTGCGGCCTTCCTTGGCGATCTTGGCGATCGAGCGCTTGCACGGCTCGAAGCCGGCCGAGGGGTTCGCGGGAACGTAGCGGTGGGCTTCCTCACAGACGATGGTGACGGGCACCTGCCCCTCGCTCCACAGAGCGAAGTCGAAAGTCATGCGGCAGAGTACCGAGACGACGACGTTGACGATCTCGGTCGGGATGCCGGTGAGTTCGAGGATGGTGATCGGCCGCTGGTTGACGGGCACGCGGAAGATTCGGCCCAGCACCTGCGTCATGCCGTCGTAGACGGTGAGCGAACCGAACATGAAGCCGTAGCGGCTATCCTGCGAGATGGCGTCGATACGCTGCTTGAGAACGCGGAAGGGCGAGAGATCGCGCTTGTTCTCGAGCTTGCCCATCCGCTCGTCGATCAGACCCGTTAGGTCCGAAATTCGGTAGGGCACAGGCGTGTCGACCGTGTAGCGGCCGTGATCGACGACCCCGCGGCGTACGCTGCCGCTCTGCTGGGTGCGGCCGCCCGAGTAGCGCGACTTGGCTATCGGTATCAGCTCCTGGAGAATCTCGATCTCGGCCTTGCGCTCCCCGTCGCCGATCAGGACCTCGACGATCTCCTCGAATGTGAGCAGCCAGAATGGCAAGTGCATATTGCGCGGGCTGATGACCTCGGCCCACTCGGGGAATGCCGTGGCGTACTCGTTGTGAGGATCGAGCAGCACGATATGCGCGGCTGGGTTCTTCTCGAGGATCGCACGGAGGATCAGCGCTGTCGTGCACGACTTGCCGGTGCCCGTGGTGCCGAGGATGGCGAAGTGTTTGCCGAGCAGGTCGTCGACGCGCACCATGGCCGGGATGGAGCTGTCCTGGCGGATGCAACCAACCCGCACCGACTTCTTCGTGTCACCGCAGAACGCGATGGTGAGTTCACTCTTGTTGGCGATGCGCACACGGTCGCCGAGAGTGGGATAGATCGTGACGCCGCGGTTGAAAGTCTGTGCCTTTCCGTCGGCAGATTTCCAAAGTTCGCCGACGAGGCCGAGCTCCGCGATCCAGATCTCCGAATCGCCTTCGCGCTGCGCCGGAACCGGTACGCTCAAAGCGGAGACGATCGCGAGAACGATGGTGTTGTGCGTGTCGATGGCGAGCAGCGTGCCCATCTCCGGCCGGTGCAATTGCTTGCGGCCGCTCGCATCGATCTTCCCATCGAGCAGCAGGATGGCCTTGGCGCCCGTTACGGAGACGATGCGGCCGATCGTGATGTCGGTTTCAGTCGAGTTTGACGTAGAGTGCGGGTGCATATCCGGAGCTTTCAACAACGGTCGTGTCAGCGTTAGAGCAGGGGTTATGCCGGCCTCAAGGATTGAGCTCACCAAAGATCATGTCTCGTCCCTTTGCGGCTGAAACGTCATGACGGGACGGCAGCAGGATCGTAACCGACGTGCCTTCGCCCTTTCGGCTCCTGATGTCGATGCGGCCGCCATGGAGATCGACCAGCGCGCGAGCGATCGGCAGACCGAGGCCTGCGCCTTCGCGCCAGCGTGTGCGACCGCCGTCGACTTGACCGAAGGGTGTCAAGGCCACGTCGATCTCCTCGTCGGACATTCCAACGCCGCTGTCGGCGACCGTCACAGCCACAGCGCCATCGACCGTGGCCGTGCCCTCGATTTGCACCCGGCCGCCGTTCGGCGTGAATTTGATCGCGTTGGAAATCACGTTGCAGATCGCCTGGCGAAGCTTCGTGCTGTCGCCGCGTACAGGCGGGAGCGGTGCTGCGACCGACAGCTCGAGCGCGACACCTGCGTCGAACGCCTGCTTCTGGAAGGAGGTGCGGCAGTACCTCAAGATTTCGTCGATGCTCGTCTCACGCGCATCGATACTGAACTTCCCGCTTTGGATCTTGGAAATGTCCAGGATGTCGTTGATGAGCGTCGCGTATTCGACGATCTCCTCCTGCGGCAGGCGCCGCCGGTCGTGCTCTGAGAGGATCTTGGAAAAGCCGATGATCGTGTTGAGCGGAGTTCTGAGCTCGTGGCTCATGTTGGCGATGAACTCGGATTTCACCCGGTTCGCCAACTCGGTTTCCAGGCGCGCGGAATGCTCGGCCGCGCGGGTGCGCTGGCGCAGCACGGCGTCACCCAGCAGCGCCGAGTATTCGCCCATGAGAGACCTGTTTTTGCCCTTACCGAAGGCGTCGTTGATCATCGCCTGGACAGCCCGTTTGCGCATTCGACAACCAAGACTTTAATGGCGAACGTATAACTTGCAGTTAATTGGAGCCCGTTTTCGGCGTTTCTCTCGATGAGCCTGGCGGGTGTTGTTGATTTCCAAGTAATTGTTTTTATTTAGTAATATCGCCTGATGTTGGGCGTCGGCGAACTGGTCCGGCTCAAATCTTTGTACGGATCGAACGATGGTGGACACGGGCGGCGGTTGCCTCCGCCCGGTGGACCCTGTCGACGAACCGTGTTCGCAAAGATCGCCGCATTCGCGACGGTGCTGGACGAGTGATCGGCAAATCTGTTTGGGTGGCTTGGGGATGGAGGACGCCCGAAATTGGGCCGGGAGGGGGAAGAATGCGCCGACGCGCACTCGTGACCGCTTGCGTGGCGGCGCTTCAGGCGTGGCTCGCCGGGAGTGTGGACGCCGAGCCCTCCATCGGCCAGTTCGAGCTCAAGGATCTCGAGGCCGAGCCGGGCGAGATCGAGTTCCAAAGTCAGAACGCCTGGAGCTTCGGCAATCCGCGCCGCCGTTTCAGCGAGGAGGCGCCGGGCGCGTTCGTCTACGACGACAATTCCGCGACGAAGCAGCGCCATGCGCTCGAAATCGAGATGAGCCTGACGCGCTGGTTCCGCACCCGCGTCGGTATCGAGTACGAGAAGGAGCGCCTCGAGGATCCGCCGTCCCCTGCGCTGGCGGATGCCTATGCACCTCTGGAGCTGACCGAGGTGGCGCTCGAAGGTGTGGTGATTCTGAAGCACGTGCCGGAAGGCGGCGTCGGTTTCGGCCTGCTCGGCGAGTTCGAGCATCCGCTCGGACGTGGCGAGATGAACTCGATCTTGTTCGGTCCCATCGTCGGTACGAAGAGTGGGCCCTGGTCGGCGTTACTCAACGTCATGCTCGTGCACAAGTTCGGCTCGGGCGAGACGTCGGCCGAAGGACTCGAGCGCGATGACAAGTGGGATCTCGCATACGCCGCGCAGCTTAAATACGCGTTTGACCCGCGCTGGGCGCTCGCGCTCGAAGCCTATGGCACATTCGATCGCCTCGGGCACACCGGCGAGCCGGGCGAGGGGGCTCTGGCGTTCGGCGATCACGACCAGCACCGCATCGGGCCAATCGCGTACTACACTTGGCGCAAGGGCGAGAGCGGGGCGGTGCGCGGGCTCGGTCGGCTGCCCGCGGGTGGCCTCGACGACGATGACGCCAAGCCTGGTGGCGGCGGCGAGAAGGACGATGACGTCACGGTGACGCTCGGCACCGGGCTTCTATTCGGCCTCAACGGCAACACGCCGGATGCGACCCTCAAAGCAAGCCTCGAAGTTGAATTCTGATGCCGTTCCAAAATGCCGAAGGTCGCCCAGAAGGGCGACCTTCGGTGTTTCGCTATCATGCTATGCGCAGGCTCAGAACGTCACCTTCACGCCGCCATAGATCGCGATCGGCGTGGCGGGCACGATCGAGCGCGGATCAGTAAATGTGAAGCCCGGCGCAACCACCTCTCCGGGTGCCTCATCGGCATCGAACAGGGTTCCGAAGAGGCCATACTTCCTGTCGAAGATGTTGTTGGCGTAGGCGTAGAACTGGACGTTCTTGTTGAAGTCGTAGGATGTCGACACGTCGACCCGCGTGTAGCCTCCGAGCTTGGGCAGCAGGTTCGCGTCGTCGCCGAAGAAATACTGCCCGGAGGTGGCGATGAGGTCGGCGCCGACCTTCCACTTCGGCGTGACGAAATAGTCGAAGCCCGTCTTGAAGCGGTGGTTGGGGATGCCCGGTATGTTGTCGCCAGGCCGAACCTGAATGCACGTGTCCTCGTCCTGGAATACGCAGGTGTCTCCGAGCGGATGCGCGGGCGAGGAGAACTCGTTCGCCGTCTCGTAGGTCGCCTTGACGTAGCTGTAGCTGGCGTAGGCCGAGAGGGGCCCCCACGAGTACTTGAGGCTCGCCTCGAGGCCGCGCCGCAGCGTCTCGCCGGCGTTGAAGAAGAAACCGCGTCCCGTAGTTGACGATGCGACGAACAGGATGTCGTCTTCGTTGGTCGTCTGGAAGAGACCGAGCCCCCAGTTCAACCGTTGATCGCCCGAGGCGGATTTCATCTGGCCGCGTAGACCGAGTTCGTAGGTCTTCGACACGACCTGCTCGAGCGGCGGGTCGTCGGTCAGGAAACTCTCGATGGGGCACGGATTGTCGGGGTTGGCGCAGGCGAGTTCGGCCGGGGTCGGCGCGCGGTTGGCTTCCGAGTACCCGCCATACAGCGTGATACCCGGCACCAGCTCGTAGGTCGCACCGACGGTTGGATTGAAGCGCTGGAACGAGTGCTGCGACGTGATGCCGTCGAACTCGCCGGTCAGGTCGACGAGATCGATCTTGGCGTAGTTGAAGCGGCCGCCCGCCGTGACGGTCAGGCGATCCGTGACGTCGAAGGCATTGAGGAAGTAGAGGCCGAGGTACTTGGTATCGACATCGACGTTGCGCGGCGCGAAGTCGTCCGGTTCGGCGAGAACGATGCCGGAGCCCGTGACGACGAAGCGGTTGCCGATGACGCCGAGCTCGGACTTGGTCTGGTAGTTGACGTTGCCCTGGTCGTAGCTGGCGCCGATGATGAAGTGGTTGTTGTGACCGAACAGCTTGCGCTTGTCGGCACCCTGGAGCGCGAAGCCGAAGCTCTCGGAGTCCGTGCGGATGTGGTCGATCACGCCGAGCGTCGCGTCGTTGAAATCGGCAAGGCCGAGTTGCCCCGGTCCGATCGGATTGCCGAACGCATCCTCCACTTGTTGGATCTGGTTGTTCTCGAGTTCGCCGGAGCAAAGGTTGTTGGGGTCGGTGACGCCAGAGGCGTCAGCGCCCGCATTGTCGGGGTCGTTGATGACCTCCTCGCACTTCTCGAGTTCGGCGACGTTTCCGTCCACAACGCGTGACTTGAAGCGGCGATAATAGGCGAGTCCCGACACCGTCAGCGTTTCGGACACTTTCACCGAAGCGTTGAACGACGGCATGAACACCTCGAGATCCGTCGTCTGCGGCGAGGTGTAGGTGCGGCTGCGCTCGATGGCCAGCAACTCGACCGGCGTAGCAGCGATGGCGCCGACTTCGCTGTCGGCCATGGTCAGGTTGAAGTGTGCCTCGACGCCCGAGCGCTTGAAGCCGAGGTCGAGATAGGCGCGCCGGGTCTCGGCCGGCGAGAAGTCGCGCCAGCCGTCCTCCTGGATCGCCTCGCCTGCGAAGTACAACGCGAACGGTCCGCTCTGCTGGCCGATCTGGATGCCGGCCTGCTTGCGCCCGAACGAGCCAAACATGGTGTCGATCTCGACGCCCTGGAACTGGAAGCCGTCCTTCATGACGACGGAGATGGCGCCGCCGATGGCGTTGAGGCCGAAGATCGGATTACCCGAGAGCACCGTCATGTCGGCTATGGCGTGCTTCGGCAGGATGTCCCAGTTCACGGTATCGCCGAATACCTCGTTGATGCGGACACCGTTCTGGTAGACGGCGAGGCCCTGCGGAAAGCCGTTGAGCGAGCCGGAGCCGAAGCCGCGATAATCGATCTGGGCGCGCATGTCGCTGCCGGCGGCATCGTTGAGGACGATGCCGGGAACCTGCTTCTGCAGCACGTCCTGCGGCTCGGTGCTGCCGGGCTTGGTGATCTGGGCGCCGGAGACGGTGCTGACCGAGCCCGGCACCTTGCCGACGGCGATCTCCGAGCCGCCGATCGGCGAAATCCGCACGATCTCGCCCTGCGTGCGAAGCTGATCTGTCGTCAACTCGGGCGAGATCGGGCCGGTCGGCTCGACCGGGGCTGGAGCAGGCTCGGCGGCCGGCGCGGCCTGCTGCTGGGGCTTCGGCTTCGGGGCGGTGCGTGCCGCCACGGGCTTCGGCTTCGGCTTCGAGACCTCTTGCTGCTGGACGACGACGGGCGGCAGTTCCTGCGCCGCGCTGGAGCCGGCCGGAACCGGTTGCGCGGTGGTGGCAGGCGCTGCGGGCGTCGGGGCAGTTGTCGAAGACGGCGGTTGCGTCGATGAGGCGGCGGGTGCGGGCGGCGGTGCGGGGGCGTTCACTGCCGGTGGCGTCACCGTAGGAGCGGGCGGAACAGCCGTGCCGGGGGGCTGCTGAGCAAAGGCAGATACCGGGAGGAGCGTCGTGCCGCAAAGTCCGATGATCAGAGCTCCGGCGCGTGTTGTCTTTGTTTTCATTGTTGCCCGATTCCCGCGTGGATTTTGGCTTGTCCGGTTATGACTGATTCGCGCCCATCCGGAGATTGGGGAATTTTTCCCGATTATTTCAGGACAAATTCCATAACGCGATGAACTCCAAAGGAAAAACGAGATTGCTCAATATCGATGCGGGACCATCACGGATGCGTCAACCCGATTGACGCACTTTCTGGAGTTGCTACAGTGTAACAGTTGCGCGTTGTTGCCGACGGGCCGCAGGTTGGCCGCCTGAGGCGGGCCGAATTCCCGGAACGGGGCGTGCAGAGGTTCGGTTGCGATTTTGCCGTCGCTGCTGTTATGGGAAGCGCTGCACGTCGAGGCCCACCGGTTCCATCGGCAACCCCGGGGCCGTGGTTGAACTAGCGAAGGCGCAAGCCGTGATGGCGCAAACGTCCATGCCCATCGCACCTCGGTATCGAGTGGGACGCAAAAAAAGTTCGGGAGATTGTGTGTGAGGTATTCGCAAAACCCGGTCACGTCAGGCCGTGGACGTGACGCGAGGAGAACCGCGAGCGATTTCGCGCGTGTGCTCGCGGGTAGGAGGGGGCTCTCCAGCGGGCTCTCCAGGAGGAATGGAACGGCCGCGTGTATCGCAGCGGCCGTGCTGGCAGCCGGTTCCTCGACCACCCTCGCCCAATCGGCACATGCGCCGACCGCCGCTGCCCCGCAGGGCGACGTGATCGGCGTCGAGCTCAACAAGCTCGAGCCGCTGACGAATGGTTGTCGCGCTTATATCGTGATCGACAACGGCGGAGAGCGCACCTATTCCGCGCTGAAGCTCGATCTGGTGCTGTTTCAGACCGATGGCGTGATCGGACGGCGCGTGGCGCTCGACCTGTCGCCGGTGCGGGCGCAGAAGCGCAGCGTCAAGCTGTTCGACCTCGACGGCCTGAAGTGCGACGACATCGGCAGCCTGCTCATCAATGATGTGATGGACTGCAAGACATCGGGTGCCGGCGGGGCCAGCACCGACGAACCGCGTTGCCTCGAGCGGTTGAAGCTCGCCACGCGGACCAAGGTCGAACTCTCAAAGTAAGGAAGGGCCGAGCCGTGGCTCAGACCGTTGCCGAAGGTGCCAGCCACCTGTCGATGATGTCGTTGATCCTTCATGCCGACCCGGTCGTTCAGGCGGTGATGGTGATGCTCGCCGTCGCGTCGATCGCATGCTGGGCCATCATCATCGAGAAAATCGTTCGTATCGCCGGATTGCGCCGACAGGTCGCAAGCCTCGAAGAGCTGGCGGTAGCCGGCCGTCACGACACGCCTGCCGGCCCCGCGGGCTACGCGTCGTCCATCCTCGCGGCCGCGGAGACCGAGCGGCGCGACGGTGACCAGCGCGGCGAAGCACTCAACAGCGTGCGTGCACGCATCGAGCGGGCCATGCGCGGCGCGATGCGCGGCGAGCTGAAGCGCGCGGAGCAGGGGCTTTCGTTCTTGGCGACGGTCGGCTCGGCGGCGCCGTTCGTCGGCCTGTTCGGTACGGTATGGGGCATCATGCACTCCTTCACCGCGATCGCGCAGGCAAAGGATACGAGCCTCGCCGTCGTCGCACCCGGCATCGCGGAAGCGCTCTTTGCGACCGCGATCGGACTTGCCGCGGCCATCCCTGCCGTGATCGCCTACAACCAGATCGCCGTCGCACTCGGCCGCGCGAGCGACCGCACCGGCGCTGCTATTGCACGGATCGCGGCTCAGTTCGCACGCCTGCACGTCGAAGCGTCCGGAAGAGGCTGACGCCATGGCCATGCAACTCGGCGGGCATATGCCCGATGAGCACGAGGATGCCGGTTATCGGCCAATGGCGGAGATCAACATCACGCCGTTCGTCGACGTGATGCTGGTGCTGCTCATCATCTTCATGGTCGCGGCGCCGCTGCTCATCCAGGGCGTGCCGGTCGATCTGCCGAGTACATCGGCGGCGAAACTGGCGCAGACCAAGAAGCCGATGGTGGTGACGCTCGCCGGCGACGGCAACCTCTATATCCGCGACGAGCAGGTGGCGCGTTCGTCCCTCGTCGATCGCCTGCGCGAGGTGCGTAGCGCAGAGGGCGACACGGTCGTCTATGTGCGTGCCGACAAGGCCAGCGCCTATGGTGACGTGATGGAGGTGCTCGGCCGCGTCGGCGATTCGGGCTACGCGCGCGTTTCGCTGCTATCGAAACCCTCGCCGGCCCAGGCCGCCGCAGCGGCGGCTCGTTCCGCGGGCACGACATCCGCTTCGCCGGTTGGAAACTGACACCGCATGAACGTGCTCCGCACCTCCGCGATCGTTCTCTCGACGCTTCTACACGGGGCGGTCGCACTGGCGTTCGTCGACTTTAGCGGCGGGCGCGCGCTCGAGGCCGGCGACGGCACCGACCAGCTTCGCATCGAGCAAGGTATCGCCATCGAGGGTCTTTCACGGCTCGGTGATGCGCCGGAGACGATCGAGGCGCGTGATCCCGAGACGGTCGCGGCAAGCGAGGCGGTGGCCGCGCTGCAAGAGGTGAAAGCCGCCGAGGTGCCGCCCGAGCAAACCCCACCGCCCGAGGTTCCGGTGATCGAGCAGACGCCCGAACTCAAGGACGTCGTGACATCCCCGCTCGGCCCGGCTCAGGAGATCGTCGCCGCGACGGAGCCGCCCCCCGAGGTCGAGAAACCGCAGCCGGCCCAAGTTGCGCGCGAGGAGCAGGTGGAGCAGGTCGCCGTCATCGAGCAGCAGGCGGCGGCGAAGGGGCAGAGCGGCGGCGACGCATCGGCCTACATGGCCTATCTCGGCTCCCTGCGCACGCACGTCGAGCGGTTCAAGGTGCGGCCGCGAAACGTCAAGCGCGGGACGGTGGTGGTGCGCTTCAGCATCGACCGCGAGGGTGCGGTTCTCGATCGCACGGTGACGACCAGCTCTGGCTTCAAGGAACTCGATCTCGCTGCGCTCTCAGCGATCGACAAGGCGGCGCCGTTCCCGAAATTTCCCGACGCGATGACACGCGAGCGAATCGATCTCACCATCCCATTCCAGTTCGTGACGCGCTGAGGTTCGCCCGGACCGGTGGCTGTTCGGTACTGGAATTTAGCCGCGGCGCGGAAGGAAGCGCGCGGCGAAGGCACCCTCGACCAGCGGCGGCGCATGCCGCTCCGCGGCGGCCGCTTCCTCGATCGCGACACCGAGCGCATCGCGCAGCTTTTCGAGGCCCGGCACCCGGCACATGTCGTCGTGCATGTAGGCGAGGGTTTCGCGCACCGTCGAAAGGTCGATCTGCGGCGGGTACGGCTTGGCGCGTGGGATGCGGAACACGGGTACGCCCTCCAAGAACGCAACGGTTAAAAATCCGTTGATGAAAACGGTCGATCTCGAAATTCATTCGCAAGAAAGAGGCCATCGGGCAAGCCCGTTAGGCGCCGTTTTCGTGCCTCGTCGCGTGTTTTCATTCGGGGCAGAGCGGGGCGCCAGCGCGCACGTGTATCAAAGCGGAACAGCGCATCATCTGACGCTGAGTGATGCGTTCGACCCTTCATTCACTTTTTTCGCGGAGGATGCAGCAGTTTGGGGCGCCAGCATGAAGCTGCGGCGCAATGGCAATGCTGCATGATGCGGGGTGTAGGCGTGGGGCGTGCAGGCAAGGTACTCATCATCGTCGAGAATCTGACCGTGCCGCTCGACCGGCGCGTCTGGCAGGAAGCCCGTACGTTGCGTGACAACGGCTACACCGTCTCGGTGATCTGCCCGGTCGGCGGCCGTTACACCAAGTCCTACGAGATGCTCGAAGGCATCCACATCTTCCGCCACCCGATGCCGTTCGAGGCCGATGGCGCGCTCGGATATCTGCTCGAGTATGGCTGGGCACTGGCCTGGGAGCTGGCGCTCTCGGTTCGCGTGCAGGCGAAGGTCGGCTTCGACGTCGTCCAGGCGTGCAACCCGCCGGACCTGATGTTCCTCGTCGCCGGCTTCTGGAAGTATCTTTTCGGCAAGCGTTTCGTGTTCGATCACCACGACATCAACCCCGAACTCTTCGAGGCGAAGTTCAACCGTCGCGGCTTCTTCCACAAGCTGCTGACCAAGCTCGAGCGCTGGACGTTCCGCGCCGCCGACGTATCGATCGCCACCAACGACACGTTCAAGGAGATCGCGGTGCGCCGCGGCGGCATGTCGCCCGATCGCGTGTTCATCGTCCGCTCGATCCCCGACGTATCGCGTTTCCGCCGGGTCGAGCCGAGTGCGGAGCTGCGCAATGGGCGCCGTCATCTGATCGGCTATGTCGGTATCATGGGCGCGCAGGATGGCGTCGATCTGCTGATCGAGGCGGTGGCCGACCTGGTCCATGGCCAGGGGCGCCGCGACGTCGGCTGTGTGATCGTCGGCTCCGGCACGGAGCTGCCGCATTTGCAACGTCTCGCGGTGGAGCGCGGCGTCGCCGATCATGTGACGTTCACCGGGTTCCTGTCGGGCGAGCCGCTGCTCAAGGCATTGTCGAGCTTCGACATCGGCGTCATTCCCGATCCGAAGAACACCTACAACGACAAGATTTCGATGAACAAGGCGTTCGAGTACATGACGCTCGGCATCCCGTTCGTCCAGTTCGACTTGATGGAAGGACGCAAGATTGCCGGTGACGCGGCGCTCTACGCGCGCGACAACTCGCCCGTCGATCTCGCCCGTCAGATCGCGCGCATCATGGACGATGCGACGCTCGCCTCCGAGCTTGCCGCCGAAGGACGCGACCGGGCCAAGGCGCTGCTGCGCTGGGATGACGAAGCCGAGCGCCTGCTCGCCGCTTATGACGTGGCGCTGGGGCCGAAGTCGGGAGCAGCCACCACGCTCGAGCCGCAATCGGCGGCGGCGATCCGGGGCTGATCGCGTGCTCTGCCTGCCAATCGCGGTGGCCTGTATCATTTCCCAGGCCAGTGCGGGCGGAAGCTCGCTCGCATTCCCCTGAAGCATTCCCCTGAAGCATGGCCGGCCAAGTGAGGCGGGCGCTCCAATCTGCTAAGTTGGCCGCAACGCACCGACTTCTCGACCTATCGCGTTTCCAGCGCATATTGTTGCTTGCGCGCGGCGGAGCGGGAGGCGAGTGCCATAAAGATGGCGCGGTTGAGCGCGGGCATGGCGAGGGCGAGCACCGCCGCGATCACTGTCATCAGCAGCATTGATGCGGCGAGTTCCACGGCGAGCCCCGCTGTCGTGGAAAGCGCGTAGGATTTGACCAGCAATGCCGCGACGATAGCGGGAACGAGCAGGAGCGTGCGTTGCAGTGCCGCCGTTCCGAGGCGCGCGTGCGCATGCGGCTCGCGGTGCAGGAGCTGTACGGTCAGCAGGAAGTAGCAGAGCGATAGAAGCTCGGCGAAGGCGCCAGCCGCTGCTGCTCCTTCGAGGCCGTAGCCGAACCCGAGCGCCGCAAACGCGAAGACCACGCCGAGCGCGCGGATCGTTCCGCCGGCGAGGAACGGCCGTGTGATCGCGTTGGCCATCAACGCCATTCCGAGCGTCGCCTGGACGATTCGCATCGACCACATCACGGCGAGCCACGTGACGAGTGTTCCGAGACCGGCATAGGACGGGCCGAAGGCGAAAGCGATGAGCGCGCCTCCGGCGATCGCGAAGGTGGCGAGATACGCGGCCGCGGCGATCACCGTCAGCTCGAGCATCAACAGGAACCGGGCGGAGAATTGCTCGCGGTCTACCGCGACGCTGGCGAGCAGCGGCAGCATCAGCGCGTTGGCGACTTTCGCCGCGACGAGACCGGGCACCATCGTCGCCATGAAAGCGGTGGTATAGGCGGCGAGCTGCTCCATCCCGGCGAGGTGGCCGATGACGATGCGGTCGCCCTGGTAGACGGCAACGAGCGGGAAAGCGCTCGCCCAAATGGGCCAACCGAACGTGGCGATGCGCGAAAGATAGGATCGGTCTGCAGCCAAACGGTATGGGCGTTCGGCGAGGCCATGCGACACCGCGACGGCGACGAGCGCCTGAGCGACGGCGAGCCAGACGACTGCCGCGTATCCCGCGGACATGAGTACCATGGGAACCGTGAGGGCGAGAGCAACGGCTTGCGGCACCACCTCGATCAGCATCTGCGGGCGATTGTCGAGCCGGCGCTGGGCGCGGCGCGCGTCGAGATGGAGAAAGCCCTTCACGAGCGGCGCGAAACCGGCGGCGGCGAAGGCCCAGGCCGCGTCGGGTACGGCGAAGAACCGCGCCATCGGAACGGCGGCGATGGCAATCAGCGCGAAGGTCGCGATGCCACGCACCGCGAGCGTAAGGTGGGCTGTCGCGGTGAAACGTGCTTCGTCGCCATCGGCGGCCTGCACGATCAGCCGGTCCGCGCCGACATCGCTCAGCACCTCGATCATCTGCAGCATCATCACGATGGCAGCGGCGACGCCGAAATCGCCTTTCGAGAGCCAGTGCGCCAGGATCGCGTTGCGCGCGAAGGAGAGAGCCTGCGCGCTGGCGAAACCGGCGAACAGGAGCGCGCCCTGGCCCGCGACGCGCGATGCGATCGAGGATGTCGCGCGCTGGCTCATGGCGTTACACGGCGTCCTTGCGCGCTCCGGGCGCGGTCCAGCCCTGGGCGCGCGGAAGCCGGCGCGAGAGAGTGCGCATCGGCCGCTCGACGAGGCGTCCCGCCAGGCCGCCGATCTGGTCTCCGGAAAGCCGCAGCAAACTGCACGTCGTCTGCAACCAACGCGGCCGGAGTGCACGCGACCACTTGGCGCGGAAGGCCCGCTCCGTCGCGGTGAAGTTGTCGTCCTTCTTTCCCGCGGAGAGGTGCGCGAGATGAAAGTCGATCACGTAGGCGTTCCAACCTGCGATGTCGGCGTTGAGACAGATGTCGGCGCCGTAGAAATGAAAGCCGGAAAGGTCGCGCGAGAAGCCGACGCGGGCCGAGCGTCGAACGACGATGAAGTTCTCGTCGAGGCTCAGGACACGCTGGGGAAGCTCGCCCACGTGGCGGTCGGCGCCGTGCGGGTCGGTGATGCGCAGCGCGAGAACACCGGGCGAGACGCCACCGGCGTTGCCGGCGAGCGCCCAGGCCGGATCGACTGCATCGAGGTCCGCGAGGCAGCGGTCGAGATCGCGCCGGCGCTCGGTGAGCAGGCGGATGTCCTGGTGGCACAGGATCACGTATTCGCCCTGCGCCTCGCCGAGCAGCGCGTTCAGCCCGGAATAGGCGCAGATCTGATCGCCGCGCGTGTTGTCGATGTAAAGGTACTCGCAGTCGCCGGAGAACCCTCCCGCGCGCATCGATCCGCGCATCGCTTCGTAATGAGCGATATCGTTGACCATCGTCGCGATCGTGTAGCGAAGCGTTCGATGCGGATCGAGATCGACGTCAGGCCGCACGATGCGCTCGCGGATCTCGGCCGCGTTCAGGTGCTTTGTGGTCATGCCCGGACTTCCTGCTGCTGCAACCCGGGTCCGCGCAGTGCCACACGCGCGCCGCCACCACGCCGGTCGGGGTAACCGCGCTTCCACTCGTGCCGCCGTTTCCAGACCTCGCGCCACGCGGCCGCGTTGTTCGCCAGCGCGGCGTTGTCCGTGATGCGTGCGCCAACGGCCGAGCCGATCCAGCGCGTCAACGGCCACAGGATCAGCAATAGTCGCGCGAAAGGCCGCTGCAACCGAGGGAAGTGGCGGCGGACGAGCGAAATCTTCGCCGCGAGGAGTTTGACGACCTTGCCGGCCTGAGTTGCTTCGGAGGCCCCGCCGTAGTGCACGATCGTCGCTGCCGGCGTGCTCATGGGCTGGGCACCGAGTGCGCGGGCACGCAGGCAGAGGTCGGCCTCCTCGCCGTACATGAAGAAGGTCGGGTCGAAGCCGCGCAGGCTCTTCCAGAGCTCGGCGGTGATGAGCAGGAAACAGCCCGATACGATGTCGACGGGGCGCTCGGTGTCGCGGCGCCAGCAGCCCAGTGCCTCGCTGTTGAAGAGGGGGGAGGCCGGGAACAACGCCGTGAGGCCACTGACCCGGCAGACGAGAGACCACAGTGTCATTCGGCCCCAGCAGGACGACGGGTTGAGGGTCATGTCGGCAAATAGAGTGCGCCCGCCCCAGATCCCGGCGTCAGGCTCGGATCGCGCGAAGGCGACCAGCAAGTCGATGGAGCGGGGTAGCACCACCGTGTCGGGATTGAGCAACAGCAGATACTCGCCGCGCGCGTGGGAGGCGGCGACGTTGTTCGCCTGGCCGAAGCCGACGTTCTCATCGAGAGCGATTAGCCGCACACCGGCGGGATGCGCGGCGATGGCCGCGGCCGAGCCATCGGTCGAGGCATTGTCGACGACGATGATTTCTTTCCCGACGTGCGTCTCCTCCCAGGCGGACTGGATCGCGGCGAGCGTCAGCTCGCGCGTGTTGTAGGAAACGATGAGGATCGAGACCTCGGGCCGTGGCGCGGCTTGCATGTGGTGTCCGTCGCGGTTGAGCGGCATGGTACGCCGCGACGCCCCCGCCAGCCGGGCGGGAGGACAGCGGCCACACATCGTAGGCGGTGCCAGCTAATCCCGCGTTAAGCGCTGCGTTAAGGTCCTCGCAAAAGTTCTCGCAATATTCGGCGGCGGGGGCGGACAGGATGGCACGGCCGGTGTCCCGACGCCTCGCTCGAAGGGGTGGGTGGGGCAGGTGCTCCGCGGGCGCGCCATAACGAAGCTTCCAGGGGGCGGCGTTGACTGGTAAACGCGGGACGGTCGTGGTCGCCGCGCGGCCGTTCATCAGGCTCGGAGGTTGTCATGGCAGCAAAGCCGCAGGTCTATCTGTTCGGTCGCGGCATGACCGACGGAAATGCCGGTCTCAAGGAACTGCTCGGTGGCAAGGGCGCGAACCTCGCCGAGATGGCGAGCCTCGGCCTGCCAGTGCCGCCCGGCTTCACGATCACCACCGAGGTCTGCCGCGCCTATTACGATCACGGGCGCAAGCTGCCGGAAGGGCTCGAGGGCGAGGTCGGCGCAGCACTCGCACGCGTCGGAGAGGCGGTCGGCAAGATATTCGGCGATCCGGAAAACCCGCTATTGGTCTCGGTTCGATCGGGCGCGCTGGCGTCGATGCCGGGCATGATGGATACGATCCTGAATCTCGGCCTCAACGACCAGACGGTGCTCGGCCTCGCGCGCCATGCCAACGACGAGCGTTTTGCCTACGACAGCTATCGCCGCTTCATCCAGATGTACGGAGACGTGGTTCTGGGCGTCGATCATTCTGTGTTCGAGGACATTCTGGAGGGCTTCAAGAACCTCAACGGTCTCGCTCTCGATACCGATCTCAACGCCGACCACTGGAAGGAAATCGTCGCCGAGTACAAGAGCGCGGTCGAGACCGAGCTTGGCGAGCCGTTTCCGCAGGACACCCGAAAGCAGCTCTGGGGCGCGATCTCGGCCGTGTTCGGCTCGTGGCAGAACGCCCGCGCCAAAACGTACCGCCGTCTGCACAACATTCCCGACGACTGGGGCACCGCCGTCAACGTCCAGGCGATGGTGTTCGGCAACATGGGCGAGACTTCGGCGACGGGAGTCGCGTTCACGCGCAATCCCTCGACCGGCGCCAACCGCATCTACGGCGAGTTCCTGCTCAATGCACAGGGTGAGGACGTGGTCGCCGGTATCCGCACGCCGCAGCCGCTGACAGAGGAAGCGCGCGCCGAGGCAGGTGAAGAGCTGCCGTCGCTCGAAAGCCTGATGCCGCGATCGTTCGACGATCTGCGGCGCGTGTTCGACAAGCTGGAGCGCCACTACCGCGACATGCAGGACATCGAGTTCACCATCCAGGAAGGCCAGCTCTGGATGTTGCAGACGCGCTCGGGCAAGCGCACGCTCGAGGCGGCGCTGCGCATCGCCGTCGACCTCGCGGACGAAGGTGTCATTCCGCGCGAGGAGGCGGTGATGCGGATCGATCCTTCGGCCCTCGACCAGCTCTTGCATCCGACCATCGCGCCCGATGCCGTGAAGCACGTACTGACCAACGGCCTGCCCGCCTCGCCCGGCGCGGCGGCTGGCGAGATCGTCTTCACCGCGGACGCGGCCGAGGAAGCGAAGTCGCGCGGCCGAAGCGTCATCCTGGTGCGCGTCGAGACGAGCCCCGAGGATATTCACGGCATGCACGCGGCGGCCGGCATCCTGACCGCGCGCGGCGGCATGACGAGCCACGCGGCCGTCGTGGCGCGCGGCATGGGGCGGCCTTGCGTATCGGGAGCTGGCGCGCTGAAGATCGATGCCAAGGCCGGCACGCTGACCATCGGGCGGGAGGTGTTCACCGCGGGTGACATCATTACCATCGACGGCGGCACCGGCGAGGTTCTGAAGGGGGCGACGAAGATGCGCCAGCCCGAGCTCTCCGGCGCGTTCGCGACGCTGATGGGCTGGGCGGATAAGCACCGCACGCTCGGCGTCCGCGCCAACGCCGATACGCCCCGTGATGCCGAGCAGGCGAAGAGCTTCGGCGCCGAGGGCATCGGCCTCTGTCGCACCGAGCACATGTTCTTCGACGAGGGCCGCATTCTGGCGGTGCGCGAGATGATCCTCGCCGACGACGAGAAGGGCCGCCGCGCCGCGCTGGCGCAGCTTCTCGAGATGCAGCGCGGCGACTTCGTGCAGCTCTTCGAGATCATGGAGGGCCGGCCGGTGACGATCCGCCTTCTCGACCCGCCGCTGCACGAGTTCCTGCCGCACGAGGCGCGCGAGCAGCAGGCCGTCGCCGATGCGCTCGCAATTCCGGTCGAGCGGGTGAAGCGGCGCGTCGCCGAGCTGTTCGAGGTGAATCCGATGCTTGGCTTCCGCGGCTGCCGTCTCGCCGTGCGCTATCCCGAGATCGCCGAGATGCAGGCGCGCGCGATCTTCGAGGCAACGCTCGCAACCGAAGCGGCGACAGGCCACGCCGTGGTGCCCGAGATCATGATTCCGCTGGTCATCTACCGGCGTGAATACGACCTCGTGGCAGACGTGATCCGCGCCACCGCGACGGCCGTCGAGAATGAAACGGGGAAGACCCTTTCCTATCTGCTCGGCACCATGGTCGAGCTGCCGCGCTGCGCACTCAAGGCGGACGAGATCGCGGCCGGCGACGATGGCGCCGGGTTCTTCTCGTTCGGCACCAACGACCTGACACAGACCTGCCTCGGCCTCAGCCGCGACGACATCGGGCCGATCCTCACCACCTATCATGATCGCGGCATCCTTCCGGCCGACCCGTTCGTATCCATCGATCAGGAGGGCGTGGGCGAGCTGGTCCGCATCGGCACCGAGCGCGGCCGGCGGGTGAAACCGGGCCTCAAGATCGGCATCTGCGGGGAGCACGGAGGCGACCCGGCGTCGGTCAGGTTCTTCTACGATACGGGCCTGGATTACGTGTCTTGTTCGCCGTTCCGCGTTCCGATCGCGCGCCTTGCCGCTGCGCAAGCGGCATTGAGGACCGGGCGCCCCGTCTTCGATTGACGGGGCGTGCGATCCGGTGCGACGAGGGTGCTCCGCCATCACGCGGCCGCGCCAGGGCTGTTCGCGGGCGGTCGAAGGGCGCTATAAGCTCGCGGACGCGCCCCTCCCGGGCCATCCAGAACGACCGCACTTCCGAGGCATAGGTGCTATGCCCCGCACGGAGCCCTTCGCCAACCGGTGGCAGGTCGCCCCGCTCACAGGCCACGAGGAACATGTCCACGCCGCCTACCGTCGCCATTGTCGGCCGCCCGAACGTCGGCAAGTCGACGCTCTTCAATCGCCTCACCGGCAAGCGCACGGCCCTCGTGTCGGATCTGCCGGGGCTGACGCGCGACCGCCGCGAGGGCGAGTTCAAGCTTGGTCCCCACCTTCTGCGGCTCGTCGATACGGCGGGCCTCGAGGAGGCGACGTCGGGCTCGGTCGCCGCGCGCATGCGAGAGCAGAGCGAGACCGCCGTGCGCAGCGCCGACCTGGCGCTGTTCGTCATCGACGCCCGCGATGGGGTGACGCCGCAGGACGAGGTCTTCGCTCGCTTCGTGCGCACCACGGGCAAGCCGGTCATTCTGGTCGCCAACAAGGCCGAGGGGCGCGCTGGCGAATCCGGTTTCTACGATGCCTTCAAGCTCGGCCTCGGCGAGCCGGTCGCGATTTCGGCCGAGCACGGCGAAGGCATCGGTGATCTTGCCGACGACATCCTGAAGGCGCTTGGTCTTTCACTGCCCGTCACTGCGCGCAAGGGTGGCCGTAACCGCGTCCACGAGGATGCCGAAAGCGAAGTTCCGCCCGTGGCGGCCGAAACCGAGGATGCGGCGGCTAAGCGCCCGATCCGCGTCGCCATCGTCGGCCGGCCGAATGCCGGCAAGTCCACGCTCGTCAACGCGCTGCTTCAGGACGAGCGCATGTTGACGGGACCGGAGCCGGGCCTCACCCGCGATACCATCTCGACGGAGCTCGTCTGGCAGGACCGCCGCTTCCTGCTGTTCGATACGGCGGGGTTGCGCCGCAAGGCGAAGGTGACCGAGCTCGCCGAGCAGCTTTCCACCAGCGACACCGTTCGGGCGATCCGCTTTGCCGAGGTGGTGGTTCTGATGATCGATGCGGAGCGGCCGTTCGAAAACCAGGATCTGACCATTGGCGACATGGCGGCGAGCGAGGGGCGCGCGCTCGTCGTTGCCGTCAACAAATGGGACCTCGTCGCGGAGAAGCAGAAGCTGCTCAAAGACCTGCGCGAGATCGTCGCGGAAAAGCTGTCGCAGGTCTCGGGCGTACCGCTCGTCACCATCTCGGCGCTGGGTGAAAACGGGCTCGACCGGCTGATGCAGACCGTCGCTGCCGCCTACGAGGGTTGGAACCGGCGCATTCCGACACCGGCTCTCAATCGCTGGCTGCAGGAGGCGCTAGCCCGCCATGCTCCGCCCGCCGTCGCCGGCAGGCGCATTCGCCTGCGCTACGTGACGCAGCCCTCGTCGCGGCCGCCGACCTTCGTCGCGTTCTGTTCACGGCCGGGCGAGCTGCCGAAGTCGTATCTGCGCTACCTCACCAACAGCCTGAGGCAAGCCTTTGATCTGCCGGGCGTGCCGATCCGTTTCAACCTGAAAAAGGGAGAGAATCCCTACGCCGAGAAAGGGCCGCGCGGCAGGTCGCGGCGGTAGGGTCCGAGGCAAATTTCACCTGCGATGTTACGTTTTGGTCATGCGACCTTCGCCCGGTGCGATCTTCTGGCTCTGGCACACTTCCGCCAGAAACTCTATTTACCCGCCACGTTTGAAAGCGCGCGAGCACAGGGTTTCAATTCGATCGCATCGGCGCGGGCAATAGAAAAACAGGAAACAGTATGATGAGCAGAGTCCTTCGTGCCGGCGCTATGGTCGCCATGCTTGCAATGACTGCGGGAGCCGGCATCGCGACGGCCGACCCCGCTGCGGCGGCAGGCGAAAAGGGTCCCTTCTCGCAGCGCGTCCGCAATGCCTGCAAGAGCGACTACAATCGTTTCTGCCCCAACTACAATCTCTACTCGCACGAGCTGCGCCGCTGCATGCAGGCAGCCGGCAAGGCGATCTCGCAGGGCTGCATTCGCGCGCTAGTCGATGCCGGCGAGGTGCCGCGCTCCATGCTGTCGAAGTAACCACCCGCCGTCAGGCGGCGGTGAAGCTGACCGTGCATGAAACGACGAAGGCCCGCGCTCGGCGCGGGCCTTTTCGCTATCGTCATTACCGCGACGCGGCGTCCGCTCATCCGCCTGCATATCGGGAGCTGGAGCGCAGTGGGCGGGAGCACCCGTGGCGAACATGAAGAAGGCCACGGGGCTCACCGCCCACACGGGCGTCAACCGTTAGACTGGCGCCGCTCCGGACCACGCGATATAGGGGCATCGAACCGGGGGTTCAAGGGTTATTTTGCCGCCCGTTGCCGGGGGCTCTAGTGTTCCGTCTCCGACACTTGGTTCCCAGTGCGGCATGCGATCGACCAAGTGTCGGAGACGAAAAGAACACTAGCAACTCGATGCTTCTAGTGTTGCTTTTGTCACTAGCGCTTGGCAGACCACCGTTCTTCAACCGGGAACCAAGCGTTAGTGACGCAACACTAGTGCAGGCGCGGCGACGCTACATATCAGCGTGGCGGCATCGATTTGGCGGAACGGACGAGCGCGCGTGAGCGAAACGGCGACAGAGGTTCTATTCTACCATCTCGAGCGCCAGCCACTCGAGAAAGTGCTGCCGGGTCTCCTCGAGCGGACGCTGGAGCGCGGCTGGCGCGCGGTGGTTCAATCCGGGTCCGAAGAGCGGCTCGAGGCGCTCGATCTTGCACTCTGGACCTATCGCGACGACAGCTTTCTTCCTCATGGGACGCGCAAGGATGGGTTGCCCGAGCATCAGCCGGTCTATCTGACGACGGGCAGTGAGACGCCAAACGGAGCGGGTGTGCGCTTCCTCGTCGATGGTGCGGTGGCTGAGGGCCACACAGGCTTCGTTCGTATTGTCTACCTGTTCGACGGCCACGACCCTCAGGCGGTGGAACTCGCGCGAGGCCAATGGCGCGCGGCGAAAACCGCTGGATGCTCGGTCGCCTACTGGCAGCAGGACGGCGAAGGGCGCTGGTCGAAGAAGGCTTGAGCGGGCAGGGCGGGAACAGGGCCGACATGAACTATCGCCATGCCTATCACGCCGGCAATTTCGCCGACGTCTTGAAGCATCTCGTGCTGACGCTTGTGATCGAGCACCTCAAGCTAAAGCCGCAACCCTTCCGCGTCATCGATACTCACGCCGGCATCGGCCTTTACGATCTCGCGGGCGTCGAGGCGGGTAAGACGGGAGAGTGGCGCGCGGGTATCGCGCGTCTGCTTGCCGCCGATTTTTCGCCCGTCGCGCGAGAGGTTCTTGAGCCCTACCTGTCTGTCGTCGGGCCCTACCTTGGCGGCGACCTCGAAGCGCCGGGCATGAAGCGCGAGTATCCCGGAAGTCCGCTTATCGCGCGCGACCTCATGCGGCCCGGAGATGCACTCGTGTTGAACGAGCTGCATCCCGAAGACCGCGCGGCGCTGGAGACGCTCTTTCGCAGGGACAAACAAACCAAGGTGCTCGGGCTCGACGGTTACACGGTCATCAAATCGACGCTTCCGCCCAAGGAACGTCGCGGCGTGCTGCTGGTCGATCCACCGTTCGAGGAGTCGGGCGAGTTCGACCGGTTGATAAGCGGCATGCACGACGCCTTTCGTCGGTTCGCCGGAGGCACCCAAATCCTCTGGTATCCGGTCAAGGATCTTCCAGCCGTCGACCGCTTCCGCCGCCGTATCGCCGCTGATGCGCTCGCCGAGACACTACTCCTGGAGATAGCTGTTCGCGATCCGCGGGCGGGAACTCCGGGGCTCGCGGCGACCGGCGTCGTGGTGGTCAACCCGCCGTACACGCTGCATGGCAAGCTCGCGGCGGTCATGCCCGAGCTTCTCAGCGCTATGGCGGGCGTGCCCGAGACATCGCCGGGTGCCTCCTACAGGCTCGAATGGCTGGTCTGCGAGAAGCCTGCGGCACGCATCTAGAGCGTGATCCGATCGCACGGAACGCGGTGGCGAGGAGGGGTCGGATAAGGAAGCTCTGGCCGCCCAAGGCTAGAGAGCTTTCATCCGATCAACCGATCCTGCAGTCGGGCGAAACGCGGCCGGTTCCACATTATCGGTTGGCGCTCCAGGCTCCACCGGCTCCCGTCTACCAGGAAGCAAGCAGGCAGCGGCTGCGGCCCGGGGTGTGATGCGCCGGACACGCTGCTGTTGCATCGCAGCAATGAATTGGTGGAGGACTTTCTTCGATCTTGCGACGTATCGGACTTTCGTCGATAATCTCTGAACTGGTCGAGGTGGCTTAACGCCGCCGCGTCATCCGGTTTGCGGTTGATCGAGTCCGAAGAAGCGCATTCGCAATGGTCCGCACTTCGAAACCAGCGCATGGTGCATTGCAGGATGTTCCGTGCGCCCCCGCCGAGAGCTCTCGCCACGGGCTCCGAGACGCGACTGCCATAAGGCTCCGTCAGGCGGTGGGGCTCGGCATCGCAGGCTTTGTCAGCCCTCCCCCGGGCTCCACTTGGAGGTTCATAGGCGAATGCGGCAATCTGGAATTGTGAAATTCTTCAATGCGCAGAAGGGTTATGGGTTCATCACGCCCGACGATGGCGGCAAGGACGTATTCGTGCACGTCACTGCCGTCGAGCGTTCGGGGGTTGGCCAGCTGAACGAAGGTATGCGGATTTCCTTCGAAACGGAGCCCGACAAGCGCGGCAAGGGCCCCAAAGCGGTGGAGCTTAGAATCGAGAGTTGACGACGAGCGCGGCGCCTTGTGAGCGGTGCCTTTCGGATGGCGATGAGAAATCTTGCGCGCGAGCCCTTCTTCGGCTCGCGTGTTTCGTTTCAGGCACGGTCAACTTCACGCCCAATCTTCACGCCCGGTCTTCAGGCCCAGTCTTGAGGCCCAGTCCTCAGGCGCGGTCCATGGCGTCTTCGAGTTTGCACCGTCACCCGGTCGCCACTGCAATCTAGAAAAAGACTTACTCCACAGCGGGCTGTCCTGAGGCGGCGTGCCGCATCGGTCGAAGTCGCGCTACTCTCCTGCAATTCGCATCCATTGTGGGAGATACAAGCGATGTTCCATTCGAAGTCGTCGGTGAAGCTGGCAGCCCTTGCCGGGGCGATGCTGGTCGCGTCGGCCGCACCATCCTTTGCCGGATCGTGCGTGACCAAGGCCGCCGAAGGCACCGGGTCCGACGAGAAGGCAGCCAAGTTCCAGGTGGACGAGGCGCTGCTGCAGGCCGTCGATTGGGGTGCATGGGCCGCGTGGATGGCCAATGGCACCACCCCCGGCTACAACTACGGCCCGCGCAAGTACAACTGCAAGAAGGGCGGCATCGGCGTCGTTTGCCGTGGCCAGGCGAAGATCTGCAAGCTTTGAAACGACGGCCGCATCGACCGGCCAGAGTTCAAACGAGGATCAAATGATGTTTGCTTCCAAGCTTGCGACGGGGGCCGTTTCCGCCCTGCTCCTGGCAGCCGCACTTTCCGCTCCGGCTAGCGCCGGCTCATGCGTGCGGGCCGGCGGCGAGGGCTCCAACGTTCTCCCCGACGTAGCCAAGTTCATGGCCAATGCCGCCCTCGCCAATTCCATCAGCGCGCTCGGTATGAAAGCCAAGGGTCCGATCGCCACGTCGTGCAAGACGAACCTGCTGCTCACGACCTGCGTGTCGCGGCAGCGCGCCTGCAAGTGACAGCCGTACGCGGACACGCCGATTGTCTTCGGCGTCTCCCCAACGGAACATCGCACCCATGAAGGCCCGCCGAATCCGTTCGGCGGGCCTTTCCCATGGCGTTCAGGTTGCTCGAAATACCGATGGGGCACACCCGGCAGTCCGTCGCTCGATCATCGTCCTGCCCAAGGCCAGCGGCCCTGCGCGTGTCCGGCGGGCGACAGAGCCCGTCCTTTTCTCTGGAAACCAACGCGTTCGTTAGACGTTTCGTTTAGGATTTGGTTTAGGTTGTCTCAGAATGAAGGTGTTCACTGAGAGGCGGGTACGATGAAAGGCAAGATGCTTGTGGCGCTCCTGGCGGCCTGCGCGGCCGTCGTTTCGGTCAGCGCGCCGGTCGAAGCCGGTGAGCGCGGCTGGCGCGGCCACCATAAGAGCTACTCGCACCGCCGTGGTCCGCAGGTTCGCGGGTATGTCGCACGGCGCGGCGGGTACTCGTATTCCTATGCAGAGTCAGTCAACACTTACGGCGACTCGTTCGCCCGTTATGGGGCCGGCAATTCGCTGCGCGATCCTTCGATGGAAAATCAGCAGACGATCGCTGGTCCGTTCGACAATGGGTTCTTCTTCGACTCGGGCAGCAGCGCGCGCGGTGGCGACGCGCCCTACATGAACTGAACCGATCCACAGTCGTGGGATTGTCGCGGGTGCGTTGCGAAAGCAGCGCGCCCGCGATTTTTTTGATGCGGGGACAGCGCGCGCAGTCTGTCTTCGGCTTCAACAGCGAGACGATTGTCCGATCGACGTAAGTTCTCCAAAGGCAGCGTAGAACAGCGGTCTAGATCACGGTGCTAAAGCCAAAACGCAGCGTCACTCCGGCCGCATACGGAGGCTTTGCCGCTCGAGCGGTGCACTCGGGGCGCACTAGGCAAGCCCTGGCCCTCGCGTCTATAGCTGTTGGCGATGGTATCGGCGCTAGAGCACCACCCGTCCATTCGCAATCTTCGGAGGCGATGAGCGGGTAGAGCATGCGGCTCGAGAACCAATATGCCGGAGCGCTTCCTTCCGATCAGGGAAACCGCTTGTATTCCGTCTGATCGGACAGCGCTCGAGTGTCGTAAGAGGGGTTTCGTCGCCATGTCGTCCATCGCCAAGCTATTGAGCATCGCCGTTGCCGCCACCGCCGTGACGGCGGTCGCCGTGCCCGCTGCGCAGGCCAAGTGCACACGCCTCGGTTTCTCCGTGAACGATTACGGCAAGGACGGTCCGACCAAGGACGCCAAGGAGCTTCTCGACAAGTACATCGCCAAGTGGGCCAGCGAGAAGGGCGTCGCCAAGTACACGGTCGGTAAGAAGGACGTGAACTGCGAGCTGTTCCTCAACTTCATCGTCTTCGACGAGCACACCTGCCGGGCCGAGGCAACGGTGTGCTGGGGTGATGGCGGTGCGCCAGAAAAGCCCGGTGTCGCTGCCAAAAAGAGCGAAGCCTCGTCCATGACGACCGGAACGATCGCAAAGCCGGCCGGTGCGGCTCCGGTGGCGCCCGCTGCCAAGCCTGCGCAGTAAGGCACGCCGGAACTGAGATCGCTTCGATCCCGTGATTGTGAGCGCCCTGGAGCTTGGTAACTTCAGGGCGCTTACGTTTTGGTACGGCGCTGCGAAAGCCGGTCGAGCCGTAGGCGGTGCCGGTCGTCGGTGATGAGAAGCACACCACCAAATGTCGCAATGACCGCAGCGAGGGCTGTCATGCCCGAGATCAGGAACATGATGAGGATCTGGTATTTGGTGGCCTCGACCGGATCGACGCCTGCGAGGATCTGACCTGTCATCATGCCCGGCAGGGATACGATACCCGCGGCCGACATCGCGTTCAGGATCGGCATCATTCCGGTCTTGAGTGCGCGCCGCGTCACCTGAGAGAGTGCTTCGAAACGCGGTGCGCCGAGCGCAAGCCTCGCCTCAATCGCCGCCCGCTCGCGCTCGGCGCCGCTCGACAAGGTGTCGAGCACGAGACTGATGCCCGTCATCGCGTTGCCGAGCACCATGCCGAGGATCGGCAGCACGAAACGCGGCGCAGCAAGTGGCTCGGGTTGGATCACCGCGCCGACGGCGAACACGGTTCCGAGCGTGCCGACGAATAAAAGCGTGCCGGTGCCGAGCCCGAACGACCAGAGCCCCGGCAGTCGCTTTTCCTGCCTCGAAAAGATCTCGTACCCAGCCGCTACGATCATCACGGTCGCGAGCGCCAGCGTCCATAGCGGCGAGGTCTGCGCAAAGATCCACTTCAGAACCAGGCCGACGAGCGAGAGCTGTACGATGACACGCAGAGTGGCGACGGCGAGAGAGCGCTCCATGTCGAGACGGAAGGCGAGCGACACGGCGGCGTTGACGAGGATCAGGCAGGCAGCCAGTGCGAGGTCGACGACATCGAGGGCAACGTAGCTGCTCATGCGTCGCCCACCTTGCTTTGTCGTGTGCTGCCGGGCGGCGTCGGACCGAGCTGTAGGCGCGCGTCGGCGAGGCGGTGCACCTGCGCCGCGTCGTGACTGACGAGTATGACGGAACGCCCGGCGAGCGCCTGATAGCGGATGAGTTCTTCGGCGAGGGCCGCGGAAACGGGATCGAGGGCTCCGGTCGGCTCGTCGAGAAGCAGTACACGAGGCTGATCGGCCATGGCCCTCGCCAGTGCGAGGCGCTGACGCTCACCGGTCGAGAGCTGGGCGAGCGGGCGGTCGAGAATGGCGGCATCGAGGCCAAGGTCGCTGGCTAGCTTGCGCGCGCGTTCGAGCAGGATCTTCTCGCCGCTGAAAACCTCGGCTGCCGTGTCTGTCCACCAGGCCGGTTCGGCGGCGGCGAAACGTACCTTGCGTCGCCACTCCGTCGCCGGCATCTCGTTGCGCGCGGCGCCGTCGAGAGTCAGATAGCCGCTCGCCTCGTCGAGGTCCGCGATGGCGCGAAGCAGGCGCGTCTTGCCGGCACCAGATGGGCCCTCGATCGCGAGGCATTCGCCGTCGGCGACGGAAAACGACAGCGGCGGCAGGGTGCCTGCTCTCAAGTTTTCGATGCGCAGCATGGGGTCTTTCCGGTTCACGCCCACATACCGCAATCGCACGGGTTGCGAAACCGCCGATGGAACTTGCCTGGTCTGCGTTTCAGTCGGCGGGCCTGTTGATGGCCCCTACTCGCTTCCGAAGCCGCCTCGCGCAGAATGGCGCAGCGAGATGGGCGGTGCGCCGGGGCGGTGAACCCACTTGCGCTTGGGCGGAACGCGAAAACGGGGCGCCAGGTGCGCCCCGTTCGTATGCCCTGCGACGCGACGTTTCGAACCGTCAGGAATAAAGCGAGATCTCGGTGATCTTGCCGTCGAAGGCGATGCGGTCGAACGGCTTGAGAAGGCAGTCGTCGGCGCCGATCTTTTTCGCCCGGGCGATATCTTCGTTGTCGTTTTCGGTCGTCATGTAGATGATGAACGGGTGGCGGTTGGCTTCCATCGCGCGCAGTGCGGAGATGGTTTCGAGCGGTGCCTTGCCCGGCATGTGCCAGTCGACGAGGATGAGATCGGGCATCGCCACTTCGCAGCGCATCAGCGCCTCGTCGCCGTTCTCGGCCTCGGTGACCATGAAACCGAGGCGTTCGAGAAATGCACGCGCCACGCGACGAATGACGTCGGAATCGTCCACCACCATGCAATGCTTCATAGGCACGGGCTCCGGAAATATGGATGGCCACGGCCGCTCGCCTCTGCCGCGCGGCAAGCGATCCGTGAGAGCAACATCCAATACATTGACCCGGGTTTGGTTAACTTGGCGTTAAATAGCTCGGAATGGAGCAATTCACGCGTGCAATTTTCAATCCAGGCGTGTCCGCGTTCGATTAGGGATCGGTTGCCAAGGATGACGAGAGAGCGCAGTCGATCAAACGCGGTTCGCTTCCTTCTCAAACGATCGCGCCTCGAGTCAGCCGAACGGTTTGGCGGAGAGGAGAATATCGGCGCCGTCCTTGAGGATCTCGAGGCGCATGCCTGAAGTACCCGCGAGGCGCCACGTGTAGTAGGCCTGGACCGTCAGGGCATCGAGCGCCGGAGGCTTCTGGCCTGCGACGAACTCGGTCAGATACTGCGGCGGACGTGCGCCGACACCTCGGCAGCGGACGAGGAAGCTCGGAGCCTCAGTCGTGCCGCCCATGAGCACGTCGATGTCGCCGCCCTTCGGCAGCGCTGTGATGGCGGCGGAGATGAGGTTCAGCAGCAGCTTGACCTTGTCCTTCGCCATGTGCCCGGCCAGTCCGCGCCAGTTCAACCGGTGCTTACCCTGGCCAATCAGCCCGTGCGAAATCTGCTCGGCGGTGCCGAGATCGATCAGTGCTCCGGCCGATCCGGCCGCGCCGAACGCGAAGCGCGCGAATTGCAGGCGGGCTGAAGCCTGCTCGGTGACGTTGCGGATCACGTCGAGTGCGTAGCTCTTCGATTCCGCGTCGTTGTCCTGGTCGAAGATCTCGAGACCGTTGTAGATGGCACCGACGGGGCCGATCACGTCATGGCAAATCTTGCTCGAGATCAGTGCGGCGAGCTCGAGATCGGTCGGTTGTGCGATGCTGGTCATAATATGCCCCCAAGTGAGCGACGCGCCGGCGGGCCGCGGTCGCGCGGCTGGCGGTAGTCTCGACGCTCGTGTTGATCGCGGCTGCTCGAGCGCGAACGCGCTCACGCGAGCAGACAGGGGCCGCTGTAGTCCGGCTTGTCATTCGACAGATACATGCGGTTCGCCACGAAGCAAAGCCCCGCCGCCACGATCGGACCGGATGATCAATGTGTTTCACAGGGCTTGGGGCGGGCGGGCAACAAACGGAGCTATCGCCCAGCACGAGCGAGGCCACACTTTGGCAATAGTTTCCGAGAAATCTGGCGATATAGAGCGCAGAGTTCGAAGGCACTGATTCGCGATCGCGCCCGGCTCACATGCTGTGCGCCAGGCGAGTTGGCCGTTGCCGCGTCTCCCTCCTGCGTGTGAACGAGGCGCTGGGCGGCGGGTCGCCGCCGTGTTCTAGGAATCGAGAGATGCGAGCCAAATTCCGTCACATCCTTGCCGCGCTGATCGGCGCCGGCATCGTACACACCTCCGCCGCCGGCCCGGCGGCTGCCGCCGAACCGGCCGCCGCAGGCGGCACCGTCGTCGCGCAGGCGAACGACGTCTACCGGCCGCCGCAGAACAGCTATGGGGGAGGCAGCTACGGCTCCGGCAGCACCTACAACTCCGGCCCGCGCACCGACGATGCCTACCGTCCCCCGGCAAGCGGAGGCGGATACGGCGGCTCCTACGATGATCGCAGCTACAGCAGTGGCGGCGTTCCGCCGAGCGGCAGCTACGGCGAGCCGTACTCGCCCGCTCCCGCCGACGGCCGCGTCGCCCGCGAGAATTACGATAACCAGGGCCAGCGCCGTGACTACTACGACGATCGCGGTCCACGCCGGGACGAATTCGACCGCCGTGCCGACGATACCTACTCGCAGAACGAGATCGTCTCGGCCGGTCACAGCTTCTTCGGTTCGATCAGTCGCGGCCTCGCCAGCGTCATCGAGCACGCCTTCAAGAAGGCCGGCCGCCCCAACGGCTACATTCTCGGTGAGGATGCCAGCGGCGCGTTCGTCGCGGGGCTGCGGTATGGCGAGGGCAAGCTCCACACAAAGAACGCGGGAACTCACCCGGTCTACTGGCAGGGCCCATCGGTCGGTTATGACTTCGGCGGCGCTGGAGCCAAGACGATGGTGCTCGTCTACAACCTCAGAGACCCCTCGGAGGTCTATCATCGCTTCGGTGGCGTCGAGGGCTCGGCTTACCTCGTCGGCGGCGTCAGCATCCAGTTTCAGAAGCACGGCGACGTGACGATGGCGCCAATCCGGGCCGGTGTAGGCCTCAGGCTAGGTGCCAATGTCGGGTATTTGAAGTATACCCGCAAACCGACCTGGAATCCGTTCTGAGCCGCCCGGTCGCGAAGCGATGCGGCGCGACGGACGGTGACGGACGGGGTTTGCGGTGGGACGCTCGAGGTCGGGCGCTCGAGGAACTGGCGGGTGGGCAAGCGAGCCGGGGGGCCGCCGTCCGCCCGGGTGCGATCGTTCCTGTTGGAAACGGTCTCGCTTCCTGCGGAAACGTGTTAGGCACGCTGAGCTATCGTTCAGTGGTGTGATACACGGCTCCGACGGTTGCCGGGCGGATTCGACCGGAGCGTGGGCACCGAGAGACATTTCGAGGGACGGCGTGTGATCACCATCCAGTCGGCTATGCTCGTCGCGCTGGGCTTCCTGACAGCCGGTTTCTTCGTGCTGCTCGGACTCCCGCTGTATCGCCGGCGCGCGGAGCGCCTCGCCGTCAATGCGCTCAAGGCCAGCATGCCGGTGAGCGAGGGCGAGATCCGGGCCGACAAGGACCGCTTGCGGGCCGAATATGCCATCCGCATCCACCAGCTTGAGACCAAGGTGGAGGAGGCGAGCAGCCAGAGCGCCCGCCAACGGATCGAGCTCAATCGCCGCGACGGCGTTATCAACCAGCTCGAGAGCAATTTGTCAGTGCTGCGCATCTCGCTCGAGGAGCACGAGAATGCGCGGCGCGTGCTCGAGCAGACGATCACCGAACGGCTGCCGAAAGTGGAGCAGCGCCTCGCCGACGCACGCAACCTGCTGGTTGAGCGGGACCGCGAGATCGAGCGCCTCACCAAGGCCGCGACGACGACAGCGGAAGCACTCGAGGAAGTCCGCCAGATCAACATGCAGCAGAAGGACGAGCTACACCGTCTCAACGCGACGCTGACCACCCGCCAGGCCCGCAACCGCGATGGCATGGCCGACCCGCGTTTCGATGCCGAGGTGGCCCTGCGGGCCGAGCTCGAGGCGCTGCGCACACGCTCGCGCGAACAGTCCGAGACCATTGCCCGCCTTCAGCTCGCGGCGAGCCGGGATCGCGACGCGGCGGTGGCGCGCGCGGGCGGCTTTGGCTTGCCAGCCGACGCGGCGGCGGCGGCCCGGCAGGACGACGAGATCGAACGGCTGCGCGCGAGCCTCGCGGACGCGGAGATCGCGCTCAAGGCGTCGCGATCCAGCAGCGAGGCGGACGCGGCGGGGCAGAAGGCCATCCAGCGCGAGATGGACGCTCTGAAGTCGCGCAACCAGGACCTCGTGGCCGAGCTCGCGGGCGTCAAGGCTGCGCTGCAAGCTTACGAAACTTCGGCAAAGAACGCCGACTCGTTGGCGAAGAACGGCCCTGGCCCCGTCGAGAGCACTACCGCTCTCAAGTCGAAGATCGGTTCGCTCGAGCAGTCGATGCAGGCGCAGGGCGTCACGATCCAGTCTCTGCGCGCCGAGCTCGCGGCAGCAAACGAACGGCTTGCGCGGCAGGCTTCGTACTTCCGTGAGGAGTTGCGCCGCCTCGGTGCCGGCACGCAACCGGCCAGCGCGGAGCCGCGTCAGCGGACCGGCCCCCCCGCACCGCAGCCCAAGCCGGCGCCGCGCCGGCAGACGCTGGCTGAGCGCATCGGCGCGCCAAAGCCCGTCGATGCGCAGCCGGTGGCGCCGACAGAGGACCGCGCCCGCGTCCATGCCTACCTGAAGGCGCTCGCCGGTGCCGCGGCACCGGAGCCTGTGGGCTCGACGAGCGTCGCGAGCGAGCCGGTATCGGAACAGGCCAAGTCTGCGTCTTCGTCCGGTGACAGTGCGCGCCGCCGCACGAGTCTCGTCGAGCGCATTTCGTCGGCGAGCAAGTCCACGGGCGGCTGAGCGAACTCATTCAGCGGGGGCGATGGTGGCCATCGCTCGCCACCTGACCCAGCATGAGATTATTCGCCGAGTGCCGGTATCGCGGCAGCGGTTCGCGGCTTTTCGTCGGTCCCCAAGCCGGTGGTGCCCGATAGCGGTACGGTGAACGTGAACGTCGAGCCCGCGCTGCTCGTCGCCTCCACCCAAATGCGTCCGCCGAACTGCACGACGATACGCTCCGAAATGGCGAGGCCGAGGCCCGTGCCGGCCATGCCGAGCGGATTGGCATCGAGCTGGTTGTTGGCGCGCACCTGATAGAACTTGTCGAAGATCGCTTCGCGCTCGGCCTCCGGAATTCCGGGTCCGTTGTCGATGACGCTGAGGCGCGCCATGTCTCCATCGCGGCGCGCAACGATGGCAACCTTGCCGCCCGGCTTCGGGCAGAATTTCTCTGCGTTCGATACGAGATTGATGATGACCTGGATGAGCCGGTCGGCATCGGCGCGCACCGGGCCGAGCGAGTCGTCGATGCGTATTTCCATCTCCACGCCGTCGCGCTCGAAGATGGGGGCAAGCGAGGCGGCTGCGTCGCGCACCACATGCTCCACTTCGACATCGCGGATGTGCCATTGCATGCGCCCGGCCTCGATCTTGGCGAGATCGAGAACCTGATTGATGAGGCGCGTCAGCCGCTCGCTTTCGGATACGATGATACCGAGGAAGGCGCTGCGCTGCTCCGCTGGCATGTCGGGGTCGTCCTGCAAGATCTCGGAGAACGAGCGGATCGAGGTCAGCGGCGTGCGCAGCTCGTGACTGACCGTGGACATGAACTCGTCTTTGAGGCGGTCGGCTTCGAGCAGTTGCCTGTTGGCGGCTTCAAGATTGCGGCTCGCGACTTCGAGTGCCTGCGATTTCTCCTCGAGCTGGCGCGAGTATTCCAGCACGTGCTGCGTCTCGTCGAGGATCTGCATGATCTCGTCGAGCTGCACCCGCTCACCCTTGACGGCCGACGCAACAGCCACGCGCGCCGACGCGGCGCCGATGCTGCCGGCGACGAGTCGCTCGGTGAGGCGCATGAGGCCGCTGTCCCACTCGGGCGGCTGTCCGGCGGCAAGGCCCTGGCGCTGGGCATAGGCGTTGAACGCATCTGTTGCGCGGTCGCCGCCGACGTAGCGCGTGGCCAGCTCCAGCAAGGCCTGAACGCTGGCTCGCCCGTCGTCGCCCGAGAGCACGATGTCGCTGCCCGCCGCCGAGGTCTGCGCGCTGAACGCTTCGACGAACAGCGTCGCCTGTATGCGCTCGATGCGCGATTGGCGGTCCGTCATGGCGACGGCAAGGAAGCCACCGACGTTGAACATCATGCTCCAGAAGAGGGAGTGCGAGATGTTGTCGAGTCCTTCGAGGCCGAACAGCGCATAGGGCTTGAGCAGCGCGAGGCCGAAAAGGCCTTCCTTGATGAAGGAATCCGGCAGGAAGCCCGAGCGCGCGAAACTCGGCAGCAGCAACGTGTAAAGCCAGACGGTGAAACCGAGTGTCAGTCCAGTAATGACAGCGCGCCGCGTTCCGCCCCGCCAGTAAAGTGCGAACAGCAGGGCGGGCGCGAGTTGGGCCGCGGCACAGAATGATACGAGGCCGATGGTGACGAGGTGATAGGTGTTGCCGACGACGGCGAGGTAGAAGTAGCCGAGCAGTAGAATGCCGACGATCGCGATCCGGCGGATGTTGAGCAGCAACGAGGTGAGGTCGCGGCTGCCCGTCAGGCGCGCACTGGAGAACCGCAGCAGCGCCGGCATGATGAGATCGTTGCAGACCATGGTTGAGAGCGCAATCGTCTCGACGATCACCATCGCCGCCGCCGCGGAGAGTCCACCCACCAGAACCACCAGCGTCAGTGCCGCGTTGTGCTCGGCGAGCGGCAGCGCGAGCACATAGGTATCGGCATCGATGTCTTTCGGCAGCCACATTACGCCGCCAAGCGCGATCGGAAGGACGAAGATGTTGATGATGAAGAGGTAGAGCGGGAATAGCCAAAGAGCGCGGTTGAGATGTGTCTCGTTGGTGTTCTCGACGAAGGTGACGTGGAACTGACGCGGCAGGCAGATGATGGCGGTCATCGACAGCAGTGTCAGCGTCACCCAGTTGCCGGCGGATTTCTCCATGCCGACGAGAGGGGCTGTGGTGGCGTTCGCCGCCGCCTTGGCGAAGAGATCGGCGAAGCCGTCGTAAAGCGCGAACGTGACGAACGCACCGACGGCCAGGAACGCGATGAGCTTGACCAGCGATTCCGCTGCGATCGCGACGACGAGACCGGCATGGTGCTCGGTCGCCTCGATGTGGCGCGTGCCGAACAGCACCGTAAACACCGCGAGCACGAGTGTGACGATAAAGGCCATACTGTCAGCGGTGATCGCGGTGGCGAGCACGTCCTGGTCCTGGCGCAGTACGACGCCGAAACTCATCGACACGGCTTTGAGCTGCAGGGCGATATAGGGCACGATGCCAACCACGGCGATGACCGTGACGAGGCTGCCAATCGCCTGGCTCTTGCCGTAACGCGAGCCGATGAAGTCGGCGATGGAGGTGATACGCTGGGCCTTGCAGATGCGCAGGATCTTGCGCAGCAAGAACCACCCGAGCGTGAAGACGATAGTCGGGCCGAGGTAGATCGGCAGGAAGCCGAAACCAGAGACGGCGGCGCGGCCGACGCTGCCGTAGTAAGTCCAGCTCGTGCAGTAGACCGCGATGGATAGGGAATAGACATAGGGGTTGGAGACGAGGTGCGTGCCGGTGCCGTCGCGCGCCTTGCGGTCGCCGTAGTAGGCGAGGGCAAACAGCGCCATGAGGTAGCCGAGCGACGTAAGGAGTATGATGGAGCTCGACAGCATGCGCTCACGTCTCCGCGCGCTCGCCCGACGAAGGCGGGGACTGCCCGCTACGGCGTTGCGGCTCGGCAAGCTCCTGCCCTGGTGCGTCCTCCGCGGTCCGCGACGACTTTCCGCTTGTCTCGACCGCGGCGGCAAGAAGCGCGATGACGAGGCCCCACGCAGCGAAGATGTAGAGGTAAATGACGGGCAACCCCGCCAACTTCGACGACGCTCCCTGGTCGAAGATGCGCAGCATAGGCTGATTGAAGGCGATCAGCGCCACGAGTGCGACGGCGAGCGTCCGCTCGGGGCGCCGTGGCGGCGCGAGGCTCGGTCCCAATCCAGGATTTTGGCGGTGGGGCATGCCCGCTCCTTGCGCGACGAGGGCTCAGCTGCAACCAGTCTCAACCAGCGGCGCGCTCCTTACCGAGCATCTCTTTGACGCGGGCGGCGAGTGCCCGGGTCGAAAAAGGCTTCGTTTCGTAACCATCGGCTCCGAGCGCCAGCCCCTTCTCGATCTCCACCTCCCGCCCCTTCGCCGTCAGCATCAGAATACGGACGCCCTTGAAGCGGTCGTCGGCGCGGATGGCCTGGCAGACCTCATAGCCGTTGCGCTTCGGAATATTGATGTCGAGGAGGACCAGGTCGGGTGGGCTCGCCTCGACGGCGGCCAGGGCCTCTTCTCCGTCGCGAGCGAGTCGGACCTGATAGCCGGCCTGCTTCATCAGGTATTGCAGAGACAACATGATATTCGGCTCGTCATCCACAACGAGCACGGATTTCGCGGCGGCATTTTCCGCGGGTGCGAGGGTCATTGGCGTTCCTTCCCCCTGCGTATGCCGCTCGTTGCTGCGAGGCGGGGCGCACGGCGAGGGCCGCGGCGGCATTCGGCAGGACCAGGAGGAACGATAGCACACGAAAGAGGAGGGGCGCGACGCCGTGTCTCGGGGAAATTTTCTGGCTCCGCCAGGGTGTTGGCTGCCGGCACCGGTGGTCGGCGGCATGGGGGCGCAGCGAGCGCAAGATTTGATCTAAATCAAAGACAGCAGTCTGATGCGCCGCAGCAAGTTCGTTCCACGCAGTTGAATTTGCGCAGTATCGTTGACTAAGAATGTCATCTTCCGTCGTGACTTTTTTGCACACAAACGGCCAGCGCGTGTGACCTTATCCCAAAGTCAAACTTGCACATCGAGCGGTAGCCACTAGCATCCGCTACTGGGGGAAGGCTGCCGACGATTTCGCCGGTCGTCGACGCATTAAATTACGGCAAACAAAAAGAACGTCGTCAGCTTTCCGTTCGACGTCGCCAAGGGAGGAAGGATTTATGCAACCAGTCAATTACGAGAGGCATTGGTCACGGACCAGTGCGCTCATGTGGATCATGTTGATCCTGTGGGCGATATTTAGCTTCTTCATCCACATGTTCGTGGACACCCTCAACTCGATCGTGATTCTCGGGTTCCCGCTCGGCTTCTACATGGCCGCGCAGGGTTCGTTGCTTGCCTTCGTGATCATGTTGTTCATCTTCGCCAAGCGGCAGGACACCATTGATCGCCAAGAAGGCGTGGCCGAGGAGTGAGGGGCTGACCATGGCAAAAGAATATACGGTCGGAGGCGGCAGCTTCCTCAATAACCTGGGTAAGATCTACATGATCTACACGGGTGGTTTCTTCGGTTTCGTCGCGCTGCTCGCCGTACTCGAGCAACTCGGCATGCCGAACCGCTGGATCGGTTACGGCTTCGTGTTCCTGACGATCGCCGTCTACGCCTTGATCGGCGTCCTCTCGCGCACGTCGGAAGTCGGTGAGTACTACGTTGCTGGCCGCTCGGTGCCTGCCTTCTACAACGGCATGGCCACGGGCGCCGACTGGATGTCGGGTGCTTCGTTCGTCGGCATGGCCGGCACGCTCTTCCTGCTCGGCTACGACGGCCTCGCCTTCGTGCTCGGCTGGACCGGCGGCTACGTGCTGGTTGCGGTGCTCATCGCGCCGTTCCTGCGCAAGTTCGGCGCCTATACGGTTCCGGACTTCTTCGCCGAACGTTACGGCGGCTCGTTCGCCCGCCTTCTGGCGGTCATCGTGCTGATCTCGTGCTCGTTCACCTACGTGACGGCGCAGATCTACGCCACGGGCATCATCGCCTCGCGCTTCCTCGACATCGACTTCACGGTCGCCGTTTACGTCGGCCTGCTGGGCATTCTGCTCTGCTCGATGCTCGGCGGCATGAAGGCGGTCACCTGGACGCAGGTCGCCCAGTACATCGTGCTGATCGTCGCCTACCTCCTGCCGGTGGTCATTCTCTCGGCCAAGAAGTACGGCATCCCGATCCCGCAGCTCACCTACGGTCAGGCGATCCAGGACATTGGCAACCTCGAGCAGAACATGCTCGCCAAGGGCCTCGCCGATGCCAAGACGCTGAAGCCGCACATCAAGCCGTTCACCACCTACGATCCGCTCAACTTCTTCGCGCTGATCTTCTGCTTGATGGTCGGTACCGCTTCGCTGCCGCACATCCTGATGCGCTACTTCACCACCCCGTCGGTGCGTGAGGCTCGTTCGTCGGTTGCGTGGTCGCTGTTGTTCATCTTCCTGCTGTACTTCACCGCCCCGGCCTATGCCGCGTTCTCGAAGCTCGAGGTTTACTCGACCGTCGTTGGCCGCGAGCTGGACCTGCTGCGTCCGTGGATCTTCACCTACGGTAAGCTCGGTCTCGTGAAGGTCTGCGGCGCCGATGCGATCAGCCACGAAGCCGTCAAGGCGGCTTGCGCCAAGATCGCTCAGCACCCGGGCGTCGTCCGGCTGCAGGATCTTTCCATCAACACCGACGTGATCGTGCTCTCGACTCCCGAGATCGCGGGCATGCCCTACGTCATCGCCGGCCTTGTCGCCGCCGGTGGTCTCGCCGCCGCTCTTTCGACGGCCGACGGCCTCCTGCTCGCCATCGCCAACGCGCTGTCGCACGACATCTACTACAAGATGATCAGCCCGAACGCTTCGACGAAGACCCGTCTCATCGTCGCGCGTATCCTGCTGCTCGTCGTCGCCGTCATCGCCGCATATACAGCATCGACCAAGCCCGCCGACATCTTGTCGATGGTCGCCTGGGCGTTCTCGCTGGCGGCAGCCGGTATCTTCCCGGCTCTTGCACTCGGCGTGTGGTGGAAGCGCGCGAACACGCCGGGCGCCGTGCTCGGCATGATCCTCGGCTTCGGTGTCACGCTCTACTACCTCGTCGGCACGCGCTACTTCGCCGTGTCGTTCTACGAGATGTGGAGCTTCCTCGCGACCGCGAAGCCCGAGGCAGTCGCCAAGTTCGCCGAGCTCAAGGCCGCGTTTGCGGCGGCGGCTCCGGAGGGCAAGGCTGCCGCCTGGACCGCGCTCGACAAGCACGCTCAGGGCATTGCGAGCTGGTATGGCGTGAAGAACATCTCGGCCGCCCTGTTCGGTCTGCCGGTTGGCTTCCTGACCATCATCCTGGTCTCGCTGATGACGCCTGCGCCGTCGCGCAAGGTCCAGGACATGGTCGACGCCACGCGTCGTCCGTCCGGTGAGCTCATCATGTCGGAGAAAGGCTCTGGCATGGTCGGCGGTCACTAAGACCTTGCTTACCTGATCGAGATCCGGAGGGCGGGGCCTTGCGTCCCGCCCTCTTTTGCTGTGATACCCGCCTCTCAGGCACAAACCGCGCCCTGGATTTCCATTGCCGTCGACACTCCGTCGCGGCGGCCGGGAGTTCGCCAGGAACCGCCGAGGATACGCCGTGAATCCGACCGAGAGCTTTGCCACCTACTGGTGGTTCCATATCCCGAACTTGCTGATGGCGGCGATGATCTACACCCTGATCGGCCGTTACCTGCTGGAGCTGTTCTTCTCCAAGAAGCAGGACGCCGTGATTCTGAAGGTGTTCCGCACGGTCACCGATCCGGTCGTCAAACTCGTCCGTCTCGTAACGCCGGCCGTCATTCCCAACGGCCTCGTCGTCGTCGCGTCCGTGATGTGGCTGATGGCGGCGCGGATGTTTTGGTTTCTTACCGCCGTTACCTACGGCATGCGCCTGACGACGGGAGCCTGAGCGCCATGAACGATATGGATAAACGCCAGGAGATGATGCAGCGCGACGTGACGCTGACGGCGATCGCGGGCCTCAGCCTCGTCAATGGGATGCACTTTTCTCCTTGGTTCGATCCGGTTGCGGTGCTGCTGCGGCCCTTCCTCGCCGGCACCCTGCTGGGATCGCCGCTCGTCTCGCTCTACATCACGTCGTTCTTTCTCTCGGTGATGACGCTGCTCGTCGCCGGTGTCCCCGCCGCGCTCTACGAGAGGTTGCGGGGCGATGGCAAGACCTCGCCAACATCACTCTACATCTGGCTCGTTGCCATGATCCTGCTGACGATGCATGCGTTGCTCGCCTGGGTCGGCTGAGACTTCTCCGGCGGGTCGCTTGAGGCAAGCTTGGGGCGCCCGCCGCTCCGTTGAAGTGCGGCCGCCGGTCGGGCCCCGCCATCTGCAACCCCATCTGCAACCAAGGCAGCGGCTTGCGCGTTCGAGCCATTCGGGAGATCATTTCCCCCGCGGGAGGATTTAACGCCCGTGTAAGAAGATTGGCCGGGCGGGGTTTCCATGCTTGAGCGGATCGAAATCATGGCGACGCACTCGGTTGCTCGTGGGTGCGGCTTTGCGATGATCGCAATCGGCACGACGATGATCGGCCTTGTTTACGACCCCGTGCAATCGCTGCAGATCGGCGGCATTCTGTCTCTGCTGACGACGCTGGTACTGCTCGGCAAAGCGATCAACGCGCCGCGCAAGGACTACCGTGATACCGAGCTCTGGCTGTTGCTGTTGCCGAGCGAGCGGCCGGCCCAGACCATCGCGCAGAGTGTCCTCTCCCGCATTCTTCGCGGCGTGTATCTCAATTTCGCGTACTATTTCGCCAATGGAAGTTGCGTGCTGATCGTTCTGTCGGTCGTGCTCGCCGTGTTCGGCGCCTCATAGGCCGAGGCGCGACGGCAGATCGGCACGGAACGTCTCGATCTCGCGCAATGCTCGCCGCAGGCGGGTCTTGTCGCGACCGGACAATGCTTCATGCACCACGTAATCGGTGACCGGGCGGCCGGCGCGCGCATCGGCGACCTGCTGTGACAGGATCATTCCGGCGATCGCGCGGAAGCAATCGATCAGCGTCTCGGCTTCGTCCTTGTCGAGTTTCCCATTTTCGGCAAGCGCTTTGAGGCGAGCCGTCGTGGATGTCGCGGGTATGCGTGCGCGAACGGAGAGAAGCCGCGCACCCTCGACCAGCGGTAAGGTGCCGCGCATCTTGAGATTGATGACACCCGGCTCCTCGCTTTCGCTCACTTCGCGCTTCAGAAGACCGAGCCAATTGAGTGCGACGCCGTGATCCTCCTCGATGCGGTAGAGATCCCGCACGAACTGAGGCGTCGCCGTCATGGCATCGAGCATATGCCGTCGCAACGCGACTGTGAGCCGTTCGGCGCCGGCGACGTGGGCAACGTCCAGCAACACATCGCTGTTGAGCAGGTGCAGGGGCTGGCGGCGTTGCGCCCACACGTCGATCTGCTGGCGCCATTCGGTGATCGGCTTGCGCCACACCGGATTGGTCGCCATCACGTTGCCCTTGCACAGCGCGAAGCCGATCGTGTCGAGCGCCGCGGTGAGCCGCTCGGCGAGCGAGATGAAGTAGCTTTCGACCGCGGGGCGTTGGGCTTCAACATGGTCGGCGAGGATCAAACCGTTGTCCTGATCCGGAAGCAGGAGGTTCTCGCGCCGTCCGCCCGACCCCATCACGACGAGGGCGAACTCGACGGGCGGTGCGCCCCAGCCGTCGGCGGCAAGATCCTCGACGACGATCGCCAGCGCACGCCTGTGCAGCTCGCCGTTGACGTCGCTTAGGAGTTCGAGGATCTGCTCCTCGGGCGTACCGGCCGCGAGCAGGTCAGCGGTCACGTCGGGCAGTTTCGCGAACGCGCGCCGCAGCCCTTCGATGCTGTCGTCGGCGGCCAGCATCGCGGCGAGCGGGAACGCCGGTGTCGCGCCCGACTTCAGGATCTGGCAGAGCGATACGATGCCGAGGAAGCGGCCACTTCGATCGGTTACGGGAAGTGCCGAAACGCGCGCGCGTTCGAGCAGGACGACGGCATCGAGCAGACTGTCGTCAGCGTCCAGAGGTGCGCGCCGCTCAGGCAGGAGCGCGGCGATGCGATCGCTGGGCTTGATGCCCTTGGCCAGCCAGTCGAGCACGTCGCTCGGCGAGAAGGCTCCAACCAACTGGCCCTCGATGTTGAGCACGACCAACGGGGCTCGGCCGTTACGCGCGGCGTCCCATGCGTCTTGCAGCGTCGCCTCCTCGCTGAGCGTCGCCGCCGGGGCGGTGAGGCTATCGCGAATGCGGGCTTCGAAGAGCCGTGTCGGTTCCGGCATCGAGGGCACGTGTTCGGTCCTGTCTGGGTTCGGGTTGCGGTCCTCTGAATGGTTGCGAATTACGCAGAACGCAGCGCTCGTCTCGTCAGAACTTGTCGCCGAGCCTGCGTTCCTTGAGCATACGGTCAGAAATCGTCACGGCCTCGCCGAATGTCTTGATCCCGCGCGCTTCCATCACGTCGAGCAGTCTGATCCACAACGCTGCCGTCGCCAAGGCATCACCGACCGCGGTGTGGCGCCCGGAGATGTCGATGCCGAGGAAGTCGGCGACGCCGTTGAGTGAATGATCGGGTAGCTCGGGGTGCAGGTAGATGGAGAGCAGCAGCGCATCGAGAACGGGATTGTCGAACACGACACCCGCCTCGTCCTGCTTCATGGTCAGGAATTTCATATCGAAGGAGATGTTGTAGGCGACGAGAACCGCGTCGCCGACGAAGCGGCGGAACTGCGGCAGCACGATGCGAGCTGGCGGCTTGCCCTTGACCATATCCGCCGTGATGCCGTGGATGCGTGTCGAAACCTCGGGAATGTCGCGGCCCGGATCGATCATCCGCTCGAACGTCTCGCTGGTGAGGAGCCGGCCATTGACGACCTGCACCGCGCCGATCGACAGAAGCTCGTCGCCGTCAGTCGGGCGAAGGCCGGTCGTCTCGGTGTCGAACACGCAGTAGCGCAAGGCTCTCAGCGGAGTAGCGGCGATGTTGCCGTGCGCCGCTTTGAAGAGATCGAAGTCATAGTACTCGGGGCGCGGCGCGAGGGCTGCGGACTTGGGTTCGGGCTCGGGGTTCTCGGCGGGGCGCAGAGGCAGGCGCAGCATGGCGATACCATCGCCCGCCATGGTGCTCCACACCTCGCCGCCGTGGCGTTCGATGATCTGGCGCGGCGTGCGGCTGGCGATGGCGCCCGCGAGCGATTCGTCCAGCCAGGACTCGAGCACGTCCGCGTTGATCGGCGCGCCCGGCCAGGAAATCTCGACGTATGCATAGGAATCGCCGCGCGTGACGCCCGCGTCGAAACTCTTGAGGCCGGTCTCTTCGGCGAGCCGCCGCACGAGGTACTCGAGGGCCAGCATCAACGCGTGGCTATCGGCGCGCAACCAGACCGGCAGGCCGACCGGTGTGACAGTGATGCCATGCGACTGGCCCACATGCTTCTGCACGGCGCGGAAAAGATCGAGCGAGCGTACGTCCGTCATCGCCCAAGGGCCGACATCGAGGCGGTCGTAGCGCTTGGAGGCATCGACGAAGCGCGCGTTGATCTGGGTGAGTTCCTTGGAGACGATGTCCTCGAAGGCGGCGCGTTCGGGCGGGGAAAGCGCCGCGCCATCGGTCAGCATTTCGACCGCGGCGGTGAGGTTGGCGAGCGGGCGGCGCCATTCGACCATCACTTCGCGCAGAAGCGTATCTCGCGCTGCGAGGCTCTCGATTTCGCTGCCAATGTCCTGGAACGACAGCACGTAGCCCGATAGTTCGCCGGCTTGATCGACGACGAGACGCATGCGCGTCTCGACCAGGGTGCCGAGATCGACGGTCGAGGCCATGAAGCGGCGGATCGCGGTGCCTTCGTCGGCCGGAACGGCCTTGCCGTCGGCTTCGCCGCTGCCGCGCTGCGTCGGGCGGCGCGCGAGCGTATCGAGCGCATGCAGCACAGGCTCCCGCGTCAGAACCCCGAACAGCGGTCGGCCGAGGCCGGTCATCTCGCGCAGGCCGAGAATGCGTTGAGCCGCCTCGTTGTAGAGAATGATGCGATGATCGCGATTGCAGACGATGACGCCCTCGGTGAGGTCGAGGAGGATGGTTTCGAGCTGGCTGCGTTGCTGGTCCGCGGCGCGCGTCGCGGTCGCGACGGCATCGCCGATCTCGCTTTTCGATCGATGGAGCGCGCGGGCGAGGCCGCCGATACTCGTCGCCAGCCCCTCCACGAACTGCGAGCGGGGGACGATCGGATCTCGGTCCTGCGGAGTGAGCGCCAAGGCCCGTGCCTCACGCGCCAATCCGGCGAGTGGCGCAACAAGGTACAGAGAGAAGAGGCCCCAGGCGGTAAGGAACGCCAGCAGCGTCACGCCGAAGCCGATGGAGATGAAGGCATTGGCACCCGCGGATTGCTCCGCGGCGGCGGTCGCCGTCTGCATCAGCGATTTCACCACCACGACGGGCAGAACGAAGCCCGGCAAAGCAACGATGAGCAGCAGGACAGGTACGACGACGCGAAGGGGCATGAGACTCTCTACTGTAGCCGGCTGCCACTGCGCGGGGGCGGCACGAGAGCGGCGTGCACCGATGAAGGGTGGAACGGCATCATAGAAGGCGGTGGGGGCCGTTCAAGGCACCGTTCGTTGGGATTGTCGCGGACGCTTTAGAATTTTGCACTGCGTTGAACGTGAGAAAGGTTTGAGCGCTCGAAGCAGGTCCATGCGGTGCGAAGAAATCCGCGTGGCGCCGCATGTTTCGAACATCGCGCGCTTTCAGCTCGTGATGCTTCGCCTCTTTTGATGTTGCAATGCAGAAAGTGGAGCGTGCCCGCGCCGCCGCCCCACTTTCCTGCTCTGCATCAGAGACGCCCCTCCGAGACGAGATCGATGGCGGTGCGAACCTGATTGATCGCCTTCTTGAGGGCCGAGCGTCGGTCGCCGTCGAGGCGGGCGATCTCGACGCGTGGCGATAGCGCGATACCACTTTCGGCATCGATGAGCTGCTGCTCGAGCATGACGCCGAGGATCGTCTTGTGAGCATCTACGATCGCAGCGATGTCGTTGGCCGATCCGACTCCCTTGGCACTCACCGCCAGGAACCGGCCGGGCGTCGAGCGCTCGCGGATGAGATGCTTGATCGCCAGTACGCGCCCGACCGTGAACATCGGCATCAGGCCGAACTTCTTGAGGTCGAGGCGGCCGCTCTCCTCCGTCCGGAAGCCGCCGATCAGCGTGAAGGGTGCCGACCACTTGCGCGCGTTCTCGGTCAGCAGAGACTGGAAGTCCGGTGCCGTGTTGCCGATCTTGAGCGCGTAGTCGCGGATCTCCTCGCCGAGCGCCTTCTCGCCGTGCACGGGGATGCTGTCGAAGAAGATATCAACGTTGAGCAGATCCTCCGGCCGCTGGCGGCGAATCCAGCCGTTGATGAGTTGATGCCAGCCGTCGACGCTGTGGCGCCACGCGGCGTTCTTCGCCATCACGCCACCCTTGCAGAGCGGGATGCCGGCTTCATCGAGATACTTCGCGAGCCGCGAGCCGAGCTCCTCGAACCAGCGGTCCTCGCTACCGCCCGGCTCACCCTTCTCGAAGACGATGGCGTTGTCCTGGTCGGCGGCGAGCAGACTTTCGCCGCGGCCGGCGGAGCCCATCACCAGCACACAGAATGGAACCGGCGGCGTGCCCCAGCCATCGGCCGCCATGCTCGCTTCGGCCAACTCGGCCGCGCGCCGCGTCGCCGCACACAGCTCCGCGCTGATGACGTTGGCAATTCGCCGCGGCTCGATGTCCTCGTTGAACAGCGAGCGCGACACACGCGTCAGCCGGCCCCAGGCGGCCCCGAGTTCGGCTGAGCTGTCGGCGGCGTCGATGTCCTCACCGAGGACCAGCGCCGCGGTGGCGCGCTGGTGCAGCAGGTCGCGCGGAGTGACCGCGCCGATGATTTCGCCGGAGGCGCTTTTGACCGCGAGGTGGCGGATCTTGAGCTTCTCGATACGGGCGATGGCGCGATAGAGGAACGCATCCTGATCGACCGTGGCGAGCGGCTTCGACATGATCGATGCGACGGTCAGATCGAGTGCTTCGGCGCCGCGCTCATTCATCGCCTTCAGCAAGTCGCGCTCGGTGACGATGCCGGTCTCGCCGATGCCGTTGGTCGCGAACAGCGAGCTGATCCGCTTTTCGAGCATCATCGCCATGGCTTCGCGCAGCGTGGCCTCGCCGCGGATGAAGCTCGGGGTCGTCATGACCTCGGAAACGGAGTGGCTGTAGGGGTAGCTGTCGAGCTGGGCGATGCGGTGCGTGTCGGCGAACTGGGGTACGGCGGAGATCGCGTCTCCGAGATCGTGAGACATCATTTCGCGGCAGGCGGCGGCGGCCTCGGCGAGTGTCCTGATCTCCTTCTCGCGCAGTCGTGGCACGAGGGATTCGAATATGCGTGCTGTTGCCATGGCGGTCGCTCCAGCGGATTGCAGGTCGGAGCATGGCAGCTCCAGCCACCTGCAGTAGTCGGGGAGACCATCGCTCGAGAGCGGCGGCGCCACGAGCCGGGCTAGCCGCTTCACGTCGATGGCGATGAAGCCCGGCCATGGCCTCTCGAGCCGCTGATACTCGGACCGCAAGACGCCGATGTCGTAGGCGACGTTGTGTCCGATCAGCAGGTTCTTGCCGACATAGGCCTCGAATGCGCCGAGAACTTTCTCGAGCGAACTCAAGGTGTCGCGCTTGAGGCGCCCGAGGCCGTTGAACTCGGCCTCTTCGGGCAGCGGCGTTTCCCCGGGCACCGCAAGACGATACGACTGCGCGTTGGGCACGAGCTTGCCGGTCTTGATGCGGGCCAATCCGATGCGTGTGATGCGGGCGCTGGTGGCGTCGCCCTCCGTGGTGTTGAGATCGAAGGCAACGCCGTCGAGAGCGATAAGCGGTGTGGCAGCGAGCGGTGCCGGCATGTTTGCCTCCTCGATGTCGATAGAATGGAAAGGCGCTGATCCGCGCCATTGCTCCTTGATGGGCGTCAAAGTCACGCGTGCGGCGCAGCAATTTTTTCTTAGGATGGGGCGTGGACAACGCGAGACGGGGCGGCGCAGCCTGTCATGATGCCGCACCCGTCGCAAGCCGCGCCGGCTCGGTCGCAGAGTCGTTTGCAGGGAGTTTGCTACCGGGCTCGCCGCCGTGTCTCAGGCGCGCTGGACGAAGCTGTCGATGACGCGTTTGGAGCCGGCTTTGTCGAACTCGATGGAAAGCTTGTTGCCATCGACGTCGACAATGCGGCCATAGCCGAACTTCTGATGGAAGATGCGCTCGCCCACGGCGAACCGCGGGGGGCTGGAGGAGGAGGCGATCAGTTCGCCTTCGATCGTCACCGGCGGGCGTGGCGCGGATCGGGAATCGTAGGTCTTGCGTGCGGCGGGCCGACCCGCCTGGGCGTCGTCGGAATTGCGCCCGGCGCGCCGCCAGCCGGGCGTGTCGTAGGTCGAGCGTGAGCCGCTGGGAGGAGGCCCGCGCCTATCTTCCCGGGACTCGGATCCGCCGTCGCCGCGCTCGAAACGTGACTGCCCGAACGGGTTAGCGTAGATGCTGCCGAAGCTCTGGTAGGCGCCGCCGAACGGGCTCTTCGCTTCGATGACCTCGACATTGGCCTCCGGCAGCTCGTCGACGAAGCGCGACGGGATGGCGGACTGATACAGGCCACGCGTGCGCCTGTTCTGTGCGAACGAGATCTTGGCGTGCCGTTTGGCGCGCGTGATGCCGACGTAGGCGAGGCGGCGTTCCTCCTCGAGTCCGGCCTTGCCGCTCTCGTCGAGGGAACGCTGATGCGGGAACAGTCCCTCCTCCCATCCGGGCAAGAACACGGTGTCGAACTCGAGCCCCTTCGCCGCGTGCAGCGTCATCAGGCTGACGCGATCGCCGTCGTCGCCCTGCTCGGCGTCCATCACCAAGCTGACGTGCTCGAGGAAGCCCTCGAGGGAGTCGAACTGGTCCATGAAGCGAACCAGCTCCTTGAGGTTCTCCAGCCGCGATTGAGCTTGTGGGCTCTTGTCGGCCTGCCACATCGCCGTGTAGCCGCTTTCGTCGAGAATGAGTTCGGCTAGCTCGGTGTGGCGCATGGCGCCGATGCGCGAGCGCCAGCGCGCGAAGCTCTGCACGAGGTCGGAGAGCGAACGGCGCGCCTTGCCCGTCAACTCCTCCGTCTCGATGATCTCCAGTGCCGCCTGGAACAGGGGCACGCCGCGCTCGCGCGCAAGCTCGCGGATCTGCTTCAAAGAGCTTTCGCCGAAGCCACGCTTGGGCACGTTGACGATGCGCTCGAACTTCAAGTCGTTCGCGGGATTGACCGTGACGTCGAGATAGGCGATCGCGTCCTTGATCTCCTGGCGCTCATAGAAGCGCGGGCCGCCGATGACGCGATAAGGCAGGCCGAGAGTGACGAAGCGGTCTTCGAACGCGCGCATCTGAAAGGACGCGCGCACCAGAATGGCGATCTCGTTCAGCCTGTGCTTCTTGCGCTGGAGCTGCTCGATGTCCTCGCCGACGATACGCGCCTCCTCCTCGTCGTCCCATACCCCCGTGACCGTCAGCTTCTCGCCGGACGAGCCATCGGTGAACAGGGTCTTGCCGAGGCGGCCTTCGTTCCGGGCGATGAGGCCAGAGGCAGCGGAGAGGATGTGGCTGGTCGAGCGATAGTTGCGCTCGAGCCGGATCACTCGTGCGCCGGGGAAGTCGTGCTCGAAGCGGAGGATGTTGTCGACCTCGGCGCCACGCCAGCCGTAGATCGACTGATCGTCGTCTCCGACGCAGCAGATGTTGGGCGAGCCTTGCGCGAGCAGCCTCAGCCAGAGGTATTGGACGACGTTGGTATCCTGGTACTCGTCGACCAGGATGAAGCGGAAGCGCCGCTGGTAGTCGGCGAGGACGTCGGGATGCTCCAGGAACAGCCTGAGGCATTCGAGCAGCAGGTCGCCGAAGTCGCAGGCATTGAGTTCCTTGAGACGGCGCTGGTAGGCGGCGTAGAGATCGCGCCCCTTGCCGGCGGCGAACGCGGCGGCCTCTCCAGCCGGTACCTTTTCGGGCAGAATGCCGCGGTTCTTCCATCCGTCGATCAGCGCGGCGAGTTGGCGCGCGGGCCAGCGGTCCTTGTCGAGGTTGGCGGCCTCGATCACCTGCTTCATCAGGCGGAGCTGGTCGTCGCTGTCGAGGATGGTGAAGCCGGATTTGAGGCCGACGAGTTCGGCGTGACGGCGCAGGATCTTGACGCCGATCGAGTGGAAGGTGCCGAGCCACGGCATGCCCTCGACGGCTCCGCCCACCAGCGCGCCGATGCGCTCCTTCATCTCGCGGGCAGCTTTGTTGGTGAACGTGACGGCGAGAACCTGACTCGGCCATGCCCGGCCGGAGGCGAGAATGTGGGCGATGCGCGTCGTCAGAACGCGGGTCTTTCCGGTGCCCGCGCCGGCCAGCACCAGCACCGGGCCATCGAGTGCTTCGACCGCGGCACGCTGTTCGGGATTGAGGCCGTCGAGATAGGGCGCACCCGCGGGTCCGCCGGAAGCACGCAGTGCCCGCTCGGAAATGGAGAGGCGCCGCGGCGGCTCGTCGGGTATGGGGTCGTGCGCCGGGTCGTGACGGGGCGGCAATGGCGGCGGGGGAGGAGGCGCAAGCGGCAGCCGGGACAACTCTTTGGGCGGGCCCGCTGGCTTTTCCCCCGGCCAGTCTGCCGGCGTCACCTTGGGCATGTCCGTTGGCGCGGCCGAACCTTTGCGCTCTCCAGGGCGCGAGGCCGCCTTGTCGCCACGGGCCTGCGTCGCCTTCCCCGGAGCCTCCGGGAGGTCGAACGGCAGGTCATCGAACAGTTGCCCGACCGGGTCTGTGTTCCCGCTACGTTTGCGATTCATGGCCATCGTTAGCGACTATAGCACCTGCCAGCCGGCAGGAAGGGGGCGGCGGGCAGGCTCCACAGGGAAGCGGCGGTGATCGGGACCAACTCGGTTCGGCGCATTTTTTAGGGCCATCGTCCGGAGAGTTACCCAGGAAACTGCCCGGGGCTGCGCCAGGGCGTAGAAATAACTCATCAGACACGAGGTGCACGCCTCTCACCCGCAACCCAGTCCAGCCCCGGAGCCGCCGCCATGATCGCCAACTTCGCCCGCGCCGCCCTTGCCGCCCTGACCCTCACCGCCGGCATCGCCGCCCAGACCTCGGGCGCCGCGGCGATCTCCAACTCCGTCAAGTTCGCCTGCATGACCGACTATTTCTCCTACTGCTCGCAGCACAGCCCCGAAGGCTCGGGCGTCCGCCAGTGCATGCGTGCCAACGGCCTCAAGCTTTCCAAGCGCTGCGTGAACGCCCTCGTCGCCGCTGGCGAAGTCTCCAAGGAGGAGGTTGCGCGTCGCTCGGCGGCGGCCAACTGAGCCCTCGATCCGGCGGAGGCTCCGAGGGGGTGGCGAAAGCCACCCCTTTTTCTTTGCTCATTTCGGTTGGAAAGGAAGGAGCGGCGCCCGGGGGCACTGGGCACAGTTTGCCGCTTCAGCGCGCGCGCAGACCGCCGATCGCCATTCCCAGCACCAAGCATAGGGTGGCGGCGCCGCCGAGGACGAGGGGCAATCCCCATTTCTCGGGAAAGCTGTCGATGACGCCGCTCGCCGGGTCGCTCGCCGGATAGAGCACCGGCACCCGGTCGCCGAGAGCGTGGGCGGGCGCACGCCATGACCACCCGGCGACGAACCGATGTGCCTTGCCCGTGCCGTCCGTGAACTCGACGACGGCTGCGACCTTCGGTTCTGGCTGAGGCCCCTTCTGAACCGGCGGAGGCGTCACGCCGCGGAAGGCGACGACAATCCCTGTCGATCGTGCGTATCCGGAATAGGCGGTCGCCTTGACCATCGCCGTCGTGCCTGCGCCGAGTGCCAGGGCCAGGGCGGCGAACAGCAGTGCCTTTGCGAACATCGAGCGCCACTCCCTTCCGGTTTGTTCGACTGGATCGCCGTGCCGCGTCTCAGCGGTGCTCCTCGACGGTCGCGTCGATCAGGGCGCGGTTAAACGCGTTGAGCGCCTGGATGCGTTCCGCATAGCCGATCACGACCGTCGTGTCGGCGTCGGATACGACGGCGATGCGGGACTCGCCCGTGGTGTCGAAAGTCCGCAGCGCGCGTTCGAGCGTGTCGGATGGCAATAGCCAAGGGCTGCCGGACGCCGGATCGAGCCGCGTGGCACCAGCTTCGTCGCCGGCCGCGGCGGTCATGAACGAGGACACCATGAGGCGCCGCATGATGCTTTTGTGCGGACCCTCCTGCAGGAATAATCCGCGCTTTCCGAGCTGCCAGTGGAAGAAGCTCTGCCCCAGCACGGCCTGGCTCAACGCCACGGAAATGGAGACCGTGAGGAGTAGGGCGATGGTCATCGAGTAGCCGCCTGTCAGCTCGAAGCAGATGAGCGTCGTGGAAAGCGGTGCTCCGAGCACGGAGGCGGCCACCGCCCCCATGCCGAGGATTGCATAAAGGCCATGGCTTGCGCCGACGTCGGGAAACGTCGAAGTGGCGATGATGCCGAAGGCGGCGCCGGTCGTCGCGCCGAGATAGAGCGAGGGCGAGAAGACCCCTCCGGCGAAGCGGACCGACATCGAGATCGCGGTCGCGGCCGTCTTGGCGACGATCAGCATCAGCAGCATCGACAGCGGCAGGTTGCGGTAGAGTGCCTGATCCGTGGTCTCGTAACCGACGCCCAGTACCTCCGGGAAAACGAGCGCAATCGCGCCGACCGCGAGGCCGCCGAGGCCGGTGCGCAGCCACAGCGGCATATCGAACCGCCACACGACGCGTTCGCTCAGCATGATGGCGACCTGGAACAGAACGGCGACGGTGGCGCACGTCACGCCGAGCAGCACGAAAGCCGGGAATTCCCAGTAAGTGGTGATCTGGTACTCGGGCACCGCGAACGCAGCAAAGTTGCCGAAATGCAAGCGGCTGACGATGCCGCCTGCGACGCTGGCAATCACGATCGGCACGAGGGCTCGAAGTGCGTAGTGGCCCAGGATCACCTCGTGAGCGAAGAGCACGCCGGCGATGGGTGCGTTGAACGAGGAGGAGACGGCGGCCGCGACGCCCGCCGCGAAGAGCGCCCGCCGACTGGCCGGTGTCAGGCGGAAACGGTCTTCGATCGAAGATGCCAGCATCGCGCCGAGGTGCACCACGGGCCCTTCGCGTCCGAGGCTGGCACCTGATCCGAGCGACATCGCGGCGAGGAACGCACTCCAAAGTCCGGTGCGGACGTCTATCCGACAATCCCGTAGAGCCCGCGACTCGATCACATCCGCGACGGCGTGTGCGCGCCGTCCGCCGACAAAACGCTCGAGTAGGAAGCCGACGATCAGTCCGCCAATCATGGGCGCAAGCAACACGTTCCACCAGGGTACCTGCGCAGCGGCCGAGACCACCCGCTCGCTCGCGGTCCATAGCCAGGGAAGCTGGAACATCCCGATGGCGAGGCGGAAGCCTAAGGCCGCATAGCCGACCGCGACGCCCACGAACGCCGCCAGCACCCAGATTAGTGGCTGCCGCTCTGCCAGAAACTCCCGGAAATTGTGGCCGAGGCGCTCGCTGACGACGCCAAAGGTCGAGGCGAGGTTGCGTGCGATCGCGCGCCGCGCGCCGAGGATGGCGACCCCCAAGCGCGAGGGCCTGGTCATGGCGCGTGTGTTCGCCGGGCTTCCGTTCGCCTCGCCGGGGCTTGCGCTCATGGCGCCCACCGTGACGGCGCCCGGCAACCTGCTCTCGCGTGGGCATTCCCGATCGCGAATGTCGGGTTGCGTTTCCGGTCCCGTCGCCGAGCGGACCGCCGGAGTGCGCAGAGCTGCAAGTTCACACTTGAATTCCTCGGCAGGGTGTCAAAGTTTGGTCCGGGGCGGATGGCAAAACCTCATGCGGGCGTTCCGCTATATTGTGCGTCAGAAGCGTGAGGCCCGCGTTGCTCCGTGGCGGAGCGCGTTTCACGGCTGTAGACCCTTCGGTTGTTCGCGCCGCAGATCGCCGAGTGAAAGGTTCTGTTCGGATATTCACAAGCTCAAGTGCTATTCGTGCTGTTGGCCTGTTCCGGCATTGCAATGTGCGGTCGAACGTGGCGCCCGTGCACCAGCCCCCGTGTGAGAGCGCCAATCCGGCGGAGAAAGCGCAGAGTAGCCTTGAAATCCGCTGCCCGGCAAAGCCTGATCGGCGGCGGTGGGCAGTCAATGCGCCGCATCGGGGGGCTGGAGCATCGATGGACCGCAAGCGATCGCCGCAGGGGGCGAGCGTTCATATAGGGATGCTGTAGAAGCTAGATGCTGGAGCCCCCTCAGTTGATCGGTCGGAACCGACTGCGGTTTCGCCCGGACGAATGACGCTCCAGGCGGTCGTTGGGCGGCTGCATCGGAGTGAGGCGGCCACTGAGGGGCCGCATTGGATACTAGGCGGTCGCCGTGCGGCCGTGTCGGACGAATGTGCGGGAGAGGCGGCACTTGAACAGCGTGGTGATGTGGATCGGCGCAGTTCTGGCCGCGGTGCTCGCGGCACTGTTCGCCGTGCCGATGTTCATCGACTGGAACGGTTACCGCGGCGTCTTCGAGGAAGAGGCTTCCCGCATTCTCGGCCGCAACGTCCGTGTCGGCGGCAGCGTCAACCTGAGGCTTCTGCCGTCACCGTATCTTCGCTTCGAGAAGTTGCGCATCGCCGATGCCACGGGCGGTACGGGCGAGCCGCTGTTCCGCGCCGAAACCTTTACCGTTTGGCTATCCGTGCCGCCGCTGCTGCGCGGCGATGTCGAGGTCCGCCACATGGCGCTCGAGCGACCGGTCGTCAATCTGGCGCTCGATGGAGATGGCGTCGGTAACTGGACGAGCCTTTCGGTGCGCACCGCGCGTCTGCCGTTCGTGCCCCACAACGTGGCGCTGCACTCCGTCGACATCTCGGGCGGCAGCGCCGTCCTGCGCGGAGCCTCGGCAGGGGAGATCGCCCGCCTCGACGCGGTCGATGGTGAACTCGCGGCGGAGGCGCTCGACGGTCCGTTTCGTTTTACCGGAACGGCAACGTGGGACGATGCACCGCGTGAGCTGCGCATCGCTGCCGGAAAGGTTTCCGCCGATGGCGAGCTGAGGTTCAAGGCGAGCGCGCGCACCAAGGGTGCCGACGGCGTTACGGCACAGCTCGACGGCAGCATTCTCGATGTCGCTGGCAAGGCACGTATGCAAGGTGCCCTTGCTATGAAGGTGCCGCTGCCGGAATTGCCAGCGGCAGCGTCGGTCGTCGCGGGCGTTGAAGTGCCGGTCGCGTCGCCGGCCGCGGCTTCGCCCCAAGTTGCACCCGGGCCGCAGCGTACAACTGAGACACAGGGCAATCAGGCACCGCACGACGGGCCGGCGGGTTCGCCAGCGGCGGGTGGCAACCCTGCTCCGGCTTCCTCCGTGGAAAAGGCGGCCGAACCCGCAGCGGCAAAGCCGCGGAAGGCAGAGGGACCTGTTACGCTCGACGTGAAGGGGCGTGTGGCCATCGACGCCTTGCGGCTCGAGGCAAGCGAACTCGTCGCCAGCATCGAAAACGTCGGGCAACCGCAGCTCGTCACCGGAGGCGCAGTATTGCGTTGGGGGGAGCCGGCGCGGCTCGATTTCAACATCGCCTCCCACTGGCTCGATCTTGACAGGCTGGCGCCGTCGAGCGGTCGAGCCTCGCCCGTCGCCACACTGGCGACGATGGCGCGAGGGCTGGCAGGCGTGCTGCCTGCCGCCGCTGGCGTGCAGGGTTCTGTCAGTGTCGAGCAGTTATCTCTCGGCGGTGAAGCGGTCGGTGGTCTCGATGTCGCGATCGCGCGCGAGAAGGATGGTCCCGTCGTCATCGAGCGGTTTCTCGCGGCGTTGCCGGCAGGTGCCCGCATTGGTCTCGACGGGCGGCTGGTGGCGGGTGCCGGCGACCTGGACCTCGACGGCCGCGTGACGGTCGCTGGTCCGAGCCTCGAGCGGCTGGCGAAGTGGGCTGCGGCGGGCTCGCCCACGGGTGCGATGGCGCCGGAGGGAACGTTCGCGCTCGACGCCGGGCTCGCCATCTCGCGTGACAGCGTCCGCTTCACGGACGTGCGCGGCAAGCTTTCCGGCCATGCCATGACGGGCTCGGTGACGTTGCCTCTGACGAGCGCGGTGCCACTCGCCGTCGCCGTTGAGGCAGATACTATCGAGAGTTCCTGGCTGTGGAACGGCGGCCTCAGCCGCAGCGGCGCGATGGGTTTTCTCGAACGCCTGTCGTCGTGGCGCGAGACAGAGACGTCTGCCGGAGCGGCGCCGGGCAATCGCGACATCAGCGTGCGTCTACGTGCCGGCGAGTTGCACGGCCCGGATCGCACGCTCGAGGACGTCGAGGTCAATCTCGCTGTGCGAACCGGTGTGATGTCGCTCGAGCGGCTCGCATTCCGCGACGGCGACACGGTGACGGTCGATGTCTCGGGTCGTCTCGCCACCTCGGCGGACGCGGCCGACGGCGGCGGCCCCGGCTACCTTTCGGGGCATGTATCCGCCGCGAGCGCGTCGGCGTTCAATGATCTCGTCGATATGCTCGAGTTGGAGCAGGGCGATCGCACCCGCCGCATCGCCGCACTCGCGCCTGTGCGCTTTGCCGGCACCGCTAAGCTCGGTCAGCGCGCGGCCGGATCGCTCGACGCGCGCATCGACGGTGTTCTTGGCGGTGGTCGGGTGACGCTCGGAGTCGGCCTAGATCGCGTGCCGCGTTTTGCGCGGAGCAAACGAGGTGGAGCGGTCGACACGAGCGATCCCAGCTGGCATGAGGCACCGGCAGAGATCACCATCGCCGCGAGCGATGCGCCGGTCGACGACCTGCTCGCTCTGCTCACCGGGCGCTCGCTACCGGCGTCCGGCAGCGGATCACGCGCGGCGCCGTTGCGTGCCAACGCCGCGCTCAAGGCGGTCGGCGTACCGGCGAGCGGCATGATCGTTGATTCCGCCATCACCGGCTCTGGATTGAGCCTCGCCTACAACGGCACAGCGCGCCTCGACGCCAGCGGTGCGCCCGATCTCACCGGCACCCTCGAAGTCGCTGCCGACCGGCTCGGTGACGTACTCGCCATCACAGGCTTGTCGGGTAGCGGTAACGGGCTCGACCAAGCACTCACCGGCACGCTCGGCCTCGCTTCGGAGAGGGACGGTACGCTCAAGCTGACGCCGAGCGGCCTCACCATCGCCGGCGCTCGTATCGACGGCATGCTGCGTGTGGCCCGCGCCGAGCAGGGGCGCACGCGGCTCGCGGGCGAGATTGCTGTCGATCGCGCGACGATACCCGGCATGCTCGCCAGTCTTTCCGGCGGGGTTCCCGTTCCGCTGCCCGCATCGGCGGCGGCAGGCGATCGCGCTGGCATGGACAAGGTGGCGCGGGTCGTCTGGTCGGAACGCCCGTTTGCCGCCGATGCGTTTCAGAGGCTCGAAGGCGGCGTCAATGTGAAGTTTGCGCGGTTGGCGCTCGCCTCCGGCCTGACCCTTACAGAAGCACGGATGTCCATGGGCTTCGCGCCAGGCCGCATCGTTGCCAAGCTCGAGGAGGCGCACGGGCTCGGCGGCGCGGTCGTCGGAGAATTGACGCTCGACAAGGCGGCGGCCGGCGTGCGCGCGTCGGGCAAGATCGCCGCCAATGGCGTCGCGCTCGCGCAGATCGCCCAGAACGTTGGCGCGGGGGCGGCCGAGGGAGTGGCGACGGCATCGCTGTCGTTCTCGGGGCAGGCGCTCAGCGCCAGCGCACTCGTCAGGAGCCTCGAAGGTTCGGGAACCGTGACGCTCGGGCCGGCGGAGATTGCAGGGTTCAGTCCAGACGCGGTGCGATCGACTGCCGAGACGGCCTTCACACGCGGGTTCACAATCAACGAGGCCTCGCTGCTCGCGGTGCTGAGCGAGCGGCTGCGCAAGGGCAAGCTCGGCATCGGGCCACGCCAGATCGCGATTGCCCTGGATGATGGTGCGCTGAAGCTCGAGCGTTTCGCGGTAACGGCGCCCGGCGGTCGCGTCGAAACATTGGTGACTGTCGATCTCGCCACGCTCGACGCCGAGACGGAATGGCGCATCACCGCCGCGGGCGATGCACCGGGCCGGCCGGACTGGCCGCAGCTCGGCGTGTTCTACACCGGTCCGCTCGCGGCAGTAGCGACCATCGAGCCCCGCCTGGCGCTCGGCAACTTCGAGCGCGAGCTGACCGTAAGGCGGATGGAGCGCGAGGTGGAAGAGCTCGAGCGCTTGCGCCGTCTCGACGAGGAGCGAGCGAAGGCGGAGCGGGAGCGCCAGCAGGCTCTGGAAGCGGAGCGCCAACGCCTGATCGAGGCGGAGCGTCGCCGGAAGCAGGACTTGTTGTTGCGCCAGCAGGCGCCGTTGCCTGGCGCAACGGGTGCTTCGCCACCAGCTTCACAGGCTCCGGCCCCGGCCGAACCACAAGCCTCCCACGGCGCTGTTGGAGCCCCAGGATCGCCGGTTGCACCCGCGGCGCAACCGGCCGATCAAACCAAAGCGGCCGACGCCGGCCAGCCCGATGCACAGGGGCAGGCATCCGGCGCCGCGACTCCCCCCGAGGCTCCAGGCAACCGTGATCTCGTCGCGCCGCCTCCCGCCGCGGTGCCGCGTCCGCGCGCACCACGCCCGGCTCGACAGCCGGATGCCGCCGAGATCTTCAGCAAGACCTGGGGGGCGAACTGAGCCGAGCACGGCGCGGCAGGGCGACGGGTCTTAGCCGTTGAGGCCGCACCGCGCTCTGGTCGAAAGCCTGGATCACGTCCTACGACGAGCGGGCATCGGCCTCGACCGCGGCCAGCGCCGCCATGTTGACGATCCGGCGAACGCTCGCCGTCGGTTCCAGGATGTGCGCCGGCTTCGCCGTGCCGATCAGCATCGGCCCGACCGTGATGTTGTTCGAAGCCGCAACCTTCAGCAAATTGTAGGCGATGTTGGCGGCATCGACGCTCGGCATGATGAGCAGGTTCGCCTCCCGCGTCAGGCGCGATCCGGGGAAGACCGATTCGAGGGCGGAATGGTTGAGCGCCGCGTCACCGCGCATCTCGCCGTCGATCTCGAGCTCTGGGGCCGCGGCGATGATGCCGGCAAGCGCCTCGCGCATGGTCTTCGCCTCGAAGGCGTCGGAGCTGCCGAAGCTTGAATGAGAAAGCAGCGCCACGCTCGGCACGATGCCGAAGCGGCGCACCTCCTCGGCCGCGAGCAGCGTGATCTCGACGATCTGGCTCGCGGACGGGTAGCGGTTCACGTAGGTGTCGCAGATGAAGAGCTGCCGGTCGGGCAGCATCAGCATGTTCATCGCCGCGAGCGTGGTGACGCCGGGGCGCGGGCCGATGGCGCGCGATACGTAGGCGAGGTGCTCGTCGAAGGTGCCGCGCATGCCGCACAACATGGCATCGACGTAGCCTCGGCGCAGATACATCGCGGCGATGAGCGTCTGACGCGAACGCATCTCCTCACGAGCCATGGCCATGCTGACGCCGGCGCGCTTCATCATCTGGTAGTATTCGCGCTCGACATCCTGATGCTGATGGCTCGATTGGCCGTGAACGATCTCGATGTCTTCGCCGGGCTTCAGCCTCAGCCCGAGTGACTTGATGCGCGTGTTGATGACGTGATCGCGCCCGACCAGTACCGGGAAGGCAAGCTTCTCGTCGACGAGAAGCTGCGCCGCGCGCAGCACACGCTCGTCCTCGCCCTCGGCGAACATGACGCGCTTCTTGTGACGCTTCGCGGCGTCGAGCACGGGCTTCATCGCCGGCCCCGAGCGATAGACGAAGCGCGCGAGGCGCTGCCGGTAGGCTTCGATATCGTCGATCGGTCGTGTCGCAACGCCGCTTTCCATTGCCGCTTTGGCGACTGCAGGTGCGATGCGCTCGATGAGGCGGGGATCGAACGGCGTCGGAATCAGGTAGTCGGGGCCGAAGCTCTGCTGCTCCGCGCCATAGGCCGTCGCCACGACGTCCGACATTTCGGCACGGGCGAGCCCGGCGATGGCTTCGACCGCGGCCACCTTCATCGCTTCGGTAATGCCCGAGGCGCCCACGTCGAGCGCGCCGCGGAAGATGAACGGGAAGCAGAGGACGTTGTTGACCTGATTGGGATAGTCGGACCGGCCGGTGCAGATGAGCGCGTCCGGGCGGACAACGCGCGCAAGTTCGGGGCGGATCTCGGGTTCAGGATTTGCGAGCGCCATGATGATCGGCTGCTGCGCCATCGTCGCCAGCATTTCGGGTTTCAGAATGCCGCCCGCGGAGAGGCCGAGGAAGATGTCGGCGCCTTCGAGGATCTCGGCGAGCGTGCGTTTCGGCGTCGGCTGCGCGAAGCGCGCCTTGTATTCGTCCATCAGCTCCGTGCGTCCTTCGTAGACGACGCCGGCTATGTCGCTGATGGTGATGTTCTCGCGCTTCAGGCCGAGGGCGACGAGCATGTCGAGGCAGGCGAGCGCGGCTGCGCCCGCGCCACTGCCGGCCAGCTTCACCTTGCCGATGTCCTTGCCGACGAGTTCCAGCGCGTTGCGAACCGCAGCCGCGACGATGATGGCGGTGCCGTGCTGGTCGTCGTGGAACACGGGGATGTTCATGCGCTCGCGCAACTTGCGCTCGACGATGAAGCACTCCGGCGCCTTGATATCCTCGAGGTTGATGCCGCCGAAGGTCGGCTCGAGCGCAGCGACGATCTCGACCAGCTTATCGGGATCGTTCTCGGCGACCTCGATGTCGAACACGTCGATGCCTGCGAACTTCTTGAACAGACAGCCCTTGCCCTCCATCACCGGCTTGCCGGCGAGTGGCCCGATGTTGCCGAGACCAAGCACTGCCGTGCCGTTGGTGATGACGCCGACGAGGTTGGAGCGCGATGTCAGCGTCGCCGCCTCGGCGGGATCCTGCTGGATCGCGGTGCAGGCGTAGGCGACGCCCGGCGAGTAGGCGAGTGACAGATCGAGCTGATTGGTCAGCCCTTTGGTCGGCTGCACGGAGATCTTACCGGGCGTCGGCAGCCGGTGATACTCGAGCGCAGCCTGGCGCAGCTTCTCTTCCATCTTGGTCGCCTCGGGTTGGGTGCCGCACGCAAGGGGCACGCGATCATGTGCGTCGTTGGATGTGTTTCAGTTGAATCCGGCTCCGGCTCTGATGCCCGATGCACGACGAGAGTGCCTCGATCTGCGCAGCGGAAGGTCCGAAGCCGAGCCGGCATGTTTCATCGAGAATGGAAGGCTCTGGTTCTGGCTCGGCCCCGTTCCACGTTTGCACCTATTCGGATAGCGGTGGCGGTCGTGCCGTGCTGGCCGATGATCGCGCGAACCGTGTTAACCGTCGTCGCCATGTCCCGCTCCTCCTGGCGCCGTCCCTATTTCTTCTTCTGCGGCGGCAGATCGGTGCAGCTTCCATGCGCGACCTCGGCCGCCATGCCGATCGATTCGCCGAGCGTCGGATGCGGGTGGATGGTCTTGCCGATGTCGATGGCATCCGCCCCCATCTCGACGGCGAGGCAGACCTCACCGATCAGGTCGCCGGCGTGCGTGCCGACGATGCCGCCGCCGATGCAACGGTGCGTGCTCTTGTCGAAGATCAGCTTGGTGAAGCCCTCGTCGCGGCCGTTGGCGATGGCGCGGCCGGATGCGGCCCACGGGAACACTGCTTTGTCGATCGCGATGCCCTTGGCCTTGGCTTCCGTTTCCGTCATGCCCGCCCACGCGATCTCGGGATCGGTGTAGGCGACGGACGGGATCTGGCGCGCGTCGAACACGCTCTTCTGCCCGGCTGCGACCTCGGCGGCCACATGCCCCTCGTGCACCGCCTTGTGTGCCAGCATGGGCTGGCCGACGATGTCGCCGATGGCGAAGATGTGGGGGACATTCGTGCGCTGCTGCTTGTCGACATTGATGAAGCCGCGATCAGTGACGGCGACTCCCGCTTTGTCCGCGTCGATGACCTTGCCGTTGGGCGAGCGGCCGACCGCGACGAGCACCATGTCGTAGACCTGCGGCTTGTCCGGTGCCTTCTCGCCTTCGAAGGTGACGTGAATGCCGTCGGCTTTCGCCGCGACCGCGACCGTCTTGGTCTTCAGCATGACATGATCGAAGCGCGGCTGGTTGACCTTCTCCCAGACCTTCACGAGATCGCGGTCGGCGCCTGGCATCAACCCGTCCAGCATCTCGACCACGTCGATGCGCGCACCGAGCGTCGAGTACACCGTCGCCATCTCCAGGCCGATGATGCCGCCACCGATGACGAGCATGCGCTTCGGTATCGAGCGCAGTTCGAGCGCGCCGGTCGAATCGACGATACGCGGGTCCACAGGTACGAACGGCAGGCTGACCGCCTCCGAGCCCGCAGCGATGATCGCCTTCTCGAACCGCACGGTCTTCTTGCCCGAGCCGTCTGAAAGGGTCACCTCGACATGGTGCGGGTCGAGGAAGCGGCCGGTGCCGGTGACGACCTGTACTTTGCGTGCTTTCGCCATTCCGGCGAGGCCGGTGGTCAGCTTGCCGACAACCTTTTCCTTGTGCTTGCGTAGCGCGGCGATGTCGACCGAGGGCGCGCCGTAGCTGATGCCGTGCTTCGCCAGCGCCGCGACCTCGTCCATGATCGCTGCCGTGTGCAGCAGCGCTTTCGACGGAATGCAGCCGACGTTGAGGCAGACGCCGCCGAGTACGCTCCAGCGCTCGACGAGAACGGTAGTGAGGCCGAGATCGGCCGCGCGGAACGCGGCGGAGTAGCCACCGGGACCAGCGCCGAGCACGAGCATCTGGCAGGTGATGTCGGCGCCGCCCGCATGCGTCGCGGCCTTGGGGGCCGGTGCACTCGGTGCGGCGGGCGCCGGAGCGGCGGCCGGAGCGCTTGCGGCCGACTGTGCACTCGTCGCCTCTAGCGTGAGGATCACGCTACCCTGGCTCACCTTATCGCCGATCTTGACCCGCACATCGACAACCTTGCCGGCGGCGGAAGAGGGAACCTCCATCGTCGCCTTGTCACTCTCGAGTGTGACGAGCGGCTGCTCCGCTGCGATCACGTCACCGGGCTTTACCAGCACCTCGATCACCGGCACGTTCTTGAAGTCGCCGATGTCGGGAACCTTGATCTCGTTCGTTGCCATGTCGGGCCTCGATTGCATCGCCGAATTGGGCGCCACCCGTTCGCTGGCTAGGCCGGCGTTCCCCGATGTGGAGAAGCTGGCCGGTTGCCGGACAGGGGGCCGCGGAACCTCAAAAAGCAGGGAGAGTTGGCCTCGCCCCGTTTCCCCTCCCGAACGGGAGAGGCTCGAATATCGTCACAGGACGAGCTGGCGCACGTCGCCCAGAATTTCGGCGAGGCGCCGCGTGAAGCGGGCGGCGAGCGCGCCGTCGATGATGCGGTGATCGTAGGAGACGCACAGCGGCAGCATCAGCTTCGGCACGAACTCCTTGCCGTTCCAGACCGGCTTCATGCTCGACTTGACGACACCGAGGATCGCCACTTCGGGAGCATTGACGATCGGCGTGAAGTTGGTGCCGCCGATGCCGCCGAGGCTGGAGATGGAGAACGTGGCGCCGGAAATGTCGGCCGGGGTGATCTTGCCGTCGCGCATTTTCGCGGAAACTTCACCGAGCTCCTTGGAAAGCTCGATGATACCCTTGGCGTTGACATCCTTGATGACCGGAACGACGAGCCCGTCGGGCGTGTCGACGGCGACGCCGATGTTCCAGTACTTCTTGTAGATCAGCGCATCCTTCGACGGACTGAGCGAAGCGTTGAACTGCGGGAACTCCTTCAGGCACGCGACGGACGCTTTCATAAGGAACGACAGCAGCGTGACGCGGTAGCCCTTCTCCTTCGCCGCCTTGTCGAGGCTCTTGCGATAGTCCTCCAGCTCGGTGACGTCGGCCTCGTCGGTGTGCGTGACGTGGGGAATGTTGAGCCAGGCGCGATGCAGGTGCGGGCCCGACAGCTTCTTCAGGCGCGACAGCGGCTTTTCCTCGATAGGGCCGAACTTCGAGAAGTCCTGTGCCGGGATCTCGGGAATACCGGCGCCGCCGGAGACGGCCGCTCCCGCGTTGCCGCCGATGGCGCGCTTCACGTCCTCGCGGGTGATGCGGCCCTTCTCGCCCGTGCCCGTGATCTTGGTGAGGTCGATGTCCAGATCGCGCGCGAGGCGGCGCACCGTCGGGCTCGCGTGGACATTGCCGAAGTCGATCGGCGCGGGGATCGAGCGCTGACCTGTCGGTTTCACGTCGACGTCGTCGGACGGCGGCTTGACCTTCTGCGGCTGTGCGGGCTCGCTCGCGGGAGCTTGCGCCGGAGCCGCTGCGGCGGGGGCGGCGGCCGCGCCCGACGACGCATCCTCGAGGCGTATGATCGCCACGCCTTCGGAGACTTTGTCGCCGAGCTTCACCAGCACCTCGGCGACACGGCCCGCGCTCGGCGAGGGCACCTCCATGGTCGCCTTGTCGCTCTCGAGCGTGACGAGCGGCGCATCCGCTTTCACGGTGTCGCCCGGCTTCACGAGAATTTCGATGACGGGGACGTTCTTGAAGTCGCCGATGTCGGGAACCTTGACGTCGATGAGGGGCATGTGTCGGTCCTCAGGGGGAAGTGGCTGTTCGGACGGTGGCGTGCTGGCTTGCGCTTGCGGGTTGGCGCGGCTCACGCTGTTGCGGGGTTCGGCTTGCCGGGATCGATGCCGTACTTGCGGATCGCCTCCGCCACTTTCGCGGACGGAACCTTGTTCTCCTCGGCAAGAGATTTCAGCGCAGCGATGGCGACGAAGTGTCGATCCACCTCGAAGTGCTCGCGCAGTTTGCGCCGGTAGTCCGAACGGCCGAAGCCATCGGTGCCGAGCACGCGGTAGCGCGCGGGGACGAACGGCCGGATCTGCTCGGCGAACTGCTTCATGTAGTCGGTCGAGGCCACCACGGGACCGTCGCCACGTTCGGCGAGCTTGGCGGTGACGTAGGAGACGCGCGGCGTCTCCTCGGGGTGAAGCATGTTCCAGCGCTCGACTGCGGCGGCGTCGCGGGCGAGCTCGGTGAAGCTCGTCACGCTCCAGACGTCACACGGGATGCCGAAATCCTTCTCCAGCAGGTCGGCGCCGGCGAGCACCTCGCGCAGGATCGCGCCGGAGCCCATGAGCTGCACCTTGTGGCCCTTCTTCGACTTGCCCGCCGCGCGCAGCAGATACATGCCCTTGATGATGCCTTCCTCCGCGCCGGCGGGCATCGCGGGGTGCTCGTAGTTCTCGTTGAGGACGGTCAGGTAATAGAAGACGTCCTCCTGTTGCTCGACCATGCGGCGCAGGCCGTCGTGGACGATCACCGCGACTTCATAGGCAAAGCTCGGGTCGTAGGAGATGCAGTTCGGAATCGTCGCCGAGATGATGTGGCTGTGCCCGTCCTCGTGCTGGAGGCCCTCGCCATTGAGCGTTGTGCGGCCGGAAGTGCCGCCGACCAGGAAGCCGCGCGCGCGGCTGTCACCCGCGGCCCAGGCGAGATCACCGATCCGCTGGAAGCCGAACATCGAGTAGTAGATGTAGAACGGGATCATCACGCGGTCCGAGTGCGAATAGCTGGTCGCGGCGGCGATCCAGGACGACATCGCGCCGGCCTCGTTGATGCCCTCCTGCAGCATCTGCCCGCTCTTGTCTTCCTTGTAGTACATGAGCTGATCGGCATCCTGCGGGCGGTAGAGCTGGCCCACCTGGCTGAAGATTCCGTACTGGCGGAACATGCCCTCCATGCCGAACGTGCGGCTCTCGTCGGGAACGATCGGGACGATGCGGCTGCCGAGGCTCTTGTCACGCAGGAGGGTGTTGAGCACGCGCACGAAGGCCATCGTGGTCGAAATCTCGCGGCCCTCGCCGGAAGCCTCGAGCTGCCCCTTGAACGTTTCGAGCGGCGGCACGACGAGCGTTTCGGAACTCTTCTGCCGGCGCTGGGGCAAGTATCCGCCGAGCGCTTTGCGGCGCTCGCGCAGATACTTCATCTCGGGAGAATCCTCCGGCAGCTTGATGAAGTCGACATTCTTCACCTGCTCGTCGGATAGCGGAATTGAGAAGCGGTCGCGGAACGAGATGAGCGAATCGTAGCCCATCTTCTTCTGCTGGTGCGTGATCATCTGCGCTTCGCCAGCCTTGCCCATGCCGTAGCCCTTGACGGTCTTGGCGAGAATGACGGACGGCTGGCCTAGATGATCCTGCGCGGCCTTGTAGGCGGCATAGACCTTCAGGGCGTCGTGGCCGCCGCGCGTCAGCGACCAGATCTGCTCGTCCGACCAGTTCGCGACCATCGCCGCGGTCTCTGGGTAACGGCCGAAGAAATTCTTGCGGATGTAGGCTCCGTCCTTCGACTTGAAATCCTGGTAGTCGCCGTCGACGCACTCTTCCATGAGCTGGCGCAGCTTGCCGCTGGTGTCCTTGGCGATCAGCTCGTCCCAGGTCGAGCCCCAGACCACCTTGAGAACGTTCCAGCCGGCGCCGCGGAAGTCACCCTCGAGCTCTTGGATGATCTTGCTGTTGCCACGCACGGGGCCGTCGAGGCGCTGCAGGTTGCAGTTGATGACGAAGATGAGGTTGTCGAGCTTCTCGCGGCCGGCGAGGCCGATGGCGCCGAGGCTCTCAGGCTCGTCCATTTCACCATCGCCGCAGAACACCCAGACGTGACGGTTCGAGGTATCGGCGATGCCGCGACCGTGGAGGTACTTGAGGAATCGCGCGAGGTAGATGCCCATCAGCGGGCCGAGGCCCATCGAGACGGTCGGGAACTGCCAGAAGTCTGGCATCAGCCACGGATGCGGGTAGGACGAGATGCCCTTGCCGTCCACCTCCTGGCGGAAGCTCTTGAGCTGCTCCTCCGTCAAGCGTCCCTCGATGAAGGCGCGCGCGTAGATGCCGGGAGCTGAGTGGCCCTGCACGAAGATGAGATCGCCGCCGTGGCCCTCGTGTGGCGCGTTCCAGAAGTGCGTGAAGCCGGTGGCGTAGAGCGTCGCGGCGGACTGGAACGAAGCGATGTGGCCGCCAAGCTCGCTGCTCTCTTTGTTGGCCTTGACCACGATCGCCGCCGCGTTCCAGCGGATCGCGGCGCGCACCTTGTTCTCGAGCTCGCGGTCGCCGGGGTAGGCGGGCTGGAGGTCGGGCGGGATGGTGTTGATGTAGGCTGTATTCGCGGCGAACGGAAGCTTGGCGCCGGAGCGACGAGCCGTGGCTACCACTTCACTCAGGATATCGTCGGCGACGCCGGTACCCTCGAACGCGATGACCGAGTTGATCGCGTCAACCCACTCTTTGCGCTCGTCCTCGGGGCGAGCATCTTGGGAGTCGTAAGGCTCCTGGGACATGTCTTGGCCTCGTGTTCCGGGGGGAAACTTCGGGAGGAGCAGGAGGGGAGATTACCCCTCCTGCTATTCGGCGGTGTCAGAGGGCTACAGCATGCCGAGCATGCGAGGCAGCCAGAGCGAGATTTCGGGTACGTAGGTCACAACCATGAGGAAGCCGAGCATCGTGAGCAGCCACGGCCATACCGCGACCGTCAGTTCGGTGATGCCCATTTTGGTTATTCCAGATGCGACGTAGAGGTTGAGGCCTACGGGCGGATGGCAGAGGCCCACCTCCATATTGACGACGATGAGAATGCCGAAGTGGACCGGATCGATGCCAAGCTTCACCGCCACGGGGAATAGGATCGGCGCCATGATGAGCACGATCGAGGACGGCTCCATGACGTTTCCGGCCAGCAGCAGCAGAATATTGACGAACAGCAGGAAGGCGATCCAGTTGAGACCGGTTCCGGTGATCCACGCCGCCATCTGTTGCGGAATGTTTTCGTGGGTCATGAGGAACGAGAACAGTACCGCGTTGGTGATAATGTAGAGCAGCATGGCGCTCATGCTGGCCGACGACAGAAGCACGCGCGGCACGTCCGAGAGCTTCATGTCCTTGTAGATGAAGACTGCTACGACGAAGGCGTATACGGCACTCATGGCGGCTGCTTCCGTCGGCGTGAATATGCCGGCGTAGATTCCGCCCATGACGATGGCGATCAGTGCTAGGCCCCAGAAGCTCTTGGAGAACGCGGTCCAGGTTTGCGCCCACGTCGCCTTTTCCAGGCGCGGGTAATTACCCTTCTTCGCGCGATACCAGGTGGTCAAGCCAAGCAGGCTTGCCAGCATCAAACCCGGGATGACGCCGGCCATGAAGAGTGTGCCGACGGACGCGGCGGCGACTTTCTCGCCGCTGGGTCCTTCTACGATCATGCCGCTCGTCGCCACCGAGTACATCACCATGACGATCGATGGAGGGATCAGAATGCCGAGCGCTCCGGAGGTGGTGATGACGCCGGCACCGAACTGCTTCGGAAAGCCTTGGCGAACCATGGCAGGCAGGATGATCGAGCCAATCGCAACCACGGTTGCAGGTGACGATCCAGAAACGGCCGCGAAAAGCGCACAAGCAATGACGCCGGCCAGGCCGAGTCCGCCATGCCAATGGCCGACCATGGTCGTGGCGAAGTTGATCATGCGTCGTGCGACACCGCCGTGAGTGAGGAAGTTGCCGGCGAGGATGAAGAACGGGATCGCCATGATCTCGAACTTCTCGATGCCGGTGAACAGCTTCAGGGCCACCGAGTCCATTGGCACGTTGGTCAACGTGAACAGGAACGTGAGGACGGTAAGGCCAAGGGCGATGGAGACCGGCATGCCGGTCAGCATCAATGCCACGAGAAGAATAAAGATCAGTGCGACGCGCAGACCGCCACCGATCGGGATGATGCCGAGCTTGCCCATGAGGCAGATCGCGAACACGGCCAACGGGAAGCCGATGTAGATGAACGCCTGTTTGAGCGACCCGCCGGACCGCGCATCGCCAGGCCCATTCTCAATGGATTGGACTGAGCTTGTCATCTGGCGGCTCCCTGCGTGTGGGTGTCGAGACCGGAGATGCCGGGCACGGTCGGAGCATCGTCTTCGAGACCCTCGACGTGTCCGTGGTCATGGTGGGGCAGCTCACCCGTGCGGGCAAAGCTCCAGGCAACCTGCAGGAAGCGGAAGCACATCAGATATGAGCCAAGAGGGACCGCGAGATATACGATCCACATAGGGAGTTCGAGATCAGCCGACGTCTGCTCCGTCATCGCGATGTGATAGACGAACCGGGCGCCGAGTGAGCCGACGATGAATGTGAACAGCGCGCCCGCGAATAGCCCGAACAGAACGACGAAATGCTTGGAGCGGGGATTGAGAGTGTTGAGCGCGACGTCGACACCGACGTGGATGCCGGTGCGTACGCCGTAGGCTGCGCCGAACTTCGCCATCCACACGAACATGTAGATACAGAGTTCCTGCGCCCAGGTCATGTTAAACGAATTGAGGAAATTGAAGACTCCGCGTGCTGCGGCGGCGAGCCAGTCCATGCCATGGCCCTTGGCCCAGCCGATGAGTGCCGCGGCGTTGCTCATGCCGTAGCGCTGCACGACGGCCGCGAAGATCAGCAGCGTTGCCGCTCCGATCAGCGTGCCGATGATAAGTTCCTCGAGTCGGTCGAGTAGCCGCATAAGCATTGGCGTTTCCTCCTTGGAAAGCGCGTGCGGGATGACGCAACACCGAAGGCGTCAGCGCGTGGGGGATCGAACTTGATTTGAATTTGATTGGGCGGCGGCCGGCTCGGGCAGAGCGGGCCGCCGCCAGGATTCGGGTCGCTTACTTCGCGCCCGTGGCCTTGTAGATCGACTCGATCAGCTCTTTGCCGACGCGGCCGGCAACTTCGTTATGGACGACCATAAGCTTGGCCTTCCAGGCCTTCTTCTCGTCCGCAGTGAGATCGTAGAACTCGGTCTTGCCGGAGGCTTTCATCGCGGCCAGCGCGTCGTCGTTTTCCTTCTGGGCGATGTCGTTCGCGAACTCAGTCGCCTCGGCCATCGCCTTGTCGAGCGAGGTGCGGACATCAGCCGGCAGGCCTTCCCAGAATTGCTTGTTCACGATGACCGCGTAGCCGAGATAGCCGTGGCGCGACACGGTCGCGTGCTTCTGCACCTCGTGCATCTTCTGCGTGTACATGTTCGACGGAGGGTTCTCGGTGCCGTCGACGACGCCCGTCTGCAGCCCCTGATAGACCTCGGAGAACGCCATCACTTGCGGCAGCGCACCGAGCGACTTCATCTGTGCCTCGAGCACCTTCGACGACTGGATTCGCATCTTGAGCCCGAGGAAGTCGTCCGGCGACTTGAGCGGCTTGTTGGCGCTCATGATCTTGAAGCCGTTGTCCCAGAAGGCGAGGCCTAGAATGCCCTTGCCCTCAAGCTTCTTGAGAAGCTGCTTTCCGATCTCGCCCTCGGTGACCTTCCGGAGCGCCACGCGATCCTCGAAGATGAAGGGCAGGTCGAACGCCTCGAACTCTTTGGCTCCCAGCGGTCCGAACTTGGCGAGTGAGGGCGCGAGCATCTGGACCGCGCCGAGCTGCAAGGCCTCGACCTCTTCCTTGTCCTTGTAGAGCTGCGAGTTCGGGTAGATCTCGATCTTCACTTTGCCCGCCGTATATTTCTCGGCGAGCTCCTTGAACTTCTCCGCGCCTTTGCCCTTCGGCGTCTGTGGCGCGACGACGTGGCTGAATTTGATGACGATCGGATCCTGGGCGTTCGCTGAGCCTGCGGCCAAACCGAACGCCGCCACGATGGCGACCGCGGCTACTGAGAACTTGCGCATCACGTTTCCTCCAAAAATTTGTCCGCCTCACGCGAAAGCGCTGACCCCCGCGCCGACGGTTGACGATACGTTAACAGCAACCCGCATGCCAACGGATTGGCGGGGCGTGACGCGCGAAATCAAAATTTCAAAGGACTGAGCCAGCTTGATAATTCCAGCCGGATTAGCGACCGCGGCGGTGCCTGTGCCGTATGCCGTGGGTGGCGCGTTACCCATCACGCAAAAGCGTGTGTGGCGTGTTACACACCCAGTTTCGATGCTGCAACGTTATGGTGCGGCGCAATATTCGCGTGCGACAGAATAAGCGCGCACGTTTCGTTACGCGACTGTCTTTCAAGCATCCTCGTCGTCGGCAGGTGGGCGGCCGAGGCCGTAGCGGCGCATCTTGTCGTACAGAGTCTTCCGCGCAATCCCCAGCGTCTCGTAAGTGGCTTTGAGGCTGTGTCGCGTCCTGTCGAGCGTCTCTGAGATGATCTGGCGTTCGTAACGCGCGAGCTGGTCGGCGAGGGAGGCTGGCTCGCCCGGCTTGTGCGGGGCGACGGGAATTGCCCGACCGTCGATCTCGAGACCAAGGCCGAGTGCGAAGCGCAGTGCCGTGTTCTGCAGCTCGCGCACGTTGCCCGGCCAGTCGTGCGCGAGCAAATGCGCGACCACCGCGCCGTCGACTGCCGGCGGATCGTTCTTGAAGCGGCTTGCCGCGGTATCGACGAAGCTCTGGAACAGGAGAGGGATGTCGTCGCGGCGATCGCGCAGGGGCGGTATCGAAAGTGTGAGTACGTTGAGGCGGTAATAGAGATCGCCGCGGAACGTGCCGCGTTGCGCTGCGCTCTTCAGGTCTTCCTTAGTCGCGGCAATCACGCGGACGTCGATCTCGCGCTCCTCGTTGGCGCCGAGCCGGACGATACGGCGGTCTTGCAGCACGCGAAGCAGCTTGATCTGCAGTTCGAGCGGCATGCTCTCGATCTCGTCGAGGAAGACGGTGCCGCCGCTCGCGTATTCGAGTTTTCCGACGCGCGGCTTTGCGGCGCCGGTGAACGCTCCCGGCTCATGGCCGAAGAGCTCGCTCTCGATCACGGTTTCCGGCAGCGCGCCGCAGTTGATCGGGACGAAACGTCCCTTCGCGCGCGGGCCGTACTCGTGCAGGCTTCGCGCGACGACCTCTTTACCCGAACCCGTTTCGCCGGAAACGAGCACGTCGGCGTCGGTCGTCGCGAACGCGGTGATCTGGCTTCTCAGCCTCTGGATCGCGGGCGTGCGCCCGACGATGACCTGCTCTAGTCCGCTGCAATTGGAGAGCGCCGCCTTGAGCGCGCGGTTCTCGAGCACGAGGCGACGCTTTTCGATGGCGCGTGCAGCCGCGTCGGCGAGCATCTCGGTGGCAAATGGCTTCTCGATGAAGTCGTAGGCGCCGGCGCGGATGGCGGACACAGCCATCGGGATGTCGCCATGCCCGGTGACCAGGATCACGGGGATCTCGGGGTCGATCGCGAGGACACGGCCCATCAGTTCGAGACCCGAGATGCGCGGCATCTTGATGTCGGAGATGATGACGCCCGCAAATGCGCGTGACAGGCCGTGGAGGGCCTGCTCGCCATCGGCAAAATCGCGCACCGCGAATCCGGCGAGGTCGAGTCCCTGAGCGGTGGCGTTCCTGAGGTGGGGCTCGTCGTCGATGAGGATGACGTCGCGGCTCATGCTGCGTTCTCGAGCGCGGTGCGGGCCGAGGTCAGCTCGATCTCGAAGCGTGCACCACCCCCATCTGCATTGCGCGCGTTGATCGATCCACCGAACTGCTTGACGATACCGTAGGTGATGGAGAGGCCAAGGCCCAGACCCGCGCCGACGTCCTTGGTCGTGAAGAAGGGATCGAACACGCTGGCGAGGTGCTCGGGCGCGATGCCGGGCCCGCTGTCGGTCACCGATACGATGACGCGCCCGTTGGTTTCGCGCCCGACGATCGCGATCTCGCGACGCTGACTATCGCGCATGGCATCGATGGCATTACTGATGAGGTTGACGAAGACCTGCTGCAATCGCACCTCGCCGCCGATCACGGTCAGACCGCGCGACGGCAGGTCGACAGACAGGACGATGCCACCGTCATCGAACCGCCGCTGGAGCAGGCCGACTGCCTCGTCTATCGATTTTGCAACCAGGGTCGGTCCCATTGTCGTCGGTTCCTTGCGCGCGTAGGTGCGCAGGTGGCGAATGATGCGCGCCATGCGTTGTGTCAACTCGCCGATCGCCGAGAGGTTGGAGACGACGATATCGTTGCGGCCACGTTCGAGAAACACGCGGGCGTTGTCGGAATAGGAGCGGATCGCGGCCAGGGGCTGGTTGAGCTCGTGGCTAAGGCCTGCCGACATCTGCCCGAGCGCCGCGAGCTTGCTCGCCTGCACCAGCTCCGATTGGGCACGGACCAGCTCGTCGGTACGTTCGGCGACTCGCCGCTCGAGCTCGACCTTGGCGCTTTCCTGCATCTGCATACGTTCGTAGAGGCGGCGGCGGCGGAGGTGGATGTTGGCGGCGGCGAGCAGAAGCGCGGTGAGCGTGATCGCGGCGAAGGCGACGGCTTCGAAGACGTAGGATGCGACTCCGTCGGTCCGCGCGAGGATCATCACCGTCCAGCCGGCGTCCGACATGGTGCGGCTCTGCATGAGGTATTCGCGGCCGCGCCGCTCCGATGCCGTGGCGTCGGGCGTGCCGCGCAACGTCACGAGTGCCTTGCCGCCGGGCAACTCGGTACGTGTCGTGATGTCGAGGGGCGCGAGCGGTGCGCCATCGTAACGACGCTGCGTCGTGATCCGGTCGCGCGCCTCATCGGAAAGTGGCGCAAGTGACCGCAACCGCCGGGTCGGATCGCTGCTGAGAAAGACGATGCCGTCCTCGTCGACCACGACGATGTCGTGATCCGTGGTCCGCCAAGCTTCCTCGAGATGTCCGACCTGCAACTTGACGACGGCGGTGCCGACGACATAGCGCCCGTCGAAGATGGGGTTGGCGAAATAGTAGCCTCGCTCGCCGGAGGTCGTGCCGACTGCGAAATAGCGGCCGAGGCGGCCTTTCATCGCCTCGGTGAAGTAAGGACGGTAGCTGAAATTCTGGCCGATAAAGGAGCGGGCGCCGGCAAAGTTCGACGTCGCGACCGTCGTGCCGGCGGAGTTGAGCAAGTAGATGTCGAGCGCATCCGTCGCCTTCGCCCAACGCGCGAGAGCTTCGTTGGCACGCAGCACCTCCTCGGGCGCCGCGGCGCCGGTAACGACGCGCGCCATCTCCGGATTGTGGGCGATGAGAAAAGGTGTGCTCTGGTGCTTCGCAAGCTCGCCGCGCAGCGATTCACTCACGAGGTTCAGAACATGGCCACTCCGTTCGGCAAGATCGTCGAGCGCCCGTTTGCGCGTCACGTCACCCGTCAACCACAGAGCGACGGCGAACGCGATCACGAGCGCGATGCCCGCGGCTATGGCGCGCAACTGAGACCGGTCGGACGGTGTGCGTGGTGCGGACAGAACGTTTCCTCGGATTTTCTTGTTTCCGAGAGTTTGCGCCTTCGCCCGGCAGCCTGCAAGGCGCTCCGGGCCCGTCATCGTCCCGTGGCGTAAACGAAAGGGGCGCGCCTCGGTCGGAGGCACGCCCCATGTCTTCTCAAAGTCGCACGCGGGCGGGTCAGGCGCCGAAGCGCCGCTGCCACCAACCCTTGCGCGTCTGCTGCGGCTCCTCGTCGGCCTTCGCGGCGGCCGGATCGGTGGATACAACCACGCGCTCGACGCGCGGCGAGCTCGAGACGGGCTCTCCGCGCGAGCGCCGCGGGCTCGCCTCCGGTGCCGCGGCCGGCGGTTCGATTTCCCCGACCTGCTCCATGCTTTCCGGCAGGACGACGGATTCCGCTTCTACCACCTCGACGATATCGACGGCGGCCGTCGAGAGCTTTGCGGTTTCGGGCTCGTCCGGTGAAGCGACGACGGAACTCGCCTTAGACGTGGCGGCCGCGGCCGCTGCCGCCGCTGCTTCCTCGGCGACGGATTGCTGCGGCTCGGCAGCAGCGCTCTCGCCGACGGTCTCTACTGCGGCAGCCCCGATGGCCTCACTGGCATCGCCATCGCCATCTTCGCCTTCCGTATCGGCGTCGCCTTCGCCCACTGCCACGGCCTCACCGGGTTCGGTGCGATCCTGGCGGTCACGGTTGCGGCGACCACCGCGGCGTCCGCGGCGGCGGCGGCGGCGCGTCTCGGAGCCGGACTCGCCGGCACCGCGCGCGGCAGCGTTGTCCTCGTCGCCGTCGCCTTCGTCACCATCGCCTTCGGCATCAGCTGCATGCGCGACATCGGCCACGCTCTCGTTGTCTCCAGAGGCAGGTGACCGATCGTCGTCGCCCTCACCGTCCTCGTCGTCGAAGGACTCGCGCGACGAGCCGTTGCCCTCGCCCTCGCCTGCGGAAACATCGCGTGCATCGCGCTCGCCGCGGCGTCCGCGACGGCGGCGGCGCCGGCGGCGGCGGCCATCGCCGTTACCCTCGCCCTCTCCCTCGCTTTCGCCATCGCCGTTGGCGCGAGCGCTGCGCTCCTCGCGCGGCTCGCGGAACGCGGCCTCGTCGTCGACCTCGTCCTGGGCGGGTTCGGTCTGTTCGTCCTCGTCGCCGAAGCCCCAATCCATGTTGACGACGTTACGCTGCGGACGGCTGGTCGGGAGCGCGGGCGCGTTGCCCTTCTCGATGCTGAAGTTGGCGCCCTGCATCTTGTCGCTGCCCTCGACCATGATCGGCATGCCGAGGCGCGTTTCCATGTCGGTGATGAAGGCGCGTTTCTTGTTCAGGATGTAGAGCGCGACGGTAGATGTCGTGACGGCGACGAGTGAGGTCCGCGCGCCACCCATTACGGAATCCTCGAGCCCGCGCAGAACGGCGAGCGCGACGCTCTCGACCGAACGGATGATGCCGGTGCCCTGGCAATGCGGGCATTGCGACGTCGAGCCCTCGAGAACGCCCGTGCGCAGGCGCTGGCGCGACATCTCCAGAAGGCCGAAGTGGCTGATGCGGCCGACCTGGATGCGTGCGCGGTCGAAGCGGAGGGCGTCCTTCAGCCGGCGCTCCACCGCGCGGTTGTTGCGCTTCTCCTCCATGTCGATGAAGTCGACGACGATCAAACCGGCGAGATCGCGCAGCTTGAGCTGGCGGGCGATTTCGTCCGCCGCCTCGAGGTTGGTGTTGAGTGCGGTTTCCTCGATCGAGAATTCGCGGGTCGACTTGCCAGAGTTGACGTCGACCGCGACCAGCGCCTCGGTCTGGTTGATGACGAGGTAGCCGCCCGAGCGCAACGTCACGTAGGGGCTGAACATCGCGTTCAGCTGGCGCTCGATCTGGTAGCGCGTGAACAGAGGCTCCGGCGCCTGATAGTGGATGACGTTCTTGGCGTGCGACGGCATCAGCATGCGCATGAAGTCGCGCGCCTCGTGGAACGCCTCGTCGCCGGCGACGATGATCTCTTCGACGTCCTTGTTATAGAGGTCGCGGATCGAGCGCTTGATGAGGTTGCCTTCCTCGTAGACGAGGCTCGGCGCCGTGGACTGGAGCGTGAGGTCGCGCACGCTCTCCCACAGCCGCAGCAGGTATTCGAAGTCGCGCTTGATTTCCTGCTTGGTGCGGGCCGCACCGGCCGTGCGGATGATGAGGCCCATGCCCTCCGGCACCTCGAGCTCGGCGGCGATCGCCTTGAGGCGCTTGCGGTCCTGCGGCTGCGTAATCTTGCGGGAGATGCCGCCGCCACGCGCGGTATTCGGCATCAGCACGGTGTAGCGGCCGGCGAGCGACAGATAGGTGGTGAGCGCGGCACCCTTGTTGCCACGCTCCTCCTTGACGACCTGAACCAGGATCACCTGCCGGCGCTTGATGACTTCCTGGATTTTGTAATTGCGTTGACGGCGGCGCGGGCGCGACGGCAATTCTTCGAGAGCGTCTTCCGCGCCGACCTGCTCTACCGTTTCGTCGGCCTCGGCCGCGGGACTGGCCGACCCGTTGCCATTGGCGTTGTCGTTGGCTGGCTCCGCGGCTTCCCCGCCATTCGACGCGCGCTCAGCGGCAGCGTCCTCGGCGGCAGAGGTGATCGCCTCACCGCTCTCGCCGTCGCTGCCGGCATCGACCGCGGCGCTCAGCGGAGCGGGCGAAGCGGTGTGCTCGTGATGATGATCCGGATTGTCGCATACGTGGCCGGAATGGCCGTCGTCATCGCGTTCCGCGGCGGGCGCAGGTTCGCTCAGCCGCTCCTCGCCGAGGCCGGTTGATTCAGCCCTCGTCTCGGGCTCGCGATCGTCGTCGTGGCCGCGGTCATCGTCGCCGTACTCACCTTCGGCAATGTCGATGGTCGCGATCTCATTCGACTCGTCGTCTTCATCCTCGTCGTCGTCGTCGGCATTCGCGGCCTTGCCCGACGAGCGCTGGCTGGCCTCGCGCTGGGCGCGGGCGGCCTCGCGCTGCGCCTCACGGCGGGCACGGGCTTCAGCGCGCGCTTCCGCGGCAGCTTCCTCGGCAGCCTCGGCAGCCGCCTCCTCTTCGATCAGCGCAATGCGATCGGCGACGGGGATCTGGTAATAGTCCGGGTGGATCTCGTTGAAGGCGAGAAAGCCATGGCGGTTGCCGCCGTACTCGACGAAGGCAGCCTGCAGCGACGGCTCGACGCGGGTAACTTTCGCTAGGTAGATGTTGCCCCGCAACTGCTTTCGCGCCGCGGATTCATAGTCGAACTCCTCTACGCGGCCTCCGCGCAGCACCACCACCCGAGTCTCCTCGGGGTGGGTGGCATCGATGAGCATCTTGTTCGGTTCTGCCATTTCTCAAAGTCCTCGGCGCAGAGGTGCGCACGCCGTCGCGTCCAGGCTTCGCAGCCGGCGTTCGGGCGCGCATCTGTTCTGCGCGACATGTTCAATCGGGTTGATCGGGATGGGATTTCGGTGTGACGGGCGTCAGCCACACCGCGGCCGGCCCCGGAAGGCGGCCGTCCATCGCGGACCGGTGGCCGCGGATAGAACAGGTATGGCGGACGGAATTCGGGCATGGGCCTTTGCTTTTCGAAACCAGCACGGGTTCCGCGATGGCGCGGCACCTGCTCTGGCGGACATCCCTTGCTCTCATGGCTCGGGACGGGAAAACGTTTGCGCCGCCATGGCGGCATTCCGTGCATCGGCCCGCGACGAGAGCGGGCCCCGAGTGGCGGCGGAGAGGCCGAAGTCATGGCCCGGCCGCGAGCGCAGCTCGGAGAAGAGTACCGCGACAGGCGGATTTTGGGCATGGCCGCAAACCCGGCCGACGGCCCGCAATCCAGGTCCGAACGCGACCCTCCGCGCAGTTCCGGGCATCTCGGAAGAACGGGCCTGTTGCTGTCCGAAGGAGTTGGCTTCCGCCGCTCGAGGCCGTTAGGGCCAATCCAGGGCAACGGAAGCACGTGGGACGAGCAGCCGTTCAGAGCATGTCCGACGCTACGCTGCCCGGCGGCGAAGTCTTGTGGCTCGCTACCTTTGAGACCGCACCTCTCAGCTCAGGCCGATGTCCCCCGGTTCATGGGAGCTGGACTTCGGCAAAGACGAGCCTTGTGGAAACTGCGATCAAGTCGCGAACACCGTCGCCGCAGAGCGACACCAACTTGTACGGGTTCACCCAAACGAAGGCAAGAGTGATATAAGCGATTCCAATTCGACGCGGTACTGGAGCGAACGTCGAATCATCTCAGATCCGATCAAAAAAAATATGAATCATCAGTAATTTGCGCTCTGCGCTGCAATGCCGATGCAAGGCGAGGGGGACGTGGCGGGCATTCGGGGGGAGGGGTGGCTGAACCTTGTCTGCGGCGCTGCTGCGGCTGTGGCCGCTCTGTGTCAGGTGTGGACTTCAGGACACGCACTGGCACAGGTCCCCGATACGGGCTGGACACCCGCGACGACGTCGACTGCAGCCGCGCCCCTGCCGGGCTTTGATAAGGCGGTCACACACGGGGCGGGATCGCCACAGGAATCCGGCCGCAAGCGACACGCAGGCGGCGCCAATGGCAAGGGCGGCAGGACTGGCGCATCGGCCTCGTCGCGGTCGGCGCCGGGCGGCCCCGTTCCGACGGTTTCCGTCGAACGGACACGGGTCGAGGGAGACGAGGCGCGGACCCGCTTCGTGCTGTCGCTTAGCAAGGGTGTGCGTTCCGAGATCTTCACCCTCGCAAACCCCTATCGCGTGGTCGTCGACATACCGGACGCGGGCTTCACCCTAGCCGACGGCACGGGGCGTTCCGGCGCGGGGCTTATATCGGCGTTTCGATATGGCCTGTTCGCCGAGCGTAAGGCGCGTATTGTCATCGACGCGACCGGACCGGTGCGCATCGACGCTGCCCGCATGGTCGCCGGACAGGGCGAAGCGGTCGAATTGATCGTCGAGATCGTGCCGACCACCGTCGAGGCGTTCGGGGCAGGCACGGGCGTCGGTGTCGCGTCCAACGCTCATCCTGGGGCGAGGACCGAAGCCGTCGACGAGGCCACCCCCAAAAAGCCTTCGGCCAAGCCGGTGATCCTGATCGACCCGGGCCACGGCGGTATCGATCCCGGCACCATTGGCGCGACCAATCTTCTGGAAAAGACGGTCGTGCTCGACGTCGCGCTAAAGCTCAAGCGGCGACTGGAGGCCACGGGCCGCTACGATGTGCGGATGACGCGCATGGCGGACGTATTCATCTCGCTCGACCAGCGGGTGAAATTGTCGCGCCAGGCGGGTGCCGACCTGTTCATCTCTCTGCACGCGGATTCTATCGCCTCGAAGACCTATGCGCCGGTGGTTCGCGGCGCCACGGTCTATACCCTGTCCGAGCACGCCTCCGACGAGCAGGCGCGAGCGATGGCGGAGAAGGAAAACGCTTCCGATCTGCTCGCCGGCCTCGATGCCGCCGCCGGGGAGGACGAGGATGTGGTTCGCAACATATTGATAGATCTTATGAAACGAGAAACTGCCAATTACTCGGCAGAGTTTTCGACGATGCTCACGTCCAATCTGCGAAATGCAATTTCGCTTGCTCGCGAACCGCAACGTGCCGCCGCCTTCAAGGTGCTCCGGCAGACGCATGCTCCATCGGTGCTGATCGAGCTCGGCTACATGAGCAACGAGGCCGATGAATCGCTGATGCGGCAAACGGCTTGGCAGGCCAAGGTGGCCCAGTCGATCGCAAACGCAGTCACTACCTTCTTCGAGCGGCGGACAGCCCGGGGGCCATAACCCGGTTGGCATTTAGGGCATTGATATCATTTTGGAAAGATGTCGCGTGTAACGACTCCGGCCGGCCTCGGGACCGCGCTTCGACGGTTCAGCCGAAAAAAGTGCATTTCCAGGTATGGAGGGAGCGCAAGGGGCAACTTTGACGAGCTTGCGCCACAATCCATGTTAGATTGTCGGGCACGGGCGCTTCGTCTTGTTGCATTGCAGCAGACGCACGGCGCTTCATCCGCTATATGCGGCCCAGAACATCATCCGGCCGAGCGGGCTCGGTAGACGCGATGAGCGGCCGGATAAGGATGCTCGAGAACCTAAAGCCAGGGCGCTTTCCCCGGTTCGGGAGATCCGCTCGCCGTGCCGTCTGACCGGATGGCGCTCTAGATCCAACCTTCCTGGCGAACGGCCGCGAGCCGCGGGCCAACGAATGCGAATTCCGACGCGAGGTTCCAGAGGTCAATGAGAGCCCCGACCCTGCCACCGCCGGCGCCGCCGAAGAGGAAGCGCCGACGCAAAAGCTTCCTTTTGAGCTTCCTCGGCTGGAGCTTCGCGACGGGCGTTCTCCTGTTCCTGGTCGGGTCCGCGGTCGTCGGCTTCCTGATCTATCGCGCCTCCCAGGACCTGCCGGACTATGAGAGCCTCGCCAAGTACGAACCGCCGGTGATGACGCGCATCCACGCGCACGACGGTTCGCTGATCGCGGAATATGCGCGCGAGCGGCGTATCTTCGTGCCGATCAATACGGTCCCGAAACTCGTCATCGCGGCCTTCCTCTCGGCGGAGGACAAGCGGTTCTACGAGCACGGTGGCCTCGACTTCCAGGGTATCGGCCGCGCCGTCTTCAAGCTGGTCGAGGGTAAGGTGCGCGGCTCGGGCCGGCGCGCCGAAGGCGCTTCCACCATCACCCAGCAGGTCGCCAAGAACTTCCTGCTCACCAGCGACCGCACGATGGAGCGCAAGATCAAGGAGGCGATCCTCGCCGTCCGGATCGAGCGCGCCTACACCAAGGACAAGATTCTCGAGCTCTATCTCAACGAGATCTATCTCGGCATCGGCTCGTACGGCGTCGCCGCCGCCGGCCTCAACTACTTCAACAAGGAACTCAAGGATCTGACGGTCGAGGAGGCGGCCTATCTCGCCGCCCTGCCCAAGGCTCCGAACAACTACCACCCGTTCCGCTATACGCAGAAGGCGACGGTCCGGCGCGACTGGATCATCGATCAGATGTGGGAGAACGGCTATGTCACCAAGGAGATGGCGGCGGAAGCGAAGAAGAAGCCGCTGACGGTCAACCTGCGCCCGTTCGGCGCACACATCTTCGCCGCCGAGTTCTTCGCGGAGGAGGTTCGCCGCTCGCTGTTCGCCAAATATGGCGAGGACAAGCTCTACGGTGGCGGCCTGTCGGTCCGCACGACACTCGATCCCGTCCTGCAGGGTTTCGCGCGCAAGGCGCTGACCACCGGCCTCGTCGCATTCGATCGCACGAAGGGCTGGCGTGGACCGGTGAAGAAGATCGACATCGCCGGCGACTGGGGCAAGGCGCTCTCCGACATTGCCGCTCCGTCCGACGTCGAGCCGTGGCGCCTCGGCGTGGTGCTCGACGCGCAGAAGGCGAAAGCCATCGTCGGTCTACGACCAGCGGTGCAGCAGAGCGGCGCGCTGGTCGACAAGCGCGAGGCCATCGAGCTCACGCTCGAGGAGGTCAAATGGGCGAGAAAGGGTGAGGGCGGCCCGGCACCGAAGGCCGTCACCGACGTGCTCGAGGTCGGCGACGTCATCTACGTCTCGCCGAAGGATCCCACCAACCTCGCGGGCGTCTGGTCGCTGATGCAGGTTCCGGAGGTTCAGGGCGGGCTCGTCGCGATGGACCCGCATACCGGTCGCGTGCTCGCGGTAGCGGGCGGCTTCTCGTTCGAGATCAGCCAGTTCGATCGCGCCGTGCAGGCGCGACGGCAGCCGGGCTCGTCGTTCAAGCCGCTCGTCTATGCTGCGGCTCTCGACAACGGCTACAAGCCGACCAGTATCATCCTCGATGCGCCCATCGAGATCGAACAGGGCCCGGGCAAGGACGTCTGGCGCCCGGAGAACTACGACAAGAACAAATCCTTCGGGCCGACCACGCTTCGCGTCGGCATCGAGAAATCCAGGAACCAGATGACGGTGCGGCTGGCCCAGGACATGGGCATGCCCCTCATCACGGAGTATGCGCGCCGGTTCGGCGTCTATGACGATCTGCTGCCGGTGCTGTCGATGTCGCTCGGCGCGGGCGAGACGACGCTGCTTCGCATGACGACTGCCTATGCGGTGCTGGCCAATGGCGGCAAGCAGGTCCAGGCAACCTTCATCGATCGTATCCAGGACCGCTGGGGCCGATCGGTGTGGCGCCACGACAACCGTACGTGCGAGGGCTGCAAGGCCGAGAAGTGGGCTAACCAGCCGGAGCCCGAGATACCCGACGACCGCAGGCCGGTCCTCGACCCGCACACCGCCTATCAGATGACGTCGATCATGGAGGGCGTCGTCCAGCGCGGTACCGCCACGTCACTCAAGTCGCTCGGCATGCCGATCGCGGGCAAGACGGGCACCACCAACGACGAGAAAGACGCCTGGTTCGTCGGCTATACGCCAGACCTCGTCGTCGGCGTGTTCGTCGGCTACGACAACCCGAGGCCGATGGGCAAGGGGCAGACCGGTGGCGCGGTGGCAGTGCCGATCTTCGCCGAGTTTATGAAGGCGGCGCAGGGCGGGAAACCGCCGGTTCCGTTCCGCGTGCCGCCGGGTATCCGCCAGATCCAGGTCAGCCTGAAGTCGGGCCTGCGCGCCCAACCGGGAGATACCGACACGATCGTCGAGAGCTTCAAGCCGGGCGAGGAGCCCGACGACGCCTACTCGGTGATCGGTTTTACCGATCCGGCGGCTCAAGGGGCCACGGGCGACACCTATCAGGGCGACGGCCACGGTACTGCGAGCGGCGGCGCGCCGGGCTATTCGGGCGGACGCGGCGGCCTCTGGTAGATGTGTGACCTCTGCCCGACTTCGCCCGGCGGGCGGGCAAGCGCGTCCCCAGGGCGACCGCCCGGTCCTCGCCGTTGCGCTCCACGTGAATTACCGAATGGCCGCGTTTACACGCCAACGGCCTCTCACTATATGTGACGCTTCTCCCTTCAAACGCGCCCTATGTGGTCAAGGAGGCAGCGATGCGCGCTGAGTCTCAGAAGAACGTCGATTCCATCAAGGAGGCGCTCGCCCTCCTGAGGAGGCATCTTTGACTGGGATACCGCTGAGGCCCGTCTCGCGGAGTTGAACCGCCGCGCCGAGGACCCGGCGCTGTGGGGCAATCCCCAGGCGGCGCAGAAAGTCATGCGCCAGCGCCAGCAACTCGAAAGCTCGATCAAGAGCTATCAGAAGCTCGACCGCGATCTCGACGACTGCGTCACACTGATCGAGCTCGGCGAGGCCGAGGACGACGAGGCGACCATTGCCGAGGGCGAGGAGGCGCTGAAGCGTCTCGACGAGGACGCGCAACGCCGCTCCGTCGAGGCGCTGCTGTCGGGTGAAGCCGATGGCAACGACACCTACGTCGAGGTTCACGCCGGCGCGGGCGGCACGGAGAGCCAGGACTGGGCCGAGATGCTGACGCGCATGTACACGCGCTGGGCGGAACAACGCGGCTACAAGGTTTCGTTGCTCGAGGAGAGCCCGGGTGAGGAAGCCGGCATCAAGTCGGCGACGCTCGAGATCAAGGGCGCCAACGCTTACGGCTGGCTGAAGACGGAATCCGGCGTGCACCGTCTGGTGCGCATCTCGCCCTATGACGCCAACGCGCGGCGCCACACGTCGTTCGCGTCGGTATGGGTGTACCCGGTGGTCGATGACGACATCGACATCGTCGTCAACGAAAGCGATTGCCGCGTCGATACCTATCGCTCTTCGGGCGCTGGCGGCCAGCACGTCAACACCACGGACTCCGCGGTGCGCATCACCCATATCCCGACGGGCATCGCGGTCGCGAGCCAGCAGGAGCGCAGCCAGATCAAGAACCGCGCGATCGCGTGGGCGATGCTGAAGTCGCGGCTCTATGAGCTCGAGCTGAAGAAGCGCGAGGAGAAGGCCAACGCGGAGGCGGCCTCGAAGACGGAGATCGGCTGGGGGCACCAGATCCGCTCGTACGTGTTGCAGCCCTACCAGATGGTGAAGGACCTGCGGACCGGTGTCACCAGTGGTGTCCCCGCGAACGTTCTCGATGGCGATATCGACATGTTCCTGGAAGCCTCGCTCGCACAGCGCATCAAGGGCGCCAGTGGCGACGTGACGGACATCGAGTAGAGTGACATGGACTTTGATGGAAGCACGCTCGCGATCCATCGAGGCCATGTCGTTGGAGCCTTGAGCTTGGGATGTGCTCCACGCTTTCGATGAAAGCGCGGAGAACGCCCATCCAACCCATCGCACCTTCGCTGGCGCGGGGCGCGCAACCCAGAATTTGACGCGGACCGATGCCGACCCCGCCAGCACACCTCTCGCTCGTCGCCACGCAAGGCTTCAAGGATTACGCGCTGCTCGACTCGGGCGGCGGGCGCAAGCTCGAGCGCTTCGGCACGATCATCGTCGACCGTCCCGAGGCGCAGGCACTGTGGCGCCCGGCACTCGCCCGCGCGGAGTGGAGCAAAGCACACGCCGTGTTTTCGGCGTCGGGTGAGGACGACGAGAAGGGACGCTGGCGCGTCGACAAGCCGGTGCCCGAGAGCTGGCCCGTGCGCATCGGTCCACTTCCCGATGGCGACGTGACGATGCTCTGCCGGATGCAAGGGCTCTGGCACCTCGGCTTGTTTCCCGAGCAGAAGCCGCACTGGGACTGGATGGTCGGACGTATCAAGTCCGTCACGGCGGAGCGGCCGCGCGTGCTGAACCTTTTCGCCTACACGGGTGCAGCATCGCTCATCGCGGCAGCGGCCGGCGCGGAGGTGACGCACGTCGATGCCTCGAAGAAATCGGTGGCGTGGGGCCGCGAGAACCAGGCCGCGTCGAAGCTCACCGACAAGCCGATACGCTGGATCGTGGACGATGCCGTCAAGTTCGTCTCGCGCGAGGTTCGGCGTGGGCGCGGCTATCACGTCATCCTCGTCGATCCACCGAAGTTCGGCCGAGGCCCCGATGGCGAGGTGTGGGACTTGATGTCGGGCCTGCCGGCGCTCCTGCGCGAATGCGCGGCACTTCTGGCACCCGACCGCTCGGCGATGATCCTCACCGTTTACGCGATCCGCGCTTCGGCACTCGCGTTCGACCAGCTCATGCGCGAGACGCTCGTCGATCGCGGCGGGCGATACGACACGGGCGAACTCTCGATCGCTCCGGAGCGGGGCGGATTCTCCGTGCCGACCTCGCTGTTCACGCGTTGGGAGAATGGACTCTCATGACCGGCGGTGACGGACATAGCAGCGACGAGCATCGCAAAAAGGGCCATCAGGCGCCGGTGCGCGAGCCGCTTGCCGTCACCAGCCTGCAGAACGAGCGCATCAAGGCAATCCGTGCGCTGGAGATGCGTAAAGAGCGCAAGGCGACCGGTCTGTTCGTCGCAGAGGGCGCTTCCATCATCGTCACCGCGCGCGACAACGGCTGGCAGCCGGTGACGCTGCTTGGCCTCGCGAGCTCTCTGGAGAGCGGGGTTGGCCGCGGGCTCGTGCAATGGGCACGCGCCGCGAACGCGGATGTGCTCGCGGTCAACGAAGCGGTGCTCGGCAAGATCGCGGCGAAGGAAAACCCGCAATCGCTTCTGTGTGTGTTCCGCCAGCGCCTCGCACCGCCGCCGCAGGTGCGCGACATGGCCAAGGGCGACGTCTGGCTGGTGCTCGAGGAGGTGCGGGACCCTGGCAATCTCGGCACGATCCTTCGCACGCTGGATGCGGTCGGAGCCAAGGGCGTGATACTCGTTGGGCCGAGCTGCGACCCCTGGAGCCGGGAGTGCGTGCGCGCCACCATGGGCTCTCTCTTCACGGTGCCGATCGCTCGGATGGAGCGCCCTCAGTTTCTCGATTGGCTGAAACAGTGGCCGGGAGACATCGTCGCGACGCACCTCGCGGCCGCGGCGGACTTCCGCACCGTCTCCTATCGTGAGCCTGTTCTCGTGCTGATGGGCAGCGAGGGGCCGGGGCTCAGTGACGAGCTCACCGCGACGGCGACACGGCGGGTGAAAATTCCGATGGCGGGTCGGCTCGACAGCCTCAACCTCGCGGTGGCGACGGCGCTGGTGCTCTATCAGGTGCGCGGGCCCTATCTACGCATCGAAAGCTGAGGGACGGCGCGGCCATGCGCATCGAGTACCATCGCACGCTGATCGCAGACCGCGCGCGCAACCGCGCGTTCCGTGATGCTCTCGCCGCCGTCATCGAGAAGGGCAAGACGACCGTCGCCGACATCGGTGCGGGAACGGGCCTGATCGGCCTCATCGCCGCGCGGCTCGGCGCGCGCGACGTCTACCTCTACGAGGTTGCCGAGATCGGCGCAGTCGCGCGCGAGGTGCTACGGCGCAACCGCGTGCGAAACTGTCACCTGATGCCGTTTCATTCGGCCGAGGACGCGAGCCCGGTGCGCGTCGATTGCGTCGTCTCCGAGACGCTCGGCAATTACGCCTTCGAGGAGGACATCGTCGCGACGATGAACGACGCGCGAAAGCGCCACCTTAAGCCCGGCGGCGTGATGATCCCCTCGCGTATCCGGCAGTACGTGGCGCCGGTGATCTCGCCGCGCTTCCACGCGGAGCTGACGGCGTGGGACGGCACCGGCCACGATCTCGATATCGCGATCGATCTCTCCTTCGCCCGCGACATGAGCCTCAACAATATCTACGTCCGCCGCATCGCCGCCGGCGATCTGCTCGACGGCGGCCTGAAGGCTGCGTGCTGGGACGAGGCGGACCTCACGCGCGAGTGCTCCTCGACGCGCAAGGGCGAGGCCGGCTGGACGCTCGAAGGACATGCGACGATCTATGGCTTCGCCGTCTGGTGGGAGGCTGAGCTCGTTGACGGAGTGGCTCTCTCGACGCATCCCGACGCACCGCCGACACATTGGGAGCAGCTCTATTTTCCGCTGATGCGGCCGATCGAGGCGGCGGCCGGCGAGCGGGTGTCAGTCGAGCTCAGGTCGCGGTCCTCGCCCGAGGCCGGCACGCATCTCTCGTGGAAGGGCGTGCATCTCGACAAGGCCGGCAAGACCCTCTCGCGTCAGGCGCTCGATCTCGACAAGGGTTACATTCCGTGACGAGGCGCCTTTGCCACAGGTGTTGAATTGCGTTGCAGCGAGGTCTCGCAATCGATGGGCGAAAGGCCCAGATAAGCGCGACCCGCCATGCCGGTGCATACGGCAACTTTCAAATGGGAGCAGGGCATGATTCCGCTGTTGATCGGGTTGGCTGTATTCCTCGGCATTCATCTCGTACCGACCAATCCAGCGCTAAGGGGCTCGCTGATGGAGCGCCTGGGCGAGAATACCTACAAGGCGGTGTTCTCCGTCGTTTCGTTCGTCGGTCTTGTTCTGATCGTGCTCGGCTATCACAAGCTCCAGGTGATGACGGGCAAGAACCCGCAGATCTGGAACCCGCCGGTCGCGACGCGGCATATCGCGCTGGCGCTGATGCTGCCGTCGCTCATCCTGCTCGTCGCCGCCTACATCCCCTCGCACATCCGCACCGCGGTGAAACACCCGATGCTGGCGGCGGTGAAGGTGTGGGCTTTCGCGCATCTGCTCGCTAACGGCGATCTCGGCTCGCTGCTGCTGTTCGGCAGCTTCCTGGCCTATGCCGTCTATGATCGCATCTCGGTGAAGCGGCGTGGAGCGCTCGGTCCCCTTGGTGGCCGCCAGGGAGGCTGGGGCGGAGACATCGCCGCGATCGCCATAGGCACGGGGCTCTACGTGCTACTGCTCGGCGGCCTACACGAGAAGCTGTTCACGGTCGCGCCGCTACCAGGCTGGTCCTTGTTCTGACATGGGTGAAGATCAGCCGGGCCGCCTCATTGGAATCGCGCGGCGTGCGGCGCGTCGGGAGCCCATGGAGACAATCGCGCGCGGATCGATCTCGTTCGAGCGCGGCCTGGAAGGCGATCACAAGGGGCTCAAGTTCCGCAACCGCGCGATCACGATTCTGGCGATCGAGGACTGGCGCGCTGCGCTCGCGGAACTGAGCGATCTCGTCGACCCCGCTGCGTTGCCATGGACCGCGCGCCGCGCCAACTTGCTGGTCGAGGGTGTGCGGCTGCCACGTGCGCGTGGCGCGATACTTTCGGTCGGGCCAGTGCAGCTCGAGGTCACCTATCCGACGCAACCCTGCGCCCGCATGGACGAGGCGCATCAAGGGCTGCTGAAGGCGCTGCATCCCGATTGGCGCGGCGGCGTCACCTGCCGCGTGCTCGCTGGTGGCGAGGTCATGATCGGCGACGTGGTGCATGTCGTGAGCAGTCCGCCCGAGCGCGCGCTGGCGCGGCTTCCTTGAGCCGGTGGCCGGTCGAGATGGCCGGGCTCCGCGCTTTCGATGAAAGCGCGAGGCGCAATCTGACCTGATCGATCGCTACTTTATCGACTCCGATGGAGCCGCACTCGCCACTCCACCAAGATTCGAAGGCAATCAAGCCATCTGCAACGGCTCAGCGGGGCTCGACGATGATGTCGGTGTACTCGTTGGTCTCTCGGCTTTGGGCCGCATCCGAGACGATCAGCGTGGATCCGGGCTTCAGAACCTCGCGCAGGCGCATCAGGGCTTCCTCGCCGAGCACGACGCGATCGAGCGCGTTGGCAGCGGTCATCGGAACCTCGACGGCGGAAAGGGCCGCCGTTTCCTCCATCGACGCCGCCCGCGCGCGGCTGCGCGGGCGCGGCCGGTCGTGCCTCTCGTCGGCCGCAATGCCGGACACCGTCATCAGGCGCCACGACAGCTCGGTATCGCTCCCCTCGCGGAACGCCAATGCGGAGAGCACGTGCGTGCCGACCGGGCTTGCTGGCATCTTGAATTCGACGGGTGCCTGATAGACCTCCGCGAAGCCCTGGCGGATGTAGATCTTGTTGGACTTGCGGCTGATGAGGATGGTCGCTGGTTTGTCGAACTGTGCAAGCGCAGCGACGGCGCGGCGGTTGCTTTGGCGGGCTTCGTCGAGTTCCTTGGACGCCTTGGTGTACGCCGTCCGCGCCTCGGGCAGCGCCTGCTCGGCATCGTGCAGCTCGGCTTGGCGCGCGGCGAGCGTCTGCCTCTGCAACTCGACGGCCTCCGCCGCGGCGCTCTCGTCGGCATCGAGCCCGGCAAGTTTCGCCTCGATCGCCAGCTCCTGCTCGGCGGCTTCCGTCTCCGCCTCATTGTCGCGCTTCGCCGCTACGGCACGAGCTTCGGCGCGGGCGAGCAATGTGTCGATCGGACGGTCGCTCGCCGCGTCGGCGAGGTGCTCCTCTCGACGCTTCTCGTCGCGCTTGGCGGCGCGCGCCATCTCCCGGGTCTGGGTCGTGACGAAGCCGACGATCTCTCGCTCGACCTTGAGGCGGGCGGACTGTGCTGTGGCATGAGCGTTCTTCAGCTTCGCCAGCTCGGCCGCGGCGTCGCGCTGGGCAAGACGCGCAAGGCGCAGCGCTTCGGTGGCTGCGGTCACGCCCTCGGCGGCAGCGGCCTGAGTGGCTTCGCTCTTCGCGATCTCCGCTACCGTCCGGTCGATCCCGGACTGACGCTCGGCGCGGGCATCCGCGATGGTGCGGCCCGTCGTGCTGGTGTGCTGTGGCGGAGGCTGCGGCGCGGCGGTCTCCGCCGTTGCGGCGGTCGCCACCTTGATCGGCGCCGGCAGGGCGGCGGGGCTCGCAGCGCTTCGCACTGCTTCGCCGCCGGTTTCCTCGGTGTGCGGATTGACGCCCGGCGGCAGCGCCTGCCAGAGACCGGGATGGGCAAATTCGGCAGGGGTGACAGGATCGTCAGTGACGATCACGCGTGTTCCGACGCTCGTCATCGAGAAGAGCGTGCGCGAAAAGTTGGAGGGCAGGCGAATGCAACCGTGCGACGCAGGATAACCCGGCAGGTTGCCGGCGTGCAGAGCGACGCCAGACCACGTCAGCCGCTGCATGTTGGGCATCGGCGCGCTGTAATACAGATTGGAGTGATGCATCCGCTTCTTCTGCAGAACGCTGAAGATGCCGGTCGGTGTGGGGTTGCTCTTCGTCCCGGACGAGATCGGCGAAGTGGTGACGAGCCCGTTGCGGTCGTAGACGTTGAGCTGCTGCTCGCGTAGCGAAACGAGGATCGTGAGCGGACCGTCCGATTTCGAGCTCTGGCGCGACGCACTCGTCTGCGCGGACGCGGGTGCCGGTGGAAGAGCAACCGCTCCGGCGATGCAGGCGCCGACAGCGACACGGGCCACGAATTGACCGAGCCGCGACATGTGACGGATCGGATCGAACACTGAAACAGCACGCAAAATCATAGCAAAACCCCGAGGCACAATAGCCGAAATCAACAACGCGAAACGTTAGCCGTAGCCCTCTAACTCTTTGTTACCAGAGCGCTAACCAAGTCACAATGTTTGGAGGGCGCATAGGGGCACGAGCGCTCGGATGTGTTGCGTGATTGCCGGTATCTGCCCGTTTCACGGGCAGCGGTTCGTGCGCAGCGGCGCGGGAACGGTCGCCCCGATCGAGGCAAACGGACGAACGTGGCTCTCGACCCGTGCGCGCTCCCCGGCTATTGGCAGCATGATGCCCGGCCTCGTCGCGCCGCGCCAGCGCGACCGACCGTAAAGGAGTGATCGCCCGCCATGTCAGCACAATCTCCGGCCGGTAGCCCCGGCGAGCCGCGCGTGAAGCGTCTGATGGCCCCGGACATCACCGCCAAGAAGGGTGTCGAGCCGATCGTCTCGCTGACGTCCTATCACGCGCACACGGCGGCAATCGCCGATCGTTATTGCGATTTCCTGCTGGTGGGCGACAGCCTCGGCATGGTGATGCACGGCTATGAGACCACGGTGCCGGTGCCGCTCGAGCTGATGATCATGCACGGCCGCGCCGTCACGCGCGGGGCGAAGCGCGCGCTCGTCGTCATCGACATGCCGTTCGGTACTTACGAGGAGAGCCCCTCGGTCGCATTCCGCAACGCCGCGCGCGTGATGAAGGAGACAGATTGCGGCGCGGTGAAGCTCGAGGGCGGCCGGCGCATGTCCGAGACGATCCGCTACCTCGTCGATCGCGGCATACCCGTGATGGCGCACATCGGCCTGACGCCACAGTCGATCAACGTCATCGGCGGCTTCAAGGCGCAGGGCCGCGAGGCGGCACAGTGGGCAGCCATCGAGGAGGATGCGCGGCAGGTTGCCGAGGCGGGAGCTTTTTCCGTGGTCCTCGAGGCCATGGCGGAACCGCTCGCGGCCAGGATCACCGAGGCCATCCCGATTCCGACGATCGGTATCGGCGCCTCGGCCGCCTGCGATGGCCAGATCCTGGTCATGGAGGACATGCTCGGTCTCTCCCAGAGAGTTCCCAAGTTCGTCAAGGAGTTCGGAGCGATCGGCGCGGCCATCGAGCGGGCTATCTCCGGGTATGCCGACGAGGTGCGGGCGCGCACGTTCCCGGCGACCGAGCATACCTACGCGATGAAGGCTACCTCCGCCGCCCCCGTCGCGGCCCCCGCCACGCGAGTCACGAAAAAGCCGAAAACGCCGAACACCTAGTGCGCCAGGATTCTAGTGCGTCTCGATCCAATCGCTCGTCGCCAGAGGCGATGCTGTGCGGTCGGATGGCGATCTAGGATGCAATAGGGTGCGATCGGTGCAGATGGAAGCGCTCCGCTATTCCGTCACAGTGCGACAGCACTCTCAGTCGAAGTCCACCTGTGTCTCGTCCGGCGAGAATTGGCAGCGAGATTCGGCTGCGGGATTCGAAGGCGGTGGTGATCGAGGGGCCGCTTTTCCTTGCTTCGGTCCCATGCTCCGCTATCTATGCGGGCGATGGGCCGCGAAGGTTTTGCTGGAGGTCATGCCGATTGGCATGCGCTGTCCGGCGCGTCGGCCATAGGACCTGCCGCCGCGGCCCGAAGGGCGCCGCCGCAAAATTCGGGACGCGACGACACATGGCCAACAACGAAGACACACTGTTCAGAGAGGTTGAGGAGGAGCTGCGCCGCGAGCGCATGCAGGACCTCTGGAACCGCTACGGAACCTATTTCCTGGTCGCCGCCGTGGCATTGGTCGTCGGCGTTTGGGGCGCGCGTTTCTACCAGGAACGCAAGGCTGCTACCGCTGCCGCTGCTGGCGCGGAATTCGAGAAGGCCATCGCGCTGGTCGAGAAGAGCAAGACCGCCGAGGCGATTGCCGCTTTTTCCGAGATCGCAAAGTCGGGTCCTGCCGGCTATGCCGCTCTCGCTCGTCTGCAGCTCGCCTCGACTTATGCCAAATCTGGTGACAAGGCCAAGGCGATGGAGGCTCTCGAGGCGCTGGCTGCAAGCAGCTCGGCTGACCCGACGCTCAAATCGCTCGCTTCTCTACAACTCGCGACCATGAAGGTTGGGGACGGCGCCTTTACCGAGGTCGAGAATCGGCTCAACGATCTTGCTGCCGATACAAGTCCGTGGAAGGCGAGCGCGCGGGAATTGATCGCCGTCGCGGCACTCAAGGCGGGCAAGGTGGATACTGCGCGAGCGGCCCTCGAGCAGGTGCTGGCCGACCCCGCCGCACCGGCGGGTGTTCGTAACCGCGTTCAGGTGCTGCTGTCAGGCATCGTCGCCAAGGATATGGCGGCGGCTCCTCCGGCGGCTCCTGCAGCCGAGAAGAAATAGTCTCCCTTGGCGCGGCATCGGTCGACGCAAGGGGACGAAGGGGCGGGAGACCTCGCATGAAGGGCAGATCGAGCGCTGGCGGGAGATCGACGCGGCAGGGCGCCACGCGCCTCGTCCGGACGGCCGGGCTGCTCGTGCTCGCGGCGCTTGCCGGTGGCTGCTCCGACAGCCTGCCGAGCTTGCCGAAGATCACCGACCTCAATCCGTTCAAGGAAAAACAGACGCCGCTGCCGGGCAAGCGCATTCCGATCATCGCCGCGCAGGAGAAGCTGCCGGGTGAGTTGGCCTCGGCCGATCATCCGATCGTGCTGCCGCAGGAAAGCGCCAACGATACCTGGGCACAGCCCGGTGGCACGGCAGAGAACGCCCCGGGTCATCTCGCCCTGGCGGCGGCCTTGCGTCAGGTCTGGAGCAGCGACGCCGGCACCGGCTCGGGTAAAGTCGGCCGTGTCACCGCGTCGCCGATCGTCTACGGCGGCCGCGTCTACACCCTCGATGCCGCTGGCCACATCACCGCTTTTTCGGCGACGGCGGGCTCCGTCGCTTGGCGCGTTTCGCTCATTCCGGAGCGCGAGCAGGGTGGCGGCGGGCTGTTGTCGCTCGGCGCCGGGACGCCGGGTGGCGGTTTCGGCGGTGGCATCGCCGCGGACAACGGCCGCCTGTACGCCGCGAGCGGCTTCGGCAACGTCGTGGCTCTCGATCCGGCGAACGGCAAAAAACTGTGGGAGCGCAATCTCGGCCTGCCCGTGCGCGCCGCCCCGACGGCCGTTGGCGACCGGGTGTTCGTCATCACGATGGAAGGTCGGTTCATCTGCCTGTCGGGCATCGACGGTGCGGAGCTTTGGGCCGTGCGCGGCTTGCCGCAGCAGGCGAGTCTCGTGATGAATGTCAGTCCCGCGGTATCCGGCGATACGGTCGTCGTGCCCTATCCCTCCGGCGACCTCGTCGCGCTCAAGGTGGCTGACGGCACCGCCAAGTGGTCCGAGAACCTGTCTCGCACCCGTTCCACCACACAGTTGACAAGCCTTTCGGACGCCGCGCGTCCGGCGATCGACAATGGCGTCGTCTATGCCGTGAGCCACGCGGGCCGCATGGTGGCGACGCAGCTGACTTCGGGCGAGCGGCTCTGGTCGCTCAACGTTGCGAGTACGCAGGCGCCATGGGTCGCCGGTGACAGCGTTTTCGTCGTCGATACGGCGGGCCAGCTCGTCGCGGTGGCGCGCCAGACCGGTCAGATCCAGTGGACGACGCAGCTTCCGGGTTCCAGCAATTGGTCGGGGCCGGTGCTCGCGGGCGGCAAGCTCTGGCTCGCCTCGGCCAAGGGCGCTCTGGTGGGCGTTGATGCGCTGACGGGGAAGGTGGCGTCGCAGCAGGACCTCGGCGATCCTGTCTTCATTTCGCCGGTGGTAGCGGACCGCCGCATGTACGCCCTGACGGACAAGGCGCGCCTGATCGCGCTTAACTAAGGTGCGATCGGTTGAGATGAAAGCGCATCCCGCTTTCATCGAGAGCGCTCCGATCGGTTGAGACGGCGACGTCCGCCCGCTCAATGTCATGTCGAAAGAGGCCCGCCGCCTCATGTGCTCGCGCTACAGCTTTACATCGCCGCCGGAAGCGGTCCGCTCTTACTTCGGCGCGTTCGTGCGCGAGGAATTCCCGCCCCGCTACAACATCGCACCGACGCAGCCCGTGCACATCGTTCGCAACAACGCGCGCGGGGTGCGGGAGCTGGAGCTGGTACGTTGGGGGCTGATCCCGTCTTGGGTGAAAGACCCGCGCGAATTCTCGACACTGATCAACGCGCGCTCAGAGACGGCCGCAGAGAAACCCTCCTTCCGCGCCTCGATGCGCCATCGGCGCTGTCTCGTACCCACCGACGGATTCTACGAGTGGACGGGAGAGAAGGGGCACAAGCTACCCCACCTGATCCGTCCACGCGGTGGCGGGCTGATGGCAATGGCCGGCATATGGGATCATTGGATCGGCGCTGACGGCAGCGAGATCGAGACGATGGCGATTCTGACCGTCGCCGCCAACCGAACGATGGCGCCGATCCACGACCGCATGCCTGCGATCATCGCACCGGGCCAGTTCGATTTGTGGCTCGACGTGTCGTCGGGCACATCCACCATCGCGACGGCCATGCTGGCACCAGCGCCGGACGATCTGCTCGAGGTCGTGTCAGTCAGCCCGCGTCTCAACAATCCGCGCAACGAGGGCCCCGAGCTCTGGGGTGCGATCGGTTGAGATCGATGCGCTCCGCGCGTTGTTCGAAAGCGTGAATCGCACCCGAAGTGCATGACTGCGAGTGCGATCGGTTGAGATCAATGCGCTCCGCGCGTTGTTCGAAAGCGTGAATCGCACCCGAAGTGCATGACTGCGAGTGCGATCGGTTGAGGTCGATGCGCTCCGCGCATTGTTCGAAAGCGTGAATCGCACCCCTGGCACAGTCCGCCACCGCGCACGCCTTGGTGAGCCGAGCCGTTGATTCGAGCGATAGGGTGCAGGTGCCGCCGCATGACAAATTCGGGCGGCAGCTTGAGCGGGTACTCGCAAAGCTCTCGCCGCGTTCCCTTGAAAGGCCGCGGGCATCCATCGTGGCGATTGAACCGATCATTTCACATTAACCATGCATTCAGTGCCCATAAGGTATTGATCTGGCGTGTTTGCCATAAATTGGCAAAGGGGCGTTCCAGCGATTCGCGCACTCGCCGCCACGCGCCGAAATCGCTAATATGCAACAGGCAACACGCTCCGGTTTTACGTTTTCGGTTGTCCGGCGTGGCGGGTTTCGAGTGCTCACGGACGATGCGGCAGCGGAGCAGGCGCGCTGGGCCGGGCGGCGGATCGGGCTGGTCCAAAGGTGCCCGGCGGTACGGTGCAGCCGGTGGTGCAATTCCGGCGCAGCGCTGCGGCGTGGCGCGCCAAGGGGAGTAGGCACGATGGGTTACAGGGGCCAGGATCTCGACGTGCGGACGCCGCAGACTTGGCGCGCACAGCCAGCCGATCTCGTTGGAGGCAAGCCGGTCAACGGTCCACGAACCCGCTCCTATCCGGTGGGTGAAGCGACGCCGATCTGGGTCGACGACACCGTGCTCGCCTGCACCAACCACGCCTACGACGTCGCCCTCGCGCACCGCGCTGGCGAGGTTCGCGTCGAGCACCTGATCCACGCTCTCACGCGCATCGACGACGCTTCCGAGATCCTCGAGGCAAGCGGCATCCGTGTCGCCGCCCTGCGCCGCGAGATGGCGACGGTGATCGCCAGCGAAATACCGGTCGGCCTCGCCAACGGCAGTGGCTCGCCGCGCAGCTCCGAAGCGTTCGAGACAATCCTGCGTCTCGCTTCCGATCGCGCCGAGCACACGGGCGCGCCGGCCAGCGTCAGCGATCTGCTCCACGTCATGCTGGAACTGCGTCCGGCCGGCGGTGGTGCGGAGTTCATCGAGCACCACATGGTCCGCGGGGCACGTGAGCGCAGCATGCAGTACCGCCGTCCCGCCCCCGCTCCCGTTTACGACGCACCCGAGCCGCAGCGCGAGCGTGTCCGCCGTCCCGCCGGGCGCTATTTCGTCGGCGAGACGCAAACGGAGCCGGCCCCGCAAACGGCGACGGATTACGTCCAGAACAATCGCATCGACGCGCTCGAGCAGATGATGCGGGCCATTTCGTTGCAGCTCACCAGCCAGCGCGACGATGCCGGCCGCCTGACCGGCGGTGTGATCGATCGCTTGCAGTCGCTCGAGACGATGTTTTCCGCCCGGCCGCAGCAGAATCTCGACGTCCTCGACGTCGTCATGCGCCGCCTCGACGACCTCGAACAGAACCTGCGCGACCGCGAAGCGAGCCTGGACCTTTCTCCGGTGACGGGACGTCTCGAGCAGCTCGAGCAGAGCGTGCGCATGCTCTCGCCAGGCGATTTCTCCGCCATCACGTCGCGCCTCGATCAGATCGAGTGGAAGCTCGGTGCCGTGCCGCCGCTGCCGGATTTCTCGCCCGTGCTGTTTCGCATGGACCAGCTCGACAACCTGGTCCGCCAGAGCCAGCCTATCGTCAACGTCGATCTTTCCGCGATCGACAGCCGCGTCGGCGATGTCGAGCGCAATCTCGGTTACACGCTCTCGCAGAGCATCGCCGGGCTCGACAGCAAGATCGATAGCAGGCTCGACCTCGGCACCATTTCGAGCCGCCTCGACATCATCGAGGAGGCGCTGCTCGGCCGCGACGGCATCATGTCGTCGGACTTCGACAGCCGCCTCAACGGCCTTTCCGAGGCCGTGTCGCTGCAGCAGACGACCATCGAGGACTCGCGCTCCTCCCTTACCGCCGACGTTCGCGACGTTGCCGCAAGCCTTGCCGAACAGTCGGCCCGCATCGCGCGGACCGGCGAGGGCATTGCCGAGTTGGTGCGCATCGTCGAGGCCGAGCGTAGCGACGATGCCAGTGCGCTCGCGGCGATGGGGGAGCGCGTCGAGCTGCTGCGCACGAGTATCGAGGACATGACGGTTCGGCTCGAAGCCGAGCAACAGTCGCAGCGTCAAGAGATCTCGACGTACAGCCAAAGCGTCGATGCCCAGGCGACCCGAGCCAACGATGCACTTGCTCTGCACCATGCCGAGCTCAAGGAGGTGCACGAAGCGCTAATGAAGCTCAACGCCAACCAGCACACGCTCGCAGAATCGATCGACCAATGGCGCAGCGATGCGGCAGGCGATCTTTCCGTGCTTGCGTCGCGCATCGAAAGCATGGAGCGCGAGGCCGGCAAGCCGATGGCGCTGCTCGCCACGCTCTCCGGCAACATGGAGCAGATGCACAAGTTGACGGTCGAGCGCTACCACCGCCGCAACCGCTTCTGGTACTGGCTGTTCGGCACCGACGATTGGGTGGCGGCGAGCTGGCCATCCCAGGCCGAACGCATCGAGGCGGAGCGTCGTGCTATCGCCCGTCCGGCGAAGCGGTAGGCGACGAATCGCCGTTCGCGCCTGCCGTGTCCGCGACGTAACGCAATCCATTCGGGTACGCGCCTGATAGGATCGGGTACCTCAAACGGGCGGGCGTTGCCGACGATCCTGTGAGGCTCGTTGTTCAGGGGCTACGACCGATGCGAGGGGCGGCACTTTTCATCGGCGTGATCGAAGCTCTGCTATTCGTCGCGTTTTCATTTCTCATGCTGCAATCGACCGATCCGATCGGTGTTGCCATCGGTCGAGGCATGGTCATGCTCATGGCGATCCCGATGGGCGTGCTCGTTGTTCCGGGGCTGGTCCTGGCGGCGAGCAGGAGATCACCCCGTCTCGCGCTGGGTCTCGTTCTTGCGGCCGTTCCGATCGCGGGCGTGCTCTGGCGCATGGCCTGAGGGCGGCGGTGCGCGAGCCGTGCCGCGGGGCATTTCGGAAGCGACCGGTACCGTCCCTGATACCGGTACCGGCCCTGATAATGACCGTCAGCGTAACGCGCGGTTCAGCGCCATGTCGTCGCGATGGATCAGCTCGTCGCGGCCCGAAAACCCCAATATCGCGGTGATGTCGGCGGAGCGCTTTCCGGCGATGCGCTCGGCGTCGGCCTTCGAGTAGGCGACGAGACCTCGCCCGACCTCGTGCCCGCTCGGTCCGCGGATGATGACCGCATCGCCCCGATCGAACGTACCGGTAACGGCGGTGACGCCGGCGGGCAGCAGGCTCTTGCCCGACGCGAGAGCTTTTTCCGCGCCCGCGTCGACGTGGATCACGCCCTTCGGCTCGAGCTGGCCGGAGATCCAGCGCTGCTTGGCGGTGACCGGATCGGACGGGGCGAGAAACCACGTGACGGGCGCGCCTTCGGCGATGGCGCGCAACGGGTTCATCACCTTCCCTGACGAGATCACCATGTCACATCCGGCCCCGCGCGCGATCTTGCCGGCCTCGATCTTGGTCTTCATGCCGCCCTTCGACAGCTCGGTTCCGGCGTCACCCGCCATCGCCTCGATCTCCGGGGTGATTTCCGTGACGACATCGAGCCGCCGTGCTTCCGCGTTCGATCCAGGCGGCGCGGTGTAGAGGCCGTCGATGTCGGAGAGCAGCACGAGGCAGTCGGCCGAGACCATCGAGGCGACGCGCGCGGAAAGGCGGTCGTTGTCGCCGTACCGAATCTCGGTCGTCGCGACGGTGTCGTTCTCGTTCACGACGGGAATGGCCTTGAGGGCAATCAGGCACTCGATGGTGTGGCGCGCGTTGAGATAGCGGCGCCGCTCCTCGGTATCGCCGAGCGTCACCAGGATCTGCGCGGCGGTAAGGCCACGGGCGCGTGCGAATTCCTGGTAGGCGTGGGCCAAGCTGATCTGTCCGACGGCGGCCGCCGCCTGGCTCTGCTCGAGGCCGAGCGGGCCCTTGGGAAGCTTGAGCGAGTGGCGGCCGAGCGCGATGGCGCCCGACGACACGAGGATGATCTCGCGGCCTTCCCTGGTGAGCGCCGCGACATCGTCCATCAGCGTCGCCAGCCAATCGGACTTGAGGATGCCGGTCGCGCGGTCGACCAGCAGTGCCGAGCCGATCTTGACGACGATGCGTCGCGCTGCGGCCCACTCGGGGCGTGCGGTACGGGCGTTCGCGGCGGGCAGCTTGTCGGCGTTCGGCATCGATGTTCCCGGGTCTTCAGGCGCTCGTTCTCGGCCTCTCCCGAACGTTCGCGTGTGGCGCAAGCACGTGGAGGCGGCAGTTGAGGCTCTGATAGCAGAGTTCGCGCCGGTGCGGGAATGCGGCGGCTTCGGCGGCGCCTTCTTTTGCGGGTGCCGGGAAGGCCCTGCGCGCGGAGTGCTGGTTTCCTCCGAGCTCAGTTTGGTTGCGCGGCGATGCCTTCCTGAAGCGCTAGCACGTGCCCGGCGAGATAGAGGGATCCGGCGATCAGCACGCGCTTCGGTCCGGGATGTTTTGCTTCCAGGCGCTCGAGGGCCACCGGCACGCTCTCGGCCGCCTCGGCAAGAAGCCCGGAGTTGAGTGCCACGGACGCGAGCGCGACCGGATCGAACGGGGCTTCATGGGCGCCGGGGATCGGAACCGTGACGATGTGGCGGGCGAGGCCACGGAAATGCGAGAGGAAGCCTGCGGCGTCCTTGAGACCGAGCATGCCGACGACGAGGTAGAGCGGGCGCGGGCTGCGCTCCTCGAGGTCGGCGAGGGTCTGGGCGAGGGCCGCACCTGCCGCCGGGTTGTGGCCGCCGTCGAGCCAAAGCTCGGAACCCGCGCTCATAAGACGGGTCAGCGGGCCATTGACGAGGCGCTGCATGCGGGCAGGCCAACGCACGTTGACGAGGCCGGACTCGATGGCGCTCTCGGGGATGTCGAACCCCTCGAGTTCGAGCACGGCAGAGACGGCCGTTCCAGCATTCACAACCTGATGCGGGCCGATCAACCCCGGCATCGGCAAGTCGAGCAGCCCGTCGAGGCGCTGTACGACCAGGCGACCGCCCTGCTCGAAGGCATCGAAATCGCGGCCGAATACGACCAGTGGCGCGCCGACGCGATGGGCCCGCTCCTCGACGACGAGCCCGGCCTCGTCCTCCTGACGCGAGACCACGGTGCGCATGCCGCGTTTCAGGATGCCGGCCTTCTCGGCTGCGATCAGCGACAGGCGGTCACCGAGCTTCTCGGCATGATCCATGGAGATCGGCGTGATGACCCCGAGACGCGGGTGCGGGACCACGTTGGTGGCATCGAGGCGTCCACCGAGGCCGACCTCCAGCAGGACGATGTCGGCCGGGCTCTCGGCGAAGGCCAGGAAAGCCGCGGCCGTGGTGATCTCGAACTGGGTGATGTCGTCGCCCGAGTTGATCGCCTGCGTGCGCGTTAGCACATCGACAAGCGCCGTCTCGCCGATCGGCTGGCCGGCGCTGCCGCGTTGGCCGATGACGATGCGCTCGTGAAAGCGGACGAGATGCGGCGAGGTGTAGACATGGACGCCAAGGCCCGCCGCCTCGAGGATAGCCTTGAGGTAGGCGGTGACCGAGCCCTTGCCATTGGTGCCGGCAATGTGGACGACGGGCGGCAGCGCCAAATGCGGATTGCCGAGCTTGCCAAGCAGACGCTCGATGCGGCCGAGCGACAGGTCGATCAGCTTGGGGTGCAGTTGCTTGAGCTCGGCCAGGAGCACGTCGCTGCTCGGCATGTCCCTCGTCTCTTTCATGCCGGCGCTGCGCGAGCAAACGGCTTCGGCAAGGCCGCAGGCGAGCCATCGTGGTCGGCCGCTCGCCCGTGCTGCGAGCTCAGTTGCGCGGCGGTGCCTTCTTGGCGGTCGTTTCGGCCTTACCCGTCGTCGAGTCCGGAACGTCGCGCGAGCGGCGGGCGGGATCGAAACGTTCGCTTTCGGAAACGGGCTCCGCCACGATAGGCGTGTTGGCGCCCCGCGTCGCGTCGCCCGCTACGATGATGTTCTGTGCCGCGTTGCTCTCGCTGCCGTTGACGTAGGGCTTCCCGTTCGTCTCCCCGGCCTGCTTGCGCTTCGTCGTCGCCTGCTGCGTGACGATCCGCTTGTCGTTCATCAGAATACGGGCCAGGCGCGCCAGCGTGCCGCGAAGTTGATGGCGATGCACGACCATGTCGATCATGCCGTGATCGAGCAGATATTCGGCGCGCTGGAATCCGTCGGGAAGTTGTTCGCGGATCGTCTGCTGGATGACGCGCGGTCCGGCGAAGCAGATGAGTGCACCCGGTTCGGCAATCTGGATGTCGCCGAGCATGGCATACGAGGCGGTGACGCCGCCGGTGGTCGGGTCGGTCAGTACGACGATGTAGGGCAGGCCGGCCTCGCGCAGGCGCTGCACGGCGATAGTCGTGCGCGGCATCTGCATGAGCGACATGATGCCTTCCTGCATTCGCGCGCCGCCCGAGGCCGCGAACAGGATGAAGGGTGCGCGCCGCGAGACCGCATGCTCGATACCGGAGATGACGGCCTCTCCAGCGGCCATGCCGAGCGAGCCGCCCATGAACCGGAAATCCTGTACGGCGATGACGACGTTCACGCCGTCGAGATCGCCCTCGGCCACGACGACGGCGTCGTCGAGCCCGCACTTCGCTTTGGCTTCCTTGACGCGGTCGGTGTAGCGCTTCGCGTCGCGAAACTTCAGCGGGTCCGCCGGCACGGTGGGATTCGGCACGACGGTGTAGGAATTCTCACCGAGCAGGCTCGTGAGGCGCTGTGGCGCCGTCATGCGCTCGTGGTACTCCGAGCCCGGAAAAACGAACTGATTGGCCTCGAGGTCCTTGTAGAAGACCATCTGCCCCGTCTCCGGGCACTTGACCCAGAGATTGTCCGGCACCTCGCGCTTCGTATTCAGGAAGCTGCGGATTTTCGGCCGAACAACGTTATTGATCCAATTTGCCACGCGCTTAAGGCTCCTTCGCCGAAACCCTCGACCGGCCCCTTTTTCTGGCCTCTTTGCCGGGCGCCGCGCCCGGTATGCGGCTGCGGCGTGCGGCTCGCCAGCTCCCGCCTGTAACCCGAAGGTGCGGCCGAAGCGGGCTCGTGATTGTTGGCCACGCCAGCGGCGGGCCTTTCCCCTAGATGGCCCAGCTCGGGAACGGCCGCATATTCTACTCCCGGCGGTCGCCGAAAGCACGAGACGAGTTGGCGCGGGAAGCCGCACCGGCTGCGCCGCATTAGCGGGCTCGCAACGCTCCCGCAAGGGACTTAACGAGATTTAGAACGCGCTCGACAGTGTTGCCAGTGGCGCGCCGATCCGCGTCCAGGCTTTTCTCGATCTCGGTTACGATTGCAGAACCGACGACGACGCCATCGGCGAACCGGGCCATGGCGGCAACGTCCGCTGGCGTCTTGACGCCGAATCCGACCGCCACAGGAAGATCGGTCGAGCGCTTGATGCGCTGGATATGGCCTTCGACCTCGGCGGCATTGGCCGAGCTCGATCCGGTGATACCGGTGATCGACACGTAGTAGACGAAGCCCGAGGTGTTGGAGAGCACCATCGGCAGGCGCTTGCTGTCCGTCGTCGGCGTGGCGAGGCGAATGAAGTTGAGGCCCGCCTCGAGCGCTGGCAGGCAAAGCTCGTCGTCGGCTTCCGGCGGCACGTCGACGACGATGAGGCCATCGACGCCAGCGGCCACCGCGTCTGCCAGGAAGCGGTCGTTACCGTAGACGTAGATCGGATTGTAATAGCCCATCAGGACGATCGGTGTGTGATCGTTCTCCTGGCGAAATTCACGAACCATATCAAGCGTTTTTGTCATCCTCTGGCCGGCCTTAAGGGCGCGCAGGGAGGACGCCTGGATGGCCGGTCCGTCGGCCATCGGATCAGAGAATGGCATGCCGAGCTCGATGATGTCGGCGCCGGCCGCGGGCAGGCCGCGCAGGATCGCGTGCGAGGTCGCGAGATCCGGGTCGCCTGCGGTGATGAACGTGACGAGGGCGGCGCGGCCCTCGGCCTTCAGTGCGGCAAAGCGTCGGTCGATGCGTGTCTCGTTCATGGGCTCGGTCGGAAGGGTTCTGCGCGCGGGTGGCGCGCCGTGGGAAGGAAAAGCTCGTCGGCGCCGAGGCGGCTCGCTCGCTTAAAGCTGCGGCCGGAATCGGAACGCGCGGCCCAGTCCGCCGTGCCGGCAGTCGAGGGGCCGCCCTCCCTTAGCACCGGTCAGCGGACTGCGATAGCGGTCTTGGACGGGGCGCGGGGAAATGTCAGACCGCTTCGGCGATCCTGGCCTCGTTGATCAGTCCGGCGATCTCGGAGCGACACGAGCCGCAGTTGGTTCCTGCCCCGAGGCAGTCGCCCACCGCGGCGACCGTCGTGCAACCCTTGTCGACGATGGCCGTAATGATCTCCTTGCGGCCGACGCCAAAGCAGGCGCACACCGTTGCCCCGCGATCCTGTGCCGCAGCTCCGGGCCGTCCGGCGAGGACCTGGAGGCGATCGATGTCGGACAGCTCCGCGCCGAGCTGGTCAATGGCCCAGTTCCGGGCCGTGGGCACCGGACATTTCGCTACGTACAGCAAACCGAGACAGCGGGCACCGTCGAACAGGGCGAAGCGGTGCTGCCCGGAGGCTGCATCCACGTAGTCGATAAGGCTCGCGGTGGCCGGTGCCGCCGGGCCGAGCAGGACGCTGCGGGCGAGTGCCGTCCAGTCGTCGTGAGGAGCGGACGAGGCGATCTCAACACGAAATCCGCCGGCGACAGGTGCCAGCGCGGCGTAGTCGAAGCTGGCGAGGTCCGGTTTGGCGGTGGTCGTGGCGAAGGCGTACCAGCGGGCCTTGAACGGGCGCACGGATACCGGCGTGAATTTCGATTCGGGCTGGCCCGACACCGGATCGGTGTTGCCCGCGACGAGCGTGTCGATGCGGGCGCGCGAGGATACCTGATCCGTCCAGTGCATCGGCACGAAGACGCAGCCGCGCTGCTGGCGCTCGGTGACGATGGTGCGCACGAGCACCCGTCCGTTTGCGCTCGCGACCTCGGCGATCATCGCCGGGCGCAGGCCGTAGGCGAGCGCGTCCTCGGGGTGGATTTCGAGGAAGGGCTCAGCGTAGTGCGATGTGAGGCGTGCGGTCTTTCCGGTCCGCGTCATCGTATGCCACTGGTCGCGAATGCGGCCCGTATTCAGCACCAGCGGGAAGGCCCGGCTGGTCTCGCTCGCGGGCGGGCGGTACGGCGTGGCGATGAAACGGGCGCGCCGGTCGGGCGTGTAGAATCCGCCTTCGGCAAAGAATCGCTTCGGGCCGTTGCGGAGTTCGCCGGCGGCGGAGCCCGCGCCTGGTCGCGGCCATTGGAACGGTGCCAAGTCGGCGTAGCCCTGGCTGGCGATGTCGGCGAGTTCAGAGAGATCGAGATCGCGGAGACGCCCTTCGCCGGCGCCCGTCATGGCCGCATACTCGCGGAAGATGTCGTCGGGTCCGGCGTAGGCGAAGGCAGCGCCGAAGCCCATGCGCCGCGCCACCTCGGAAACCTGCCACCAGTCTGGCCGCGCCTCGCCCGGGACATCGAGAAAGGCGCGCTGGCGCGAGATGCGCCGCTCGGAGTTCGTGACGGTGCCGTCTTTCTCGCCCCAAGCGGCGGCGGGAAGCGCGACGTGGGCGAATGCCATCGTATCGGTCGCACGGGAGACCTCGGAGACGACGACAAAGGGGCAAAGCGCGAGCGCCGCTTTGACAGCATCGGCCTCGGGCACGCTATCGACCGGGTTGGTCGCGATGATCCAAAGCGCCTTGATGCGTCCCTCTCCGACGGCCCGGAACAGATCGACGGCCTTGAGGCCGGGCTTTTCTGCGATGCGCGGGCTCTGCCAGAACTCTTTGGTGATGCGCCGGTGATCGGGATTGTCGATCTCCATGTGCGCCGCGAGCATGTTGGCGAGGCCGCCGACTTCGCGTCCACCCATGGCGTTCGGCTGGCCGGTAACCGAGAACGGCCCCATGCCGGGCCTGCCGATGCGGCCCGTGGCCAGATGGCAGTTGATGATGGCGTTGACCTTGTCGGTGCCGGCCGAAGACTGGTTGACGCCCTGGCTGTAAACGGTGACGACGCGCTCGTTCTTACCGAACATCTCGTAGAAATCGAAGATCGAGGATCGCGAGAGGCCGGTAACTTTCGCGATCTCGGCGACGTCGATAGCCTGCGCCGTCGTCAGCGCCGTGTAGAATCCGCTGGTGTGCGTGGACACGTAGTCGCCGTCGATGAGCCCGCGTGCTGCGAGGTGCGACAGCAAGCCGTTGAACAGCGCGACGTCGCTTCCGGGCTTCAAGGCAAGATGTACGTCGGCGATCTCGCACGTCGCGGTGCGGCGCGGATCGATGACGACGACGCGCGTGCCGCGCGTCTCGCGCGCGGCGGCGAGGCGTTGGAACAGCACCGGGTGGCACCAGGCGAGGTTTGAGCCGACCAGCACGACGAGATCGGCAATCTCCAGGTCCTCATAGCAGCCCGGCACTGTGTCGGTGCCGAACGCGCGTTTGTGGCCGGCGACCGACGACGCCATGCAGAGGCGGGAGTTGGTATCGATATTGCCGGTGCCGAAGTAGCCCTTCACGAGCTTGTTGGCGGCGTAATAGTCCTCGTTGAGGATCTGGCCCGAAACGTAGAGTGCGACGCTCTCCGGTCCATGCTCGGCAATGGTTTCGCCAAACCGCCGCGCGACCAGATCGAGCGCTTCGTTCCAGGTCGCACGCTCCCCCGCGATTTCGGGAGTGAGCAGGCGGTCGTCGAGCGACAGCGTCTCGCCGAGCGCTGTGCCCTTGGAGCAGAGCCGGCCGAAGTTTGCCGGGTGATCGGGATCACCTTTGATCTCGGCGCCGCCATCTGGAGTGGGACGGGCGAGCACACCGCAGCCGACGCCGCAGTAGGGGCAGGTGGTGCGGGTCCAGTTCGTGCTCATGATGGGCGTCCTATCGCGGATGGCAACTCGATCTCCCACCGTGGGCGCGGTGTTCCGCGCCTCACCTTGTTCTGCGCGCCAACGCCAGCAAAGGGCGTGCGTGGCCGCTCAGCCGGCGTCACGGTGACAGCGACGTGGCATCGAGAAGCAGCCGACCCGCCTCGATCCGCACGCGATGCGTAGCGGTCGTGCCCTCGTCGGCGCCGCAGGCGGCCCCCGTTTCGAGTGAGATCACCCAGTTGTGCAGCGGGCACGTCACCGATTTGCCGTGCACGATGCCGGCACTCAGCGGGCCACCCTTGTGCGGGCAGCGGTCGTCGAGGGCGAACACTTCGTCATCGCTGTTGCGGAAGAGAGCGACGCACCCCCGCGGTGTCTTGACCACGCGGGAGCCGAGCCTCGGTATGTCGTCGAGTGCGCCGACATCGATCCAGTTTCTGGTCGTCACGGTCATTCGGCGGCCTCCTGACGGGTGAGATCGGCGAGTGGGCGGAACTCGTGCGCCTCCTTGCCTTCGGCGCGTTCGCGCCACGGGTCTGTCTGTGAAGTGCTCTGCGAGAGCGCGAACCGCTGGACGAGCGCGGCACGGCGCTCCGCGTCGTCGAGAACAGCCGCACGGATCGAGTCGAGGCCGACTCGCTTCATCCATTTGTAGATGCGCTCGAGATAGCGGCCCTGCTCGCGGTAGAGCTGTACGACCGCGGCGACGATCTCGACGGTCTCCTCCTGGGTGCTCGAATGCCCGAGCACCTCGGTGCCCTTGATGTCGAGGCCGGCGGCGCCGCCGATGTGTATTTCGTATCCGCTGTCGACACAGATGACGCCGACATCCTTGCACGTCGCCTCGGCGCAGTTCCGCGGACAACCGGAGACGGCGAGCTTCACCTTGGCCGGCGTCCACGAACCCCACAGGTGCTTCTCGAGCTTGACGCCGAGACCGGTCGAGTCCTGCGTGCCGAAGCGGCACCAGTCGGAGCCGACGCAAGTCTTGACCGTGCGCAGGCCCTTTGCATAAGCGGCGCCGGAAACCATGCCCGCCTTGTTGAGGTCGGCCCATACCGCAGGCAGATCCTCCTTACGCACGCCGAGCATGTCGATGCGTTGACCGCCCGTCACCTTCAGAGTCGGGATCTTGAATTTCTCGACTACGTCGGCGATGGCACGAAGCTCGTTCGCGCTGGTGAGGCCGCCCCACATGCGCGGAACGACGGAGTAGGTGCCGTCCTTCTGGATGTTGGCGTGCACGCGCTCGTTGATGAAGCGCGCCTGGTAGTCGTCCTTCGCCTCGGCCGGCCAGGTCGAGATCAGGTAGTAATTCAGCGCCGGGCGGCAGGAAGCGCAGCCGTTGGCGGTCTTCCAGTTCAGCACCTTGAACACGGATTCGAGCGAGGTCAGGTGCTCGTCGCG
>JAEUMD010000019.1 GCA_016793635.1 Hyphomicrobiaceae bacterium
AGACGATCCACCCGCTGTGGCCCGACGTCCTCGTGCAGGGCGCGCTCGCGATGATGTTCGAGCTCGAGCAGATGCTCGCCGAGATCAGCGGCATGGACGCGGTGACGCTCACGCCGGCGGCCGGTGCGCAGGGCGAGTTCGTCGGCATCAAGATGGTGCGGGCGTACCACGAGCACAACGGCAACCCGCGCAAGACCGTCCTGATCCCGGCGAGCGCGCACGGCACCAACCCGGCGAGCTCGGTGCTGTGCGGCTACCGCTGCGTGGAAGTCCCGGTCGGGCGCGACGGCTGCATGCACCTCGAGGACGTGGCGGCGCGCCTCGACCACGACGTCGCGGCGGTGATGGTGACCAACCCGAGCACGCTCGGCCTCTTCGAGCGCGACATCCGCCGCATCGCCGACGCCGTCCACGCGGTCGGCGCGCTGGTCTACATCGACGGCGCCAACATGAACGCGCTGTGCGGTGTGAGCCGGCCGGGCGACATCGGCGCCGACGTGCTGCACATCAACCTGCACAAGACGTTCTCGACGCCGCACGGCGGCGGCGGCCCGGGTGCCGGTCCCGTCGTGCTCTCGCATCGACTCGCGAAATACGCGCCGCTACCATACGTGCTGGTCGAGGATGGCCAAGCGCGGCTGATCGAGACGGAGAGCGAAGCGCGCGCGAAGGGAGCCGAGCCGTTCGGCCGCCTCACTGCGTTCCACGGCCAGATGGGCATGTTCGTGCGGGCACTCTCCTACATGCTTTCGCATGGCGTGGACGGCATGCAGACTGCGAGCGAGGACGCGGTGCTCAACGCCAATTACATCCGCGCAGGTCTGCGTGACGTGATGAGCCAGCCGTTCGGCGATCAGGCGTGCATGCACGAGGTTCTGTTCGACGACAAGTTCCTCAAAGATACCGGCGTTACCACGCTCGACTTTGCGAAGGCCATGATCGACGAGGGCTACCACCCGATGACAATGTACTTCCCGCTCGTCGTGCACGGCGCCATGCTGATCGAGCCGACCGAAAGCGAGAGTAAGGCGAGCCTCGACGGCTTCATCGCCGTGATGCGCGCACTGGTTGGCGCCGCGAAGGCCGGCGATGTCGACCGCTTCACGCAAGCGCCTCGCTACACGCCGCGCCGCCGCCTCGATGAGACGAAGGCGGCGCGCGAACCGCGCCTCAGGTGGACACCGCCCGCACCCAAAGCCGCTGCCGAATGACCAGGTGGGGCAGGGCCGTCTTCCCGGTCCTGCTCCCAGCCCTCCGCGACCGAGCCATCACGCCTTGCGGAAGCTCGCCTCTTTGCGTTCGCCCGGCAGCTCGACGTCGATCTCGACCATCAGGTCGTCGGCAAGGTCCTCGAGCTTTTCGCGCACTTCGCCTTCATCCAATCCGTCGGGCAGGATGACGTCTGCGTTCGCCTCGAACATCGCCGTGCCGGACATGGAACCGGCGAAGACGCGCGTCGTCAGCTCGTCGATGCTGGCGCCGAGACGCGCGATCTCGCCGGAGATCTCCGCGACGATACCCGGATGATCAGCGCCTGTGAGCTCGATGAAGACGCGGCGCCCCTTCGGCGGCTCGGCACCCACGACGGACCGCCGCGCGGTGACGCTGATACCGCTGTCGGCGAGGCTGGCGAGTGCCGCCTCGAGCGCGGCGACATTGCCCGCGGGAAGCGCGACCTGAAGAATGCCCGCGAACTCGCCACCGAGCCGAGCCATCGAGCTGTCGACCCAGTTACCGCCGTGCTCGGCGACCGCTGCCGCGAGCGCCCGAATGATGCCCGGCCTGTCGTGTGCAACAACGGTGAGTACGAGTTGCTCGGTCATATTCTGCATGCCTCCCCTTCCATCGCAGGTCGTCAAGAACATCGTCCGCCCGCACGGAGTCGCGGTGGCGACGAGCGGTCGGTTTCAATTACTCTAGAATCCTGGAGCTAGAGAGCTTTCATCCGATTAGGGGAACCGCAGGCGGTTCCGTCCGATCGGATAGCGCTCTAGGCGCGCCCTGCGGATCGGTCGCCAAAGTGACGCTTCTGCTGCGCGCGCGCAAGCTCGGCACGTCAACGTCGAGTGGATCGTGGCGGCGGCGGGTCTATCGCACGTCAACGCGGCTGCGCTACGAGGTCGGACTGGCTCGTGCGCCCTTGCCCGTGGATCGAGAGCACCTTGCGCGCCTGTTCGACCACGGCATCGGCGATAGCTGCGTGCCCCTCGGCGGTCGGATGGAACGCACCGGAGTAGGTGGCGGCAAGGACGAGCTGGAACCACGACAGGCTCTCGAGCTTCAGCGCCTTCTGCAGCAATGACTGCGAGACGTGGAAGTTGCCCGTCAGGAACGCATCGTTCGGCGTCCGGAACCAACGCTGGCGCGACGCATAGGGCGGATAATCGGCCGGGTTGAAAGGAACCCAGGTGCCGTTGATCTTGCGCGGCAGGCGCAGGTCGTCGGCAATGGACAGGGCATTGTCATTGTAACCCGCACAGATGCCGCGATCGAAGAACGCGCGGCGATGGGATTCGACCAGCGTCCAACCGTGCGTCTTCGCACTGGTCTGCATGATGCGGTGGAGCTTGTCGGAGATCCACACGCCCTCGCGGACCTTCCCCGAGTTGAGGCTGAAGTCGCTGACGACATCCATGCCGGCCGCCCCATCGGGGCAGACGGCGCTGCCGTCCCCCAGCAAGGCGAGACCGGGATAACCCGTCAGCAGCACGCGATCGCTTTCGTTCCACGCGAGATGCAGCACATTGTGCAGCGCGCGGTTGAGAGACTTGTAGCGGCGGTCGAGGACATCCATCAGCGCGGCGGCGGCCGTCTGGCCGTGGACCTGCCCCATCCAGCCGCCGAGCTTACGCAGTAGCGACTGATCGGTGAGGATCGCGTTGGCGAGGATGCGTGCGAAACCGACGTCGTTGCCACCGATCGAAAGGAAGATGAGGTCGATCTTGCGCGCCCTCTCCACCGGGCACTTGTACAGCACGAGGCCGCCCTGGAGCTGCGGCACGGCGCCATTCATGTGATACGCCTCGGGCAGATCCTGTGGCTCGGCGCGGTTCTTGCCGCACTGCGCCGCGGCGGCGGCCGAAATCTGCGACAACTCGGGAGGGTTGGGAACCCACTCGTTGCCCTTGTAGCGCAGGAATAACCCCTCGGTCACTTCCGCCCCCGAGCACGCGAGCCCGACATAGGTCACCGAGCGATGCGGATCCTCGACGGCGAGCTGCAAGGCCGCGCGGAGCTGGTGCGAATAAAGCGAGCGATGGCATGCCTGATCGAGCCAGCGCGCGTTCTCCTTGATGAAATCCTTGTCGCCGATCCTCGACCAGCTGCCGACTCGCGCCGGGTATCCGACCACGGCCGACGGCTCCGCCTTGCCGCCGCCGTACGTCGCGGCGCGCTCGCGTGAGAAGCGAACAGGAGCATCGGGGTTGCCTTCTCCGGATGCGAAGCTGTCGCCCATGCCGACGACGAGGAGATCGCGCACGGCGATCTTCTGGCGCGCAACCTCGACACCGCCGATGGACAGTGCCACGTCGCTGCCAGCCGGAAAGGGAACATCAACGGTCAGGCCGCGGTCGCACTGTTGCAGCATCGTCGTCGGCGCGATTGCGGTATCGCCATGCGGCTCGACCGACCAGTGGCAGGCTATCGACGCGGGATCGGCGATGCCGCTGACGGTGACGCGAACCTGATGCGCCGTCGGATTGATATAGTCCTCATACGCGTTGCACTTGTGACGGTTGAGCTCGTCGTTCCAACACGTCTTGGCGAACACCTTGTCCGCCCACCCGTCGGGATGGCGCGTGGCAAGGGCGCGCTCGGCGGAAAGGACAGGCGTGCGCAACTCGTCGGTGGAAAGCGCGGCAAACGTCGCGCGGTGCATCTCGGTGTCGGCGGGATCTGTGAAGAAGCGGAATGGATTGACCACCCTCCACGCGACCTGTGGCCCGCGCGAAGGATCGCGCGCTACGGGCCGCTCGACGGCCTCATGCGGCGTCGCCTCGATGATGCGTCCGATCTCGCCCGCCTCGAGCGCCGGCAGAGGCTCGCGCGCCTGCTTATCCTCCGGCTGTGGCACGACCGGCGGGAGGTCGCCTTCCGGCACGATGATACGCGGACCCGAAGGCGCATAGCTGTCCGTCGCGGCGGCGGGCGGCGGCGATGCAACGGCGAAGAGCGCGGTCAAGAGTGCGAGCGCCACGGCGCAAGCCGCTTGTCCAAATTTCAGCGGTATCGTCATGCATTCGCCCCCGTGGGCCGGCGCCGCAACGCTACATTCTGCCGAGACGCGCGAGTCGCCACAGCCGCCAGACACGCGACAATGGCAGGATCGGTCGCGGACCATTGCCGGTCGATGGATCATACCCCTCCCAAACGTGTAATTGGGGCTCCACGAGGGCGAGCGGAAGGGCAGATCGACGCGTCGCAGAAGTTTGAACGGAAATGACTTCTCGCGCGGCGAGAAGTTGCCGGCGCGCCTCATCGACAAGCCACGCACCCGCTCGTTGCGAAGGCATCTGCCGAGGAATCACGCAACGCCGTTCGAGGTCGGATACGAGGCGCACAGCCGGCGGATGGCCGAGCACACTCTGGTAGGCGAGGCGAGCAAGTGCGACGGCCCGTCCCGCTGGCTCGAGGAAAGCATTCTCCGCGCGCATCGGCGCGCGCCCCAGCAGCACACGGGCCGCGCGCGCCAGAGCGGCGCCGTCGGCCATGTCGAGATAGGCAAAGAACGCCGGCAGGCTCGTGACTTCACCCGGATCGAGCTCAGCCGAGCGCGCGTCGATGCTCGCGCGCAAACCCTCCCGCGATATCCGATGACGAACGACGACGTCGCGTAGCGCATCTGCGATTGGGTTACCGCTCGAAGCTGCATCCGATCGCTCTTCGATCAGATCGCGCCACCATTGCAGGCGGAACTCCCCATGAATGGCCTCGCTGACCGCTACCGCTACTCGGTTCAACTCACCCTCGAACGCGGCGAGCGCAATCAGGTCCGCGCGTTTGTCGCGAGGCGCGAGGAGAGCCGAGAGATAGAGTTCGTGCGCATTCTCACGCGCCGCCGACGTGACAACGACGCTTTGGGCCGAATCGTTCATCGGAGATAAGCCTGCCACGCACGTGTCCTCGGACAGAGCTGTGCCTCACATCTGACTGCGGCCCCAGCTACGGCCTTCAAGCTCCGAAATGACCGGCCGCAAGCATCGCCATCGTCACCGGTAGCAACAGCGTGAGGTTGACCCGCGCCCACAGCGCGATCGCGACTCTTGCCGCCGCCTTCTCGGCATCCGTCGCAGCGATCCGGCCGGTGACGCGTGCCACATTCGGCTTCAACGCAAAGCGGACGATTGCCCACATGGCGATACCGCCGACGATGCCCGCGAGCAGCACGGGACGCGAGGCGAGCGAAGCGTGCAGCGGCCACGTCATCAGCAAGCCCGTCGCGAGGGTGGCATCGGCGGCGATGGCGAAGACGCGCGCGGTGCGCGGTACGATCTCACGCACAATGACGGGACGGTCCCCATCGCTGGCCGCCGCCAACGCCGCGAGCTGCACCAGATTGACGAAGACGATGAAGCCCCCCCACACCATCGCCGCCGCGACGTGGAGAAAACGGACGGCGAGTGGGCCCGCCCCGTAAAGCCCACCGCCCGATGCCACGAGCGCAACCACCAGCGCGACGGCCATACCGGCGACCAGTGCGATCGTGGGACTTCTCGAAAAAGCGGACATCGGTCGCTCCACTGCTGCTACGCCACCGCGATCAGCGCGGCGGCCACGCGGCGGCGCTCACCCAGCAGAATATTGTAGGTGCGCGCCGCGGCGCCCGTGCTCATCGGTTCGAAGCCGATGCCCGCCGCCTGCAACGCCGCGCGGATCTCCGGAGAAGGCATCACGAGGCTTTGACCCGTGCCGAGCAGCAGCAGCTCGATATTCTGCGCTTCAACAATCACGGCGGCCAGATCGCCGGCCGCCACAACGCTCGCATCCGTCGGTGCCCAGGCGTGAATGCCGCTCGGCAGACAGAGGATCGAGCCGCGGTGGCTCATGCCGGCGAAACGGAATCCGCCGTTACCGTAGGTATCGATCGGCGCCGGATACGGATAGCGCGCGGGGCCCGGATGATCGTCGAACACTGGCGCCGTCATCACTTACCTGCCTTCGCGGCCCACCTGCTTCCGCGTCGCCGCTCGCTGCCGTCACGCCTTGCCGGCAGCGGCCTTGTCGCCCTTGCCTGCCGCGGCCTCCGTCGACCAGTCGCGCTTCACACCGAGATAGCCGAGCAACGGAGCGGCGATGAAGATCGACGAATAGGTGCCGATGAGAACGCCGAACAGCATGGCGAACGTGAAGTTGCGGATCACCTCACCACCGAAGATGTAGAGCGCGACGAGCACGGCGATGGTCGTGGCGCCTGTCAGGATCGTCCGCGACAGTGTCTCGTTGATCGAGAGGTTCAGCAGCTCGGTCAGATCGGTCTTCTTGAATTTGCGCAGGTTCTCGCGGATTCGGTCCGATACGACCACGGTATCGTTCACCGAGTAGCCGAGAATGGTCAGCAACGCGGCGACGATGGAAAGATCGAACTCCATCTGAAACAGCGAGAAGATGCCGACCGTCACAAGCACGTCGTGGGCGAGCGCGACCACGGTACCCAATGCGAACTGCCATTCGAAGCGGAACCAGACGTAGACGATGATCGCGAGAATGGAGCAGAGGACGGCAATCGCACCTGTCATGCGCAACTCGCTCGAGACGGCGGGGCCGACGACTTCCACCCGGCGCTGTTTGTAGTCTTCACCCAGCGCCGCCAGCACCTTGTTCAGCGTCTCCTGCTGCGCTTTCTCGCCGCCCGGCTGCTGCTCGACGCGGATCAGCACATCGCTCGGGGCACCGAAGCTCTGGATTTGGACGTCGCCAAGCCCGAGACCACCCACCTTCTGGCGGATCGAGGAAAGATCGGCCGCGCCCGACTTCGACTGCACTTCGATCAGCGAGCCGCCTTTGAAATCGACGCCGTAGTTCAGCCCGTTGAACAGGAACAACGCGACCGAGAGCACCATCATCAGGATCGAAAGACCGAACGCCGGCCCCTTGACGCGCATGAAGTCGATGTGCGTGCCGTGCGGGAAGAAATCGAAACCCTTGAAGTCGGGGACCAGGAACATCGCTTGCCTCGTCGGCCTGCGGCGCCATGCGGCGCCGGTTCGTTGATGGGGATGGTGGTCAAACCGGAACGGAGATCTTGGCCTTGCCCGACTTCGCATTGCGCAGCCAAAGCGCGATCAGCAAGCGCGTCACAGTGACAGCCGTGAACACCGACGTGAAGATGCCGATGGTTAGCGTCACGGCGAAGCCGCGGATCGGGCCCGAGCCGAGCCAGAACATGATGAACGCAGCAACCAGCGTGGTTAGCTGGCTATCAGCGATCGTAACCATGGCGCGCGTGAAGCCGGCGTCGATCGACGCGATCGCACTCTTGCCCGCACGCAGCTCTTCGCGGATGCGTTCGAAGATGAGCACGTTGGCGTCGACGGCCATGCCGATCGTCAGCACAAGACCCGCGATGCCAGGCAACGTCAGCGTCGAGCCGACCGCGGTCATAAGGCCGACGATCAGGAAGCCATTGAGGATCAGGCCGATCACCGCGTAGACGCCGAAGGTGCCGTAGACGGTGATCGTCATGATGAGCGTGGCGAGACCGCCGATGATACCGGCGCGGACGCCGGCGGTGATCGAGTCGGCGCCGAGTGACGGGCCGACGGTCCGTTCCTCGATGACTGTGAGTGGCGTGGGCAGCGCGCCCGAGCGAAGCTGGATCGCGAGCTGGTTGGCGGTCTCGACGGTGAACGAGCCGGAGATTTGACCAGAGCCGCCGAGAATGGCCTCGCGAATGACCGGCGCCGACAGCACCTTGTTGTCGAGCACGATGGCGAACGGCCGGCCGACGTTGTCCTTGGTAAAGGTTCCGAACTTACGCGCGCCTGCCTGGTTGAAGCGGAACGAGATGATCGGCTCGTTGGTGCGGTGGTCGAAGCCCGGCTGCGCATCGACGAGATCGTCACCGGGGACCACCGGCACCTCGCGCAGCACCAACGCCGACTCGCCCGGCGTGTCGGAGGGGTAGATCTTGTAGCCGAGCGGTACGCGCGTTGCCTGCGCCTCATCGGCACGGATCTGCGGGTGCACATCGTGGAAGGTGAGCTTCGCGGTCTTGCCGATCAGCTCCTTGAGCGACTTGGTATCGTCGAAGCCGGGAACCTGCACGAGGATGCGGTCGGCACCCTGCCGCACAATGTTCGGCTCCGTCGTGCCGAGCGCGTTCACGCGCCGGTTGACCGTCTCGACGGCGGCGCCTGCCGCACTCGACAAGCGCTCGTTGAACGCCTGCTCTGTCGGCGTGACAATGATCTGCCCGGGCGTCGTGCCAGTTTCGACTTTCAGCGTCGTTCCGCTGCTGCCGAGAATGGCGTTGCCGATAGGCTGGATCAACTTTTTCAGTTCGGTTTCGGCTTTGTCCGTCTCCTCCGGCTTCAGCAGCGTCACCTGTATTCCGGTGCCGGTCACGCCGATGGCGGTGAAGCCGATCTTCGCGTCACGAAGTTGCTTTCGGACGTCCTCGCGGATGTTCTGCAGCCAATCCTTGCGCAGCTCGTTCGCGTCCATCGCCAGCAGCAAGTGCGCGCCGCCCTTGAGATCGAGGCCGAGGCTCAACTGCTTTTTCGGCAGCCAAGAGGGCCAAGACGCGACCGTCTCCTTCGCGAAGAAATTCGGGATAGAGAAGGCGATGCCGGCAAGGCACGTCAGCACGATCGCAAGGATCTTCCATCGGCTGAATAGCAGCATGTAGAAGCGGCCTCTGTTGTCCGGCGGAACCGGAAAGAATGGTGCGGCACGGCCCTCGGGCTTGTGCGGGGCTCCGCCGCACGGGCAGCAGGGTCGAGTGGCCCAGGCGCGGACGGCGAACGAGTACGGCTGGCCGGAACGTGGCCTGTCCGGGCTATTCTTTGACCGGATCGCCCTTCGAGCGGACGTCCATCAGTGTGCTCTTGAGCACGCGCACGCGCAGGGCTTCGGAAAGCTCCACCTCGATCTCGTCGGAAGCGTCGGTCACCTTCAGCACCTTGCCGACGAAGCCGCCGGAGGTGATGACGGTGTCGCCGCGCCGAACCTTGTCGATCATCTCGCGATGCTGCTTGGCGCGGTTCTGCTGCGGGCGGATGATGAGGAAGTAAAAGATCGCGATCATCAGCGCCATCGGGATGATGAGGCTGGTGATGGCGTCGCCGCCGGCAGGTGCGCCGCCCTGGGCAAAGGCGGGAGAGATGATGAAGTTCATCGATATATCCTTGACTGTCGCGGTGGGCATGTAGACCCGCGCCGCCGCCACTGCAAGGTGGCGGCAGGGCGAGCCCGGCCGAGTTTCGGCGCGACTATAGTGCCGCGTGGCCCCAATGCAACCGCCCCAACGGCCGCTCACGGAAAGGCGCAACCGGTTTCGCTCGCCAAGCTTGGGCGGCAGGCGGTAAAACGCGCGGACACCTGCCCACCGACCAAGTCAGCGAACCCAAGCGAATCAGAACCATGGCCAAGAAAGAGCCCATCTCCGGCGTGCCGCCGATCGCCGCCAGCACAGACTCGGCCCAGGCCCGCGACCTCGCCCGGATCGCCGATGCCCTCGAGCGGCTGGCCCCTCCGCCCCCGGTCGCACCCGATTTCGACGCCGCGGACGGATTTGTCTGGCAGGCGACACCGGAAGCCTTCCTCCCGGTCAGGCGCATCAACCGCGTGCCCCTGGAACTGCTCAAGGGCATCGATCACACGGCGCGGCTGCTGCTCGACAATACCGACCGTTTCGCCCGCGGATTGCCGGCCAACAACGCCCTGCTGTGGGGGGCGCGCGGCATGGGCAAGTCGTCGCTCGTCAAATCGGCCCATGCCACGGTCGCGGCCAAGCTCGCGGCCGGCGGCGCCGGCAAGAGCGGCAAACTCAAGGGCGGGCTCAAGCTGGTCGAGATCCACCGCGAGGACATCGCCACCTTGCCACGCTGCCTTACCCACCTGAAGGCAAGCCGGCACCGCACCATCGTGTTCTGCGACGATCTCTCGTTCGACAAGGACGACACGTCCTACAAGTCACTGAAAGCGGTGCTCGAGGGCGGCATCGAGGGCCGGCCCGAGAACGTGATCTTCTATGCCACGTCGAACCGCCGTCATCTGATGCCGCGCGACATGGTGGAGAACGAGCGCTCGACGGCGATCAACCCTTCGGAAGCGGTGGAGGAGAAGGTGTCCTTGTCGGACCGCTTCGGCCTCTGGCTCGGCTTCCATAACTCGAGCCAGGATCAGTATCTCGACATGATCGCCGGATACGTCGCCCACCATGGCCTCGAGATCGAACCAGAGCGCCTGCGGGCCGAAGCGCTGGAGTGGTCCGTCACGCGCGGCGCCCGCTCGGGCCGCGTCGCTTGGCAGTTCATTCAGGATCTCGCCGGCCGCCTCGGCCAGCCACTCAAGTCCGAATAGAGAAAAAGGCCCGGCCAAACCGGCCGGGCCTCGTCCCTCACGTGTCACGCTTGGTCACCCGTCCGCGGATGTGCGTCACAGGCGCTCGAGATAGGGGAGCGGATCGATGGGCTTGGAGCCCTGGCGCAGTTCGAAGTGTAGCTGCGGCTGGTCCACCTGACCTGTGCGCCCGGCCTTCGCGACCACATCGCCACGCTTCACCTTGTCGCCGCGCTTCACCAGCAGCGTATCGTTGTGCGCGTAGGCCGTCACCCAGCCGTTGTCGTGGCGGATCAGCACGAGGTTGCCATAGCCCTTGAGCTCGGAGCCGGCGTAAGCGATCTCGCCTTCCTCGGCCGCGTGAACTTCCGCACCTTGCGGCACCGCGATGTTGATGCCGTCGTTGTGAGTGCCGTCCGTGCGCTGGCCGAAGCCTGAAAGCACCTTGCCCCTCGCCGGCCAGCGCAGCTTGAGATCGCTGACGGCCGCCGGTCCAACCGCGACGGTCTGCACGCCCTTGTTGGCGGCTTCCGGTGCGCGGTCGACCGCATCGCTCACCTGTCCGCGATCGATGGCCGCGACCTGCCGGCCGTTGATCATCGTCGGCTGCGTCGTCGACGGTATGTTGCGCGGAGCGCTCTCCACGGGATCACGCGGAGCCGCCGCTGCGAGCGAGCGCGCAGGCGTATCGGGCGCCGCGCCTGCCCCACCAATGCCCGGCACGTGTAGCGTCATGCCCGGCTTGAGCTGGCGCGGATTGGAGATGCCATTGGCGCGCTGAAGATCGGAAACGCGGACCTTGTACTGACGCGCGAGGCCATAGAGGCTGTCACCCGTTTGCACGGTATGGCTGCCGTTCCAATCCGTCGGCGGACTCGCGGCAGCCGTCGTCACCGGAGCGCTACGCTCGGGACGCGATGCGACCGCGGACGCAGGCTCGGCTCCGCCGGGCAGCCGGAGCTGCTGTCCGGGCTTCAGGTTGGCGCTCGACAGGCCGTTGGCCGACATCAACGCGTTGACCGTCACACCGTGGCGGCGCGCAATGCCGTAGAGCGTGTCGCCGCGCTGCACTTCGATGGTTCCGCCAGTGGCAGACGCGCGGTCAGCCTGGACCACGCTCTGCGCCGGCTGAGGCGGAGTACGATCGGGAGCCGAATAGCCCGCGGAACCCCGGCTCGAAGAAGAATAAGACGGCTTGTTGTCGGTGTAGGGCTCGGCGCGCGCCGGCTCCGGCAAAGCCGCGACTTCCACGCCCTTGGATGGCCGCGACGCGCGCGGCGGCGTGTAGGTGCCGCCGCCATAGTTCGAGCGGCCACCGTCACCCTCGGGCTCGGCCTGGGCGTAGCTGCCGCCGCGGACGGGCTCGGGCGGAATGGGTGCGCTCGAGGCGTCCCTGGCATTGAGGTTGGAGCTCGGGAAGTCGAAGCGGCCGAGGTCGGCGCTGCAACCGCCGAGGGCCAAGACTGCCGAAACGAGGAGAGCCCGAGCACCAGGGTGGCTCAGGCTGGCGACGTCGGCGCCGGAATTCTGGAAACGCTTGGTCATAACGCACCTCACACTCCCTCCTTGACTAACCCTTAACTGGTTAATCGACCCTTAAGGGTGCGGAGGAAGTCCCTCTGTTTCGTACGCGAAACGAGTCTTGCCGACGCGATGCGGTCGCGGCTCCGGCTTGCTGTCCCCGGAGGCGGCGATCTGCGAAGGCGATTTGCCACGCTGTCACCAGTAGACCCCGATTGTGCGAGGACTACGGCGCAGTTGCGTCAAAGCATGGGCATTGTCGGCGTGGTTAAGGAAAGCTATCCGCACAAGTCACGGGCAGACGCGCACCGGTATCGCTCTGCTCAACGCTCGCCCGCGAACAGAGCCGCAAGCGCATCCATCTCGGCGAGGTGCGTGAGGTTCGGCACCAGCGGCGTAATCGAGATCAGCCCTTTGTAAATCGCCCAAAGATCGGTGCCTTCGAGCGGATTGGATTTACGCCGCTCGAATCCGAACCAGTAATAGGGCGTGCCCCAGGTGTCGAAGCGCTCGTCGATGTGCAGCAGGTTTTGGTCGCGCTTGCCCTGCACCGTCACCATGGTTCCAGCGATGGCCTCGGGCGCGAGATCGGGAAAGTTCACGTTCATGAGGACGGCCGGATTCCAGTCCGACGCGAGCAGCCGCTCGATGATCCCGGGACCCAACGCCAGCGGCGTCTCCCAGTGAATCGTGCCGGACCCATCGAAGCCGAACGCGAGGCTCATGGCGATCGAGCGGACTCCGAGCTGCGAACCCTCGATCGCACCTGCGATGGTGCCCGAGTAGGTGACGTCCTCGGCGAGATTGGCACCCTTGTTGACGCCCGAGAGCACGAGGTCCGGCGGGTGGTCCAGCATCAGGTGACGAACACCCATGATGACGCAATCGGTCGGCGTGCCCGATACGGCGTAGCGCTTCTCCGCCACCGGCTCGCAGCGCAGCGGCTCGTGCAGCGTGAGCGAGTGCGATGCGCCAGACTGGTTGGTATCGGGCGCGACCACCCACACATCGTCGGTGAACGCGCGTGCGATATCCGTCAGCACCTTGAGGCCCGGCGCGTTGATGCCGTCGTCGTTGGTCACGAGAATGCGCATTGCAGGGAGCTTCTAAGCTATAGGGGTTAGGTTCTAGGGACTGGGTTTTGGTGTGGATCGTCACGCAATCGGGAATGCAGGGACAACAGCATTCGACTGACCTCGTTACAGAGCGCTTCGGCGGCAGCGACATCCCCAGGCATCAGCAGCCCCACTTGCGCTGCCAACATCAAGAAGGTCTCGGTTTCGGCAAGCGACCCGCGCGAAATGCTGACGAATTTCGCATAGTCCTTTCGTGTTCCCCTTGCATGACCTTCGGCAATGTTGGCCGGCACGGAGGCCGCCGCGCGCAACAGTTGGCTGGTCAAGCGATACTGTTCGTCCTTCGGAAGCAATCGAGCAATGCGATAAACCTCCACGGCCAGAGCCATCGACTTCTGCCACACGACGAGATCGCGATAGGACTGGATCGCTCCGGACATCCCGTGAAGGCCACTCCCCCTAGAACCTGTCTCCTATAACCTATCCCCTGGCGCCGATAACCTCCATTCCCATATAGGGCCGCAATGCCTCCGGCACGATGACGCTGCCGTCGGCCTGCTGGTAATTTTCCATCACCGCGACGAGAGTGCGGCCGACGGCGAGGCCGGAGCCGTTGAGCGTGTGCACGTAGCGAACGTCCTTTTCGCCCGCACGGTAACGCGCGTTCATCCGTCGCGCCTGGAAGTCACCGCACACCGAGCACGACGAGATCTCGCGGAAGGTGTCCTGCCCCGGCAGCCAGACCTCGATATCGTAGGTCTTCTGCGAGGCGAAGCCCATGTCGCCCGTGCACAGCATGATCGTCCGGTACGGCAGGCCGAGCTTCTGGAGGATCTTCTCGGCGGACGCGGTCATGCGCTCGTGCTCGGCGATCGACTCCTCAGGCTTGGTGATCGAAACCAGCTCGACCTTGGAGAACTGGTGCTGGCGGATCATGCCGCGCGTGTCCTTGCCCGCCGCTCCGGCCTCCGAGCGGAAGCAGGGCGTCCACGCCGTCATGCGCATCGGCAGCGCGCCGGCCTCGAGAATGCTTTCGCGCACGAGATTGGTCAGCGAGACCTCGGCGGTCGGGATGAGCCAGAAACCGTTATCGGTGTGGAACAGATCCTCGGCGAACTTTGGCAGGTTGCCGGTGCCGTAAGCCGTGTGGTCCTTCACCAGCAGTGGCGGGTTGTATTCCGTGTAGCCGTTCTCGCCCGTGTGCACGTCCACCATGAACGAGGCGATGGCGCGCTCGAGACGCGACAGCGCACCCTTGAGGAATACGAAGCGAGCGCCCGAGATCTTCGCTGCGCTCTCGAAATCCATCAGGCCCAGCGCCTCGCCGAGCTCGAAGTGCTGCTTCGGCGCGAAATCGAATTTCTTCGGGCTCCCCCAGCGACGCACCTCGACGTTGTCGTGCTCGTCCTTGCCGTCAGGCACCTCGGCGAGCGGCAAATTGGGGATGACGGCCAGCGCCTTCTCCAGAGCGGAAACGAGATCGCGCTCCTCGATTTCGCCGTCCTGGATGGTCTGTTTCAGCTCCGCCACCTCGGCCTTGAGCTTGTCGGCGGTCGCGGCATCCTTGGCCGCCATCGCCTTGCCGATCTCCTTGGACGCGGCGTTGCGGCGGCTCTGCGCGTCCTGCAGCTTGGTCTGGTGACGCCGGCGCGCGTCGTCCATCTCCAGGAGCTTCGCCGAAAGCGGCTCGAGCCCGCGCCGCTTCAAGGCGCCATCGAACGCTTCGGCGTTGTCTCTGATCCATTTGATGTCGAACACGGGTCTGCCCTCACGTTTCCAGCCGCTTTGTCTGGCCGTCCCTATAGGACGGCGCGGCCGGGCGGTCCAGACGCGGGATCAAACAGACCGCGGTCAGCCACTGCTGCACTCTCGCTGCTACGCCTGGGACGTGGCAGCCGGGTTGTTTGCACGGCAGTTGAATGGAGCCAGCAGTCGCGCGGGACGGGATCAGTCGGGCTTCGGCACGCGCTTTTCGACGTGGCGTACAGCTATGATCGATGCCTCGTAGAGCGCCCACGTCGGCAGTCCCATGATGATCATCGAGATCGCGTCGGGCGGCGTCAGGATCGCGGCGGCCGTAAAAATGCCGAGCACCGCATAGCGGCGGGCATTGACCAGCCCGTCCGACGTTACGACGCCGGCGCGAGCGAGCAGCGTCAGCACGACGGGCAACTGGAAGCAGAAGCCGAAGCCGAGGATCAGCGTCATGATGAGCGAAAGATACTCATCGACTTTCGGCAGCAGCGAAATTTCCGCCTGCCCCGGTACGCCAGTCTGCTCGAAGCCGACCGAAAACCGCACCAGCAACGGCATGGCGATGAAGTAGACGATCGCGGCACCGAGCATGAACAGCAGCGGCGTGGCGACGAGATAGGGGCGGAAGGCAGCGCGCTCGTTCTTGTAGAGTCCGGGTGCCACGAACTTGTAGATCTGTACGGCGACCACCGGAAACGCCAGGAATGCTGCGCCGAACATCGCTACCTTGATGTCGACGAAGAACTTTTCGAGCAAGTGGGTGTAGATCGTCTTCGCGTTCTCGACGCCGACGACACCCACGAACGGTTGCAGCAGGATATTGTAGATGTGCTTTGCGAAGGCAAAGCACACGAGGAACATCAGGAAGAACGCCACCACGGAATAGATCAGCCTCTGACGTAGCTCGATCAGATGATCCATCAGCGGCGCTTTCGAGGCGTCGATGTCCTGCTGTCCCTCGCGCGGGCCCGTCACGTCGCTCACGTTCTAGGCTCCGCTCTTCATGGTGTCGGCCGCGGAAGGCTCATGGCGCGACTGCATCTCGTTCGGCACGGCAGGAGATTCTGCCGCAGCATCGGCTGCTGGCGCGGTGGCAGCGGCCGGCGCGTCCACCGTCGCGCGCGATTTCTGGATCGGCATGCCGTCGGCGTCATGTGCGTCGGGGTCGTCGAGCTCGGGGATCTCGAGATGGCGCTTGGCGCTGTCGATCTCGTCGGTCAGAGTCTTCGTCGTCGCCTGCACCGTGCTGGTGATGTCGTCCTTGAAGCTCTGCACGTCCTTCTTGATCTGGTCGAGTTCTGCCTCGCGCATCGCCTGATCGAACTGCGAGCGGAATTCCGACGCCTGCTTCTTGAGGAAGCCGGTGTAGCGGCCAATGGTGCGTAGAAGGGCCGGCAGCTCCTTGGGGCCGACGACGATCAGGGCGATGACGCCCAGGACCACCAGCTCGCTCCATCCGATATCGAACATGTGCCGGGAACCGGGTTTACACTGAGTTGCAGATGCCTTGCAGGCTTCGCGGCAGTACCGCAAGGGCTCTGCCGGGGCCGGACGTGGCGCATATTGTCACGAGCAGGGTGAAGATTGGCCCAATGAGGCCCGACATCAGCAAGCAGCCGCGGCCGGGACGCCTTTCGGGGGCGAGGGTCGTCTGCTCCAGGTGGCCACCGAAGGAGCACTGTGGCGCTCCATGCGAGCCTCGCGAGAAAGGCGACGGCCGCGAGAGGCCGCCCGCCCAGCGCCGGGTGGAACCGGGCTCAACCGATCTTCGATTGCTCCGACGACTTGGATGCCTCGACCGAACTGCGATGATCGATCGACCGCTGGCTGTCGCCCGCCGCGTCGTCCTCCGCCATGCCCTTCTTGAAGCTCTTGATGCCCTTGGCGACGTCGGTCATCACCTCGGAAATCTTTCCGCGGCCGAAGAGCAGCACCACGATCAAAAGCAGAATGATCCAGTGCCAAATGCTCATTGCGCCCATACGCTTTACTCTCCTCGCCGTTTCGGCGTGCTGTCTCGTCCCGCCGCACTATTGCAGAAACGCCGGGGGGCGGCAAGCAATCCCGGAGCCTCGCGTTGCGTTGGCAACCCTTTGGAAACTACGACTTTTCCGCCGCCTTCTGAGGAAACACGAGAACGTGCTCAGGGCAGATGGAGACGATGATCTCCTGCCCTTTCGACCAGCCGGAGCCGATCGCCACGCGCGCCCTGAGCGACTTGTCGAAGCCTTGCACCGCGACCTCGACCAGCGCCACGTCGCCGAGGAACTTGACGTGCAGCACGCGGCCCGGAAGGGCGACGCCCGGCTTCGGGCCGGTATTGTCCGCCCGGTCGATGCGGATGCTGCGCTCGCGGATGCAGACGGTCGCGGGCTCGCCGTCGCCGATGCCACGCGCCGGCAGCCGGCCGAGCGGCGTTTCCACCGCGCCCCCCTTTGCGGTCGCCTCGATCTCGTTGATCTCCGAGAACAGTCGCGCGATGAACAGCTCTGCGGGGTGATGGTAGAGGTGCTCGGCGCTGCCCACCTGAACCGCCTTGCCACGGCGCATGACGACGATGCGGTCGCCGAGCCGCATCGCTTCCTCCGGGTGGTGCGTCACGATCATGCAGGTGGCGCGTGTCTCGCGCAGCAGCGCCAGCGTCTCCTCCTGCATGCTGTCGCGCAACTGCACGTCGAGCCCGGAGAATGGCTCGTCCATCAGCATCACCGAGGGGCGAGGCACGATGGCCCGGGCCAGCGCCACACGCTGCTGCTGTCCGCCGGAAAGAACGTGCGGGTAGGCCTGCGCATACTGCGCCAAGCCAACGCGCGCCAGCACGCTCATCGCTTCGCGGCTCGCCTCCTCGCGCGGCAGGCCCTTGAGACCGAATGCCACGTTCTGCAGGATCGTGAGGTGCGGAAAGAGCGCGAAATCCTGAAACATCAGGCCGACGCTGCGCTCCTCCGGCGGCACGAAGCGCCCAGGTCCCGCCACTTCGCGCTTGTTGATGAGGACGCGCCCCGCGGTCGGCCGCTCGATACCGGAGGCGATGCGGAGCAGGGTTGTCTTGCCGCAACCCGACGGGCCCAGCAGACACACCACCTCGCCCGGTTCGATGACGAGGTCGAAGCCTGCGAGCGCGACCATGTCGCCGAAGCGGCGCTCGACACCCTCGAAGGCGAGCCGGGCGGCGAACGTCGCGGCGGCACGGCGACCGGCAACCGGCGGCAGTGCACCGGCACCGGCGGATTCACCACCGCTTCGCCACGGAAACCAGGATCTCAAATCCAAGCCGCCACCACCTTGCCGATTCCTGCCGCGCCCCGCTGGTCCCGAGACGGCCGCTGCCCGCCGCGGAACTCTACGGCGAGAGTATGGAAATTCCACCGCTTCTGCTGGCAATAGCGGTCGCGACCGGCGAGGGCAAGAGGTTGGACCCGAGTGGGACGATCGGGCGCCCTTCGTGGGCGAGCGGCAGCTCCTGCTACTCGGCGACGTCGTCGGATCACAAAAGCGAACTCATCGCAGTCGATGGCGCTTCAGCGCTCGTCGTCATCGAAAGCCGTGCCGGCGGGGGCGTCCTCCGTGCTCGGCTCGCCATCGGCGGTTTCCACCGCCTCGTCCGGCGCGAAACCAAGCTCGCCCTGCTGCGCCGCCTCGTCATCGTCGGCGGCATCGAGCGGCAGTTCGTCGGGAAGAAGCGCCGCAACATCCGTCGGTTCGGGCACCGTAAAGCCGGGTGGCAACGTCGCATCGAGGAGACCAGCGCCTTTGAGCTCCGCGAGGCCCGGCAGGTCCTTGATCGAGGCGAGGCCGAAATGATTGAGAAAGCTCTCCGTCGTGCCGTAGGTCACTGGACGTCCTGGCGCGCGGCGACGGCCGCGCGGGCGAATCCAGCCCGTTTCGAGCAGCAGGTCGATGGTGCCGGACGACGTCGATACGCCGCGAATTTCCTCGATCTCGGCGCGCGTCACGGGCTGATGGTAGGCAACGATCGACAGCGTCTCGAGCGCGGCGCGTGACAGGCGGCGCTCCTCGACCGCATAGCGCTGCAAGAGGAATGAAAGGTCCTCCGCGGTGCGGAACGCCCATTTGCCAGCGACACAGACCAGGTTGATCCCTCGCGGCGCGTAAGCCGCCTGAATCTCGCCGAGAAGGTCCGCGATGTCGTCGCCTTCGCCGAGGTGCTGCGCGATGCGGGCCACGTCGATCGGCTCGGGGGCGGCAAACAGAACAGCCTCGACGATACGCAGCTTCTGCGCGCGCTCGGATGCGGCGAGCCGCGCCACGGCATCCTCCGCGCTCGTCGAGGTCATCGGCACGGCGCCACTTGCACGTTCGGCACCAGCGAGTTCCAGACCGGCACGTTCCGGCTCCGCTGTCTCGCTCTCGTGCAAGCTACCAGAGATGGGCATGGCCTCGGCGCCGTACCCATGCTCGGCATCATCCCCGCTCATAGCACCCGTCTTCGGCACCAGCGTCAGTCTCGGCGGTCCCATCGTCTTCTTGTCCCGCGAATTGATGTTCCGTCTCCTACGCTACGCCCCGCACACTGAACCACCACTCGACACACATATTTCCCGCCCCTAGCCGCCGACCGGCTCCCATTCCGCGCCGGGCTCCTTGCGCCGCATGTAGATCGGCGCGAAGGGCGCGTCCTGGCGAAGCTCCACCAGACCTTCGCGCGCCATTTCCAGCGTCGCGCCGAACGAGCTCGCCCTCACCGTTTTCGCCACCTCTGGCGAAGGAAGGTACTGCCCGAGGAAGAAGTCGAGCTGGGTCCAACGCCCCATGCTCTCGCCGACCAGTTGCTCGAGGCGGCCACGCGCCTCCTTGATCGACCAGACCTTGCGCGCCTTGACGACGTGCGTGACCTTCAGCGTGCGGCGGCGCTGGTCGGCATAAGCCTTGAGGAGATCGTAGATCTCGGCGGTGTAGTGCGTCTCCCGCACCGTCTCGAAGCGCTCGCGCATGCCGCGGGTGAAAACGTCACGGCCGAGCCGCTTGCGCGTCATGAGCAGAGCAGCCGCATCGCGCATGGCCTCGAGCCGCTGCAACCGGAAGGCGAGGCGCAGCGCCGCCTCCTCCGCGCTCACCTGCTCCTCGTCATCGGCTTCGCGCGGCAGCAGTAGCCGCGACTTGAGGAACGCGAGCCACGCAGCCATCACCAGATAGTCGGCGGCGATCTCGAGCCGCAAGCGCGATGCTTCGCGGATGAAGGAAAGGTATTGATCGACCAGCTCGAGCAGCGACAGCCGCGAAATGTCGATCTTGTGCGTGCGTGCAAGCGCCAGCAGCAGATCGAGCGGTCCCTCGAAGCCCTCGATGTCGACCACCAACGCCTCGCCCGGCAATGGCGCGTCATCCGGCGACGGTGCCTGCCAAGTCTCGATGCGTTCGCTCTCGCCAGGTGTTTCGCTGCTCGTCATGCGCTCTGGTTCGCGGATGGGCCCCACATGCAGCGGGACATTGCGACAACCCCCTCCCGGCACCGATGGCACCAGGCGGACGCGGCGATCCTACACCGATTCAATCCCCGCGGCATGCCGCGCCAGGACATCGGCCAGCTCAGCCTCCGCTTCCGCCCTGTCGTAGGGCTCCCGCCCCGCACGAACCGCGAGTGCCGATGCGAACCGGCGCATCGCCGCGCCGGCAAGAACGGGCGTTCCTGCGGCCGCCTGCTCCATTTCTGCCAGTACACCGCTGCAATGCAATGCCACGTCGGAGCCGGCTGCGATCACCGCCTCGGCGCGTGAACGCATGCCACCCTTGAGCGCTTGCATGCCGAGATCGTCGCTCATCAAAAGGCCATCGAAACCGATGTGCTCGCGGATGATGCGGGAGGTGACGGCGGGCGAGGTGCTCGCAGGCCGCTCGGCGTCGATCGCGGTGTAGACGACGTGCGCGGTCATGGCGGCGGGCATACCGGCGAGCGCGCGGAATGGCACGAAATCGCTGGCTTCGAGTTCCGCCGCGGAAGTCCCCACGACCGGCAGCTCGAGATGACTGTCAGCCGTGGCGCGCCCATGCCCCGGTATGTGCTTGATGACCGGGAGCACGCCACCGCCCATCAGCCCTTCGCCGACTGCACGGCCAAGCGCCACCACCTGCGCGGGTGATGTGCCGTAGGCACGGTCGCCGATGATCTCATGAGCCCCCGCCACCGGCACGTCCAGCACCGGGGCGCAATCGGTATCGATGCCAAGGTCGCGCAGATCGTCGGCGAGCAGACGCGCCGCGAGCCAGGCTGCACGGACCGCGCGATCCGGTGCCTCGCGATAGAGCGCGGCATAGGCGGACGCTGGCGGCAGCGCACGTCCGAGCGGCGGCCTCAACCGCTGCACGCGCCCGCCTTCCTGATCGATCAGGACCAGCGCGTCGGCGCCGATGGTGTCGCGGGCGGCGCCGACCAGCGCGCGGATCTGCGACGCCGATTCGAGATTGCGTTTGAAGAGGATGATGCCCGCAGGGCGGGCGTCGGCGAGAAACGACCGCTCCTGTGGAAGCAGCTCTAAGCCTTCGAGACCGACGATGAGGGACGTGCGTTCGCTCACTCGTGGGAGACCGCTCTGTCGCAGCCGGGGACGGGGGTCCGCAGGCCGTGGTTCATGGGAAAGGCGCCGGCGGGGGATTGCGGCGCGAACAGCCGTCGCGGCTCAGTACGCCTTCACCCAGCAGCTCGCATAGCCGACCGACTTCAGCTCGCTGCACAGCGCACTCGCCTGCTGGCGTGAGCCCGGCGGCCCTACGATCAGCCGGTGAAAGCTGCCCTTGCCGGCAAGATCCGCAGCCTGCACGTCGGGCGTCTTGTTCTGCAACTGAGACGGGTAGCGCTGTTGAAGGTCGGCGAACTGCTTCAGTGCATCCATGCGGCTGCTAGAAGAAGCCGGCACAGATGCCAAGACTGCGACATATCCGGCGCCGGCGGTTCCACCGTCGCCGCTGACGCGCGAGGCGTCTCCGCGAATGGCGTTGATCTTAGCCACCGGGTCCTTCACCGGCGGCCGTGCGGCGGGCTTCGCCGGTGCGACCTGCGCTGGCGGCGGCGGCGACGCGGCCGGCTCGGCACGCGCAATCACTTGCGGCCGGACCGGTGGAGCCGATGCAGCCGGCGGCGCGGTTGTCGTGACGACTGGCGCCACCGTCGCAGGGCGTGCCGATGCGCTCGAAGTGCCACTATTCGCGGTGGCGGCCCCAGAACCGACGGGCGCCATGGCGCCCCCACGACCGCCGAACCCGTCGACGATGGTTAGGCCGGGCACGCCGGTCGATGCCTGTGGCGCAGGACGCGGCGGTGTGACGACGACGGGGCCGGAAGCGGCCGGAGCCTCGGCCTGCGCTGGCGGCGGCGAGCCGTAGACCGGAACGATCGAGCCATCCCGTCCGACGACCATGGTGGTGACCTTGCGCGGGCCGCCCTCGTCATCGCCTTCACTGGCCGGCGCCGCGCTAGAGCCGTCGTTCAGGCGGCCGAGGATCTTGGAATCCGTGTGTGCGAACTTCTTGCCGCCCGGGTCCAGCGGCTTGATTTTCGACGGCTGTGTCTCCGATTTCACGACAGGCGTACCGGTCGAGCCGCCCGAACCGAAAAACGTCGAGTAACCGAACGCCACCGCGCCGCCGATACCGAGCACGCCGACCAGACCGGCGGCGATCATCATCATCATCTTGCGGCCACCGCGACCACGCCCCTCGTCCTCGTACTCGACCTCGTCCGGGTCGTACTCGTGCTCGAGGGCCTGTGACTGCACGGCGGCTGGTGGCGCATAACCTCCAGGTTCGCCCTCGCCATAGCCGTGCGGGGCAAACTGTGGCGGTGCGTAACCGGGGGCTGCGTAGCCGTCAGGATCGGCGAAGCCGGGCTCGGGATAGCCGCGCTGCTGCGGCGGCGCCGGCGGTTGATAGCCGGACAACTGCCCCTGATCGTAGCCGTTCGTAGACGGCCAATCGGGCTGAGCGCCGAAGGACGGCTGCGGCGGTGGCTGATAGCCGCCCTGCTGCGCGTAACCGTAGCCCTGGCTCGCGTCGGCCGCAGGCTCCTGTGGATAGAACTCGGGCTCCGCAGGCCAGTTCGGGTGCTGGTCATAGGCTGGGCCGCGCAGCTCGGGTGCCGGCGCGTACCCACGTTCGGGGCCGACGATGCGCGGCTCACGCGAATGGTGCACCGGCGGCTGCGTCGGCGGCTCCGGCTGCGGATAGGGCGCAAACGGAGGTGGCTGCGTCTGAGCGCGGCCGGACGGCGCAGTCGGTGGCGTATAGGGCTCGAAACGCGGCGCATACGAGGGCGCAGGCGGTTCGCCCCACTGCGGTTGCGCGGGCGGTTGCGAATAGCCATGCTGGCCACCGCTGCCGAGGGTCGGCTGAGAGTAACTGTCGGCGCCGTAAGCAGAATCCGGGTAGTGGTAGGCGTCCGCGGGCTGCTGCTGACCGTGCTGCGGGTAGCTAGGCTGAGGGGCCGCCGGCGCATATTGCGGTTGCGCGGGCGCGCCGTAGCCCTGGTTGGCGTAGGTGTTGGGCTGGGGTGGCTGACCATAGACCGGCTGGCCATAGCCCTGCTGCCCCTGGGCCGCTTCGGTCCAATGGGGTGCGGGAGGCGCTGTTGGTCCGTTGGTCCTTGCCATAAATCGAAATCCCCGGCCGCTTCGGCCTCAACCCCACAGAATCGGATTAGCGCTACAAGTCTAGCGCATTGCCAAGGGGGCCTCGACGCCAAGAATTGCCAAACCTGAGGAAATCACCTGCCGGGTTGCGGCAACCAGCGCGAGTCGAGCGGCTGTGACCGCCCTATCCTCTTGTCGGATAAAGCGCAAATGTGGCGAATCATTGCCTCGCGACCACTGCGAGTGAAGCGCCGAGGCGAGGTCGTAAAGATAGAAAGCGACACGATGCGGCTCGTGCGCACCCGCCGCGCCGCTGACCAGACGGGGAAACGCAGCGAGCCGTTTCACGAGGTCGAGCTCGCCCGCGTTGTCGAGCAGCGTGAGATTCGCCTGACGCACCTCCGCACTCGCTTCGGTCAAGCCGGGAAACGCCTCCTCGGCATTGCGGAACAGCGATGCCGCGCGGGCGTGCGCGTACTGGACGTAAAAGACGGGGTTGTCCTTCGACTGCTCGGTGACCTTGGCGAAATCGAAATCCAGGGGCGCGTCGTTCTTGCGGTACAGCATCATGAAGCGGACGGGATCGCGGCCCACCTCGTCGACCACGTCGCGCAGCGTGACGAACGTGCCGGCCCGCTTCGACATCTTGAAAGGCTCGCCGTTCTTGAAGAGCTTCACGAGCTGGCAGATCTTGACGTCGAAATCCGCATCACCTCCCGAGAGCGCCGCGACGGCCGCCTTCATGCGCGGGATGTAGCCGATGTGGTCGGCGCCGAAGACGTTGATGAGGTGGCGGAATCCACGCTCCAGCTTGTCGAAGTGGTAGGCGATGTCGGCCGCGAAATACGTGTAGCTGCCGTCGCTCTTCTGTAACGCGCGATCGACATCGTCACCGAACGCCGTCGAGCGGAACAACACCTGATCGCGCTCCTCCCACTCCTCGTCGTCGTGGCCCTTGGGGCGCGGCAACTGCCCGGAATAGATGAGGCCCTTGCCATCCAGCGCCGCGATCGCCGCCTTCACCTGGTCGCGATCGCCCGACCGCAGCGACGCTTCGGAGAAAAAGACGTCGTGGCGGATGTTGAGGGCGGCGAGATCCTCGCGGATCATAGCCATCATCATGTCGATGGCTGTCGCGCGGACAGCGCTCAACCACTCGGATTCATCTTTGCCCAACAGCGACTTGCCATAACGCTGCGCAAGCGCCGCGCCGACCGGCTTCAGGTAATCGCCGGGATAGAGGCCAGCGGGAATTTCGCCGATGTCCTCGCCGAGCGCCTCACGGTAGCGCAGGTACGCCGAGCGCCCGAGCACGTCCACCTGTGAGCCGGCGTCGTTGATGTAGTATTCGCGCGTGACGTCGTAGCCGGCGAACGCCAACAGGTTGGCGAGGGCATCGCCGAATACCGCGCCGCGGCAATGGCCAACATGCATCGGACCGGTCGGGTTGGCGGAAACGTACTCCACGTTCACGCGCTGGCCGTGACCAATGCCCGAGCGGCCGTAGCGATCTCCCTCGGCGATGATGGCGGCGACGAGCTGCTGCCAGAACGCGGGTTTGAGCCGCAGGTTGATGAAGCCCGGTCCCGCGACCTCCACGGCATCGAGCACATCGAGCGCCTCGAGCTTGCGCTTGAGAACCTCGGCGATGTCGCGCGGTTTCATGCGCGCTGGTTTCGCCAGCACCATCGCCACGTTAGTGGCGAGATCGCCGTGTGTGGGATCGCGCGGCGTCTCGACGTCGACCCGGGAATTGGCGAGCTCCGCCGGCAGCTTGCCCTCGGCGACGAGTGCCGCCAGCGCTCCGGCGATCAGCGCCTCGACGTGCTCAAAGGCATTCATGGAATTGATCCTCGGACAATGTGGGAGTGGCGCTCGGTGGCAGCGGCCGCCTTGACGTCGCGGGCAAGCCTGCGGGCAAGCCTCTGGCCGAACACGGTCGCGGTGCGCCTATCGCAATTCCGGCGTTGCGTCAAACAAGCGGCGGTGCTCGGCCAGTGCATAGCGGTCCGTCATGCCGGCCACGTAGTCGGAGACGAGCCGGGCGCGGTTGCGCGGCGCCAGAGCTGTCGCCGCCTGCTGCCAGTTCGGCGGCATCGCCGTCGCGTCGGCGAGGCAGCGCCGAAACAGGTCCTGGACGACGCGCTCGGCGTCGCGCATCACCCGCATCACGCGCTCGTGCCGGTAGACCGCGGCGAACAGGAACGCCTTGAGGCCGAGGATGTCGCGCGTCATCGCATCCGAGAAGGCGATCATCGCCGTGCCGGCGTTGCGGATGTCGTCCGGAGAAGCGGGGTCCAGGCGCGCAAGGCGTTCGCGGGAGGCGGCGACCAGATCGGCGATCATCGCCGTGATCATGCGCCGCGTCGCCTCATAGATGTGGCGCGCGTCGGCGCTCGATCCCGTCGGCCCGGGCAGCCCGCGGACGACGTCGCCCGCGAGGGGGCGCCCCGCAAGGTCGCCGAGCCGAAGCAACCCGGCGCGCAGGGCATCGTCGATGTCGTGGGTGACGTAGGCGATGTCGTCGGCGAGCGAGGCCACCTGCGCTTCAGCCGAGGCATACCCTTCCGGCGCTAGGCTTTTCCACACGCCAATCCGTGCGACGACCTTCGCCACGGCGTTGTCGGCAGCCGTGAGCGGTCCGTTGTGCTTGGCAAGTCCCTCGAGCGATTCCCAGGTCAGGTTCAGGCCGTCGAACGGAATATATTTGCGTTCGAGCCGGGCGACGATGCGAAGACTCTGGGCATTGTGATCGAAGCCCCCGTGCGCACTCATCGCCGCGTCCAGTGCCCGTTCGCCGGCGTGCCCGAACGGGGGGTGGCCGAGATCGTGCGCGAGCGCCAGCGTCTCGGCCAGATCCTCGTCGAGGCGAAGCTGGCGCGCCACCGTTCGGGCGATCTGCGCCACTTCGAGGCTATGCGTCAGCCGCGTCCGGTAATGGTCACCCTCGTGATAGATGAAAACCTGTGTCTTGTGGGTCAGGCGGCGAAACGGCGTCGAATGAAGCACGCGGTCGCGGTCGCGCTGGAACGGTGAGCGCGTCGTGCACTCGGGCTCGGCGTGCATGCGGCCCCGGCTCGCAATCGCGCTCGCGGCATATTCCGCGGGCGAGCGCTCGCCGGGCTTCAAGCTCGCACCATAGTCGGCGGGCCGCGCCGTGTGTTCGGCCGGCCGAAGATGTATTGCCATGTCGCGCCACGCCTCCCGTCCAGCACACCCAGCTGCGGTCCCTGACCGCCCGATTTGACTTGGGGCCGCGCCCTCTTATCTTCCTATCGAGGTTTCATGTCGATCCGCAACGGCGCCCGAAATCGCGCCAGCCTTTCACCATCGGTGCGGGGCGCGGGCCAGCTAAAGGAAGTGCCCTGATGACTACGGACACCATGCCGGTGAGCCTGACGGAAAGCGCGGCCCGGCGCATCGCCGAGATCGTCGCCGATGAGCCCGTGAACAAGCTGCTTCGCATCTCGGTCGAGGGCGGCGGCTGCTCCGGCTTCCAGTACAAGTTCGACCTCGTGGCGACGCCGGATTCCGACGACCTCGTCATCGAGCGCTCCGGGGCACAGGTACTGATCGATCCCGTATCGCTCAATTTCCTCTCTGGCTCGGAGATCGATTTCATCGACGATCTGATGGGCTCCCAATTCCGCATCAACAACCCCCATGCCACCGCCTCCTGCGGTTGCGGGACGAGCTTCGCGGTGTGATGCGAAAACCATGATCGAGTGACGGTTCCAGGTTGCATCAGCATCAACCTTGGGAACAATCCGCATCAGCACGTCGCACGCTGCACACCCGGCGGCCGCCCCCCAACGGTGCGAGCCACCGGTCCGCGAAGGAAACCATGAAAATCGCCACCTGGAATATCAACGGCGTCAAGGCGCGGCTCGAGGCGGCGCTTTCCTGGCTCGGCAGCGCACGGCCGGATGTCGCCTGCCTGCAGGAGATCAAGAGCGTCGACGAAGGCTTCCCGCGCGGCGCTTTCGAGGATCTCGGCTATCAGGTCGCGACGCACGGGCAGAAGGGTTTCAATGGCGTCGCACTGCTGTCGCGCACTGGTTTCGACGAGGTTCGCCGCGGCCTCCCCGGCAACGACGCCGACGAGCAAGCGCGCTACATCGAAGCCGATGTTGCCGGCGCACGGGGCCTCATCACCGTCGCCTCGATCTACCTGCCGAACGGCAACCCGATCGGCACCGACAAGTTCGCCTACAAGCTGGCCTGGATGGAGCGTCTCGAGGCTCACGCTCGCCGCCTGCTGGCGCTGGAAATGCCGCTGGTGCTCGCCGGCGATTATAACGTCATCCCCGAGCCGATCGATGCCCGCCGCCCCGCCGCCTGGACCGGCGACGCACTGTTCCAGCCGGAAAGCCGGACCGCATGGCGCAGGCTCGTCGCGCTCGGACTGACTGATGCCATACGCGCCTGCTACCCGGGCGACGATCTCTATACGTTCTGGGACTATCAGGCCGGCGCCTGGCAGAAGAACGACGGCATTCGCATCGACCACCTGCTCCTCTCCCCGCAGGCCGCCGACCGCCTCGTCGCGGCCGGCATAGACCGAGAGGTCCGCGGCGGCGAGAAACCCTCGGACCATGTGCCCGTTTGGGTCGAGCTCGATACTTGAAACTGCGCGCCCGGATTCGCGATAATTCACATTTTAAATAAATTACGGCGGCGCCTTTCCTCATGAAAGGGCGCCGCCGCTTGCCGTCTTCCGCATTTCATCGCGGATTTATTTCGAAAGGTAGAGATCCGAAATTTTGAGCGCGATATCGCGGAACGATTGCTTCAACTGCTCGCCGTTCTCGGCCTCGTAGAACTGGCCGGGGTTGCTGGCGCACGACTTCAGCGTGTCGATGGCCGTCGCGTTGCCGCCAAGTGCGAACCCGACCGTGTAGACGTCGATGCCCTTCGCCTTCATGTTGGTGCAGAGCTTCTTCGCCTGGGCCGCGGCATTTCCGTTCGGCAGCGTGCAACTCACATAGGACGTGCTCACGCCATTGTCGCAGTACTGGGTGTTGTACTCGCCGTCCGTCATGAGCACGGCGATCTTACGCAGCTTCGGCATGCCCCGCGAGTTCAGCTCCGTCAGCATCGAATAGGATGCCGGCTTGCTTTCGACAGGAACGCGCTGCTCCCAGTTCGGCGACAGCATGTACCACGCCCAGGCCGTACCGATGTGACCAGCGGTGGTGCCGCTCGCCACGTAGCCGTCGATCTCCTCTTTCAGCATCACCTTGTCGCTCGACAGGGGAATGATGCTCGCCTGGCTCGGCAGGCACGCGCCATCCGTATCGTAGAAGCGGGGGATCTTGTCCTGGCCGTTCGGCGCGGCATCGGTCAGAGCTTCCGTTCCCTTGCGCTCGACGAAGCACTGCTCGTCCAAGTAAAACGTGGTCTTGCCCTTGCCGCTACCGACCGTGACGGTTTTCGGTCCGTTGGACGCGATTTCTGCGCCCCAGTTGCTGTCGATACGAACCGCCTCGGAGAAGGGGACGAGCGCGACGCGCGACGAGTAGACACTCTGGTCTTCCCACACCACGATTTCGATGAGATCCTTCGCCGCCTCCTTGAGATCCGCGATCTTGGTGCCCTTCATCGAGCCCGTAACGTCGAGCATCAGCGATAGCTCGAGGTTGGTCTCGCTGTTGCCACCGACCGAGACGACGGCTTCGGCGAACTCACCTTCGGAGACCTTGACCAGCGGCATCTTGTCGATACCGGCGAAACCGAGGAACGGCGTCTTGATCTCGGCCGATCCCTGCGCCTTCACCGACGTGTCGTCGTTGGCGGTCACGAAGGTGATGGTGTCCTCGACCTGCAAGCGACCGCGGGTATTCGCCGCGTAGAAGCTCTGAGCCGCCGCGATAGCGGCCTCTGGTTGACCCGGATTCGTCTGCAACGAACGCGCGCCCGCAAGTACCGCGGCATCGACCGCATTCAGCGTGTCAGTCCGCGCGCTCAGCCATTTGCTCATATCGATGGCCGCACCGATGAACATCATCATGACTACCGCCATGAGACCGAACAATATGGCGATCGCGCCGCGCTCATCGCGACGAAACTTGGTCAAAGTGCTTCGAACAATACGTGCGATCACCCCGCCTGCGGGGCCACTCCAATTGACGCGCGGCATATCAGCCTCCGACGATCACGAATGAAACTGGGAACCGGTCTAATCCGCGCGTCGTTGCGCAATCATGAAAACCGCCGAGTTCCGCAAAAGTCGGGAAATGCCATCTATATTGAGTGACCTTGTTTTTCGAGTATTGGAGCGATGTTCCGTTAACCCCTCCGGCGTTTCCTTCAGGCTTTTTAAAGCATGACCCGGGACCTCGTCCGCCACCATACCGCTCCAAGGGGCTAACGCACGCTTCGAGCGCTGAAAGCTTCGCGAGGGGGGAGGTGTTGTCGATAGCGCGTCGCAGCCGAGCGTTGGGCGCTCTCCCGCAGGACGCGGAGGGGCCTGCCGCAATGACAGTCGTCACTTGTCCGGTTAGATCAGCGAGATGCCGCGACCGGGTGACCATGCAGCCGGCCCGGGGGCGCCCACCGCGGGAACGCACCACGCAACCTGCTTTGCTCAGCGCATTCGGTCAAAAATTGCGACCGTGAGTTCCGGCTAAGGCATCAGCGGTTGAGCCGGACGCGCTCCACGCTACACGCGCAGGCGTCGATCGCACCCAAACTCTCAAGATTGGAGTAAGTCACGCGCTTCTCACCGGACGCTGCTGTCACCGGCATCGCGCAGGCCGAGCCCCGATGGCGGGGCGGAGCGCGACCCGAACGGACCCGAACCGCCGAGGACGCCGGCCCCCATGATCCCGAGGCTCGTGCCGGAACCGGTCGGCGGCGTCACGTGCGTGGGCGAGGGCTCGGCAATCAACGGCGTCGCCGCCGGCTTCTGGGCTCCATTGCCGAAATCGAGCGGGACCAGTTCGCCATTCTCACAGGTCCTCGTCGCGCGCTGATCGAGCGCGGCAAGACTATTACGATCGTCGCTCTGCGGGCGGCGACCGTAACGGCTATCCCATTCCGCCACCATGCCTCCCACCTGCTTGCGCACGCCCTGGGGAGCACCGCAGTAGATGTTCTGGTAGATGTCCTCGATCCACACGCGCTCGGCCGTCGGCGCATTCTTCACCGCGACCGAGATGAGCGCCAGCGCACGCACCGGGTCCTTCTGCATGTGCATGCCGCGCCAGTAGAGATCAGCGAGGAACGCCTGCGCGCCCGCGTGTCCCTTCTGGGACAGGATCGAAAGCCAGTGCTTGCCCTGCGCGACGTCGCTCGGCACGCCCTCGCCCTTCAACTGGAGCTTGGCGAGTTCGAACTGCGCATCCTCGTCGTTGAAGAAGATGGCGGCGTGGTGGAGATAGTCGGCGGCGCGCTCGGCGTTCGGCTCGAGGCCGATTTCCGGCAGGCCGCGACGCACGTATCCCGCAAGCGCCGTCAGCGCCCGCGCCACGAACGGCGCCCGGCGATCGTCATCCGGATCGACGTCAGCGAAGTCGTTCGCGATCCGCTGGAAGATCATGTACGCCTTGGGATGGTCCGTATGCGACCCCTGGTTGTCGGAATAGATACGGGCCAGATAATACTGGGCAAAAAACAGGTTTTCGGCAGCCGCGACTTCGAGGGCTGGGATCGCCATCTCGTAATAGCCGCCGCTGTAGGCGCCGATACCCTGCTGAAGTGCTTCCTCGGCCGAGCGGAACTTACCGGCCGCGGCACCGGTAGAAACCGGTGCCGCGGCCAGAAGCGCAGCGAGCGCCAAGCCGAAAGCCTGCCTAGATGTCCGCATAGCAGCTAATTTCAACCTTTCCACCGGCGTGGGTGACGGCGCCAAAGCGGGCCGGGCCGACTTGCTCGGCATATTTCCGCAGCACGCCGCTTCGATAGGGATTATCCGGTGCCTTCCAGACCTTTTTGCGGCGAGCGAGCTCATCGGGGTCAACTTCCAGATCCAGCGTGCCTTTTTCGGCATCGATGGAGATGATGTCGCCGTTCTGGACGAGAGCGATGGGCCCCCCGACTGCCGCTTCCGGGCCGACATGGCCGATACAGAAGCCGCGAGTCGCGCCGGAGAAGCGTCCGTCCGTGATCAGAGCGACCTTATCGCCTGCGCCCTGTCCGTAGAGGGCGGCAGTTGTCGAAAGCATTTCGCGCATGCCGGGGCCACCCTTCGGACCCTCGTAGCGGATCACGATGATGTCGCCATCCTTGTACTGGCGGGCCTCGACGGCGGCGAAAGCGTCCTCCTCGCAATCGAAGCAGAGCGCCGGGCCGCGGAACTGCAGCTTCTTCATGCCGGCCACCTTGACGATCCCGCCATCGGGCGCGAGCGAGCCCTTGAGGCCAACCACGCCGCCGGTCGGCGTGATCGGGTTGGAAACGGGATAAACCACCTTCTGATCGGCATTGAACTTCACCGGGCGGAGGTTCTCCTCCATGGTCTTGCCAGTCACGGTGAGGCAGTCGCCGTGCAGGTAGCCGCCCTCGAGCAGCGCCTTCAGGATCTGCGGAATACCGCCGATGTCATAGACATCCTTGGCGACGAACTGGCCGCCGGGCTTCAGGTCGGCGATATAGGGCGTGCGTTTGAAGATCGCCGCGACGTCGAACAGATCGAAGTCGAGGCCCATCTCGTGCGCCATCGCCGGCAGATGCAGCGCGGCGTTGGTCGAGCCGCCGGTCGCGGCGACGATGGTGGCGGCGTTCTCGAACGCCTTACGCGAGCAGATCTCACGCGGGCGGAGGCCGTCGGCGACGAGCTGCATCACCGCGCGACCGCTCTCGAGACCGTAGTGGTCGCGGCTCTCGTAGGGAGCGGGCGCACCGGCAGAGCCCGGCAGCGCAAGGCCGATCGCCTCGGATACCATGGCCATCGTGTTGGCCGTGAACTGGCCGCCGCACGAGCCCGCGGACGGACATGCGACGCACTCGAGCTCGTGCAGATCCTCGTCCGACATACGTCCGGCGGAGTGCATGCCGACGCCCTCGAACACGTCGACGACCGTCACGTCGCGCCCCTTGAAACGGCCCGGCAGGATCGAGCCGCCGTACATGAACACGCTCGGCACGTTGAGCCGGATCATCGACATCATGATGCCCGGCAGCGACTTGTCGCAGCCCGCGATGCCGACGATGGCGTCGTAGCAATGGCCGCGCATGGTGAGCTCGATCGAATCCGCGATCACCTCGCGGCTCACCAGCGACGACTTCATACCCTGATGGCCCATCGCGATGCCGTCGGTGACGGTGATGGTGCAGAACTCGCGCGGCGTGCCACCCGCCTCGTCGACGCCCTTCTTCACCGACTGCGCCTGGCGCATCAGGGCGATGTTGCACGGCGCGGCCTCGTTCCAGCACGACACGACGCCGACGAACGGCCGGTTGATCTGTTCCTCGGTCAAGCCCATCGCGTAGTAGTAGGAGCGGTGCGGCGAACGGGCGGGTCCCACCGTGACGTGGCGGCTCGGCAGCTTCGATTTGTCGAAGGGTTTACGGGGCTTCGAAGGGGCATTCATCGTGGTGTTCCTTTCGGCTGCGTCGAGCTCATGATCTCCCGCCGCGCGGACTTTCGGCGCCCGGACGGCGTGCCCGCGCGCGGTGCGAGCCTTCGATCCGGTCGCCCGTTCCGGGGCTGACGGGGCCGCACTCTATGTTGCAGCGGCGCTTCACTCAACGAGCCTTGCACGACAACGACCGATCCAGGCATTTTCGACCGCTGCCCCCCCTGCACTCGAACCCGGCGGGGCCAGTACGAGGGCGGTCGAATCGGCGCCGCGTTCGGTGTGACGCGGGGGAAGGTCATGCGGGTTTGTGTCCCAAACGTGGCAACCCATGACCAGTTTGTTGCCCATGAGATACAGGTTAACAGCGGCCGAAACGATTAGCTGACCAATGTCGCTGTTCCGTAGGGAATAGCCGTCAACTTCGGCCGAGGTTTGAAGTGGACGGGGCGATGGCGCGGCGAGCGATGGACCAAATCGCGCGCCTGCGTGCTACAAGCTCGGGCTCGGCTGGACAACTGCAACTGCCCTGCTTGCCGGCCGAGGCGGCTCGTCCGCGCCATGCGCTCGTCACGTTGCAACGCGAGGCCCGGGTTACCGCCATGGACCGATTTCATTCCGTTCCGATCACCACAGGCGCTAACCCTGGGCGGGAGGCGCTCGCCATCTCATGGCTGAAGCCGTTCGGTATGCTCGGATTGTCGCTCTACAATTTCGTGATGCGCATCCTGACGCTCGGGATCTATCATTTCTGGGGCAAGACGGAGGTGCGCAGGCGGGTCTGGTCGGCCATCCGCGTCAACGGCGAACCGCTCGAATATACCGGCACGGGCCGCGAGTTATTCCTCGGCTTTCTGCTCATTCTCTGGGGCGTCCTCGTGCCGGTGATGCTGCTGTCGCTGGGCATGGCACTTCTGCTCGGACCGGGCACGACGGCATTCGGCGCGTTCCAGGTGCTGCTCTACGCGGGCTTCATGCTGCTGACCGGCATCGCGATCCATCGCGCCCAACGCTTCCGCTTGTCTCGCACCCGCTGGCGCGGCATTCGCGCCGGCCTCGACGGCAGCTCGTGGACCTACGGCTGGACATATTTCTGGACGCTGCTGACGCTGCCGCTGACGCTTGGCTGGTCGGCACCGTGGCGCTCGACCAAGCTGCAACGGCTGATGACCCGCGACATGCGCTTCGGCACGCAGCACTTCACCTTCTCGGCGTCGAGCAAGCCGCTCTACAAGCCTTTCGCGCTCTACTGGGTGGCAATGGCCGCTGCCGCCATCGGATTTCTCGCGATCGTCGCCGGGTCGGGTGCAGCCTATTCGACATTGATGCAGGCGAAGATCGACGAGAACGGCGGAAACCCGGTCGACCTTGACACCGCCGAGATCGCCGGACTGGTGCTGACGATCTATCTCGCACTGTTCGTCGGCGGCCTGCTGTACGTGGTGCTCAGCGCCTGGTATCGCGCAGCGACCATGCGCCACTTCGCCCGCCACACCCACCTTGAAGGCGCCGGCTTCGAGAGCACCGTCTCCGCCCGCGGGCTGCTCTGGATCGCGCTCACGAACTACGCCATCCTGATCTTCGGCGCGACGCTGGTGACGCTCGTCGCAGGCGGTGCAGCTTACGCGGCTCTGCCGCTGCTCGCCGATCCCGCGATGGCGGGCCTCGACGAAGAGAACTTCGGACGCGCGGCTTCCGCGATAAGCGTGATCCTCGGGTTCGTCCTCGTGCTGTCTCTCGGCATGCTGCTGCCGATCACGCAGGCGCGGTCCACAGGCTATCTCATTCGAAATCTATCGGTCATCGGCAGTCTCGACATGGCCTCTATTGCGGCCGGTGCGGAGCCCACATCGAAGCGCGGAGAGGGGTTGGCGCAAGCCTTCGACATCGATGCCCTATGACACCGAAGGACCGCGCTTCGATGGCCGATTCAGCGACGGCCAGACCGCTGCAGCACACAACGTCCGCGTCGCCTTCCATGAGCGCGGACTTGTCATTTTGCGGGATGGAGAGGAGCAGCTGATCTGGCCTTACGGCGCACTCGCGACCGCCGAGCCGCTCTCCACACACGCCGTCGATGCGCTCGTCAGTTACCGCTACCAGCCTGGCGCCAGCCTGTTCGTACCGAGCGGCGGGTTCGCGCGCCGCCTCGCCGAGCTCGCCCCGCACCTCACAACCTCCGCCGCGCGCCGCCGCGCCGCCACGCCCTGGCTGTGGGCTGCCGCCGGTGTCGTCGTGATCGGAATCGCGATCTCGGCAATGCAGTTGAGCCCCGCGCGCACGATCGCCTCCATGATGCCCGATAACGTGCGCAACGCGCTCGGCGAGCGCACCATTCGCGCCATGACGGAGGGCCGCAAGGTTTGCGAGACGCCGGCCGGTCTCCGCGCCGTCGACACCTTGAGCCACAGGCTCACGGGCGCCGTGCCCACCGGCAATCGGTTCCAGATCACCGTGGTGGATTGGGGGCTGGTCAACGCATTCGCCACGCCCGGCAACCGCATCGTGCTGACGCGCGGCCTGATCGCCAAGGCTGGCGGACCGGACGAGGTTGCTGGCGTGCTGGCGCACGAGATGGGGCACGGCATCGAACTGCATCCCGAAACGGGCATCGTGCGTTCCATCGGCCTCGCGGCGGCCGTCGAACTGATGCTCGGCGGCGGCGGCACGGTCGGCAATCTCGGTGCGATGCTGCTCCAGCTCAGCTACTCGCGCCAGGCCGAACGGGAGGCCGACGAGCGGGCGCTCGATATGTTGCGCGGCGCCGGCATATCGGCCAACGGCATCGCCGATTTCTTCCGCCGCATCGAGGGGTTGTCGGCGGGTAGCAACGAGGGCGATGGTGGCGGTGGTGTCACCGGCATGCTCAGCACACACCCCGCGACGGCCGATCGCTTGCGCCGCATCGCCGCTGCGCCGCGATACCCTTCGACACCAGCGCTTTCACCGGCCGACTGGCAGGCGATGAAGACCATGTGTGGCACACCCGCCGGAGAATAGGACGCGCCGCGCAAGCCGGTTGGTGGCCGTGCCGCGCTACCCACCCCTCCGGGCAAGTGCTTCGCCGCGGGTGGACGCGTGAAGCATCCAAACGCCGCAAGCGCGCCCGTCGCTGGCCGCAATTGCCGGACATTCTCTTGAATTGCCGATTCGTGCGCGCATCTATCGGTTGTATCGCCAAAAGTGCGCTGTCGCCCATCATGTTCGAGCTTCATCAGGCATGACCCGACCGATCACGAACGACATCGCCCGCCCCCGCCCGATGGGCACGCCCGTGGAGCAGGATCGTACGCTGCCCGCGCCGCGTCGCCGCGTGCGGCGTCTTGCGATTACCATTCCGCTCCTGCTGTTTCTTGCCCTCGCCGGCAGCTATGCCGCCTCGCCGCTGGCGACCGCGTGGTCCATTCGCGAGGCCGTGCGCAACGGCAACTCCGATTACCTGCGCACCGCCGTCGACTGGCCGCGCATCAAGGAAACGCTGAAGCACTCGATGTTCCGCTATGCCATCCGCCCTGCTGGCGACCTACCGTCCGACAGCTCGGCCAGTGGCGGTAGCGAGACGGCGAGCGTGGCGGCGCCACCGCCCGGCCTTTGGCAGCGGATCAAGGAATCCTATGGCCGCAGTGTTGTCGAGGGCATGGTCGAAAACTACGTCACGCCCGAGGGGCTGCCGAAGCTCTTCGCCTATCGCACGAGCTACAACCGCACCCTGGGCCGCGCGCCATTGGTGGCCGAAGACGCGCCGCTGCTGGACCGCGTGCGAAACGAGTGGTCACGGTTGAGGACCGCCCGCTTCCTGTCCCCGACGCGCTTCGCCATCGAGATCGACGATCGCTACGAGGAAGGGCGACGGATCGCCGGAGTTCTCGAGCTCGGCATGTGGAACGCGGAACTCGGCTGGAGGCTCGTCAGCCTCGAGGTGAAAGGCGAGCGCAAGACATCGCGCAGCACTCCGGGTTCGTCCGCGCCGTCACGCCTCGCGGCGCTGCCCTGAGGCGAGCCTCCCTGACGCGTGGCCGCGGCGTGGCTTTCAACCCGCGAATTCGGGTCGGCTACGAGAAATTGAAAGCGCCCGTTTCGCGAGCTGCGAAACGGGCGCTTGTCATTCGAACGGCAAACGTCCTACCGGACCAACCGGCGCCGCGCCGTCTCAGGATTCGAGGCGTTTGAGCGCCGCGCCGAAGCGCTTCACGAGTCCGCTCAGCTCCGCTTTTCGCTCTTTCGCCTCGTCGATGGCTTCGGGCTTGGCCCGCTCCATGAAGCTCGGGTTCGAGAGCTTGGCATCCATCTTCGCGATGTCGGCTTCCGCCTTCTCGATCTCGCGTGCCAGCCGCTTGCGTTCGGCATCCATATCGATGATGCCGGCGAGTGGCAGCGCCGCCGTGGTGTCACCCGCGACGACGATGGCCGAACCCTTCGGCGCAGACTTGACGAGCGAAATGTCGTCGATGCGCGCGAGCCGCTTGAGCGTATCCTCGTGCGTTGCGACGCGATCCCGCAGCACCTTGCCGCCATCGACGAGAGCGAGCGGAATTTTCGCGCCCGCGGGCACGTTCATCTCGCTGCGCACAGAGCGGATCTCCGAGACGAGGTCGACGAGCCAGCCGATCTCCGCATCGGCCGCCGCAGACTGCAGACCGCCGAGGTTCGGCCATTGCGAGAGCGTCAACATATTCACCCGCTTCTCGCCGTACTCGACCATGTGCGCCCAAAGCTCCTCCGTGATGAAGGGCATGAACGGGTGGAGAAGCTTCAGGATCTGATCGAGCACCCAGGCGGTCATGGCGCGCGTCTCGGCCTTCGCGGCGCTTTCATCCCCCATCAGCACCGGCTTGATGAGCTCGAGATACCAGTCGCAGAACACGCCCCAGACAAACTCGTAGGCGGCGCCCGCGGCCTCGTTGAACTTCAACGCCTCGAGTGCTTCGGTCACGGCCTTCGCCGTGCGCTCCGTCTCACCCGCGATCCAGCGGTTGACGGTCTCTTTCGCGGTGGCCGGATCGTAGTCGCGCTGGCGCACGCACTCGTTCATCTCGGCGAAGCGGGCGGCGTTCCACAGCTTGGTCGCGAAGTTGCGGTAACCCTCGACGCGATCGATCGAGAGTTTCACATCGGAGCCCTGCGCCGCCATGGCCGCCATGGTGAAGCGCAATGCGTCCGTGCCGTAGGCCTTGATGCCCTCGGGGAAGTCCTTCTTCACCTCACGCTCGACGCGGTTCGCCGTCTCCTTGTCGAGGCCGGCGATTCGCTTGGCGACGAGCTTGTCGAGCGCGATGCCATCGATGATGTCGAGCGGATCGATGACATTGCCGCGCGTCTTCGACATCTTGTTGCCCTGGCCGTCGCGGACGAGGCCGTGGATGTAGACTTCGTGGAACGGCACGTCCTTCATGAAGTGCACGCCCATCATCATCATGCGCGCGACCCAGAAGAAGATGATGTCGAAGCCGGTGACGAGCACGCTGGTCGGATAGTAGCGCGCGAGCTCCGGCGTCTTCTCCGGCCAACCGAGCGTCGAGAACGGCCACAGCGCAGACGAGAACCACGTGTCGAGCACGTCCTCGTCGCGCTTCAACTCATGCGACTTCCCGTATTCCTTCTTGGCGAGCTTGGCCGCCTCCTGCTCGTCGTGGGCGACGAACACCTTGCCATCGGGCCCATACCACGCCGGAATCTGGTGGCCCCACCAGAGCTGGCGCGAGATGCACCACGGCTGGATGTTCTCGAGCCAGCGGAAATAATCCGCCGCATAGCGCTCCGGCACGAACTTCGTCTTGCCCTTGCGCACCGCTTCGAGCGCCGGCTTCGCCAGCTCCGCCGCGTTCACGTACCATTGGTCGGTGAGCCACGGCTCGATGGCCACGCCCGAACGGTCGCCGTGCGGAACGGTGTGCGTCGTCGGCTCGATCTTGGCGAGCAAGCCGAGTGCCGCGAGATCGGAAACGATCTTCACTCGCGCGACGAAGCGGTCCAGACCGCGATAAGCTTCCGGTGCCTCGTCGTTGATGCGTCCGTGCGCGTCGAGCACGTTGATCTGCTCGAGACCATGCCGCTTGCCGACCTCGAAGTCGTTGAAGTCGTGCGCGGGCGTGATCTTCACCGCGCCCGTCCCCTTCTCGGGATCGGAGTATTCGTCCGCGACGATCGGTATCTCGCGCCCCACCAGCGGCAGCCGTACGCGTTTGCCGACGAGGTCCTTGTAGCGCTCGTCCTCGGGATGCACCGCGACTCCGCTATCGCCGAGCATCGTCTCGGGCCGGGTCGTCGCCACGACGATGAAACGCGACGGGTCGTCGGCAAGCGGATAGCGGAAATGATACATGTGGCCGCTCGCGTCCTTCGCGAGCGCCTTCGAAAGCGCGGCCGCGTCGAACGGCTTTTCGGGATCACCGTCCTCCCACTTGAACGAGCCCTTTTTCTCGACCTGCACCACCTCGAGGTCGGAGATCGCCGTCTGGAACTTCGGGTCCCAGTTGACGAGGCGCTTGTCCTTGTAGATGAGGCCGGCGCGATAGAGTTCGACGAACACCTTGCGGACGGCAGCCGACAAGCCCTCGTCCATGGTGAAGCGCTCGCGCGACCAGTCACACGAGGCACCGAGGCGCTTCAACTGATTGACGATGGTGCCGCCCGACTCTTCCTTCCAGGACCAGACTTCCTTGAGGAACGCCTCGCGCCCCATGGAGCGCCGGTCGGTCTTGTTCTCGGCCGCGAGCTTCCTCTCGACCACCATCTGCGTGGCGATGCCCGCGTGATCCGTGCCCGGCTGCCACAGCACGTCCTTGCCGCGCATGCGCTCGAAGCGGCACAACACGTCCTGCAGCGTGTTGTTGAGGGCATGGCCCATGTGCAGCGAGCCGGTGACGTTCGGCGGCGGAATGACGATGCAGAAGGTTTCCGCGTTCGCTGCGACCCTGTCCGGCCGGCCCGCCTTGAAGGCCTCGGCCTTGGTCCATTCGGCGTCGACGCGCGGCTCGATGGCAGCCGGCTGATAGGTTTTTTCGAGCATATCTCTCGGCGCCGGAACCGGCGCCTCCAATGAACAGATCAGGTGGGCGGTGGTAGGGCCCGTCCGGGGGGCCTGTCAACCTGCGTGGGCGACGGGCAGCCTCACCGGAAACGCGACAGCCCGGGTCTCGCGATCCCGGGCTGCGTCTCGGCGCGATGCACGGCGCACACTACTTGTCGGCAACTTTGCGCGGCTCGTGGTTGACCGTCTTCAGCCCCTCGGCGAGTTCGATGCGCAGGGCCTTCTCGACCATCCGCGGCATGTTCTCGGCCAGCCATTCCCGCAGCATCGGGCGCAGCAGCTCCGCAACCATGTCCTCGATGGTGCGAACACCGACGACCGGCGGCAGAGTTGCCGGCACCTGTGCCCCGACGGCCGGGGGAGCGCTGGCGGCGGGCGCCGCAACCGGCGCGACTGCCGGCGCGGCAGGCGGCGTTGCGGCGGGCGGAGGCACGGCCGTTGCCGCCGAAGGGGCGGCCGCGAAAGGCAGGCTCGGCGCGGCCGACGAAACGACCGGACGCGACGGCGCCGGGTTTGCCGCAGCCGCAGGTGCCACCGGCAGCGGCGGTTCGGGTAGCTTGGTGGCTTCGGGAACACGCGGCTCGGGCGCCGCAGTGGCGGACGACGCATCAGCCTGCGCCCGCTCGGCGGGGACCGTCGGCGCCGCCTGAGCGAGCCCCGCGGCCAGCATGTCGAGAGCGCTTGCGGCATCCTCGCCCGGGTTGGCGATTTCATCCTCGGCAGCGACGTCCAGCTCGGAAACGGCCGGATCGGGCATCGAAGCGATCACGACCGGACCAGACGGCTCCGGCGGCGGGGCCGGGTGCTTGACGCTCGCGCTCGCGATTCGCGCGGAGAGCATCTTGTCCATGGCGCGGGACTGCGCCGACGACCGCGAACCGGCACCCGTGGCCACGGGCTCTGCAGGAGTTTCGACTGGCGTTTCGCCGACGATCGCGGCATCGGCCACGGGCTCGTCGCGCCCCGGCACGATGGCGCCGAGATCGACGGTACGGCGGGCGATCGTGCGCGGCGCGGCCGCATCGCGGCGCATCGCGTCGGCGGGCGGGGCGATGACGTCCGGCGGCATCGCGAAGACCGGCGCGGGCGCAGCAGCCACCTCGGCGGAAACCGGAGACGTTGGCGACGGGGGCGGCGGGGCGACGTCGTCCAGCAGATCGCTCAAATCATCGACGGCACCCCGCATGGCCGGGAACGGAGCAGCCGGAGATGGGGACGGAGACGGCTTGGCTTCCACGACATCGGGCGCGGTCCTGGCAAGCGGCGGCAGAGAAACTTCCGGGCGCGTCTCCGGCACGGCGCGGCGATTGCCGCCCAGCGCGTCGGCGAGGCGGCCGAAAGCGGAATCGAGCGGGGCTGGGGCAGCAGGTCCGCGCGCTACCGGCGCGCCGCCCAAGGAGAGTTCGGGCATCGGCGGCTCATCGAGCCGGGGTTGGCGAGCCGAAACGTCGGGAGCGGTGGGGCGCTGCGCCGGGGCAGCGGCCGTCTGCGGCGCCGGGGCAGCGCCAGGTCTCAGGGAGCTGAGCTGCGATCCGAACTCGTCACCGGCGGTCTGCGGGCGCGCGCCGGCACGCTGCGGCTCGGCCGAAAGTGATGGCGACTTCGGCTTGGTCACGGGCAGCGGACGTGCGCCGCTCGGCTCCTCCGCAATGATACGCCGGATGGAGGCCAGGATTTCGTCCAGTGTCGCATCCGAAGCCTTTTCCGCTCGCGTCATAAATCTTACTCCTCGCCCGCCCTCGCTCCGTGCACGCCGGCCAAGGTCCGCGGAGCTCGCCGAGCCTCGTTCGGCACGTCCGGCTGCTCACGCTCACCTCCGCTCGCCGCCGTCTCGATACCGCCAGCCACGGCACAAGCCCCGCCTTGACATCCGCCAAAACAGCGCGGTGCACGAGCTTAGCTCGTACACCGTCAAATGCCGGGCATCAATGCGACCGGAGCCCTGATTTGCGTTTCCGCTGTGGTTGACTGCGGATTCGCGGCCCGTGGTACGTGCTCGGCGCGCACGCGGCCCGTTTTCGCCCTCACGCGAACAAGACCGCGAGCCGACGCTCTTCCGCGAAACGCGCGATTCTATGGCGTCGGCATCTCGGATCGCGGGTTGTATCGCGCACCATTCAGCCCGTCGGCGACCTCCATGTGCAGCGCCGATTCGACGATGCGGGGCATGTTCTCCGCGATCCACTGGCGAATCATCGGGCGAAGCAGTTCGGCGGCGCTATCCTGAGCCGCTGCGTGGCGCGCCGCCCGCTCGTCCTCGGCGCGGCGTGGCGTCCGCCCGCCCGAACCCGTCATGATGCGCATACGGCGCCGGTTGAGATCGACCTCGAGCGCACTGGCGAGGGCAACCGCATCGTTGACCAGCGCTTCACCAGCTTCGACGGTGATACGCGCTTCGGCGTCCGTGGAACTCTCGACGGCACTCTCCTGATGAGGACGAAGCCCACCATCATTCCGCGCCCCGCGGCGCGACCGGATGTCGATATAGGCGCGGTCCCCGTGCATCGTGGCCGCCGGCAGTTGCACGCCTCGAGATCGGGACGCGGGAGATACCCGTTGTGCTTCGGCGTTTTCGGCGGGGGCTCTCGATGCGGCGGGCAAGTGCGGCGCGGCATCGGCGAGCAGACCGGCACTGCGCAAGGCATCGGTCAGGCGCTGGCTAGACGAGGGCCGCAACGGGCGAACATCCGCGCTCTGCCGGGGTTTTAGGATCGCGGGAAGGTCGAAGATGTCGGCCGCGGCCGAATCTGCTGTTGGCTCGTCGTGGGAAGAGGCAGTGTTAGCGACTCCCTCGAACTCTGAAGGCGGATCGAAATCGCTCCCCGCCTCGGAATCTTCGAGATCGCGGGCGGCCCCCATTGCAGTGTTCGCCGGGGTAACGTCGAAGACCGGCTGGCTGCGGCTCGCCGCCCCTTCACCAGCGCCCGGCATGGCGACAGAGGTCCGCTCGGCCGCGGTGCGGCGGATCTCGGCGAGGATCTCCTCCATCGAGCAGGCGGCGCTGTTGTGATCGTCAGTCATGTGGGCAACCTCGCTTTACGCAGCCGGGCACCTGTCACCCCGCGCTACCCCGCGCCAGTTGGCGCAGTGGAGCCGGAACGACTCGCAGTCAGAACTCCCTATCCGAGATTCCCGCGATGGCGCTTGCGACCGGTTGGTGCCTGAGCAGCGCGCCGTCGCGCGGCCCATAGGCCCAAGCGTCACGTGACGCTCACGAAATTCCCCCACACACCCTGCAATGCATAGGGTTCATCCGCGGCGAACTTGCGGCCGATGTTGGGCGATTGTGCGCGCAAGTGGGCGAGACGCCTGAAGCGCTTGAACTATCGGGTTGCCTGAAGATACGGCACCGCGCAGCTTCCGTGGATGCGCGGAGGCGGCATTTACTTCATGGGCGGGGCTTCGCGGCGGTCACCCGGCCAGAGATCGACGCGCTCGTTGCGGCCATCCTCGTGCGTGATCGAGAGGCCCCACCACTTGCGGCGAACCTCCTCGTAATGGATCTCGGGGTTGTAGACCTCGGACGCCGCGCCGATACGGTTCGCCTCGAGCCGGCCGACCGCGGCGAGCACGGCATAGCCCGTCACGACGAGGTTGCGCTGATCGGTGACGAGCTGAACCTGAGCGTTGAGCTGCTCCTGCTCGGCATTGAGCACGTCGAGAAGCGTGCGCTGACCGACCTTCTCCTCCTCGCGCACGCCGAGCAGCGCGGTCTGGGCCGCATTCACCTGCGTGCGGTCGGACTGAACCTGCGCCTTCGCAGCCTGATACTGCGCCCAGGCAGCGATGACGCCCTCGCGCACCTGCGTGCGAACGAGCTCGACCTGCTGGAGGCGGGCGACATGAAGCTGCTTGGCCTGACGAACGCGCGCGTAAACCTGACCGCCCTCGTAGATCGGAACCGTGACGCGGCCAGCTACGACACCGGATTCCGCCTGCTCGACATTGGGCGAAGGATCGTAGCGCTGCGCCCATGAAGCCTCGAGCTGAGCGGAGGGCAGCAGCTCGCCGCGGATCTGATCGACGTTGTGGCGCGCGGCCTCTTCCAGGTAGAGCGCGGAAATGATCTGCGCGTTCTCCTGCTCGCCAGCTGCGAGCGCCGCCTCGAGCGAACGGGGCAGCAGGTTGTCCGGGGGACCGGGATCGGCGAGGTTACTCGGCGGGTTGCCGACGACGCGCTCGTAAGTGGCGCGACTACTCTTGAGGTTCGCCTTGGCGAGATCGAGGGCCGACACCGAGCCGGCGCGACGCGCCTGCGCCTGCGCCACATCCGTGCGCGTCACCTCGCCGACCGCGAAGCGATCCTGCGTGGCCTTGAGCTCGCGGCTCAGAACATTGACGTTGTTTTCCTGAAGCCGCACGACCGCCTGGTCTCGCACGACGTCCATATAGGCCGTCACCGCGTTGAGAAGCACCGTGCGCTCGACATCGCGCAAGTCCTCTCGGCCCGAGCGGACATTGGCTTCCGCGACCTTCACTCCGTAGGTGGTGCGAAAGCCGGTGAACAGGGGCTGAGTGAGGTTGATCGAGTAGCCGCGATTGTTGACCGTGCCGTTGCTGGTCGAGGACGGCCGCGTCTCGGCGTAGTCGAGGCTGGTATCGGCGCTGGCGGTGATGTTGGGGCGATAACCGGAATTCGCTATTGCAACGCTCTCGTCGGTCGCGCGGAGTTGAGCGCGCTGCGCATCGAGCTGCGGATTGTAGCGATAGGCGCTGGCGAGCGCCTGCGATAGTGACTCCGCACTCGCGGGCCCGCCGCCGAACAGCAGCGCCAGCGCAATCACGGATGCGCCGGACCGGAGAGCCGCAAACGCGCGCGCCTGGCCACGCCCATCCGGGGCCTGCGCATTTATTTCAGCATCGGCATTCCGGTGCGTCGAGGCATTTCCTGGCATCGCCATCACTCGTCAGCCCTGATCCTGTTGCGGGGCGACACAGCACCCGCACGCCGCCGCGCGGCGTCCCCTTTCCGACTCGCTCGTGCAAGACGTTAGATCAGTTCGGCACCGGCCAGGAAGTTGATTAGACCCGGCACTTGCGTCAGCCTGTGCGCGCGTTGCTCAACGAACACAGCCGCAAAATATCGTGCGCATGACATGTATCGGCAACGCGCGCCTATTGACTGTTCTGGAGGCCGTTTCCGCCGGATGAACAGGGCGGGCGCCGCCGGCCACGCGCGGTGGCACGGCGCCGATCACGGCACGAATCGCTTCGTAGGCGCGGGCGATCGCAGAGGGTCCAGAAAAAAGTTTACCGGCCAAACGCCATTCGCGCACTCGATCCTCGCGGATCGCAAGCCCGAACGGACTGTGGTCGATTCGGTGGGACGGCTCGTGCGGTGGTGGAGTGGCTCAGAAGACGAACTCGCGCTTCACCTCGAAGCCCGGGACCGCCGGGGCCGAAGCTTCGAATGCTGCGCGCTTGTCGTAGTGGCGGCCGATTCGCCGCCAGACCGTCGCACGGCCCGGCACGCCCGCGATCACCGCAACCAGACGACCGCCGTCCTTGAGCTGATCGAGCAGGACCGGCGGGATTTCCTCGACAGCGCCCGCAACGACGATGGCGTCATAAGGCCCTTCGGAAGCGTAGCCCGCGTCATGACTGCCGGTAACGACCGCGACGTTGTCAAAACCGAGGCTCTCGAGCGTCTTTGTCGCCGTCTCGGCAAGAACCGCATCCGCCTCAAGCGCGACGACGGTCTGGGCGAGCTTGGCGATAACGGCGGTCGAGTAACCGGTGGCGCACCCGACGTCGAGAACGACGCTGTCACTCGACAGATCGGCGAGCTGCACCAGCTTGGCGAACGCGCGTGGTGCCATCAGACCGCGCGCCGGGGAAGCGCCTTCGGCCTTCGCCAGCATCAAAGTGTCGTCCATGTAGGCGAGCGTCTTAAGCGCGGTCGGCACAAAGGCCTCGCGCGGCACCTCGAGCATTGCGCGGATGATGCGCCGATCGGTCACGTCGCTCGGACGCACCTGGGATTCGACCATGTTCATGCGCTGTGTCGCCGCGTCGATCTTCGCCACCGCTCAACCCTTTTGCTCGTTCAAGACGTGCGGCCCCGGCGACCCGGGGCTATCGGCGGCGCCAAAATAGCCAATGTCGGGTTCTGCGGCCATACCGCTCTTTAGTAGTGCGCTCGCAATCGGTGTCCGGTGCAACGGATCGCCTAGTGACCGAAGCACCGGCCGTTCGCTTTGCCAGCCGACGCGAATCCTTGCGGCCCGGCCCCATACGCCGGGCCTGCCGCGGGCAACAATCAGGCGAGATTGAACACACGGGTCGGGTGAAGGGCGCCCTTTTCGACCTCGCCCAGCGCGACGATGCGGCCCTTGCAGGTGGCGAACATCGGCCCTGACAGTATCGGCGCGTCGCGGCCTCGGATCAGCACCGAACGGCCCATGGCGAGATTCGCGGCATCCTGCTGCGACACCGCGATCTCCGGCACGTCGTCGAGGGCGGCTTCGACCGGCAGAAGGAACTGACCGATGTCGCCGCCATTCTCCGGCAGCGCCGCCTCCCTGAGCTCGTCGAGCCCCACCGCGTCGTCCTCGCTGAACGGGCCAACGCGGGTGCGGCGCAATGCGATCACGTGTCCACGGCAGCCGAGCGCCCGGCCGAGGTCGCGGGCGATGGCGCGCACGTAGGTGCCCTTTCCGCATTCCGCCTCGAACACGGTCGTCGCCTCGTCGGGCATGTCGACGATGCGCAGATCGTCGATGACGACGACTCGCGGCTCGAGCTCCACCACTTCACCCTCGCGGGCGAGGTCGTAAGCGCGGTTGCCGTCGATCTTGATCGCCGAGAATGCCGGCGGGGTCTGGCTGATCTCGCCCATGAACTCCGGCAGCAGAGCCGTGATTTCGGCGCGCGTCGGACGGAGTTCACTGGCCGCAATCACCTCGCCCTCCGCGTCGTCGGTGTTCGTTTCCTCGCCCCAGCGCACGGTGAAGCGGTAGGCCTTCTCGCCATCTACCGCAAACGAGACCGTCTTCGTCGCCTCGCCGAACGCGATCGGCAGGATGCCCGTCGCGAGCGGATCGAGCGTGCCGGCGTGCCCCGCTTTCTGCGCGTCGTAGATGCGCTTCACCGCGCCGAGCGCCTGCGTCGAGGTTGCGCCGAGTGGCTTGTCGAGGATCAGCCAGCCGTGAACGGGCGAGCCCTTCTTGCGTCGTGCCATGTCAATCCGGGGATCAGGTTTTAGGGATTAGGGATTAGGGATGATGTCGCGTAGAGCATCGGGCTCAGTTTGGATAGAAATCGGGAAAATGCGATTCTTCGCTGCCCCCCGACCTCTCGTCCCTACCGCTCGCCGTCCGCACCTGCGTCGTCGTCCGGGTCACTCCGCTTCTCGATGTCCTGGCGGACCTTCGGCGAATGCAGCAGACGCTCGATACGCATCGCCTCTTCGAAGGTATCGTCCTCGCGGAAGCGAATGTCGGGCGCGAACTTGAGGTTCACCGCACCTGCGACGACCGAGCGGAAATGCTTCTTGTTGCGGTTGAGCGCTTCGAGCACCGGTTTCAGGTCGACGCCGCCGAGCGGCATGACATACGCGGTGGCGAGTTTCAGGTCCGGCGACATGCGAACCTCCGTCACGGTGATGACGTGGCTGGCGATGGTGTCGTCGTGGACCTCGCCGCGCACCAGCAATTCAGAAACCGCGTGCTTGACGAGCTCGCCGACGCGAAGCTGGCGCTGCGAAGGCCCGGGCTGCCCGCCCGGCCCTCTCGATTTGTGTCGTGACATTCCTTCTCCGTGCCGGGATTGGACCGGTCGCGGCCTCTTGTTTCGAACGGAGCGCGTGGCTAGCACGCTACCGCTGTCAATTCAATGGCCGCAGCATCGCAGGACGAGCGAACGGATACGTCTCCGGCAAACTGCGTCGCAAGGACGGATCGCACGGTTCCGAGCGATGTTGCGCACGTCGCTGGAGATCCTCAACCGATCGCTACGGTGAATAGCTCCTGCCCGCTCGCCCGCTGCAATCGCTCGACGAGACCACCGATGATGGCGCGTTGCAGACCATCATGAATTGGCGCGCCTTCGAACCAGACTTTAACGCCCGGCATCTCGTCGTCGATCACCGCGATGGCCCCGGTCGGAACGTGCTTGAGCCGCAGGATTCCCCATCCCTCTTCCTTGACCATTTCGGCCGTGGCGAGTGCGTCGAGTGTCTCGGCCGTGGTGCGCAGGAAATGCCCGTCCTCGCGCTTGATCAGGAATTCGGCCATATCGCGTTCCTCCTCGGTTTGCGGTGTCCGGCTGTCGCGACTTCGATCATGCACCGCCGGAAACTATAACGGCGGCGGCATCGACTGCCGCCGCCGTTTGAGATTGCCGAACGTCCCGCCCGCCTACAGCGTGCGCTGCACGATCTCGACCTGGAAGCACTCGATCTCGTCGCCCTCGCGGATGTCCTGGTAGTTGGCGAAGGCCATGCCGCATTCCTGGCCGGCCGGCACTTCCTTGACATCGTCCTTGAAGCGCTTGAGCACCGACAGCGTGCCTTCGTGGATCACGACCTTGTCGCGCAGCAGACGCACCTTGGCGCCGCGCTCGACCTTGCCCTCGGTGACGAGACAGCCGGCGACCTTGCCGACCTTGGTGATGTTGAACACCTGCTTGATCGAAGCGTAGCCGAGGAAGTTCTCCTTCTTCGTCGGCGCGAGCAGGCCCGACATCGCCGCCTTCACGTCATCCACGAGGTCGTAGATGATCGAGTAGTAGCGGATCTCGATGCCCTGCTGGTCGGCGGCGAGCTTCGCCTGCGCATTGGCGCGGACGTTGAAGCCGACGATCACAGACTTCGATGCATTGGCCAGCGCCACGTCGGATTCCGTGATGCCACCAACGCCGGAGTGAACGATGCGCGCTTCGACCTCGTCATTGCCGAGCTTCTTCAGCGCACCGGCGATGGCTTCGACCGAGCCCTGAACGTCACCCTTGATGAGCAGCGTGAACTCGCGCTTGCCAGCCGCATCCTTGAGCGTCTGCATCATCTGCTCGAGGGTGCGCGGCGTGCCGGCGGAGCCGAGCGTCTCGCGCCGCTTGCGCACGCGATAGTCGGTGATCTCGCGGGCGCGGGCCTCGCTCTCGACCACGGCGAAGGGGTCGCCCGCCTCGGGAGCGGAGTCGAAGCCGAGTACCTCGACCGGCACGGACGGGCCGGCGCTCACGACGTTGTCGCCCTGATCGCCGATAAGCGCACGGACGCGGCCCCACGACGAGCCCGCGACGATGATGTCGCCGACCTTGAGCGTGCCGCGCTGCACGAGCACCGTGCCGACCGGGCCGCGGCCGCGCTCGAGCTTCGCTTCGATGACGATGCCTTCGGCGGAACGCTCCGGGTTGGCGGTGAGCGTGAGAATTTCGGCCTGCAGGTTGATCGCCTCGAGCAGCTTGTCGAGGTTCAGGCGCTTCAGCGCCGAGACCTCGACCTCGAGCGTGTCGCCCGACATGCTCTCGACGACGATCTCGTGTTGCAGCAGCTCGGTGCGGACACGATTGGGATCGGCCTGCGGCTTGTCGATCTTGTTGATCGCGACGATGATCGGAACACCCGCAGCCTTGGCGTGGTTGATGGCTTCGACCGTCTGCGGCATCACGCCGTCGTCGGCCGCGACCACGAGCACCACGATATCCGTCACCTTGGCACCGCGGGCGCGCATGGCGGTGAACGCCTCGTGGCCTGGCGTATCGATGAACGTGACCTTGTCACCACCCGGCGTCAGCACCTGATAGGCGCCGATGTGCTGTGTGATGCCGCCCGCCTCGCCCGCCACAACGTTGGCCTTGCGGATCGCGTCGAGCAGCGAGGTCTTGCCGTGGTCGACGTGGCCCATGATGGTGACGACCGGCGCACGCGCGACGCGCGTCTCCTCGGCGTCCTCCTTGCCGATGAAGCCCTCCTCGACGTCGGCTTCCGACACCCGCTTCGGCGAGTGACCGAACTCCGCGACGATGAGCTCCGCCATGTCGGCGTCGATCACGTCGTTGATCTTGTGCATCGCGCCTTGTTTCATCAGGTACTTGATGACATCGACGGCACGCTCGGCCATGCGGTTCGCCAGCTCGGCGATGGTGATGACCTCGGGAATGACGACTTCGCGCGTGATCTTCTCCCTCGACTGGGCAATTCCCATGGCCTTCAGCTTCTCACGCTCGCGCTTGCGCTTGAGGGAGGCGAGAGAGCGCTCGCGCTGCTTCTCGTCGAAGGCATTGTTGATGGTGAGCTTGATGCGCTCGCGGCGTTCGTCGGCGACCTTGGTCGCCGGACGGGCGACCTTGCCGCCGCCGCGCTTCACGCCGCGTGCGTCATCGTCCTCCGTCGCCTCGACAGGCGCGCCCGTCGCTGGACGCGGTGCGCGCTTCGGCGGCTCGAGCGCCTCGCTCGCGGGCTCGGGCTTGGGCGGTGCGCGGCGTTGCGTCACCGGCAGCATGATCTCTTTCGGCCTGCCGCCTTCGCGCGGCATCAGCGCCGGGTTGTAGCTCGACGAGCCACCCCCCGGACGGCCACCCGCTCCACCCGGCCGGCGGTTGGCGTCGGAGCGCTGATATTCGGAGCGGCCAGCGTCGGACCGGCCCTCGTTCCGGCCGGCGTACCCGCCACCTTCGCGCTGTTCGCGCGGCGGGCCGGACCGGCCCGACGGACCTTCGTGGCGAGTGGGGCCCGGACGGCCCGGAGCGCCCGACGGTGGACGAGCCGACGGCTGCTGAGCCGCGGCGGGCGCCGCGGGTGCGGGCGAGATGGTTGGGGCAGGTGCTTGTGCCGGAGCGGCGGCCTGCGGCGGCGCTTCGGCGGCGGGTGCCGCAGGAGTCGGTGCGGACGCCGCGACGGGCGGAGCGGCGGGCTCGGCGGCAGCCGGAGCCGGAACGGCGGGTGTCTCGGCGACCGGCGCGCTTTCAGCCTCGGCCTTGGCCTGAGCAGCTTCCTCCTCGGCGCGGCTCTGTTCCTCCGCATCGCGGACTCGCGCGGCGGCGAGAGCGCGGGCGCGGCTCTCGAGCTCCTCGCTCGAAAGGTTGCGAGCCGCGGCGGGTGCAGCCGAGGCGCCCGGCCGGGACGGCGGGCGGGCCGGTGCGCGCTGCTGCGGCGCCGCGCCTGCGGGCTCGGCGCCCTCGTGCGCCTTATCGGCCTCGCCGGGCGTCGCCAGCTTACGCGTCTTACGCTTCTCGACGACGACCGATTTCGAGCGGCCATGGCTGAAATTCTGCCGCACGTGGCCGGACTCGACCGTCCGCGCGAGACTGAGCGGCTTCCTGCCGCCGGCTCCGCCGGTGCCGCCCCCGCGCGTGGTCTTGTCGTCCTTGGTTTCCGTCATTCTGTTTCCGTTTCAAGCGTCGAAATTGGCGGGATCTGATCAATTGCGGAACGCCCCAGGCCCGACCGGTAGCGCTGCAGGCGCCCAGCCTCGACCATAAAGCGTTCCGTCGCTCCGCCCTTGATGAGGGCAGCATGTACCACATTTGACCGACCGATGGCCAAGCTCATTTGCTCTATCTTCAAGAGCGTAATGATACGTTCTGCCGCATCCGGATGAGCGGAAACGGCGAGGAATTTCCGGTCGAGCTTGTCGCGGCCGCCTTCTGCGGCATCGCTGCCATGCACCAGCGCGTAGACGCTACCGGAGGCGAGCTTTCGGTCGATTTTCTCAAATCCGGTCAGCACGAGACCGGCCTTGTTGGCGAGCGCGAGCGCGTCCGAGAGCCGCCGCTCCATCAGGCGGTCCACCTGCTCGGGCAGGTCCGCCGGCACCGCGACCGGTCCCTTCAGGCTTCGCGCGAACGCCTTGGCACGAACCGCGAGGCCGATGCTCTCCCTGTCGGCACCGACCCAGACGCCGCGCCCCGGCAGCCGCCGCGCCAAGTCGGGCACAATGCCACCATCGGGACTCGCGACGAAACGGATCAGCTCGTCGGGAGTACGCGAGACGCGCGTCGCCGCACAGAGCCGGAGGCTGCCCTCCAACTCCGCCGCGACCGCTCGAGCGGTCGAACGATCTGCCGATCGTTGGCGTGCCACGCGCTTTGTCTCTCCTGGCCCATATCCGGGCCTTAAACCTGCTTCTCGCCGGCGCCGTCCGGCGCCGCGGCGTCGGCCTCTGCGGCCTCCGCCTCACCTTCAACGCCTTCGGCATCGGCTTCGACGTCGGCCTGCGCTGCCGCCAAATCCTCCGTCGTGATCCAGCCGGCGACGACACGGGCGGACATGATGATGTCCTCGGCGTCCTTGCGGCTGATCTCGAAGCCGTCCAACACGCCCTTGTGGCGCACCGGATCGCTACCCTTCTCCTTCGGCCGCTCGGTCCAGCCGACGAGATCGTCGGTGGCGCAGTCGGCGATATCCTCGACCGTCTTCAATCCACGCTCGCCGAACGCGACCATCATCGCCGTCGTCACGCCCTGGATGGAGGCGACCTCGTCGGCGACGCCGAGTTCACGGCGGCGGGTATCGCGCTCGACCTCAATCTTCTCGAGAGCCTCGCGGGCGCGGTTCTGTATTTCCTCGGCCGTGCCCTCGTCGAAGCCTTCGATCTGCGCGATCTCGTCGGGGTCGACGTAGGCGACTTCCTCGACCGACGCGAATCCCTCGGTGACGAGGAGCTGGGCGATGACCTCGTCGACGTCCAGCGCCTCCATGAACATCTGCGTGCGCTCGGCGAATTCCTTCTGGCGGCGCTCGCTTTCCTCCTGCTCGGTCAGGATGTCGATATCCCAGCCGGTGAGCTGCGAGGCCAGACGCACGTTCTGGCCGCGGCGGCCGATGGCCAGCGAAAGCTGAGTCTCGGGAACGACGACCTCGATGCGGTTGGAATCCTCGTCGAGAACGACCTTGGTCACCTCGGCGGGCGCCAGCGCGTTGACGATGAACTCGGCGGCGTCCGGGCGCCACTGGATGATATCGATCTTCTCGTTCTGCAGCTCGTTGACGACGGCCTGCACACGGGCGCCGCGCATACCGACGCAGGCACCGACCGGATCGATGGAGGAATCCTTCGAGATGACGGCGATCTTCGCGCGGCTGCCCGGATCACGGGCCACCGACTTGATCTCGACGACGCCGTCGTAAATCTCCGGCACCTCTTGCGCGAACAGCCGGGCCATGAACTCGGGCCGCGTGCGCGACAGGAAGATCTGCGGACCGCGCTGCGTGCGCTCGACATTATAGATATAGGCCCGGATGCGATCGCCGAACCGCACGTTCTCGCGCGGGATCATCTCGTCGCGGCGGATGATGCCCTCGGCCTTGCCCAGATCGACGATCACGTTGCCATATTCGACGCGCTTGACGGTGCCGTTGGAAATCTCGCCGACGCGATCCTTGTATTCCGCGAACTGGCGGTCACGCTCGGCCTCGCGCACCTTCTGCACGATGACCTGCTTGGCATTCTGCGCGGCGACGCGGCCGTATTCCAGCGGCGGCAGCGGCTCGGCGATAAGGTCGCCGATCTTGGCGTCGGGGTTGCGGCTCTTGGCGTCGTCGAGCGTGATCTGGGTCGAGTCGTTCTCGACCTGCTCCACCACCGCCAGAACGCGGGCCAGCCGCGTCTCGCCGGTCTTCGGGTCGATCGTGCAGCGGATGTCGTTCTCCGACCCGTAGCGCGACTTCGCCGCCTTCTGGATCGCGTCCTCCATCGACTGGAGGACGATCTTGCGGTCGATCGACTTCTCACGGGCAACCGCGTCCGCGATCTGGAGCAGCTCGAGCCTATTGGCGCTGATACCGGCCATCGCCATGTTCGTCTATTCCTCCACCGGGTCCAGATCGGCGCCGTCGTGGGCGGCCGAGCCGGGTTTCGCTAGTTTTTTCGCGCGGCTCAAAGCCTCGCGGATCAATTGGTCCGTCAGAACCAAGCGGGCGTCCGAGATGAGCTCGACCGGGAACCCGACAACCGTCTTACCCACACCTTCGAGGTCGACGACGATCCGCGCCTCGCCGGCCTCGTAACCTTCGACGATGCCGCGGTAGCGCTTGCGTCCGCTGACCGGCTGGCGCAGCTCGATCTTGGCCTCGTTACCGGCCCAGGCCTCGAAATCCGATGGCCGCACCAGCGGACGGTCGATGCCGGGCGAGGACACCTCGAGCCGGTAGCTACCAGACACGACGTCGTTGACGTCGAGCAGCGCCGAGACTTGGCGCGAGATCGCCTCGCAGTCGTCGATATTGATCGTACCGTCGGGACGCTCGGCCATGATCTGGACGGTCTTGCCGTCGCGTCCGGAAATCTGAACGCGCACGAGCCGGAATCCGAGATCGATGAGCGCCGGCTCGACGATGCGAGCGACTTCCGCATCCAATCCAGATTCTGTCAAAAACCGAGGCTCGTCAGCGCCTTCGCTGCCTGTCTGCATGCGCACATCAGGGGGCTGCAACATCGTTTCGTGGGATGCGCCGATTTCAAAACAAAAAGAGCGGATCTTGTGGATCCACTCTCAGAGTTGAGATGATCATGAGCAAGTTGAAGATACGTTATGACAACGCTCGTTGCAAGCGAGATCTGTCCATTTTCCGCTCATTTTGCCCGCGTGAAACGCAGGAAATAGCAGCATCGCCCTTCCCGGATCGCCTTGGCCTCGTATCGGGTGCCTGGCCAGTCACTGGGACGCACACGCCAATCCTGCGGGCCCGCGGCCTGCCAGACGAAGTCCGGCGACGATGTGAGGGCGAGCAGCGCGGTGCGGGCATAGTCGCCGATGTCGGTACCGACCCGCAGCTCGGCGCCCGGTTTCATCACCCGCGCGAGCAACTCGACGAGGGGCGGCTGCACGAGACGGCGCTTGGCGTGGCGCCGCTTCGGCCAGGGGTCGGGAAAGAGAATGAACACGCGATCGAGGGAGGCCTGCGGCAGCGCGCGCAGCAGCGGCCGGACATCGTCGGCGAGAAGTCGCACGTTGGCGAGCTTGCGATCGCCGGTCTGGCGATCGGCATCGATCTCGGAGAGCACCTTGACAACGCCGTCCTCGAATGGTTCCGCGCCGATCAGCCCGACATCCGAATTAGCGCGCGCCTGCCAGACGAGATGCTCGCCGCCGCCGAAGCCGATTTCGAGCCACGTCTCGCGCACGGGCTCGCCGAACAGCCTGTCGATTGCTCCCTGGGCATCGTTCGAGAACGTCGGTGCGCCGACCGCTACTTCCGGAAGCAGCGTCTCGAGCAGCATGCGTTGACGCTCGGTCGCCTTGCGGCCGCGACGCCGGCCGAACGAGCGAAGATCCCCTGCCCCGTCCGCAGCGAGTTCGCGATCGCTCTCGTGATCCGCTGATGTCTTTTCGTCCGCCATCCCGTCAACCTCGACACGTCGGGCTCGAGCAGCAGGGTGCTGCGCCGAGCGCGGGCTCCAAGCGCCACCGACTGATATGCGAGCGCGGAGCGCGTCACGTCTCATCACAAGCGATGACAACCTCGCGCGCTGTGCTCGGTGAGCCCGCCAAGCGCGGCCCGGTATAGGATCTGGAGCTTTACTCCGCCACAATTTTGAATTAGCCACCCCACCCATTCGAGGACCGGACGAGGAGACGAGCCATGACAGCCAACGCAGCGACGCTTTGCCAAGCCGTCCGCGGTGGCGTCATCGCGGGCAACACCTGCCTCTCTTCCCTGGGTTCACATGGGCAATTCCACCTCGGTGCCGCCAACGGCGCCTGATACCACCTCGAGCGATGGCTGCGCATCGCACGCGCCGGCCGTCCAACTCTTCACCTCCGACAAATCCTGGATCGAGGGTGCTGCCCTGGAGCAGCTCCGCTGCACCGCGCGTCTCGACGGCATGGTGCACGCGGCCGGGTTCCCCGATCTGCATCCCGGCAAGGGGATCGCGGTCGGCGCCGCATTCGTATCGCGTGGCCGGTTCTATCCGGCGCTCGCCGGCAACGACATCGGCTGCGGCATGAGCTTCTGGGAAACCGATCTCGCGGCGCGCAAGCTGAAGCTCGACCGCTGGGAAAAGCGCATCTCCGGCCTCGAGCTGCCGTGGGACGGCGACCTCGCACCCTGGCGCGCGCGGTATGATATCCCTGTATCCGCGTCGGACGCAGGCCTCGGCACGATCGGTGGCGGCAACCACTTCGCCGAGCTGCAAGTGGTCGACGAAGTTCGTGATCCGAAGGCCTTCGCCGCACTCGGCCTCGATCGCTCGCGCGCCGCACTGCTGATCCACTCTGGCAGCCGCGGCCTCGGACAGGCTGTGTTCAAGGAGCTGATCGACCGCCATGCCGGCCAGCCGCTCGAAGAGGGCAGCGACGACGCGGCGCACTACCTCGCCCGCCACGATCATGCCATGCGCTTCGCGCGCGCCAACCGCGCCCTGATCGCGTGGCGGTTCGCGGCGGAGCTCGGCGCCGAGGCGCGACTCGTCTCGGATGTCGGCCACAACATGGTGACGCGCGAGGACTTCGCGGACGCGCCGGCGTGGTTCCACCGCAAGGGCGCGGCTTCGACGCGCGAAGCGCTCTCGGCCGGCGCCGTCATGATCCCAGGCTCCCGCGGCACGCCGAGTTTCCTGGTCGCCCCGTTGCCAGGAGACGCGGAGCGTGCCGCGTGGTCACTTGCACACGGTGCCGGGCGCAGGTGGCAACGCGGCTACGCCAAGTCACGCCTCTCAAACAAATACAGCGTCGGCGATCTGGCTCGCACCGAGCTCGGCGGCCGGGTGATCTGCGAGGATCGCGAGCTGCTCTATGACGAGGCACCGCAGGCCTACAAGGACATCGTGCAAGTGGTCGCCGACCTCGAACAGGCTGGCCTCGTGAGCACCATCGCCGTCTACCGGCCCGTCCTCACCTATAAGGCACGGAGGCCGAGCGATGACTGAGCGGACCACGGTCCCCAACGCAGCAGCGGACGGCGCGGAACGCATCTGGTTGCAGGTCACATCCGGTCGCGGACCGGCCGAGTGCCAGATCGCCGTGGCGAACCTGGCGGCAGTTCTGTTGCGCGAGGCGGAAGCAGAAGGTCTCTCGGCCGAGCTGATCGACGCAGTCCACGGCGCAGCGCGTGGCAGCCTGCTCTCCGCGTTACTCGCCGTTTCGGGCAAGGATGCCCGCCGCTTCGCCCAGCGCAACGTCGGCAGCGTTCAATGGGTATGCGCCTCCCCCTTGCGCCCTGGACACAAGCGAAAGAATTGGTTCGTCGCCGTCGATGGCCTCGCACCACCCGCGCGCGAGACGGGAGATGCGATCCGTCTCGCCGACGTCACATTCGAGGCGATGCGCGCATCCGGCCCCGGCGGCCAGCACGTCAACAAGACGGAGAGCGCGGTGCGCGCAACGCACAGGCCCTCGGGCCTCGTCGCCACAGCGCGGGAGGAGCGCTCGCAGGCGATGAACAAGCGCCTGGCGCTTGCACGGCTCGCGGCGATGCTCGCCGCCGGCGTGACCAGCGCGATGGCCGAGGCGGAGCGCGAGCGATGGACGCGCCACGACCAGCTCGAGCGCGGCAGGCCGGTGCGCGTGTTCAAGGGGGCGGAGTTCAGAGAGTCCACTTGAAGTGCGGGGCGCTACCATCACCAAAGATCGCACCGGGGCGTTCGTTGCGGCCCTCGTTCGCGCGAGACACCAATGGAAAACGCCCGCGCTCGGAAAAGCGCGGGCGTTCGCATGGCTTCAATTTTCGCGTGCTCAGGCGATCGCCGCCTTGAGCTTGTCCGCAACGTCGGTCTTTTCCCACGAGAAGCCGCCGTCCTTGTCCGGCTCGCGACCGAAGTGGCCGTATGCAGCAGTGCGCGCGTAGACCGGCTTGTTGAGCTCGAGGTGACTGCGGATGCCGCGCGGCGTCAGGTCCATGACCTTCGGAATAGCGGCCTCGATCGCAGCTTCGTCGACCTTGCCGGTGCCGTGCGTGTCGACATAGATCGACAGCGGCCGCGCGACACCGATGGCATACGAGAGCTGGATGGTGCAGCGCTCGGCGAGACCCGCGGCGACGACGTTCTTGGCGAGGTAGCGCGAGGCATAGGCGGCCGAGCGGTCCACCTTCGTCGGGTCTTTGCCGGAGAAGGCGCCGCCGCCATGCGGGGCCGCTCCACCGTAGGTGTCGACGATGATCTTGCGGCCCGTCAGACCGCAATCGCCGTCCGGTCCGCCGATGTAGAAGGCGCCGGTCGGGTTGATGTGCCAGACGGTGTCGTTGGTGATCCAGCCCTCGGGCAGCGCATTGCGCACGAACGGCTCGACGATGTCGCGCACCTGACGCGACGAGAGATCTTTCACGATATGCTGGTGCGAGACGACGATCGCGGTGACGCCGACCGGCTTGCCGTTCTCGTAGCGCACGGTCACCTGGCTCTTGGAGTCGGGGCCGAGCTTGGCGGCGTCTCCCTTGCCCGACTTACGCGCGACCGCAAGATCGGCGAGAATGCGATGCGAGTAGTAGATCGGCGCCGGCATCAGAACCGGTGTCTCGGTGCAGGCGTAACCGAACATGATGCCCTGGTCGCCCGCGCCTTCCTCCTTGTTGGTCGGCTGCTTGGCATCGACGCCCGCGGCGATGTCGGCCGACTGGCCGTGCAGAAGCACCTCGATGTTGGCGTTGGCCCAGTGGAAGCCTTCCTGCTCGTAGCCGATGTCGCGGATCGCCTTGCGCGCGATCTCCTGGATCATCTGCACCGTGATGCTCGGCGCGGTGTTCGAGTATTCGCCGGCGATGATAACGCGTTGCGTCGTCGCCATCGTCTCGCAGGCCGCGCGGATGGCCCACGGATCGAGATTGGCGGCAAGGCTCTCGCGATAGAACAGGTCCACCACCTCGTCCGAGATGCGGTCGCAAACCTTGTCGGGATGCCCTTCGGACACGGACTCACTGGTGAAGAGATAGGACTTGCGTGCCACGACGGGCCCCCTCGGGTCAGATCTGAACTGCTGATTTCGGCAGCCTTGTTGCAAGCTTTCGTGGAGGGGTCAAGCCGCGCGCGCGCCTCATCCCGGAGCCGCGCGCGCCATGTACGCCATGTCGCAGGCACCCCGCCCGGCACGAGCCTCTCGGCGGGTCGCGCCTCAGTTCCCTTCGGCCTCGCCGGCGAGCGACCTGACCAGCTCGACGATGGCTCGGCGGACGCGCGGGTCCGTGATGCGGGAAAACGCCTTGTTGAGTTCGACGCCATCGCGCGATGACATCACCTCGGCGACGTAGGGCTCAGCGCCGCGCTCGGCGAAACCGCCTGCCGCCGCCATCTGCTCGGTCATGGCCGCGGGGACTTCGTCGTAGAAGTATTGGATCGGAACCCCGAGGACGTGTGAGAGATCGAATAGTCGGCTCGCGCCGATGCGGTTGACGCCCTTCTCGTACTTCTGGACCTGCTGGAACGTGAGGCCCAGCATCTCGCCGAGCTTTTCCTGGCTGAGGCCGAGCAGCATACGCCGCATCCTGACACGCGTACCGACATGCGCATCCATCGGATTGGGACGGCGCGCGTTTCTTTCCTCGGCATACGAGCCGGACTGAGCTTCTTCTTCTTCTTTTGCCATGATCGTAACCGAGTGCCGACTCTCTAATGTCAGGGGGCCGATGTCAGGGGGAATGAGATTTGGTCATGTCTAGAAGTCGGATAATCGCGCGTCAACATCACCACATGCCGCAAGATTGCGAAAACACTCGTCGATCCGCGCCTCCCGGAGTACCGCAACCGGGTTCACTGTAGCGGATTGCGCATGCTTTCTGAACGACGCTTTTGAAACGCGATTTCGCACTTGCCGTTTTCGATAGATGTACCAGCGATGCGATTGCAGAAAAACAAGTAGAAAAAACGTATACCCTTTGCCGATCATCCGTGGGGAGCCGCAACGCGGATTTGAACCTTCGTCAGGCGTCGCTCTGTCGTGACACCGCGAGTCCGGCGGCGAGGATCGTGAGCAGCGCGAGGAAGACGAAGTCACCCGCTATCGCATAGAGAGGGGGCTCGATGTGGCGCGGCAGCTCCGTGTCGATGACGCCCCGCACGTCGAGATCGAGCGTCGGGCCTACTCGTCCAAAGGCATCGATGACCGCCGAGACACCGTTATTGGCGGCGCGGATGATCGGGACGCCCTCCTCCACCGCGCGTACACGCGACATGTGGAAGTGCTGATACGGGCCGGTCGTCTGGCCGAACCAGCCGTCGTTGGTGACGTTCACGATGACCGCTGGGCGATCCTCCGTTTGCACCACCTCGGCCGGGAAGATCGCCTCGTAGCAGACGAGGGCGAGGAGGGGCGGCGCTCCCGGCACGTCGATGATCGGCCGAGGCGAGCGCCCGACTTCAAAACCACCCCTCACCCGCGTCAGCTGCTCGAGACCGATGCTCTCCAGCAGCGCTTGCATCGGCAGGTACTCGCCGAACGGTACGAGATGGATCTTGTCGTAGACGGCGGCGAGGCCACCCTCGGCATTGAAAACCATCAGCGAGTTGAAGACGCGGGTGCGCGGCGGCGGTACGGCCTCGGCTTGATCGACCGCCTGCTCGGGCCTTTCGGCGCGCAGCGCACCCGTCAGAAGGTGCGTACCGTCCGGCAATAGTTCGGCGATCTCGGAGAGTGCCTGCGGGCTCTCGAGCGGCAAGAACGGCATCGCCGCCTCGGGCCAGACGAGATGCGTGACCCCGGCCATGTCGTCGACGAGGCCCTCGGCGTTGCGACGCGACAGATCGAGATGGAGATCGAAGATCTCGCGCTGCTTTTCCCGCTGCCATTTCTCGCGTTGCGGCACGCTCGGCTGCACGATGCGCAGCTTGACGCCGTCGACGGTTTCGTCGCTCGCTTCGCCGAGTCGCCACGCGCCGTATCCGAACAGGGGCGCGAACAACGCCACTGCGACGAGAGCCCCCGCACCTGCGCGCACCACGAGCTTATCGCTCGGCGCCTCCGCCGCGTCCGAAAGCGACACGAGCGGCGCGGCAAGCGCAATTACGGCGACGAGGGTGAGACCGTAGACACCGAGAACGGCCGCGCCCTGAATAGCCGCGCCCGGTGCGGTCAGCGCATAGCCGAGGACGTTCCACGGCAGGCCCGTGAGGATGTGCCCGCGAAGCCATTCGACGATGGCGAGCGCCAGGGCCAGGACCACGACGCGACCCAGCCCGGGACGCCATACTGCGCGCGCACCGGCCGCGGCGGCGGCGAAGAACATCGCCAGAAAGGCAGGCAGCAACGTCACCGCGGCTGGCAGCAGCCAAGCGAACTTCTCGGCCTCGACGAGGAATGCTTCGCCGATCCAGAACAGGCCGCTGACGAAATAGCCAAAGCCGAAGAACCACCCTGCGAAAGCCGCGCGCCGCAGCACATCTCGCCGCGAAGGAACGCTGGCCTGCAATTCTCCCGGCGGTATGCGGGGCGCATCGGCGGTGTCGATCAGCCAAACGAGCAGCGGCAGCGTCAATGCCATGACCGGCGCGAGGAAGAACGGCGCCATGGCGAGCACCGACAGCGCACCAGCGACGAACGCGATGGAACCGCGAACCCAGAAGGAGGCCGATCCCAGCCGGTCGGCAATGCCGCGCGTGCCGGCCGCAAGGCCACGCACGATGCCTTCGATCGGTCCGTCGCTGCCCGTCCTGGGCTGCCGAACCGCCTCAGAGCCGCCTGCCTCGTTGTCCCCCGATTGCAAGGTCAGCCGTCCGCGCTCGCGCCTTCGAGCGGCACCGGCCGGTGCACCCTCACTTTTTTCACGCGGCGCGGATCGGCATCGAGAACCTCGAACTCCAGCCCCGTCGCATGGCGGACGATCTCACCCCGCACGGGCACGCGCCCAAGCATGTGGAACACCAGACCGCCGAGGGTGTCGATCTGCTCTTCCTCCTCCGGCGTCAGCAGCTTGATGCCGAGATGGCGCTCGAGCTCGCTTACCGGCGTGCGCGCAGCAGCGACCAGCCCGAGCTTCGGGTCCATCAGGATGTTGCCGACCTCCTCCTCGTCGTGCTCGTCCTCGATATCGCCGACCACCTGCTCGACGAGATCCTCGATGGTGACGAGACCGTCCGTCCCGCCATACTCGTCGACGACCAACGCCATGTGAATGCGGGTCGATTGCATGCGGATGAGCAGGTTCATCGCGGGCATCGAAGGCGGCACGAAAAGCACCGGACGACGGATCTTGGTCGATGCGATCGACTGCGACAGATCGAGATCGGAGAAATCGAGCGGCAGCCGTACCGGAGCTTCGCTGCCACCACTGGCATTCGCGCCGCTCTCCGCTGCCGCCGTGCCGGGTTCCGGCACCCGGCGCGACGCCGTCTGGCGCCCGTGCTCGACGATCCAGCCGAACAGGTCTTTGACGTGAACCATGCCGCGAGGATCGTCGAGCGTGTCGTGGAACACGGGAATGCGCGAAACGCCCGCCTCCTCGAACTGCGCCAGCAGCTCGTACAATGGCTCGCTCTCGTCCAGCGAGATGATGTCGGCGCGCGGCACCATGATGTCTGCGACGCGGCTGGCACCAAAGCGCAGCAGACGCAGCAACATGCGGCGCTCCTCGTCGGAGAAGGCGGCGGCCGTGCCGGTTGGCCCCTCCTTGAGCGCGTGCTCGAGTGTGTCGCGCAACGTCTGTGAGCCTTGCAGGCCAAGACGGACGGGAAGTGATGAAAGCCAGCCCAAAAGCCCGCTGCGCGCCTCTTCCGCGCTCTGCTGGGCCTCGTTGCCGGTCGTGGGGCTATCGATGGTCATTGTCCGTGGTGTTTGCAAAATTTCGCTGCGTAGGGAATGGCGGCTAGTGCGCCGCCTTCTCGGGATCGGAGCCGGCATACGGATCGTCGATGCCGAGACCAGCCAGCACCTCGATCTCGATGGCCTCCATGGCCTCGGCCTCCGGATCGGTCATGTGATCGTAGCCGACGAGATGCAGCACGGCATGTACGACAAGATGCTGGAGATGATGCGCGGGGCTGGTGCCGCTTTCTTCCGCCTCGGCACGGACGGTCTCGGCGGCGAGCACGATGTCGCCGAGCGAAGTGCCCTGCTCCAGCGTAGCGGCGGGCGAGCCTGATGGTGCTGGAAACGAAAGCACGTTGGTCGGTTTCGGCTTGCCACGATATTGGCCGTTGAGACGCGCGACCGCCGCATCGGACGAGAGCGCAACAACGATCTCGACGGCTCCGCGCGGAAGGCGCGATGCAACCGCGGAATGGCGGGCCGCAGCCGCAGCCGCGCGTGAAATCAAGGCATCAATGTCGTCGAACAGAGACCAGTCGCCATCGTCCTCGACGAGGTCGATGGCGATGCTCGATCGTGGCTCTGGGTCGGCGGCCTCGGGTACGCCGGCAGCCTGAGGTGAGGACGGCGTGGCGGCACGCGCTTGCGGCTTGGCGCTCATGACACCTGCCCCGGCGTGGGATCTGTAGCCACCCTGGCATTGGCATTCGCCTGCCCCGGCCGCTCGTAGGCGTCGACGATACGCGCCACCAGATCGCGGCGCACGACGTCAGCGGTGGCGAAGCGCACGGCCTCGATGCCTTCGACGCCACGCAGCAGTCGCACGGCTTCCTCGAGGCCGGATGTCATGCCGGGCGGCAGGTCGATCTGGCTCGGATCGCCAGTCACCACCATCTTGGCGTTCTCGCCGAGACGGGTGAGGAACATCTTCATCTGCATGCTGGTGGTATTCTGCGCCTCGTCGAGAATGACGAACGCATTGGCGAGCGTGCGGCCTCGCATGAAGGCGAGCGGCGCGATCTCGATGACGCCGGTCTCGATGTCGCGCTCCACCTTCTCAGGCGGCAGCACGTCGTAGAGGGCGTCGTAGAGCGGGCGAAGATAGGGATCGACCTTCTCGCGCATGTCGCCCGGCAGGAACCCAAGGCGTTCGCCGGCCTCGACCGCGGGCCGCGAGAGAATGATGCGCTCGACGATACCGCGCTCGAGGAAATGGGCGGCGAAGGCGACGGCCAGATAGGTTTTGCCGGTGCCCGCGGGACCGATGCCGAAAACGAGGTCGGTCGATTGGATCGCGCGCATGTAGGTGCTCTGGGTGCGCGTGCGGGCCTTGATGACACGACGGCGCGTCGCGATCTGCGCCTGGGCGCCGACATCGCCGGGGCTCGCCTCCTGGCGAACGTGACGGATCAAGCCATCGATATCGCCGGGACCGACGGCGGCGCCTTTGCCCGCCATCGCGTAGATGTCCTCGAGCACCTGCCGGCCCATTTGGCACGCGGGTTCCGGCCCCGTGAGGATCACGACGTTGCCATGGGCATGCGCCCCGATGCCGAGGCGATCCTCGATCAGCGCCAGATTGGCGTCGAACTGACCGAGAACGAGTGCGAGAAGCCGATTGTCCTCGAACGGCACGACAAGGCGGACGTTGCCGGTCTGCCCGCGAATACCTGTCAAGTCATTCATCTCCATGCCGACCGGAGCGGCCGGCGCTGCGCCGATGCCGACGTCCGGCGATGATCACCCGCCCGAGTTGCTGATCGCAGGGTAGGCGCTCAATGCCGATCGATTCCAGAGGAACAATCGCGCCGACCCTTGAACCAACTCGAACGGAACCATGCCCGACGCTCGTGACAGACGCCTACAAGCTGCCGGCCGAGCGATGACGGGGCGATCATTCCGCCGCAATTCCGCGATGTCCAGGGAATTTGTCGTGCGTTGCCGACGCGGCGATGACACCGGAGAGGCTGTTCGGACCCGAGCCGAGGATTTCCACAGGAACGATTCGACCGAGCAGTGCCTCGTCGGCGAACGCATGGACGGCCTGGAGGTACGGCGAGCGTCCGATGAGCTGGCCATCGTGGCGGCCGGCACGCTCGAACAGCACGGGAACCGTGCGACCGACACACGCCGCGTTGAAACGCTTCTGCTGCCCGTCCAGCCGCTGCTGGAGGCGGAACAGGCGCTCGGTCTTGACGCTCTCGGGCACCTGGTCGTCCATCTTCGCCGCGGGCGTGCCCGGACGAGCGCTATATTTGAACGTGTAGGCCTGCGCGAAACCGACGGTATCGACGATCTTGAGTGTGGCTTCGAAATCGGCGTCGGTCTCACCGGGGAACCCGACGATGAAGTCGGTGGAGAGGGCGATATCGGGCCGCGCCTTGCGGATGCGGGCGACTAGGGCGAGGTAATCCGCGGCCGTGTGCTTCCGGTTCATCGCCGCGAGCATGCGGTCGGAGCCGGATTGCACGGGCAGATGCAGGAACGGCATCAGCTTCGGCTCGTGTGCGTGGGCGGCGATCAGATCATCCGTCATGTCGCGCGGGTGGCTGGTGGTGTAGCGCAGCCGCTCCAGTCCATCGATGCGGGCGAGGCGATCGATGAGGCCGGCGAGACTCGCCGTGCCACCGCCCTCGCTGGCGCCGTGATACGCGTTGACGTTCTGGCCGAGCAGCGTCACCTCGGAGACGCCGCGCGCCACCAGCGCCTCGGCTTCCGCGACGATGGCCGCGACGGAGCGTGAATATTCCATGCCGCGCGTATAGGGCACGACGCAGAAGGTGCAAAACTTGTCGCAACCTTCCTGCACGGTCAGAAACGCAGTCGCGGTGCGGGCCTTACCGCGCGCCGGCAACCGTTCGAACTTCTCTTCTTCGGGGAACTGGGTCTCGACCACGGAACGCCGATCCGACGCAGCTTGGCGCAGCAAGTCCGGCATGCGGTGATAGCTTTGCGGGCCGATCACCAGATCGACGACCGGCGCACGCGAGACGATTTCCGATCCCTCGGCCTGAGCCACGCAGCCGGCGACGGCCACCTGGGTTTCGCGGCCGAGTGCAAGGCGCTCTTCCTTCACCTGACGAATACGACCGAGTTCGGAATAAACCTTGTCGGCGGCCTTTTCGCGGATGTGGCAGGTATTGAGAACGACGAGGTCCGCCTCCTCGAGCACATCGGTCTCGCGGTAGCCCTCGGCCTCGAGTGCCTCCGTCATGCGCTCGGAATCGTAGACGTTCATCTGGCATCCGAACGTCTTGACGAGAACCTTCTTGGCTCCCGGCATATGGCAACCTCGCTCGAGACTCAAACCGCGGTTCGCGGCACGGCGGACAAACTAAGGGGTGGAATGTTCCGATCCCATTAACCAGGCCCATTGACCAGGCCCATTGACCAGGATGGCGTCGCAACCGGCGTGATGGTCCTGCCGGTTTACAGCGTCCGATCCTCCGCCACCACCGCCCCTGCGGGTAGTCCACACCCACAAGAAGGTGGCAGCCGACGCCACATGTTGCACTGCATCATGAGGCATTCGGGGATTGTGCGCAACCGTCACGAGGGCGTCAAAATCGACGCGGAGGGCGGGCCCGGTCAGACCATGCGCGACCGCTCGGCGTCGGCGCGTCGCATGCGAACCGGTGGCGGTGGTTCCGACGGCCGGGTGGTTGTGATCGACTCCAGCGGAGACCGGCCGCGCAGAACCCTGACGACATTGGCGCGAACCTCGTCCTCGCTGTGGCGGGCGAGTTGCTTGCGATCGGCAAACGAGTCGAGAGGCACCGGCGCTCCGACGACGATGCGGACGTCGAGCGGACCGGCCTGCAGCAGCTTCCAGGCGTGCTGCGGCAGCTCCATGTCGCCGTACCAGCCGGTGAGCGGACGATCCGCCCAACCGAGCGGTACGCCATGCACGCGCTCGTAGACCACCGACACGGTCTGGACGACCGCCTCTGGTACGCTCGATGCCACCTTGGCCGGCGGCTTGGCCGCCGCGAACAGCGACGTGCGGAAAGGCAGCACGCGGTTGCCGTCGCTCGAGGTGCCTTCGGCAAACAGCACGATGGCATCGCCCGACCGCAGTCGTTCAATGATTTCACTCGCCGTTTCGCCAACCGCCGTGCGCCGTTCGCGGTCAACGAACACCGTCCGCTGCAATCGCGCCAGCACGGAAACACCGGGCCACGATCCGACCTCGCGCTTGGCGACGAACGAAACGGGCGCCACCGCCGACAGCACGGGGATGTCGAGCCAGGAGGTGTGGTTGGCGATCAGAAGCACGGGCCTGTCCCGACGCACCTCGCCCTCGATATGGAGGCGGATCCCGAGCAGACGGCAAACGTTGCGATGATACCAGTGCGGCAGCCTGCGAGCGCCGTTCGATCCAAACCGTAGGAGCGCGGCCTGCACCGGCATGAGCGGCAACGTGAGGCCGAAGAAGCCCGTCAATACGGCGCCGGCTCTGAGCTTGCCCATGGCATCGTCCCCCTAGGGAACAGCTTTGGCCGAGGGAAGCACACGGCCGATGGCACTGCCCCTCATCGAGATCAAGGGCGTTCGATCCGTTTGCCCGGCAAATGAACCCGCCGGCACCGGAGCGCGCCAAGGTGGCGCAAGCACGCTTTAGGACACGCCCATGACGCTCGCGTGACAGCGGCTGCGGCTGCGCTGATGCGGCGCGGCCGGCACCACCGGACGAACGCCCTCAACGGTCGAGCGGCAACGCCAGGACCAGCGCGTCCTTCGGCTGCCCGCCGGGCTGATCGTAGTAGCCCTTGCGCATGCCGACCGCGGTGAAGCCGAGCCCACGATACAGCTCGAAGGCGGCCTGGTTGTCGGCGGCGACCTCGAGGAACACGCGCTTGGCCTCAGCCCGTTTGACGGCGCGGGCAAGGCCCTCCACCAGTACCTTGCCGATACCGCGGCGCTGCCAGCGCGGCAGCACGCCGATGCTCAGCACCTCGGCCTCGTCGGCGGCGATCTGCCCGACGACGAAGCCCGCTGGCTCCGGAAGCGCGTCGATGCCGTCGCGCACGCGCGCGAGAAACGCAGTCGATCCCGGATGCGCCAGCATTTCGACGAGGCTCGACTCCGTCCACGCCGGGTTGAACAGAGCGCGATGCATTTCCGCGATCTCGGCGGCACGCTCGGGACCGGCCCAGACCAGGCTGATGAACTTCGGATCGAGCCGGCTGGCCTTGCCAGTCGCCGTCGTTGTCATATCGCTACCCTCTCGATGGACTTGCCGACCTGCGGCTTGGCGTCCGCGGGCCTCAGATAGAGTGGTTTAACAGGCGTAGAAAGCGGCTCCAGCCGGACCGCCACACGCATCAGGTCGGCCGCATCCGGCAGCAGGTCGGGGAAGTGCCACGCCGCCTCCCGTCCGAGCTCAGCCGCGCAGGTTGCCGCCGCCTCCGCCCCCGAACCGCAGAAATCGACCTTCGGCATTCCCCCAAGCCGGGCGGCCTGATCCAGATCGGCAACGATCGGCTCGCCTTGGGCGTCCGCCCCTTTGCCGTCCGTGCGGTACGAAAAACGCTGGGCATAGAATTCGCCACGGCGGGCGTCCACGACGACGACGAGATCGCTCGCGCGGCACTCGTTCTGCGCCGTGCCGCGCTCGGCGGATAAAGCCCTGGCAGCCTTGTCCCCCATCACAGCGAGCGTCGATGCGGCGACGATCCGCGCCTTCGAGGCCAACGCCAGTGCCCGCGCCGTCGCGACCGATATACGTGTTCCGGTGAAAGATCCTGGACCCACGGTAACGGCAACGACGTCGATGTCGCTCAGCGTCAGCCGCGAGGCCGAGAGTACCTCGCCGATCATCGGTACGAGACGCTCCGCGTGGCCCATCTGCATCGGCTCAAAACGGCTTTCGGACTCGGGCGCGTCGCCGCCGAGACCACGCCCGACCGCCACGGAGCACGCCGCAAAACTTGTATCGAAAGCCAGCACATTCATCGCGCGGGCAAACTACACGCGCGCACCCGCGAATGCACTACAGTTTCGCCAACTCGCAATGGGTGCGGCCGTGAGGTCACACGTGTCCAGGAAAGGTGCACGAAATCTCGATAATCGGTCTGTGGCCGACCGTCCTTCAGGACCGGTCGGCCACGCGCCTCAGACGATCTTCGCCATGTCGTCGAACGCGAAGCGCGGGCTGCGCGGGAACAGCCCTTTGGGATCGCCGTAGCCGAGATTGCAGAGGAAGTTCGAGCGATAAGTCGTACCGGCGAAGAACTCCTTGTCGACCCCCTCCATGTCGAAACCCGACATCGGCCCGACGTCGAGACCGAGCGCTCTCGCGGCAAGCATCAGATATGCACCCTGCAGCGTGGCGTTACGGAACGCCGTCGCCTCGATCTTCGGCTTGTTGCCGGCGAACCAACTGCGCGCGTCCGCGTGCGGAAAGAGGAACGGCAACTTCTCGTGAAATTCCACGTCCTCGCCGATGATGACGCAAACGGGAGCCTGCATCGTCTTCTCGTCGTTGCCCGGTGACAGAAGCGGCTTCAGTCGCGCCTTGGCCGCCGCGGACTTGACGAAGACGAGCCGCGCGGGCGACGAGTTGGCGCTCGTCGGCGCCCATTTCATCACCTCGACAAGGCGCCGAAGAAGGTCGTCCGGCACGTCCTTCTGTCGCCAAGCGTTGTGTGTGCGTGCCTCGAAGAACAGGGTGTCCAGGGCCTTCTGGTCCAGGGCATCGGCCATTCTCGTTCCTCCGGTTCGTTTTTTCATCTGATACCCGGCCTCGCTTGCAGGCGGGCCTAGAAACAAGAAAACCCCGCGGTGCGGGGCTTTCTTCGATCAGCCGAGATCACTCGGCATCAAACGGCGCGGACCTCGTGCACTTCTGGGCAGAAGTGCTTCAGCAGGTTCTCGATGCCGTGGCGCAGCGTCGCCGTCGAGCTCGGGCAGCCCGAGCAGGCGCCGCGCATGTGAAGGTAGACGATGCCGTCGCGGAAGCCGGCGAAGGTGATGTCGCCGCCATCCTGCGCGACTGCCGGACGAACGCGCGTCTCCAGCAGCTCCTTGATGGTCGCCACCGTGTCCTCGTCATCCTCGTCGTAGTTACCGGCAGTGGTGTCGTTGGCGCCATCAGCCGCAACCACGGGGGCGCCCGACATGTAGTGCTCCATGATCGCACCAAGGATCATGGGCTTCAGGTGCTGCCACTCACTGTCGCCCTTGGTCACCGAAATAAAATCGGCGCCGAGGAAAACGCCCTTCACGCCGTCGATGTCGAACAGGCGCTCGGCCAGCGGCGACTCGCCGGCTTCGCTGCGCGAGCGGAAATCGGCCGTACCCTGGCCGAGCACCGGCTTGCCTGGGACGAACTTGAGAGTTGCCGGATTCGGAGTTGCCTCGGTCTGAATGAACATTCGGAAGTTCCCTGGCGTTTGCTGTCGTTGGCCGGCCGATGCGGGGCCGATGCTCGTGGGGCTCGTGCTCCGACCGTACTGCCTCGTGCCTTGCCGGCATTGGAATACGGCGTCAGGTGGCGGCGGCCCTTCCGCGAGCCGTGCCCATCTTTAGAACCGTTCGAAACAGCATGTAGGCGATCGATGCGAAAAAGTCGAGCCCCGGCCTCGCAATTCGGCGGGGATTTGTGCGCTTCGAGGATCACATTTCCGCAGCCGACAGGGATCGTACCGGAAGGGACCGCCAGAAGCCCGCCAGAAGCCCGGCGGAGTGCCTTTCCAAGCGCCGCGGAGCCGCCGCGCGCTCAGGCCAGCGCGCGAATGTCGTCGAGCGCCAGGTTGCCTGGAACGATGGTGATCGGCACGGGGAACTTGCCCGCGACCGAGCCGGCGGCTAGTGACGACACCAGCGGGCCGGGGCCCTTGACGTCGGTGGCGGCGCCGAGCACCAGCAACGCGATGTCCTCGTCGTCCTCGATGAGCTTCAGGATCGCCTCGGCCTTGTTGCCCTCGCGAATGACTTCTTCCGTGCCAACGCTCTCGAACCCGGCAATGTTGAGCTTGCGGCGGAACAGGCGGAACAGGGCGCGCGCCTTGTTCGTCTCTTCGTCGATCTGCACCTGACGCACGCCCATCCAGTGGTGGAAACCCTGCGGTTCCACCACGAAGATCATGACGATCAGGCCGCCCGAATGCTGAATGCGGCTGGCCGCGAAGTAGAGGGCGGATTCGACCTCGGCGCTCTCGTCGACGACGAGCAGGAATTTGCGCCGGTGACCCGATTCGAAGCTACGACGTTTTTTCATCATGCACCGATGCTGCCATGTGCTTTCGCCTATCGCAATATTGCACAGACGGGGGACGACGCGCGACTGCGGCAAAACGAGCCGCCTCGACGGCCGAACGAACGCCGACTGTAACGATTATGAACGGATCAGGCCGATGACGTCCTTGACTTCGGCCATGATCGGATCGGCGATGGCTCGCGCACGAGCAGCGCCGTCCGCCAGAATGCGATCGATCTCATCGGGCTGCTGCATCATGCGGCGCGTCTCGTCGGCGATCGGCGAAAGCCGCTCCACAGCGCGCTCCGCGAGAGCCTTCTTGAAGGTCGAGAATTGTGCACCGCCGTACTCGGCGAGCACATCTGGCACGCTGCTGCCGGCGAGGGCCGCGTAGATGCCGACGAGGTTGTCCGCCTCGGGGCGAGCCTTGAGTCCGGCGGGCTCGGACGGCAACGGCTCGGGATCGGTTTTCGCCTTCTGGATCTTGCGCGCGATCGTATCGGCATCGTCGGTGAGGTTGATGCGCGAGAGATCGGACGGGTCGGACTTCGACATCTTCTTAGTGCCGTCGCGCAGGCTCATGACGCGCGTCGCTGGACCGGTGATGACCGGGTCGGGCTGCGGAAAGAAGATGCCGTCCTCGCGACCGACACGCACGATGGACTCGCGGAAGTCGTTGTTGAACTTCTGCGCGATGTCGCGGGCGAGCTCCAGATGCTGCTTCTGATCCTCGCCGACGGGCACGTGCGTGGCCCGGTAGGCGAGGATATCGGCCGCCATCAGGTTCGGATAGGCATAGAGACCGACGGAAGCGTTCTCGCGATCCTTTCCGGCCTTCTCCTTGAACTGTGTCATGCGATTGAGCCAGCCGAGGCGGGCGACGCAGTTGAAAATCCAGCCGAGCTCGGCGTGCGCCGAAACCTGGCTCTGGTTGAACACGATCGAGCGCATGGGATCGAGGCCGGCCGAAATATAGGTCGCGGTCACCTGACGGATCGCGCGGGACAACTCGGCCGGGTCCTGCCAGACGGTGATGGCGTGCAGATCGACGACGCAATAGATGCACTCGTGCGTCTTCTGCAGCTCGATCCATTGCAGTATGGCACCGAGGTAATTGCCGAGATGCAAGCTGCCCGTCGGCTGCATTCCTGAAAAGACGCGCTCGTTGAATTTCATTGTGCCGATTCCCTTTGACGGAGGCGGGTTATCGCCCGCGCGCGGGGGCTCTGCAAGTGCATTCGCGGCATCGCGCGGAGCATCCGCGGCGGCCCGCACCCTTGCCGCGGCGGGGCATGGCGCGTTAGTCCTCTCCCTCGGTCCACTCTCCCCGCCGCCGAAAATTGCCACGGGTCTGGACCGACCGAGCGCCGACCGTTCACACCGATGGACCGATGAGCACCGACCCGCCCGCCAACCGCGACCAACTCATGCTGCGCCTCTCCGACCTTGGCATCGCGACCCGGACGACCGAGCATGCCGCCGTGTTCACGGTCGGGGAGAGCGAGGAGTTGGAGCGCACGCTACCCGGCGGGCACACCAAGAACCTGTTCCTCAAAGACAGCCGCGGCGCGCTCTTTCTGGTGATCGCGGAAAGCCGCACGCCGGTCGACCTCAAGGCATTGGCACGGCGCATCGGCGCAGGCCGCTTCAGCTTCGGCAAGCCAGAGTTGCTGATGCAGCACCTCGGTGTGACACCCGGTTCGGTGACGGCATTCGCCGTCATGAACGATGTGGAGGCGCGGGTTTCGGTCGTCATCGACGACCGACTGATGCGGCACGAGACGATCAATTGCCACCCGCTGACGAATACGGCGACGACGAACATTGCACGGGTGGACCTTTTGCGGTTCATTCGCGCCACCGGGCACGAGCCGCGCACCGTCGTTCTCGATGGCGAGGTGGCATCCCGCGCGGCGCCCCAACCAGCGGACGGCGCCATCGCATCGCCGGCTGACATGCCGCATCCCGCACCGCCGGACCCGGCTTGCCAGCGCTGATTGCCCGCATCATATGAGCCGATGGCTCGAGGAGGAGAGAATATGGACAGCAAGGCTGGCGGCGCACCCGGCGACGTCATCAAGGACGTTTCGACGGCTTCGTTCGCAAAGGATGTCATCGAAGCTTCGAAATCCGCGCTCGTTCTCGTCGATTTCTGGGCGGCTTGGTGCGGTCCTTGCCGGCAGCTTACGCCGACCATCGAGAAGGTCGTGCGCAGCTATGGCGGAAAAGTCCGGCTCGCCAAGGTCAACGTCGACGAGAACCAGCAGCTCGCCGGCCAGCTCCGCGTGCAGTCGATTCCGACGGTTTATGCCTTCCGCGACGGCAAGGTCGTCGACGGCTTCATGGGGGCCTTGCCGGAGAGCCAGCTCAAGGCGTTCGTCGAGCGCTCCATCGGCGCAGTCGCGGACGAGGGCGACGAACTGGAGGCGATCCTCGCCGAGGCCGATCAGGCGTTCGAGGCAGGTGACATTCAGAACGCCGCCGAGATCTATGCCGCGATCCTCCAGCAGGATCAGGAGAACGTTCAGGCCCTCGCCGGTCTCGCCCGCTGCTATCTCAAAAGCGGCGATCTCGACCGCGCCGAGCAGACCATCGCCATGGTCGCACCAGACAAGAGCCGCACCGCGCCCGTCGAGAGCGTGAAGGCCGCCATCGCACTCGCCCGCAAGGCCGCCGACTCGGGCGACACGGCGGCGCTCGAGGCCAACGTTGCCACCAATCCGGCCGACCATCAGTCGCGCTATGATCTCGCCGTGGCGCTGGCCGCGAAGGGGCGCAAGATGGAAGCCGTCGATCACCTGATCGATCTCGTACGCCGCGCGCGCACCTGGAACGAGGAGGCGGCACGCAAGCAGCTCGTGCAGCTCTTCGAAGCATGGGGTCCGAAGGACCCGGCCACCGTCGAGGGCCGCAAGCGACTCTCCTCCGTGCTATTCTCCTGACAAGCTGATCCGTTACGGTGGAGGCGCGCCGCGTCTCCACCCACGGACCGGTTGAGCAGCCTGCCCCCCCAATTTCGAGGCATCAGGGAGCGCGACTTGGCAACTCTCGACCGATACCGCACAATCGATGACCTGCCGCGCGAGATGCCTTTGTTCCCGCTGCGGGGAGCCATCCTGTTGCCGCGCGTGACGCTACCGCTCAACGTTTTCGAGCCACGCTATCTCCAGATGATCGACGACGTCCTCGCCGGTTCGCGCATGCTCGCCATCGTTCAACCTGAGCATGATAGTGAGCCCCTCGGCGGCGCGCTCGCAGGCAGCCGAGACAGTCCCGGCGGCAAATCGGCCTCGCTGCATCGCGTCGCCTGCGCCGGCCGCGTAACGGCCTTTCAGGAGCTCGACGACGGCCGAATGCTCGTGACTCTCACCGGCATTTCCCGCTTCGCGATCGCTGGCGAGGTCGAGACGGGCAAGGCGTACCGGATCGGCCGATGCGACTACCGCCCCTTCTCGCACGACCTGGTATCCGGCCTCGGCGAAAGCGACGTGGATCGCGAAGCCCTGCTCTCGGCACTGAAGGCGTATCTCACGGCCAACAACCTCAGCACCGACTGGGGCGCGATCGCCAAGTCTTCGACGGAGTTCCTGGTCAACGCGCTCTCGGTGATGAGCCCTTATGGGGCCGCGGAGAAACAGGCGCTGCTCGAGGCCGGCAGCCTGAAGGAGCGTGCCGAGGTCCTGGTCGCTCTTGCCGAGATGGATCTCGCGACCAACGGCAACCCTGGCGCGATGATGCAATGAGCACCGACATGAGCAGGAGCCGCGCATGAGCGACGAAGCACCCGCGCCGCGACGCGAGATCGACCCGCGCCTTCTCTCCATCCTCGCTTGCCCGGTGAGCAAGCATCCCCTCGAGTACGACGCGGCGGCCCAGGAGCTTATCTCGCGCACGGCACATCTGGCGTTTCCGATCCGCGACGGTGTCGCGATACTGACGCTCGACGCCGCACGCCCGATCGAAGATTGATCGCGCCCCCCCTCATTATCCCCTCATTTCAAGGTGTCGAGGCCGGGCCGGATTACTGCGCGGGACACACGGCAAGGTCTCGTTCACCAGCCTCGTTCAAGGTCCGTCAAATTGGATCTGGTTGGGTTAAACCCATCCTCGCGGCCCCGGCAGAATTGTCGCCGGGGACACGCGGCATTTCCGCTCCGTGGCGTCGCCGGCTCGTTCGAGCACAGTGCGGCGCGCGTCGGCGCAATGGGTCCGCTCCAGAGACGGGTGTTGTCGCGTGCGCAGTTCTCAAAGGACCAGCGATGTCCGGACCACCCCGCAAGCGACGGGCCCCGTCCGCGCGACTCCGTCAGCGATCCGCCGCCTCTCGCGGGCGTGGATCGGCTTTCGCTCAGGGGATATCGGCGACGCCCGCCTAACGCGCTGGATAGGCGCGCACACAATGCCGCATCGGCGCCAAGCGATCGCGACTGCGGGCAGGGTAGCGGGTGGTGTTCTCGCACTCGCCGGTCTCGCGTTGTTGCCGGGCCCTGCGGGTGCTCCCCACGCCATGTTCGTCGCCGCCGTCGCCATGCTCATCGCCGGCATCTGGCTCGCCTTCCTGCCGTCGGCGGAACGCGGCACCGCATCCAGGGGCGAAGCGCGCTTCAGTGAGCTCTGCGACACGCTCGAGCGGCGTATCGAGCACCTTCAGGACGCCCACTGGGAGATCTCCGAGAGCGACATTCGCTATCGCGACCTGCTGGACGCGCAGACCAACGTGATTCTCAGACGCGACGCCGCTGGGCTCCTGACCTTCGTCAACAGCGCATTCGTCAAGACGTTCGGGCTGAACGCCAGCGACGCCGTCGGCAAGCCGTTCGCGCCGGTCGTCACGTCGAACGATGATGCTGTTCCCCTGACCACCGCCGATACGGAGCGCAGCCGCCGTTACAGCATCGAGATCGAGACCGCCTCCGGCCGGCGATGGTTCGCATGGGAAGACCAGCTCGCCGCCGCCGCAGACGGCAGCCTCGAGGTCCAGTCCGTCGGCCGCGACATCACCGATGAACGACGCCGCTCGCTCGAGCTTGCCGAGGCGCGCGACGCAGCCGAGATGGCCAACCGGGCCAAATCACGCTTCCTCGCGGCGATGAGCCACGAGATCCGCACGCCCATGAACGGCATACTCGGCATGAGCAGCCTGCTCGACGAGACGAACCTCAGCGACGAGCAGCGCACCTACGTCGGCGCCGTCCAGCAGTCGGCGCGTGCTTTGCTAAAGCTGATCGACGAGATTCTCGACTTCTCCAAGATCGAGGCGGGAAAGCTGGTGCTCAGCAATGCGCCGTTCTCGATCGAGCGTGCGGCGCAGAACGTCGTCGAGTTGCTCTCGCCGCGCGCCCACGAGAAAGGCCTCGAGCTGGCGCTGATCGTCGAGCCGAAGCTCAGGGAAACACTGATCGGCGACGAGGCGCGCGTGCGCCAGATCCTGCTCAACCTGCTCTCGAACGCGGTGAAATTCACGGACCGCGGCGGCATCACCGTGCGCATCCACGGCAGGCCGGTGGCGGATGCGGACGCCATGCGCCTCACGATCTCTGTCGAGGACAGCGGCATCGGCCTGTCGGCGGAAGACATGCGGCGCCTGTTCCGCGAATTCGAGCAGGCCGATGCCGCGCAGCGCCGCCAGCAGGGCGGCACGGGCCTCGGGCTCGCGATATCCAAGCAACTCGCGATGGCCATGGGCGGCGACATCTCGGTCGCCTCGACGCCGGGCCAGGGCTCGACCTTCACCGCCGAGATCGTGCTCGACTGCGCAGAGATGGAAAGAACCACCGAGCGTCCGATCGGTGCGCATAAGCGCGAATGCGTGCTGCTGGCATTCGACCGTTACATCGAGCGCGGCAGCCTCGCCTGCACGCTACGCGCGGCCGGCCATAGCGTCATCGAGTCCGATGTGGCGGTCGCCGAGCAAGCGGTGAGCGCCGCCGCCGGCGGCGGCCGTCCAGTAACCCGCGTGATCGTCGACGTCGCCGGCGACGCGACGTCAGCGGGCCGCCTGCTCGCCGCCGCACGCCTCTCGAACATGGCAGGCGAGGTGATCGGCCTCGTCACCGTCAACGTCCTTGCGCGGGCCGGGCTCTCTGCGTTCCGGCGCAACGGCTTCGAGCGCTACCTGGTGCGTCCCGTGCGGACCAGCACATTACTGCAGCAGATCGCCTCAAACCCGAACTCCGCGACGGGCGGCGGAGACGGCGAAGCGACCTCGAGCGACGAGATCTCATCCGGGACGGCGCTCGATAGCCCGGCTCCATCGGGGCGGAGGCCGCACCTTCCGGCGCGGCACGATGGGCCCGCCACCGTCCTTCTAGTCGAGGACAACGAGATCAACGCACTGCTCGCGCGGCGCGTGCTTGAACGATCTGGCTGCGCTGTCGTGCATTGCAGCGATGGCGCGCAAGGCGTCGCACGCGCACGCGCCGGTCACGCTGGAGCGGCGGCACCAGTCGACCTCATCCTGATGGACATTTTCATGCCTGGCATGGACGGGATCACCGCCGCCGCCGAAATCCGCGCGGACTGCCGATCCGAAGCTACCGCGAGCTGCGGCAGCGAACAGCGGTGCCCGCCGATCGTTGCACTCACGGCCAATGCCTTCCCGGAAGACCGCGCGCGCTACCTCGAGGAAGGCTTTGACGACTATCTCGCCAAACCCTTCGATACACAGGATCTCGCAGCCCTGCTCGCCCGCTGGCTGCCGCCATCTCGCGCCATCACCTCTCCAGGTGAGCACTCTTCCTTACGCACGGCGGGACGCGCCAGCGGCTGACGCCAGCCCCTTGTGAACGCTCGCGCGCACCCCATTTCCCTGGCTGTTCCTGGCCGGCATCCACTGCTCCCGCGCGGTGCCGCCGTCGCCAATTCGTCATGGAATCGTGCTTATGTCGGCTCGTTATGATGCGCACGCCGCTCGGCCTTGGGGCCGGACCAGACGAGCGCGCGCCGGCCTTGGGGGGCTCACATGATGTCTGATCGGGCGCGGACGCTCGCCGCGCGCTTCCAGAGCCGCGGATTTCTGAAAATTCCACCCGCAGGGCTTCTTGCGCGCAACTCGATGCAGCAGGGCCGCTCTCTCGCCTTGCCCGCCATGCGCCGCAAGCCGCCGAAGGTTTACGGGCGCGTCGGTGACCTCGAGGTCCGTCTCGCCGAATCGTGGGGTGACGTGAAGCGCGCGCAGCGGCTGCGCTACGACGTCTTCTACGACGAGATGTCGGCGACGCCGAGCTTCCTCGCCGAGATGCGCCGCCGAGACGAAGATCCGTATGATACCATCTGCGACCATCTGCTCGTCGTCGATACGAGCGTTAAGCCATCGCAGGACGTGTGGCGCTCGACGCGCAAGCCGCGCGTCGTCGGCACGTATCGCGTGCTGCGCCAGGACGTCGCCGAGCGCCACTTCGGCTTCTATACCCAGAGCGAGTATGACATCGCGCCGCTCGTCGCCCGCAAGCCCGGCTACAAATTCATGGAGCTCGGCCGCTCGTGCGTGCTGAAGCCCTACCGCTCCAAGCGTTCGGTCGAGTTGCTGTGGCATGGCCTGTGGACCTACGTCCGCGAGCACAAGGTCGACGTGATGGTCGGCTGCGCGAGCTTCGAGGGCACCGACCCCAACGCGCACGCGATGGCGCTTTCGTTCCTGCATCACAACGCCCTCGCGCCCGAGGAGTGGCGGTGCAGCGCGCACCGGTCGCTCCACCAGCCTATGAACCTGCTGCCGAAGGAAGCGGTGGATATGAAGGCGGCCCTCAAGGCGCTGCCGCCGCTCATCAAGGGTTATCTGCGTCTCGGCGCATTCATTGGCGATGGCGCGGTGATCGACCGCCAGTTCGGCACGACCGACGTGCTCATCATCCTGCCGGTCGAGAAGATCGATCCGCGCTACTTCGGCCACTTCGGCGCACCCGACGAGACCAAGAGCCGAATCGCGGTCGACGCCTGAGCTGAAGGCTCGCCTTGGTAGTGAGCGGTTCGGTCAAGATGCTCTGAAAATACCGGAAAAGTGCGCCATCTGCTTTAAAGGAAGCGCTTTGCGCTTCCAACTCAACCGACCGCGCTCTCGAACATCAGCGCAGGGTGCGTGTCACGCTCCTGATAAGAGCGCCTGGCCTTTGCATCTCAACCGATCGCACTTGACTGGTTCAGAGTGCGATTTTCGCTTCCGGTGAAAGCGGCCAGCGCTTTCATCTCAACCGATCGCACTTGACTGGTACAGAGTGCGATTCACGCTTTCGGTGAAAGCGGCCAGCGCTTTCATCTCAACCGATCGCACTCTAGCGGTTGACGTCGTAGGCAGCGAGCGCTGCCATGTTGACGATGTCCGTGTCACGCGCACCGAGTGAGCAGATCTGCACCGACTGCGATAGTCCGACCAGCAGCGGGCCGATGATCGTCGCGCCACCGAGTTCACGCAGCATCTTCGTCGAGATCGATGCCGCGTGGAACGCCGGCATGATGAGGACGTTCGCCGTATCCGAGAGGCGGCAGAACGGATAGAGTTTCATCAAATCCTTGTTCAGCGCCACGTCGGCGGCCATGTCGCCGTCGTACTCGAAATCGACGCCGCGCTCGTCGAGCATCGCTACCGCCTCGCGCACCTCGTCGGAGCGCTCGCCACGCGGCTGGCCGAATGTCGAATAGGTGAGGAACGCGACGCGCGGCTCGATGCCGAAATTCCTCGCCGCCCGCGCCGCCTCCTCAGCAATGTAGGCAAGCTGCTCGGAGGTTGGCAGGTTATGGATGGAGGTGTCGGCGATGATGACGGCGCGGCCACGGATCAGCGCCAGCGTAATTCCGATGACGTTGCGCTCGGGCGCCGCATCGATCACCCGCATCACGTCACGATAGACGCTCGTCCAGTTGCGCGTCACTCCTGAGACCATTGCGTCGGCATAGCCATGCTCGACCATCAACGCGGCGAAGATGTTGCGCTCGTTGGTCACGAGCCGCAGGCAATCGCGCTTGAGATATCCGCGACGCTGCAGGCGCTTGTAGAGGAACTCGGTGAACTCCTCGGTGTAAGGAGACTTGCGCGTATCATAAAACTCCATGCCCGGGCGCACCGGTACGCCGAGCTCGCGGAAGTTCTGCTTCACGCGTTCTTCCGTGCCGACCAGCAGCGGCTGGCCGAAACCCTGCGTGAAGAAGCTGTTGGCCGCGCGGATCACGGCAAGATCCTCGCCTTCCGCAAAAATTATGCGCTTGGGTTCCGAACGCACCTTCTCGAACGTCGCCTGCAGCCAGCCGACGAGAGGATCGAGGCGGCCCTCGAGCCGAGAGACGTAGGCATCCATGTCGATGATCGGGCGCTTGGCGACGCCAGAATCCATCGCCGCGCGCGCAACGGCCGGCGCGACGTGCGAGATGATGCGTGGGTCGAAGGCGCCGGGAATGATGTAGTTCGGCCCGAACGACGGTCGCCGACCGTGAAACGCGGACGCGACCTGATCCGGCACCGCCGCGCGCGCAAGGTCGGCAAGGGCTCGCGCCGCCGCCACCTTCATCGCCTCGTTGATCGTCGACGCCTGCACATCCAACGCGCCGCGGAAAATGAACGGGAAGCAGAGGACGTTGTTGACCTGGTTGGGGTAGTCCGAACGGCCGGTGGCGATGATTGCGTCATCGCGCACCGCCAATACTTCTTCGGGCGTGATCTCCGGTTCGGGGTTCGCCATCGCGAAGATGATCGGAGTGGCGGCCATGCTCGCCACCATTTCACGGCTGACGATGCCGCCAGCGGAAAGGCCGAGGAAGATGTCCGCGCCTTCGATGATCTCGGCGAGCGTGCGCGCCTTCGTCTTCTGCGCGAACGGCTCCTTCCAGGGGTCCATCAGCTCCTTTCGGCCCTTGTAGACGACGCCCTTGATGTCCGAGACGAAGATGTTCTCGCGCTTCATGCCGAGGCTGACGAGCAGGTTGAGGCAGGCCAGCGCCGCCGCGCCCGCGCCAGAGCAGGCGAGCTTCACGTCCTCGATCCGCTTGCCCGCGACCTCGAGGCCATTGAGTATCGCCGCGCCGACGACGATCGCCGTGCCGTGCTGATCGTCGTGGAAAACAGGAATGTCGAGCAGGCCCTTGAGCCGCTCCTCGATCACGAAGCAGTCCGGCGCCTTGATGTCCTCGAGGTTGATGCCACCGAACGACGGGCCGAGATAGCGCACCGAGTTGATGAACGCCTCGACGTCCTCCGTGCTGACCAGCAGGTCGATGGCGTCGATGTCGGCAAATCGCTTGAACAGGGCGCCCTTGCCCTCCATCACCGGCTTTGCCGCGAGGGCTCCGAGATTGCCGAGGCCGAGGATCGCCGTGCCGTTGGAGACGACGGCGACGAGGTTGCCCTTGTTGGTGTAGTCATAGGCCGTTGCCGGATCGTCGGCGATGGCGCGCACCGGCACGGCCACGCCCGGCGAATAGGCGAGCGAAAGGTCGCGCTGCGTGGTCAGCGGCTTGGTCGGCGTGATCTCGAGCTTGCCGGGCTTGCCCTGGGCGTGAAACTGGAGTGCCTCCTCGGGGCTGAAGCGGGCTTCCTGGAACCTTGTGGCCATGATTGCGTGCTCGGGACCTGTGCTTGAACGGACGGAATTGCGCGGGGTGGCCGCATCGGCAGGCCGACGGATCGGGCGCCCGGCTGGGGCCGGCTGCACGGAGGGCAGCGTTTCGATTTCCTTCGCGGCGAACCTGCTCTATGCGTTCGGCGGACACGTTGGCAACCGGATTCATGCGACATGGCACCGAGGAAGGGTTCGGCACGCCCGGCGGAGGCGACCAAAGGAGAACACGCTCACGTCGGAGCAACACCGGCGGAACCCGTCGGCCGGCCTGCGGGCGATGCGCCGGACAGGCCGGCTTCTTCTCACTCGCAAACGGCAGACCCATCACCGGCTGTCGCCACGCCGCCTCCTGGCATTGGCGAGGCCACCCCGTCGATGGCCCAGTTCCTCGAAATCAAGGCCGCCAATCCGGACTGCATCCTGTGGTACCGGATGGGTGACTTCTACGAGCTCTTCTTCGAGGACGCGGTCGTAGCGTCGCAGGCCCTCGGCATCGTTCTTACCAAACGTGGCAAGCACTTAGGCCAGGACATCCCGATGTGCGGGGTGCCGATCCACCGCGCCGACGAATACCTCCAGCGCCTCATCCGCCGCGGCTACCGCGTCGCCGTCTGCGAGCAGCTCGAGGACCCGGCCGAAGCCCGCAAACGCGGTTCCAAGGCCGTCGTGAAGCGCGACGTGGTGCGTCTCGTCACGCCGGGCACATTGACCGAGGACACCCTTCTCGACGCGCGCGCTCGGAACTATCTGACCGCCATTTTCCGCGTGCCCGCAGGTTCGGCCGTCAGTGCCACCCCGCTGATCGGCTCGCCCGACAAGGTTGCCGTTGCCTCGCTCGATATCTCAACCGGGGAATGCGAGATTGGCGAGACCATCGGCGCGGATCTTCCGGGGGAGCTGGTCCGTCTCTCGCCCGGCGAGGTTCTGGCGACTGATTCGATGCTGGCAGAACCCCACCTCAAGGAATGGCTCGGCGTTGCGGGCGCCGCAGCGACACCGCTGCCGAACGCCCACTTCGACAGCCTGGCGGGCGAACGCGGACTGAAGGAGCGTCTCGGCGTCTCCGAGCTCGGCGCGTTCGGAGGTTTCAGCCGGGCGGAGCTCGCGGCCGTCGCGGCGCTGCTCAAATACGTCGATCTGACGCAGATCGGCCGCCAGCCGGTACTCCGCCCGCCACGCCGCACGGGCTCCAATGCCGCGCTGCTCATCGATGCTGCCACCCGGTCCAGCCTCGAGCTGGTCAAGGCAACCTCGGGCGGCAAGGAGGGGAGCCTGCTCGCCGCCATCGACCGCACCGTCACTGGCTCCGGAGCGCGCGAGCTCGCGGCGCGCCTCGCTACGCCCCTCCGCGATGTCGCGGCTATCGACGCGCGGCTCGACTGCGTCGGCTATCTGGTCGAAGCGGAAACGTTGCGCCAGGATCTTCGCGCCGCGTTGCGCACCGCGCCGGATATGGCCCGCGCGGTCACACGGCTGGCCTTCGGTCGCGGTTCCCCGCGCGATCTCGCCGCGATCCGAGACGGCCTGGCAGCGGCCGAAACGGCAGCCGTCAAGCTGACAGTCGCTGCGGGAGCCGGTGTGGCTGACGGTTCAATGGGATTAGGGCTGCCAGCGGGGCTCGACGACGTGCGCCAGCGCCTTGCGCTCGCCGCAGGTCCTCTGCTCGCAGAACTCTCCGCCGCCCTTGTCGATGAGCCACCACAGCAAAGGCGCGACGGAGGGTTCGTACGCGCCGGCTATCGCGCTAGCCTCGACGAGGCACTCGAGCTGCGTGACGCGAGCCGCAACGTCATGGCGGCACTGGAGGCCCGCTACGTGGACGAGAGCGGCGTCCGCTCGCTCAAGGTCCGTCACAACAACATCCTCGGGTTCTTCATCGAAGTAACCCAGCAGAACGCCAAGCCGCTGCTTTCCGCGCCGCTCTCCGACACGTTCCGCCACCGCCAGACGATGTCGAACGCGATGCGTTTCACCACGACCGAGCTGATCGAGACGGAAGGACGGATCGCCTCGGCGGCGGAGCGCGCCGTTGCGATCGAGCAAGAGGTGTTCGCCGAGCTGTGTGCCCGCATTGCCGGCGCCGACGCCAACCTCGGCGCCATCGCGGCGGCACTCGCCGAGCTCGACGTGATCGCGGCACTGGCGGAGCTGGCGCACGACAACGCCTACGTGCGGCCGACTGTCGAGGAGAGCGAGGCGTTCGAGATCGTCGGCGGGCGTCACCCCGTCGTCGAACAGGCGCTGACCGCGTCACGCGCCGGCCCCTTCATCGACAACGATTGCCTTCTCGGCCGCCCCGCCACGCCGGTGGCACCCGCCGGCTTCGATGAGACGAGCGATGCCCGCATTTGGATCGTCACCGGCCCGAATATGGCTGGAAAATCTACCTTTCTGCGCCAGAACGCCCTGATCGCCGTGCTGGCACAGATGGGTTCCTACGTGCCGGCGCGCGCCGCCCATATCGGCATCGTCGATCGTCTGTTCAGCCGCGTCGGCGCGGCCGATGACATCGCCCGCGGCCGCTCGACGTTCATGGTGGAAATGGTCGAAACCGCCGGTATTCTCAATCAGGCCACCAGCCGCTCACTCGTGATCCTCGACGAAATCGGCCGCGGCACCGCGACGTTCGATGGCCTCTCGATCGCCTGGGCGACGCTCGAGTACCTGCACGAGGTGACGGGCTGCCGTGCGCTTTTCGCCACCCATTATCACGAGCTGACCGCGCTCGCCGGACGCCTCAAGGGCGTCGACAACGTGACCGTCGATGTGAAGGAATGGCACGACGATATCGTATTCCTGCACAAGGTGCGCGCTGGCGCCGCCGATCGCTCCTACGGCATCCAGGTGGCCAAGCTCGCCGGGCTTCCCGCAACCGTCGTCACCCGCGCCAGCGAGGTTTTGAAGCGGCTCGAGAAGTCCGACAGGCGTTCCGGCGGCACGGCGCCGCTCGACGACCTGCCGCTTTTTGCGGCAGCCCGGCCGACCAACCCCATCACCGACGAGCGCGCACCCTCACCGATCGAAATAGCGCTCGCCGCGATCAACCCTGACGAGCTGACACCGCGCGGCGCGCTGGACGAGCTGTACCGGCTCAAGGACATGCAGCGTTCGACCGACAAAGCGCGTTCGAACCGTTAGAATGCTGGTCCTCGCATTCGCTTCAGCCGGAGGTGCCCCGGGATGCGACCGGTCGAGCAGAGCGTCCACGACCTCGATGGATCGCGAGCGCAATTCCATCGAGGTCGATAGCGCATTAAAAGAGTGCGGTCGTCCCGGTTCCTCCGGTGCGCTCCCGCCTATCCGCCACGCCGAGCAGCCACTAAGCTGGACCCATGGACAAGACCCTGAATTCCCCGCCGCCGTACTTCGATACCGCAGCGCTGCGACACGAGTTGACGGCGACCTTCCAAGGGGCGGCCGATCCTTCGTCCGCCCGCGCCAGCGTCGTCGAGCGGTTAAAGGAACTCGTCGCGGGCTCGCGCGCGGCGGCCGTCGCACAGCTTCGCGCCGACGGCAACGGACGGCGTTGCGCCGCTGGCCTCTCCGAGTTTCAGGATGAGCTGATCCGCCTGATCTTCGACTACACGGCGACGCACGTCTACCGCGCCACAAACCCCTCGGACGCCGAACGTATGTCGGTCGTGGCGACGGGCGGATACGGGCGCGGCTTGCTGGCACCCGGCTCGGATATCGATCTCCTGTTCCTGCTGCCCTACAAGCAGACGCCGTGGGGCGAGAGCGTCGCCGAGTACATGCTCTACATCCTTTGGGATCTCGGCTTCAAAGTCGGCCATGCGACGCGCAACGTCGATCAATGCGTGAAGCTCTCGCTCGCCGACATCACCATCCGCACCGCGATTCTCGACAGCCGGTTGATCCTCGGCGACCGCCAGCTCTTCGCCGAGCTCGAGAACCGCTTCCGCGACGAGGTGGCGCGTGGAACGGCGCGCGCGTTCACCGACGCCAAAATGGCGGAGCGCGACGACCGCCATGCCCGCGCCGGCTCCTCACGCTACCGGGTCGAGCCGAACATCAAGGATGGCAAGGGCGGCCTTCGCGACTTGCACACGCTGCACTGGCTCTCGAAATACCTTTACGGCGAAGGTGTCGGGCAACCCGCGATCCAGGCCGGCATTTTCACCCGCGCCGAGGTCTCCACGTTCGAGAAATGTGAGGACTTCCTCTGGACGGTGCGTTGCTTCCTTCATTTCATGACCGGACGGGCCGAGGAACGCCTGACGTTCGACCTCCAGCCGGGCATGGCCGAGCAACTTGGCTACAGGGGGCACGCGGGACTTCGTGCAGTCGAGCGCTTCATGAAGCACTACTTTCTTGTCGCCAAGGACGTCGGTGACCTGACGACGATCCTCTGCAATGCGCTAGAAGTGCAACAACTGAAGACGGCACCCGGCCTGCACCGGCTGTTGAACCCGCTCTCCTGGCGCATGCGCCGCGAGGTGCGCCAGAAGACCGACTTCCGTATCGAGAACGACCGCATCAACGTCGCGGACAAGGAGGTCTTCAAGCGTGACCCGGTCAACCTGATCCGCTTCTTCGCCCAGGCCGAGCACACCGACACTTATCTGCACCCGGATGCCCTACGCCTCATTCGCTCGTCGCTTTCGCGCGTCGATCATTCGATGCGAGCAAATCCCGAAGCGAACCGCATCTTCCTTGAACTGTTGACCGGACACGTGAACCCGGAGGGCACGCTGCGGCGCATGAGCGAGGCCGGTGTCCTTGCACGCTTTATTCCAGCCTATCGCCGCGTCGTCGGCATGATGCAGTTCAACATGTATCACCACTACACGGTCGACGAGCACCTGATCCAGACTGTGGGCCGGCTGACCGACATCGAGCGCGGCGGCTCGTCGGGCGAGCTGCCGCTTTCGACAGAGATCATCAACACGATCAAGAACCGCCGCGCGCTGTTCGTCGCGGCGTTCCTTCACGACATCGGCAAGGGCCGCGTCGAGGATCACTCTATCGTCGGCGCGCGCATCGCGCGTGAACTCTGCCCGCGGCTCGGCTTAACCCCCGGTGAGACGGAAACGGTCTCGTGGCTCATCGAGGAACACCTGACGATGAGCAACATCGCGCAGAGCCGCGACATTTCGGACCCGCGCACGATTCAGGATTTCGCCAACAAGGTGCAATCGCTCGAGCGCCTGAAACTCCTGCTGCTTCTCACCGTCGCCGATATTCGCGCCGTTGGCCCTGGAACGTGGAACGGCTGGAAGGGCCAGCTTCTCCGCACCCTCTACTACGAGACCGAGGCGGTGCTCTCCGGCGGCCACGGCAAGCTCGGCCTGACAGAGCAGGTCGCCCGCGCGCAGGAGGCGATGCGCGGCGCCCTCTCGGACTGGCCGCGCGAGCAGGTGGATCGCCATATCGAGCACTTCTACTCCGATTACTGGCTGCGCTTCGGCGCCCGCCAGCACGCCGAGCACGCACGACTGATGGCCCGTGCCGCCAAGAGTGGCGAAAAGCTCGCCATCGATTTCAAGAGCGACGCCTTCACCGCGATCACCGAGCTCACAATTCTGGCGCCGAACCATCCCCGCCTGCTCTCACTGTTTGCCGGCGCCTGCGCGGCTGGCGGCGCCAATATCGTCGGCGCGCATATCACGACGACGCGCGATGGCTTCGCGCTCGACACGTTCCTGCTTCAGCGTGAGTTCAGCGACGACCTCGATGAAGAACGGCGCGTCCGGCGTATCGGCCAGACCATCGAGAAGCTGTTGAAGGGCGAGGCACGGTTGAAGTCGTTGCTCGCCAAGAAGCGTACCACCGAGCGCCGCATCGAGGCGTTCACGGTCGAGCCTGAGGTGATCGTCAACAACCTGCTGTCCGACCAGTTCACGGTGATCGAGGTTGCCGGCCGCGATCGGCCAGGACTGCTCTACGATCTGACGAGCACCATTTCTGATCTCAACCTCGACATCTCGTCGGCGCACATCACGACGTTCGGCGAGAAGGCTGTCGACGTCTTCTATGTCACCGATCTGACCTCGAAAAAGATCGCGAGCGAATCGCGGCAGAAGTCGATCGAGGCAAAGCTGGTACAGACACTGGCGGCGGGAGACGCGGAGGCGGGTTAGCCCGCTTCCGCACCCGCCCCGCAAGCCACCCGACCTTCACGCGCCCACATCCGCATAAGTTACCTTTTCGCCGAGCTTTGCGAGGTCAGGATCGACCGCGTCGAACGAGAGACGCGCGCCAAAAAAGCGGAACAGCGGACCGAGCAGACGGCCGCGATGCTTGAAGTACACCCAAGAGCGATGCAGCTTCGCGCCGAGCCGCCGCTTCACGACGTAGCTCGTCTGCCCGAGCTGGATTTCGCCGACGCCACGTTCGATGCAATACTGCACCATCGTCATGATGATGAAGAAGTAGAGGTTGAGCTCGCGGGCCACCGAATAATCGAGACCGAGCAACTTGCCGTCGACACGGCTCTGATCCTCGAGGAAGAAGGCGAAGCCGATCAGCCGACCGTCAAGGCGGCAGAGAAGCATGCGCGCCTTGCCGCCCGAACTCTGCATGACCTCGCGGAAGTAGCTCTCGGGAACGCTGTCGAACGACTCATAGCTCGTCTTCCTGTTGGCTTGCGTCGCGCGATAGAACGCGATGATCTGATCGTAGATGTCATCGACGTTGTCACGGAATTCGACCTCGACGCGCGCGGCGCGCTTCAGCTTGGAGCGGATATCCGTGCGCATCTTGCTCGGCAGGCTTTTCAGATAGTCGTCGAACGTCGCGAACGGCAGCGCCAGTGTGGCGACCGGAAGCGAAGCCATGCGCGCGAATCCCGCGGCCGTCATGGCATCCCCCATCGCGGTCGCGTCATGGTCCGTCACGTCCTTGAGCGCGACGATCTTCACACCTTCGGCCTCGGCATGCGCGTCAAGGCCCTCGAGCAAAGCCTCGACGACGCGGAGGCGTCGCTCTGCCGAGAGGCCCGGCAGCGTGCCGATCTGGCATTCCTCGGTCATCGGCGAGCCCATCCCGATCACCGGCACGCGGACGAGGCGTGGCATATGGCGGGCGAGCCAATCGCCGACCGGCTTGAAGCTGGCGCCGAGCGTGGTATCGAGCCGGTAGTCGAGGCGGAACAGTGGCGCGCCACCGACCAGTTCGTCGCCATCGTAAACGGCGAGCGCCGACAGTACGAAGTCCTCAGGGTTGGAGCGCTCGCAGCCGCGCAGATAACCCCAGTCCAGCGCCGAATTCGGAAACAAGCGGTTCCACGCCAGCGGATCGATGTGCGCAATGCTCGGCACGTGCACGACCGAGAGATTTCGCGCCGGCGCTACCTCACGGACGCGGACCCGACGCATCGGCACGGTTCCGCTGAGGTCGGCGGCAGGAAGCAGCGCGGGAGAGGTGCGTGCGGCGAGGGCATTGGCCATGTCGGTGTCTCTCTCTATTCGACGGACGGGGCAACGCCCGGTCGCTCGTAGTTCGACGTGACAATCGCCGTCCCAGACCGAAAGCGCTGTTCCCGCAGTGACAGGCCCCCGTCGCATCGCGTGCTCTTGTCCGTATAGGATGGAAGCGGACCGGCTGACGGGAGACGGCGGCATGTCGAAGATCGGGATTGAAGCGGCGACGGTCGGCACCGGCCGTAGCTATTGGCATCGCAACGCAGCGGCACCACCGCCCGGCAACGACAGGGAAAGCAGCGCCAGGGAAACGGGCGCGACCGACCGTGACGCGCCGCCGCGGGCCGACATCGTCATCGTCGGCGGCGGGCTCGCCGGCCTTTCGACAGCTCTGCGCATCATGGAACGCCAGCCGGACGCGGACGTGGTGATCCTCGACGCGCACTTTCCCGGTTATGGCGCCAGCGGCCGAAACGGCGGGCTGATGTCGCCGCTTGCCGCGCCCGCCTGGCTCGTCACCGCGGCGAGCAACCCAGACCATGCGTGGGGGCTCAAGGCGATCAACGCGCGAACGGCGGCGGCGGCGGAATGGGCGCGAGCGATGGCGCCGGACGCAGAGGTGCAGCCAGCCGAACTCGCGCTCGAGGCGACCGGACGCCTCACGGATTGCGGGCTGCGGGAGGTGGCGCGTGGCGTCGACGCGGCCGGCATTTCCTACGATCTCGCGGCTGGCCGCAAACGCGGCGACGTGGCGGCGATGCACATCGCCGCTCATTCGGTGCACCCGTACAAGCTCGTGGCCGGCCTCGCGGGCGCGGCGACCGGCGCTGGCGTCCGCATCGTTTCCAACGCGGCCGTTTCCCGGATCGACGACGAAGGCGCGGCAGGTGCCCGAATTCATCTGGCGGGCGGCTCCGTGATCCAGGCACGCAGCGTCGTCGTCGCCACCAACGCCTATACGCCGTCCCTCCAACTCGCCAAGGCACCGCGCGCGAAGGCGGTCTACAACTACATGCTGGCGACGGCGCCGATCGACCCCGACAGACTCGAGGCCGCGATCGGGCCCAAGGGGTTCGTGGTGGAGCTCAACTATGCCTATGCGTTCTGGCGCATCCACGAGGGCCGCATCGTCTATGGCGGCCTGGAGCGGCTGAAGCCCGTGCCCGACGACCGCGACCTCTTCGTGCCGGTGAAAGTCGCCCGCGCCCTCGAGCGCCACCTCGCCGCCACCCTCGGCACCGAGGCCGAGCTGCCCCAGATCACCGACCACTGGGGCGGCAAGTACCACGTGACCGCAACCGACTTGCCCGTGATTCGCCGGGAACCCGGCTCCGCCATCGTCCTCAACGTCGGCTACGGCGGCGAGGGCGTGGCCCTTACGATGGCTCTCGCTCCGCTCGCCGCCGCCCTCGCGCTCGGCAAGGCGCCGCCAGAGGCCGAACTCGGCCGCCTCGCCTCGATCATCGCTGAGACGCGCGTTCCTGTTGCAGGCATGGCCCGCTTCGTGGCGCGGGTTGCGGCGGACGTGGTCAAATCGACAATTCGGGGCCGCCCGTCACGACCCGCGCACCAGCATTGACGCGGCGGCATGGCTGAGCGGGGGCACGGCTGCCACATCGGCCAGGATAGTCGCTGGCCTCGCTTGTCACGCCACGGCGCGTCAGCTACTTGGCTTCGTTCATGAAACTCTACAGATCCTTCATGACCGTCGGCGGCTTGACCATGGTGAGCCGTCTGCTTGGATTCCTGCGCGATATCCTCATCGCCAGCGCGCTCGGCTCCGGCGCCATCGCCGATGCCTTCTTCGTCGCTTTCCGCTTTCCGAACCTGTTTCGCCGGCTGTTTGGCGAAGGCGCCTTCAACTCCGCCTTCGTGCCACTGTTCGCCAAGCGCCTCGAGGGCGAGGGCGAAGCCGCCGCGAAGACGTTTGCCGAGGAGGCGATGGCGGGGCTGCTGCTGGTCCTGGTGATCGTGTCGGCGGTAGCCATGCTGGCGATGCCATGGCTGATGATGCTGCTGGCACCGGGGTTCGTCACCGATCCCGCGAAGTACGACCTCGCGGTCGATCTCACGCAGATCGCATTTCCCTATCTCGCCTGCATGTCGCTCGTGGCGCTGCTGTCGGGCGTGCTCAACTCCATGCACCGCTTTTGGGCGGCGGCGGCGGCGCCGATCTTGCTCAACGTGGTGCTCGTATCCTCGATCGCGCTGGCGATCGCACTTGGCTATTCGCGCCAGCCGGCCGCCGGATACGTGTTGGCGGGCGGCGTGTTCGTCGCCGGATTGGTGCAGCTCGCGATGCTGTGGTTCGCCGTCCGCCGCGCCGGCCTCCATCTCCGCCTTGTCCGTCCGCGCTATTCCGAGGGTGTCAAACGCCTCGTCCAACTCGGCATCCCGGGGCTCGTCTCGGGCGGCATCACCCAGATCAACATCGTCGTCGGCACGATCATCGCCTCGCTGCAGGCGGGTGCCGTTTCCTACCTCTATTATGCCGACCGGCTCTATCAGCTGCCATTGGGCATCGTCGGAGTCGCGGTCGGCGTGGTGCTGCTGCCGGACATCTCGCGCCGGTTGCGCGCCGGCGACACGGTGGCCGCCCTGGACAGCCAGAACCGCAGCCTGGAATTCGCACTGATGCTGACACTGCCGGCCGCCGTCGCACTGGCTGTTGCCGCCAATCCGATCATCCAGGTGCTGTTCGAGCGTGGCGCCTTCACCGCGGCCGATACACCGAACACCGCCGCGGCGCTCGCTGCTTTCGCATTCGGCCTCCCGGCCTTCGTGCTCATCAAAGTGTTCCAGCCGGCGTTCTTTGCCCGGGAGGACACCAGCACGCCGATGCGCTACGCGGCCGTCAACATGGTCGTCAACGTCGTCGGCTCGGTCGGCCTGTTCTTCCTTTTCGGGTGGCTCGGCTATCCGCCGCACATCGGCATCGCGCTCGCCACCACCGCCGCCGCCTGGATCAACGCCGCCATGCTGTTCGTGACGTTGACGCGCCACGGCAACTTCGTTTCCGACCCCCGCCTTTCTCGCAACCTGCCGCTGATCGTGCTCGCCAGCATCGCCATGGGCGTCGTGGTCTACGCCGTCGGGCAGGCCCTGCTACCCTGGCTCGACCGCTCGGCACCGTTCGCCTGGCAGGTCGCCGGCCTCTCCGCGGTGGTCGCTTCTGGGCTGGTCGTCTTTGCGGTCATCATTCTTGCGACGGGCGTCATGGCGCCTGGTCAACTGCGCCGCTTTTTCGCCCGCCGAAAGTGACGAACAGCTTCTTTCGCCTCGCCTTTCGGGCCCTCCATCAACGTGGCAAAATCGAATACCGGATGGCGCTTGCATTCGGTTTCGAGTTGAGCCATAAGACGGGGCCGTCGCCGCTGGCGCCGGTTTTACCCTGTTGGAATGCGGGTGTAGCTCAGGGGTAGAGCACGACCTTGCCAAGGTCGGGGTCGAGGGTTCGAATCCCTTCGCCCGCTCCAAATCTCTCGACGAGACCGGTCAACTCGGCTGGATGTGTCGAACGCAGAAGCCGCCTCGCGCGGCTTTTTGCGTTTTTGGAGCGCTGCCTGATCAGACGACACCGAGCGGAAGCTGGACTGCGAGGCCGAAGTCCGCAACGGGCGCTCCCGCCACGAGACAAGCCTTCAGCTCGCGATCTCGAGAGTTTCGCCCTGCGCGGAAACCGCCAGCCTAGCGATCAGCTCGGCGGTGATGGATCGGATCGCGACGCCGACGGCACCTGGATATTTCGCCAGATAGGAACGATCGGGAGGCGAGAATCGCGCGGCGTCCTGCAGCGGCTTCAGATATGGCAGTGCATTGGCGAAGCAGTTGTTGTCAGGGTTGGACTTGAGCCACGACTCGTATTCCGCATCGACCGGTGACGCCACATCCTTCATGTTGACCAGGACGCCGATGTTCTCGGCAAACCCCATCTCGGGGTTCAACGCCTTGAAGCGGCGGAAGATCTCGAGACCGCAGAGCGACACGTAATCGGGCTTGGTCGGTGAGAGGTGGAAATCGGCCTCGCGCAGCCAACTCTCGGTCAGCACGGAAAGCCCGGGCGGACAGTCGATCAGCACAACGTCGAACAGTGGCCGCACCTCGGCGAGAAGGTTGCGGATGACGAGCCGCAACCGGGCGTGCTGGCTGTCGCGCGACACCTCGCGCTCGAACAGCGTCAACTGCATGTCGCTCGGGATGAGGAAGATCGAGCGCGCCTCGTCCACGTCGGAAACGTTACGGACGACGAAGTTGGTCCATGCCGGGGAGCCGCCCTGGAGCACGCTCGACACCAAATAGTCGACGAGCGTCGCGTTCTCCGACTGGAGCTTGTGGAGCACGGTCACGGAAATCAGCATGCTGGACACGCTCGATTGCGCGTCACTGTCGATCACCAGAACGGACTTTCCGTGCTGCGTCGACAAGGTCTCGGCCAGAGCCATAACCAGCGTCGATTTGCCGACGCCGCCCTTGGTATTCATCACCGCCACGCTATTGCGCATCGTGGCACCATCCCCACCCGTCATGCGACCAGCGCCACCGCCCTCGGGTTGCCCCGGGCCGACCGCCGCGTCGCCGCCTCCCTCGATCTGGAGCCGGAGCAGAAAAGTTCGGCCAAATGGAGGCCGTGCCCGCTGCCCGCCGCTGCCGGCTCCATGCGATGTCCGCCGATGGACGTTAAATTTCTAACATCTGCCGCGCACATGTTGCTACCGCTACGAGCATTTACTGACAGCTCAGCGCGGGCGCTGCGGATCGACGGTCACACTTGGAGAGCATCTATTTTGTCCGAGCCGAGACTTGCCGAGCAACCCGCTCGCAACTACGACGTTGATAGAGCCAACGTCTGCCGACGCATCAGCCCTGGAGGATTAAGCGACATGGCCCACGTCCGTCCGCACCCTACCCGCCGGTCAGGATCGCTCGCCCGACCGCTCGCCCTCGCCACCGTGCTGGCGCTCGCCGTACCGCTCGCTGGCTGCGGAATCAACAACATCCCCACCTATGAGCAGTCGGCGAAGGCAGCGTGGTCGCAGGTGCTCAACGAATACAAACGCCGCAACGACCTGATCCCGAACCTCGTCGAGACCGTGCGCGGCTTCGCCGACCAGGAACGCTCGGTTCTGACCGATGTCGTCGAGGCGCGCGCCAAGGCGACCAACGCGCAAATCAACATTCCCTCGGATATTCTGACCAACCCGCCGGCGATGAAGCAGTTCCAGGACGCGCAGAACGCGCTCGGCGGCGCGCTCGGTCGGCTGCTCGCCGTCATCGAACGCTATCCCGATATCAAGTCCGGCCAGAACTTCCTCGCCCTGCAGAGCCAGATCGAGGGCACGGAGAACCGCATCGCCATCGCGCGGCGCGACTACATCAACTCGGTTCGCCAGTACAATACCGAGCTCGTCACAATACCGGGCCGCTGGTGGAAAGCGTTCATGTACCCGGGCTCGGTCGAGATGGCGACGTTCGACGTGCCGGCCGAGGAGATCAAGACTCCCAAGGTCGACTTCGGCACCAAGAAGCCTTGATCGGCGGTCGGCCGTGCCGAGCGGCTTGAGACGGGAGTGCTGAGCCAATGCACGCCAGCCACCGCGCGATGTCACCCTTGACGCCTGCCCGCGGCACCACGCGCTTTAGCGTGGGCCGCGCGCTCGCGCTCGCGGCAGCGGTCGTCCTCGCGGCGACGGCTGTTCTCACCGCGTTCCTTGCGACGGATCTCTCCGCCGGCGAGTCGCCGCCGATGCCGAAGCTCACCGGCCGCATCGTCGACAATGCCAACTTGATCGGCGCCACCGCACGCGCCGAACTCGATCAGAAGCTCGCCGCGCTCGAGGAAAAATCGACCGACCAGCTCGTCGTCGTCACGTTACCGACACTGCATGGCTACGCCATCGAGGACTACGGCTACCGCCTCGGCCGGTATTGGCAGATCGGGCAACAGGGCAAGGACAACGGCGCGATCCTCATCGTCGCGCCGAACGAGCGCAAGGTCCGCATCGAGGTCGGACGCGGGCTCGAACCTCATCTCACCGACGCCATGAGCCGCCTCATCATCGAGAACGCGATTTTGCCGCGCTTTCGCCGAGGCGATTTCGAGGGCGGCATCGTCGCCGGCGTCCGCGACATCCAGGATGTGATGCTCGGCGACGCCGAGGCCGTCAAGGAGCGGGCAAAAGGCGGGGCGCGTAACGGCTCGGACGACACGACGGCGTTCATCATCCTGCTCGTATGGCTCGGGATCTTCATCCTCATCATCTATCTCAACAGCCGTGGTCCATCATCGCCGACCGCGCCAGGCCAGCGCCGTCGCGGCGGCTTCAGTGACAGGGTAATCGTCATTCCCGGCGGTAGCAGCGACTGGAGTGGTGGCGGCTGGTCGAGCGGCGGTGGCGGTTTCAGCGGCGGAGGCGGCGATTTCGGCGGCGGGGGCGCCTCGGGCGGATGGTGACGATGGATAGGCCCATGCTTGGACAGACGATGCGAGCCAATCGAGAGGTCACGCGATGAGCTCCCCGAAACCGGCCAAACGCGACGATAACGTCCGCGCCCTGTTCACCATCGACGAGCAGGAGCGCATTGCCGCCGCCATCGGTCAGGCCGAAAAATCGACCTCCGGCGAGATCGTGGCCGTCGTCGCGCGCGAGAGCGGCAGCTATCTCTACGTGCCGCTGCTGTGGGCGAGCCTCGTCGCGCTGCTCGTGCCCTGGCCACTGATCTTCTTCACCTGGATGCCGGTCCAGACCATCTTTCTCATCCAGCTTGCCGTTTTCCTGGGGCTGTTGATCGCGCTGCTGCCGCAGCCCGTGCGCCTCAGCCTCGTACCGCGCTCGGTGAAGCGCGCCCGAGCCCATCGCCACGCCGTCGAGCAGTTCCTGGCGCAGAGCCTTCACACAACCGAGGGACGCACGGGCGTTCTCGTCTTCGTGTCCGTTGCCGAGCGCTACGCCGAGGTGTTGGCCGATACTGGCATCGCCGCCAAGGTTCCCGCCTCAACTTGGCAGGAGGTCGTCGACCGGCTGACCACGCGCATCGGCGAGGGTCGCGCCGCGGATGGTTTCATCGAGGCCATACACGGCGTCGGCGGCCACCTCGCCGCGCATTTTCCTCCAGGCAGCGCCGATCCCAACGAGTTGCCGAACAAGCTCATCGTTCTGGATTGACGGGCGAATTAGCGGGTGCCGTCGCCGTCTACGCTTGGGAATCATCCGATTAAGGGAACCGCCCGCGGTTCCGGCTGATCGGATGGCGCTCTAGGTCATCTCGCGCACTGCCGCCGCCGCGACCGTCAGCCGTGCGATCGAAAGCGGCGCACCACCGACGATATCGGACAGCCGAGCCTCCAGCTGCGCCAACGCCTCGGCACGCTCCGCCTGCCAGTTCGCGAGCGAGCCCGCCGCCGCGACCTCGCGCGAAAGCGAGCGATGGCTCGACGAGAGCATGGCGACCGCGCTGTTGATCGCCAGCCTGTCATAGCGGTCGGCGGGCGCGAGCTTGTGGGCCGCGTCTCTCAACTCGCTCAGACCGAGCGCATCACCGATCTCGAAATAGGTCCGCGCAAGGCCAGCAACGTCGCGCTTATCGTCTCCGACGGCGAGAAGTGCGATATCGCCGACCTCGCGCAGGACACCAAGCCCGGCAAGATCCCGCGCCATCGTTTGGGTGACGCCCTGCTCGATCCAGGCTGCCTCGTCAGACGAGCGTGCCTCGCGCCGCCGTGTCGTCGATACCTCGTCGAATTTCTCGGCCAACACGGCACGAACGGCGCTCTGATGCTTGACGACTTCATCGAGCGTGCCGGTCTGGCGGGTATGCGCGGCAACCCACTCCGCATGAACGCGGACGGCCGCGCGAACCTGCGCGTAGAGCGCGAGTTGCAAGGCGCCCGGCACGCGATTGTCGAGCGCGCCAATCTCATCGAACAGGCGTTCCGCATTGAGAACCGAAAGAGCCGTCAGAAGGGCTGAAACCACGCCCTCCGTACCGATGCTCCAGTCCGTCGCCAGGCGGCTCGGCATGTCGGCTCCGGCGATATTGACGATGCGGTTGGTGAGTTCCGTCACGACGATCTCGCGTCGTAGCGGGTGCGCGGCGATATCGCCGCCGTAAGCCTCGCGCAGAGCCGGCGGGAAGTAGGTGGAGAGAACGCCGGAGACAGCCGCGTTCTCCGGGATGGTCGACGCGATCAAATCCTGCGACAACGCGAGCTTTGCGTGACTCACCAGCACGGCGATTTCGGGCCGCGTGAGACCCGAACCGCCTGCAGCGCGTCGCTGCTTCAATTGCACATCGTCGGGTAGCGCCTGCAGCCCGCGATCGAGCAAGCCGCGCCGCTCCAGTGCGTGCATCAGCTGCATCGCTGCGCCAAGCCCTTGGGCCCCGTCGCGCGCCTCGAGGCTGATGGCGAGCGACTGCGCGTAGTTGTTGGCGAGACAGGCCGCAGCAACATCCTCGGTCATTCTGGCCAGCAGCGAATTGCGCGCGGTACGGTCGAGACGGCCGCTCGCCAGAGCTGGCGCCAGCGCGATCTTGATGTTCACTTCCTGGTCCGACGAGTTCACGCCCGCCGAGTTGTCGATAAAGTCGGTATTCAGCCGAATGCCGCGCGTTGCGGCATCGATGCGGGCGCGCTGCGTCAGTCCGAGGTTCGCGCCTTCGCCGACGGCCTTCACGCGCAAATCGCGCGCGCTGATGCGGAGCGGATCGTTGGCGCGATCGCCGACCTCGGCGTCCGTCTCGTGGTCGCTACGCACATAAGTACCGATGCCGCCGAGCCAGAGCAGATCCGCCTCGCTCGCAAGAATTGCGCGGATCAACTCGGACGGCGCCATACGCTCCTTGGTGGCGCCCAACATCGCCCGCACCTCGGACGTCAGCTCGATCGATTTCGCCGCTCGCGAGAAGATACCTCCGCCCTTCGAAAGCAGCGTGCGGTCGTAATCTTGCCAGCTCGAACGCGGCAGCGCGAACATCCGCCTACGCTCGGCGAGCGACGCAGCGGCATCCGGATCGGGGTCGAGGAAAATGTCGCGGTGGTCGAACGCGGCGACGAGGCGAATGGCAGGCGACAAAAGCATGCCGTTGCCGAACACGTCTCCCGACATGTCGCCGACGCCGATGACGCGGAACGCCTCGTTCTGGATGTCGTGGTCCATCTCGCGGAAGTGCCGCTTCACGCACTCCCAGGCACCGCGCGCGGTGATGCCCATCTTCTTGTGGTCGTAGCCGGCGGACCCACCCGACGCGAACGCATCGTCGAGCCAGAATCCGTGCTCGGCCGAGATCGCGTTGGCGATGTCGGAGAAGCTCGCGGTGCCCTTATCCGCCGCGACGACGAGGTAAGGATCGTCGCCATCCCGGGGCACGACACCGTCAGGCGATACGGGAGTGCCGTCGACGAGATTGTCGGTAATGTCGAGCATCGTCGAGACGAACGAGCGGTAGGCCGCTACGCCGGCCTTCGCGATCTCGTCGCGGCTGCCGCGCGCGGGCAGGCGCTTGGCGACGAAGCCGCCCTTCGCGCCTTGCGGAACGATGACCGCGTTCTTCACCTGCTGCGCCTTGGCAAGGCCGAGCACCTCGGTGCGGAAATCCTGCGCGCGGTCCGACCAGCGCAAGCCGCCACGGGCAACGGGTGCGAAACGCAAGTGCACGCCATCCACCTCCGGCGAAGTCACCCAGATCTCGCGATAGGGGCGGGGTTCCGGGGCTTCCGGCACCTCGCGGCTCGCGATCTTGAAGGCGATGGTGTCGGGCACCCTGCCCCGCTCGTCGCAGAGGAAGAAATTGGTTCGCATCGTCGCGCAGATGAGCCCGAGTAGCGTGCGCAGTATGCGATCCTCGTCGAGAACCTGCACCTCAGCGAGTGCTGCTTCGAACGCGCTCCGGGCGGATGCCTCGCGTTCGGCGCGCTCGCTGGCGGCGAGCGGCGATCCAGGATCGAGTCGCATCTTGAAGAGGCGCACCAGATCCTTCGCGCGCATCGGGTGCGTGGCAAGAGTTTCGGCGACGTAGCGCGGGGAGAACGGCAAGCCGAGCTGGCGGATGAAACCGGCGTAGGCCCGCAGTATCGCCGCCTCCCGCCAGTCGAGACCGGCGAGAGCGACGAGGCCGTTGAAAGCATCGTTCTCCGCCCGCCCCGAGAATACGGCGACGAAGCATTCCTCAAGCAATTGCTCGATCGCCGTCAAGTCGAGATCACGACCGTCCGCTGTCCGTAGCGCCATGTCGTGGATCGAGACGACGCGAGCGGCACCATCGAGGCGGGGCGCTACGCGATAGGTCCGTTCGTCGATCGCGGCGAAGCCCATGTTTTCAAGCAGCGGTACGCGCTCGCTCAATGGTATCGGCGTGTCGAACCTGTAGATCGCGAAACGCAACTGGGACTTGTCGCCGCTGTCCTCGCGGTAGAAGTCGATGGCAACGGGCACATCGTCGCCGAGCCGGTCGATGCGCTCGATATCGGCGAGTGCCCGCTCGGGCGGGAACGTATCGGAATAAGCGGCGGGAAAGGCGCCAGCGAAACGCTCATAACCGCCCGGGACGTCGGCGAGCAGTTCGTCAAGTTTATCGTCCCAAGTCGCTGCGATCTCACGTGCCGCCGCCTCGAGTTCCTCCTCGGGCACCGTCGGCGTTTCGCCCTCGTAGCGGCCTATGATGTAATGGACCCGCACCAGTGGACCCGCCGTGAAATAGGGCTGGTGCGCGACCATGCGGCCGTGAAACCGGTCGGCCAGCATTTCGCCGATGCGCTCACGTACCGATGTCGAGAAGCGATCGCGCGGAACGAAGGCCAGCACCGAAACGAAACGATCGAACCGATCGCGCCGGACGAAGAAGCGCAGGCGTGGATCGAACTCGAGTTTCAGCAGCGCCGGTACCCAGCTCGCGAGGTGACGCACGCCGATCTGAAACAACTCGTCGCGCGGGAAGGTGTCGAGGATGTGCTGGAGCACGCGGCCCTCGTGGCTCTGGCGCCGTACCCCCGAGGCCGCGAACACCTGCTCCACCTTCAATCTCAGGAAGGGAATTTCTTCGGGACGCTCGGTGTAGGCGCCCGCCGTGAACAGTCCGACGATTCGCAACTCACCAGCGAGACGGCCGTCAGCGCGATAGGTTTTCAAACCGACGTAATCCATGTGCACGCGCCGGTGTACGCGCGAGACGACGTTCGCCTTGGTGATGATGATCGGAGCGGGCTTCAGATAGAAACGGCGTACTTCGTCGGTGAGCGCCACCAGCTCCCGCCCGCGCCGCAAGACGTGCATGCCCTCGTCGCGCAGCAGACCAAGGCCGGAGCCTTCGACGACCTCGAGGCCGCCTGTCTCGGGCTCCCCATCAAGGCGGTATTCGCGCATCCCGAGCAGCACGAATTGCCCTTCGCTCATCCAGCGGCAGAATGCGATCGTCTCGCCGACGAGTTCCGCGGGTGCGGCGACCGCCTGTTCCTCCAGGGCCGTGATCGCCGCTTCGAGACGCGTTGACATGGCGGGCCAATCCGCGACGACCGCATCGACCTCGCCAAGAACGCGCTCGATCGCGCCGGGCAGCGCGCTCGCGGTTGCCTCGTCAAGGCCAGACGCGACCACGACGATCAGGCTCTCGTCGCGTCCGGGCGACGCGCCGGCCCGCGTTGCGCCGCCGGTCGTCGCGTGCTTACCGCGCACGTCGAGCAATTGCCCGGCAGCATCGCGGACGACGTTCAGCACGGGATGGAGCACGAGGCGGGGCCTGACGCCCCTGGCCAGGATTTCACCAACCACTGAGGAGACCAGGAACGGCTTGTCGTCGCCATGTACCGCGACGACCGAAAGCCCGCGCACGCCGCCCGGGTGCGCACCCGCCCAGCCACTCGAAATGTCGAGCTGGCGTCGAGCCGGGGGCTCGACGATCATCTCGAACACCCGGCGTGCGATGCCCGCGAGGGTCTGCACCGGTATGTCGACATGATCGGCCTCGGCCAGCCGTTCGAATAGCGCTCGGGCCAAACCGTCGAATGCGGCCTGTCTGGCGGAAGCGATCGATGCGCGCTCGAGCGACAGGGCCGCGACCAGGCCGGGATCGAAGTCGGACATTACTCAGCTCCACACCGTACTGTTCGCTCGCCGGGGCCGCCCTTGGCCGTGCGCCCCCACCCCTCAACAATAGCAAATCGTCCGGTCGAGGCAGCGGCAACCACGCACAACCCGCCCGAACTGAGATGCGATAACGATTTCTGAACGATACGATGGTTAACGTCGAGCGTTACGCGGCACGTGCTGCGGCCCGGGCGTCATGGCGGTGGCGGACGGCGCCGGCTGCACCCCGAGCTGGGCCTGAAATGGAAAGAGCACTACTCGACCTCGTCGGTATTGGACTCGTGCTGTTCGCAGATAGCGGCAGCGACGGCCCGATGGCGCATTCCCGCGCTTCCGGCAGCGAGCTGATCCGGCGGTGCATTTCGGCCGATCTGCCGGACATTGCCTCGCTCGTCGAGCGTGTCGCCGCGAGCTTATGGACCGAATTAAACGCCCACTCGATTAACGAGCTAGCCCGAGAGACTGCCATGTCCTCGGCGAGCACGATTCTTCAACGCCACTCCCCGTCCGCCGCAGCGCTCGCGGCCGCGCGCGCCGTGAACTGCGAGCAGGCCCGTTGCGATGCGGCTAACGCTGCCGTCGCGCGCCTTACCGAATGCACGCTGGCGGCGGCCTTGATCGAAGGTTCGATCGATCACGCCGGTGTTCACTTCGCCGATGCGCGGGGAACGCTGGCTGCGCTGTTCCGAGCGCTTCTGGCCGAGGCCTCGAGCATCGAGGCCATCGCGCCGGCCATACTCGCCGCGGCCACGGCTCCTATCCACCGCGCTTCGCCCAACTCTGAGCAGGCGGCCTGGCACGACGATGCGCTTGACGAGCACGCCGACCGCATAGCCTTCGATCTCGGTCTGCCGCGCGCGCTCATCGATGCGCTCGTCGCCACCAAGCTCGCGGCCGGTATCGCTTCAGGCATCATCGTCGAGGAGATGGACGAGAGCGTCGCCGAGGTCGTCGAGACGCTCGACGAGCTGCGGCGGCTGAGCGACCTTGTCGGCAGCGACGACCATCTCGAAGAACGCCTGCTCGACGTCGCGCGCCTGGTGCGCGAAGGCCATCTGGAGACCGCCGACGCGGTACTCGCCGACATCGTTCCCACGTTGAGAGCTCCATCCGCGGCACGCGACGACGCACGCAATCGCGAGCTGCTCATTGGCGCGATAACCACGCGCGGACGGATCGCCGGCCATCGCTCCGCCTGGCGGTTCGCGGCCCAGAATTTTCACTGTGCCAATCGCGCATGTCCGGTGGAGGACCGCGTATCGCGCTGGCGACTGAAGCTCGAGGAGGCTCGTGCGCTTACCCGCCTCGCGGCGATGCCCGGCGCGCGCTTTTCGGTCCTCGGCGAGGCAGCACAGGTCTACGCCGAAGCCGGCGGCATCACGTCGGAAAGCGAGTTTCCGCTCGAATGGGCCGAGGCCAACCTGGAACTTGGCGCCGTACTGCTGCGCCTCGGCGATCGCCAGTGCCGGCCGGAGCGCTTTCTCGCCGCCGCCTTGCACTTCAAGCCGGCGCTCGACGTACTTACGCGCGAGCGCTGCATGGACGGCTGGGCGCGCGGGCAAATCGGGTTGGCGCACGCGCTGCGCGGGCAAGGCACGTTCCAGGGCGACGTTGTGATACTCGGAGATGCCGTTTTCGCTTACCGCGCTGCCCTCGGCGTTCTCACCCGCGGCATGACCCCCGCGCTCTGGCAGGAAGCTAACGCGACGCTCGGCGAGACGCTGGTGCGCATCGCCGAGGAAACGGGCGACTTGGACCGGCTGCAGGAAGCGATCGACATTCTCATGCCGCTGGTCGCCCCAAACGCGGAGGCCGTGAACGGCAGGTCGCGCACCATTGGCGAGCTTGCGCTCGGCCGCGGCATGCTGCTGCTGGCGGAATTCGAAAACAGCCAGGGGGATGACGGCGCGATGCTCGACGAGGCTTTGGCTCTCGTCTCCGGCGCACTTTCAGCTCCGGTCGAGCATCTCAATGCCCTCGAACGTGCACGCGGTCAGCGCGCACGCGGCACGATCCTTGGCTTCATTGCGCAAGCGGCCGGTTCGGCCCGACTGATGGGTCAAGCTGTCGACGCGAAAAGACGGGCACGCGACCTCTATCTGGCATTGGAGAACGAGCCCGACGCCGAGCAGATCGACCGGGATCTCGAAATACTCGAAGAAGCCGTCGTTGCGCTCGAGGACGAGGCCTCATCCACACAGTGTGGCATGACCGGTTCTCCCGTCTCGCATCATCAGGCCGACGATGCCACTCAATGGGCGATGCGATAGCGCGCAGCGTACGATCGCTTGGAATGGAAGCACCGGGCGCTTCCAGCGATTGCATGGACCGCATCCTCAGCTCGTGTTCGCGAGTGCTCGTCAAGTGGACAGGGCCGGCCCCGGGCGTCCTCGCGGGAAATGCCAGCGAAACACGCTCAACGCTCGTATGAAGGTCACTCGCCCCTTCGAGCGCAATTTGGCGCCGGACATGAGGCACAGTGTTTCTTCGTCGGCCTCAACGACAAAGGCCGGCGCACCCGTTTGGGTTTCGCCGGCCTGAGAAACCGCACGCCCGATCTGAGCGCGCATGAAGGTTGGCTGTCTTCCTGCCATGGGCATCAGCGACAGGGCGGCCCGGTGATACCTCAGTGGATGCTGGCGATCTCCAGCTCATCCCCCATGGCATGCCCGACCGCTGCCGACCGAGTATCGGTCAACGCGATCGGCGTACCGTCGGCCGCATGCAGGGCGAACAGGTTGATGCCCTGCGGCAATCCTTCGACGGCCGGGAACATCCGACTCGCCTCTTCCGATGTCATGGTTTTGATGTAGGCGACAAGACCGTCGCCGAGCTTGGCGAAGTCATTCTCGCTCATTACCGGCGCGAGAGGCATAGCCTCCACGTTCCGCTTAGAGGCGCGCTTAGAACTGCTCTTCACGTTCATGACGGAACTCCTCGGTTGCGAGAGGCTCGGGACCCAGTCATGCCGCTCTGCCGGTCCACCACCTGACGGTGGCGGCATTGACAGCGCTCGAGTCTCATCATCCGGCGATTCGATTCGCTTTTCTACGAAAAGCGTCGAACTACGTTTTCGTTTTCTCTCCGATGTCGATCTTCCGCACCACTCGCTCGGGCTCGTGACGCACGAGATCGATTTCGAGCAGTCCGTTGGTCAGCCCGGCCAACAGTACCTCGATGCCGTCGGCCAGCACGAACGTGCGCTGGAATTGGCGCGCCGCTATCCCACGATAGAGGAATTCCCGCGCCCGATCGTCGGACTGTTTGCCGCGCACCGTGAGCTGCTTATCCTCGAGCGCGATGTCGAGCTGATCGCGGGAAAACCCGGCGACCGCGAGGGTGATCCGCAGCAGATCGCTTTCCCCGTCGGACCGCGCGATGCGCTCGATGTTATAGGGCGGGTAACCATCGCCACCCTTGCTGGCCCTATCGATCAGGCGCTCGATCTCGTCGAAGCCGAGCAGCAGCGGGTTCGACAGCAGTGACATACGTGTCATCGTCCAAAGCCCTTCAAAAGCGACTTCAGGGAGCCCCGCCCGCCGCGCCGGTCCGGAGGACCGACTGGTCGAGCGCTTGCTGCCGGCATTTCAGCCCGTACAGAACCGGAGCCCCCGGACGGGGCGCTCCAAAGCTCTCTCTTTCAATCATCGATATGGGTGAAAGGGGGCGGATTTCAAGCCGATCCACCGGCCACCCCGCCCCCATTGCGTTCGGCGCCCCACCGATGATGGCGCGGAAATACCAGGACAGAACATTTGGCCTCAGTTCCGCGCCAATTGAACGGTTGGAGTGTCAGCGGCTGCGGCCAGGGGGGCCGGGCCGGGGGGAAAACAGTCACTCCCGAGCGCATCTTCGCCTGAAAGACGAGAACATGGGTACCACTCATTCCACGCCGAACTTCGCCTCTAACCCCGGCCTGCATGCCGCTGCCGCACCCGCTCTGGCGCTGCTGGCCGGCCTCGGGCTCGCCACGGCACTTCTCACCGCCCCGGTTCACGCGGGGGAAGCTGCCTCGATCACGTCCGGCGACATCGACCTCACCCCGGAGGAGAAGGCCGAGAAAGAGGCCCGCAAGGATTGCAAGGTGGCGATCTGCGCCGGGTTCCGCAACCCGGCCGCGGCACCGGCAGCGATCAACTGCTCGATCCCGAAATCCTGGCGCAAGGAACAGCTCGACAAGATGGTGTCGAAAGCCAAGGTTTCCTGGCCGTGGGGACCTGTCAAATGCAACGCCACCATTTCACTCGACCGCGACGCGCTGACCAAGGCGATGAGCGAGCCGAAAAGCGACCTGACGCTTAAAACGCAGAGCGTTCTGTGCACCATCGCCAACGAAGGCAAGGAAGACACGAAGGTGAGCGTCGAGTTCGCCCCGACCGTCTCGTTCGAGGGCGGCAAGGCGGTGAAGGCCAAGATCAACTGGGGCAAGCTCGAGGCGCCGACGCTGGTGAAGGGCCTGATGTGGACGGCGACCGGAACCGACAACACGCTGAACGTGCTCGAGTCCACGCTCGTCACCGACATCAACGACTTCATTGGCAAGAAGTGCGACGAGGTGAAGAGCGACTGGTCGAAATAACGGCCATTTGCGCACTCTTCCTCAGCGAGGCGTCGGATCAGATGGAAGCGCAGCGCGCTTCCATCTCGACCAATTTGGCCGGGGCGTAGAATGCGCGTCGGGTCATCACCGGGCGCATCGCAACGCGCTGGCGCCGCCTCAACCCTTCGCGATCTCCTCGCGCAGCATTTCCAGCTCCAGCCACCGTGTCTCGGCATCGGCGAGCTTCGCCTGAGCCCCGGCGAGGGTCTGCGAAACGTTGGCGAACTCTGTCGGATTACTCGCGTAGAGGCGGGGATCAGCGAGCTTCGCCTCGAGTGTCTTCACTTCAGCCTCGAGGCGAGCGATCTCGCCGGGCAAGCCTTCGAGCGCGTGCTTCTCCTTGAACGACAGCTTGCGCTTCGGCGCAGGAGCTGCCAGCTCCGGCGTAGCCTCCGCGCGGGCCTGCTTCGATGCCCCTTGCCCTCCCGTCGTCGCGCGCTTGCCGGCCACCTGATCGCCACCCGCCTGCTGCCGGCGTTGCGCCAGCATGTCCGAATAGCCGCCTGCGTATTCGCGCCAACGCCCTTCGCCCTCGTAGACGATCGTGCTTGTCACCACGCGATCGAGAAAATCGCGATCGTGGCTGACCAGAAGCACGGTTCCCGCGTAATCGGCGATCAGTTCCTGAAGCAAGTCGAGTGTCTCTAAGTCGAGATCGTTGGTCGGCTCGTCCAGCACCAGGAAATTCGACGGCAGGCTCAATGCCCGTGCCAGCATCAGCCGGGCGCGCTCGCCGCCGGAAAGGACCGTGACAGGGCTGCGGGTCTGCTCGGGAAGGAACAGGAAATCCTTCATGTAGCTCGCCACGTGGCGCGCCTTGCCGTTGATGACGACGTGATCGCCACGCCCGCGCGTCAGGGCGTCGGCGACGGTCCAAGACGGGTCGAGCTCGTCGCGCTGCTGGTCGAGGAAGACCATATCGAGATTGGTGCCGAGACGCACGCCCCCCTCGTCGGGCGCGAGACGCCCGGTCAGCATGTTGAGCAGCGTCGTCTTGCCGGCGCCGTTCGGGCCGACGAGCCCGACGCGATCGCCGCGCATGATCCGCGTCGCGAACTGGTCGACGACGCGCCGTTCGCCGAACGCTTTCACGAGCCCTTCGGCCTCCACCACGAGGCGGCCGGAGAGCTGGCCTTCGGATGCCTCGAGCCGGACTTCGCCCGATACACGGCGGTGTTCCCGGCGTTCACGCCGCAGGTCGGCAAGCTCGCGCACCCGGCGCACGTTGCGCTTGCGCCGCGCGGTGACGCCACCGTGCATCCACTTTTCTTCACGCACGATCTTGCGGTCGAGCTTGTGCTGCTCCAGCTCCTCCTCTTCGAGGAGCTGGTCGCGCCATGTCTCGAACCCAGCGAAACCCTGATCCATTCGGCGGGTGACACCGCGATCGAGCCACACCGTCGAGCGCGACATGGTTTCAAGAAAGCGGCGATCGTGGCTGATCATCAGGATTGCCGACTTGAGGCCACCGAGCGCGCGCTCCAGCCATTCTATGGCTGGCAAATCGAGGTGGTTGGTCGGCTCGTCGAGCAGCAGCACGTCGGGCTCGGGCGCGATGACGCGAGCGAGCGCGGTGCGTCGAGCTTCACCACCCGAAAGCCGCGTTACGTCCTCGTCGCCGTCGAGGTCGAGAGCATAGAGCGCCTTGCGCGCCTTGTGCGGATCATCGGTCGGTTTCAATCCGGCTGCAACGTAATCGAACGTCGTGGCGAAGCCCGCGAAGTCGGCATCCTGCGGCAGGTAGCGCAGTATCGCGCCCGGATGCACGAAACGCTCGCCGCCATCCGCCTGCACGAGGCCCGCGGCGATCTTCAGCAGCGTCGATTTTCCCGAGCCGTTCCGGCCGACGAGCGCGATGCGGTCGCCGGCGACGACATTGAGATCGGCGGAGGTCAGGAGCGGCGTGCCGCCGAAGGTCAGCCTGATACCGGCGAGCGTGATGAGCGGTGCGGCCATTGTCGTCCTGGCATTGCTGGAAAAGGCGCTCAGCTTTTAGGACGCCGGATGGGGCCTGAATAGCCCATGAGCGACCGGCCCGGCAACGTGCCGCGCTCGACGAGAGCCCGCCGAGGCCGGCTCACGAGAACTTGGACTGCACCGAGCGGAACGCCGCTTTGAGGGCCAGCGCAAAGAGCACGAGCGAGACGACCACGTTCCAGCCCGCGAACGAAAGGCCGAAAATGCGCAATTGTGCCACGTCGCAGCGGACGACGTTCGTCGTCTTCAAGTCGTTCAACAGGCTGCCGGCCTTCGTCGAGATCGCCTGCTCGCCCGAGCATGTCGCCGGACCGGGCCAGAATTTCCACTCCGCACCGGCCTGATAGACACCGATGCCGGCGTTCGAGAGAAAAACCAGTGCGACGACGAAGAACAGCGCTGCCGCCGCGCGCGGATAGCCCGCGCTGAGCACCACCAGTGTCGCGAACACGCCCGGGATCGCGATGTAGTAGGGAATCCGCTGCAGGTAGCAGAGCTCGCAAGGTATGTAGCCGCCGATATACTGGAAGCCGAAGGCCGCGAGAATGGAGGCGATCGCGCCCAGGAGGGCTAGCGCCCCGAAGTTGAACGCCGCCGCCTCGCCACTCGAACGTGCTTGCATGGGAGTTGATCCCCTCTTTCAGAACCTCCGCAGCGCGCATCGCGGACCACGCCCCACGGGCCGGCCACATGCCGCGCTCCGGCTCAGCAGGTGAAGAGTTGGCCCGAGCCGGCGAGCCATTTGAGCGCGAAGTAGAGACCGATCAGCGCCGCCGCCGCAATGCCGGCAATCAATCCCAGCCGCTTCTCGATGAATGCCTTGATCGGCTCGCCGTAGCGCCGGAGCGCCCAGGCGAGGGCATAGAAGCGCGCACCACGGAAGATGATGCACGAGATGATGAAGAAGGCGAGGCCGACCTGTATGACGCCCGAGAGAATGGTGACGACCTTGATGGGCGGCAAGTGGGAAAGACCCGACGTCACCAGCAGCAGCATGGTCGTCTCGCGGCCGGCGCATGCGCGCAACCGTTCGAAATCGTCGAGCTTGCCGTAGAACTCGAGCGCCGGCTTGGCGATGGCGTCGAAGGCGTAAGCACCGAGTAGGTAACCGGCGATGCCGCCGAGCGTCGAGGCAATGGTCGCGATCAAGGCATAGCGATATGCGCGCTCAGGACGGGCGAGCGCCATCGGCAGGAACAGCACATCGGCGGGTACGAGAAACACCGAGCTTTCGATGAAAGCGATCACGCCGAGCCACGTCTCCGCAGTTTTGCGCGCGGCGAGCGACAGCGTCCAATCGTACATTCGGCGTAGCATCGGGAGTTCTCTTTCCGCATTGGTTCGTGGGTCAGGCAGGACTGAGCGCCGGGGCCGTCCGGCCTCCATTCAGTTTCGCAAAGCTTGACGACAGCTCACTCACCACCCAGTCGAGCACCAGGCTGCCATCGCGCGTGGTTCTCAGGCGGCCCTCCGGCCCGCGCGGCGCGATCAAACCAGCCGCTTCGAGCCGGGCGAGAGCGTCGGCGGAGGGCGCGTGGCCGGTCAACTCTGCTAGACGCCGGAGATCCAGGCCCTCGCCGATCCGCAGCCCCATCAACAGCATCTCGTCTGCAACCTCCGCCGCGGAGAGTTCCACGAGATCGTTGAAGCCGTGACCGCCGGCTTCTACCGCTGCGAGCCAAGCCTCTGGACTCCTGAGCGTGCTTGTCGCGAGGCGCACGCCGTCGCTGGCGCGGACCAGCCGGCCGTGCGCCCCAGCGCCGACGCCCGCATAGGCGCCGTAGCGCCAGTAGAGCAGGTTGTGGCGGCTCTCCTCGCCGGGGCGGGCGTGGTTCGATATCTCGTAGGCCGGCAGCCCGTGCGCCTGCGTGATGTCCTGCGTAATGTCGTAGAGGGCGCGCGCCGCTTCCGGGTCAGGTGTCACCAGCTTTCCAGCCTTATGCAGGCTGGCGAACGGCGTGTCCGGCTCGATGGTGAGCTGATAGAGCGAAAGATGATCGCCAGCGAGCGCGAGCGCTTCGCCGAGCTCGTCGCGCCAATCGTGGGCGGACTGGCCGGGGCGCGCATAGATGAGGTCGAACGAGTAGCGCTCGAACGTACGCCGCGCGATGGCGATGGCGGCTTTCGCCTCGTCGACCGAGTGGATGCGGCCGAGCCGTCTGAGTTCAGCGTCGCGCAAGGACTGCACGCCGAGCGAAACGCGGTTGACGCCGGCCGCACGGTAGCCGGCGAAGCGACCGGCCTCGACGCTGCCCGGATTAGCTTCGAGTGTGATCTCGGCGCCAGGGGCAATGCTCCAAAGGCGCGCGATGTGTTCCAGAATTCCAGCGACGGTCGAAGGCTGCATCAGCGAGGGCGTACCGCCACCGAGAAAGATGCTCGATACACTTTGTCCACGCCCGGTAATGGCGGCGACGGAATCGAGTTCGCGCCTGTAGGCGGCGAGGTAACGCGCGTCGTCGGTCGGCTTGAAGCGGACGTGGCTGTTGAAGTCGCAATACGGGCATTTCTGCGCGCAGAACGGCCAATGCACGTAGACGCCGAAGCCCGGCTCGTTGACGATGCTCATTCAGGCTCCGTCTGGGCGGCGTGCGGCAAGGCCACTTGCCGCGAGCAGCATTTTCGCCACGAGGCGCCAGCGCGTCTCATCTTCGGCCGCGTCATCGCCCAACCATGCCGCCGCGCGGCGCAGTGCTTCGGCAAATGCCGCTCCCTCGCCCGCATCGTTCTCCACCTTCTCGCCGAGATTGGCGACGAAGCGGATCAGCTCCGCACGCGTCGAGAGATTGGCAGCCGCCGCGGCAAGCCCGGCAATGTCACCTTGCCCCTCGGCTTGGGCGTCCGGCTCGATGCCGTCGAGCATCGCCGACTTGAACTGCTGAAATGCGCGAGTTCGGTGCGAGATTGCATATTTCTCCGCCGGCTGCATCTCGCCGAACGTCTCCGTGGCGCCATCGCGCACGAACATCGGATCGTAGCCGAAGCCGTTGCCCCCGCGCGGTGGCCAGACGAGATGACCGTCGACGCGGCCCTCGAAAATCTCTGCCGTGCCGTCTGGCCATGCAAGGCAGAGTACGGAAATGAAATTAGCTCGCGGCGGTGATTTATCGTCCCAACCACCCGCGGCCTCGATCTCGCCCTTCACGCGCGCCATGGCAATGGAGAAGTCCTTTTTCGGTCCGGCCCAGCGCGCCGAGTAGATGCCGGGCGCACCGCCCAGTACTGCGACCTCGAGCCCTGAATCGTCGGCAAGCGCCGGCAGGCCCGATGCCGATGCCGCCGCCACCGCCTTCAAGCGCGCGTTGCCGGCGAACGTCGTCTCCGTCTCCTCGGGCTCCGGCAGGCCAAGATCGCGGGCAGAGACCGCAGCCATGCGATACGGCGCGATGAGCTGATGAATTTCCCAAACCTTGCCGGGATTGTGGCTGGCGACGACGAGGCGGGTGCCCGGCGCGAGCTTCCTCATTTCTCGATTCCCCAAATGCGCGGTTCCGCGAATTCCAGACAGTTGCCCGCGGGATCGCGGAAATAGATCGAGCGCCCGCCCGTCTCGCCAGCCGGCGCGGGCCAGTTGAAATCCGCCTCGATGGCAATCCCCCGCGCTTCGAGACGAGACTTCCAGGCGTCGATCTCGCTGGCGCCCGAGGCGAAACACACATGCCCTGGCCCGAAGGCGCCATGTGGTGGAACCGGCAGTTTCGCTCCCTCCGGCATCGGCACTTGCGTTGCCTTCGGATTGAAGATCAGCAGCATCTGATCGCCGCAACGGTAGAAAACCTGCCGGCCGGCACTACGGGCATAGACCTCGAAACCAAGTACGCCCGAATAGAACGCTTCGGCCGCCTCGAGGTCCTCGGCATACAGGACGGTTTCGAGGATTGCCGTCGGAGACGGCGATTTCTGGCCGCCGGTCGCGCCCATCACCGCGCCCCCGCCGTCTGCTCGGCGAAACGTGGTTTCCGATGGCGCTGCTGCACGGACATCCGCGGCTTCCCTGCGTTTAACCGACGGTCAGCTTCTGCAGGCTGGCAAGCTCGGCGATGCCCTTTTTCGCGAGCAGCATGAGCTGGTCGAAGCTTTCCTGGCTGAACGGGACGGTTTCGGCGGTGCCCTGCACCTCGACGATTCCGCCCGATCCGGTCATGACGAAATTCGCATCCGCGTCGGCGTTGCTGTCCTCGGCGTAGTCGAGATCGAGAACCGGTTTGCCGCCGTAGATGCCGGCGGAGACGGCCGCGACCGAATCTCTCAGCACACCGTCCTTCACCATGTCGCGCATCTTCATCCACGCAATACAATCGTAAAGGGCGACCCAGGCGCCGGTGATCGCCGCGGTGCGCGTGCCGCCGTCGGCCTGGATCACGTCGCAGTCGACCGTGATCTGCCGCTCGCCGAGCTTCGGCAGATCGACGACGGCGCGCAGTGCTCGCCCGATCAGACGCTGAATCTCCTGGGTGCGGCCCGAGGCATGGCCAACCGTCACCTCGCGCCGCGTCCTGTCGGAGGTGGCGCGCGGCAGCATGGAATATTCCGCCGTCACCCAGCCCCGCTGCTGGCCCTTCAGCCACGGCGGCACGCGCTCCTCGAGGCTCGCTGTGCACAGAACGTGCGTGTTGCCGAATTTGATGAGGCAGGAGCCTTCCGCGTGCATCGAGACCGCGCGCTCGATGGAGACGCGGCGAAGCTCGTCGGGCTGGCGTTTGGAGGGGCGCATGGGTGATCCGCTCTTTTTTCGATGAGATGGAACCCTATAGACCCGGTGGCAGAGAGATTGAACAGCTATCTCGGCTGTTGACCGGGGAAACCCTCCGCCAGTGCCGGCATTGCCCCGACCTGGCCACGGTGGTAGAGCGACGCCCCGTCAGGGGGGTCCCAAGCGGTTCCACTGATGCTCTTGAGCCCACCGCCCGTCCCAATCCCGGACGGAGCCACGCGACATGGGAGGTTACCATGCCCCGCAATAGGCTGATGCCACCCGGCGCAGATTCTCGAGCCTGGTTTTGAGGACCACGCGTCGATCGAAACGATGAGCAAGCGCCGCCGCTCGTATCCTTCGGAATCGCGGGTCAAAACCGGCGATCGCATCGTTCACGGGCATGTCGAGCTATCGGAAAAGCTCGGGCGGAACGATCCTTGCCCCTGCGGCTCTGGGCCCCTGCGGCTCTGGAAAGAGATTTCAAGCGCTGTTGCCTCTCCAAGGGCGGTCACGACGGCTCTCAGCGCCACCACTACTTTCAGGGACCGGGATTAGGTCCCGTCCAGGTTGTAGAGGCGCTCGCTCGATCACCGTCCAAAGGCGCGATCACGCTGTTCATCGAAAGCATGATCGCGCCTTGAACTCATGATCGCCTGTCGCCGCCGAAACGCCGTACCAGACGGAGACGTTTGACGCCGACCCGGCCCCATCCCTAGATTTGCCGGGAACAACCGGGCAGACCCACGATTATGAGCGAAGCACGATCCCAGATCGGCAAGTTGAACGATCGATCGCGCGCCATCATGCGCCACATCGTCGAGAGCTATCTTGCGACCGGCGAGCCGGTCGGCTCGCGCAATTTGTCGCGCGTGCTGCCGATGGCGCTTTCCCCGGCCTCGATCCGCAACGTGATGTCGGACCTCGAGCACCTCGGCCTCATCTTTTCGCCCCACACCTCTGCCGGCCGGATACCAACGCAAACGGGGCTGCGCATGTTCGTCGACGGCCTGCTGGAGGTCGGTGACCTCACCGCCGACGAGCGCCGCCAGATCGAGGCGCAGATCGCCGCCGGCCAGGCCACATCCATCGACTCGGTCCTGGCCGAGGCAAGCAACATGATCTCCGGCCTCTCGCATTGCGCCGGCCTCGTCCTCGCCGAGAAGCAGGTGAGCCGCCTCAAGCACATCGAATTCGTGCCGCTCGAGCCGGAGAAGGCGCTCGTCATCCTGGTGGGCGACGACCAGAGCATCGAAAACCGCGTCGTCGCCATTCCTTCAGGCACCACGCCGTCTTCGCTCCAGGAGGCGGCGAACTTCCTCAACGCGCACATTCGCGGTCTCACCATTCGCGAAGCGCACGAGCGCATCGAGCAGCAACTGAAGCTCGCGCGCGACGAACTCGACGCGCTGACGCAAAAGGCGATCAAGGCCGGCCTCGCGGAATGGTCGGGCGCACTCGACGACCGCCGCAGCCTGATCGTGCGCGGGCAATCGAATCTACTGAAAGATGTATCGGCAGCGAGCGATCTCGACCGTATCCGCCAGCTCTTCGACGATCTCGAATCGAAGCGCGAGATGGTGCAGCTCCTCAAGCTTGCCGACCACGCACAGGGGGTTCGCATCTTCATCGGCTCGGAGAACACGTTGTTCTCGTTATCGGGCTCTTCGCTGGTGGTGGCGCCGTTCCACGATTCCAATCGCAAAGTGGTGGGCGTGCTCGGCATCATCGGCCCGACCCGCATCAACTACGCGCGAATCATCCCAATGGTCGATTACACGGCGCGGCTGGTCGGGCGCGTGCTGACGCGCTGATTCCCGGGCATCCCACGCCGGACCGCCACATTCTGGCCGGCGGCCCGCGTCAGCTTGAACGTCTTGATTTTTTCCGGCGTCCGGCCGATATGCGGGACGACAAAAACTTCAACCGATATCGCGCCCGCTCACCGGCCGGCCTGGATCTTTTCACCAGCGCCGAAACCCGACCTCGTTGAAGCGTCGATCGAGGCAAAGAGCGGTGGCGGCGGCGAGCTGCCTCAACGGCAACGGAGCGATCATGTCGAACGAGCACAAGGCGGAAGACGTGGCGAACGGCGCGACCGGACAGTCGCCGGCGAGCCCGAATGGCAAGCCTGAGCGCCCCGCCGCCCAAGAGGCTGCAAGGGAAGCGGCACCAGGAGCGGGAACAGGCTCCGGCGAGCAGCCCACGCGGGGTGCCGATCCGCTGTCCGCCGCGGAAGCGCGCGTCGATGCCATGCTGATCGAAGTGGAGACCCTGAAAGGTCAAATCGCCGATCTCACCGGCCGGTTGCTGCGTGCCCATGCCGACATGGATAACCTGAGGAAGCGGGGAGAGCGCGAGAAGCAGGAGACGGCGCGCTACGCGATTTCAAAGTTCGCACGCGATACCGTCGAGGTCGCCGACAATTTCGCTCGTGCGCTGACCGCTGTTCCCGCGGCGGCGATCGAGCAGAACGAGCAGCTCAAGGCGTTGCTCGAGGGCGTTAGCATGACCGAGCGCGCATTCATCGGCGTTCTGGAGCGTCATGGTGTGAAGCAGGTCGCTCCCAACCGCGAGCCGTTCAACCCGCACCTGCATCAGGCGGTGATGGAGCGCCCCGATTCGAGCGTGCCGACCGGCACCGTGCTCGAGTGCTTCCAGCCGGGCTACATCATCGAGGACAGGTGTCTGCGGCCGGCGGTGGTGGTGGTATCGACTGGCGGGCCGAAGGCGGCGAAAGCTCCGGCTGGCGACAAGCCGGCGCAAAACGCGGAAACGAAGGCCGAGTCGGTGGGAGAAGCGGAGACCGCTGCGGAACCGGGCGATGGCAATGACGCTACGCCCGGAAGTGGAGGGCCGCGGTCGACGGAGGGCTCGGCCGGTAGCGGAGCCTGAGGTACGCTTGCTCGAATTGCGAGCGCACCGCGTTTTCATCTCGTGCGCGATGTGCGCCTGACGAACTCGAACGTTCGCACACACGCCTTCACCGCAGCCGAGCGCAGTCTGGCTGAGCACGCGAGAGGGGCCTCGATTGGGCCCATCCCCAGTGCACGCCTCCGCGCTTGATCAGGCAGCGCGGCGGTGCGGCTGATCGCAAAGTGCCATGGCAATGCGCTCCACCGTCTTGTCCCAGCTCTGCTTGCCGCCGGCCGACGCTAGCCCGAATGCCTTGAGCGCATCCACGGGGGCGCCACCGTCACGGAACACGCGGGCGCAGGCCTGTCGCGCATAGCCCATCGCCTGATGCCAATGCAGCGGGTTGATGTGCTCGGGGGTCATTGTTCTCTCCTTTACCTGCCGGTTGCCCGGCCTAGACGCGATCCCGCGCGCGGCTTCGCGCTCGCGGTTTTCAACTCCACTCGACTCGACGCATGTGAACTGGGGAACGCCACACGAAACGTGGAAGGCAGGGGGGCGGCAAGTACACCCAGCACCCATGGCGCCACTACGCGAGACCATGCAATGCGACGCCTCTTTGGAATACAATTCCAGCGCTAGGCGCACTTGCCATTCCGTGGCAGGCGGCCGGATGCGGCCATCCTGCAAATTCTCGTTTCACACCCCGACCTTCGATACTCCCGCCGGGCGCCGGAGCCCTCCGCACGGACTCTGCCGGCACGCGTCCCGACGCGGGATACTCCCGGAATTACTGATGAAGGGGCACGGCCTACTCGGCCCCCGCCTCCGCCTCGGATACTCCAGCCGCCGCACCTGGCTTCACCCAGTCGAGCAGCGCCGCAACCACATCTCCGAGAGGCGACCATTCCGCTACGTCACTATCCACGCCACACCTCACACGACACAAGAGGATAAACGCACAACCGACGCAAACTCAAAGCATAACTCGAACAACGAACACAACAAGACTGTCGGCACGGAACGCTACGCACACATGCACTCGTCGAGCCCTGGGGACCGCGCCGGAAACCGGCGAGCCGCCCAGCATCAGGATACGCAGATAACGAAGAGCGGCTCGCCTCAGGCTCGCAAGCACCCCAGAGGAGCACTTGTTGACGGCCGTCCGGTATCGACGGCCCAACGCAGACGCAACCAACGCAACCCGGACGCAACAGACGCTACAGACGCAACGCTTACTCGAACCAACTGACGAGCCGAGCGAACCGTGAAAAGGCTCGATCGTCGGCCACAGGCACTCTTACCCAACTGAGATACGCGACTCTGGCCTGCGGGACCCGCACGAGCACTTGGGGCGCTCATCGCGGCTGCGGCGCGTCTCCTTCAACCCGCCGCCGCCGTTCGCTCGTCGTGTCCTGCGAACGAGGAGTAATAAGCCGTGATATTTGGGCGACGGTAAGACGGAAAACAGCCCCCAGTCTGACATTACGATTGACAGCAGATGAACATATCCACCCGCCATCTATGAGCTAAGCGTTCTCAATCACTTAGAGGTTCCCGAGTTGGTTGTGGATAAATCTCCCCGGCAATCCTGCCGCAGGTAATCGGCTGCTTCGCACGCAATTTGCCTCCGCAGCTTCCCCCTCGTCCTCCGGCTTGGCAGTATGCCCCCGATCCGAGCTCGCTCACGCCGCTGCCCAAGCCCCGAGGCCCCCGGACCATGAAAGCCGCACCACGCCTGCCCGATCCGGACACGGTGGACCTGACACGTCTCTACGACGCGATCGTCGTCGGTTCCGGCGCAGCGGGCGGCATGGCGGCGAACGCACTGACGGCCAAGGGCCTCGATGTTCTGCTCCTCGAGGCCGGGCGCCAGATCGACACGAGCGAAACGCTGAAGAGCATGGAGTGGCCCTACGAGCACCCGCGCCATGGCAAGCTTGGACCCGAGACGTACGTTCTCGACGAGGGCGACTACCGGAAATACAAGCCGCCCTACGGCCGGCACTTCGGGCGCTACACCAACGTCGTCAACTGGCAGCAGCTCGGCGAAGGGCCGGACTACACCAAGGACATGTTCGTCAACGAGAAGGAGCACCCATACACGGGCACCGAGTTCTCTTGGGTGCGCTCGCGGGTACTGGGGGGCAAGACCAACGTGTGGGGTCGCCTCGCGCTGCGGCTCTCCGACTACGACTTCAAGGCCGCGAGCCGCGACGGCTACGGCGAGGACTGGCCCATCGCCTACGCCGATATCCAGCCGTACTACGACCGGGTGGACCGCTATCTCGGCATCTCCGGTGTGGTCGAGAACCTGCCGTGGCTCCCCGACTCCAACTACCAGCGGCCGATGCGCCTCAACGAGCCGGAAGTCGCCCTGCGCGAGAAGCTCGCGCCGTCGGGCCGCGTGCTGACGCCGTTCCGCCTCGGCGTCACCACCGAGGGTCTGGCACACAACCCCTATCGCCATCGTTGCATGGGCCGGGGCTCGTGCCAGCGGCGTGTCGGCGGCTGCGACATCCATGCCGCGTTCGACAGCCCCTCCGGCTTGATCTATCCGGCGACCGAAACGGGCAAGCTCACCATCCGCACAAATTCGACCGTCCACCGGATCGAGGTCGATACGAAGACGGGCAAGGCAAGCGGCGTCGCCTTCTTCGACAGTGTATCGAAAAAGAGCCTCGGCGCCCGCGCGAAGGTGGTGGTGCTTGGCGCCTCGACACTCGAATCGACGCGGATCATGCTCAACTCGCGTTCGCGGCAGTATCCGAACGGCATCGCGAACTCGTCCGGTCATCTCGGCCACAATCTCGCCGAGCACGTCATGGGGCCGCGCGTCGAAGGCATCTACAAACCGCGCGTCGGTGGCGAGCGGCGCAACGAGGACGGGCGCCCCGGAGGTTTCTACATTCCGCGTTTCCAGAACCTCGACGCGGCCTCGAAATCGAAAAATTTCATCCGCGGCTACGGCCTCGAGGGCGCTGGCGGACAGGAGATGTTCCCCGAGCAGGCGATCCTGCTGCCCGGCTTTGGCGCCGACTACAAGAAGAAGGTGCGCGATCACGCCGGTGCCTTCGTCTACATGTACGGGCTCGGCGAAGTGCTGCCGCGCTTCGAGAACAACGTTTCACTCGATCCGAAAGTGACCGACGCCTACGGCATTCCGGTGCTGCGCTTCTCCTATCGCCACGGCGATAATGAAAAGAAGATGTGCGCCGACATGACGGCGCGGATGCAGGAGATTTTCAGCGACTGCGGGCTCGAGATCACCAAGGTGAAGAGCGAACGGCTGACCGAGGGCTCGTCCGTGCACGAGGTAGGCACCGCGCGCATGGGCAACAATTCAAAGACCAGTGTCTTGAACCCGTTCTGCCAATCGCACGACGTCTCCAACCTGTTCGTCGTCGATGGCTCATCGTTCGTTTCGGCCGGAAACCAGAACCCGACTTGGACGATCCTGGCACTCGCTTGGCGGGCCTGCGATTACCTGGCCGAAGCCCTCGCAAAAGGAGAGTTGTGATGGCTGGCGCCAGACTTGGCGACGCTCGCCTCTCGCGACGTCACGTCATCACCAGCATGGCCGCCGCTGCCGCGTTGCTCGGCACGGCGGGCCGCGTGTTCGCCGTCACACCCGCGTCGACCATCGCCGGCAATATCCCGGCCAAGCTCAAGTTCTTTTCCGCGGCAGAGTTCGCCCTGATCGACACCCTCGCGGAAACGCTCATTCCGGAAGATGCGCATTCGGGTGGAGCGCGCGCGGCCGGCGTCGCCGCAACCCTCGATGAACGCCTCGCCGAGAGCCGCGATCCCGATTGGCGGCAGAGCTGGCACGACGACCTCGCCGAAATCGACCGGTTGACCCGCGAACGTTACTCCAAGGGTTTCGTCGCTGCTTCGGACGCGCAGCGCGCCGAGATCATGCGTGTGATCTCGCGCAACGAAGCCAATCCCAAGGAAGCGGGCGAATACGCCTTCGGCACCATCAAATGGTCCGTCGCCGACATCTACTACCGCACACGTATCGGCATCCAGGACGAGCTCCAGTACCAAGGCAATACCTACCAGGACGAGTTTTCGGGCACCGACGTGTCGAAGCCGGGTTAGCGCGATGAGATACGTGAAACGGGTGGCCCGCACGTCGCTCGCGGCACTCATCGTCACAACCATCGCGCAGATGGCGTTTCATGGCGCTCCCGCCACGGCCGGCGACCAGTTCAGCGGTGCTCGCGACCAACTCAAAGCAGCGCGCAGTTGGGGTTATCAACTCCAGAACGTCACCGCTCCGGCACTGGCGCGCACCGATTTCGATCTCCTGGTCGTCGACGCGGGCAGCGGCGACGGCACGTGGGGCCTATCACAAGAGGAGGTCAAACGACTCAAGGCGAAACCGGATGGCACACGCCGCCTCGTCGTCGCCTACATGAACATCGGCGAGGCCGAAGACTATCGCTATTACTGGAAGAAAGCGTGGGCGAAGAAGCCGCCGCAATGGATGGGCTCGGAGAACTGCCGCTGGAAGGGCGACCATCGCGTGCGGCATTGGGAACGCGAATGGCATGAGATCCTTTACGGCAGCCCGAAGTCCTATCTCGGCCGCCTGATCGACGCAGGCTACGATGGCGTCTATCTCGACCGCGTCGACATCTACTATCACTGGCGCGCGACGCGATGGCAGGCAGCGACCGACATGGTCGATCTCGTCGCTGCACTCGCGGCTTACGCACGGCAGCGGCGCCCGGGCTTTCTCATCATTCCGCAGAATGGCGAGGAGCTCGTCTCCGATCCCCGCTACCTCGCGACCATCGACGGGATCGGTAAGGAGGATATGCTGTTCGGCGATCGCGGCAACGACAAGCCGAATGCAGCCGAGCGTGTTGCCCGCGCCGAACGCAATTTCGCACCGCTGCGCGCCGCCGGCCTGCCGGTCTTCGCAGTTGAATACATGCGCCGTGCCGAAAATGTCGAAACCGCTCGCGCGAGGCTCGATCAGCTCGGCTTCATCTCCTACTTCGGTCCACGCTCACTCGCCTACATCGGCCGTGACGGCCCTCTGCATCCGGAAGATGGAGATACAGAGTCTGTAAACCCTCCTCTCGATGGCGGCGCCTGCGAGTAGCTTGCCCACGGCCGCGCGATACTGATAGGCATTGCGCATGGCCTGGAACGACGACATTCAAGACACGTCCCGGAGAGCTGCGCTCGCGGACCGGCTGCGCGAGCCACTCCTGCGATTGCGAGATTGGCTCGCAACGCATCTCTATCCACGTCTCCCGAAACGAAAACAGGAGACGGAGGGGGCACCCGTCGGACCATCCACTTACCCGCTCGACACGGAAGGCCAATCGCACGAGCCGCCGCAGGTCGCCGTCGCACCATCCATCGCGGTGACACCTGTCGCTCCCGACGCCCCGCCTGCCACCAGCGCACCTCTACCGGTGATCGTTTCTATGGGCGAGCCAACGATCACCACGACGATGCAAGCACAGCAGGCAATGCCTGATGCCTTTGGCCAGCGCCGGCGCGCGCGCAACGGCTTCCAACTCGCTTTGCATCTCGCGCAGCGACCCGGCTTCTGTTGCTGTTGCTGGTGCATTGGCCCTAAAGATGCCCGCCGCGCCAGGCACATCTTCGCGCTCGTCCGCGCCATCAAGCGCGCGGAACGCAAAGCCAGACGCGACTGAAGCTGGCCGCTTGTCGGCTGCTTCGGGTCCGATCGGTTGGCAGGAAAGCGTTCCGCGCCCTCAATACGAGTACGCACCCCCCGCACCGCAAGTCGTGACCCAGAGCATCGTCCGGGCGCACGACGCCCGGCTGGTGGATCGTGGTTGGCCGATCCTCTAACCGAACGCCCCGAAGTGATGCGTGATGCCCGTGCCGATCTCTCGGATGAGCTCGTAGGCGCGCTCCATCGGCACCAGGATCTCCGTCTCGAGACGGCCGTAGTCGTCGATGCCGCGCGGGCGATAGCTCGCGGTCTCGTCGAAGCCCGTGGCATCTGCCGACTTCGTCACGCGGAACGGGAAGGCTTCGCGCATGAAGGCGACCACGTCTGGAATATCGAGCGTCAATGCCAGATTGAGAATCTGCTTGTGGCTGGTGTCGTTCTGCTGGGCGAACCGCGGCAACTGCGCCGCCAGCACGAACACGCGCATGATGATGGCGAGACGGATCGCTTGAAGCAGGTCGAGTTCGAGACGGTGGTCATCCGGAACCTTGCCGCCCTCGATGCCGAGTGCTTCGAGAATCTGGTGCAAGTCGATCGCGTCGAGCCGCAGGTGGTGCGCGAAGCCATGAATTTCGGCGGAGCGCCTGTCATCCAGCAGGAACGTCGCGAGATTGCGGAATGCTGACTCGAGCTCCGGCTCGCGCCCCCATGCGGCGCGCTGTGTCCAGAAGCCAGCGTCGAAGACAGTTGCATTGGCAGCGAGTGCGTTGAGGCTCGATAGACGCTTGCCGTGCGCGATCATGTCGAGCAGCGTGCGCAGGCGCGGAGAGCGCTTGGCGAGCGCGAGGAACCGCTCGCGGTCAGCTCCGACGGCCATCCCAAGTCCAGCGACGACGTTGGCGATGTAGCCGAACTGCTGGAGGATCGCGTTGTTGGGAATAGCACGCATGCGCGCCGGATCTCCGCGATCCGCGACCGTCGCCTGGTCGCTCTGGCGCTTGACCGCACGGCTGCCGGTCTTGAACAGGAGGTTGGCGCCGAACGCACCGAGCACAGCGCGGTAGCCACGGTGCGCGAACAAGCTCTGCTGGTAAGCCTTGAGGCGCAGCATGAAGTCGAGCGTCAGGCTCGACACGTCGTAGAGATCGTCTTCCTCCTCCGAGGGCTGTGCGCCATCCATGATGATGGTCGCAAGCGCGCGACTGGTCATGCCACGGTTGGCGAAGAACATGTACCCGTCGCCGCCCTGGAAGCTCGTCTCATGTTTCAGAGTCAGGTTGTTGCGAGCAAAGCGCCGGCGCGCCTCGTCCGAGAAAACGTAGCGTAGCCGCGTCTTGAGATCGTCGGGATGCGCGCCGCGCCCCATCGACTCGCCGTGCGTCGAGAATATCAGTGTTTCGACATCGGTCACGCCGGCCCGTACCAGCATGTCGGCGAGAGCGAAGTGGAGCCGTTCGATCGCTAGCGTCGCCGAGATCTGTCCGATGAAGCGCCCGGCATCGGAGAAGCCGGTCTGGATCGAAATGCGGCCACGCTTCCTCACGTAGTCACGATAGGACTTCTCCTCGAGCAGGCGTTCGAGCAGGCGCGCGCCATTGTCCAGTCCCTCGGGCGTCTCGAACAGCGGCGAGATATCGACGATGTCGGAAACACCGAACAGCTTGGCGAAGAACACGGCGATGAGCACCGTCGCGGGGCTCTCGCTCTCGGCGATGAGGAAGCGGATGGGCGTATCCGCGTCGACGTGTTTCCTGATCTGCGCGATGAGAGCGAACTGGCGGATGGCGGTCGCCGTCTCGAGCTCGAGCGTCTCGAAGTTCACCGTTTCCGTTTTGACGTTGTCGATCATCTCGACGATGCGTTGCAACGCCTGGCGCTCGGTGAGGTCACGCGTCCATGGCTCGTGCACGAAGGCGCGGAAGGCGTTGTTGAGCTGCGTCGCGTTGATACGAACGTGGATGTGCGCGGTGCCGAGACCGGTCGCCTCGATGAGGCCATTGAGCGCCGCGAGCTGGCGCTTCATCTGCGGGGTTGACACGGTCGCAATCATCTCGTCGATCAGCGACGTGATCGGTTTCGTCGAGGTCAGGTTGTAGCTGTCACTACGGGAGATGATGTTCGCTGCACGCGCGAGCGCACCACCGCCTTGTATCGCGTTAGCGAGTCCCTTCACCTGTTCGTCCACCGCCGCGATGGCGAGATCGAGCTTGCCGGTGATTTGGCGCGCGATACGTTGAATGCCCTCTTCGTCGCTGATCCGGTGGCGTATGGACAAAAACCGCTCGCGGAAATCGATGAGCGCCGCGCGCTTCTCCTCGATGCGCAGCAGGAACGAACGGCTCCAGGTGATGTCGGTGCGACCGTCCAGATCGTAGCCGACCCAGCTCGCGATGGTCGCGAGGCTCGGCCGGAAGGAATAGACGCGATCTCCGTAGCGTCCGGCGGCGGTACTGAAGAAGCTGTTCAGCAACTCGTAATAGCCGGTGCGGAGATTGCGGATAGCGTCCTGCGCGCGGGCATGCTCATAGCCGAGGTCGATCTTGTCGTCAGGCCGATGCGGAAGGCCGATGCGCTCTTCCTCATCCTCGGGATAGTCCCCCGAACTCGATATCTCGACCATGCGCCGGGTCAGCGCATCCGAAAGGCCGAACGTCGGGTGTGCGGTCAGGACAATTCCATTGCGCGCACGCGAGAAGCGTTCCGTGAATGCCGCGTAGGATTCATCCGGCGGCAGGTCATTCGGCATGCGGCTCTCGACGAACGCGGCGAACTCCTTGAGAGTGGTCGCCTGATCGACGTAGCCGACACGCTCGCGCAGCCGACGCGCACGGTGTGAGCAGGCGCGATCCATCAGCCGGCCGGAAAGGGCGCGCATGTCTTCGAGTGTGATTTCTCCCGCCTCGAGACGGCGCGATAGGCTGAACGCGACATTGATGATGGGATTGAGCAGTGGATCGTCGGGGATCATCTGGCGCATGCGGCGCAAGTCGTCGCGAAGCGCGAACTCGTCGATGCCGCCGGATTGGCTAATACGTGCGTGCTCCATCGCCGTGTTCCTTTCGCGTGCGCCATCCGCCAAGCATCATGCGATCGGCGGCATCGGTGTGACCGTGCTTCACAGTCGTATCGCCGAGCCCTGCTCGACGGCTCCGTCGCAATGGGCGGGCCCGCGGGCAAACTCGCAGCATCAGGGGAAATGCTCCGGGGCCGAAGCCCCGGAGCCAGGTTCGGGACAGCCGTTACGCCACCCCTCGTCCACCGCGCGAACGCGGCGGAGCGGGCCGCTTAAGCGACCTTCTTCAACGTGGCGAGTACCTGAGCGACGGTGTTGCCCATGTCCGCTGGAGTCGGACAGATGGTGACACCCGCTGCCTTCAGGATCTCGACCTTCTCGGCCGCCGACTCGCCGAACGACGAGACGATGGCACCTGCGTGGCCCATGCGGCGGCCCTTCGGCGCGGAGAGGCCCGCGATGTATGCCGCGACCGGCTTCTTCATGTGCTGGGCTGCGTACTGCCCCGCTTCGGCCTCTTGCGGACCGCCGATCTCGCCGATCATGAGCACCATGTCGGTCTCGGGGTCCTTCTCGAACTCCTCGAGAATGTCACGGAACGACGAGCCGTTGATCGGGTCGCCGCCGATGCCGACGCTGGTCGACACGCCGATACCGAGCGCCTTCATCTGCGACGCTGCCTCGTAGCCGAGGGTGCCCGAGCGGCCGATGATGCCGACCCGGCCGGCCTTGTAGATGTGACCAGGCATGATGCCGAGCATGGCGCGGCCGGGCGAGATGGTGCCGGCGCAGTTCGGCCCGGTCAGCTTCATGCGCGCTTCCTTCTTGTAGCGGCGCATGTAGCGCTTCACGCGGATCATGTCCTGAGCCGGAATGCCGTCGGTGATGCAGACGCAGTACTTGATGCCCGCATCCGCCGCTTCCATGATCGCGTCGGCGGCGAAGGGCGGCGGCACGAAGACGATGGACGCCTCCGCACCCGTCTCGACGACAGCGCCCTTCACGGTGTTGAACACAGGGCGGCCGAGGTGCGTGGTGCCACCCTTGCCGGGCGTGACACCGCCGACGACGTTGGAGCCGTAATCGATCATTTCCTGCGAGTGGAACGTGCCGATCCGACCGGTGAACCCCTGGATGAGGATCGGCGTATTCTCGTTGATGAAGATGGCCATGTTCGAGATCCTCCCTTAGGCGGCGGCTTTCGCGCTCTTGGCGGCGGCGACGGCTTTCTCGGCCGCCTCGCGCAGGTTTTCGGCAGTGATGATCGGCAGGTTGGACTGCTCTAGGATCTTGCGACCCTCCTCGTGGTTCGTGCCCGCAAGGCGCACGACGACTGGCATCTTGATGTCGATCTCGCGGATCGCCTCGACGACGCCTTTTGCCACCCAGTCGCAGCGGTTGATGCCGGCGAACACATTGACCAGGAGCGCTTTGACGTTCTTGTCCTTGAGCACAGCGCGGAACGATTTCTGCACACGCTCAGGCGAAGCACCGCCGCCGATGTCGAGGAAGTTCGCCGGTTCACCCCCCGCCAGCTTGATCATGTCGAGCGTGGCCATCGCCAGGCCGGCGCCGTTCACGACGCAGCCGATGTCTCCATCGAGACCGACGTAGGAAAGGCCACGATCGGAAGCGTAGGTCTCGCGCGGATCCTCCTGGCTCTTATCGCGCAGCTCGGAGATCTGCGGCCGGCGGAACAGCGCGTTCTCGTCGAAGCTCATCTTCGCGTCGAGAGCGAGAACGTTGCGATCCTTGGTGATGACGAGCGGGTTGATCTCCACCATCGTCGCGTCGAGATCGCGGAAGGCGCGGTAGGCGCCGAGGATCAGACGCTCGACACGCTGCACGAGATCGGGCTCGATGCCGAGGCCGAATACGATCTCGCGGGCCTGGAACGCCTGCATGCCGACTGCCGGGTCGACCGCGACGCGCAGGATGGAGTCCGGCTCCTTTTTCGAAATCTCCTCGATCTCCATGCCGCCCGCCGCCGAGGCGACGACGACGATGCGCTCAGCCGCACGGTCCATCACATAGGAGAGATAGAATTCACGGTCGATGTCGGTCGCCTCTTCGATGTAGAGGCGCGAGACGAGCTTGCCCTGGGGGCCGGTCTGGATCGTGGCCAGACGCTTGCCGAGCAGCTCGTCGGCGGCGCTCCACAGGTCGTGGTCGTTGCGGCAGAGCTTGATGCCGCCGGCCTTGCCGCGGGCGCCCGAATGGATTTGCGCCTTCACCACCCACTTCGATCCGCCAATCTCGTTGGCGCGATAGGTAGCCTGCTCCGGGCTGTAGGCGAGTCCACCGCGCGGGATCGGCACCCCGAACTTTGCGAGCAGCTCCTTGGCCTGATACTCGTGAATGTCCATCACGGTCCTCCTTGCGAGTTTTTTCTCGGCGTTATCGTTTCATGTTCTTGTTGGCTTCCGGGGGCGGGAAGCTCGCGAGAGTGGCGGTCGGCGCTTCGATCGTCCGCCGCTGTCGGAAAGACCGCGCGGCGGACGCTCGCAAGCTCGTCGGGCTCAGCCACCTCTGGCGGCGCCTGCCTTAATGGCATCTGCGACGATGAGGATGTTGCGCGCCATCTTTTCAGACGCCGCGTCGATCATCTTGCCGTCGAGCGACGCCGCGCCCTTGCCTTGCGCTTCCGCTTCCTTCAGCGCAGCGATAATGCGATGCGCCTTGTCGACCTCGGCGGGCAGCGGCGAGAACACCGCGTTGGCGAGCTCGATCTGCGAAGGATGGATTGCCCATTTGCCTTCGATGCCGAGAGCCGCGGCACGCTTGGCGGCGGCGGTGTAACCATCGGGATCGGAGAAGTCGCCGAACGGTCCGTCGATGGGACGCAGGCCGTAGGCGCGGCAGGAGACGGTCATGCGCGACAGCGCGAAGTGCCACTGGTCTCCGGGATAGTCGGGATTGAGGCCACCGATCACGACAGTGCGGGCCTTATTGAAGGCGGCGTAATCTGCGACGCCGAAGTGCATCGACTCGAGACGGCTCGGTGCCGCGGCGATCGCCTCGACGTTGGCCATGCCGAGCGGCGTTTCGATGAGCGCTTCCGTACCGACGCGGTGCGGCAGGGACTTGGCGACCTCGATCTGGCTCATCAGGCACTCGACCATATAGACGTCGGCCGGCACGCCCACTTTCGGGATGAGGATCGTGTCGAGCCGCGAGCCGGCCTGCTCCATGATATCGACGACGTCGCGATACATGTAGTGCGTGTCGAGGCCGTTGATGCGGACCGATACGCTCTTGCCTGCGCCCTTCCAATCGAGATCATTCAGAGCCTGGATGATGTTCTTGCGCGCCTGCTCTTTGTCCGGCGGCGCCACTGCGTCCTCGCAATCGAGGAACACGTAGTCGGCAGCGCTCTTGATGGCGCGGTCGATCATCGTCGGGTTGGAGCCCGGAACAGCGAGGTAGGAGCGCTGCAGGCGCTGCTTGCGAACGGGATAAAGGGTATAGCTCATTGCCGGCGTTTCCTCTCGTGAGACTTGGCACGCTGGAGCGCGAACCTTTTTTAATTGGGCGGAGCGTTGCACCGCTCTCGTGCTGCTCGACTGACGCGAGCTTGGGGCGTCACCCCACATTCTCCTCTACCGCGCGTCAAGCACGCGGTAGAGGAAGAGGCTGGCATCAGGCAGCCTTGGCCTTCTCCGGTTCACGGCTGGTCGCGGACTTGATCGCTGTCTTGGAGAAATACTCGGCGGCGGCACCGGTGCCGGAGCCGAACTTGATCGGCGCGCCGCAGTCCTTGAGCGCCATTTCGGCGGCGAACAGCGCCGAGCCGACCATACCCTCGTCGAGCGCGCCCAGGTGGCCGATGCGGAAAACGCGGCCGTTGAGCTTGTTGAGGCCGGTGCCGAACGAGGTGTTGTAGCGGTAGTAGGCCGTCTTCAGCACCTGCACGGCGTCGACGCTCTCGGGAACATAGATCGCCGACACCGTGTCGGAGTGCCACTTGGACTCCTTGGCGACGAGCTTCAGGCCCCAAGCATCGACGGCGGCGCGCACACCGCAGGCGAGACGATGGTGGCGGGCGAAGATGTTTTCGATGCCCTCGGCGAAGATCAGGTCGAGAGACGCGCGCAGGCCGCGGATGAGCTGCGTCGCCGGCGTATACGGGAAGTATCCGAGATCGTTCGTCTTGATCATGTCCTCGAACGAGAAGAAGCAGCGGTTCATGCGGCCGTTGAGCGTCTTGTTCGCGTCGAGCGCCTTCTGGCTGACGGCGAGGATGCCGAGGCCGGTCGGAAGCATGAAGCCCTTCTGCGAGCCCGAGACGCAGCAGTCGACGCCCCATTCGCCCATGCGCATGTCGAGCGAACCGACCGAGGAGACACCGTCGACCAACAGCAGCGCCGGATGCTTGGCATCGTCCAGCGCCTTGCGCACTCCGGCGATGTTGCTCGAGACACCCGTTGCCGTCTCGTTGTGAGTGGCGAACACCGCCTTGATCTCGTGGCCTTTGTCCTTGGCGAGGATGTCGGCGTACTTCTCCAGCGGCACACCCGTGCCCCACTCCTCGTCACACAGGATCACCTTGAGGCCGAGACGCTCGGCCATGTCGACCCACAGCAGCGAGAACTGGCCGAAGCGCGACATCAGAACGGTATCGCCGATGGCGAGCGTGTTCTGGATCGCGGACTCCCAGGCTCCGGTTCCCGACGACGGGAAGATGAAAACGCGGCCGTCCTTCATTTTGAAGACCTTCTTCAGGTCCTCGAAAATCGGCAGCGTGAACTTGGGGAACTCCGGCGAGCGCATGTCTTCCATCGGCAGGTTCATCGCCATGCGCACGGCGTCGGGGATGTTCGTCGGGCCGGGGATGAAAAGGTGCGGCTGGACTAGCATTGTCGTCTCCTCCAGGTGCTCGCTCGTTGTTTCACTGGGCTGCACAGCGGAAGGCGATGCGTCGCTTGGGGCGAGCTGTTACCGCGAAAGGACGGCTGTCCAGGCGGCGTCGGCTACGTTCGTCCTGCGGGCAATTGGCGTGTGCAACCGCGGCGACAATCGTTCGGATCGCGAGGCGTCACAACACCCGGAAGACCAGCCGGCGAGACGGGGCGGGTAGCGCTTATTCACCCTGTCGGGCGGGTTTGACCCGCTCGGGTAGGACAGGAGCAACTCGTTCGGGTGGGAGTGTCTGCGGTTTGCAGCGCGCACACGGCGCGGTGGCTTCAAGGTGCGTCAGGATGGCGCGGACGCGACCACACAGGACCGCTCCGCGATGCACCAGTCGTCGACACGCGCTGGAGGCGGTCGAAAAGAAGGCGGACACATGCAGGTTGCACGATGATGCGCCGCACAAATGCACCTTCGCACTTGCGGAACAAGAATGCAATCTTGCTTTCGTCGGAAGCGGCGGCGGGAAGGCGTCTTTGCCTCAACAGCCGGAACGGAGCGGCTGCGCCCATCGGGCTCACGCAAGCTCAGCAGGGGCTCATTGTGCTGCGGTCGGCTGCAGGACTGGCTCCCACGATCTCAGGCGCGCTCTTCATCCTCGTCGATCGGCAACGCGATCGGATGGGGATGGTTCGCCGCGCCGGGTGACGACATGTAGAGCGCGACGGCCATGGCACGGTTCTTCACCCCGAGCTTATCGTAGAGGTTCTTGAGGTGGTATTTCACGGTGTTGCCCGAGATGCCGAACCGCGCGCCGATTTGCAGATTGGTCCAGCCTTGGGCTAGCGCGCCGAGCAGTTCACGCTCGCGCTTCGTCAGCAGGTCGATCGGGTCGGTGGCGATGCGTTCGATATCGATATAGGGCAGGCACATGCGCCCGCGCGACACACTCGCCAGCGTGTCGAGCAACATCGCCGGATCGTCGTTGCGCGAAACGAAGCCCCAAGCGCCCGCGCGTACGGCCTGGCGCAGGATATCGGGGCTGTCCTCGCTTGCGTAGATCACCGTCCGCAGCGAGAGCTGGCGGCGCTTCGCCGTCGCCATCAGATCGCAGGCCGACATGTCCGGCAGAGTCCAACCGGTGACGGCGATAATCGAGCGATGCTGCTGGCAGCAGTCGAGCAGCTCCGTGCCGCGTTCGACGGCGGCCGCGACCGCGTAACGGCCGTCCCGCGACAGGAAATCGAATAGTCCTGCGCGGACGACCGCATTGCGATCGGCGATCACGAGGGTCGGCCGAGGGTAAGCCTCGGGCGCTGCGGGAGCCATGGCGGCCTGTTCTGACATGTCAGCGACGCCGGGGACTGGGAGATGATTCGCAATGTGTCCGGGGCGTACCGGCTTCGGTCGCGCGTGCTGAATGGGTCATCGTTATTGTTCTTTTCCCCAAAACGTCAGGTCTTTTGGCAGGTCGGCCGCACGTTGGCGGCGGGGCGAGTCTCCTCGTCTACGACTTTAGCCCAGGGCGTGGGTCGAATGCCAGATCGATGGCGGCGGCACGTGCGCGCGGCTGTTGTTTTCAATTGCCACGCACATACTCGGCCCGAGATTGCTGCCGACCATGAGGGAAACGCCCGGAGCTTTGCCCCCTGTCTGAGAGGGCGCGTTGTCCTTCGGCAGTTGGGAAGCCGGATGGCGGAACGGCTCCCCACCCGTCAACGGCCTTCGAACTCAGATCGAGCTCGGATCGATGGCCGCGAGCGGTTGGGGGAGATTATGCTGCCAGCGGCTCCGGCAGACGGGCCGGCGCCGGGCGGCGGACGACAGCGCGCGTCGGCTGCGGGAACAGGGTGAGTTGGCTGGCAGCCGGACGAGGCGCAAAAACGGCCGCAAGCTCGGTCTTCAATTGCTCGAGAGCATAATCCGCAGCGTCGAGCTGGCGTGCGGCACCGAGGTGCATGGTTTGGCTATCACGGGTCGCGGTGATGGCACGGTTGACGCGTATTTCGAGCAGCTCGATCTGGCGCTCGACCGTCAGCCGGGCCGGAAGTGGCGCGACGGCTGCGACGACTGTCGCGGGGCGGCGTAGGGCGAGCAACCGGCCGGCGCCGGCGCGGCTACGGTCCAGCAGGGCGGCGGAGGCCACCGGCTTGGCCGAGGAGGCCGAACGGACAGGAGCCGCGACGGACTCGGCGACGGCGGCATTGTCTTTCACCCAGGTCGCAGGCTCGACAACCACGGCCGCGCGGCGTGCGCGCGCCTTGCGACGGCGCTCCTGCCACGCGCGAACATGTGCAGCGAAATCGGGAATCGGCAGCGACAGACCGAGTTCTGCAGTGCTCACACCCGCAGCAATCGGCCGGCCGATCCACATCGTGACGAGACCGGCGACGATCAACAGCGCCGAGATCGGGCTCAGATCGAAAGCTGAAATGTTGACCAGAAAGCTCATCCGGCGAATACCCCGAAGCGTTTCCTGCGAATTGTTTCGTCAAACTCTGGCGTTATTCGCCGAAAATGACAATTCTGAATTTGCGCCACATTCAAACATAGTTCCGCTCCACCCGCCTGTCGATTCGACCGGCGCGGAAACTTCAAATTGCCGCCCATTTCGATAACTTTTGGTTAACGATGCCGGGCCGCGACGCCGCGTTTCGACGGCGCCGCCAATTCAGGCCATTGGAGTTGCATGTCGACGGCGAAATCAGCTACCCGCGTCGCCTTGTGATGGCGGGGCAAATCGGAAATGTCCGGTAATCTGCGCCGCGAACAGCCAATCCTCCTCGGCGACGCCCCAGCCGCGATTGTGCAGCACCAGTGGAACACCGGACGACGACTTGCGATCCGATACGATGGCAATGTGAGTTTTCGAGAAATGCCCGTCCGGTACATAGTATGTGACGATATCCCCCGGCGCGTAGAGCGCGGCGTCCTTGCCGACGCCCAGCGACCGGCCCTTTCGCGAGAAGAATGTGCGCAGCACCGGCACGCGGCGATGATCGATATTCGTGTCGCCCGTGCCCGCGCCGGCCTTTTGCACCAGAACCTGGAGATCAATTCCAAGCGAGCGATAGGCGCGCACGACGACATCGGTGCAAACGCCGAAATACCAGGGCACGTCTCCCATCGGATAATCGATTTTACGATAGGCCGGGTTGTAGATCACCGGAATCCAGGTTTGCTTGCGCGCCGCCGCCACCAGCCGCTCCCCGAAATCCGATTTAGAATCCCCTGACGCGGCATCCGAACCGCCAATTAGAAACGATGCGAGCAAAAGATGTGCGAGGAACCCTTTTGCGATGCGAATTACGTGCGTCATGAATATGGCTGGTCCCTTGTGCGGCCGAGGAGCACAAGTTGACCACGTGCGTTGGCCGCAAGTGCGGCGGCTACCGTGCGCTTTCCAGCCTCAGTGCTGAAGTGTCTTACGCTGCGCCGGGGAAAGCGTCGCCATGTTGGCACCGGCAAGGGACTGCTGCATTGCCGTGCGCTGGGAATTCGCCTGGGCGCCGCCGGGCACCGCTTGCCGGGCCGAAGTGTGCCGCGCCGGCGCGCTGCGGTGTTCACGCCGTGCCTTGGCAGGTGCCAGCAGTGGGCGCTGCGTGCGGGTAAATCCGGCCGTGCTCCCGAGCTGCGGCGACTGTGCGGCCGCGGTATCCGCTCCGGCCTGCCGGATAGGCGGGTGGCCATCGTAGCGGTAATGGCCGGTGATGCGATCGACGAACAAACCGTCCTCGAGCTGCGGTCCCCAGCCCCTGTTGTGCACGATCATCGGCGCGCCCGATGGGCCGATGCGGTCAGATACCACCGCGATGTGAGAGCGTGACCCCGAGTTCTGCGGGCGATCGTAAGTGACGATGTCGCCGGGCTCGTAATCCTCGCCATACGAGGTCACCGGCAGACTCTGGCCGGCGCGAACGAAGAAGCGGCGCAACGTCTCCGTTCGCCGGTGATCGATATTGGTATCGCCCGAGCCGACGCGTGCGCGCTGAACCGCCACTTGGAGATCGACGCCGAGCGCGCGATAGGCGCGGATCACCACGTCCGTGCAGACGCCGTAAAGGCCCGAAACGTCGCCCCCAGGATAGGAAATCCGCCGGTAGGCATCGTTGTAGATCGTGAACTGATCGAGCTGGCTCATGGCTGCCGCTGCCAACCGGCGACCGAATTCGAAGCCAGCGATATTCGACGGCAGGTTGGCGGGCACGGCCACGCTGGCGAGCGCCGGGGCCGCCACGATGCAACGCGGATCGCTGATGGCGGCGTTGACGGAACCTGCCGGTCCGCCGAGGTTTCCGGCGGCGGGATCGGCCAACGTCGCTGACGGAGGAATTGCTGGCGCCGGTATCGCCGAGGGTTCCTCGCGCTCGGAGATCAGCCCTTCCGGCGGGATGGTCGCGTCGATGGCGGCCACCCGCTCTGCGGGCGGCGCAGCCGAAGTCGTCGAAGTTGGCAATTTCGATGCGTCGATTGCTGTTGGCGGCGCCGCATTCGCGACGATCGGCACACCTGCCGTTACGCCTGCCGTATCGGACGCCAAGTCGGCGCCAGGCGTACTCGCATCGACTCCCCGCACCTCAACCGGCGGCGCAGCAGCGACCCGGGCTCCATCAGTCATCGGCGCGACGGATGGCGCCGGCTCGGGCCGCGCGGCGGCGATCTCTGCCGCCCCCGGGCGGGCCGCGATCACGGCCGGCGGCTCGGTGTTTGGCTGTAAAGCGCGTTCGGCGGCGCGCGACGGTAAAGAGGCTGGTGCGCGCTCTGCGAGAACCGAGCGGAGTTTCTTCTCGAAGTGGATACCCGAGCTCAGCGCAATGGCGGCCGCGAGCAGCACGAACGGCATCAGCAGCAGCGCGAGAGCATCGCGGTCGTCGCGGGAATAGCCAGCCGCGACCGCTGCGACGCTCGGCATCCTGCGCACCGCGCGGCGGCCAAAACTACCGAATAGATCGCCCGCTGCCCTGGTCCAGGCGTTCATGTCGCCAGCCAAGGCAGTGATCCGCCCGGCGGCCTGGCCCCATGTTGCATGCGCCCGCCGGGCACTGCCGAAGGCCTGCCTTCGCCCACCGCGCGACGGCACCGCGACGGGCCGCGACGGCTTGCGCCGCGGCTTCGCATGGTGCTTGCGATGTGCCTGTTTCTTCATCTGTCCACCGCCACCGGCCAAAGCAGGCCGGGCGAAACCGTTTTCAACGCAACGAGGATGCCAGAATTCATCAGTAAAACAATGACCTTCTTCGCCGTCTGAAGATTTGAGTCGTCTTTCGTGGCAAATCAGCGGCGCAGCCCGGTAACACCGAGCCGCTCTATTCCGATCTCCTGGCAAACCTCCGCAGCCGTCATCCCCCCCTGCCGGAGCGACCGCAACGACATCGATCCCGCACTCTTTGACAACTTGCGCCCGTCCGCTCCCAGTAACAGCCGATGATGGTGGTACCGCGGCTCGGCGAGACCGAGAAGAACCTGCAAGAGCCGGTGCAGATCCGTCGCCGCATAGAGGTCGCGGCCGCGCGTCACCACGGTCACGCCCTGGCGCGCGTCGTCGATCACGACGGCGAGGTGATAGCTCGCCGGGATGTCCTTGCGCACGATCACCGCATCGCCCCAGCGCTCGGGGCAGGCCGGCACGACCGCCTCGCGCCCCTCCGCATCGATCTCGACGAACGTCAGAGGTTCACCACTAAGGCGGCGCCGGCATTCGACGAGAGCCTTTTCCATATCGAGGCGCCAAGCGTGGGGCTCTCCGAGACGGATGCGCTCCGCCGCTTCGTCTGCCCCGATCGCACGCGATAGCCCGGGATAGAGCGGCGCCCCGTCTGGGTCGCTCGTCCAGCCGCGACCACGCGCGACCTCTGCCGCCACTGCCTGGATGATCTCGCCGCGCGTCGCGAAGCAGGGATAGAGAAGCCCCATGTGGCGCAATCGTCGCGCCGCCTCCGCGTAGTCACGAAAATGGTGCGACTGGCGCAGAACAGGCTGCTCCCACGTGAGGCCTATCCACGCCAGATCGTCGAGAATTGAGGCAACGTGGGCCTCGCGTGTTCGGGCGACATCGATGTCCTCGATGCGCACGAGAAAACGTCCGTCCCGGCGCCGCGCCATCTCGTGACCGGTGATGGCCGAGAGAACATGGCCAAGATGGAGATCGCCGTTCGGGCTCGGCGCGAACCGCGTGACGAAACCTTCCGTCGTCGGGTGCGGCGCGAACGGTACGGTCGTCATCGTCTGCCCGCCGGTGGCCCGGCCATGTCATGCATCACCATCAGCAGCCGGCGGCAGCGCCTTGGCTCGGCCGAAAAGTCGGCGCTATGCGTTCGACGATGCGGTCGTAGTAGCCGCGCTCCGCAACCGGATAGACCATAGCCCAGCTCGTGATGCGGCGGCCCTCGCAGGTCAGATGCACGCGTTCGTAGAACATCCAACCGTTGCGCTCGCCCGACAGGATGAACCAGCTCTTGCGCACGGGCGCATAGTCGAACGTGGCGTCCTTGTAGCTCTTGTCGAGGATGAGCTTGCGATAGTCGTCGAGAGACGTCGACTCGTCGTTATCGAACGCGCCGATCAGCAGCCGCGCCCGCCCGTCTGTGCTCAGCAGCGCGAGACCGTTGTCGAGATTGGCGCCGGGATCGGGACGGAACACGTCCGAAGGATATGTGAAGCCGAACTGCAGGCTCGGATGCGTGTAGTCCTGCCATTCACCCGCGCGCGGTGCCGAATGGGCGGTCGGCACTGCCGTCGCGCCAAGAGCGGCGCTGCCGAGAATGACAAGCATTGCGATGAAGCGGCGCATGACGACCTCCACGCAACAGACGGCGTCGCATGCGCACTTCACGTGACCGGACGACCGCAGCAGATTTATGATGGCGCAAGGCTACGCCCACCACCGGCAGAGTGAAAGTAAAAACAGGTCAACAGGCGCGTGAGTTCTTCGGCGATCATTGTCGATATGAAGGATATCCGCCGCGGGATTCGCTACCTGCGCAAGGCGTGCCCGGTGATGCGACACATCCACGACAGAACCGGTGAGCCGCCACTCCGCCGATACCCTGCCGATTTCGCTGGCCTCGCGCGCATCGTGACAGGGCAACAGCTATCGATCGCAAGTGCCGCTGCGATCTGGTCGCGCGTCGAGACGGGCCTCACCTCGGTGACGCCGGAACGCATCCTTGCTTCGAGCCCGGAGCAGCTCGCTGCGTTCGGGCTCAGCCGCGCGAAGATCAAGACGCTGCATGCGACGGCTCAGGCCGTCGCTTCGGGAGCGATCTCGTTCCATGCGTTGAATGAGAGCAGCGACGAGTCGATCCGTGCCGCGTTGACCAGCGTATCTGGAATCGGACCATGGACCGCCGATATCTACGTCATGTTCTGCCTGGGAAGGTGCGACGCCTGGGCGGCGGGAGACCTCGCCCTTCAAGTCGGCGTCGCGGAAGCGCTCGATCTCGGCAAGCGTGTGAGCGCCTCGGAGCTCGAACAAATCGCGGAGCGCTGGCGCCCCTGGCGCGGCGTGGCGGCGCGTCTGATTTGGGCCAATTATGCGCTCCGCCGCGGTGCCGCGCCGCAACAGAAGACGTGACGAGCAGATCAAGGTCAGACGTAACGAGCTGATTTTATTGCTGTTCGCTTCGACGGACGGGTGGCTTCACAGACGTGTCACGCGCAGCTAGTATCCCGCTCGCCGTATCGCAGTGCCGCTGCGATTCGATTGCGGGAACCGGACAGGAAGCAGGATCGTGGTCGCACACGCTGCTATGCCGGATACGTTTCCGGCCTTGGTTCTAAATGCCGACTTCCGGCCTCTGAGCTACTATCCGTTGTCGCTCTGGAGTTGGCAGGATGCGGTCAAGGCCGTATTCCTCGACCGCGTCAACATCGTCTCCGAATACGACCGCTGCGTTCACAGCCCGACGTTCGAGATGCGCCTGCCGAGCGTCGTCTCGCTGAAGACGTTCGTGAAGCCCGCGCTCTATCCCGCATTCACGCGGTTCAACGTGTTCCTTCGCGACCGCTTCACCTGCCAATACTGCGGTTGCCGTGAGGATCTGACGTTCGATCACGTGATCCCGCGTTCACGCGGCGGCATGACGCGTTGGGACAACGTCGTCACGGCCTGCGCGCCGTGCAATCTCGCGAAGGGTAACATGTTGCCGAGCGTCGCGGGGATGATGCCGATGCAGGCGCCTGACCGGCCCACGGTCTTCGAACTGCACCGCAATGGCCGCCAGTTCCCGCCCAACTACCTGCACGATAGCTGGCTCGATTATCTCTACTGGGATACCGAGCTCGAGCCCTGATTGCGATGCGCCGCGGCCGACCTCCGGCCATGCAGCGAAGCCCAACAGCCCCGCGGCAAAGACCGAGATACCTTGCTCAGCGGATGTTCGGATCGGCGTAGCAACGCCGCATGTACTCGCAGCGATGCGAACCCGACAGGTGCATCGAGTCGCCCTTGGCGGGAGCGATGAAGTTGCAGACGTCCTCAAGCCCCTCGGCGGTCAGCCAGCCCTGGCGACGGCCACGCTGAACGGCGAAGCAATCCGCGGTTTCCTCATCGGGACCGCGGAACTGGTGGCCGCACTCGTGCGCGTAGATCCACTGCTTCACGGGCGTGGAAACCTTCGACAGCAGGCGCGGGTTGAGGATGAGGAAGCCCGGATAAGCGGCCGCGTAATCGTCGAGCTTATTGTCGAGCACCGTCGGGCGATGGCCGCACACCTGGCGGCGGCCATCGAGCTTCAGCGCGCCCGCATCGACGAGCGAAGCGTCGCCGCCAACGTGCTCCATGTACTCCGATGGCGTCGGCGGCTGATCCGCCAGCGCGGGTGCCGCCCACGCCACCGCGAATGCGAGCGCTGGCATGACGCGCCACTGCATCCAGTTCCCACCGGCCCCCATCGCCATCGTGAAATCCCGCTTTCGTCACGAATAATTCGGCAGCAGCATGCCCGATTCGGTCATGCTCCGGCGCATCATGTCGTCGGAGTAGTTTTGCCCGTTTCGAGACTGATCGCAAGTGTGGCCCCATGCCAACTTGCCCGCGTCGCGGCAATGCCACACAGCTCCTTGAGACCCTCGCTCGTACAGCGCAAATGCTCGTGACCGAGCATTTCCGTTTGCTGCGCACTCACGATCACCGCAATCGTCAGCCCCGTAACCGTTGCTAGGAGTTCGCCTCGGCCTCGATGCGCTCCATATCCTCGTCCGAGAGGCCGAAATGATGGCCGATCTCGTGAACGAGGACATGGGTCACGATATCGCCCAGGGCCTCGTCTCCCGCCTCGGCCCAGTAGTCCAATATGGCCCGGCGGTAAAGAAACACCATATCGGGCTCGCGCGGCATGTCTCCGGTGCTCTTGCGATCGAGGCTGACACCCTGATAGAGGCCCATGAGCTCGAACGGGTCCTCGACCTCGACGCTGTCGAGCGCCTCGTCCGTGGCGAAGTCCTCGATCCTGATGACGACGTCACCGCAAACCTGGCGAAACTCCCTCGGCAGCCGTTCCCAAGCTTCGGCCGCCAGCCGCTCGAGGATCTCGAGGCTTGGAGCCACCGCGCCGTCCCAATCGTTGACCGTCTGCATTGTGTCCTTGTCTGATGGTATCGCGGGCGGACACAATCAGAATTCGACGGGGTCGGGTCAAGGGGCAATGCTGGCGGCAAACGGGGCGGCAAGTCCCGCCGTGCACGTTGCGCCGAATAGAGAACCGCGCGATCGGGAGTGTTATGTCGGCGTCATCGGATCATGCCCCGTCGAATGCCGGCACGCGCGGTGCGGTCGTCGTGACTGGCGCGTCAGAGGGCATCGGCCGCGCCATCGCCCAACGCTTCATCGCCCATGGCCATAGCGCACTTCTCGTCGCCCGCAACGCCGACCGGCTCGAGGAAGCGCTGGCCGGTATGCCGCGCCGCGAGGGCGCACGCGCACTCACGCTCCCCCTCGACGTAACGGCTGCGGGCGCCGCCGAAGAGATCGACCGCCACCTCGCCGCGCACGGGCTCCACGCCGAGATATTCATCAACAATGCCGGATGCGGTGCCGGTGGACCGCTGATCGAGCAGGGCGAGGAAACCGTCGAGCGGATCGTCGCACTCAATGTTGCCGCGCTCACACGACTGACGCGCCACCATGCTCGGGCAATGGCGAAACGCGGCCACGGCACGATCATCAACATCGGCTCGGTCGGCGGCTACGTCCCAGGGCCGAACCAGGCCGTCTATTACGCCAGCAAAGCCTACGTGCAATCGCTGTCCGAGGCGCTTGCATCCGAGCTGGCGAGCCACGGGGTACACATTGCGGTGGTTTCGCCCGGCCCCGTGCGCACAGGCATCCACGCGACGATGCACGCCACCAATGCCTTCTATCGCCTGTTGATGCCGTCGATGTCGCCGGAGCGCGTGGCGTTCTCGGTTTACTGGGCCTACCGGCTGCGGCGACGCGCCGTCGTACCCGGCGTCCACTACTGGCTGGCGTCGTGGGTCTTGCGAGTTCTGCCGCGCGCATTGAGCGTGCCGCTGATGGGGCTGCTGCTGAAGCCTCGCTAAAACTCACGCGGTTCGCACCGGCCGCGCCGTTCCAAACCAATTATCAATCAATCGTCAGCCATAGTCGTCGTGTGGCAGCGGATCGGGTTGAGCGTACCCTGCCTCCAGGCGCGGCAGACCCGCCGAGCGCACGTGCGCTTCCGGCTCTGCCGCGCTTCATCGTTTTTGAGGGGCATTGCTTCTGGGGTGCGATCGCTCGATACGAAAGCGCACCATCTCTCGGCCTTGCGAGCGATTTCTTGGAACGCTCGTCCCCTGCGAAAAATCCGATTGCGAGGTTATGCTCGCGGGAGCCGCACCGGACCGGCCTTATGAGATGCGAGTAGCCCGCGCGGTAGACAGCGCCTGCTTGAGCACATCGGCGAACTCTCGGCGCTCGTCGTCGGTCAAGAAGCGGGCGAAAGGGAACACCTCGCCATGCGAGCCCAGCGCCAGGGCGTTGTGGCCGTCCAATCGCTCCGAGAGCAAGACGCGGACCCAATATGGATTGAACTCGAACCGCCTCGACCGCCCTGACGGCGCGACGTGTGTCAGCGTCAGCAGGCTTGGCGCCAGCTCGACCATCTCGTACTCACGGCCGGACCGGTAGTTGAGCTTGAACGCAATGTAGATTAGCAGCACGTCGAGCCCGAAGAAGCCGAACACCGGCCAGGCTCCGATGATGAGAAACACGGTCCCGGCGACGAAGCTCACCAGGGCGAGCAGGGACATCAGGATGATGAATCCGCGCGGCGTGAGCGAGCGGTGGGTCGTCAGGACCCAGCGGGTGGAATTTTCTGGCAGCGGTACACGAACGGGTTCGTTCATCCTGGGCCAAGTCTCGAGCGTTTTGACAGAGATCAGATATGGTAACGAAAAAGCGGGCCCCGGGACAAGTGCCCGACGCCGCACCCGCCTCGAGAGCACGCAAGCGCGCAGTCGCGCCCCCTTCTCCCTCAGCACGCGCTCCCAAGGCCAGCGGCGTTGGAGCAGCAGAGACCAAGGCCAAAGCCAATGTGAAGGCGCGTGGAGCAACGCAGCGCGCCAAGCCACTGTCCAAGGCGGAATGCGCCGAGATTTTCCGCCGGTTCCACGATATCGAGCCGAACCCCAAGGGCGAGCTGGAGCATTCGAGCCCGTTCACGCTGCTCGTCGCCGTCGTGCTTTCGGCGCAGGCGACGGACGCCGGGGTCAACAAAGCGACGCGCGGCCTGTTCCGCGTCGCCGATACGCCCCAGGCGATCCTCGATCTCGGCGAGGACGCCCTGCGCGAGCACATTAAGACCATCGGCCTCTACCGCAACAAGGCCAAACACGTCATGGCACTCTGCCGCCGGCTGGTGGATGAATTCGGCGGCGCGGTGCCGGCGGATCGCGACGTGCTCGAAACGCTGCCCGGCGTCGGCCGCAAAACCGCGAACGTCGTGATGAACGTGGCCTTCGGTCAGCCGACGATGGCAGTCGACACACACGTCTTCCGGGTCGCGCACCGTATCGGCCTATCGAGCGGCAAGACGCCGGCCGCGGTTGAGAAGGATCTCGAGCGAGTCATTCCGCCCCAGCATGGTGTTCCCGCCCACCATTGGCTGATCCTGCACGGGCGCTATCTCTGCAAGGCGCGCAAGCCCGAATGCTACCGTTGCCCGATCGCGGACATCTGCCGCTTCGAGCCGAAGACACCAGCCGTGAAGTAGCTCGCTGCGCCCGCACGCTGCGTTTCCCGCAAACGCAAACGGCGTGACGGAGGTCGTCACGCCGTTCGGAGTCGATCTCGGCTGCGCGCGAGGCGCAGGACCGATCAGTACAGAAGGCGGGCGAGAAGCTTACCCTTCTTCGAATAGAGCTCGCTGCACTCGATGCTGCGGTCCTTGTCGGGATTGGCGGCCATGAAGCGCACCTTGACCTCGTGCAAATACTCGCCGAGCCACAGCTTGCCGCGCTTGTCGAGGTCGGCCTTCGCGAAAGCTTCCGGCGACATGCGACCGCCGAGCTCGGCGAGCTCGAGGGTGATGTCGCGGTCCTTGTTGAGCTTGCGGAAGGTCTTCTTGCCAGCGCGCAGCGCCTCGAGCAGCGTCATCTTGCCGTCAGCGTCGGGATCGATCACGGTGAGCGCCGGGCAAACGTCGGCCTTCTTCACGGCAGCCTTCGCGCGATGGCCGGCGTCGGCGTCGGCAACGGCGATCGAAAGACCGGCGACGAGCGCGCCGGCGACAGCAGCAAATTTCATAACTCGCATCAGAATCATCCTTGTATCTTACTCGGCCCAGATTTCAGTTGATCTGGCCAGAGCGTCTATAGCGCTGGCGCCGCGAAAAGGACAGCCTCCGCCGGGTCGACTTTGCCGGCCCGGGCGTTGGGTCGCATGCAACTTGCAGTGGCACCCAACCACGCCATCACTTCGCCTTACCCGGATCACATTGCCGGCGGGTTTTTCCGTCACCGAGTTGTGATCCGAGATCCGAGGTCCTCCGCGCCGTCGCGACGGCGGCCGGGGGTGTCGCTCGCAACCCTGGAGCGATCCGTGCGCGTTCCCTCTCTCCTGCTCAGCGCCAGCTTTGCCGCGCTCGCCGCCACCGGCTGCGCTTCCCCAGGCTACGATCACCGCGAAGAGATTTACCGCGCCGAGCAGGCGTACCGCCCGCACCGGGGAGCGGAAAAGCCGCGACGGGTCGCCTCGTCGAAGACGCGCACACGCCAGGCGAAGGCCGAAACCGAATCCAAGCGTGAGCGCCGCAGCCGATCCGAGCCGAGCGAATTGGCGGCAACCTCGCCGCGCCTTCAGCGTTCTGATCCACCCCGTACACAAGCCTCAAAGGAAGCGGTAAAGGACAAGGCACTTCCGGCCACGACCATCGCCAAGGCTCCCGCACCGGCCGAGCCGCCAGCTATTCCGCCTTCAGTGACGCCGCCACCCGCCGCTCCGCCCGCGAACGCCGCGGCACCGCCGCCCGCCGGGCCTGTCACCACATCCGCGCTCGCAACCCCTGCGAACGCAGCGCCTGTTCCGGCGGCCAAGCCGGCGGCCGCGCCGCAGCCTGTCGCGCCCTCGGCGGCAGACGAGGCCCAGCGCGGTCAACCTGCGCCCGATCCGGCAGCACGCAAGGAGATCGCGGACGGCTATCGCCTGCTTCGCGCCGGCTTCGTGAAAAAGGCCCGCGAGCGTTTCGAGTTGGCGCGGTCCTCCGCCCCGGGTGAGGCGACACTCGCGGACGCCCGCTCGATGGACCCCACCTACCTTTCCAGCGTGGCATTCCCTGACGTCCAGCCGGATGCCGAGCAGGCGCGACGACTTTACCGGCGGGCAATCATGCTCGGCTCGGCGGAAGCCAAAGCCGACCTCGACCGCCTGGAGGGCTCCGCCGCGATCGCCGCGCCCTCTCCCCAGCCCGATGCCGCCCGGCCGCAGTAGGCTCCCGCATTGACGGTCGGCACTAGCGTCCAATACTTCTAAGGCTCTGTCCGAGCCGGGGCCGTGTGGGACGGTCGGTTGCCGTTGCCTTAAGCCTTGCACCGAGATCTTCGAACAGTGCGACGGCGCGAAGCCGGCTGCGCTGCTCGCCTTTCGTCGCCGTCGCGAAAGCGCCGCGATGAGGGTGGACAGCTAGAGGCGGAGAGGAATGCCGATGCCCCGACACTTGCGCCTGAGCCTCCATCGTTCGTGCCCAAAGCGCGCCCTTGCCGGTGTCGCGTTGTCGCTCGCTCTGCTCACCGTGCCAATGCCCGGCCGGGCCGATACCATGGCGAACGATCCCGCCACCGACTGCTTCAGCGAGGACAACGCGCGACGCATCACCGGGTGCACCGCTCTGCTCGACAGCGGCAAGGAGCTTTCGGTCGGCGAACGGGCCCTGGCACACGCGCTGCGCGCCCTCGCCTTCTCATTGCAGGCCCGCTTCCCCGAAGCGCTGCGCGACTACGACGTAGCCATCAAGCTGCGACCCGAGTTCGACGTCGCGCTCAACAACCGGGCCTGGGCTCTGTTCAGGACCGGGCGATACGACGAGGGCATGGCGGACGTCGAGCGGGCGCTGAAAATCGCGCCGTGGAGCGCGCACGCCTTCGATACCCGCGCGCACCTGCATCAGGTGCAAGGCCGGATTCAGCAGGCGCTGTCCGACTATCTGCTCGCCATGCGCTTTGGCGGCGAGAGGCTTGTTAAACTCTACCAATGCGGGCTCGAAGCGCAGGGGCTGTTTCAGGGCGCGATGGACGGTGTCGAATCGCACGAGCTGCGCAAATCGCTGTCGCAGTGTGTGCGCGATCCCGCGTGCGACCCGCTGCCGCCTGATGAAGAGTGCCGAAGGCCGACGTCGTGATTTTTGAAGCGGCCTTTAGGCCGCTTCGTCCGGCGCACGCGCCGGGCCGCCGTCGCGGCCTGATACGCCCGCCGGCCGTCTGAAGGGTGGAATACTTTTTTGAAACGGACGTTGCCGGCTGCTCTTCGTCCAGCGCACGCGCCGGGCCGGCAACGCGTTCAAAAGCGCGGAGCGTTGAGAGGCAGCCAGACGCGCGGCCTAAGCCTTCACCAGCCGCACCACCACATCGATGTGGCTGATGCGCATGCCTTCTGGCGGCTCGGGCAAGCCATCGACGCGGATGCTGCCGCTGTCGATGTCCATCAGCTCGCCAGCATCTTCGATGAAAAAATGGTTGTGGTTCGAGACGTTGGTATCGAAATAGGCGCGCGATCCGTCGATCGCGAGTTCTCGCACCAGACCAGCCCGCTTGAACTGGTGGAGCGTGTTGTAGACGGTCGCGAGTGAAACGCTCTCGCCAGCCGCTTCCACCTCTGCGTGAAGCGCCTCCGCCGAGACGTGCCGGTCGCCCGAACCGAACAGGAGCTGGCCGAGCGCCAGCCGCTGGCGGGTGGGACGCAGGCCCGCGCGGCGCAGAAGCTCCGTCAGTCGCGTCTCGCTCATCGGCTCGGGTGTCTCGGGCTCGGGTGTCTCGTGTCGCTCGTTCATTGGCTCGTTCGAATCGTTTCTCTCCACGCCTCGCGCGCCAAACAGGCGTTGCGGAGAGCGCCAGCCGCGCCAATGCGCCGCAATCCCGCACCCACTTTCCACAAGGGGCGCGATGCGGCGAAGGCTCACCGTCATGGAATTACTATAGGGCTTCAATACCTCGCCTGCAACGGCGCCACCGGGCGGTCAACCGTTTGACGATCCTTCTTGACGCTGGCCGCCTTTACCTTTTGAACGTTAGCCCGATGCATCCCGGCGGCGTTTTTCCTGCCGCCGCGGCCGGGAAATCCGCTGGGGGCCTGCCGGGCAGGGGCAGGAGCGGGTATCAATTGCGAGGGAACCCGGCCACCAGGACCGGGCGCAAGGGGAACTGGAACGGCCTATGACTGAGCGGCGCTCGAGCTTCGAATTCGCGGATCTGCTGGAATGCGGCCACGGCCGCCTGTTCGGCCCTGGCAACGCGCAGCTTCCGCTCCCGCCGATGCTGATGTTCGACCGGATTTCGCACATCTCCGAAACCGGCGGCGCGCACGGCAAGGGGCAAATCGTGGCGGAGCTCAATGTCGCCGGCAATCCGCGTCTGGACTGGTTCTTCGATTGCCACTTCGAGGGGGACCCGGTGATGCCGGGCTGCCTCGGCCTCGACGCCCTCTGGCAGCTCACCGGATTCTATCTCGGCTGGCTCGGTGCCCCGGGCCGGGGCCGTGCGCTCGGCGTTGGCGAGGTGAAGTTCACCAACATGGTTCTGAAGACCACGAAGAAGGTGGAATACGTCGTCGACATGAAGCGGGTGATCCTGCGCAAGCTGAAACTCGCCATCGCTGACGGCGCGCTGAAAGCTGACGGCGAGGTGATCTACACCACCACCGATCTGCGCGTCGGCCTGTTCGAAGCAGGCCAGCCGACCGGGGCCTAATACCAGATCCTGAACCGGAGCGCGGAACCCGCATGTCGGGCCCTGCCGGAGCTTCTCAGGCGCAACAGATTGTAACCCGCGGTAATGGCGCGCCCGCGCCGCAGTCTCTATAAGACAGAGACTGAGCTTCACCAGAGACATCACGCCTCCGCAGGCGAGGCTCACACGTCCCGGCGCCCTTGCCCGGGACGCGGTTGAAAGGGGTAACAGGGAATGAGGCGCGTCGTCGTCACCGGCATGGGGATCGTCTCCTCGATCGGCAACACCTCGCAGGAAGTCGTCGCCTCGTTGCGCGAGGCGCGCTCCGGCATCACACGCGCCGACAAGTATGCCGAGCTCGGCTTCAAATGCCAGGTACATGGCGAGCCGAAGCTCGACTGGGCGGCCATGGTGCCGCGAAAGCCGAAGCGCTTCATGGATACCGGCGTCGGCTGGAACTGGATCGCGATGGATCAGGCGATCCGCGATGCCGGTCTCGACCCGAAGGACGTCGTCGACGAGCGCACGGGTATCGTCATGGGAGCGGGCGGCCCGTCCACCCGCGCCATCGTCGATGCCGCGGACGTCACGCTGAAATCCGGCGGGCCGAAAAAGATCGGGCCGTTCGAGGTGCCGAAGGCGATGTGCTCGGGCCCGTCCGCCGCGCTCGCCACGTCGTTCCAGATCAAGGGCACCAACTATTCGATCTCGTCCGCCTGCGCCACCAGCGCGCATTGCATCGGCAATGCTGCCGAGCTTATCCAGTGGGGCAAACAGGACATCGTCTTCGCCGGCGGCTGCGAGGACCTCGACTGGACGCTCTCCAACCTGTTCGACGCGATGGGGGCGATGTCCTCGCGTTATAACGACAGGCCTGCGACAGCGAGCCGCGCCTACGACAAGAACCGCGACGGCTTCGTGATCGCCGGTGGTGCCGGCGTGCTGGTGCTCGAGGAGCTGGAGCATGCCAAGGCGCGCGGCGCCAAGATCTACGGCGAGGTGGTCGGCTACGGTGCCACCTCGGACGGCTTCGACATGGTGGCTCCGTCCGGCGAGGGCGCGGTGCGCTGCATGCGGCTGGCAATGAAAGGATTGGACGGCAAGGGCGTCGGCAAGATCGACTACATCAATCCGCACGGCACCGGCACGCCCGTGGGTGACGCCAAGGAAATCGAGGCCATTCGCGAGGTCTTCGGCGCGGATTCGCCAAGGATTTCGGCCACGAAGTCGCTCTCCGGCCATTCGCTCGGCGCCATCGGCGCGCAGGAGGCGATTTTCTCCTTGCTGATGATGCAGGGCGATTTCGTGTGCGAAAGCGCCAACATCGAGGAATTGGATCCCGCGTTCGCCGACATGCCGATCGTGAGGTCCAGGATCGACAATGCAGGGCTTAACTGTGTCATGTCGAACAGCTTCGGTTTCGGCGGCACCAATGCAACTCTCGTGCTCCGCCGCTACGAGGGCTGATTAAAAATTCTGTCACGTCGCGGCATTACTTAGAGCCGTTACGGCTCTACAAGGATGTCTCGACAATGAAACCGTATCGCAACGGCGGCGGCTGGTTCGAAATCAATGGACGCGCGACGAACGCGCGAGCGAGGGCTCCGATGGCCGAGATCGACATCAACAAACCCGGGCCAATGATGGCCGGCATGCGTGGCATCATCATGGGTGTCGCCAACGAGCGCTCGATCGCCTGGGGCATCGCCCGCGCGGTTGCTGGCCATGGCGCCAAGCTCGCCTTCACCTACCAGGATGAGGCATTCGGGCGCCGCGCGCTGCCCCTGGCTAAATCGGTCGGTTCCGACATCGTCGAGCCTTGCAACGTGCTCGATCCCGAAAGCGTCGATCGCGTGTTCAAGCGTGTCGAGGACGAGTGGGGCGGTCTCGATTTCGTCGTCCACGCACTCGCCTACTCCGACCCGCGTGAGCTGGTCGGACGCTACGTCAACACGACGCGCGAGAACTTCTCCAACACCATGGTCATCTCGTGCTTCTCGTTCACCGAGGTGGCGAAGCGCGCCCAGCCGCTGATGAAGAACGGCGGCTCGCTGCTGACCCTCACCTACGGCGGCGCGACGCGCTCGGTCCCGTCTTACAACGTCATGGGTGTCGCCAAGGCCGCGCTCGAGGCATCCGTGCGTTATCTCGCTGCCGATCTCGGCCCGCAGGGCATTCGCGTCAACGCGCTCTCCGCCGGCCCGATGCGCACACTTTCGGGCGCCGGCGTCTCGGATGCGCGCGTCATCTTCAACTTCCAGAAAGAGCATTCGCCGCTGAAGCGCACGCCCTCGCTCGACGAGGTTGGCGGCGCCGGGCTCTATCTCCTCTCTCCGCTGTCGGGCGCTGTGACGGGCGAGGTCCATTTCGTCGACTGCGGCTACAATACCATCGCCATGCCGAGCCTTTCTTCGCTCAAGGAGCTCGAGGCCGGCGCGCCTCCCGCGGCTGCGGAGTAGGCGCTGGATTGAGCCGCTTGCTCGAAAGAGCGGGGCCTCGAAAATTGTCACGGCGGCGAGGCTGTGTCTCGCCGCCGTTCTTTTTTGGCGAACCAATCCCTCACTCGCGCGTTGTCCGAGCATCTGAAGACAGCGAACGGGAAACAAACATGAAAGTTACGATTGCCGCCGCCGCTTGCGCGGTCATCCTCGGCATGGTCGCCCCCGCCAAAGCGGCGCCTCTGGATAGCGCACGGGGAATGTCCTCCACCGCGCAATCGACGGTCGTCGACGTTCATTCCAAGCGCGGCCACTGGCACAAGCACCACAACCGCGGCCATCATTACGGCTGGGGCAAGCGCCGCTGCTGGACATCGTGCACCGGCATCGGCCCGCTGCGGGTCTGCAAGCGCAAGTGCCGTACTCACCACTGATCGCCTAACGGTCGAGGGAGCGCCGCGGTTGCTCAGGCAGCCGCGGCGTTCGCTCGCCTGGGTGCAGGCTTGGTCACCGTTAGAAGTCTTGACGGCGCAAGGCGCGGGGGGCAAGACACGCGGCGATGATCGGGGTATTCGATTCAGGACTGGGTGGCCTCACGGTGCTGCGCGCGCTCGTCGCGCGTTTTCCGCACCTGGAATTCGTCTATCTCGGCGACCATGCTCACGTTCCGTACGGCAACCGCCCCTCCGACGAAGTGGTGGAGCTGACGCGCCGGAGCGTCGAGGCGCTCTATAAGCGCGGCGCGAAGCTCGTGCTTCTCGGCTGCAATACAGCGACAGCCGTCGCCGCGCGCCGCCTGCAACGTGTGTGGCTGCCGCATGCGAACTGGCCCGGCCACAATATTCTCGGTATCGTGGCGCCGACCGTCGAAGCCGCGACGCAGACGCCGTGGGCCGTCACCACCCCGCAATATCCGCAGAAGTACATGACCGACATCATCGCGGTGTTCGGCACGACTCGGACGGTTACCTCCGGCGTGTTCCACGAAGAGATCCGCAAGCGCTGCCCCCGCATGCGCGTGGTGCAGCAAGCGTCCGCTGGTCTCGCTGGGGCAATCGAGGACGAGGCACCGGAAGCTGAGCTCGACGCGCTGGTGCGAGAGGCCGTCGACGGCATCCTCACGCAGACGGACGGCGAGCAGCCTTATCGCGCAATCCTCGGCTGCACCCACTTCCCACTCGTGGAGCATCTGTTTCGCCGCCACCTCGCGCCCTCGACGCGCATCCTCTCGCAGCCCGAGGTGGTCGCCAATAGCCTCGAGGATTATCTCGAACGTAAGCCGCATTACACCGATTGCGCGAACCCTGGCGGCTTGACGCTGCTGACCACGGGTGACGCCGACGAGATAAGCGCGCGGGCTCGCGTCTTCTGGCCTGACGTCCCAGCCTTCGAGCCCACCAAGACGTGAACGCTTCCCACGGGTGCAAGCGAAGTTTGAGATGCTCCCTGGTGACGGACACCCGTGTCTACGGTTGCCAGGGCTTGTCCTGAGACGGATGCTCCTCGGCTTCCTTCTTCGCCTTGCGATCGATTTCTCGGACGAGCGCGAAAAGCGCAGCGTCAAGCCCCTCTCGTGAAACCGCCGATAGCAACAACGGCTTCTTGCGCGCCGCCCTTTGCAACGCTGCCGCCTTCTCCGCGCGCGTTTCCGGGTCCAACGCGTCGATCTTCGACAGCGCGACGATCTCTTTCTTAGTGTCGAGCCCGCCCCCATAAGCCCTGAGCTCACGGCGTACGGTACGGTAAGCAGCCGCCACGTCGTCTTCCGTCGCATCGACGAGGTGCAACAGAACGCGGCAGCGCTCGACATGGCCGAGGAAGCGCGTGCCGAGCCCAGCGCCGTCGTGCGCACCCTCGATCAAGCCCGGAATATCGGCGAGCACAAAATCAACGTCGCCCGCGCGGACCACGCCAAGGTTGGGATGCAGCGTGGTGAACGGGTAGTCGGCAATTTTCGGCTTCGCGGCCGAGACCGACGCAAGGAACGTCGACTTGCCGGCGTTCGGAAGACCGACGAGGCCAGCGTCCGCGATCAGCTTCAGCCGCAGCCAGATCGTCAGCTCCTCGCCCGGCAGGCCGGGGTTGGCGTGCGTCGGCGCCTGGTTGGTCGAAGTTTTGAAGTGCGCATTGCCAAATCCGCCGTTGCCGCCCCGCGCGATGCGCGCGCGCTGGCCGGGCTCAAGCAGCTCCGCGATCAGCGTCTCGTTGTCCTCGGCATAGATTTCTGTGCCGGGGGGAACCTTGATGACGCAGTCGGCGCCATTCGGACCGGCACGATTGCGGCCCATGCCTGGCGTGCCGCCCTTGGCCTTGAAGTGCTGCTGATAGCGGTAGTCGATCAGCGTATTGAGATTGGCGACGCACTCCGCCCACACGTCGCCGCCCTTGCCGCCATCGCCACCGTCCGGTCCACCGAACTCGATGAACTTCTCGCGGCGGAAGCCGACGCAGCCGTTGCCGCCGTCACCGGCCTTTATGTAGATCTTCGCCTGGTCGAGAAACTTCATAGTTCGTGGTCCTGGGGTCGTTGTCCTGGGGGCAGGAGACTTGAAACGTTACGGCGCGCACCGCGCCGGAATCTTGCAGCGACGATATCTTGCAGCGACGATCACCGGGATCAGCCCGCGCACGCGAGAGTATAGCGGCGATAATCGATATAGGCTCGGCGCCGCTCCGACCATCGCTGGCCGGCGCTGCCACATTCCGCGAAACCGAGCGCTAGCAGTGTCCGCTGCGACGGCATATTGTCTTCCGCCACCTCCGCCGCAAGCTCGGCCTCGGCGAACGGGCCCGCGGCGAGAGCGACGAGCGCGCGGAGCGCCTCGACGGCATAGCCACGGCGCCGGTGCTCTGGCTCGATGCGATAGCCAAGCTCGGTCGGCGCATCGTCCTGGAACAGCAGGCCGACATCGCCGATCCGCCGCGCTCCGAGCAGTACGTCGAGCCGCAGCCAGTCCGGCCGCAACTGCTGGCTGGGCGCCCGCGCCAGTATCTCACCCGCCGGCGACAGCGAAAGCCGCGCCGCACCGTCATCGGTCCCGCCGAGCCGCAGCGTCAGGCGCTCGGTGGCAAGCGCGAACCTGCCGTCCGACACAAGAGGCCGCAGCTTCGTCAGCCCCGGCGCACCGGCCATGCTCCACTCCAATCCCAGCGCTTCGGCGCGCGCAATTCGTAGCGCTGCGTCGGCGCATGGCATCGGCGCGCTTCCGACCACGCGGAGCATTGGCCGAGCGCGCAGAAGCCGAGCTTCTCGATGACGCGGCGCGAGGCCGGATTGTCGAGAAAGTGGCAGCAGGTGAGACGCTCGAACCGCTCCTTGACGAAACAATGCCGGACCATCGCACCAGCCGCTTCCGTCGCGAACCCCTGCCCCCAGTAAGGCCGGCCGATCCAGTAGCCGATTTCCGCCGACCGCCAGTTCTCCGCTGGGGAGTACCCCACGAGACCGATCAGCTCGACACCTCGCTCGATCGCGGCCACCGCTTCGCTAGCGTCGAGGCCGCCGATCCATTCCGCGGCGTCTCGCTCGGTATATGGAAATGGTATCCGCGCCGTCATCGAGGCGATGCCCCAATCGCTGGCGAGGATCGCGACACGGCGCACGTCCGCCATCGACAGGGGGCGCAAGACGAGCCGTTCGGTCGCGATCTCCGGTAGCCGGGCGAGACGTCGCCCGCCCGCCCCGAACAGGCGTCCCTCGCCTCGAAACAGTCGCATCAGCCGCGGCATGCTCTCAGGTCCGGCAGTCGCTTCCCACGTTTGCAGCGAGCGGCCCCGCCGGCACGACAAAGGGGAGACGATCGCCGCCTCCCCTTCGCGATTGTGATACGCGCGGATGCCACCTGTATGGCGGCGAGGCTACTCGGCCGCTTCGGCCGGAGCCTTGACCGAGACGTAGGTGCGTCCGTTGCGCTTGGTGACGAACTCGACCGAGCCTTCGACCTTCGCGAAGATCGTGTGGTCCGTACCCATGCCGACGTTTGCGCCGGGGTGGAACGTGGTGCCGCGCTGGCGGACGAGGATGTTTCCGGGAATGACGTGCTCACCGCCGTAGCGCTTTACGCCGAGGCGCTTCGACTCTGAGTCGCGGCCGTTCTTGGTTGAACCGCCAGCTTTCTTTTGTGCCATGGATCAGATCCTTTCAGTCCTTCGGGCTGCCGGTCAGGCGCCGACGATGGAGGTGATGCGGACCTTGGTGAGGTCCTGGCGGTGACCGCGCTTGCGGCGCGAGTTCTTGCGGCGGCGCTTCTTGAAGGCGATGACCTTCGGACCGCGGGTCTGCTCGACCAGCTCGCCCGTGACCTTCGCGCCGGAAAGCAGCGGGGTGCCGACCTTCACGCCGGCGTCGCCGCCGATCATGAGGACCTCGGCGAATTCGAGCGTCGCGCCGGCATCGCCGGAAAGCCGCTCGATGGTGATGACATCGTCCTTGGCGACGCGGTACTGCTTGCCGCCCGTCTTGATGACAGCGTACATGGGCTCTTGTGCCTTTCTGTTGACCGCGCCCTTCGGCGCTCCCCCACAACTCGGACATCCAGCCTCGTGGGCGGCGGCTCAGGTTGCAGAGGAGACTTGGGTTGCCGCGCCCCAGAAATGGGCAGCGGCGAAGCCTCGGGCAGCGCATTGAGCGCGCTCGACGGCAGCCGAACGCGTTGGCGCCTCTTATCAGGGCTCGCGCCCTGCTTGTCAATCGCCTAACCGTCGCCAGATAGAGTGGTCAAATAGCGTGACCACACAGTGTGGGATGAGCAGCGCCCCGATCCGAACGAGTAGCGAGATGACCGATATTGCCCTGGATCACCCTGTAGACGGGGCAAACGTCAACTCCCCGTCCGCTGCTGCCCGGGGCCTACCCGAGATCCCCGTCCTCGAGGTCGGCCCGGATTTCGGTTACGAGACGTTGGAGCGGGAGCTTGCCCGCGCCCACCAGCTGCTCGATTCCGCGACCGCCCGCGTGCCTCGCTCGGCCCTCAAGACACTCGATGCCGTTTCGCGCCGCTGGCTCGTGCGCTGGAGCAACCGGCATCTCGGCGAGATCGACCGCATCGCCCGCCGGCTGGACCGCCCCGGCGCGTATTTCCTGTCCGTCAATTACGAGTGGGGCTGCACCTGCCGGGTCGCCCCATCGCCTGACGGCGCCACCGCCCGCTTGGTGCGCGTGCTCGACTGGAAGACGGAGGGCCTCGGGCGTTATGTCCTGGCGGCTCGGGTCAAGGGCGCAGCCGGTCCCTTCACCACACTCACCTGGCCCGGCTACACAGGTGTTCTTCAGGCCGTCGCTCCGGGGCGCTTCGCCGCCGCGCTCAACCAGGCACCGATGCGCAAATCGGTCGGTTACTATTACCTGGATTGGGCGGTCAGCCGCCCGCGCGTCTGGTCCATGCCGCACGACACGCCGGCCCATCTGCTGCGACACGTCTTCGAGACGGCCGAGACATTCGCCGACGCCCGCCGCATGCTGACCTCGACGCCGATCAGCTCGGCAGCGATCTTTTCCCTGGCCGGGCTCGGTCCCGGCGAGACGGCCGTGATCGAGCGGCGCGAGACCGACGCCAACGTCCATCGCGGCGCACAGGTCGCGGCCAATCACTGGCAAGCGTTCGGATGGCACGGGCACGCACGGGGCGAAGACAGCGGCGGGCGGGCGTGCCGGATGGCCGGAGTATCGACCGTTTTTGACCCAGGTTTCCCCTGGCTCACCCCGCCGATCCTGAACGACAACACACGGCTGGCGATGATCGCGGACGCGACCAGCGGCCGGATCGTCGCCCAGGGGTTCGAGGCCCGCCGCGCTGCGACGGCGCCACTTTCGATCGACTGAATTTTTTGTCGGACACGCCTTCGGAATTCGGCTCTGGATGCGGCACGGGGTCGCTTTTGAGCATACCGGCTCGCTTCGAATTGGCGCGTCCAGGTCCAGCGATCCAGATGACCGTGCGCCGCCTCTGCCTTTCGGAACCGCGCAAATTCACCTCTCCGCCAACGGTTTGCGCCCGCGAACGGACAGACCACCGCACGAAGCCGCGACCACCCAGGTCTATTTTGGAATTATTCTATATTCCGCCCGTCCACATTGCCGGCTTGACAGGCGTAGCCGTTGCCGACTTTCCTTAGCCCGGTTCGAACGAGCCATGCTCATCATCCTTGTCGGGGCCTTGAACCCCGGTCTGTGGAGGACACCATGCACACGACACGCGGCCCGCGCGCGCGCCGCTTCCTCGCGCTTTCTCTCACCAGCCTCGGCCTTGGCCTCGCAGCCACCTCGACCACCGCGCTCGCCGCGGACGAGGTGAACGTCTACTCGTATCGCGAGCCAGGCCTCATCGCACCGCTGATGGACGCCTTCACCCAGAAGACGGGCATCAAGGCGAACGTCGTGTTCGCCAAGGACGGACTCAACGAACGCATCAAGGCGGAAGGGGCCAATAGCCCCGTCGACGTGCTGCTGTCGGTCGATATCGCGCGGCTCTCGGAAGCCAAGGAGAGCGGCATCACCCAGTCCGTGAAGTCGCCCGAGATCGAGGCCAACATCCCGGCCAACTACCGCGATCCGGACGGCGAGTGGATCGGCCTGTCGCAGCGTGCCCGCGTCATCTACGCCTCACGTGACCGCGTCAAGCAGGACGCCATCTCGTACGAGGAACTGGCAGACCCGAAGTGGAAGGGCAAGGTCTGTTCGCGCTCCGGCCAGCACACCTACAACACCGGTCTGCTCGCCTCGATCATCGCCCACTCCGGTGAGGCGAAGGCAGAGACCTGGGCGGCGGGTGTGAAGGCAAATCTCGCGCGCAAGCCTGCGGGCGGCGACCGCGATCAGGCGAAGTCCATCTTCGCCGGCGAGTGCGACATTGCCATCGCCAACACGTACTACATGGCCGCGATGGAGACGAGCGACAAGCCCGAGCAGCGCGAGTGGGCGAAGTCGATCAAGATCATCTTCCCGAATGCGGCCGACCGTGGCACGCACGTCAACATCTCGGGCGCAATCCTCGCCAAGCACGCGCCGAACAAAGCCGCTGGCGTGAAGCTGATCGAGTTCCTCGCATCCGAGGAGGGCCAACGGATCTACGCCGAGCAGGTCAACGAGTACCCGCTCAAGGGCGGCGTCGCGGTTTCCGATCGCGTGAAGGCATGGGGCGAGCTCAAGGCAGACAAGCTGCCGCTCGCCGAAATCGCCAAGAGCCGCAAGAAGGCGTCCGAGATCATGGACAAGGTCGGCTTCGATCAGGGCCCCGGCGCCTGAACCGCCACCAAGTGTGAATCATCTTGCACGGGCTCGCCCAATCGCGGCGAGCCCGTTTTCGTTTGCGCAACCCGTTGCGCATCGCGCTATAAACGCCGTCATGCCCGGCGCTACCAGACCGGCAATCAAAACAAAACGGGGGGGATGCATGAAGCTCGTCAGATTTGGACAACCCGGCGCCGAAAAACCCGGTCTCATCGACGCCAGCGGCACCATTCGCGATCTCTCGGCTCATATTCCCGATATCGACGGCCGCACGCTCGGAGCCGAGACGATGGCGCGCATCGCGGCGCTCGATCCGGCGACGTTGCCAGCCGCCGCGCCGGCGCGCCTCGGCTCACCCGTCGGCGACGTGCGCAACTTCATCGGCATCGGCCTCAACTATGCCGATCATGCCGCCGAGGCGGGGCTGCGGATTCCGCGCGAGCCGGTGATCTTCAACAAGATCGGCAACTGCATCGTCGGACCCAATGACGACGTGATGATGCCGAAGGGCGGCGAGCGGCTCGATTGGGAGGTCGAGATCGCGTTCGTCATCTCAAAGCGCGCGCGTTACGTCGAGGAGGCCGACGCAGCGGGGTACATTGCCGGCTACCTGATTTGCAACGACGTCTCCGAACGCCATTTCCAGACCGAGCGCTCGGGACAGTGGGTGAAGGGCAAGTGCGCGGAAACATTCGGCCCGCTCGGTCCCTGGCTCGTCACGCCAGAAGAGGTCGGCAACGTCGACAATCTCGGCATGTGGCTCGACGTCAACGGCGTGCGCCGCCAGACGGGCAACACGTCGACGATGATCTTCAAGATCCCCTACATCCTCTCCTACGTGACGCAGTTCATGGTGCTCGAGGCGGGCGACGTCATTACCACCGGAACGCCACCGGGCGTCGCGCTCGGCATGAAGGAGCCGCAGTGGCTGAAGCCGGGCGACGAGATGCGCCTCGGCATCGACAAGCTCGGCGAGCAGCGCCAGCGCGTCGTCGCGTTCAGGCCGTAGAGCATGAACGGCCTTGATGGATCGCGATCGCAATCCATCAAGGCCGTGAAGCGCACTCTCAGACATCTGCATGGATTGCGGCGCGCGTCTGCGATAACCGCGTGAAGCGGCCTACCGCCGCTGACGCAACAGCCTACCGCACGCGGAGCAGTTCGCCCTGCGCGCACGCGGACAGTTCGCGCGGCAATCATGTGTGATTGGGCAAGCCGAACCCGACGCTCTATAACCGAAGCATTCGGTTGGATGGGAAACCCCGAGGGACGCCGCCAGTCCGCGACATCGTCGTCGGGCTCTGGCGGTAGATGCGCCTGCGCTGAGCAGGCCAGATCCACGAGAGGAGTTCCGTCATGCAAGTCAAACAAGCCATGCATTCGGGCGTCTACTGGGTCGATCCGAGCACCCCGCTTTGTGACGTTGCCAAGCTGATGCGCGACCACAACGTTGGCGCTATTCCAGTCGGCGACAACGACAGGCTGGTCGGCATGATCACCGACCGCGACATCGTTTGCCGTGGGCTCGCCGATGGCCTCGATCTCGACAGTGCCTGCGCGCGCGACGTGATGAGCCGGGGCATCTATTTCACCACCGAATCCACGAGCATCGCCGACGCCGCCTCGATCATGGAGGAGCACAAGGTGCGGCGGCTCCCCGTCATCAACGATAAGAAGCGCATGACGGGTATGCTCTCGGTCGGCGATATCTCGCACGCAGGCCAGGAACAACTGTGCGGCGAGGTGCTCAACGCCGCCGGCGCACGCGCCGCCTAGCGCGACACAACGCACCTGTTGATCCAACTTGCGGGGCCGGCACCGTGTCGGCCCCGTGGTTGTCTGTGGCGAGTGCGCAATCGGTCGAGATGCATGCGCCGGGCGCTTTTATCGATCGCCGGCATCGCAACCAAGTCCCCTGTCCGGGAGTGCTTCACTTTTGCGGTCGCCGCGGTGCGCTACGCCTGTCATGCTGCGGTCTCAGACAGTCACTGATGGCACCGAAGCATCGCGGCTTCGGGGGCCATGCGAACAGCCCCCAGGACACGCCATGCGAACACGACCCGACGTTATCGAGACCATCGAAGTCGCTGGTCACGAGATACACCTCGACGAGCATGGCTTCCTGTTCGATCCGCAGGAGTGGAACGAAGCGGTGGCGCTCGAAATCGCGCGCCGCGTCGGTATCGAGATGACAGAGGATCATTGGGACGTGGTGAGGTTTATGCGCACGTTCCTGGCCGAGCACGGCGTTGCGGCGGATGCGCGCTTCGTCATGCGCTATCTCGATGCGCGGGCCAGCGAGTTCGACATGCGCGGCAAGGACCTGCTGTTCCGGCTGTTCCCGTATGGATACGTCGGCCAAGCCTGCAAGATCGCCGGCATGCGCCAGCCGCGCGCATGGAGCACGGGCTGAACGCGCCGCCCTAGACAGCCTCGATGGTTCAGCGCGTGACGGGGAACGCGTAGGTGAGGCCGACGCCGCTCATCCACTGGTTGTCGGTCTCGCTGATCGGGCTGTCGGCGGCGTCGCCGAGCAGGAGGCTGTAACCGCCGATCAGCTTGAGCGTCCAACGCGGGTCGAGCGGTACGTCCACTGATGCCTTGATGTAGACATCCTTGAAGCCCGCGCTCGCCTTGAATGCATTGAACGACGATGCCGCGGCTTGCGGCGCCGAGACACCGAAATAGGCATCCATATAGTCGCCGTCGGCCCAAGTGACGCCAGCGGTCAACGTACCGGTGATGCCGCGCCCCATGTTCTCGCGCAGCTCGACGCCTGCCCGCGCGAGGCCGCCCGTTTCATCGCCAGTGACCTGATGGTTGTAGCTGAAGAACGGCATGATCGAGCCGAGCCGGTAGGCAACATAGCCACCGACAACGAGACCGCCATCGACGTCACCGAGGCCTTGAAGGCGGGCCGCGTCATCCTGGTCCCGGCCAAATCGATAGCCGACGACCGGCCCCGCCTCGAACCCGTTCGCACTTAGCAACCGGAACCGGAGGTCGTCGACACCCTTGAACTGGACGAAGCCGTCGCCATTGCCACCTGCGGGGGCGACGTAAGGAACGCCCCAGACCTCGTATTCCTTCGAGCCTTCGTACTTCGGCTTCACGATGGCGAGGCCGCCGAGCTGAAAGTCGAATCCGCCCGAAGACGGACGGTCGTCCCACCCGCCGGCATAGGCAGGGCGGGCTTCGGTTGCATTCAGCGCGATTGCGAGCCCAAGCGCCGCCAATGCGGCGTTCGGCAGGCGGGCATGATTGAGAACTATCATGAAGCGAATCAATCTCGATGGCGTTTAAACGAGATTGCCGTCAATGCGTGACAGAGCGAGTGGCCGGCGCGCATTTCCCCCGTCTTCCACCAGCAGCGTTGCCGCAACGCAACAGATCGACCCGGCGCCCGAACGGGCCACGGGGCTGACACCCCGATCCGCATGTGCCGCCACGGCAGCGAAAATCCGGCATTGACCGGGCCGCTCGCCACCACCACTTTACCGGCTCCATTTTTCCCTTCGCGGTTCTCAGCCAGCGCCGCCAGCAATCGTCCGAGGTGATGACATGTCGACCGCCCGCCACGCCAAGGTGCTCGTCCTCGGCTCCGGCCCAGCCGGTTATACGGCCGCGATCTATGCCGCGCGCGCGATGCTCAAGCCGTTGCTGATCCAGGGCATCCAGCCGGGCGGTCAGCTCACCATCACCACCGAGGTCGAGAACTACCCGGGCTTCGCCGAGCCCATCCAAGGTCCTTGGCTGATGGAGCAGATGGAAGCGCAGGCGCGCCACGTCGGCACCGAGATCGTCTTCGACCACGTCAACAAGGTAGACCTCAAGAACCGCCCCTTCCGCCTCGAGTGCGATTCCGGCGACATGTATACGTGCGACGTGCTCATTATCTGTACCGGCGCCCAGGCACGCTGGCTCGGCATTCCCTCGGAGGAGCACTTCAAGGGGCACGGCGTCTCCGCCTGCGCTACCTGCGACGGCTTCTTCTACCGCGGCAAGGAAGTGATCGTCGTCGGCGGCGGCAATACTGCCGTCGAGGAGGCGATCTTCCTCACCAACTTTGCGACCAAGGTGACGGTGGTCCACCGCCGCAACGAATTCCGCGCCGAGCGCATCATGCAGGACCGTTTGTTCAAGAACCCGAAGATCGAGGTGGTGTGGGATTCCGCGATCGAGGAGATCGTCGGAACAGCGGAGCCGAAGTCCGTCACAGGCGTGCGTCTGCGCAACGTCGAGACGGGCGAGATCAGCGAGCGCCGCGCGGATGGCGTTTTCATCGCCATCGGTCATGCTCCGGCGACGGAGCTGTTCAAGGGCCAGCTCGAGATGAAGAACAACGGCTACCTCGTCACCGCGCCGGACTCGACCGCAACCGCTGTCCCCGGCGTTTACGCCGCTGGCGACGTGAAGGACGAGGTCTACCGGCAGGCGGTAACCGCCGCCGGCATGGGCTGCATGGCGGCACTCGAAGCCGAGCGCTACCTCCATGTCGCGTCTGGCCAGAAACAGGCGGCGGAATAAGCCTCGCCGGCAATGAGGCCCGCCGGCCGCGACGTTCCTCGCCGCGTTGGGGTTGCAACCGGGCAACATTCGCGGAGTGATAGGGATTGCGTACCGGCTCGGGCCATCGCCGGGCGGCGAGAGGCATGCTAATCAATGCCGTTCGCGGGATACTGGAACCGACGCTGATGAAATCCAAGCTCGTCGCATGCACCCTGGCAGCCAGCCTCGCCGTCGGCTTGGCAGCGCCGTCGCACGCGAACGGCCTGTTCCGCGAGCTTCGCGTCGGCGTTCTCGCGCATGATGTGCCGGACCTGTGGAGCGGGTTCCGCGTCGAGGACGCCCCCGTCGCCTTCAACGTTGAAGCGGTACTCACGCCGGCGCTTCCGTTCCTGGGCGGCGCGATCCGTCCGGCCATCGGCGCCTCGGTCACCTCCGGCGACAGCACGAGCAGCGCCTATCTCGACGCCCGCTGGGAGTTCGAGACCTCGGCCGGCATCTTCTTCGGTCTCGGCCTTGGCGTCGTCGTCCACAACGGCCAGGAAGACCTGAAGGATCTCGACCTCAAGGCGCTCGGATCGACGGTGCTGTTTCACATCCCGTTCGAGGTCGGCATGCGGCTCGATGCCCACAACAGCCTGTCGGTCTACTTCGAGCACATGTCGAACGGCGAGTTCGCCAACTTCAACGAGGGTCTCGACCGGCTCGGCGTGCGCTACGGCTACCGGTTCTAACGTCGCGGGCGATCGCCACTTCGACCGGATCCAGCCTTTCGGGTGCCACCGACATCGATGGAAGCGGAAAGAGCCGCCATCTCAACCGGTCTTGACTGGCGGCTGGGGCCGCTCAAGTTTTCCCGCTCAACACCGCCAGCGCTTCCTTGGGATCGATGCGCCCGTCGTAGAGCGCACGACCGGAGATGGCGCCTTCGAGCAGCGCGCATTCGGGTCGCGTCAAGGCGCGAATATCGTCCATCGAGGCGAGCCCGCCCGAGGCGATGACAGGAATGCTCACCGCGCGTGCCAGCTCGACCGTGCTCTCGAGGTTGAGCCCCTTGAGAACGCCGTCGCGATCAATGTCGGTGTAGATGATCGCGGCCACTCCTGCGTCCTCGAACCGCCGCGCGAGATCGATCGCAGTGAGTTCGCTCGTCTCGGCCCAGCCTTCGACGGCGACCTTTCCGCCCTTGGCATCGATGCCGACGGCCACCCGGCCCGGGTAGAGCCGGCACGCCTCACGTACCAGCCCAGGATCGCGGACGGCGACCGTGCCGAGGATCACTCGGCGTATACCCTTTGAAAGCCAGGCGTCGATCGTCGCGAGATCGCGGATTCCGCCGCCGAGCTGAGCCGGAATTGTGATCGCTCCGAGGATCGACTCTACCGCCGCCGCGTTCACTGGGCGCCCCTCGAACGCACCGTTGAGATCGACGATGTGGAGATACGAAAATCCCTGCGCCTCGAACTCCCGTGCCTGCGCCGCCGGGTCGTCGTTGAACACGGTCGCCTGATCCATCTCGCCGAGCTTCAGTCGCACGCACTGGCCGTCTTTGAGGTCGATGGCGGGGAACAGGATCACGGGAGCTACCACATGTTGGAGTTGCCGATGCCTCCTGACGCTATATGCGCCAGGTGCAAGAGATGCCTTGAGTTGGCTGCTTTTCCGAGCGAAAAATCGCCTTTCGTTCCCGCCGTCAAGTGATGAGTGCCGTCCATGTCCGCAGCGTCCGCCATTCCCAGCATCGCGCCAGGCTCCGCCCTGCTCGCAACCCAGTCGGAAACACCGGAATTGGCCGCACACCCGTTCTCCGGCATCAGCGAGGCCGATGCAGTCGAGATCTGGATCGCACGGTGGCTTCGCATCCCGTTGAAGACGTTGATCGCACGCTACGGCTGCGATTCGCGCCGTCTTTACGAGGTGTGGTGGAGCGAGCGACACCCCGCGAGCCGCAAGCGCGCGGAAGTGGAGTTCCGCCGCCGCTATCCGGCACTCGCGGACCGTACCAGCTACGGCTACCGCCGCATTCCCCGCGTCCACGCCACCGCCGCTCAGCTCGGCCTTTTCGAGTGAGGAAGGTGGCTACGCCCCAGCTCCTTGGGACGCTCTATCGGTCGGCCGCCGGCGAAACGCCCAGCAATCGCCCTGCCGCCCACAAAAAGAGAACTGAAAAAGAACAAAATTGAAACAGAGGCTAGACACGTCGCCTGTCCTGTGGCATGTTCTTCTTACGTTCCGAGCTGAAGCCGAAGTCGAGAGAAAGCCCCGAAATTCGGCCCCGAAATGCCCCCGAGAGCTTGTTCCGCGTCTCTCTCCCCGCGCCCCAAGTTGCCAGAGAGAGCCCCCCCATGCGCACGTTCCTGATCTCCTACGATCTCGCCAATCCCGCCCTCAACAAGCATGCCGTCGCCCAGTCCATCATGGAGTCTGGCGAGCGTTGGGCCCGCCCGCTCGATAGCACCTGGTACGTGACCTCTGACGAGTGCGAGGCGGCCCTTGCCGAGCGGCTCGGCGCTCTGTTGGACGCCGACGATGGCCTGCTGATTCAGTCGGTGGACGATCAGGCCGTTCTCACCAACACGTCCCTGCGCTGGTTCCGCCAACGCCGTCCGGCCGATGCCCTGGCCAAGCCCAGCAACGTCGTTGCTTTCCCGGCGCCCAAGCCGGCCGAAGAGACGGACGAGCCGGAGCTGCCGTTCGCCCGCGCAAGCTGATCCACTGTTCGGGGCTGCCCGGCCCCGTTGCCTGCGTCGCGTAAGCTTCTCCCTCGTCGTGGTCCCCCACCCCCTGCCGGCACGCCCCCAAAACCTGAGGCCGGCAGGGGCCCTCCACACGAGGCGATGTTCCCCCGCTCCAAAATTCGCCGCCCTCCCCCCCTTTTCACCTGCCGGCGCACGTCCGCCGCATCGCCCCAGGATGACCGCCATGAAGACCTACGTCGTCGCGCATACCCAGAAAGATCCGAGCCAAACCTACAGCCTCGTTGCCGAAGGGCTGAGCCTCGTTGCCGCCGAGTACTCCCGTCTCGACAAGAACCTCTGGCTCGTGCGCTCGGCAGCCACCGCCAACGGCATCGTCAACGCCGTGATGCCCGGCATCGGCCGGCGCGACGAGATTCGCGTCATGGAAATCGGCGACGAGATGGTGCACTTCCAGGCGTCGCGCACCTGGAACACGGCGCGTCTCGACGCCGACGAACTGCTCGGCCTGCGCCATTGACGGCCAAGACCCAACTGCAAAATTGTTGTAGTGAGCCAGTGTCGGTGGCCCCGAGATTGGCCCCGAAATCGGCTGACGTGCTCGCGCACGTCGGCCGTCGGCATTTTTTTCCCTTTCCCTATCCGGCTCCCTATCCGACCGCTCGCATCGACGGCGAGACTGGGGCAGGTTTTGGCCGCACGGTTGACGCTCTGCGAAGCGCAGCGGTGCCAACGACACCAAATTTCCGTGGCGCGAGCGAGCCTCACCGACAAGCGCCGCGATAGCGATTTCGCAAGAACGGTTCGCGCTCTGGACGGTGCGCCTTGCCGAGCTGGGAGAGCCCGCAAACCCTCCGCGACCGGGTAAATGTCACCCGGCGGTCATCGGCCTCCGCGCAGCAGGTCGCTGCCTGCTCCGCTGGTCGACGGCTTGTAGGATGACGCCTTCGACGGCTTGTGGGACGATTTCGGTTCGGACTTTTTCGACGGCTGGCTCGCGGTCTTTTTCGGCGTTGACCGCTCGGCCTTTGACCTAGCCTTGCGCTCCTCACGATCACGGCGGCGCTCTTCGCGCGCCTCCTGCTCCTCGCGCGCACGGCGCAGGGCGTCGAGTTCGCGCGCGCGGCGGCGGGCCTGCTGCGGATCGGCCTGCTCGTAGCAAGAGAAGCTCCGCTGCCGCCAGAACCAGCCGAGCCACCGCTCGAAATCGCTCGACGAAGCGCTCGCCACGTCGATCTTCATGGCGTCGCCGCTGTACCGCTTCTCGAACTCGGAAAGCGCATCGCGCGTCGCATCGACATCGCCAGTCAGCTCGCCCTCGTAGCATTTGCTCGACTGCAGCGCGGCCTGCACGTTCTTGAGGTACCCGATACGCCGGCTGCTCTCGTCGTAGCCGTAGTTGCCGGCGAGCGGGGACTGGCGGGTATCCAGGGCTGCGGCGCCGTCGGTGCTGGCGGCGGCGATCTCGATGCCAGCCTTCTGACGCGCGGTATCTCCGGCGGTCCGATCAAGCGCCAGCTTGGCCTTCCGCTCCGCCTCCTCGGCCGCGAGACGCTTCTGTTCGGCCTCCTCCGCCAGACGCTTCTTTTCTGCTTCATCGGCGAGGCGTTTTTTCTCCGCTTCAGCAGCAGCAGCACGCCTGCGTTCAGCCTCCTCGGCAAAGCGGCGGCGCTCCGCTTCCTCAGCCGCGAGACGTTTCCGCTCGGCCTCGTCCGCCAAGCGCTTCTTCTCGGCTTCGTCGGCGAGACGTTTTTTCTCCGCCTCGGCGGCGGCACGCTTGCGATCGGCATCCTCCGCAACGCGCCGACGCTCCGCCTCCTCAGCAGCGAGACGCTTCTGCTCGGCCTCTTCCGCCAGACGCTTCTTTTCCGCTTCGTCGGCGAGACGTTTTTTCTCCGCCTCGGCGGCGGCACGCTTGCGATCGGCCTCCTCAGCCAGGCGGCGACGCTCTGCTTCCTCGGCGGCGAGACGCTTCTGCTGAGCTTCATCCGCCAGGCGCTTTTTCTCCGCTTCGTCAGCGAGGCGCTTCTTCTCAGCCTCGGCGGCGACGCGCTGACGCTCGGCATCTTCGGCCACGCGGCGGCGCTCCGCTTCCTCGGCCGCCAGACGCTTCTGCTCGGCTTCTTCCGCCAGGCGCTTCTTTTCTGCTTCCTCGGCGAGACGCTTCTTCTCCGCCTCGGCGGCGACGCGCTGACGCTCGGCCTCTTCGGCAACGCGGCGGCGCTCCGCTTCCTCGGCCGCCAGACGCTTCTGCTCGGCTTCTTCCGCCAAGCGCTTCTTTTCTGCTTCCTCGGCGAGACGCTTCTTCTCCGCCTCGGCGGCCAGGCGCTTGCGCGCGGCCTCTGCCTCTGCCTCGCGCTCGCGTCGGTTGCCATCGATGGCGATGCCGCGCCCATCATTCGTCGCAGGAGCCGCAAATTCCACGGGCGCGCTCGGCTTGCGCGTAATAAACCACTGCCCGATGAGTGCGACGCCACCCGCCACGAACAGGGCGACGCCGATGAGGAACGTGCGGTTGCCGACCGGTTGCGACTGACGGTTCACGATTGCCGCGCCGGTTGGACGCACGCCAGATGCCTGCGAGGCAGCGGCCCCCGACCTTTCATGACTAACGGCGTGCGGTGTCGAACGACGCGCGCCCGAGCGCGGCTGTGCGGACCCGCTGCCCGTGGACGAGCCACCCGCGACCGCATCGCCGAACCGTTCGGCTGAGGCGGCGCTGGCGGACGGACGGCCGACCCGCCCGCCTCCTGTTGCCGACCACGCGGGCCTGTTCGGCGGATCGAACGTCGTCGCGCCGGGCTGGCGATCCGAAATCGGATTCCACTCCTGCACCGTCGTCGGCTCGTCGTTGATGTCGCGCTTCCTCGCGATCGCAGACGCACTCGGCAGGAGTTGCTGGCGCCAATCGGCGACCGATTGCGGCCTGTCCTTCGGCATCACCGCCAGGGCGCGGTCTATGGCCGCGAGGAAATCGTAGCGATAGGCACCGCTCGCGGGTAGATCGAGGTCGACCGCCGGGACGCAGTGATCCTCGAGAACGCGCAGGGTCGATTCGGGCGGCGCGGAGCCCGACAGCGCGCGATAGATCGTGGCGGCGAGGCCATAGATATCGGTCCACGGCCCCTGCAGGCGGCTATCCGTGGCGTAGGCCTCGTGCGGCGAATACCCCTTCGACACGATCGCTGCGGTCGTACCGGCGTTGTCGCCCGCGGAAGCATAGCGGGCGGCACCGAAATCGAGCAGCACGGGCGTGTGGTCGGCCGCTCGGATGTAGATATTCGCTGGCTTGATGTCGCGATGCAGGATGCCTGCGCCGTGCACCACCTCGAGCGCATCGAGAAGTGGGGGCAACAGCTCGTCGAGCTCCGCCTGCGTCGGCAGATGGCCGAGCCCCTTCAGCCACGTCTCCATGTTGGAGCCGCGTACGAACTCGAGCACGATATACGCGGTATCGTTGGCGTTGAAGACGCGGAAGACGCGCACGACGCTCGGGTGGCGGAACTTGGCAAGCGTCTTGGCCTCGCGGACGAACCGGCCCAGCGCCCATTCGAACTGCGCGCCATGCGCGGAACTCTTGACCTCGACGCGCTCGGACGCGGCGCGGATGGCCAGCTCCGAGGGGAAATATTCCTTGACGGCAACCTCGCGGCCAAGCGTCAGGTCCATCGCGAGGTAAGTGTTCGCGAACCCGCCGCTACCGAGGTGCCCCAGGATCCGGAACTCCTCGATCAGCACTGTGCCGACAGACAGCGTCTGCTGATACGCCATTAGATATTTCTCGGAATCCCGAACGTTCAGAGCCAGAAGACTATCATCAAATCACCATAACCCTGAACTTACCCGAAACATGGTGATTGCGGAACGAGACTGTGCTGCGCGCACGTGCCTCGTGAACGAACTCGGTGCTTCGCCAGTAGCCCGGCACGAAAAGACGGGCCATTGCCGCCGAATTCGACGCGCCCCCGTGACGGCACCTTGCACTGCTCGCACGCCAAACCTGGCCTCGCTGTTACGAGCGGAACATATCTCCCCCGCCGCGCGGCGGTAATGCTCCAACCGCCGAGAGCGGCGGACCCGACCGCGATTGTTCGGATTGGCAACTATATGCTGCGGCGGATGCGGAAAATTCGTGGAAACCCATTGTATGGTAATTCGTGACGTGTGGTGGACTGCTTTCCCGCGGTATCTCCGCGGTGGATCGGGCAGAACCTCGATTGGCCTCTCGAGCAGCAGCAGTATAATCTGCGACAACCAGTGAAGCTCCAACCGAGACGGGGACTTAGGATGCGGATTACGCAACTCGGAATAGTTGCGCTCTTGACTGGACTTATCTCGCTCACTCTGACGCCGCATGAAGCGGCGGCCCAGATCACCGCGTCGTGCTCGGCGCGCGACGAGAAGGGCGGCGAGAAGTTTTTTTGCCAAGTCCGCTCGGTAGCCGGCGAGAGCCTCAGTGACATCAAGGCGACGGGTGAAGGCGGTCGGGCGCTCGAGTTCACCTCCGAGCCCTATAGTTGGACACGCAACCGCACCGCGCTCTATTTCCTGGTTCAGACCGCCGACCTCAACGCCGACCAATTGCGCCGCGTCGGCCAATTCCTAGAGCGCGCCGCATCCCCCGTCGGCGAACGCCAGATCGGCCTCGGCACCGTCGATTACAGTTTCAGCGAACGCGCTGCGCTCGGTGCCTACCGGTTGCAGGTCGAGCGCGAGGTGCAGGCCATTGCCACCGGGAGCCCGACCCGGGCCTACCCCGAGATGACCGACCACATCCGCCCGGTCATCGACAAGCTCGCCGCCGTTAAGGCGGATCGGCGCGCACTCGTGCTCGTGTCGGACGGCGCTTCGAGCGCGAGCGCGGCGACCGAGAGGGAGATTGCCGACCACGCCCGCAGCAAGGGCGTGCTCATCTACAATCTCGTGCTGGCCAAGACCGACCGGCCCCAGTCGAGCCTGCTCAACCGTATCAGCGAGCGCACCGATGGCGCGGCCCGCGATCTCGCGACGGGTTCGAATAGCGACGTCGTCAAGCTTGCCTCGGATCTCTTCACGCTGATCGAGAACGGTAGCATCCTGCATATCGATGCGCGCGGACTACCGCAGGAGACCGAAGTCACCATTAAGGCGTCTGCGGCGGGCGATCGCCAGCTCACCGCGCCCCCGGTTGCCGTCTCGCGGTTGACCGAGGACAGCTTCCAGGAGCGCGCGCTGAGCTTCATGAGCCGCAACATGCTCGTGATCCTCGCCGGGCTCGGCCTTCTCGTCGGGTTCACCATGATCCTCGGCTCGGTGGCGCGGACGCGCTGGCGCGAAGGCCGCGAGGCACAGATGGAGGTCGTCGATTCGGACCCGGAAGCACCGTTGGACCCCAATGCTCCGACCGAAATCGTTTTCAAATCCGTCGCGCAGAGCAGCGAACCGCTCGGCTGGCTCGAACTCATGGGAGCCGACGGGGCGCGAATGCCGCTCCATGCGGGATCGACGCGGATCGGCCGTCACCGCGAGAACGAGATCTGCCTGTTGAACAATTCCGTGCATCGCCGGCACGCGGTCGTGCAGGCCAGCGACGACGGTAATTTCTTGATCCACGATCTGGCGACGACCAACGGAGTCGCCGTGAACGGAGCGCGCGTGAGCCAGAAAAATCTGGCAAATGGCGACATCGTCGAACTCGGCGAGGTGAAACTGCGATTCACCGCCAATGCAAACGCCGTTGGCACGCAGGCAAGCGCATGACTACGATATGGCCCGGCACGCCCCGTCTTTGCCGGGGCCAAGGCCGGCCGCTCCCCGCTCGATCCTTGCCCATGTGCGGGCCACGGGAAATGGGCGCAGGGATTAAGGAGAAGACCGATGTCCCATACGCCGCCGGGCGGCTCCGGCAAGCCGCCGAAGGATGACGACCTCGGTTACGAGGCGACCCGAATCCTGATGCCGCAACAGCCGTCCCCGCCGAACCCGGGCGCGGCGACCTCGCCGGAGCATCCCGCTGAGCTCCCCGACGACGGTGCGACGCGAATCCTGCCGGTGCGCCAGGCGGGCGGACGGCAGGCTGGACAAGGCGCCGTGATCGGGGTCGCCGGCCAGGCGCGACAGGCGCAAGCCGCGGACGAGAGCCGCACGATGCTGATGCCGGCCGGCCCGGCGAAAGCACCGGCCGACGTGTTCGACCCCGCCGTCGGCTGGCTCGTCATCGTCGAGGGACCCGGGCGGGGCAATCATTGCCCCATCTTCTACGGACAGAACTCGATCGGCCGCGGCCCCGATCAGCGCATCCGGCTCGGTTTCGGCGACACGCGCATCGCGCGCGATTCCCACGCCTTCGTGATCTACGACGACGTTTCGCGAACGTATTACCTGCGTGACAACGGCAAGGCGAACATCGTCCGCCTTAACGGCGCACCGGTCATGACCCCGATGGAGCTCAAGGACCGCGACCGCATCCAGATCGGCGAGACGGTCATGATGTTCGTCCAGCTTTGCGGCGAGAGCTTCGACTGGCTTGCCGCAAGCGACACCCCGAGCACCGCTCCTGGCGCATAGGCCCATGCAGAACACCACGAGCGGAACCGGCCTCGCGTTCGAGTTTGCCTGGCTCCAGAGCCAGGGGCGGCGGGCGCGCCAGGAAGATTTCTGCGCGAGCCTGCCGGACGTGCCCGCTATGGGAGACGCGGAGGGCCGCGTGCTCATCGCCCTGGCCGACGGCATGGGCGGCCACGTTTCGGGACAGATCGCCAGCCGCACCGTCTGCGACAGCTTCATCGGCTCGTTCCGTTCCGCTACCGGCAACACGGGTACCCGCCTCGCTCATGCGCTCGAAGACTGCAACGATGCTCTGGCCCGGGCCATCGACGTCGATCCGAAGCTGGCGGGCATGGGATCGACGCTCGTCGCGGCCCATGCCGACAGCAACGGCGTCAAGTGGGTGAGCGTCGGGGATTCGACGCTCATGCTCTATCGTGACGGTATCCTGCAGCGCCTCAATGCCGACCATTCACACGGCGCCATCCTCGACCAGCAGGCCGCGGCAGGGATCATCAGCGAAGAGATCGCCAAGGGAGACGTGCGCCGGCGGGCGCTGCATTCGGCCGTCACCGGCCAGCCGATACCGCTGAAGGACATCGAACTCGTCGGTGAGCCGCTGCTGCCCGGTGACTGGGTGATCGTCGCCTCCGATGGCCTTCTGACACTCGGTGGCGACGAGCTTGCGACACTCATTCACGATCACGCCCAAGACCCGCCCGCGACGCTCGTGGCCGCTTTGATCAGCGCGGTCGAGGCCGAGCAGGAACCGAACCAGGACAACACGACCGTGGCGGCGTTGCGCGTCGTCGAAAGCACGTCGCGGGGCATCGAGACCGACGAAGAACGTGCGCCCGACGCCGAAACCGTCGCGCAGAGCGAAGTCCTCTCGACCACGCGTATTTTGCCTCGCCACACAGCCAAGGACGAGAATGCGGCCAGCATCGCTGGCACAGCGGGCGGCAGCTCGACACGTATGATCGCGATGGCGGTGGCAGCGGCGGCGCTGGCGCTCGCAGCCTGGGCGCTGCTGCGCTGATGCGAATTCAGCGGTAGCAGTCCCGCCCGGCGTCACGTCGCGGAGTTTCGTCCTCCCGCATCGCCAACATCGCAGTTTTTCGGTGCTGGGTTACGGCGCCCGATCAAGGCTTCCGCGTGAAAAATTGGCGCGGCGCCGTGTCGATGAAGCCCGCAACCTCGTGCGACCCGATACTCTGCAAAGGCACGTGCGGGGCAAGGCGCTCGTGAACCGCCTCCGAGCACAGGAAGCGCTGCCCGAGCGTACCTGCGAGCTTCTCCATCCGGAATAGCAGGATCAGCTCGATTCCCGACAGGCTGTCCTCGCCGGTGCGGCTGCCGCCGGACGAGAGCCCGCCGACGTGCATGACGATGCGGAAGGGGAGCGACGACTTCGCTTGCAGCTTCGCGAACGCCTGCAACGCCGACGCGACGTGGTGCTCGGGCTGAAAGCTCGACGGCCAGATCGCCAGGAACCCGTCACCGAGGTACTTGTTGATGATGCCGCCATGCAGCTCGACGATCTGGCGGCACTCTGCCGCCCACGAGCCGACCATCTTCGCCCACTCCTCTGGGTCGTGCTCCCCGGCAAGACGGGTGGAGCCGACGATATCGGCGAGCAGCATCCAGCATTCGAAGCTCTTCACCTCGATCAGCGTCATCGAGGCGGCCTTGCTGCGCGCGATGGTCCGGTCGACCGAGTTCTTGAAGAACGTGAGCGCGGTATCGCCGATGCCGATAACGTCGTTGGGGTTGAGCCTGACGGGAAGGGAGATGCGGCGGCCGTTGACGTAGGAGCCGTTACCGCTGCCGAGATCGACGAGCCAGAACTCGTCCACGTCCTGCCGATGAACGACCGCGTGGCGCCGCGACACCTTCGGATCGCCGAGCACCACCCGGTTCGACGGCGAGCGGCCGATCGGGCAATTTGTCTCCAGCAGCCACTGCTGCCCGTCCGCGGCTTCGAGCCAAGCCTCGGCCGCTGAAATGTCGCTCATCGACGAGCTGTCCTCGGAAGCGAAGGCCAGATCAGATTCATGCCCGCCACATTACCCCCTCGAGACTGCCGCGACCACAACTTGATTGCCCGGTCGGTTACCGAACCACATGGGCAGACAGAGCGATCGCTTGACGCGGTGGAGCAGCGTTGTAGGTTCCGCGCCGAGCCGCATTCTAAGAGCCGACGCGAGTTGCATGAGCCGAGCCCCCTCACCATTCCCGATAGCGGACCCGCACGTGACCAGGTGGCCCGCGACGTGACCGCCCCCCCGATATTGCCCAACGGCGCCGAGTTGTTCGCGCGTTACGACGTGCTGTTCTCGGACGTATGGGGCGTCGTCCATGACGGCGTCACCGCACTGCCGGGCGCCACCGAGGCGCTGCGGGCCTTCAGGCGCAAGGGGGGGACCGTCGTTCTCGTATCGAACGCGCCCGTGCCCAACTTTCGCGTTGCCGAGATGCTCGACGGCAAGCTGCTGCCACGCGACGCGTGGGACGCAATCGTCACCTCGGGCGACATCGCCCTCGCCCACGTCGATGCGGCGGGCTACCAGGCGTTGCATTGGATCGGCCCGGTGGACCGCGACGCGGCGCTGTTCGAGCGCGTGCCGGGACCTTCGGTTGCACTCGACAAGGCTGACGCGATCTTGTGCAGCGGGCTAGACGACGACATCAACGAGACGGCGGAGAGCTATCGCGGCCGGCTCGAGCATGCGCTCGCCCGCCGCCTGCCATTCGTCTGCGCCAACCCGGACTTCGTCGTCGATGTCGGCGGCCGACACTACCTCTGCGCAGGAGCCATCGCCGATGTCTACGAGGCGATGGGCGGAGACGTGTTCTGGGCCGGGAAGCCGCACGCCAGCGCCTACCGCGCCGCGCACGAGGCGGCCGAGCGCATCCGCGCGGGCGCCATCGATCATCATCGCATTCTGGTAATCGGAGATTCGATCCGCACCGACTTGACCGGTGCGCGCCTATTCGGCGTCGATGCGCTGTTCATCGCCTCGGGAATCCACCGGCCGGTCCTGATGCAGGGCGACGATATCGATCCGGCGAAACTCGCGCTGCTGTTCGAGCCCGAGGGAACGCCGCCGGCCGTCGCCGCGCAGTCATTTCTGCGCTGGTGACTCTGCGCCGGACGCCACCGGCTCCTTCCACTCCGGCGGCCGCATTGTACCGTCCGAGAACGCGCCGAAGATCATGTCGGGCGACGAAGTGTTGTGGCGCGAGATCGTCGTGCGGCCCGCCCACAGATCGGTCGCCGTCTTGGCGCCGGTGAATTCCATCACCGATTGCTCGCGCCAGCCCTTGGCGCCCTTCTCCAGCACGGCGATGTCGGAAACGTCATTGTTGAGGCGCGTGATGTACATCGAGCGCATCGCGGCGAACGGCTTGCCCGCAATCGGCTTGTCGAACGTCACGTCCAGCCGGCCGCGTTCGGTGTCGAGCTTGGAGAGTTGCACCGTGGCGCTGCCGCCGACTTTGAACTTGAGCGTGAAGGTGCGCGCGGCCGGATCGATCACCACCTCGTCGATATCGACGACGGGGCGCCCCTTGTCGACGGTCACCGGCCCGATCAGCACCGAGGAGCCGAACGTCGTCGGCCGCCGCATGGAGGGGGCCTTGGGTCGCAGACGCCAGTAGCCATCCTGCGGGTAGAGGACCATGACCTCCTCGCCACCCATGTGGCTGATGACCCAGACCTGCAGCATGTGCACGCCCTCGTGCACCGTATCGCCGATCCGCACCTTCGCCGTCGCCGGTCGCCAGAAGGTGTCGTTGCGATGCGCGACGATCCACATCTCGATGTGCTCGTAGATCGTCGTGCGGCGTGGCGGATTGACGTTCACCGCCTCACCGGTGAAATCACACGCCGTCCAATCGGGGTCCGAACTCTCCTCGTGCAGCGTGCCGATGTAGGCGGGATGCGCGGCCTCGATGCGGAACTGCTTCACGCTCGGCGAAGCGAAGGTGAGCGAAACGTTGTCCTTCTCGGCGCACAAGACCGGCTCGGACTGATTGTCGATGGTCACGGGAAGCATGCCGAGCGATGTCGCGGAGGCTGGCAGCGTGACGGCCGCGAACGCAACGGCCGCGGCCAACACCCGGGCAGCGGACCGACGACGCGCGCCGACGCGATCAAGCGAGAACTGCATAGACATCCCCTGAATTGGCCTCGTGCGGCAGAGCGGCGATATGCGCGCGCATATCGGCGGCGGAAACCCAAGTCTCGAACGTGAGGCGCTGGCTTTCGCCGAGCGCTATATTGAAGGTGTACGGCCCGAGCGCCGCCAGCTTGTCGAGGCAGGCGTAGGCAACCTCGCGCTGGATGGTGGTGAACTCGAACGAAAGCGCGGGAACGGCGCGGCCGAGGCCCGCGAGTACATCGGCCTCGAAGCCTTCGACATCGATCTTGATGAAGGCAGGCACGCCATGCTCGGCGATCAGCGCATCGAGCGTCGTCACCGGCACGGCGATCTCTCGATCCCAAACCTGCCCCTCCCATCCACCTGCCCCATCTGCTGCCTTGATGAAGGCGGGCGACGCGGTCGTGACGGTCGGATTGTCCGAGTTGATGTGGAGCGTGAGATTGCCGGGCGCCGGCCCGCAGGCGGCGGCGATACGCCGAACAGCACCATCGCAGCAATAGAGAGCGTCGAGCACGGCCATGCAGTCCGGCTGCGGCTCGAGCGCGACCACGCGCGCGCCGAGGCGGCGGAACGAGGCGATGCGATCGCCGACGTGGCTGCCGATGTCGAACGCGAGAGCGCTCTTCCCGACGAAGCGGCCGTAAAGCGTGTCCATCGCGATGTCGCGCTCGACATCGCCGTAATAGACGTCGAGCGAGCGCCGCAGCGGCGCGAACCGCGGGTCGGACTTCAGCTTGTCGACAGTGGTGCAGTGTTGCGCGGTCATGATGGATTCCTGCTCCCGAGCCCGCCGATGTATCCGATCATGGTGCCGGCAAAAAAGGCGGCTATCGCGATCAAACCGCATGCGCGGAGAATATTTGCCACAGACAAAAGCATGCTCGTCGAACGCCCCTGACAACCCAGCAAATAGAACAGCGCGCCCAGCGCCGTCAGCACCAGGGCCGAAAGAGCGAGCCACACCACGATCGCACCAATCTTCTTGCCGCCGACGCGCACCGGCGCCAGCAGCGCATTGATCCCGGCGATCGGCAGAGCGAAGAGAACGGCGAACATTCCATGCAGCGCCGCCCAATCGACAATCAGCGGCCACAGCTCGATCTCGTCACGGGGAAAGCGGCAATTCTCGCCGGCAAAGCCAATCGAAACGGCGTAAGCGTAATAAACCGCCCCCGTCGCCACGAGTAGCGCCGGAACGCCGAGGACGTAAATGACCCTGCTCATCTGCGATCGCGGCCTCGCCCCGGATTACGCCTTCGCCATGACGGCCGCGACCTCAGGCGGCGTGCTGAAGTCCTCCGGAATACCACAGAGGCCGGCATTCTTCATCGCGACGCCAAGCGCCGGCGAAGCTGTCACCATCGCAAACGGTATCGCGAGCAGGTAGCCAGAGGTAAGCGGCAGGCTCCAATAGAAAACTGTCGGCGAGACGATGCATAGCGCACCGCCGACGACGATGCCGAACAGTGTCTGCGGCCAGAGATTGCGCACGGCCGTCGTCAACGAGATACCCGCCGCGTCGCGGTTCTGACCGCCCCAGACAACCGACTTCCCGAACAACAAGCCGATCATGAAGATCGTCGTGCGAATGGTCGAGACCGCACCCTGCAGGAATGAGAAGACCAGCTCGATCACGGCGCTTGCGAGGAAACGAACCAGCCCGCCGTACTGTGCGACGCCACCTTTGGTCAACATCGCATCGACGAGGCCGGCGATCTTCGGGCTGAGGTACATGAGGAAGAACGTGACGTAGAGGCCGGCGGCGAGCCCCGATGGGAAGCCCGGCACGCTCTGCGCGTGCAGCGTGGCGAGCGGCAGCAATGCGATCATCAGCGTCCACGCCGGAATGCCGACGAACATGAGGATAGCCCACACGAGTTGGAAGCGGCTCATGGGCAAGAGGCCCGGTAGATCGAGCAGCTTCACGTACTGCATGTTGCCCTGGCACCAGCGCACGTCGCGGGTGGCGAAATCGAGCATGGTCGGCGGGTTCTCCTCCCACGAGCCGCCCTCGATGGGCAGCACGCGAACTTCGTAACCCGCCTTCCGCATCAGCGTCGCCTCGACCTGGTCGTGGCTGAGCACGTGCCCGCCGAGCGGCGGCTTGCCCGGCAGCATCGGCAGGTCGCAATCCTCGACGAACGGCTTGATGCGGACGAAGGCGTTGTGGCCCCAGAACGGCCCGCAGTCGGCTGTCCACCATGCCTGCCCCATGGTGTAGGAGCGCATGCCGTGGCGCATGCCGAACTGGAAGATGCGCGCGAATGCCGACGACGACGGCATGCCGACCACGAGTGACTGCAGGATGCCGAGCTTCGGGTGCGCCTGCATCATGCGCGCCATGCGCACGATCACGTCGCCCGACATCAGGCTGTCTGCGTCGAGCGGCAGCATCAACTCGTAATCGTGCCCCCAGCGCTCGCAGAAGTCGCGCACGTTGCCGGCCTTGAAGCCGACGTTGTCGGTACGGCGGCGATAGACGATCCGATCGCCCGCGCCGGGTTCCTTCGCATCGACCGAGGCGCGCCAGGACGCGACGCCCGCCTCCTCGGCGGCGGCGACCTCCGGCTTGTTGGTGTCGCTCAAAATGAAGTAGTTGAACGCCGCACCTTCGCCGGTCGCGTCGATAGATGCTTTCACCGTCTCGAGACGCTTCAAGGCCCGCGCGGGGTCCTCGTTGCGCAGCGTCATCAGCACTGCGGTGCGGATCGCGAGCGGCGCCGACGCATCGCCTGCGGAGGCATAAGGCGCGACGGCTCCAATCGGGTCGCGCGCGACGTGGAGCTGCCAAAGACCGATCAGCGCGTTCCAGAAGCCGAGCACGGTCCACGGCGTGCCGAGCAGGAAGCAGACGTACATGACGGCATCGACGAGCGTCCAACCGCCTGCGGCACCGACCCGGAACGCCAGCCACGCGAGCAGCAGATAGGTCGCCACGTTCAGGACAATGACCAGACGGCGGCGGCTGGCCAGCACGGCGTTTGCCTGCAAGCCGGTCGGCGAGGTAAGCGTCACGGGCGCGGCGGTGACTGGCGGCAGGGATGGCATGTCGAGGGTGCTGCTCATGGCGTCGGATGGTCCGGTCATAGGCCGAGGCGGCCGGGGGAAACCCGCGCTCGACTATCAGTCTCGAATTTGGTGGGGAACATGACGATGCGTCGCTCGGCCGGCAAGATGCAAATGGCGCGTTCGCTCTGGTACGTGAAGCCGGGCGTCGTGGAGCTGCGCACCGCGCCACTCGGCCCGCCGCGTCAGGGAGAGGCCCGCGTTCGCACGCTCTTCTCCGGAGTGAGCCGCGGCACCGAGCGCCTCGTGCTCTCGGGCACCGTGCCGCCCTCCGAATGGGAGCGGATGCGCGCGCCCTTGCAGGACGGCGCGTTTCCATTCCCCGTGAAATACGGCTATTGCGCGACCGGCGTCGTCGAGGACGGCCCCGACGATCTGCTGGGGCGTGCGGTATTCTGCCTCCACCCCCATCAGGATACCTTCGTCGCCCCGATCGACATGCTGGTGCCGTTCCCGAGTGAAGGGCCGGGGGCCGTCAGCCCGCGCCGCGCCACCCTCGCCGCCAACATGGAAACCGCCCTCAACGCCCACTGGGATGCCGGTAGCGGCCCAGGCGATCGCATCGTCGTGGTCGGCGCGGGCGTCGTCGGACTGCTCGCCGCCCATATCGCCGCCCGCATGCCCGGGGCCGAGGTGACGGTGGTCGACGTCGCACAGGAGCGCCATACCCTCGTGGAGACGATGGGAGCGCGTTTCGCCTTGCCGGACGACGCGCCGAAGGATGCTGATTTCGTGTTTCACGCCAGCGCCAGCGCGGCCGGTCTGCAAACCGCGTTACGCTGCGCCGGCATGGAGGCGACCGTCGTCGAGCTTTCCTGGTATGGCGACAAGCCGGTGGCCGTGAACCTCGGCGACATCTTCCATAGCCGCCGCATCAGGTTGATCTCGTCTCAGGTCGGGCAGGTCTCGCCCTCGCGGCGTCCCCGCTGGACCTACCGGCGGCGCATTGAAGCGGCCCTTCGCCTGCTCGCCGACCCCGCCCTCGACGCCCTGGTTACGGCGGAGATCGATTTCACCGATGCGCCGAAACGCCTGCCGGAGTTGCTCGGCCCAGGGGCCGAGGGCCTCGCGCCGGTGATGCGCTACTGAGCCCGGCCATCGCGTCCATCTCAACCGATCGCGTCCCCGCTCCCTTCCTTCCAGACGATCGCATCGAACAGGCGGCGCAATTTCGCTCCCCGGTTCGGGTTCACGTTCTCGACCCAGGTGACGCGGCCGTCGAGGTGGGCGCGGAAATCGGCATGACCATCCCGGTTCTGCGATCGAGGGCCATGCCTCGCGGCGTTGTGCAGGGTGGCTTTCAACCGGTCGAAGTCCTCGCGTGGCACGTTGACGTGGCGGTTGACCACGACGCCGGTGATGCACTGGCGCGCGTCGCTTCGCATCACGCGTTGCTTCGACGGGTGCACCTCATAGCCCTCTTCACGAGCGATCGAGCGAACGGTGGCCAGGATCTTCTGCGCATTCCGGTCCGTCAGCGAACCGGAGACCGCCAGATCATCGGCGTAGCGCGTGTAGGTGGCGTCGAGCGAACGCGCCAGCCCCGTCAGCCGGACGTCGAGACGGTAAGCCGCGAGGTTCGCCAGCGCCGGCGATGTCGGTGCTCCCTGCGGCAGGTGACGGCTGTTGAAAAGCTGTCGTGTTTTCCAGTCGTGCCGCTCGGCCGGCGGGAGACGGCGAAAAACGGACAGCGGCACCGCTGAAGTACAGAGTCCCGTAAGGAGGCGGGCCACCGCCCAGGGATAGCCCAGCGCGCGGAAGATGCCGTGAACGCGGCGCACGGGCGTCGTGAGGAAAAAGTCCTTGAGATCCAGCGCGATCACAATGTCCTCACCCGCGTGCCGCGACGCGCCACTCAGGCAGGAGCGTCCGGCAACGAACCCGTGCGCGGCATCGTGCGCTCTTATTTTGTCGAGGATGCCTGACAGGATCTTGCGCTGTGCGGCCATCAGCAGCGGCTTCGGGCATTCGAGGAGGCGCGGCGGCCCCGTGCGCTTCGGCACGAAGGCGTAACGGTAGTTCTGCAGCATCGGAATATCGGTGCTGTATGCCTGTCGCCGGCTGTCCGCCAGCCAGTCCAGATGCTCGATCGGCACGCCGATCCAAACGGCGAGGTCATGTGGGGTTTCGAGGCGTGGCACGTCGAGCGGAGCCAGGGATAGGCTTGAAGAAAAATGTGCTGGTTCGAGCGCGAGCGAGATCGACCGGCGGCTGTTGAGAAAGCGCTCGGTATAGTCAGGCAGGCCGTCGCGCTCGCGAAGAAAAGCCGTGATCCATCCCGGCGAGGGTGGGTAGTCGCTCGGTGCAGCTTGTATCGCCGCCCGCACCAGCTGCAGAAAGCGCCGCCGGCCCGCCTTGCCGATCACCTCCTGGCCCCGCTCGAAAAGACCGGCCTCGGTCCATGGGCCCGCGAGCCAAGCGGCCGCCAGATTTCTTGCGATCAATTCCTCGAATCGCATGCGTCGCGATCATCCGATCGGATAGCTACGGGATGGGCGCCCCAACCAATCACGTCTTGCGTGATGCTTCGACGCCGCGAGGCGTCCGGGCATCACGCCGCCGAATGCTGGGGTAGAATTCACGCCCCCGGGGTAGCCCCGGAGGCACGACGCTCCAAGGCATGAAGCATCGTTCTCGGCTTGAGGCGCCCACCCCGTGCACAGGAAGCTAGTGTTGCGTCACTAATGCTTGGTTCCCGGTTGCGGAACGGTGGTCTGCCAAGCGTTAGTGACAAAAGCAACACTAGAATCATCGAGTTGCTAATGTTCTTTTCGTCTCCGACACTTGGTCGATCGCAAGTTGCACTGGGAACCAAGTGTCGGAGACGGAACACTAGCCACGACATTCATTGCATGCAAGGCGATGGCGCGCCCATTGTGCAATTCGATTTAGCACCGGTGAACATCAGCGGGCAAAACGCGAATTGCGTTGCATGCGCACCGCTCGTCGTTTATTTATCTATACTGTTTTGCGAAATTCGAATTCATTTCGACGGTGATCTCATGTTCACCCCGCTGGCATTTCGTTTTTTGGGTGGCTTGTTTTTGAGGGGCCTGGCAATCGGCAGCATCGCCCTGCCATTCCTCAACCAGCCGGCAATAGCCCAGATCTATGGCGGGGAGACGGCGGATTGCCGTTTGGATTCAGAGGGCCGTATCATCAAGCGCTTACCTCGTGAGCCGGCCGAGCGAACTTCAGCGCAATGCGCAGCGGCGTGCTTGCAGTCGAGCACCAATCCTGCCGATCCCAACAGGTGCACCGGGTATAATTTCACCTGGACCATACATGCGTTACAAACCGGTTATGTGACCCCCTACGCGGATTCGCCGCGCGCCTGCGAACTCCTGTTCGGCCCGCTCACCTTTGGAAAGGCATGGCGCGTCCAATATTCCACGGCCTGTATCTTACCGTGTGACGGCCCGCCGAAGCCGTGCGGGTATTTCGAGTCGATAGCCCCTCCGCCCGGATTCTTCCAGAAGCCGGACCCGCCGACGCGCTTCCTCGACCCGGCATCCCCGAGCGCGAAACAGCCTTTTCAGAAACCGCCGCGATAGCCGGCTGACGGCGACGCCAAGTCCCATGTCGCAACCAGATCTGGCTTCAGAGGATGAGCCAAGTCTCTCTTCGGTCGCGTGTCGTTGGTGAGCGCGCCCCCCATCGGGAACGGTTGCGTTGGGGGCCAGCCTCCGCGTCGATCTCGGCGGGCTCTTTCCTGCGGCGTTCTCCATAAGCACGGCCGCCACACCGCTGCCGGTGCGCGCGCGGCCGCACCGTGCCAGTGCCAAGAATCGGTGCTAGGGTGCAATCCGTTGAGCGGGAGGCGCGGTGCGCTTCTATCGAAAGCGTGAATCGCGCCCCAAGCTATTGTTTGAGAGTGCTATTCACGGCTTTGATGGATCACTATTGCGACTCCATCTAGATCGATAGCTCTGTAGGAGAAGCCTGATGGGTGGCCGCCCGGCGGGCGGCGGGTGCCACACGCAGGATTCGCGCATGTCGAAATTTACGCCGAGAGCACCTGGGACGAGCAACCGTGGGGACGGCGCGCCCGCGCGTCGCCAATTCGCCGCGGTCGCACTCGCAGCGGCAGCGCTGCTCGGCACGCTCACGGTGTCCGGCACGCGACCGTCGCTCGCTGCCCCCACCAACGCGACCGACAGCCGGCCCTACGACACGAAGCTACTGCGTCTCGCCGAGCTACTTGGCGCAATCCACTACCTGCGGGAACTGTGCGGCGCCAACGAAGGACAGTTCTGGCGCGACACGATGACGGAGCTGATGAAGTCGGAAGGCACCACGGCGATCCGCCGCGCACGCCTCACCCGCAGCTTCAATCAGGGGTACCGCAACTATTCGCGCACTTACAATATCTGCACGCCGACGGCGCAATCGACCATCGAGCGCTTCCTTTCGGAAGGCGCCGAGATCGCCGAAACGCTCGCCGTATCGCAATAGCCTCGCGCCGCCGCATCGGCATGCTTGCGCGGCGGTTTACAATGAATTGCCTCGATGCCAGCGGCCGACCGATTTCGATGCTAGACCGGTTTCCCCGGGGAACGCGTCCGGTTTCAGCAAGACGCGGTCGCACGATGCAAGGGGAACGACATTGGCGACGGTATTCGACTACGTGGACGACGGCGACGACAGCATCAAGGCACTGAGCCTCATCCTCGCGGCTTGGGATCAGGGCGAGGAGACCGGCGTCGCTCCGGAGTTGATGGCCTACGCCGCGCTGTTCACGGCGCTGAGCGATCTTGTCGCGATGTTCGGAGAGGACGCCGTCGCCGAGCTGGCGCATGGGCTCGAGCGGCGCGTGCGGATCGGCGAGTTTACGATGGCGCACACGTGCCAGTGACGCCGACGACGAAGTCGACTCGGTAGCTTCAGGCCCGCGCCAACGGCAGCCACCGGTCTGTTGCGCTGCACGGGGATCAGAGTTGCGGCGCCAGGAACTTGTAGGCCATCTCGCCGATCAGTATCGCGCCGAATGCAATCAGCAAAATACCCGCGATCCTGTTGACGAAGCCGAGGCGGTGCGCGCTGATCTTGTGGCGAATGCGGCCGATCAGCTCTGACAGCAGAATCCACCAACCGAGACTGCCGCCCATGATCGCCGCAACCATCGTGAGCGCGTCGATGTTGGTCTTCACCTCGACGAACGTACTGATGCCGCCGAAGATGGCGAACAGTCCGAGCACCGCGCCGGGATTGGTGATCGTCAGGAAGAACGTCTGCGGGATGTCCCAGACGAAGTCCTTGAGCTTCGCGTTCTCGTGATGCGCCTTGTCGAGCGCGTCCAGACGCGGTTCCGTCAGGTAGAGTTTCAATCCAAACAGAGCGAGCGCTAGACCGCCGACGATCTGAATAGCGGTACGGTAATCCGAGATCGCGCCCGAGATGGCACCGACGCCGAGCGCGGCGAAAAGCGCGATCAAGCCGTCGCCGAGAACCGCTCCGATGCCCGCGGCCAAGCCACCCCAGAAGCCGCGCTCGATAGCGCGCTGAATGCAGAGCACGTTGACCGGTCCGACCGGCGCGGCCACCAGCACCCCGATGATCAATCCGACCGGGATGATAAGCGGGTTGGGGATGAGTTGCATCATCATCACCCCGGCCACCCCGCGCCTTGCCGACGGCACATGCTCGTACTAGGGCTTTCCGCGCTTGCCGCGCAAAGCACAGCGGCGGCCGAGCCCATCTGCACAGCGAGAGGAAGCGATGCACAGCTCAGAGCGCCACTCTCCGGCCGAAACCACAGCCGCCACACCTCATATGACAAGCCCTCGCCCCCAGCTATCGCCACCACTCCTCGGTCAATCGATTCGTCTGCTGTCATTGGTACTTGTGGTGGTTGCCATTGTCCATCGACCGGCGGCCGCCGGAACCAATGCAGCCGATGCCAGCACGCACGGCAAAGCGGTCTCAGCCCCGGCTGATCCTGCTCCGGTGGCCAGCGCTCCGGCGCCCGAGCCGCTGGCAAACTTGCCGCGACCGGCCCGCGAGATGATCGACGCCATACTCGCCGCCGTTCACACCGGTTCCATCGAGGAATTGCGCACGGCTATCGAGTGGAACGAGTTGAAACCCATTTTTGCTCCCTCCACCGAAGCGGCATCTGACGATGATCCTATCGAATTCCTGAAGAAAGCTTCGAAGGACGGCAAAGGCGCGGAAACACTGTCGATCATCGACAAGCTGCTCTCCGTGGCACCCGCCCGTCAGCCGCTCGGTCGCGATTTCGAGAACAACACGGTCTACGTCTGGCCCTACCTCGCAGAGCGGCCGCTCGCTTCGTTATCGCCGACCGAGGAAGCCGACCTCCAACGCATCGTTCCACCGGACGAGATCGCCGCTATCCGGGCCGCAGGCCGCTGGAACTGGTACCGGCTGACGGTCGGCGCAGATGGGACATGGCACTCGTTCATGAAGCACGAGTGAGCGCCGGATTGCTATCGTCTCTGATAGAGGCGCGGAGCGCACATTTCGTCTTCGGATCGCCCACGAAAACCATCCGGCCCGACGACATCACCACGGCGAAGGTTTCGGCAGTCCAGGGCGACCTGGAAGCGTGAGGCTGAGAGCGCGGCGCCGTTCAGGCAGCGGTCGCTGCGGCCTCGCTCACCGTCTCGCTGACCGGCCGGTCCGCGACCTCGAGCAGCCCGAGCAGCTCGCTGAGCACCGCGGCCTGGCCGAAATTCCGTTCGGCCTTGACACGGCTCGCGCGCGACATCGCCGGAAGCAGGTCGGGCCGCTTCAGGAAGCTTGCGAGCGCGAGTTCCAGCGCCGCCGTATCACCGGCAGGGACGAGGCAGCCGTTGACGCGATCGTCGACCGTGTCGCGGCACCCGGGCGTCGCTGTGGTGACGACCGGGCGTCCTGTCGCCAACGCTTCGAGGACGGCGCGCGGCATGCCTTCGGCATGGGACGGATAGACGAGCACATGGCAGTCCGCCAACGCCGGCCGGACATCCACGAGCGGGCCGATGAACGTTACCGCGTCTGCGTATGGCCGCAGCGCTTCGGGCTTGAGGCCGGTTGGGCCGTCACCCGCCGGACCCGCAAGCAGGAAGCGGGCCTGTGGCGCCCGCTCCTTGAGGCTCGTCGCCGCCGCGCAATAGTCGAGAACACCTCGTGACCGGTCCAGCGTGGCGATCATCAGAAACACAAGCCCCTTGGACAGGGCGGGCAGCGGCGTCTCGGCGAAATGCGCAAGATCGACCCCCGCGCCCGGAACGACGATCGACGGCAGCAACGCCGGAAGCAGTTTCTGCTCTGTCAGGCGCCGGCGATCGTCGCGATTGTGGAACACGACGGCCGTCGCCGCGCGAAGCCCTTGCGCCAGGAGGCGGGGCCCGGCGGTTACGCGGTCGACGACGCCGGGCAGAACGCCATGGGTGGAATGCCGGTCATCGACAGGCTCGGGCGGCGGCAGGCCGTTGATTATCGCGATGCGGCGCGCGACACGTGCCCGTTGAGCGGCCATCATCGCCAACGCCAGCACGCGCCCGGAGACGGCCATCACCGCGTCCGGCTTCCAGGCGGCGAACTTCTCTTTCAAATCGCGCACGATCTGCCAATCGGCGGCAAAGCGCGGCCCACGCGGCACGATGTTGAACGTCGCCCGCTCGACACCCATCGACTCGAGCGTCGCTTCTTCGCTGGCGGTGAATTCCGGCGCGATGCAAAGGACCGTGACGCCACGGGAGAGCAATGCGCGGACGAACGGTCCACGCATCTCGATCAGGTTGCGCGCCGTCGCTGCGACCAGCGCGACCCGGTGAACGGGCCTCGGCGTCAGGGAGCGCTTGAACATTCGGCAGTGCTTCTCCGAAAAACCGGGTACGCGCACGCCAACCCACGTTGACAACAAACCGGCCGCGACCGCTGAAACGATCGGGCGGGCAGCCGAAACGGGCCGCATACGGGTTCAGCGATTCGCCCCGTCGCCGTCAGAGAGCCACGACATCAGACGGTAGCACAACAGGATGCTGAGGCTACCGAAGAGTATTCCACCGGTCATGTTGCCCACCAGCACGCCGGGGGCATGCCAGTACGCCCCGCCGGCAATCACGAACGGTATCGTCCCGAGCGTTGCTCGGCCCCAGTTGAGGAGCGTCGAATAATGGGCCCGGCCCAGCGTGTTGAACACCGCGTTCGACACGAACAGCATGCCGAGGAACACGAACAGCGGCGACAGCCAGCGACAGAACATGACGACGAGCTCCGCCGCCTCGCCTTCGAGCAGGAAAAGGGCCGCCAACGGGCGCGCAAGCACCGCAAGTGCAAGCCAGGCGATCGCGGTGAACAGCGCCGTCACCATCAGCGAGAGAGTGTAGCTTTGACGCATGCGGTCGTAACGCTCGCCGCCGAAATTCTGGCCGACGATCGGGCCGATGGTGCCGGACAGGGCGAAGATCGCGCCGAACGCCACTGGAGTAATCCTGCCGATGATCGCCCATGCGGCGACGGCCGCGTCTCCGTGCTTCGCCATCGCGGCGGTGACATAGGCATTGGCGAACGGCGTCGCGATGTTGGTCATGACGGCGGGTGCCGCCACGGCCGCCAGCGGCATGGCATCACGCATCGCCGCCCTGAACCGGGGCCGGCTCAACAGCCCGTGCACGCGCGCCACTCCGTCCAAACCGATGGTGACGATGGCGAGACGCGAGATGGCCGACGCGATGGCTGCACCCTCGATGCCGAGGCCGAGCGAGAAGATGAACACCGGATCGAGCACCGTGTTGACGATCGCTCCTGAGAGCGTGACGTACATCGCCCGGCGCGCGTCGCCGACGGAGCGCAGCACCGCCGATGACGTCATGCCCGAGGCCAGCAGCGGCAACGTCGGCACCAGGATCGTCAGGTACGAGGAAGCCAGCGCATGCGTGCGACCCGCGGCCCCCAGCAGGGTCAGCAGGGGGCCGACCGACAGCCATACCCCGAGCGCCAGCAGCGCAGAGACGACGAAGGTCCACAAGTGCGCACTGGTCGATAGGGCCCGGGCCCGCACGCGGCGGCCCGCACCGAGCGCCGGCGACACGAGCGAAGTCGCGGCGATGGCGAGGCCGATGCCGATCGAGATGGTGAGAAACTGGATCGAACTCGCATAGCCAACCGCCGCGACGACAGCCACGTCGTCGAGGCGCCCGAGAAAGAAGATGTTGGCAAGATCGCCGAGGAAAATTGCCATCAGGCCAACGGCGCCAGTCCCCGTCATCACCAGGATGTGGCGCAGCAGAGAGCCTTCTAGGAACACGGCCCGCGAACGCGCTGTTCGCTGTCGCGCCGTCGCGCCCTGTGGCTGCGAACTTCCTGCAACGCTCGGCGTTCCACCGGTCCCCAGCGCCTCGGCCGCTCGCGGTTGCGCCAACAGCGATTCGCCGTCGGGCCGTTGACCGCCATTCGCCTCACCAGGCGCATCGTCGCTCACGTCAGACATCGGCCTGACTTACTTCGGCCCGACATCCCACGGCAAGCCTCGCACCGTCATGCCCTATGCCGGCAAGACTCACATCGGCAGGCATCACTCGAGCGGGCTCCAATGCCGGGCTTGACACACCCGCTCGCCGGATGAGCCAATGCCCTCGCCCCGGGCTACCCGCGCGGGTCAGGTCCGAGATGCCCGCCGACGCTTGTCGCGCGCAATCGGCGTCTCGCTGACGTCGATACGCAGGATCTTCGCCGCGGCCTCGAGCAGAACCGCCTCGCGCGCCTTGATCGTATCGAAGTCCCAGTTTTGCGCCTCCATCACATCGCGGGCAATCGCCAGCGTCGCCTCCTGCGTCAGCCCGTTCTTGAGCATATCGCGCTTGGGACCAAAATCGCTGTTGCGGATCTTGGCATTTAGGCGGCACGGCAGGAGCGTCAAGTTACCGAGACATGCCGTAGCGAGATCCCGCAGCTCCGGGTCTGGAATTAGATTGCGCCAGGAGCTGTTAGCCGGGGGCCGGAGAGGCAGTACGTGTTCGACGCTATAGTCCAGCGGGTCCACCCCACGCACACGACCTTCGATGACATCGTTGATCCGCAGCAGGAGCAGCTTGCTGACCTGCTGATTGCGCCGATAGAGATCACGCAGGTTATAGGCGGCTGTACGTTGTTCGTCACGGTTGAAGGCAAACACCTCGGCGTCACCTGAAACCGCGGCGCCACTCGCAATCGCCCTGGTAATCGCCTGGAACTTTGTCGCACGCCGGCCGCTGCCTTGGCACATGACGCGCAGGAGGTATGCGGTTCGGTCGATGGCGGCGACGAGCGCATGCGCGATCTCGGGCGACGAATGGTGCATGCGCAGTGTCAGCATTACCGAAGGCATCCATTCGGCGCCGGTCAGTCGGCCGAGATAGTAGAGATTGGCCGCGTAGGGAACTCCGGCGGCCTCGGCAGACTGGCTTGCCGCAACGATCCCGGCCTGGATGCGGGCGTAAGGGAGAAGCACGTCGCCGACAAACGGCTCCGAGCCGCCGACATCTGCCACCAGACCGCGAACGGCCGAGACGATGCGCTGCTCGGGGCGGTCGTAGATCGTGCGCAGATGGCTGAAGAGGGATTCGAAATCACCGCCGACGAGTCGTTCGGCCTCTTCCCATTGATGCACCGTATCGGCGTCGTCGCCGTCGACGCCCGACAATACCTCGACTTTCAAGATGTCGTTGCGCTGTAGTGGTTTCCCCCGCTCGTTGATGACCGTGAACAGACGGTGCGCCCGGTCGATTTCGTGCGAGAGGGTAACGACGACGTGGCAATTGCCCATCAGATAGTCGGCGAGCCGGCGCCGGTCCGCAGGCGCGAGAAGTTCAAGTGCGCTGCAGAACGCATCGCGCACCGCCAGAATTCGCCGCGCGGCCTCCGTCTGCGGCTCTTCCGCTTCGAAGTCCGCAGCACAGCAGCCCGGCCTCTGCACGTTGCGATTGAAGAACACGCGCTCGCGCCCAGAAAGCACCAGGCGGCTTGGCAGAAATGCGGCGGGCTGACCGACAGTCTGATCCCGGATGACCGAGGGTACGAGGACGAGCGACGAAATCCGTTCGACGGCGTCGCCATCTCCCTCCAAGGAATCGCGAAGCGCGGCGAACAGGATCGTCAGAGTTGTCAGGCGCTGCTGACCATCGATGATCTGATATTCGGCCGGACTGCCAACGTGGGTCTCGCCGGTCGGCAGCCCCGTACCTTCGGAGGCGAGCAAGAGCACCGTGCCGAGAAAATAGTCGGGCTCCGCAAGCTCCGGCGCGTCGAGGCCGGCAGCACTGGCGACATCGTCGAACATCTGGATGGCCTGCTCGACCCCCCAGGCATAAGGCCGCTGGAACGGAGGAACACTGAAGACCGAGTTGCTTGCGATGAGCTCACGCAGTGTGAGAGAGGCGACGGGCAAACGCGCAAACATGGAAGCTCCCGGCAATTATCACTTTCCGTGGCCGGCCCCAGGAACCGGTCAACGCTGACACGCCGCGACGCGACCCTGCCCCCTTCGGACGTGGCCCGCGACGCGACCCTCGATGCCAGAAAAGCGGCTCGACAGACCCACTCTTCATTCGTGCGCCGCATCCGTCTATTCCTCCTATCAAATAATGCCTGTTTCAGATCGGAGACAATGCCCCATGACGTCGGACTGTTGCCGGATTGACGACCGCGCGATCTATAAAATTACTGGTGTTGCGGAATGGCGGGATGCCGAGGCTGGCGGGATCTACCGTGGCTCCGCCGACGACCTGCGCGACGGCTTCATCCACTTTTCGACCGCCACCCAGCTCGATGTCACCGCACGCAAGTACTACACGGGCCGACCTGATCTACTGCTGATCGCCTTCGATCCGGCGACGCTTGGACCGCTGCTCAAATGGGAACCTTCACGCGGCGGCGCGCTGTTTCCGCATCTCTACACCCCACTCGAGACGAAACTGGCCACCTGGGTCCGCCCGCTGTCGCTCGATAGCGAAGGCGTGCCGCGGATCAGCGCGGCACTGAACGGCGCAACCGAGAGAAAGGACGCCTGACATGAGCCTGTTCTCGCTTGCCCGGCCGGTGCTTTTCGCGCTGGCGCCGGAGGATGCCCACGAGCTGACACTCAAATCACTGGAGCGCGGCATCTACCGGCGCGACAATCGCACCGATCCGCCATCGCTTGCCGTCACTGTCGGTGGCCTGAAGTTCCCGAACCCTGTCGGCATCGCCGCCGGCTTCGACAAGGACGCGCGCGTACCAGACGCGGTACTCGGTCTCGGCTGCGGATTTGCCGAGATCGGCACGGTGACGCCGCTGCCGCAGGCAGGTAATCCGCGCCCGCGCGTGTTCCGCCTGCTCGAGGACAACGCCGTAGTCAATCGTCTCGGCTTCAACAACCAGGGCCACGCGGCAGCGAAGGCGCGCCTCGCGGCACGCCGCCCGGCCGGCATCGTCGGCGTCAACATCGGTGCCAACAAGGATGCGAGCGACCGCACGGGCGATTATGTGCGCGGCCTCGAAACGTTCTACGATTTGGCAAGCTACTTCACGATCAACATCTCCTCGCCCAACACGCCCGGTCTGCGCGACCTCCAGGCGCCTGCGGCGCTCGACGAGTTGCTCGGCCGCGTGATGGCGGCGCGCGATCGGAAGATCTCGGCGGGCGGTACGAGACGGCCCGTGTTCGTCAAGGTGGCGCCGGACGTAGCCATCGAAGATATTCCAGCCATCGCCGACCGCATCGCGGCACATGGTGTCGATGCCCTCGCGGTCTCGAACACGACACTTGCGCGCACCGGGCTCAGTTCTCCTCACGCTGCGGAGGCGGGTGGCCTTTCGGGGCGACCGCTATTCGCGCGCTCGACAGCGATGCTGGCGCGGTTCCATCAAGCGCTCGGCGGGCGCGTGCCGCTGATCGGTATCGGCGGGATCGACAGCGGCGAGACGGCGCTGGCCAAGATCGAGGCGGGTGCGCGGCTCATTCAGCTCTACACGGGGCTGATCTACGAAGGCCCCGAGCTGATCGGCCGCATCAAAAACCACCTCGCCGCCGCGGTGCGCCAAGCGGGTGTCGGGAGCATAGCCGACCTCACCGGGCGCAAAGCCGCGGAATGGGCGCAACGCTGACGGCGCGCCTCGGCAGGAACGTGCGTCAAGAGTCCCGCATCAGGCGTCGGGGCCGGGCCGGCTGTCTCGGTCGCGCTGGCCGACGAACCCGAACAACCGGGCAAGAAGCCACACCGGCACGACAACCATCGCGCCGAGCAGCAGATACTGGAGCACCCAATCGATCGAGTTGAGACCGAGATAGTAGATGCGGCTGATCAGCATCTCCAGCTGGTAGAGAAAATTGTGCGGCGTGAAACCGAGCGCGGACAGCACCACGCCGACCACCACCGAAATCAGGATGAGGCGAACGACGACGCCGAACGGGTTACCGCCGAAGATGCTGTTCCGATCCATTCCGAGGCTCCCGCGCTCCGCTGCCGTCCACGGCCCCGAAAAGTGGCCCGCAGACACGCTATACGTGCTCTCGCTGCCGCCGCCAATCAAGTGGTGCGGGGGCCGTCATACGATCCGGCCATCGACGATGCGAACTTGACGGTCCGCGCGCTCGGCCAGCGCCATGTCGTGCGTGACCATGACGATGGCGCGACCGGTTTCGTCGACGAGACGGCGAAAGATCTCGAGCACCTGCTCGCTCGACGCCGTATCGAGGTTTCCGGTCGGCTCGTCGGCGAGGATCACATGCGGCTCGTTGGCGAGTGCGCGGGCAATGGCGACCCGCTGGCGCTGTCCGCCCGAAAGCTGGCCCGGCTTCTTGTGGGTATGTCCGGCGAGTCCCAGCGACGCGAGCAGCGCCTGCGCGCGCTCTTCCATCGCCGCGTCATCCAGCCTGCCAAGCGCGCGCATCGGCAGCAGCACATTGCCGAGCGCCGTGAACTCGGGCAGCAGAAAGTGGAACTGGAAGACGAAACCGAGCGTCGATAGCCTCAAGTGCGCCCGCGCCGCCTCGTCGAGACCGTTGACCGAGTTGCCCTGCACGCGGATATCACCCTCAGTCGGGACGTCGAGCAGGCCGAGCAGATAGAGCAGCGAGCTTTTCCCCGATCCCGACGGCCCGGTGATCGCGATGAACTCGCCGCTGCCGACCTCGAGATGAATGTCGCGCACCAGCGTCGTCAGGACACCGTCGCCGATCTCCTTGGTCACGCCGTCGAGTTCGATGAGAGGCTTCTTCGCCGCAACTGGCTCCATCATGACGCCCCGCGAATGATCTCGACGGGATGCATGCGCGCCGCCTTGCGTGCCGGCAGGTATCCGGCGACGGCGGACGCCGTCAACGCCACGCCTGCGGCCAGCAGATAATGGTTCGGCGTGAAATAGAGCGGCAGATGCGTCGCGTCCATGAACGGGCTCTTGAACTCGATCATGCCGAGCAGCAGGCAGAGTGTATAGCCGAGCGCCCAGCCGGCGAGCGTGCCCGCGACTCCGATCAGGAGGGCTTCGATGAGAAAGATGCGCCGCACCGTCTTCTCGGTGAAGCCCAAGGACTTCAGGATGGCGATGTCGCGCGTCTTCTCGTGGGTGATGGTCGAGATGATATTGTAGGTGCCGAACGATGCGACCAGAAGGATCGCGCCGACCACCGTGTACATGATGAAGTTCCGGATTTCGAAGGCGGAGAGCAAATCCTCGTTGGCCTCCTGCCACGACACGGACTTGTACCCGGTTTGCGCTTCGATGCGGTTCGCCACCGTCATCGCCTGCATGATGTTGGCGACGCGGATGCGCATCGCGTTGATGAGCCCGGTCTGACCGGCGAGAATCTGCGCGGTCTTGATCAGCGTGAACGCCTGGGTCTCGTCGTTCTGGCTGACCCCGGAGTGGAACAGTGCGACCACTGTGCACGAAAGCACCTCGCCGCGCCCCGAAACGACGGCGATGGTATTGCCGATGCGCGCCCCGATCTTGGCCGCGAGCTTGTCACCCAGGATGATGGCGTTCGAAGACTTGTAGAGCGAATCGAGTGTGCCGCCGCGGATCTGCGTGGCGAGCTTCGACACTTCACGCTCGCGCTTGGGATCGACGCCGGTGACGCTCGCTGCCGTGTCCCGGCCGGCATAGCGGATCACCGCACGCGACTGCACGGACGGCGCCACCGCGCCATCGAGCCAGCCTTCGAGCGACGACATGATTGCGAATGGATTCTTGATGCCGGGCCGTATCACCGGCGTCCTCAACCCCGAGAACGCGACGACGTCGTAGGCATCTTCGGCCGGTTGCCGTGGCGGACTGCGGCGCTCGTCGCTCATGGTGATGTGCGGCAGGCTATCGACGAGCTGCGTAACGAAATCGCGTTGCGAGCCCTCCATGAGCGAAGCCATCATGACCGAGAAGCCGACGCCCATGGCGACACCGAGCATTCCGACCAGCGTCTGGCGCATGCGCGAGACGACGTGGGTCCAGGCAATGTCGAGCACCAGTTTCATGGCTTGCCTGCCGCGCTGGTGCGGACGCTCGTTCCGTCCTTGATGTCCTTCGCGAAGGGCGAAACGACGACCTCGCCTGCCTTGAGCCCACTGCGGATCTCGACTGAACCGGCACCGCGCACGCCGACTTCGACCGGGCGCACGCGGGCGCGATCATCCTCGACCACGAGCAGCTTGTGATCGCCGAGCGCCTCGGCGGGCACCAGCACGCTATCCTTCACCTCTGTGATGACGATGTTCGCTTCGACGCTCATGCCGATTTTCAGCGGGGTATCGTCCGGCAAACCGATGTAGACGCGGAACGTCTTTGTCTGAGGATCGCCCTTCGGCGTGATGCGTAGCACCTGTCCCGTGAGTGGCGCGCCGACACTGCCTTCGTGACGCAGCAGCGCCTGCTGTCCCTTCTGGACCTTCAGGATATCGTCCTCGTTGACCTCCGCCACGATCTGCAGCGGCCGCGGCTGGCCAACCCAGATGAGCGTGTCGTCCGCCCCGGTTCCGGCGATCTCTCCCACCTCGCCGTCGCGACGCAGAACGACGCCATCCATCGGCGACTTGAGCGCGAGGTCGGCGATGCGGTCTTTGAGTGCGTTGACGCGCGCCTCCTGCTCGCTCACCTGTGTCAACTTCTCGTCGAGCGAAGCGCGCGTGGCGATGTTGCGCTCGACCAGCGTTGCCAGCCTATCGGAATCGGCCTTGACGCGCTTCAGGCGCGCTTCGAGCTCCGTCAGTTGCGCCTGCTCCTCGGCGTCGTCGAGGCGAACGAGGACTTCACCCTTCTTCACTTCCTTGCCTTCGCACTTGCAGATGTCCTCGATCCGCTTACGCAGAAGCGACGTCACCTTCGCCCAGACGACAGGCTCCACAACACCCGTGGCATAGACGACCTCGGCGGCGGAGCCCTTGCGGGCAACGACCGTCTGCACCGCACGTCCACGCCCATAGAGCTGCACGGCGGCCAGCGCGACGAGTGCTGCCGCGACGATCAGGGCAGGACGCTTGAAATCGAACCCTGCAGCCAAGGATTTTCCCTTCACGTTCGATGCTCCCGCGACGAGCCCCTCTCTGCTCTTCCGGTGCAGACCGGCGAACAGCCGCGCCAACGCGTTCGACGCTTTCGAAAGTTTATCATTCATGCGCCAATCTCACCGCCCGCGCGACAACTTGCTCTGGAGAGGCACTGCCCGCCGCAGACTACCCTGCCCTTGCGTCACCATCATAGGCGGCAGATCATCCGGCACGATCAACTCGCGGAATCGTTAACGACGTCGCCCCATGTCAGCTTGAACCGAGCCAGGTATTTTTTGAGCCGGTCGGCGTCGTTGACCGAGATCCGCCGTGCTCGCGACGCAGCGAACAATCGGCGACCGGCATCGCTGAGCGAGCGACTATCGCGGCAGATCCTGACGACCGCGGCGAGTTGGATACGGTCGAACAGGTCGATCGACGCGAGCCCCTCTTCACCGAGCAGACGTTCGAGCAGCGCGGCATCTCCCGCCCCATCCGCCTCGTCCTTCCGCCAGCGGGTCTTGAGCCGATCAATTTCCTCGGTGACGAGTTCCTCGTCGATGCGCCCGGAAACGGCAAGCGTCGACATACGCGTGACCGACGCTCCGAGATCGCGAAAATTCGCGGGCCACGCCGCCTCGCTGCTCGTTGCAAACTTGAGATAGGCTTCACGCGCCTCCCGGTTGAACGTCACCTTGTCACCGCTCGCGATCTGGAACCGGTCAAGCTCGAAATCCAGATTGGGCGCGATGTCCTCACGGCGCTCGGCGAGGCCGGGCAGAGAGAACGTCCACAGATCGAGCCGCGCCAGGAGGTCTTCGCGGAACCGCCCTCCCGCGACAGCTTCGCCGAGATGGCGATTGGTGCCGGCGATGAGCTGGAAATCACTTTCCGCCTCTCTGTCGGCGCCAACGGGCAGAAAGCGCTTCTCCTCGATGGCCCTCAGAATCATCGCCTGCTCGTCGAGCCCCAGCTCGCCGATTTCATCGAGAAACAGCATGCCGCCATGCGCCGCCCTCAGCAGGCCCGGCCGGTCCGAGACGGCGCCCGTGAACGCGCCCTTCACGTGCCCGAACAACGTCGACATAGCGGCATCGCCGCGCAGGGTCGCGCAGTTGACTTCGACGAACGGCCCCCTGATCTGGCGGCGCGCCTGTTTCAGCTCGAAGATGCGGCGCGCGAGTTGCGATTTTCCGGCCCCCGTCGGCCCGGTGATGAGGATCGGCGCCTTGGACCTGATCGCCACACTCTCGATGCGGTCGATCATGCGATTGAAAGCGGCGTTGCGGGTCTCGATGCCCGACTTCAGGAACGACGCGGCTTCCTTCTGCTCGGCGCGAAAGCGCGTCGCGATCTTGTCGTAGCGCGAAAGGTCGAGATCGATGATGCCATAGCCGCCCGGCTGCGCGTCCTTCCAGCGTTTGGGCGGCGTCAGTTGCAGTAGGCGTGCAGGGATCGCGCGCGCTTCGGCCAGCAGGAACCAGCAGATCTGCGCGACGTGCGTGCCCGTGGTGATGTTGACGAGATAGTCCTCCGCCTCCGCATCGAAGGAGTACCCGCGCGCGAAATCGGCGAGTGCGCCATAGACTTCCTCGAAATCCCACGGGTCCTTGAAATCGACGACGCTGCGGCGGACTTCCGTCTCCGGCGAAACCTGCCGCACGTCCTTCTCGACCCGAACGGCGAGCGCCATGTGTTCGCGCCCGTGCAGCAGCTCCAAACGGGATATCAGCAGATCGTCGTGCTGGCAGAGCGATACCGTCGGCCGCCAGCGCTGCCAGCGGTCGGGGTTCTTGCCCTGATCGAGCGTCGAGCCGAGGAAACCGATGACGACGCGAGGTTTCATGAGACAACTTATATGCCAATATAAATTACGATACAATGGGATTGCCCAATCGCAACCCAACTTTGCGCCAAGGTGGACTTGAAGAACGTTTTATAGCGCCATTTCAACGTTCTATTCGTCAACCGCCGTGACGCACGAGTGGTGGCACGCGGGCTGCAATGCTCATCACATCCAAAGAGAGGATGTGAGTGTCATGGCCAATAAGAACCTGTTCGCCTCGTATGTCGGGAAGCTGATCCCGCGCACGAATACGGCGAACCGCGCGGGTGCTCCGGCCTACGAGCTCGAGCCCCGTCACCAGCTCGCTCAGCTCGCGATGACGGGCACGCTGTCGCCGACGTTCTATGCGTCGGGTGCGGCGCAGCTCGCCGACGTGATGGCGCTGGCCGGGAAGGTCGATCCGGCGTTCCTCGCGAAGGCTGCGATCTACGCTCGTAAGCGCGGCCACATGAAGGATATGCCGGCGCTGTTGCTGGCGGCTCTTTCAACGCGTGACACGGCGTTGCTCTCGGCGGCGTTCCCGCACGCGATCGACAACGGGCGTATGCTGCGCAACTTCGTGCAGATCATGCGTTCGGGTGCGGTCGGCCGTAAGTCGCTCGGTTCGCGCCCCAAGGCGCTGGTCGAGGGTTGGCTCGCCGCGGCGACGGATCGCCAGATCCTGCAGGCCGCGGTCGGGCAGAGCCCATCGCTCGCCGATATCGTCAAGATGGTGCACCCGAAGCCGGCGACGCCGGAGCGTAGGGCGCTCTATGCCTGGCTCATCGGCAAGCCGTACGACGTCGCCGCGCTGCCGGAGATCGTCCGCTCGTTCGAGGCGTTCAAACGCGATCCCAAGGCTCGCGTGCCCGACGTTCCGTTCCAGATGCTGACCGCGCTGGAGCTGACGCCGCAGCACTGGGCCGAGATCGCCAAGACCGCCGGCTGGCAGATGCTGCGCATGAACCTCAACACCTTCGACCGTCAGTGCGTGTTCGCGCTCGACGGCATGGCGGAGAGGATCGCGGCGCGGCTGAAGGACGAGCGTGAGATCAGGAAGTCTCGCGTTCTGCCCTACCAGCTCATGACGGCCTACCTCGCGGCCAGCAAGGACGTGCCCGGGATCGTGCGTGAGGCGCTGCAGGACGCCATGGAGATCGCGACCGCCAATGTACCGGCGTTCTCGGGCAACGTGGTGATCTGCCCGGACGTCTCGGGCTCGATGTCGTCGCCGGCGACCGGCTACCGCAAAGGTGCCACGTCGGTTGTCCGTTGCATCGATGTCGCGGCGCTCGTCGCGGCGGCGGTGCTGCGGGTCAACACGTCGGCCCGCGTGTTGCCGTTCGAGAATGACGTTGTGCGTGCGAACATCAATCCGCGCGATAGCGTCATGACCAACGCGGCGAAGCTCGCGGCCATCGGTGGCGGCGGAACCAACTGCTCGGCGCCCATCGCGCTGCTCAACGCCGAGCGCGCGAAGGTCGATATGGTGGTGATGGTCTCGGACAACCAGTCGTGGATGGATGCGCGCCGTGCCGATGCTACGGGCTTGATGAAGGAGTGGACGAAGCTGAAGCAGTGTAACCGCAATGCCAAGCTCGTCTGCATCGACATCCAGCCCCACGGAACGACGCAGGCGATCGAGCGTGCCGACATCTTGAACGTCGGCGGCTTCTCGGATGCCGTGTTCGAGGTTGTCGCCGAGTTCGCCGCCGGCAACATCGGGCCGAAGCACTGGGTTGGCGAGATCGAGAAGATCAAGCTCTAGCGCCGCGGTCGTTCGGGGAAGTGATGCGCAAGCATTGTCCCCGAACGTGAATCGCCGGCGCAACGCAAAGTGCCGCGATCGTCCGAGGGACGGGTGCGCAAGCACTACTCTCGGACGTCAATCGCCGGCGCAAAACAAAGAGCCGCGATCGTTCGGGGAAGTGATGCGCAAGCATTATCCCCGAACGTGAATCGCCGGCGCAAAGCACGAGAACTGCCGGGGGGAATGCATGCCCGGGACTACATCGCTGAAACCGGAGAACGTCTCAGGCACACGGTCTTGTCCCCCCGGCTATTTGTTTGACGCTGCCGATTCACGCTTCGCAAAGACGCGAAGCGATCGGAGCGTGGGTTACGCTGCCGATTCACGCGCTCGCAAGAGCTCGCACGATCGGGGCGCCGTACTTCAGCCCGCGAAAGCGGGCTCAGCGGCCAAGGGCCGCCGGCGCAAGTGCGCCGTGCTTGAAACTAAACACGCCGCCGATTCACGCGCTCGCAAGGGCTCGCACGATCGGGGAAGTCTTGGTTGCACCGCCGATTCACGCGCTCGCGAGAGCTCGCACGATCGGGGCGTGGATCTTCAGCCCGCGAAAGCGGGCTCAGCGGCCAAGGGCCGCCGGCGCAAGTGCGCCGCACTTGAACAGGAAAGTCGTGACGAATGCCGGTGGAACTACATCACTGTAAATGACCAGGTCGCGGGTTCGAATCCCGCCGGGCCCGCCAATCCTCGCCTCGTGCGATTTATGGGCCCGTAGCTCAGCGGATAGAGCGGGACGTTTCACCAAACACTCGTCGTCACGGTCTAGTGACGCTGCCGATTCACGCGCTCGCAAGGGCGCGAAGCGATCAGAGCGTTGGTTGCGCCGCCGATTTACGCGCTCGCAAGAGCTCGCACGATCGGGCACCGTACTTCAGCCCGCGAAAGCGGGCTCAGCGGCCGAGGGCCGCCGGCGCAAGTGCGCCGTGCTTGAAACTATACACGCCGCCGATTCACGCGCTCGCAAGGGCGCGCGCGATCGGGGCGAGCAGAAAGGTTCTGGCGAATGCCCGTGGGATTACATCCTCCAAAGAGGAGCGTTCGCGTTCGGGAGAACGCGCCCGGCCCATCGTTACCGGGAGCTCAAATCTCGCGAACCTCGTCGCCAGAACCTCACAATTCCACGTCACCACTCCCGCGATGAAGGAGTGAGAACGAACCCTGGCGAATGCCGGTGGGACTACATGATAGAGCGCCCGAGGGAAGCCGAGGGAGGACGGTGGTTCGAGCCCACCCGCCGAAGTAACAATCGGCGTAGCTCAGCAAACTATGTCTCGCCACGCCTCGTCGCCGGGACCGACGCATGGCTCCGTCACGGACGGGACCAATCGAAAAAAGGAGAACGGAACGTAGTGGTGCGTGACGAATGCCGGTGGAACTACATCCTTGCCATGGACCGGGTCGCGGGTTCGAGTCCCGCCGGACCTTCGAAAGAAGGGCCGTAGCTCAGAGGGAGAGCAGGTGGATTTCGTGCCACCGCTCCGATCGTCGCGCGTCCTTTACGCGCGGCGTGCATCGGCAGCGGCAGACATAAATCCAACGTTTCACCACCTTTGTCGTCACGCACCACTGGGTTCCTCATCGAACGGAGACGGGCCATGGGACGCCATTTCGAATTTCTCGCAGAACGCCACGACCCGGCCAAGGCCGCTGGCGGCAACGTGCGCCCGGTGAAGATGTGGACGCGCGGCGTTCCCGTCGAGGAGCAGGCACGCCAGCAGCTTCTCGCCACCGCGTCGATGCCCTTCATCTTCAAGCATCTCGCGGTGATGCCGGACGTGCATTACGGCATCGGCTCGACGGTCGGCAGCGTCATACCGACCAAAGGCGCGATCATTCCGGCCGCCGTCGGCGTCGACATCGGTTGCGGCATGATGGCGTGGCAGTTGACGCTGTCCGCGAAGGACCTGCCCGACAGCCTCGCCGGGATCCGTTCCGACATCGAGCGCGCGGTACCGCATGGTTTCATCACCACGCCGGGGCGCGCGTTGAAGGGCGGCTGGGAAACCGCGCCGGCCTCCGTCTCGTCGCGCTGGCGCCGGCTCGGCGAGCGCTATGACGCGATCGTCGAGAAGCATCCGAAGATCGCCCACAAGCGCGCCGTGCAGCAGCTCGGATCGCTCGGCACGGGCAATCACTTCATCGAGCTTTGCCTCGACGAAAAGGACAACGTCTGGATAATGCTGCATTCGGGTTCGCGCGGGCCGGGCAACCAGATCGGCCAGTACTTCATCGAGCTGGCCCGCGAGGACATGCGCGCGCACTTCATCAACTTGCCGGACAAGGATCTCGCCTATCTCGTCGAGGGCACCAGCCACTTCGACGACTACTACGAGGCCCTTTCATGGGCGCAGGACTATGCGTGGGAGAACCGTCAGGCGATGATGGACGCCGTGCTGCGCGTTCTGCGCGATCACCTGCCCGCCTTCCAGATCGGCGAGCAGGCGGTGAACTGCCACCATAACTACGTGGCGCGCGAAACGCACTTCGGCGAGGAAATCCTCGTGACGCGAAAGGGCGCGGTGCGCGCGGCGGAAGGCGTGATGGGCATCATCCCCGGCTCGATGGGTGCGCGTTCGTTCATCGTCCGCGGCAAGGGCAACGCGGAAAGCTTCTGCTCGTGTTCTCACGGCGCCGGCCGCGCCATGTCGCGCACGCAGGCAAAAAAGCTTTTCACGCTCGAGGACCACGCGCGCGACACCGCCGGCATCGAGTGCCGCAAGGACGCCGACGTGATCGACGAGACGCCGAAAGCGTACAAGGACATCGATGCCGTGATGGCGGCGCAGGCCGATCTCGTCGAGATCGTACATACTTTGCGTCAGGTCGTGTGCGTGAAGGGGTAGCCATGAAAAAAGATGTGATACGGCACGCCTACGATACAACGGTCGATCGCCTCGCTCGTCTAGCTGCATTTGCCTTTTCAGACGAACCGTCCGGTTTGGATGAGGACGTGAGGAGCAGGCTTCGGCAACAGGCGATCGATGACCTTGTTACTTTCGCGATCTCGCTACGCCGCTTGACCGAAGTAATCAACCTCGTGGCCTTCTCGAAGGGAATCGCCATCCCGACCGCGCAACCTCGAACCGACTCGCAGTCTTATTGGTTCCAAAGAACAGATTCGGTCACCATCTGGGTGCTATTGGGGACGATCGTTCACGCCCAAACCTATAGGATTGCTCGATCGGAGTTCGAAATTGCTATGCTACTGGGGCATGAGCCGCTGGACACGCTCGTCAAGCTCAATGGAGTGCCGGGCTCGTCGTGCGAGCCACTTTTTGCACTGCGTTCTGATCACAAAACCTCGTGCTTTGCACTTCGAGATCTGGTTATGAGATCGGGAGGTATTCTCGACGCGGCAAGGAGCGCAGGTAGTCAGCTGGGGCTAACCCTCGACTTGGATCTTCGGGACCCTTAATTTCGCAAGAAGACCCAATTTCATGCTGATTCTAGACGGAAGCTATGGAGAGGGTGGCGGCCAGATATTGCGCACCTCGCTCACACTCTCGATGATAACGGGCGAGCCGTTTCGCATCGAGCGCATCCGCGCCAAACGCCGCAAGCCGGGCCTGCTACGCCAACACCTGACCGCGGTCCGCGCGGCGGCGCGCATCGCCAACGCGCGGGTGAAGGGCGACGAGCCGGGATCGACGGCGCTGACATTCGAGCCGGGGGTGATCACCGCCGGTGATTACGATATCGCGATCGGCACCGCGGGCTCCACGACGCTCGTCTTCCAAACCGTTCTGCCGGCGCTGCTTCGCGCCGATGCACCGTCGCGCTTGAAGCTCTCCGGCGGTACGCACAATCCGAGTGCGCCGACGTTCGACTATCTCGCACGCGCGTACCTGCCGTTGCTTCACCGCATGGGCGCGAGCGTCGAAGTGAAGTTGCATCGACCAGGGTTCTATCCGGCCGGCGGCGGAACGTGGAGTGCGACCGTGCAACCATCGCCGTTGCTCGAACCTCTGATGTTGCACGAGGCGGGCCCGGTCAACGCGCGACGCATCACCGCCGATGTCGCCAACTTGCCGTTCGAAATCGCCGAGCGCGAGGCAGCGATTGTCACGCGCATGCTGTCGTGGCCGCAGTCCGCCGCCCACGCGCGCGATGTCGGTGCGGACGGGCACGGCAACGTCCTCGCCATCGAGATCGTGCAGGCCAACATCACGGAGATCTTTACCGGCTTCGGCTCGCGCGACCTTTCTGCCGAGGCCGTGGCGGATGCGACGGCGCGCGAAGCCCGCGCCTACATCGCCGCGAGCGTTCCCGTCGGCCCACACCTCGCCGATCAGCTGCTGCTGCCACTAGCGCTGGCAGGAACCGGGTCGTTCGTTACTGTTGCGCCGACCATGCATACGCGCACCAACATCGAGGTGATCGAGAAGTTCCTGCCGCTGTCGTTCAGCGTCGATGAGATCGGTAGCGGACGCTGGCGCATCGCTCTCGCGGAGTAGAAGTTGATGGATGTGATGAGAGACGTTTCAGCGGAACTGCGCGCGCACATCGCTTCCCGGCTCCGCGAGGTGGAGGAGAGCGAGGGCGTGCGCATCCTTTACGCCGCGGAATCCGGCAGCCGCGCCTGGGGGTTCGCCTCCCCCGACAGCGACTACGACGTGCGCTTCATCTATTGCCACTCGCGCGACTGGTATCTCTCGCTCAACGAACCGCGCGACGTGATCGAGCGGCCGCTCGATGACAAGCTCGTCGACCTCGCGGGCTGGGATGTGAGGAAGGCTCTGCGGCTGCTGTTGAAATCGAACCCGGCGCTTTACGAGTGGCTGGTTTCGCCGATCGTCTATGCCGACGACGCCGCGTTCGCGCCCGCCGCCCGCGATCTCTTCGTCCGGCACGCCGAGCCGCGCGTGCTGGCGCAGCATTATCATTCGATCGCGCGCGGCCAATGGAAGAGCGAGATCGCCGACACCGCGCAGCCGAAGCTCAAGAAGTATTTCTACGTCGTGAGGCCGTTGCTTTCGCTGCAGTGGGTGATCCGGCACGCCACCATGCCACCGATGAACCTCGATGCACTCGTCGCACTATGTCCGCCGCCGGCCGAAGTCCACGACGCCATCACGACCCTGCTCGAAGCCAAGCGGGAGACGCCGGAACTCGGCCGCGGCCAACGCATCGCCGTGATCGACGAGTGGGCGCTCGCAGAACTCGACGCCTTACAGCCGGACCGCCACACCTTCGCTCCTCGCGATGCCACCGCAACGCGCGCGGACGCCGACGTTCTTTTCATCGAAACTGCGAAGCTCTGAACCGAGGTCAAGGAGCGCTGGCCGTCACGCCCGCCAATTGCTAGACCTGCTACCGGCCCCCAACAGAATTCCGGAACCGCGATGACCGACCATCTGCCCGCCGTACTCAAGACCCTCGACCGCTCGGAATCCGCCGCGCTCGAGCGTCTGTTCGAACTCCTGCGCATCCCGAGCGTCTCGACCGATCCCGCCTATAAGGCCGACTGCCAGCGTGCCGCCGATTGGTGCGCGGCGCAGCTCCGCGAGATCGGCATAGAGGCCACCGTGCGCAAGACGACGGGCCATCCGATGGTCGTCGGTCACGATCGCAAATCGGTACCTAAGGGAATGCCGCACGTCCTGTTCTATGGCCATTACGACGTGCAGCCGCCGGACCCGCTCGAACTCTGGAAATCGCCGCCGTTCGAGCCACGCATCACGACGGAGAAGGGCAACGGTAAGGTCATCGTTGCCCGCGGCGCGGAAGACAACAAGGGCCAGCTCATGACGTTCTTCGAGGCGGTGCGCGCCTGGAGAGCCGTCGCAGGCGAGCTTCCCATCGCCGTCTCGGTGATGATCGAGGGGGAGGAGGAGTGCGGCTCGCCGTCGTTGCCGGGCTTTCTCGCCAAGGCCGGCAAGGAGCTCAAGGCCGACGTCGTTCTGGTTTGCGATACAGGCCAGTGGGATAAAGAGACACCCGCCATAACCACCATGTTGCGCGGTCTGGCCGCGACGGAGGTGATCGTCACCGGCCCCTCGCTCGATCTCCATTCCGGCATCTACGGCGGACCGGCGATGAACCCGATCCGCGCGCTGGTTGGCGCGCTCGGCGCGATCCACGATGCCCGTGGAAAGGTGCGCGTTCCGGGGTTCTACGACGGCATCGTCAAGCCGACCGCCAAGCAGGTGAAGCAGTGGCGCGAGCTCGCCGCGTCCGCGCCCGACATGCTGGCGAGCGTTGGACTGAAAAAGCCCGCGGGAGAGGCGAGCTACAGCGCCATCGAGCAGCTCTGGTCGCGGCCGACGCTCGAGTTCAATGGCATTACCGGCGGATACCAGGGTGTCGGCTCGAAGACGGTTATTCCGTCGAAGGCTTCCGCCAAGATCACCTGCCGCCTCGTGGCCGGACAAGACCCGGAGAAAGTGCTTGCCGGCGTACAGGCGTTCATCCGCTCGAAACTTCCAGAAGACTGCACATGCGAGTTCATCGGTACGCACGGCAGCGCCGCCGTGGCGTTCGACACGTCGATGACGAGCATGAAAACAGCAGCCGCCGCGCTCTCCGATGAATGGGGCAAGCCCACCGTATTGATGGGCTGCGGCGCATCCATCCCGATCGTCACGTCGTTCCGCGACGCGCTCGGCATGGATAGCCTCCTCATCGGATTCGGGCTCGACGACGATCGCATTCACTCACCGAACGAGAAGTACAATCTCTCGAGCTTCAAGAAGGGCGCTCGGAGCTGGGCACGGATTCTTGCCGCGTTCGCCAAGGGGTAGAGTATCCCTTTGATAGCGGTGCCTAGCCTTATGGCTGCCGGGTCCGCTGTTTACGAGCGAACGTTGCTCGAACCGCCGCCCCTTCCAGCTTTGACAGCCGACCGCACTTGCGGAGCGGCTGCGGCCGGGTAGTCTCCGCCGCATGACCGGCAAGCGCGCGCGACGCACGAGTGAGACAGCAAGCCCGGGCGCCGCGATCAGGCTGCCCGACGTGATCGCGTCGTGGTTCCGCGCCCGGCGGTGGCAGCCACGTCCGCACCAGCTAGCCTTGCTGGAAGCCGCTGCCGAACACCGTTCCACCTTGTTGATCGCGCCGACAGGAGCGGGCAAGACGCTCGCCGGGTTCCTGCCGAGCCTCGTATCGTTGTCGCAAAGACGTTCCGAGAAGAAGGGCGCGGGGCTTCGCGTGCTCTACGTCTCACCCTTGAAGGCGCTGACCGTCGACATCGAGCGCAACCTCGCCACGCCCATCGCCGAGATGGGCCTAAAAATCCGGACGGAGACCCGCACTGGCGACACCAGCGTTGCACGCCGCCAGCGCCAGCGTATCAAGCCGCCGGAGATCCTGTTGACGACGCCCGAGCAGGTGGCGCTGCTGCTGAGCCACCCGGACGCAGCCTATCTCTTCGCCGATCTGGAAACCGTGATCCTCGACGAGTTGCATGCACTCGCGGCATCGAAGCGCGGCGATCTGCTCGCGCTCGACCTCGCGCGCTTGAACACCATTGCCGCGTCGCCACCGATGATGATCGGCCTCTCGGCAACTGTCGCACGGCCGACCGAGCTGCGTGCCTTTCTCGTTCCGCAGACATCGCCTGACGAGCGCACCGAGCTTTCCCATCTCGTCGTGGCGGAAGGCGGAGCGCGTCCCGAGGTCACGATACTCGAGCTCGACGAGCCGGTGCCGTGGTCCGGCCACTCCGCGCGCTACGCTATTCATGAGATCTACGCCGCCCTGCAGCGGCATCGCCTCACCATCGTGTTCGTCAATACGCGCATGCAGGCTGAACTCGTGTTTCAGGAGCTTTGGCGCGTCAACGATCGCAACTTGCCGATCGGCCTGCATCACGGCTCGCTCGATGCCGCGCGCCGCCGCAAGGTCGAGGCGGCGATGGCTGCCGGCACGCTTCGCGCCGTCGTCGCCACGTCGACGCTCGACCTCGGCATCGACTGGGGCGACATCGATCTCGTCGTCCATGTGGGCGCGCCGAAAGGGGCTTCGCGTTTCGCCCAGCGCATCGGCCGCGCCAATCACCGCATCGACGAGCCCTCCCGCGCGCTGCTGGTGCCCGCCAATCGTTTCGAAGTCCTCGAATGCCGGGCGGCGCTGGAAGCGGCCGAGGCTGGCGCGCAGGACGCCGAGCTTTCGCGCGCGGGCGCTCTCGACGTTCTCGCTCAACACACACTCGGCGTCGCGTGCTCCGGCCCGTTCTCACCTGACGCGTTGTTTGCAGAGGTGCGCTCCGCATCGCCTTATTCTGCACTGTCGCGCGCGACGTTCGACCGGGTCGTCGACTTCGTCGCCACCGGCGGCTACGCGCTGCGCGCCTACGAACGTTTTGCCAAGTTGAGGCCGGATGGCGAGGGCCGCTTGCGCATCGCACATCCGCGCGTCGCCCAACAGTATCGATTGAACGCCGGCACCATCGTCGAAAGCCCGGTCATCAAGGTTCGTCTCGTTGGAAAGCGCACGCTCGCGGGACACCGCAAGGGCAAGCCCGTGCAGGGTGGGCGCGTGCTCGGCGAGATCGACGAATACTTCATCGAGCAGCTGGAGCCTGGCGCGACATTTGCCTTCGCCGGCGAGATCGTCCGCTTCGAGGGAATGCGCGACACTGAGGCCTTCGTCTCGCGATCGAATGCATCCGACCCGATGGTGCCGAGCTACGCCGGCGGCAAGTTCCCGCTTTCGACTCACCTGGCGATGCGCGTGCGCCGCATGCTCGCCGACCGTGACCGCTGGCGCGTATTGCCGGCGCCGGTGGCGCAATGGCTGGAACTGCAAGCAGAGCACTCGGCGATACCTGCCGAGGACGAGGTACTGGTGGAAACGTTCCCCCGCGACAAGCGCCATTACCTCGTCGCCTACCCCTTCGAAGGGCGCCTCGCTCATCAAACTCTCGGCATGTTGCTGACACGACGCCTGGAGCGGTCCGGGGCGCGCCCGCTCGGTTTCGTCGCCAACGACTATGGCCTTGCGGTGTGGGGCGCGCGTGACATGTCGGCGATGATCGCGGCGGGAGACCTCGACCTCGGCCGCCTCTTCGAAGTCGATATGCTCGGCGACGACCTGGATGCCTGGCTTGCCGGCTCGAGCCTGATGAAGCGCACCTTCCGCATCGCAGCCGTGATTGCCGGATTGATCGAGCGGCGCCACCCCGGGCGCGAGAAATCCGGCCGTCAAGTCACCATGTCGACCGATCTCGTCTACGACGTGCTGCGCAAGCACGACCCCGGGCACATCCTACTCGAAGCGGCATGGGCCGATACGGCCACGGGACTGCTCGACGTGGCTCGTCTCGGCGAGTTCTTGAACCGCATCCGCGGGCGAATCAGGCATCAATCGCTTGTCCGCGTGTCGCCGCTATCCGTACCCCTGCTGCTGGAGATCGGTGTCGAACCCGTTTCGCAGCGCTCGCGCGAGGATATTCTTCGGGAGGCGGCGCTGGAAATGATGCGCGAGGCGTCCGCCCCGACCGGGCAGTAGCCCCGACCGAAAAGTAGAAGGAGCCGCAAAATGCTGCAGATGAAGCCTGACCGGCTCGGCATCGACGAGTTTCAGGATCAGCCCATGTCGTTGTGCGGCAAGTCGTTTCGCGCCGACATGTCCGGCGCGCTCTACTGGCCGGGCGAGCGCGCGCTGATCGTCGCCGACCTGCATCTCGAGAAGGGTTCGGCCTTTGCTGCGCGCGGACAGATGCTTCCGCCCTACGACACGCGCGAAACACTCGCGCGCCTCGCGCGTGTCATCGACCGATATGAAGCAGAGACGGTCATCGCGCTCGGCGACAGCTTCCACGACAGCCACGGGCCGGACCGGATGATGCCCGAGGATCGCGAGGCGCTGCGCACGATCCAGCAGCACTGCGAGTGGATATGGGTGAAGGGTAATCACGACCCCGAGATTTCGAGCGGCGCGGGCGGCGTTGTCGTGCCGTCGCTCGCGGTCGAGGGCATCACACTCTGCCACGAGCCGGACGAAGGTCGGGATTCGCATGAGATCGCCGGACACCTGCACCCGGCTGCGCGCGTCACCATGAACGGCTTCACCCTGCGCCGGCCGTGTTTCGTCGGCAACGGGCGCCGTCTCGTAATGCCGGCTTTCGGTGCCTACACCGGCGGCCTCAACGTTCTCTCGACCGCGTTCGAACCGCTGTTCGGCCTTGGCGGGATGAACGTGTGGATGCTCGGCCAGGAAGGGTGTTACCCCGTCGCCTCGCGGCTCTTGAGCGAGGATTGATCCCGATCGGCTCGGACCACTGTGGCCCGAGCGATCGAGCGGCGATACGGACTCAGTTTCCGGAGCCGTGTCCGCCGCCGGCACTCGCGTCGCGAAGATCCTGCGCGAATTCGGCTTCCAGCGCCGCCTCGAGTTTCACCAGATCCTCCGGCACGGGCATGCCGAACGCGCGCATCTCGTTGAGCTTCTCCATGATCATCAGATAGAGCTCGTGGCGGTCCGCCGGCTCGTTCTGCATGCGTGTCATCAGGATGCCGAGCTCGGCCTTGACGTCATCGATATCCATGTTCGCTCTCCCCGAGAATGCGGCGCTCAACGCACGACGATTACAGCGGATGACGCGGGCGCGCCACCTCGGTTTTGCACGTCACCTCGGGACACGCGCCTTGGGGGCTTAGATCTCTCACTTCAGGCTTTTGGCCACCCGCCAAGTTTCCTCCTGCACGCGGATATCGGCGAGGATGCGGTCGAGCAGCAGACAGGTGCGCTTGAATAAATCCGACCCGCGCCGGTAGTCGGCCGGGGCGAAGAAGTCGATGCGGCCGGCCTTGAAGAGATCCACGCACTTGTGCTTCGACTTGCCGGGGGGATAGACGGCAATGGCATGACCGCCGTTCTTGCGCATCACCGCCATCGACGGCACGTCGGTATCGCCGTCGCCGAAGTAGATCATGTTGGAGAATGGCACGGGCCGCTCCGCCTCCGGCATGTGCTGGTTGATGTTGCGGCCGAGGTCCTCGACACCCTTGTTGATGCGGAACAGATACTGCGTCTTGCCCGTGTCGGTGATGACGCGCTTGGGGTACGGCAGATCGTAGGCTTCGAACCAGTATTCCGACGCGAACACGTTATGGAAACGGTCGTAGATCGGCGTGCCCTCGATGATCTCTGTCAGTCCGGACGAGATCATGTAATGGCGGATCGCGACGCCGTGGCTTTCCGACCGGAGCTTCACGTACTCGCCGATGGCATCGAACCATTCGACGACGCCGGCGAACAGTTCCACCTGCCGGCCCTGTGCGACGAGATCGTCGCGGTCGATCCGGATGCCTTTGTCCTTCGCCTTCTTGTAGAGCAGATGCATGTACGTGATGAGAGGGTCGGCCTCCTGCTCGCGCGCGATGCGGTTCGATTCCCGCCAGAAGTCCGCGGCATCGATGCCGATCTGCGGCAGGAAGGCATACTCCTGCATCGGCCGCGGCGAGAGCGTGCCGTCAAAATCGTAGACGAGGGCGATGGTCTTCTTTTCGAAGCCGCTCTTGCCGGCTCCGCCCGTGCGCATGCCGGAGTGGCTCTCCGTCTCCGCCGCGTCCGGCTTCGAGGCACGCGAGCGGCTCGCGCCCGGCTGTCGCTCCACCATCTTCAAGGCTCCCTGCGATCGATCGCATTCCCGAGGCGAACGTTCGACTGATTCGGGGAGCCGAAAAAAGGCGGTGCAGCCGCTTTGTCAACGGCTGCCCAGAACAACCTTGCCACCCGGCCTCAATTGCCATGGTCCGCGAGGTAGATTTCCTCCCGCACCTGCGCATAGCTCAACACCGAGAACAGCACCGTACCGCCGACGACGTTTCCGGAAAGCGTCGGCAGGAAGAACCCGTAGACCGCCTTTTCCAGATCGATCAGTCCCGTGAGAACTCCGTAGATCGCTTCCGCTGAACCGGCGACGATGTGAGTGAGGCCGAAAAGTGCGATCAGATACGTGATGAGCGTGATGATCAGGAAATCCGATCCCTCGCTGGCCGAGAGTATCCAGACGAGCGCCGCAATCATCCATCCCGCGCCGATACCCTTGACGAACATCTCGTACGGCGTGTTCGCCATGAGGTGTTTCACGATGTCGCCAAGCGCCTTCGCCACGGAGGCATCGACGATCGGCAGCTTGGCGAGAAACAGCGCGAATATGGTGCAGCCGACAAGGTTTGCGGCGAGCACGAGAATCCAAAGCCGCAACATGCGCTTCAACCATTTGAAGCTGCGCCGGGAGATGACTGGCAGAACTGCGGTCAGCACGTTCTCGGTGAAAAGTTGCTGGTGGCCGAGAATGACGACGAGGAACCCGACGGCGTAGCCGAGCTTCGCGACCAGCGCTGACGCCTCTCCCGCCGGGAGGTGTGCGGCAATCGCTGCCTCGGTGAGGAAGGAGAGGCCGATCGAGATACCCGCCGCGACGCCCGACCACCACAACGCCGAAATAGGCCGACGCAACTCCATGTCGCCTTTCGTTCTTATGATCTCGTAGACAACCGCAGCACGCGGCGCCGCTGCTTCGCGCACATGCCGCTTTTCGTCATAGGACAAGCCGCTCGAGGTTGCTGCCTTGTGGGGAGCGGTTACCGGCTCGTTCTGGTCATCGGCCGGGCTGCCTTTCGTGGACGTGTCTGCCATGACGTATTTCCCCCTGCGGTCGTTCGAGCGAACGCGCTTCCCGCCTCGATTCTGGACTTCTGCTTCACCGAAAGTCCTCCGATGCGTTCAGGTTCCGCGCATCTCACATCATACGAGGTCGAATTCTTCTTGGGCCTTCCCGGCAAGACAAGGGCCCCGGCGCACTCTCCTGTGCACCGGGGCCCTCAGCGCAAATCTCGCTCGCCTCAAATCAGCTCTTGCAGCCGCAATCCGGGCTGCCGCAGCCACCACCGGCCGCCGCGTGCTGGTGCTCGTGGCTGTGTCCGTGGTGGTGATGGCCGTGGCCGTGGCCGTGGCCGTGGTCATGATCGTGGTCGTGCCCATGGCCACCGCAGCAGCCGCCGCCGTGGTCGTGGCTGTGCCCATGCCCGCCGCAGCAGCCGCCCGCGTGGTCATGATCGTGGTGGTGATGCTCTTCAGGATCGACGAGGACCGACGCCAGACGGCGCTCCACCGCGATCGCGGCGTCACGCGGCGCGTCACGTGCCTCGATGGCCATCGCCATGATCTCGGCGGCGATGCGGATATCGTCGACTTGGCCGAGATAGTGGCGACGGAGCCGGCCCTGGCGGTCGAACAGCAGCAGCGTCGGCGTACCCTGCATGCCGTAGGCTTCCATGGTTTCAGGCAGCGGCCCACCATTCACCTTGTCGACCGCGACGGGGTAGCCGATCTGGTTCGCGGCAATGAACTCCTCGACGTCGGACGTCTTCTGCTTGTCGGCCTCCTCGAACACCGTGTTGAGGCCGATCACTGCGACTTCGTCGCTGGCGAACTGCTGGTTGAGGCGGGCAAGCTGCGGCAGGAGGTGCCGCGACGAGCCGGGGCAGTGAAGCTGGAAGGCTCCGAGCACGACCACCTTGCCGGCCAACTCCTTGAGAGTCGGCGCGCCTTCGGTGTTCAGCCAGCGGGAGATTGAAAACTCCGGCGGCGCTTCGGGATTGAACATCGGTGGTCCTTTCGCGGATCAGTGGGTTTGAATTCCATATAGCGCGTTTGCGGCGCTACCGATATGCCTCCACAGCGCCGCATCGGCGCACGGGCCTGCGCGTGCCACAGGGCCCGCCATCTTCTGCCGCTTGACAACCCTTCCAACGCATCCGATGCCTGCGGCCCCGCGCGACGCAACCCGATCAGGATCGCCCCAATGACCACGCCGCCCGACGCACGATCCCGCCTCATTGAAATAGTCCGTGAACGTTCCTATCGCTACGGCACGGAGATCACCCTGGCGTCGGGGCGAAGGTCTTTATTCTACTTCAACATGAAGCCGACGATGCTGCATCCCGACGGCGCCCGGCTGATCGCCACGCTGATCCTTGATCGGCTCGCAGCCGACGGCGTCGATGCGGACCTGATCGGCGGGCTCGAAATGGGGGCTGTGCCGCTTGCGGCTGCGGTCACCGCTGTCAGCTCCATGGAAGGTAGACCGATCGGCGCGTTCTTCGTGCGCAAACAGGCCAAAGAGCACGGCACCAAATCATTGGTGGAGGGACTCGCGGCGGGCGAAACCATGGCGGGCAAGCGGGTCGTCATCGTCGAAGACGTCACCACCACCGGTGGATCGGCGATCAAGGCCGGCATTGCGTAGCAAACGCACCATAAACGATGGTGCAAGGCATAAAATTCGATGCGTGTAGACACGAGAAGCCGTTTGTGATTCAATGATTTTGAGATGGCGCCCGCCGTCTTGCTCTACCGCCTACCGTCTCTCACCGGCCAAGGTTACCGAGACGGATAGGACCTACAGTGGGCTCGAACATATTCGAGCCTGCCGAACCGAATGCGGGTGTAGCACTCGACGTGCACGCCCTTCGGCCAAGAACAAACAACCATCGTTGTGTTCCTCCGTTGGTGCCGGGACTGAGTCCCGGCGCTCCGGAGCACCTTCTGCGCCCCGCGCCGTTCAGGGCGCGCGGTCTGCTACTCAGAGGTCACACACATTGGTGGCGGCGGGCGCCAGTCAGATCAGATCACGACCACACCCATGAGTCAACCACCATCAGATGGCGCCGTTCCATTTTTGAGAACGAAAATCGAATATCATGCGTACAGAACTCATAAGCCTGAATTGCTCTTGGCTCCAATCAGAACACGTGTTAGAAGCCTCATCATGACAAACGATCCGCTCATCCAAGCCGCACAAGATCGTCTCCGCGAAATCCTAGCGGAGCGGGACGAGCTTGAGACCTTCATTGAAATGCACAGGCGGCTTTCCAAGAAGCTGTTCTCAGAGCAGCCTCGTACTGAGCCGCCACCCAAGCCAGCGTCCAGCGTTGCGACCAACGCTGGACGAGCCAATAGCACGGTAGAGATTCTGGATGCCGCGGCTCGCATCTTGAACAAGCATGGAAAGCCCATGCGCTTGGCTGACCTTCACGACGCGCTGACCGGAGAAGGGATTGTTGTCCCTGGCAGCGACCCCCGCAACAACCTCAGCGCAAAACTCTATTCATCAGACAGGTTCGCGACACAGCGCGGCATCGGCTGGTGGTTCGCGAGTCAATTATCTGAGCCAGTAACAACCACCGCCCCAGAAGCGCCAGTTAACGGTTCCAGTGATGTCGCTATGGCCCACGATAGCAGCGCAGAATTCTACCCACGCAGTCCGACTGGCTAAAAAACAAGAACGCCGCCCTGGAGAGGCGGCGTCTTGAAGCGTTCCGGTCATGGGGAGATCAATGGGTGCCCATGACCCAGCAGTGCTGTGCCCACAGCCGTATCCGGAACGTTGGCCCGGAAGACTGGAGTTGGTGGATGCCATTTCGGCATTCGAAACGGTTCGGGGTTGCACCCCCGTTCCGGCTCATCTTAATACCGTAGGGCGGGCGGGCGGCGTGAGCTGCCCGCTTCGCAATTTATACCACAGGGGCGAATCTTAGTGCAACGGCGGGATCGCCTTGGTAGTGTCTCAGTTTGAATTTTCCTACTCGTCACCGCTGGCCTTGCCTGACATGCGGTCCAGAACGCGATTCAGAATCTGAGCAACCTCTTCCATGCCCATTCGCTTCGCCAGCGGGATCAAAATAAGAAGTTCCAATACAAGCAGCGCGATCGGGCCGCCAAACGACGGCATAACGCTGAAAAATACGATGTCCAACAGCAACACGATGAAGACGATGCCAACGAACCGCTCCTCACGACGCGCGTCGACTTCGCTTGCGAGGCGAGATTGAAGCTCTTGGATTAGCTTGTCCTGGGCTGTTGGTTCCGGCTCGACTAAATCGCCAAACGTCGCCGCGCCATCGTTAGGCTGCTTCGTTGGCATTTCTCAGCGCTCGGTATTCGGCCAATATTGCTTCGTTCGGGATCGCTCGACCGCGAGCCCCAGGAATGTAAAACGTAGCCCATGCGCCACCTGGTCTGTGCGTCGCATGTACCAACCGGCCAGGACCCACTTTCCCTAAGTTAGTCAAGGCTTCATCGAGTATGTCGCGCTCCGAGCCTGGAGGAACTTCTGGAATGTCATGAAACACATTGGCGACTGGATCAGCCCCAAAAACCTTGGCGCGATGATACAAGGCGGGATGCACGGGACCATAATCCCAAGCCTCAAACTGCCCGGTCACCAACGGCTCGCCAGTTCTTCCGAGATGAAACATATGGGCTAGGTAGAGAATCTTTTGCAGTTCCAGGTTCGAAAGTACCCAGCCTGACTTGTATGCCAGTCGCTGAGCGGCTGACAGG
>JAEUMD010000020.1 GCA_016793635.1 Hyphomicrobiaceae bacterium
AAATGGCGCGCCCGAAAGGATTCGAACCTCTGACCCCCAGATTCGTAGTCTGGTGCTCTATCCAGCTGAGCTACGGGCGCGTGCCAGGCGGAAGGTCCACATCAAAGACGTGACGTCAAAGACGATCATGACGAGCCGCCGCTGACGCCGGGACCAGGGCCCCGGCGTCGGGAGCGCACTTACTAGTCGTTCAAGACGCGGAGCGCAAGAGGTTTGAGGCCCCTTCGTGCGCAAGGTTTGAAGTGGCCCGGGATCAACCTTGTCCGTCCGCTCCGGGCCAGATCGAGGTTAGACCGAAACGCCCCGCCTTTCGCGAACCCGGCCGCACCGCGCGCTCGTTTCGCCGACCTTCCTCGAGCCTACGCACGATGGGACGCCGCCGCGGTTCGCCACGGGTGAGGCCCGCGAGGTGGGAGATCTGCGACAACCGATTGACCCGCGATAGTGCCCGCCCGACATGCTGCTTGCGCGCAGGCCGCAAGGTGTAGCAGCATCCGCCGCGAATCGAGGCACTTTGCGCAAAGCTCGGCCATGGGGCGGCGCTCAGCGCCGGGCCCGATCACAAGGTGGGGTGCGGCAGCCATATGGTTGCCACGGCAGGGCAGGCACAACGCCAAAAGGAAGCCGCGCAAGGAGCCCGAGTGGAAAAGGCGAAACCAGCGACAAAGGACGACGAGGAGGCCGCCACCGGCGACAGCCGCATCGCGCCCGACCCATTCGCGGCGGTCTTGCCAGCCATCGCCGCGCTCGGAGCCGTCGCATCCATCGCCACTGTCAACTGGATGGCCCAGGACAAAACGCCCGAGCGCGCCCGGGCCAAACGCAAGGCGGGAACCGCGCTGCGCGACCTCGAAACGTGCTGCCTCGGCCTTGTCGAGATCTTCCGCCGCTTCAAGCGCAATCCGCGGCTTTATGCCGGTGAAGGCGCGCAGGGCTCGTCGCCGTTGAAATTCGGCGTGCACGGACCGCGCGTCGATATCGATACCGCGCGCCTCTACCATCAGCTCATCAATGACGTGGCTTCGATGCTGGTGCTCGCTTCGCAGAACGCCTTCGACGTGATGTGCGCGGTCGAGGATGGCGAGATCGATGCACCGGAGGCGGTCTACTACGGTTTCGGCGAGCAGCAGGACCGGCTGAACGGCCTCATACAGAGCCGGGCCACATTGAAGGTTTCGGTCGATACCGGCCTCGAGGTCGCATCGCGGCTCACCGAACTCGTGCGTGAGCTGAAGCGCTGCCGGCCGGAAGCCTAAGCTGACGGGGCCGCGGGCCGGCGCGTCACGACGAGACCGGCCCGATCGCCGCGCGCCGCTCTCAAGCCTGAACGGGATCGCGCCGGTCGACAGGGGCGCCGGTCGCCGGGTTCGTCGCGATGTAGGCCTGTCCCGCCTTCTTCCAGGCCATGAAACCGCCGCCCATGTGCATCACCTTCGCGAAGCCCGCGGCGAGGCACTTCTCGGCGACCATCTTCGAGCGCATGCCCGAGCCGCAGTGGAACACGATCGGCTTCGATTCCTGCGATGGCAGGTGACGGGTGTCGAAGGTAGCGAGGGGCGAGAGCAGCGCTCCGCGGATGTGCTCGAAGGCGAACTCCACGGGCGTGCGGACGTCGATCAGGACGATCTTGTCGGCGGCAAACAGCTCCGCCACCTGGGTCACGTCCAATGTCTCGATCGCGCCGTTTCCGGATTGAGCCGTCATGTCGTGCCGCTCCTGCATGCTTCAGTGGGCCGGCCCTTTGCCGCCCGCGGTATCCGCCACAAAATGCCCTCGGGCGGTCTCTAATTCAAATCGGTGCGGCAATTCGGCCGGGCGCGAAAAGCGGCGATTTCACAGCCGCCGGGCATCCGCAGAAACGACACGGCCTAGAAACGACAAGACCGGCGGCGCTTCGCGCTACCGCCGGTCCTTGGAACTGATCGAGGAGTTCGCCGTTACGCCCCTGGTGCCCGGCCAGAGGCATACTGGCGGTCAGCCTCAGGCAGCGGTCTTCTTGCGCGGAGCGGCCTTCTTCGCAGCCGGCTTCTTCACAGCCGGCTTCTTCGCAGCGGCCTTGCGGGCCGGAGCCTTCTTCGCAGCGGCCTTCTTCGCAGCCGGCTTCTTCGCAGCGGGCTTCTTCGCAGTCGTGGTGGTCTTTGCCATGGTTCTCTCTCCCTCTCAGCTCGAATCAGCTCGAGCAAAAAAAAGATGCGCAAGTTCGATGATTTTGTTGACATCCAAAATTAACACAGCACGCATTTTGTTCCCCAATAGAGCGTTTGTGTTGCGCATCCGCATCATTTTTGACCGATATTGAAGGCTTTGACCGTCCCGGTGCATTCCGTGGTCGAGCCGAAACGCGCATCGCGCATCGTGTGAAGAGCTAATCGATGCAGCCGTTGGAATCAAAAACGAGATCGATTTCGAGTCGCGCGACGTTCGCAAAGCGAACTGCTTCGATCGATTTTCGGTGCCGCGCTGCGCACCGTTTTCGAAACGCATCGTGTTGCGGAACGAATGTGAGAGGTTGGCGTCGACTTTCGACAATCACGTCGGCGGTCACCACGCTCGCAGCGGCGACACGACATCCGACCTTCACTGCACGCGGATGCATGCCAGTCATCGCGGTTCTTGAATTCGCCACACGACGCCGCACATGTCGAACGCGAGTTCGATGGCAGTCGGACCTCGTACACACGCGAAGAACGGCGACCGACTATTCGAGCACGCAGCCTTTTTCCCGTCATACCTGTGACATCTCAAAACGCTTAATGCACGTCGGGGAGCCGCGGTGAGGTGGCAAGCTCGCGATCGGTGTTCGATCGCGGCAACCATGTTGCCCAGAGACAATCGAGGATTAAATGAAAACGCGGAATATGCTTGTGCTCTGCAAGGAGAATGCGGCACGCTCCGTTATGGTCGAAACGTTGATCAACGGCCTGAGCAAAGGTGAATGGCGCGCTTACAGCGCCGCCTCGCATCCCGCATCGACTTTCAACGCCTATACCGTGTTGGCTCTTCGAGAGCGCGGATTTGCGGTCGATACGGACCGGCAGCCGAAATCGCTGATCGAATTCACGCGAGCAGAAGCGCCGCGGTTCGACGTCGTTTTGACTGTCTGCGAGGATATCTCTTGGGAAAAGCTGCCGACCTGGCCGGGCGCGCCTCGTCTGCTGCACTGGACGCTACCCGACCCGACCGCATCGAACTGCACGCCCACCGAGCGCGCTGACGTATTCCGCGCCGTGCTCGACCTGTCGGAGCGGAAGGTGTGCGAGTTCCTAGAGGAAGAGCGTCACGCGGTGCGCGTCGGCCCGCAAGCCAACGATAATCGCCACCTTGCCGATCGGGCAGCCTGGCGGTTCGGTACCTGACGCGAGCGACCACCGCGACGATGGCGGCAATGCCTGCTCGTGACGGGCTATGAAGGCCAGCAGGCGACGTAGCATCAGCAAAAGCGCAACGGGCGGCATCGGCGATGCCGCCCGTTGGCGTTTAGCGGCCCTCCAAAGCGGCTAGGCCGCCGCGGAGAGCCGCGCCTGAATGTTGAGCACAGCCATCATGTAGCCGACCCGATCGTCCACGGCCTCGGCCAGGATCGAGAAGTAGTTGGCGTCGTCCGGCACGATTTCACCGATCACCTCGCCATACTCGAACCGGAGATCAGCATGATGCTTGCGGGCGACCGCCTGCATCTTCGCGTTCTCGGCGAGGCAGCTCATGTAGAGCAGATGAACGCCGCGATTGCGCGCCGAGCGTATGACCCGGCCCATCAGCTCGGTGCCGATGCCCTTCTCCTGGAACGCCCGCTCGACCGAGAACGCAGCCTCGGCCTCGTGGCCCCAGGTGTCGCCAAGCTTGCGCAGCTCCGCCGCGGCATGCATCTCCCCGTCGACGAAATAGCCGAAAACGATGCTGCCCATATCGTTCATGCGGGCGGCATAATCCTCGATGAAGCCGTCGGACACGCCGTGCGCGAAACGCATACGGCGCGCATCTTTGTCCAGCCTCAGCAGGTGGTCGCGGAACGTGTCGGTTTCCGTCGGCCACAGCTTACGTATGGTTCCCTCCCAGATCCGGTGCTCGCTCATGATGAACCTCCGATTCTGGCTCTAGACCGCCCGCCTGCCCTTTTTGCCTCTGAGCAGTGCGTGCAATGGCTACGGCGTCAGACTGTTGCCCGGACCGCCAGACGGGACCGCTGAACGGCCCTCTAGCGGAAGAGTGTCGCTGGCCCGACTGCCCGAGGATATCTCGAGCGAACGTCGACCCCGCGAGCCGCGCTACAGCTCGCCGCGTATTGCAACGCACAATACGACCCTCACATGGCATAAGTTGATTTTCCTGCAAGGGTTCGTCTACTTGGGCCGCGGCCTGTTGCTGCACCGCCATATAGCGTCCGGAGGCAGCTCCGGATTGCCCGGCGGACCGCTCTGATCGGAAAATCCTGCGAAGTCCGGCCCTTTCCAAGGGGCGCCGACGGACCATCTCGACCATCGATGCGAGGCGTGGCGGCCCGAGCAATGCTAAGAGGACATGGCAGTGCTGCGCGCAGCGGATGAAGAATGAGCGAGACAGTCGCCGAGAAATACGAGGAGCGCGTTGCGTCCGGTGAGATCGAGGCCGACGAGGCCCAGCGCTCGGCGGCGCGGCGGCTCGACGACCTCAACGCCGCGCTCAACGCCTGGAGTCCCGCCGGTCGCGGCCTCCTGTCGTTCATGAAGCGCAAGCCCGGCCCGCCGCCGCACGGCATCTACCTGCACGGCAAGGTCGGGCGCGGCAAGACGATGATGATGGACATGTTCTACGAGGCGGCGGCGTTCAAGCCGCGGCGCCGCCAGCACTTCCACGAATTCATGCAGGAGGTCCACGACCGCATCGGCGTGGCGCGCAAGAGCTTAGACGGAGATCCGATCCCGAAGGTCGCGGTCGAGATGGTGGGCCGTCCGGGCCTGCTCTGCTTCGACGAGCTGCACGTCACCGATATCGCCGACGCCATGATCCTCGGACGCTTCTTCAAGGTGGTGTTCGAGAGCGGCGTGGTGGTGGTGGCGACCTCGAATGCGACCCCGCACGAGCTTTACCGCGACGGCCTCAACCGCCAGCTCTTCCTGCCGTTCATCGATCTCATCGAGGATCACATGAACGTGCTCGAGCTCGGTTCCGCAAAGGATTTCCGTCTCGACAAGATCCACGGACAGCCACTCTATTTCGCCCCGGCGGACGCCGCTGCGCACCACGCGCTCGACGACCTGTGGAGCCGTATGACGGGCCACCACAAGCCGGAGCCGGGCGAGATCGAAGTCAAGGGCCGGCACCTGCGCATACCCGCCGCCGCCAACGGCGTTGCCCGGTTCGACTTTGCCGATCTCTGCGAAAAGCCGCTCGGGTCGGTCGACTATCTCGCCATCGCCCATCACTTCCACACCGTCATCATCGACGGCATCCCGGTGATGAGCGCGGCGCGGCGCGATCATGCTCGCCGTTTCATCAATCTGATCGACACGCTCTACGATACCGGCACCTGTCTCATCGCATCGGCGGAGGCGGAGCCGGACGCGCTCTACGTGCGCGGCGACGGCGCCGATCTCTTTTCGCGGACCGCCTCGCGCCTGACCGAGATGCGCAGTGAAGCCTATGTCGCGCGGCGCTCGGCACAGGCCGAGGGCCGCCTTACGGTTTCAACCCGTCTGTGACCCACCTTTCACCCCGCTCCACCGAGCCGGCGGCGATGCCGAGCGCACCTCATCGGCGAGCACGACAGCGACTTTCGGAGCCCGAGACTTTGGTTCGATTGGCGGGCGTTCCCCTTGAGCCGCCGCAGTTTTCGAGCTAACCAACCCGCGCGACTATGTCGCTCCTCACGGGCGTTACGCCCACCCCCCGGTGCGCGCCGCCCACGTCCGCAAACGCTGAATTCTCAGGGAGACTGACCCGAATGGCGCGCACGAAGATCGCCTTGATCGGCGCCGGCATGATCGGCGGCACGCTCGCTCATCTCGTCGGCTTGAAGGAACTGGGTGATGTCGTCCTCTTCGACATCTCCGAAGGCACCCCGCAGGGCAAGTCGCTCGATATCTCGCAGTCCGGCTCGGTCGAAGGCTTCAACTGCACGCTCAAGGGCACCAACGCTTACGCCGATATCGAAGGCGCCGGCGTCTGCATCGTCACCGCCGGCGTGCCGCGCAAGCCCGGCATGAGCCGTGACGACCTCCTCGGCATCAACCTCAAGGTGATGGAGCAGGTCGGCGCTGGCATCAAGAAGTACGCGCCGAACTCGCTGGTCATCGTCATCACCAACCCGCTCGACGCGATGGTGTGGGCGCTGCAGAAGGCCTCTGGCCTTCCGTACAATCGCGTGATCGGCATGGCTGGCGTTCTCGACGCCGCGCGCTTCCGTCACTTCCTCGCCGACGAGCTCAAGATCTCCGTGCAGGACGTCACCGCGTTCGTGCTGGGCGGTCATGGCGACGACATGGTGCCGCTGGTCCGCTACACGACCATCGCCGGCATCCCGCTGCCCGACATCGTCAAGATGGGCTGGATCAGCCAGGAGCGCGTCGACCAGATCGTCGACCGCACGCGCAAGGGCGGCGGCGAGATCGTGTCGCTGCTGAAGACCGGCTCGGCCTACTACGCGCCGGCCGCTTCGGCGATCGAGATGGCCGAGAGCTATCTCAAGGACAAGAAGCGCATCCTGCCCTGCGCCGCCTTCCTCGACGGCGAGTACGGCGTGCGCGGCCTCTATGTCGGCGTGCCGGTGGTGGTCGGCGCCGGCGGCGCTGAGCGCATCGTGGAGATCGACCTCAACGGCGCCGAGCGCGAGATGTTCATGAAGTCGGTCAACTCGGTGAAGGGCCTCGTCGACGCCTGCACCGCGATCGCACCGACACTCGGTGCGTGACGAAAATATGGGCGCGCTCCGCAAGGGGCGCGCCATTTTCGTTGGATCGTGAGTGGCGCGTTTCGCATTCGCCTCCCGGCTAAGCCAGCCGCCGCGAATGTGTCGTCACTCGAAAAATGCCGCTTCCCGTGCCGATCGCTACTTTGGTACACGGCATACCGGGCGCGGGAACAGGATGACCGGCACGGTGCCCCGGCTCGGGGCGCGAGCGTCTTGGATTCGGGGTTGAGACCCGCCCGGGCGTAAGCTCGGTTCACAGCGGCGGCCAGGATTCGCGGTCGCCAAGGTCACGATAACGCTCAAACGGCGGAAACAGCGATGAACATCCACGAGTATCAGGCCAAGCAGGTTCTCAAGGGCTACGGCGCGCCGGTCGCCCAAGGCGTTCCCGTCACCTCGGCGGACCAGATCGACGCCGCGGTGAAGGCACTTCCGGGCCCCGTCTGGGTCGTCAAGAGCCAGATCCACGCCGGTGGCCGCGGCAAGGGCAAGTTCAAGGAACTCCCGGCGGACGCCAAGGGCGGTGTGCGTGTCTCGTTCTCGGCAGAGGACGCGATCAAGAACGCCAAGGAGATGTTCGCCAACACGCTCGTCACCAAGCAGACCGGACCGGCCGGCAAGCAGGTGAACCGCCTCTACATCGAGGACGGTGCCGACATCGCCCGCGAGCTCTATCTCTCGATCCTCATCGACCGCACGGTCGGCCGACCGGCGTTCGTCGTCTCGACCGAGGGCGGCATGGACATCGAGGCCGTCGCGCACGACACGCCCGAGAAGATCGTCACCGTGGCGATCAACCCGGAGACGGGCGTCACCGAGGCCAACGCCGAACTGCTCTGCCGCGCGCTACAGCTCGAGGGTGAGGCCCGCGCCGACGGCATGAAGCTGTTCCCCATCCTCTACAAGGCGTTCACCGAGAAGGACATGAGCCTGCTCGAGGTGAACCCGCTGATCGTGATGAAGGACGGCCGCCTGCGCGTGCTCGACGCCAAGGTCTCGTTCGACAACAACTCGCTGTTCCGCCACCCCGACATCGTCGAGCTGCGTGACACCACGGAGGAAGACGCCAAGGAGATCGAGGCGTCGAAGTACGACCTCTCCTACGTTGCCCTCGACGGCAACATCGGCTGCATGGTCAACGGCGCCGGCCTCGCCATGTCGACCATGGACATCATCAAGCTCTACGGCGCCGAGCCGGCGAACTTTCTCGATGTCGGCGGCGGCGCTTCCAAGGAGAAGGTGACGGCGGCGTTCAAGATCATCACCGCCGACCCGCAGGTGAAGGGCATCCTGGTCAACATTTTCGGCGGCATCATGCGCTGCGATACCATCGCGGAAGGCGTGATCGCGGCGGTGAAGGAGGTTGGCCTCACGGTTCCGCTGGTCGTGCGCCTCGAAGGCACCAACGTCGACCTCGGCAAGAAGATCATCAACGAGAGCGGCCTCAACGTCATCTCGGCGAACGACCTCGACGACGCCGCCCAGAAGATCGTCGCTGCCGTCAAGGCGGCCTGAGCTAGAGACAGGAATTCCTGATGTCCATCCTCATCAACAAAGACACCAAGGTTCTCGTCCAGGGCCTCACCGGCAAGACGGGCACGTTCCACACCGAGCAGGCGCTGGCCTATCACGGCACCAAGATGGTCGGCGGCATCCATCCGAAGAAGGGTGGCGAGTTCTGGACCGGCAAGGGTGGCGAGAAGCTGCCGATCTTCAAGTCGGTCGCCGATGGCAAGGCCGCGACCGGCGCTAACGCCACCGTCGTCTATGTCCCGCCGGCCGGCGCGGCAGAGGCCATCATCGAGGCTATCGATGCTGACATTCCTCTGATCGTCGCCATCACCGAGGGCGTCCCGGTGATGGACATGGTGAAGGTCAAGGCGCGCTTGGAGAAGTCGAAGTCTCGTCTGATCGGCCCGAACTGCCCGGGCGTGCTGACGCCGAACGAGTGCAAGATCGGCATCATGCCGGGCAACATCTTCAAGAAGGGCTCGGTCGGCGTGTTGTCGCGCTCCGGCACGCTGACCTATGAGGCCGTGTTCCAGACCACCAACGAGGGCCTCGGCCAGACCACCGCTGTCGGCATCGGCGGCGATCCGGTGAAGGGCACCGAGTTCATCGACGTGCTGGACATGTTCCTCGACGATCCCGAGACGCAATCGATCATCATGATCGGCGAGATCGGCGGCTCGGCGGAAGAAGATGCGTCCGCGTGGCTGATCGAACAGGCGAAGAAGGGCCGCAAGAAACCGATGGCGGGCTTCATCGCAGGCCGCACCGCTCCTCCGGGCCGCACGATGGGCCACGCCGGCGCCGTCATCTCCGGCGGCAAGGGTGGTGCAGAGGATAAGATCAAGGCCATGGAGGCCGCCGGCATTCGCGTCTCGCCGTCGCCCGCGCGCCTCGGCAAGACGCTGGTGGAAGTGCTCAAGGGCAACTGACAAGGCGGCGGCGCCAACGCGCCGCCTCGACCTCCAACTGCGCAAAAATAGGGGCGCAGCCAATAAACCGCTCGGGCGCACGGCATTGCCGAATGCGGGGGTTAAGCAGCCCCCGCATTTTTTTCGGTCACGTCAGCGGACCAGTGCCATCGTGAACGTGTATGTGGTTCCGCCCTCGCCGGTCTCGATTTCGACCGTGGCTTCCGCCTGCTTCGCCAGGGCGTCGATGAGGACCTTTCCAAGCGCGCCTTCGCGCCGCTCTTCCCCCATACCGCGGCCATTGTCGCTGACGGAAAGCACAATGGCCGCCGGCTCACGCGCCAGACTGACGTCGATGCGGCCCTTACGGCCGAGAAAGGCGTGCTTGAAGCTATTCGTGACGACCTCGTTGACCAGCAAGCCGACAACGATAGCGCGGTCCCTCCGCAACTCGATCGAATCGGACCGGCACGCGAGGATGATGGGCGCCCCGGTGCCGAGGCTGTCGTTCAGGCTCGAGCACAGCTCCTTCAGATAGAACTTCATGTCGAGAAGGTCGGAGTAGGCGCCGCTCTGATAGAGGTAGCTGTTGGCCCGGGCAAAGCTCTCGACGCGGCCCAGCGCCGAGCGGAATGCCCGCCGGGTCGACTCGTCCTCAGCCTCGCGGAGCTGGAGCCGCAGGAGGCTCGAGACGGAAGCGAAGTTATTCTTCACACGATGCTGGAGCTCCAGAAGCAGGATCTCGCGTTCCTTGATCGCTTGCCGCATGGCTGCGCGAAATACTTCCGCCAGCACCACCACGAACGCACCGGACGCGACATTGACGATGACCCGCGGGCCGTCGGCCGGGTCTGCGAATGCGAAGCTCCACTGCACGGGGAGCACGAAGTACCAAGCGTGGAGGGAAGAGATCAGCAGGCACATCATGCCGGCCTGCCAGCGCCCGAACAATGTCGCGACCAGGACGGTCGGCACCGTCAGCGCGAACGGCCCCGCAGACGGCAGCCACAGATCCGTAACGCCGCGCAGAAGCACGGCCGCGCTGCTGCAGATGAGCGCGAAGAGGGCCTGCGCGACGATTGCAGGTACGGGTGCGAGCAGGGCCGGGAAATCGAAGTAGGCGAGCTTGAAGCGCCGCTGTAGCGCCCGCCCCAGGCCCGAGCTTGCACCCGCCCCGACAGGTCTTGGATTTTGGCCGCCACCCGGAGCGACGCTCTTTCCCATGTATGCGCACCCTTCAAGTGAGACGGTCCCCGAACGACGCTGGCCTGGCCGAGGCCGTTACAGAGGGCACGGCGGGCAGACCCTCCACTCGGGATGCGGCGCTGACATCACGCACTCTGAGCGGTCGATGGCCTTTCCAGACAACCAAGTGGTTCCGCTCGTGACGCCAAACTCGCACCTACTGATAGGCGGACCGCGGCGGCGGTCAAGACGCGTTCGCTGGCGAGGGCTGCATCGGCCGCGTCGCAGTCGGTACAGTCGAGACCGGCGAGGGTTCTTGGCGCCGTAATCAGCACTTCCCGCTCAGCACGACATGCAGCCTCGACCAGCCTCGAAGCCCCCTAATTTCAACCCGCCGGGAGGTCAGGCGAGACCCCTGCTGCGGCTTGTTTCCGTCCCCTCTGTGGCGAGCGCCGCCGGATAGCTCGGGTTGCATCGGCCAGCCGGTGTCGAACCCGCCACTTTCGACGGTCTTAAACCCTGCGGCAAAGTGTACTAAGTAAGCAGCCGTGTTGAGCGGGTGCTGGCCATCGGCGCCACGTCTTGCCCGCGACAAGGGCCGGCAAGCCCTTCGAAAACCGACAGGAAACCCGAATGTCCAGACAAGCTCTCAACGAGCAGTTTCTGCGCACCTCTTTCCTCGACGGCGCCAATGCCGCCTACATCGAGGAGATGCAGGCCGAATACGAGCGCAATCCCGCTTCTGTCAGCGACGAGTGGAAGCGCTTTTTCGAGAGCATGAAGGACGGCCCGGGCGCCGCCGCGAGCGAAGCGTCCGGCTCGTGGGGCACGCCGCTCAACGAGATCGCTGCCAACGACGACCTCACGGCCGCGCTCACCGGCACCTACCAGGCGACCGAGCGCGCCATTCGCGAACGCATCGCGGCGCGTGCGCAAGCGGTCGGGTTCGAGATGACGCCCGCCTCAAATCAGCGTGCCACGCAGGATTCGATCCGTGCCCTGATGCTGATCCGCGCTTATCGCGTGATGGGGCATCTCGCCGCCGACCTCGACCCGCTCGGCCTCACCGAGCGCAAGGTGCACAAGGAGCTGAAGCCCGAAACGTACGGCTTCATGGAGGGCGACCTCGATCGTCCGATCTTCATCGACAAGGTGCTCGGCCTCGAAACGGCGACCATTCGCCAGATCCTGGCGATCCTCAAGCGCACCTACGCGCATCACATCGGCGTCGAGTTCATGCACATCACGTCGCCGCTGCAGAAGTCGTGGCTGCAGGAGCGCATCGAGGGTGAGCAGAAGGATGTCCACTTCACTGTCGAAGGCAAGAAGGCGATCCTGAACAAACTGATCGAAGCGGAGCTCTTCGAGAAGTTCGCCGACGTCAAGTACACCGGCACCAAGCGCTTCGGCCTCGACGGCGGCGAGGCGATGGTGCCCGCGCTCGAGCAGATCATTAAGCGCGGCGGCCAGCTCGGCGTACGTGAGATCGTCCTCGGCATGGCACACCGCGGCCGCTTGAACGTGCTCGCCAACGTGATGGGCAAGCCCCACCGCGCCATCTTCAACGAGTTCAAGGGCGGCTCCTTCAAGCCGGAGGAGGTCGAGGGCTCGGGCGACGTGAAGTACCACCTCGGTGCCTCGTCTGACCGCTCGTTCGACGGCAACAACGTCCACCTGTCGCTGACGGCTAACCCCTCGCACCTCGAGATCGTCGATCCCGTCGTGCTCGGCAAGGTGCGGGCCAAGCAAGATCAGCACGGCTGCAAGGCCGGCGAGCGCACACCGGTGCTACCGCTGCTCATCCATGGTGACGCCGCCTTCGCCGGCCAGGGCGTCGTGGCGGAGTGCATGGGCCTCTCCGGCCTCAAGGGCCACCGCACCGGCGGCTCCATCCACTTCATCATCAACAACCAGATCGGCTTCACCACCAACCCGCGCCATTCGCGCTCGGCACCGTACTGCACCGACGTCGCCAAGATGGTCGAGGCGCCGATCTTCCACGTCAACGGCGACGACCCGGAGGCCGTCGTCCACGTCGCCAAGATCGCGACCGAGTTCCGGCAGAAGTTCCAGAAGCCGGTCGTCATCGACATGACGTGCTATCGCCGCTTCGGTCACAACGAGACCGACGAGCCGATGTTCACGCAGCCGCGCATGTACCGCGCCATCCGCAACCATCCGACCGCCGTCGAGATCTACTCGAAGAAGCTGATCGAAGAAGGCGTGATGACCGCTGGCGAGGTCGACGAGATGCGGGCCGCGTTCCGCGCCCATCTCGAGACCGAGTTCCAGAACTCCGACAGCTACAAGCCGAACAAGGCGGACTGGCTCGACGGCCGCTGGGCGCAGATCGGCTTCGCCGAGGACGAAGCGCGCCGTGGCAACACCGGCGTTCCGGTCGATAAGCTCAAGGATCTCGGTCGCCGTCTGACCACGATCCCCGCCGACTTCAATGCCCATAAAACCGTCGTCCGCCTGCTCGACAAGCGCCGCGAAATGGTCGAGTCGGGCACCGGGATCGACTGGGGCATGGCCGAGCATCTCGCCTTCGGCACGCTTTGCCTCGAAGGTTTCCCTGTCCGCCTCTCGGGCCAGGACTGCGAGCGCGGCACGTTCTCCCAGCGCCATTCCGTGCTGATCGACCAGGACACCGAACGCCGCTTCACACCGCTGCGCCACATCTCCCCGAGCCAGGCTCGCTACGAGGTCATCAACTCGATGCTCTCGGAGGAAGCCGTCCTCGGCTTCGAGTACGGCTACTCCCTGGCCGAGCCGAACTCACTGGTGATGTGGGAAGGCCAGTTCGGTGACTTCGCCAACGGCGCGCAGGTGATCTTCGACCAGTTCCTGTCGTCGGGCGAGCGCAAGTGGCTGCGCATGTCGGGCCTCGTCTGCCTGCTGCCGCACGGTTACGAGGGTCAGGGTCCGGAACACTCCTCGGCCCGTCTCGAGCGTTACCTCCAGCTTTCCGCCGAGGACAATTGGCAGGTCGCCAACTGCACGACGCCGGCCAACTACTTCCATATCCTGCGGCGCCAGTTGCACCGCAAGTTCAGGAAACCGCTCATCCTGATGACGCCGAAGTCGCTACTGCGCCACAAGCGGGTGATCTCGACCATCGAGGAGTTCTCCGAGGGCAGCTCGTTCCACCGCGTGCTGTGGGACAGCGCCGACCGCACGATGCGCCCGTCGAGCGACGAGAAGATCGTGCTGAAGCCGGACAACGAGATCAAGCGCGTCGTCCTGTGCTCGGGCAAGGTCTACTACGACCTGCTCGACTATCGCGAGGCGAAGGGCATCGACGATACGTATCTGATGCGCGTCGAGCAGCTCTATCCCTTCCCGGCACGTGCGCTCATCCAGGAACTCGGCCGTTTCCCCAACGCCACCGACATCGTGTGGTGCCAAGAGGAGCCGAAGAACATGGGCTCCTGGACCTTCATCGAACCCAATATCGAGTGGGTGCTGGCGCACGTCGGCGGCTCCGTGAAACGGCCGCGTTACGCCGGCCGTCCGGCCTCGGCTTCGACAGCAACGGGCCTCGCCAAGAAGCACATGCAGGAGCAGAAGGCGTTCTCAGAGGACGCTTTCGGCGGCGCGTAAGCGGCGCCCTCCCAATCAAATGAGACGAAGGCGGCCGGTCTCAGCGCAAACGCGAACCGGCCGTCAAGATGGACATCAGACAGGACGGATGACAGATGGCGATTGAAATTCGGGTCCCGACACTTGGCGAGTCCGTCTCGGAGGCGACCGTCGGCAAGTGGCTGAAGAAGGCCGGTGACGCGGTCAAGGCCGACGAGCCGCTGGTCGAACTCGAGACGGACAAGGTGTCCGTTGAGGTGCCTGCGCCCGCGGCCGGCGTGCTCGCCGAGATCAGCGTCGAGGCCGGCGCAACCGTCGCTGTCGGCGCCATCCTCGGCCAGCTTCGCGAAGGCGGCGCTGCTGCCGCGGCAGCTCCCGCCGCCGCCCCGGCCAAGCCCGCTCCGGCGCCGGCCCCCGCGGCCGCGCCCGTCAAGATGGAAAGCGCCGGTGCCGCGCCGAAGGCCGCCGTTGGTGGCGACATGCCGCCTTCGCCCGCCGCGCGCAAGGCGCTCGACGAGGCAGGTCTCTCGGCGAGCGACGTGCAGGGTTCGGGCAAGCGCGGCCAGGTGCTCAAGGAGGATGTCGCGGCAAGCCTGGAGCGCGGCGCATCGCCGGTCGCGCGGGCCGAGGCGCCGGCACCCAGCGCCGCCTACGCTCCTCAGACCACCGCCCTTGCGCCGCAGCAGGCCCGCGTGCCCTCGACCACGGCCGATGCCACGCGCGAGGAGCGCGTGAAGATGACGAGGCTGCGCCAGACCATCGCGCGCCGCCTCAAGGACGCGCAAAACACCGCCGCCATGCTGACGACGTTCAACGACGTCGACATGGGCAACCTGATGGCGCTACGCTCGCAGTACAAGGACCTGTTCGAGAAGCGCCACGGCGCCAAGCTCGGCTTCATGGGCTTCTTCGTGAAGGCGTGCATCCAGGCGCTGAAGGAGATCCCGGCGGTCAACGCCGAGATCGACGGCAACGACCTCATTTACAAGAACTACTACCACGTCGGCGTCGCTGTCGGCACCGAGAAGGGTCTCGTCGTGCCGGTGGTGCGCGAGGCTGACCGTCTCTCCATCGCCGAAATAGAGGGCAAGATCGCCGACTTCGGCAAGCGCGCGCGTGACGGCAAGCTCGGCATCGAGGAGATGCAGGGCGGCACCTTCACCATCTCGAACGGCGGCGTTTATGGTTCGCTGCTCTCGACGCCGATCCTCAACGCGCCGCAGTCGGGCATTCTCGGCATGCACCGCATCGAGGAGCGTCCGGTCGTGCGCAAGGGTCAGGTCGTCGTGCGCCCGATGATGTATCTCGCGCTGTCCTATGACCACCGCATCGTCGACGGCAAGGAGGCGGTGACGTTCCTCGTGCGCGTGAAGGAGAACCTCGAGGACCCGCAGCGCTTCATTCTCGAGCTCTGAGCCACATAGCGGGGCGCACAGCGTTCCGAACCGCACATGATCCCGGCGGATACCGCCGGGATCACTTCCCCCCACCCGATCTCTGAAACACCGCCGCCTACGCTTCACCTCGCGGACGGCAACTCGCGAAAGCTCGACGCTATGACCAGCTACGATCTCATCGTCATCGGTACCGGCCCCGGCGGCTACGTTTGCGCCATCCGTGCGGCTCAGCTCGGATTGAAGGTGGCCGTCGTCGAGAAGCGCAAGACGCACGGCGGCACCTGCCTCAACGTCGGCTGCATTCCGTCAAAGGCGCTGCTGCACGCTTCCGAGCTTTACGAGGAGGCCAAGCACGGCTTCGCCCACATGGGCATCGAGGTGGCGCCCAAGCTCGACCTGACGCGCATGCTGGCGTTCAAGGACGAGGGCATAAAAGGCAATACCGAGGGTGTCGCGTTCCTTTTGAAGAAGAACAAGATCGACGCTTACCACGGCACCGGCCACATCGTCGGCGCGGGCAAGGTGGAGGTGACGAAGGCCGCGGGCGGCACCGAGATGCTCGAGACGAAGAACATCGTCATCGCCACCGGTTCCGACGTCGCCAAGCTTCCCGGCATCACCATCGACGAGAAGCAGGTCGTCTCGTCTACCGGCGCACTCGAGCTGAAGAAGGTTCCCTCGACGCTGATGGTCATTGGCGCGGGCGTCATCGGCCTCGAACTGGGCTCGGTCTGGCGCCGCCTCGGTGCCGAAGTCACCGTCGTCGAATATCTCGACCGCATTCTCCCGGGGACTGACCTCGACGTCGCCAAGAACTTCCAGCGCATTCTCACCAAGCAGGGCTTCAACTTCGTGCTCGGCTCGAAAGTGACGGCGATCGACAAAAGCGATCACGGCTGCTCGGTCACGGTGGAGCCTGCCGCGGGCGGTGAGGCGAAGAAGATCGCGGCCGACGTGGTGCTCGTGGCCATCGGCCGCGTACCCTACACGCAGGACCTCGGCCTTGCCGAAGCCGGTGTGCAGCTCGACGCCAGGAAGCGCGTCGTCGTCGATCATCACTACCAGACCAACGTCAAAGGCATCTACGCCATCGGTGACGTGATCGCCGGCCCGATGCTCGCGCACAAAGCGGAGGACGAGGGCGTCGCCGTCGCCGAGATGCTCGCCGGACAGTCCGGCCACGTGAACTACGACGTGATCCCGGGCGTCATCTACACGTATCCCGAGGTCGCGACGGTCGGTAAGACCGAGGAGGAGCTGAAGGACGCCGGCATCGCCTACACGGTCGGCAAGTTCCCCTTCACCGCCAACGGCCGCGCCAAGGTCAACAAGACCACGGACGGATTCGTGAAGGTGCTCGCCGATGCCAAGACCGACCGTATTCTCGGCGTGCACATGATCGGCCCGCACGTCGGCGAGCTGATCGCGGAAGCCGCCGTCATCATGGAATTCGGCGGCTCGGCGGAGGATCTGGCGCGCACCTGCCACGCACACCCGACGCTGAGCGAGGCGGTGAAGGAAGCCGCCCTCTCGGTCGACAAGCGCGCACTGCACATGTGAGCGAGTGCCGGCGCACTGGCGCCGGCGCGTGGTCACGCGCTGAGCCCGCATCGCGGGCTGAAGCATGAGCACCGCGGGCGCGTCTCTCAAATTCACTGTCGTGAGCGAATGCCGGCGCACTGGCGCCGGCGCGCGGTCACGCGCCGAGCCCGCATTCGCGGGCTGAAGCATGAGCACCGCGGGCGCGCACAAGCATGCCCGAGGAAGCTCACTCGAGCGGCGTCAGCGTATAACCGGCTTGCCGCAGCAGATTGACCAGCCCGTTCTCGCCCGGCAGATGGAGCGCACCGACGGCGATTAGCACGTTGCCCTTCTCCAGCATCGGCCCCGCCCGCTCCGACATCAGGTGATTGCGATCGATCACCACGCGCTTCTCGAACCCGCCGAGCTGCGTGCGCGGAACGCCGGCTCTTTCCGCAAGCTCGAGTTGCAGTGGCCATGCTGCGCCGATCTCTCGCCGGACATAGAGCTGCAGCAGCGTTTCCAGCTGGTCCTCGATGCGATCGGAATAGACGGCGCCGACGCGCAGCATATCGAGCTGCTGATCCTCCGGCACGGATGCCATAGCGGCGAGCTGGCCTTCGATCGTTTCCAAACCAACCACCGGCTTGCGCTTCTTGCGCGCAGCGGCGGCGATCTTCGCGTCGAGAACGAGTTTGCCCCGCATGGCACTGCGGCGTTCGCAGTCGGAGACGGACATGATCATCGTCGCGACCCATGGCTGGAACACCTTCGCCGCCACCTCCGGCACGCCGGCACGCGCCAGCACCTTCTGCACCTTGTCGAAATGCTCAGCCGACAGCATCCGGTCGAGACGCCGGCCGTCACCGAGCACGGTCAGGTTGCCGGCCCTCGCCATCGCCTCCTGCGTCGCCTCCGGCGAGACGTCAGCGATCTCGAGGGCGACGGTGTCGGCCGCATCGATGATCGCGGCGAGCCGGGGCGAGAACGTCGTCACACGATCGTCGGTCAGGTGGATCGTACCGAGGAGATACGACGGACGCACACCATCGCGCTCGATCCGCCAGAGCAGCGCCGATGCATTGATCGTCGCCTTTGCTGCGTCGGCCACACGCGCATAGGATTCCGGCTCGCTGGTCCGCAACTCCTCCAGGATGTTGTGGCCCGTGCAGCGGAGCCCCGCTGCCGCCGCCCCGTGAAGCAGGATCGTCGCCAGAAATGCCGCCGCAAGGCACAGGCTGGGCTTCACGTTAAGGCGCATGGGTTTCCGTCCTCGCGGTCGACCTGCGGCCGACACTTGCTGCAAACCCGGCTACTGAGGCGCCTGCCTTCACCGACGCGGGTGTGCGGCATCATACACCGCCAACAGCCGCTCGCGATCAACCTCGGTGTAGACCTGCGTCGTCGCCAGCGAGGCGTGCCCGAGCAGCTCCTGGATCTGGCGCAGATCGGCCCCTGCGGACAGCAGGTGCGTGGCGAACGAATGGCGCAGGGCGTGCGGTGTCGCCGTGTCCGGCAGGCTCAACTCCTCGCGGGCGCGCTGCATGGCGAGCTGAATGAGACGCGGTGACAAAGGCCCTCCCTTGGCGCCGAGGAACAAGGGCCCGGATGGCTCGAGCGGATACGGGCACATCGCGATGTAGCGCGCAACGGCGCGCTGCGTCACCGATAGCACGGGCACCATGCGCTCTTTGCCGCCTTTGCCGCGGATGATGATGGTGTCTCGCCCGTTCACCGGCGCTTCCGACCGCAAGAGGCCGAGCGCTTCGGAAATTCGCAACCCCGATCCATAAAGCAGGAGCAGCACCGCGCAATCGCGCGCGGCGACCCAGTCGAGCTCGCTCGCCAAAGCGTCGCCCTGCACGACTTCCGCGGCGCTTTCTACGGTGAGCGGCTTCGGTACCGAATGGGGTAGCTTCGGCAACGCGACCCGCGTCACCGCACGGTTCTTGATCGCGCGCTCGCGCTCCAGCCAACGGAAGAATGTGCGCAACGCCGACAGCGTTCGCGCCAGTGACCGGCTGACCGCCCCTTGCCGGCGGCGCGCTGCCAGAAACGCGCGGATCGTCTTCACATCCAGTGCCGCGAGGTCACCGAGACACGGCGCGTAGCCGCGCTGCTGCGCGAGGAACGTCACCAATTGGCGCAGGTCCCGCTCATAGGCGACGAGCGTCTCACGGGTGTAGCCGCGCTCCACCTCGAGGTGCGCGAGCCACTGCCGCGCAGCCGCCTCGAGATCGCCGCCGAGGTCGAGCCCAACCGCCTTCCGTCCTGGTGTCTCACCCATCGCCTTCTCCGCCCCCGCTCGGCCGCACCGGGAATGACCGCCGAACATGGTTGACGAACCGTTAATGCGCCGGCCCCGAAGTCCTCCGAGGCTTCGGCAACATGTTAAGGCGATTCGGCAGTGCCGACCGGCAAGACATTGAGATTCGTATCGAACTCTTTATGCGCTTCGGCCAATATTCGGCCAGCGCGCGGCGAGGGAACCGCGCGTTTGACCTGTCGTGTTCCGGTTTGGAGTGCGTTGATGCCGTTCGGTGATACGAGCTCTGCGGGCCTGCCGCCCGCGAGGCGCCATTTCACTTGCCGGGTGCTCCGCATCGCGCTCGCCTCGGTCGCCTCCGCCGCATCTGTCACCGTCGGCGCTGGCGAAGCGGCCGACCGCATGACGTTTCGCACGGGTTGCGACGCCGGCGACCGCATCACCGTCGCCGCGGTCGGCGATCTCCTGTTTCACAACGCCTTGCAGCGCCAGGCCCTGGTGAAGGGCAGCAGCTACCGCCAATTCTGGAACGGCCTCGAGCCGCTGCTCGCCGTCGCCGACCTCACATACGGCAACCTCGAAGGACCGGTAGCCGAGGGCATATCGAGCCTCGGCCGCTCCGTCCGCGATCCCGGCCGCCGCTGGGATGGCGACGTGTATGGCGCCGCACGTGGCGCGCTCAACTTCAATTACCACCGCTCGCTCGTAGGCGATCTCGTCACCTCGGGTTTCGATGTCGTCTCGACCGCCAACAACCATGCCGCCGACCGCGGGGCGCTCGGCCTCGACCGCACCGTCGAAGCGCTGCAATCGGGCGGCCTTGCGTTCACGGGAACGCGGGCGCGCGATGCCTATTCCGATGCCCGCTGGACCGTGAAGACCCGCGCCAAGGGCATGACGGTCGCCTGGATCGCCTGCACCTATTCGACCAACGGAATGCCTGACCGCCACAAGCAGGCACTCAACTGCTACACGCAGCGCGAGAAGGTCCTGGAGGAGATCCGCTGGAATGCGGCGGACCCCGATGTCGACGCGGTCATCCTCACCCCGCACTGGGGCATCGAGAAAGCGCCGACGCCGCTGAAGACCGATCGCGACTATGCGCGCGCGGCGATCGAGGCCGGCGCGACGGCTGTTGTCGGCACGCATCCGCACGTTCTGCAGGGCTGGGAAAAGGTGCGGGCGCCTGACGGCCGTGATGGACTCGTCATCTACTCGACCGGCAATTTCATCTCCAATCAGGTATCCGACGACCAGCGCACGGGCATCGTCGCGCTTATCGAGCTGACGCGGCCAGCGGCCGGTGGCAAGGCCGAGGTCTCGGCCGCAGGCTTCGTTCCGACCTGGGTCGAGCGCGGCAAGGCGAGCGTGGGTGAAATGCGGATCGACAGATCTCGTGGCGCCCGCGCTTATCCAGCGCCGCTGAAACGTCTCCCGACAGGCAACCACGTTACCGCGACAGGTTTCCGCGAATTGCCGCGGGATTGCCCGGTGACGGCATCCGCCGAGCGCGGCTGAAGGTCCAGTTCAGGGCAAGACGGCTTCGGAAAAGGTTCGGCAGATAGCATGGCCGCGCGCTCTCAACCCGATAGCCCGGCAATGCCGTTGTGGCCGGGAACGGATGCGATTGGGCCAGCCTGTTGAACGTTATGCAGAGCTTGCAGACATTGGTTCCCTCGGCCGTGCAGCTGGCCGTGGTATGTGTGCATATGTCCGCTTTCCAAAAATAACGGACGCGAGCTCCCCATCATTGCTGTCAGATCGGAACGAAGGTTCCGAGGGCTCGCAATCGCGCGTTGGTACGGAGCTCCGCTGCCTGCAGCGTAACGCGTCCTAAGCTCGACCGGTTAGTCAGTAACTTCGCGAGACACCGCAATGTAACGGGGGAACATCAGACGGCCTCGGCGAGGGCACGAGTGAGCGACCAAGTCCATCTCTCGCATCCACAAGTCGCCGCTCGTGTTCCCCGCGCGCGGCGCCATGGGTTGAGGACTATGCAGCTGCCATTCAGCTGAGAGCCATCGCATAACCTCGAATCGTGGTCATTGCGACCACCGTCTGATCGCTGCGCAGGCGCCACATCGCGCCAATCTGCTCAGGATTAATTGTTCTTTTAACGTTCCGTTCAGGCACGAGCGTGCTAGAATCATATGTTGAAGGTGCTAACCAGGGAGGTCGAGCCCATGTCGAACAAACCGATTGCCGCGCTCCTCGCCTCCCATATGGAAGGCGACGACGAGCAGTTCCTGTCGATCATCTTGCAGTTCGCGGCCCAGGAGGCGCGGCATGGCCGCACTGACGAGGCAGCGAAGCTGAAGGAACTTGTCCAATCCGCTCGCGACCGGCGACGGGTCTCTCCGCCATCCGGCCAGACGCCCATCCCGATGGCGCGCCCGCGCGGCGAGCTGCAGGGCTTGGTGGACAGCTCCTATCCGAAGGTCACGCTCTCAAGCATGGTCCTCTCTCGCGATGCCCGCGAGCGCCTCATGCGCGTGATCCGGCAGCAGCAGTCGCGCGCCGCTCTGCGCGATCACGGCCATGTGCCTACCACCCATATGTTGCTGGTTGGCCCACCGGGTACCGGCAAGACCATGACGGCCGCGGCCATCGCAGGCGAGTTGCACTTGCCGTTGTTCACCGTGCGCCTGGAAGCGCTCTTCAGCCGCTTCCTCGGAGAGACCGCAGCCAAGCTGCGGCTGCTGTTCGATCAGATCGCGCAGGTGCGCGGCGTCTACCTCCTTGACGAGTTTGACGCAATCGGCTCTCGACGTGCCGCGACCAACGACGTCGGCGAGATCAGGCGCGTGCTCAATTCGGTGCTGGCCTTCATGGAAGAGCCGAACTCGACCGACAGCCTCGTGATTGCCGCCACCAACCATGTCGAGATCCTCGATAGCGCGCTGGCGCGCCGCTTCGACGAAGTGATCGAGTATGCCCTGCCTGACGCATCCGCGGCGCGGACGGTGATCGAAAGCAGGCTCGGCAAGTTCCGGCTGCATGCGCGGTCCTGGAAGAAGGTCTCCGCCGCTGCAGAGGGCCTCAGTCAAGGTGAGCTGTGCCGAGCCGCCGATCAGGTGGTCCGCGATGCCATTCTCGCGAAGGCCGATAAGGTGACTGGGGCCGGGCTCGAAAATGCGCTCAAAGCCCGACAGGCTGTGCAGAGAAGGTTTCGTTCTCAAAGCGAGTTGTAGGGCGCCGGTTGCGAATCACTTACCGTTGCAACCTGCCCTAACGAGTTTTGAGCCATGCCGACGCCCGATGAGTTCGGCGCCCGCGACCGTCAGCACATCGATATTGATGTCCTTCGCGAGCGAGCCGATTACCGCTTTCCTTCCCGTAAGCAGACCAAGAAGCCGCTTCGCGAAGATTATGCCGCGCACGCCGCGTCCTTGATCGAGCAACTGACTCTGGCGTTGGGTGCAGTCCCGCCGCCGGCAGATCGGCTCGCGATCGACGGCCTGAAATCCGGCACCATCGTCGAGGTCGCAACCGCGCCGCCCGAACTTGGATCTCGTAAGGCCGCCGTCAAGGTGCCCGCCGCCCTAGAGTTTCCGGTGCAGGACATCGTCATCCTGCGCGGCGGCCGGCGGGGCGACAAATCCGAGAACGCGCTCGTCTTCGTCCCTGACGACGCGCGCGCATTCCTGACAGGACGCCTCGGAGCTTACGGCAGCGCCAATCTAGGCAACCGGCCTCGCCCAGATGTGGACCGGTTCGAGAGCATCGAGACCGTGAGTAGCGTCGAAGATCGGCGCCTCTTCACGGGAACGGTCGCATTCGACGACCCGGAACGACGTTGGTGGGAGCTCTGGGTGCGGGAGCTTGCATCGCCCGAACGGACGATCTCGGCCGGCGTCGCGCGTCTCGCGCAGGCGCAGGGTCTCGACGTGCACGGCGACCGGCTGCTGTTCCCGGATACGACGGTCATCTTCGTCCACGCGAGCGCGGCGGTGCTTGCGGCGTTCGTGGCTCGTATTCAAGGCGCGATAACGGAAGTGCGGCGCGCGACCGGCACCATCTCGGTCTTTCTGGAGAGGGGCGAAGCCGGCGCCGTCTATCAAGGTGACTGGGTCGAGAGCCTGACCGCGCGCCTGAGGCCGGCCGCAGCCGATGCACCGGCAGTGTGCACGCTCGATACCGGCGTCGCTGCGGCCCATCCCCTGATCGCTCCCGGCCTGGCTGGCGCATGGGCCTATGATGCCGCTTGGGGTCCCGATGATCATTATCCCGATGGCGGACACGGCACGGCGCTGACCGGGCTCGCACTGCTCGGCGATTTGGCCCCCCTCATGGAGGACGGAAGGCAAGTCGACCTCACGCACGCAGTCGAATCGATGAAGCTGCTGCCGCCGGGCGGGTTCCCGCAGACGCAGCCCGGCAACTACGGCGTGGTCACGCAAGGCGCCGTCGCCTCGGTCGAGACCGAGCGGCCGGGCGTCCGCCGCGTCTTCTGCATGGCTTGTTCGACCGTAGACTTCCCGAACGACCGGCCGTCGACATGGAGCGGATCGATCGATCAGATCGCGGCGGGCTCGATGCCGGGCGACAGGAATGCGGCCCTGACGGCCGCCGCACATCCGAAGCGCATCGTTCTCGTGCCGACCGGCAATGTCGACGGCGGCATGAAGCCGGATGTCGAACGCTGCCAAGGGATCGAGGATCCGGCGCAAAGCTGGAATGGGATCACCATCGGCGGCTACACGACCAAGGAGACTTGCAACGACGCGGCGTTCTCGCCCGTCGTCGCAGCCAACAACCGCAGCCCCTTCAGCCGGGGTTCCAACCTGCAGCCAAATGATCTTACCCCGATCAAGCCAGAGCTGCTGTTCGAGGCGGGGAACATGGCGGCGGACGCAACCGGATTTTGCGGGTGGCATCCCGACCTCTCGATGCTGGCGGCGGGGTCGGATGTAGTGAACGATCCTCTGGTGCCATTCTGGGCGACCAGTGGCGCATCGGGCGTCGCCGGCCATTTCTTTGGGTCCCTGCAGGCCGCGATGCCGGAACGTTGGCCTGAGACCTTGCGCGCGCTTGCCGTCGATTCGGCCCATTGGCCCGAGCCAATCCGCAAGCGCTTTATCGGTCGCGGCGCACATTGGAAGACGCTCGGGAAGGCACGGCTGCAGGAGTTGCTGCGCGAGGTCGGCTACGGCGTGCCGCGGCTCGACCGGGCGATGCTGTCCGCGCGCAACGATATCACCTTGATTGCCGAAGCGGAGATTCAGCCGTATGCGGTCGGAGCCGACGGGCGCACCGCCGTATTCAACGACATGCATTTCTACAAGCTGCCTTGGCCGAAATCGGCCCTGGAGCAACTCGAGAACGAAATCGTGATGATGAAGGTCACGCTCTCCTATTTCATAGAGCCGAACCTCACGGGGCGCGCCGCGACGCGTCCCGAGACCTATCGCTCGTTCGGTCTGCGCTTCGCCATGAAGAAGCGCGGCGAGACGAGCGGGCGGTTCAGGAGCCGGATTTCGGCAGCGCTCGAACGCGAGGCGGCCGAGACCGAAGCGGAAAAAAGCTGCTGGCTGTTGGGGCCCAAGGCGATCCAAGCCGGATCGCTGCACTGCGATTTGTGGCGTGGCAGGGCGATTGATCTCGCCTTGCACGACGAGATCGCGATCTACCCGGTCGGGGGCTGGTGGAAGTCGCATGCGGGACAGCGTCGGATGACCGACCGTGCGCGCTATTCACTCGTGATCTCGCTATCGGCTCCCGGGCATGTGATCGACCTGCACGCCGAAGTCGTCACCCACGTCGATGCGGCGACGATCGGCGTGGAAGCGACTTAATCAACTCGACGCGGTAAGCTTGAGAGCAGACATCATCGGCGACGCTGAACGCGTCGCCGACAATGGTGGCCCGGATGTCGGCTTCTGGGATGCAACGCCATTTGAATAGCAACGCAAGCGCTCCCCCAGGCCATCGCTCAATGCCCGCACTGATGCGATCCTACCAACGCGACCGCGTGGGACGGACTGTGGGCTACCCTCAAGGACGAGTGCTAAATTGCAAATATTTCAATGGCTAATGGCGGAGAGGGTGGGATTCGAACCCACGATACCCTTACGAGTATGCCGCATTTCGAGTGCGGTGCCTTCAACCACTCGACCACCTCTCCGGAGCCAGGGCACGCTGGCAGAGCGAGGCTTTTAGCCCGAAGCCGCGGCCCCTTGCAAGCCATTGCGTACGTGATGCCGCATCATTCTCTCGGCTGGCACTCTGCCGAGCGTGGGTCGGGCCGGGGTCGAAGCCCGAGGCGTATTGTGAGCGGCGGCAACGTCTCCCCCTGGCACAACGAAACGATGCTCGATCAAGACCTTGAGCGGGCGCCGCGGCTTGGCCCGCAGTCCGCCGCGAAACTTCATTTGCCGAATGGTCTCCTGCGAACCGCACCCGCCCTGTTGAGGGTTTTTTCGTCATGTCCAGGCACACTCCAGCATGACGAGCCGCCCGGTCGCCGATTTAGGGCCGGCTCATCGTGTTGCCCGACTGGCCAGGCTCGCCCCGGATAGGCTCGAGACCGGCCCGCCAAATGCGGTTTTGTTCGATGCGTTCTCGTGGTTTTGCGTTCATCTGCGCGACTGTCGCGTGCCTGCTCCATCCGCAGCCAGCCGCGGCACAATCGTTTTTCGAAAAGCTGTTCGGCCTCGGCTCGCCTGCCCCGCAGTCGAGTGCGCCGATCGTGCAGCAGATTCCGGCCTCGTCCTACCGCAGCATTCGCGCACTCTCCCGCCCCGAGCCCGACGACCGGTGGCACGGCGCCGATACGCGGGAGAAGCAGTCCAAGCCGGGCAACCTGCGTGCCGTGTGCGTGCGCCTCTGCGACGGCTACTATTGGCCGCTCAACGATCACGCTTCCGATCAGACCTTGGAGCAGGACGCCGACCGTTGCGAAGCCTCGTGCGGGACAGAGGCGCGGCTGTTCTACCAGTCCCAGGACGAGCGAGATCCCGCTGCCATGGTCGACCGTGCGGGGCAGAGCTATGGCGCGCTCAAGACCGCGTTCCTCTACCGGACCAAACTCATCAACGGTTGCGGCTGCCGGCCGGCGCCTTGGTCGGTCGCCGAGCAGAATCGCCACCGCAGCTACGCGATTGCCGACGCGCTTGCTGCACAGGCACGGGCCGCCCATCTCGCGGAAGCGGGCGCCGGCGTTCCGCTGCCAGGGAGAAAGCCTGGCGCCGCCGAGCTTGCGATCGCGAACGCAGAAAAGCTTGAGCAGAGAGGCCCGAGCGAACCGGCGGAGGCCGGTGCGAGGGTTGCCATTCACGACGGCTCCGAAGCCGCAGCCGCGATGCTGGCGCAGCATATCGAGCAGGCGGGCCGGCCACCGGAAGAACAGGCGAGCGATCAGTCCAGCGAGACTCCGATTCGGTCGGGAACGAGAACCACGTCGACCCGAACGCAGCCGCGAAACACCGAAACGGGCCGCGCCCGGAGCGCCAAGACGACCGTCACCCGCTCGCGACCCCAGAAGCTCGCGTCCAATCAGCCCGCCTCGTTCCTCGGGTTGGGCAAGTCGAAGTACGTCTGGCCGGGCGATCGCTGAGCCGGGACGCTCCGGGGGAGCAACTCAAGGGTGATCGGGTTCCGGCTCGTGCGCTTCCCAGGCCGCTCCCGAAAGAGGGAAGGCTTCCTCGATCACGTACGGTCCACCGCCGACCTTGGGCCGCGACGAGTAGAGCACGAACCGGCTGACCACGAACCAGGGGCTCACGAAACCGCCATGTCGTGACAGATAGCGCGCCAGCGCCTCGATGCGCGTGTGTTTGAGACGCGCGATCGTGACGTGCGGCTTGAAACCCCGGGCGGAGACGGGCAACCCGGCATGACGGGCCGCACGCTCGCAGGCACGGGCCAGCAGCTCGAGCTCAGGTCCGGCCTCGACTCCGGCCCACAGCGTATGAGGCTCGTTACCACCGAACGTTCCGAGTGAGTTGAGGCGCATCTCGAAAGCCGGCACGTCGATGCCTGAGAGCATGTCCGCGAACTCGCGCGCCACGCGGTTGTCGATATCGCCCGCGAACCGCAGTGTCAGATGCAGGTTGTCGTTGTGGACCCACGACACTCCCGGCAGCGGCGCCTCGAGATCGGAAAGCAGGTCGCGAACCTCGTCGGGCAGCTCGATGGCGGAGAACAGGCGAGGCATGGCTGTGTCCTCCCATTTGGCGCCGTCGGCGCCTGCCGATCTCATGTGGCGCGCACCGACCACTCTCGCAAGCGCGGCGACGGCGAACCAGGTTAGCGTGACGGGCTCGATTAGTTGTAATACCGCGAAACAAAATTCACGAGACCGCCATATTCGCTCCCAGTCGGCGCCGCATTGGTCGCTATGATGATGAGCACAGGCCAATGGCTCGGTCCAACACCCCTCTCTCCGGAACGCACCCCCCAGTTCCGTCGAGATCATCTCCTGGACCGGGCCATTTTCTGTTTCTCGCACCCCTTCCGCAATGACGTCGGCCGATCGGACGACCCGCGTGTGGTTGCATCTGTTCGGAGGGCGACTTCTATTCGCCGCGGACAACTCTGCCGCCAGACTTCCACGATCTGCCGCAACATCATCAATATTGGGGCTAATGCCCGACACAAACATAAGCGAGGATGACAATCGTTGAAGCCGAGTTGCCTCGGACAACACCGGCCGAAGCCCTCCCCCCGGGTCCAGGCCGTGCGAGGCAGAAGCGCTGAAACTTTCTCCTTGATGCCGGCGCCTTCGGGCGCCCGCGAGGGCCGGCTCCCCCCAAGCCGGCCCTCGTTGCGTTTTCGCCCCCTTGCGCCTTCCACCCGTGCCGCATTACCTGAGGCACGTTCAACAGCGCGGGAGTGCGACGAGGCACATGGCGAAGCATCGACAGGCAGCTACGAAGGCGGCAAGCGGCAAGGGCGCGAAAGTTTCGAGCAATTCGAGCAAGCAGAAGCACCCCAAGCCATCGCGCGATGCCAAGTCCGCAAAGGGCAGCAGCAAGGCGCCACGCGCCGCCACCTCGCAATCGAAGGCCCGTCCGCTGCCGCCCCGCCTCGCCGGAAACCCACTCGTCAAGGCGTGGCGCACGCCATTCTCGATCGCGCCGTTCTCCGAAATCGAGCCGCACCACTATGAGCCGGCCCTCGCCTTCGCATTTCAGCGTAACAAGGGCGAGATCCGCGCCATTGCGGACAATCCGGCGAAGCCGACCTTCAACAACACGATCCTCGCGCTCGAGAAGAGCGGCAAGCTGCTCTACGACATCTCGAACGTCTTCCATGTGCTCGAAAGCGCCAACTCGACGGACGAGCTGCGCGCAATCGCTCGTCGCCTTTCACCGCAGTTCGCCGCGCACTACACGCAGATCCTGCTCAACGCCAAGCTGTTCCAGCGCATCGACGCGATCCACGAGCGGCGCCACCGCATGAAGCTCGATCCGGAGCAGTTGCGCCTTGTCGAGCGCACGCATCTCGGTTTCGTGCGGTCCGGCGCGCAGTTGAAGCCGCGCGAGAAGAAGCGCGTCGCTGAGATCAACGAGCGCATCGCGACCCTCGTCACGCAGTTCATGCAGAACGTGCTGAAGGACGAGCAGTCCTGGCATCTAGTGCTCGACGGCGAAGCTGAACTCGCGGGCCTTCCCGAAGGCTTCCGCGCCAGTGCCGCGCGTGCGGCCGAGGAACGCGGCCTCGCCGGCAAGCACGTCATCACACTCGCACGCTCGAGCGTCGAGGGTTTCCTGACGTTCTCCGCGCGCCGCGATCTGCGCGAGCAGGCGTTCGGAGCGTGGATTAAACGCGGTGCGAACGGCGGCGACAGCGACAACCGCGCGGTCCTCGCCGAAATCGTCGCATTACGCCAGGAGTACGCTCGTCTGCTCGGTTACGAAACGTATGCCGCTTTCGCTCTCTCCGACACGATGGCGAAAACGCCCCTCGCCGTCGGCGGCCTGTTGAACGAGGTGTGGGATCACGCGCTGTCACAGGCGAACGAGGAGCGCGCCGCGCTTACCGAAGCCGCGCGGAGCGAGGGCTCCAAAGACGCGATCGCCGGCTGGGACTGGCGCTACTACACCGAGAAGGTGCGCAAAGCGAAGTTCGATCTCGACGAGGCGGAGCTGCGCCCCTACCTGCAGCTCGATAACGTCATCGCCGCGGCCTTCGCGTGCGCGCGCCGCCTGTTCGGCATCACCTTCCAACCGCGCAACGATCTGCCGAGCTATCACCCCGACGTCCGCACATTCGAGGTGAAGGACCGGCGCGGCCAGCATGTCGGCATATTCATGGGCGACTACTTCGCGCGGCCCGGCAAGCAATCCGGCGCGTGGATGACGAGCCTCAAGAGCCAGCACAAGATCGGCAAGGGCTCGCGCCCGATCATTCTCAACGTCATGAACTTCGCCAAGGGCGCGGAAGGCCAGCCGGCGCTGCTTTCGTTCGACGACGCGCGCACCCTGTTCCACGAACTCGGCCACGGACTGCACGGCCTGTTGTCCGACGTCACTTACCCGTCGCTGTGGGGCACATCGGTCTCACGCGATTTCGTCGAGCTGCCGTCGCAACTCTACGAGCACTGGCTGATGCAGCCCGCGGTACTGAAAGAATTCGCGCTCCATTACAAGACCGGCAAACCGATGCCGGCGAAGCTGCTACATCGCCTGAAGGCGGCGCGCAATTTCAACCAGGGCTTCGCCACGGTCGAGTACACTGCCTGCGCGCTCGCCGACATGAAGCTCTACGCCAGCGACGCTCCGGCGGGTGCGCCGATCGACATCTCGCGCTTCGAGGAGGACGTGCTCGCCGAGATCGGCATGCCGAAGGAGATCGTGATGCGCCACCGTCTGCCGCACTTCATGCACATCGTCGGCGGATACGCAGCGGGCTATTACAGCTACATGTGGTCGGAAGTCATGGATGCCGACGCGTTCGCCGCGTTCGAAGAGGCGGGTGACATCTTCGACGCGAAGACCGCGCAGCGATTGAAGCGGCACATCTATGCCTCCGGCAACCGCCGCGATCCGCACGATGCATACGTGGCATTCCGCGGACGGGCGCCCTCGACGGCGAGTCTGCTGAAGAAGCGCGGGTTCCTCTCCGCCACGCCCGGCGCGTAACCGGCGTTCGGCCGTGCGGTGCGAAAAAATCGCCACCACGGTTGCGTTGCTCATCAGCAAAACTTGAGACCGACGAGAGATGAAAAAGGGCCCGGTGGAAACACCGGGCCCTTATCCTTGTCGGCTCATCGAATTGGATGCGAAGCGCGGGCACGTTCCCTACGCCACTCGACAGTTCACCAACTCACCAGCCCATCCAGGCGGCGCCGATGATCGGCCCAGTCGTACCCTGCTGCATGATAACCGCATAGCGATACGTGCCGGGCTTGATGAAGGTCTGCGAAGGAAGCTGCAGGCGCATCGCCTCACCATTCCAAAGGCCGATCGGCGTCATCTCTTCGACGACGTTGTAGTACTTCAGCGTCTTGCCGTGGTTCTCGCCTTTGGGGATCGTCACCTCAGCCTCGCGCTGCACGGCGGCGAGCCACAGCGTCGCCTCGTTGCCGCGGGCGCCATTGGGACGGTCCGGGTCGGCGGGGTTCGCCGCAGCGGCCTCGACGATCAGGACGTTGCTGGCGCGCCAGAACCGCATCGCGACGCGCCGGTGATCGAAATCCATGGTCGTGCGCGCGATCTGCCGCTCGATCGCCGCAGCATCCGAGCCGACCGCGTGGCCGCTGCCGTTGACGACAACCTGCGGCGTGTAAACGGCACCATCACCGCGTGCCTTTGCATAGGCACGCTGGCGGTCGGAGTTCTTCGACGAGGCGAGCGTGTCCTTCCAACCGAGATAATCCCAGTAGTCGACCGGCAGCGACAGCGCGACCACATCCTTGCGATCGACATAGGATTTGAACAGCGCGTCGGCCGGGGGGCACGACGAGCACCCCTGCGAGGTGAAGAGCTCGAGCACGGCGGACACGGGCGTCTGGTCGGAACCGTCGCCAGCATTTTCGGGCTTGCCGTCCGTCGGCGAAGATTGTGCGGCCATTGCCGACGGCAGCACCAAAAGAATCGCGAGCGCCGCGACGAGCAACTCCGCGAAAAGCGGAACCGCCGTGGCGGCCCGGCGCACGGGCGAGCTGCGTTCGGGGCAAGGTCTCATGGCTTCCTTTCGGCAATCCGGTAGAGCTCAAGTCTATGCATGCGGGTATCAATTGCGAGTAACGATTGGGTGACGCCGGGGCCACCCAAGGCCGCTGCAAAATCCGCCGATTCTCATGCCGGTTTACTTGCCCAGTCAAACGCTGGACGAGAAAGGGGCGGCCACCCGTGCCGGCAGCCGCCCCTCGCCTCGAACGTCGAACTGGCCGGTTCGCTGCCCTATCAGGCGGCGAGGTTCCGCAGCACGTAGTGCAGGATGCCGCCGTTCTTGAAGTACTCGATCTCGTCCAGCGTATCGATGCGGCAGAGGATCGGAACTTGGCGCTTGGAGCCATCGGCCGCGGTGATCTCCGCCGTCATCATCTGGCGCGGCTTCACGGTGGCGAGGCCGGGGATGGAGATCGTCTCGTCGCCCTTGAGGCCGAGCGATTGCCACGACGTGCCATCCTCGAACACGAACGGCACGATGCCCATGCCGACGAGGTTCGAGCGATGGATACGCTCGAACGACTGAGCGATGACAGCCTTGACGCCGAGCAGGTTGGTGCCCTTGGCCGCCCAGTCACGCGACGAGCCGTTGCCGTACTCGACACCGGCGAAGACGACGAGCGGGACGCCCTCGGCCTCGTAGCGCATGGCCGCATCATAGATCGGCATGTTCTCGCCCGAGGGATAGTGGACGGTGTTGCCACCCTCCTTCACGTTGCCGCCGGCGTCCTTGTTCATGAAGTTCTTGATGCGGATGTTGGCGAACGTGCCGCGCATCATCACCTCGTGGTTGCCGCGCCGCGTGCCGTACTGGTTGAAGTCCGCCTGCGACACGCCATTGTCGATGAGATACTTGCCCGCCGGAGACGCCGCCTTGATGGAGCCGGCCGGCGAGATGTGGTCGGTCGTGATCTTGTCGCCGAACAGCGCCAGAATGCGCGCACCCTTGATGTCGGTGACGGGTTTGGGCGTCTTCGACATGCCCTGGAAGTACGGCGGGTTTTGAACGTAGGTCGACTTGCCGTCCCAGCCGTAGGTCTCGCCCTTAGGGGCAGCGACCGCCTGCCAGTGCGCGTCGCCCTTGAAGACGTCGGCGTACTTCGATTCGAACATCTCGCGCGTGACGTTCTTGGCGATGAAGTCCTGCACCTCGGCCGAGGTCGGCCAGATGTCCTTCAGGTACACGGGCTGGCCATCGCTGCCCATGCCGAGCGGCTCCGTCGTCAGATCGCGGTTCACCGAGCCGGCGAGCGCATAAGCGACGACGAGCGGCGGCGAGGCGAGATAGTTGGCCTGCACGTCCGGCGAGACGCGGCCCTCGAAGTTGCGGTTGCCCGAGAGCACCGCGGCGGCGACGAGGCCGTTGTCGTTGATCGCCTTGGACAGCTCCGGCCGCAGCGGACCGGAGTTACCAATGCAGGTGGTGCAGCCGAAGCCGACGAGATTGAAGCCGATCTGATCGAGATACGTCTGCAGGCCAGCCTTCTCGAGATAAGCTGCGACGACCTGCGATCCAGGCGCCAGCGATGTCTTCACCCACGGCTTCTGCTTCAAGCCCTTGGCGATGGCGTTGCGGGCGAGAAGGCCAGCCGCGATGAGCACGCTCGGGTTCGACGTGTTGGTGCAGCTCGTGATCGCGGCGATCACAACGTCACCGTGGCGCAGCTCGAAATCGCGGCCCTCGACCTTGACGGCCTTGCCCAGTTCACCGGGCTTCTTGTACTCGCCCTCGAGCGCCGTCGCGAAGCCGGATTTGATGTCGGTGAGAGCGATGCGACCCTCGGGGCGCTTCGGACCGGCCATCGACGGCACCACGGTGCCGAGATCGAGTTCCAATGTGTCGGTGAAGACCGGATCGGCGGAGCCCGCTTCGCGGAACATGCCGTTGGCCTTGGCGTAGGCTTCGACGAGCGCCACGCGGTGAGCGTCGCGGCCGGTCATCGTGAGGTAGCGAATGGTCTCGCCGTCGATCGGGAAGTAGCCGCAGGTGGCGCCGTACTCCGGGCCCATGTTGGCGATCGTCGCACGGTCGGCGAGCGGCATGGTGTCGAGGCCCGGACCGAAGAATTCGACGAACTTGTTGACCACGCCCTTCTTGCGCAGCATCTGCGTGACGGTGAGCACAACGTCGGTCGCCGTGACGCCCTCTTTCGCCTTGCCGGTGAGCTTGAAGCCGATCACTTCCGGCAGCAGCATGGACTGAGGCTGGCCGAGCATGGCGGCCTCTGCCTCGATGCCGCCGACGCCCCAGCCGAGTACGGCGAGACCGTTGACCATGGTCGTGTGGCTGTCGGTGCCGACGAGCGTGTCCGGATAAGCGATCGTGCTGCCATCCTCCATCTCGTTGGTCCACACCGTCTGTGCCAGGTACTCGGTGTTGACCTGATGGCAGATGCCGGTGCCCGGCGGCACGACGCGGAAGTTGGCGAACGCGCCCTGGCCCCACTTGAGGAAGTTGTAGCGCTCGCCGTTGCGGCTGTACTCGAGGTCGACGTTATCTGCGAGCGCTTTCGGCGTGCCGTACTCGTCGACGATGACCGAGTGGTCGATGACGAGGTCGACGGGCACCAGCGGATTGATCTTCTTCGGATCGCCGCCGAGAATGTTCATACCGTCGCGCATCGCCGCGAGATCGACAACGGCGGGAACGCCGGTGAAATCCTGCATCAGCACGCGCGCCGGACGGAAGCCGATCTCCTTGCCGGCCTTGCCCTTGTCGGCAAGCCAAGCGGAGACACCGAGAATGTCCTCCTTCGTCACCGTGCGCCCGTCCTCGTGGCGCAGCAGGTTCTCGAGCAGAACCTTCATCGAGAAGGGCAGCTTCGACACTCCGGCAAGGCCGTTCTTCTCGGCCTCGGGAAGGGAGTAATAGACGTACTGCTTGCCGCCGACGTCGAGCGTCTTGCGGCACTTGAAGCTGTCGATCGAGTTCGGGGTTTTGGCGCTCAAGTTCAGATCTCCAGACAGAAGCAGATGGGGGGATAGCGCGCAGATGCTGCGCAAACGAGCGTTGCGGTCGGGGTCGAACGACGGAATCGCCACGGCCGCATCGCGCGTTCGCGCGAACAGGCTGCGTCGCCAAACCGCCGCGCCGCCGGTGCGCCGACGGGTTTCTGTCCAGGGCTCCCTGGGGCCCGGCCAACATGCCGTTCTCCAGGACCGGCCAGCTTTTTGCGCTAGCATCAGTGGTGACGCGACGCTTATACACATTGACCCGCGGCCGGGCCACTCAGACTTGTGGCGCGTCTTGCAGCACTTGCTGCCGGAAATCCGAACATTTCCAATCCTTCACCACCCCACCCCATCAACCTTCGTCGAGCATCCCGCCGTGCAACTGGTAGCCGAAGACCTCGTCCTCTCCCGCGGCGGGCGCGTCATCGTCGATCGGTTGTCATTCACGGTCGCAAGCGGCGAGGCTCTACTACTCACCGGCCGCAACGGGGCTGGAAAGACGACCTTGATCCGCGGGCTGGCAGGCTTCCTGGCACCGACCTCGGGCAAGGTTCGACTCGACGGTTTCGATCCGGAACGAGACATGCGCGAGGCGTGCCATTACGTCGGCCACCAGAACGCCAACAAGGCCGCGCTCACCGTGATCGAGAACTTGCGCTTCTGGCAGCGTTTCCTCGGCGGACAGCCTGCCTCGGCCGAGAGCGACCAGCGATTGCTCGACGCCATGGAACGCTTCGAGCTGGAGCCACTCGCCGACATTCCTGCCGGCTATCTGTCGGCCGGCCAAAAACGCCGGCTCGGCCTCTGCCGTCTGCTGCTCGCGCCCCGGCCCTTGTGGCTGCTGGATGAGCCGACCGTCTCTCTCGACGCCCAATCGACGGCGCTGCTCGCCGAAATCGTCGGCGAGCATACCGCCGCGGGCGGTCTCGTCCTGGCAGCGACCCACCTGCCGCTCGGACTTTCCCGAACGCGGGAGCTGCGGCTCGGCTCGAAGCCGCAACCCGGCCAGACGGGCGCGGAGGCGGCGCCATGAACGGTTTCATGACGCTTCTCAAGCGCGATCTGGCACTGGCCGTCCGCGAGGGCGGTGCGCTCGGCACCGCGCTCGGCTTCTATCTGATCGTCGTTGCGCTGATGCCGCTCGGTCTCGGGCCGGACCTCAATCTGCTTACCCGCATCGCGCCTGGAATCCTGTGGGTCGCCCTGCTGCTCGCCGCGCTGCTGTCGCTCCCGCGCATCTTCGAGGCCGACCACGACGACGGTTCACTCGACATCCTCGCGCTCGGCGGGCTGCCGCTGGAGCTTGCCGCCGCCGCCAAGTCGCTCGCCCACTGGATCTCCACCGGAATACCGCTGGCGCTCATGGCGCCCGTCCTCGGAATATTGCTCAACCTCGAGGCAAGGGCTTATCCGCTCGTGGTCGCCACGATGCTGGCGGGAACACCAGCCATCAGCTTTCTTGGATCGATCGGCGCGGCGCTCACCCTCAACGCCAAGCGCGGCGGCTTGCTGCTCGCGCTCCTCGTCCTGCCACTCTACGTGCCGACACTCATCTTCGGCATTTCGGCGATCAGCTCGGCCATGCTTTCCCCCGACGGGTTCGCCGCCTCCTTCCTCATCCTGTCGGCGATCTCGCTGGTCTCCGTGGCGCTCGCTCCCTTCGCCGCCGCCGCCGCATTGCGCGCCCACATGCAGTGACGGACATTAAAGTCGCAATCTGACATTTATGGCGTCGCACTCGATGCACCGAGCCGATTTCGCCCATTCTTGACCGTGGTCAAGACGCGCGCGGGCATCCTGCGGCTTTGTGCGAGCCGGGCGGCTCGGCCCCGCCGACCTCGACTACGCCAGCCAGGACGAATTGCGCTTTCGGGCGCGACGACATAGATCAATGGCCATGAGCACCGACACGCGCCCCGACGCACCCAGCGCGCCGGTTCCAGCCCAGACCTGGACCCAGCGCCTCGCCAACCCGACGCAGTTCATGAAGCTGTCGGATTGGCTGCTGCCGATCCTTTCCGTTCTCGCCGCGGCCGTGATCGGCTACGGCACCTATCTCACGTTCTTCGTCGCACCGCCCGACTACCAACAGGGCGAAACTGTGAAGATCATGTTCGTCCACGTGCCCTCCGCCTGGCTCGGCATGATGGGTTACGGGCTCATCGCCGTGTCGAGTTTCGGCCTGCTCGTTTTCCGGCACCCTCTGGCGGATGTTTCCGCCAAGGCGGCGGCGCCCATCGGCGCGGCGTTCACGCTGCTTGCCCTCGTCACCGGCTCGCTGTGGGGCAAGCCGATGTGGGGCACCTACTGGGTGTGGGACGCGCGGCTCACCTCGGTGCTGATCCTCTTCTTTCTGTATCTCGGCCTGATGGCGCTGCGCTCATCGATCGACGACGAAGCGATGGCTGCGAAGCAGACCGCCGTGCTCGGCCTCGTCGGTGTCGTCATCCTGCCGATCATCAAATTCTCGGTCGATTGGTGGAACACGCTGCACCAGCCTGCGAGCGTGGTGAAACTCGACGGGCCGGCGATCCACTCTTCGATCCTGGTCCCTCTGCTGGTCAACGCCATCGGCTTCTCGCTGCTGTTCTTCGCGCTCCACATGAAGGGCATGCGCAACGAGATCCTGCGCCGCCGGGTGAAGGCGCTGCGCCTCGCCGAAGTGGAGCGGGCGAGCCATGGCCGCGAGGCGGCGACCGCAGCGGGCTAGATTCTAGAGATCGTTCAGGCGCCCCGGTTCGAGCCCCTCATGAGAGGACGGCGCACCGGGAACCTCCCACCCTACGAACCCGACACGGAGAGTAGCGACCCCATGGATCTTGGACCGCACGCCGCCTTCATCTGGGCCTCGTATGGCGCCGTCGCCGCTGTTCTGGTGCTGCTCGTCGCATGGCTGCTTTGGGACGGGCAGCGCCAGCGCCGTCTGCTCGACGAGCTCGAGGCACGCGGCGTCCGCCGCCGTTCGCGGCAGCAGAGCTGAGGGGGAACCGCGCATGGCACTCGATCCCCACGGCACCATCGGGCCTACCACGGCTGCCCCCGCCGCGACGGCGGCCCCAGCCGCGAAACGCAAGGCAGGCTGGGCGATGGTGCCCGTGCTTTTGTTCCTCGCGCTTTCGGGTCTCTTCCTGTTCGCGCTGTTCGCTGGTGACCCGCAGAAGCTTCCATCTGCCCTGATCGGCAAGCCCGTACCACAGACGGAGTTCGCGCCCCTCGAAGGGCTCGTGGAGGGCGGCAAGCCGGTGCCGGGCTTCTCGTCGGCCGACCTCGCCAAGGGGCAACTCGCGATCGTCAATTTCTGGGCTTCGTGGTGCGTGCCCTGCGTGCAGGAGCATCCGCTGCTCATCGACATCGGCAAACGCACGGGCATTCCCGTCTTTGGCGTCAACTATAAGGACGCCCCCGACGCCGCACGCCGCTTTATCGGCCGGTACGGCAACCCCTATACTGCCGTCGGCGTCGATCCGCAGGGCCGCGGCGCGATCGAATGGGGCGTCTACGGCATGCCCGAGAGCTTCCTGGTCGATGGCCAGGGCCGAATTCTCTACAAGCACGTCGGCCCGTTCTCGCGCGAGAGCTTGGAGAAGCAGATCCTGCCGGCAATCGAAAGGGCCCGCGCTACCGGCACAGCTGCTCCACGCTGATCCTCGCGCGCCGCGTCCGGCACCGTGCCTCCGTGCCTCCGTGCGGATATGAGGGCCACCGCCGGTGGCCCAGCGGACTGAAAAAAAATCTGATCAACATGTTATCGACGGCCGGCTCACGCCACGGCAAGACAGCGCGTGACACTTGAATTCAAATTCAAATCCGCACCGCAGGCACCCTCGATCAGCCCGCTGGCCGCACATCGGGACGGGGTTGTGTGTTGCAGACGCCACATACCCCCGTTGAAACAGTTTTCTGATGGTAGTCAGATGAATATGCTCGGGCTTACTAGTCGTCAGGAATATGACTGTTTGCGGTATGTGGGGGTTTCGTATGGTTGGTCGCGTTGGATTGCTGACGTTGGCATTGCTTGGAAGTGTCGGGATGGCCTCCGGGGCCTGGGCGCAAAGCCCGAACGGCATCACTATGACCGTCGAGGGGCTCTACCTACAGCGGGGCGATAAGCCGGGCGGCCCATCGTTCATGACCCGGCCGACCGGCACGACCAACCCCGTTGCGGCCACCGATCCAGGTAACCTCGACCTCGACAGCAGCGGCGGCGGCCGGGTGATGTTGGGCGTTCCCGCAGGCGGGTTCCTCGGCTTGTCCGGGACTACTCTTGAAATCGGCGGCTTCTGGACCGGCACTTTCTTCGACAATATGCTCTACATCGGTCCGGACGAGAACCACGACTCTCGATACGACAATCACCCCGGCAATGAATTCCAGTCCTTCAACGCTGACTTTGCCTGCTGCTTCGCCGCGACTTTGAAGAACACGTTGTACGGGTTTGAGGCTAACGTGGTCGCCCCGATGGCCGGCTCGGGTTTCCGCCTGTTCGCCGGTCCGCGCTTCATCTCGTACCGCGAGACACTCGGCGCCCATGTCTACGACGACATGTTTTCCTACATCGCCAACGACTTCAACATCGACGATATCAAGATCGAGGTCTCGAACGATCTGTTCGGCGCCCAAATCGGCGCCGAAGCTTCCGTTCCCGTCGCACCCGGTATCGTTTTCACCACGCGAATTTCGGGCGGTCTTTACGCCAACCGGACGGAAGTCGAATCAATGATTTCCAGCCGCAATAATTTCGCTGCGCCCCTTTTCAAATCGAATTCGAGCACCGAGTTCGCGCAGGGCATCGAAATCTTGCCGACGTTGACGTTCGAGCTCGCCAAGAACCTCTCGCTCAATCTCGGCGGCCACCTGCTCTACCTCCACGGCGTGACCGAGGCGACCCGGCAGTTCGAGGGCGTTGCGGATGCGGATGCGGGCGTTGTCCAGGGTGGCAGCGCAATCTTCTATGGCGCGCGTGCGGGCCTGACCATCCGTCTCAACTGAGTTGCGTGCCGGCGGGTGGCAGCTTCGTATGCCTTGAGCGCCGCAACTTCCGTTGCAATCGGCGCTTGATCGGCGGCGCGGCTGTCGCGCCGAATTCGAATCCGGATAACTCGATTGTCGATGTTAAAAAGGGGGCGGAACCAAGGTTCCACCCCCTCGTCGTTTTTCAGTTTCGGCTACCGCGCGAAGCGACCTCAGACTATTACAATCCGTAGAATTCACCCGACTGCTGGTTCAACACCATTAGAGAACCCGTTGCGATATCGAAATATACGCCGTGAAGGGCGAGGCGGCCTTTGGCCTCCAACGCCTGCACGCACGGGAACGTGCGCAGGTTGGCCAGCGAGGTCTTGACACCTTCGAGCTCCAATGCGCGCTGACGCTCCTTCGAGGAAGCTCCCTGGTGCTTCGCCAGCACGTTGAGGCGGGCATCCGAGAGCATCGACATCCACTTGGTGATGAACTGGTCTTCGGTCTGCTTGGCTGCTGAATGTTCGAGCGCGGCTTTGATGCCGCCGCAACCTGCGTGCCCCATCACGACGATGTGCTTCACGCGGAGATTGAGCGCCGCGAACTCCAGCGCGGCCGACACGCCATGAAACCGGCCGCCCGTCTCGAACGGCGGCACCAAGTTCGCCACGTTTCGCATCACGAACAACTCGCCGGGCATTCCCGAGAAGATCGTCTCGGGATCGACGCGGCTATCGCAGCAAGAGATGATCATCACGTCGGGGTTCTGACCGAATTCGGCGAGCTCGGCATACTGCTCGTAATTCGGCGCGAAGTGACGGATCTTGAAGCGGCGGTAGCGGTCGGTCAGATGCTCGGGGAATTGCGACATTCGGGCGTCCCTTCTTTTGCTGTTTTACCGGCAAGAGGATTTAATGGCCATCGCCACGTTGTCCAGCCCCACCTTGTTGCGCCGCAAAAAATATTCTCAGCGGCGGTGCCACTTCCGCGGCAACGTCGTAACAGGGAGCTTATCCTAAGCTTCATATACCAGCACCGCCGAGCGGCTGGATCGCCTCGCCATTCGCCGACACCGCTCTGGCGACGCTTTCGATCAGCCGCAACTCGCGCCGGCGCGGGCCCGCTTCTATGACCATCTTGACGCCAGCGGTGGCACGCCCCACTGCCTCGGCATGGTCCACATCGTTCAGCAAGTGCCCGATCAGCAGGGCGGCAAAGAGGTCGCCCGTGCCGTGCGGAACGTCCTCCTCGCGTGGCACGACGGCCTGCCCGGCGGAATTTTCGCTGCTGAAAACGTTCGCGATATGCTTGCGCCCGGCCGGCACCGAGGTCGCGACCAGCAAGGCGGCGCCCATCGCCGACCCGGCCGCCTCGGCATCCGTGCCGGAGCGGACCGGACGGCCGGAAAGCCATTCGAGCTCATAACGGTTCGGCGTCAATATATCGGCGAGGGGCAGCAACTTGTCGCGAACGGCCACCGCCACTTCGTCCAGAACGTAAAGACCGCGCGGATCGTCGCCGATCACCGGATCGCAGAGATAGAGCGCGTCGACGCTCTCCTCGCGCACCATGCGCACGATGCTGCGGGCATCCTCGACCAGATCCACCGAAGGCAGATACCCCGTCATGACGGCATCGATCGAGCGCAACCAGCCATTTGCCCTGAGCCCCTCGGCGATCCGACGGATTTGGCCCCGCTCGAACCAGATCCCGCCGATATCGGGATAGCCGGCGTGAGCCGACAAGACGACTGTCGGCACGGCAAGCACCTCGTGCCCCATGGCGTGCAGCGTCGGAGCGACGGCGGCGAGGCCGACGTGACCGTGGACGACGTAGGACGAGATGGCGAGGATGCGGGCCATGGGCTCGTTACCGGAATGCGGCTGGACTCGGTGTGGATGGACGCGGGGCGCGGCGGAAGGCGACCCCGCCGACCTTCAGAATAACCAACCTTTGTGGGCTTGTAATTCCCGTGTCCCCGAATAGTGTTGCAGCGCAAAAACAATCCCACCCAGCCTGCCCAATCGCCGACAAGAGGTGCCGAATATGACCGTCCGCCCGCGCCGCAGCGTTCTCTACATGCCCGGCTCGAACGAGCGCGCGCTCGAAAAGGCGAAAAACATCCAGGCCGACGCCCTCATCCTCGACCTCGAGGATGCTGTTGCACCCGACGCCAAGATCGACGCCCGCAACAAGGTTTGCGCGGCCGTGAAGAGCGGCGGCTATGGCAAACGCGAACTCATCATCCGCGTCAACGGCCTCGAGACGCCATGGGGTGCCGACGACCTGTTCGCCGCTGCAGCCGCAGGCCCGGACGCGATCCTCGTGCCGAAGGTCGGCCGCCCCGGTGACATCATCTCAGCGGCAAAGGTGCTGTTCGGCGCCGGCGCTCCCGAGAAGACGAAACTGTGGGCGATGATCGAGACGCCGATGGCGATCCTCAACGTGCGCGAGATCGCGATGGCCGGGATCGAGCGCGAGCACCGCTTGACGTGCCTCGTGATGGGCACCAACGACCTGCTGAAGGAAAGCCACGCGCGCGCCTACAAGGACCGCTTCGCGGTCGTTCCGTGGCTGTCGATGAGCATCGTCGCTGCGCGCGCCTACGGCCTCGACGTGCTCGATGGCGTTTACAACGACTTCCGCGACGAGGCGGGTTTCCGCGCCGAGGCCGAGCACGGCCGCACGCTCGGCATGGACGGCAAGACCCTTATCCACCCGGGTCAGGTCGCCATCGCCAACGAGACGTTCTCGCCCTCGGAAACCGAGGTGGCGTGGTCGCGCAAGATCATTGCCGAGTTCGAGAAACCGGAAAACGTGAAGCAGGGCGTCATCACCGTCGAAGGGCGCATGGTGGAGCGCCTCCATCTCGTCATGGCCCAGCGCACCGTGGCGATCTACGACGCCATTCAGGCCCTGAGCACGGGCTGAGGTGCAAAGCCCGCCCACACGGCGCGAACCGACAGGCCGCGGCGGCGCGGCGCTGTGATCGAACAGAAGAACGGAACCGACATGCAGGCGACCAAGACCAACCCCGGCAACTACTTCGAGGATTTCAAGTTCGGTCAGATCCTCAAGCACGCGACTCCGCGCACCGTAACGCGGGGCGACGTGGCGCTGTACACCGGGTTATATGGTCCCCGCTTCGCCGTGCAATCGTCGGACGCCTTCGCCAAGGCGATCGGCTATGCCGAAGCGCCAGCCGACGACCTGCTCGCGTTTCATGTCGTCTTCGGCAAAACGGTTCCCGACATCTCGCTGAACGCGGTTGCCAACCTCGGCTATGCCGATGGCCGGTTCCTCAAACCCGTATTCCCCGGCGATACGATCTCGACGACTTCCGAGGTCATCGGCCTCAAGGAGAACTCGAGCGGCGACACCGGCAACGTGTTCGTGCGCTCGACCGGTCGCAACCAGAAGGGAGAGACCGTTATCGAGTACGTGCGCTGGGTGATGGTGAGGAAGCGCGACAAGGCAAGCAAGGCGCCGGAAGCGATCGTGCCCAAGCTGCCCGAGCGCGTCGCGCCGGAGCACCTCGGTGCCGCGGTGCCCAAACTCGATGTTGCAAAATATGATTTCGACCTCTCCGGTTCTCCCTACCGCTGGGGCGATTATGCGGTGGGTGAAAAGATCGACCACGTCGATGGCATGACGCTGGAAGAGGCCGAGCACCAGATCGCAACCCGCCTGTACCAGAACACCGCCAAGGTGCACTTCAATCAGCACACCGAGGCCAAGGGCCGTTTCGGCAAGCGCATTGTTTATGGCGGCGTCGTCATCTCGCTAGCTCGCGCGCTCTCGTTCAACGGTCTCGGCAATGCGTTCCATATCGCCGCGATCAATGCCGGACGCCACGTTGCCCCCTGCTTCGCGGGGGATACGGTCTACGCCTGGTCCGAGATCCTGGAGAAGGCCGAGCTGCCAGGACGCAGCGACGTCGGCGCATTGCGAACACGGCTCGTCGCGGTGAAGAACCGCAATTGCGCCGATCTACCGCTGAAGAACGCCGACGGCTCGTACGCCGAGGGCGTCATCCTCGATCTCGATCTTTGGTTGCTGTTGCCTCGTTGATTCGCGGCGCCAGCAGTACGGTTTGGAGCGCGAACAGCGGAAGCGGTCCGGCAGCGATGATACGCCGCTCGCCGCGCCGCGCTCCTGCATCGCCGTACTGCATGTCAGATGCACAGAAATTGAGAGCCGTTTGAGGGGCGGCGGCCGCCGAGGCCCACACCGTGGTCACGTTCCATCGATGGATTAATAGGACATCAATTCATATAATTAGTCTGCGATATTGATTATTTGGATCAGTTTACACGTTGCGCTGCCACTCGTTCGTCGGACTGCGGCCGCCTCCGACAAAGCGCAGCATTGGCTTTCGTTAAGGCGGCCCGCGCCAATGCATGCAGCTTGATTGCAAGCGAATTTCGCATTGGCAGCGGTTGCCCGTCGTATATTTGTTTAATGGTTCGCTAAGCCGCCAGCCCGATACTTCGACTCGGATAGTCACCCCATCGATCCGTATACGGTTGCTCCGTAGGGCATCCATACGTAAGAGTTCCCACCGCACGGCAACCGACGCGCACGGCCAAGACCCCGGTTCTCGCGGCAGTACGGCGTAGCCCGCGAGATCCCAACATCTGACAAAAAAGCTCGAGGCGCCATGCCCTCAACCGGTAGTACGACGTGACAAAGCGAATTGCAGTCATCGGTGCCGGGCTCGCCGGGCTCGCTTGCGCGCGCGTTCTGCGGCGCTCGGGCGCTTATGTCGAAATTTTCGAGCAGGACCGTATCATCGGTGGCCGCATGGCCACGACACGCATCGGCGCCGTCCCCTACGATCACGGCGCGCAGTACATCACAGCGCGTTCTGGGCAATTCCGCTCCTACATCGAAGAACTCGCTTCCTCCGGTTACGCGGCGCGATGGAAGCCGGTGACCGCTGCCGGCGGCGAGGGCGAGGGGCAGATGCTGCCTTGGTTCGTCGGCACGCCGGGCATGTCGTCGATCGTCCGCCCACTCGCCGAGAGCGTACGCGTACATACGAACCGGCGCGCGCACACCATCGAACGCTCCGACAAGGCATGGCACATCTGGTTCGACGACGAATCCTCGGTCGGTCCGTTCGCAGCCGTGGCGATCTGCGTGCCAGCGGTCCAGGCTCAACTGCTCCTCGGCCGCCTCGACGAAATTGCCGACCCCCTCCGGCGCGTGCGCATGCAGCCTTGCTGGTCGCTGATGGTCCGTCTCGAGCAACGCACGCTGCCGAATCAGGACGTCTATTCCGACATGTCGGACGTGATCCGCTGGATCGCACGCAACAACACCAAGCCCGGCCGCTCCATCAAAGGCGAGACGATCGTCGTGCACACGTCACCAGCGTGGACGCGGCAAACCGAGGATACCGAGCCCGAGGCCATCGCTGAGGAGATCTGGTCGGAGGTTTGCCACGTGCTCGCGTTGCCGCCGGTGAGACCGACGCAGATGACCGCGCATCTCTGGCGCCACGGCCTCGTCGACCAGTCGCTCGGAGAAAGCTACCTCTATTCGAGCTATCACAATGTCGGCTGCGCGGGGGACTGGTGCCTCGGGCGGTTGGCCGAGCATGCCTTTGAAAGCGGATCGGCACTGGCTCGTGCCATCGTTGCTTCACTCGACTAGAGCGATTCCGACGCGGATTCAGTCACCTTCTCGCACGGCCGCGTCGCCGGACGCCCACCATTCAGCACATCTCGTTCGCGACGCCACTGGTTCAGCAATCAATAGAAGTTGCGCGCAAATACGTCGTAGGCGGTATGGCCCCGCGGCGCGGATGCGGCATTCGGGCCGATACCCCAGTTCTTTCTGGGCTTGGGCGCAACGGCGGCGGCCGGCAACTCAGCCGAAGTCAAAGACGCATTGGCGGCGGATGCGAGCGTTGAGATTGCCACTGCGTCGATCGGTGCCGCAGGCCGACGTTTGCGCACACCTTTGGACGCCAGAGTTGCGCCCTGCCGCAGTCCCTGAGGATTGGGAACGGGCACGGGCGGCGTAAGGGCGTTGTCGCGTCCACCCCGCACGGCGAGATCCGATGTGACGCGATCGCCGACGGCGGCTCCGAGAGGTTTCGCCTGGGCCGAAAAAACGGCAGGCGGACTGGAAGGCGACATTGACTGCCGGACTGGGGTGGTGGTGGAGCCCGAAACGTGCTCCGTCGCAGACGCCGAATCCGCCAACGCCGCATCAGCTCGGGCCACCACCGCCGGTCGGCCGTGGTTGTGCTGCATCCCGGCAGGGACCTCGGTAGCGCTACGATCGGAGTGCCACCCGGCAACCCGCGCCGCTGAGCCTGCGGCAAGCTTCACCGATCCGGTTGGCGTTGCCTCGTCGCGCGCATACTGAGCGTGACGCGAGATCGAAGCCTCTTCCCACGCTTCCGGCCGGCACGAGCACCCCTGCGTTTTGCCTCTGCGGAACTGGAATGCAGTGGGCAACGCCACATACGACCCCCCCCTGCGGTCCCGCATCGTCTCGGGCGCGCCGCCAGGGTTTGGCCAGACGAACAGACGTGCTGGAGCAGCAGCGCAGCGCGACTTGCACACCGCCTCGTCCGTGGCGAAGCGATCTCGAGTCGTCGAATAGCTGATGGGGAAATAGGCTCCATCGCAGAGACGTACGCATACCGTGTGGAAGGTGTGCCCGTTGCCGTGGTACCAGTCCTCTGGCCCATCGGCGACGACGTTGTCGCGAACAGATGCCTTGATGCGCTCAGCTTCGCTGTCACTCACACGCTCGAACAGTCGTGGTGCAGCCCGGGCATGCTCGAACGGTACCGTGTCGGCACCATCGGACTGGGTGGGAGGTGCGGCGAGTGCGCCCGACAGCCGAGGAGCCGAGACGGGCTCGAGGTCCTCGTCCACCGTCACCTGGACCGAGTGGTCGACCGTCTCGGCCAGTTGGCCCATCAGCCAGGCGCCACCGGCCGACGCAGCACCGCCAAGTACTGCGAGCATCACCGCGTAGCGAGCAAGGCCCGCCATGGGAATCAGCTCGCGAAATGCCAGCATGGAACGCCAACGCTGCACGGTACTCTCTCGGCTGGTCTGACTTGGGTTGCGGATACAGTCAACGCTGTGACGCAGCGCAACATTAGCTGCGAATTCGTCCGGGCGCCAACCAATTACGATGTTTAGCTACTACCTTGCGGAAACATCTGTTTGTCATGTCCGATAAAGATGATCGAGACGCGGAAAGGTTCCATCGCGGCAGCGGTCCTGCGCGCCCGACAAGCTGTCTCGTCATACGGGTCGCCAGACACGGCGTAAAGAGACGATCTCTGTATGGATTAACGTAACGCAGCTTCGTGAAATGCGAGCAGGCTGGTGTCAAGGCGACACGACGACCTTGCCGACGGCCTCACGCCGTTCGATCAGGCTAATTGCTTTCTGGAACTGGTCCAGCGCATAGCGGCCATGCACATGCGGCGTCAGTCGCCCTTCGCCAATCCAGACGAGAACTTGTTCCATGTTGGCGAGATGGCCGGCGGGATCGCGCCGCACCGATTCACCCCAGAACACCCCGATCGCCGCCGCGCCCTTGAGCAGCAGCAGGTTGAGCGGCAGCTTGGGAATATCGCCCGCCGCGAACCCCACGACCAAAAGGCGACCCTGCCATGCGATCGCCCTCAAGGCCGGCTCGGTGAAGGGGCCACCGACGCAATCGTAGATTACATCGACGCCGCGCCCTCCGGTCGCCTCGCGGAGCGCCGACTTGAGATCGCCTGACGAATAATCGACGAGCACCTCGGCGCCGTGGCGTTTCGCCACCGCGAGCTTCTCGCCTGACGAGGCGGCGGCTATCACCCTCGCACCCATCAGGCTCGCAATCTCCACAGCGGCAAGCCCGGCGCCGCCAGATGCGCCGAGCACCGCGACCGTCTCACCGGGCTTCAAACCCGCGCGGTCCTTGAGGCCATGGATTGCCGTTCCATAGGTGATCGCGATGCCGGATGCGACCTCGTCGCTCACACCGTTTGGCACGCGGGCGCATGCACCGGCATCCACCGCGACCTTCTCACGCGCACCGCCCCAGCCAATGTAAGCAGCCACGCGGTCGCCCGGTGCCAGGTTGCTCACCCCCTCGCCGACGCTCTCGATCTCGCCCGCGATCTCGCCCGAGGGCGAGAAAGGCAATTCGGGCTTGTATTGGTACTTGCCGCGCGTGATGAGAGTATCGAAGAAATTGAGGGCGGCGGCGCGTACCCGCACGACGACCTGACCTGGCCCGGCGACGGGCTCCGGAACATCCTCGACGACGAGCGAGCCCGGACCATCGAGCGTCTTGCACAACACGGCTCTCATGAAAATCGCTCCATCAGGTTCGGCCTGCATGTGTCTCGCGAGCGGTCAAAGCTGAAAATTGGCTTGATCGCAACCATCCGCGCGGCCATGAGAGCGCCGGATAACGACGGCTGGTCAAGCACGACCGCCGGCAACCGCACAACCTTCCCCCGGCGAGGCACCATCGATGACCGCGACGAACTGGCCCCCGACGCCTCGCGGATATTTCGCCATCGGCGCCGAGCGGATGTCGAAGGCGCTCAATCTCGGCAACCTGATGCGTTCCGCGCACGCCTTCGGCGCGAGCTTCACGTTCACGGTCGGCGCGACCTATCACGCGCTCGAGGCCCGTGCCGATACCTCGAAAGGCCAATGGCATTTGCCGCATTACAACTGGCGGTCGCTCGACGAGATGGCGTTGCCGCAGGGCTGCGTGCTGGTCGGCGTCGAGCTTACCGATGACGCGATCGATCTACCGAGCTTTCGCCACCCACTGCGCGCTGCCTACGTGCTCGGTCCCGAGATGGGTTCGTTGAGCGAGCCGCTGCTGGCGCGATGCCAGCACGTCGTGCGCATCCCGACGCGGTTCTGTGTCAACGTGGCGATGGCCGGGGCGATTGTCATGTACGACCGGGTGAAGAGCCTCGCACACTATGCAGACCGGCCGATGCGGCCCGGCGGCCCGCCCAAAATCTCGTGAGCGGGCGGGTTTACGCCGCGAGCTTCTTTCGTGTATTACAGGTTGCAATTGACAACCCGACACTTGGAGCATTGGCAATTATGAAGATGAAGCACCCCGGAATGTTCAACCGTGGCGCCCTCGGCTTGGCTTTGGCTTCATGTTTTGCTTTCACTGGCAGCGCCAATGCCGCGCAGCTCGTCGAGAAATATGGTGACTGGTCTTTGTTCGTCCATGACGCCGCACAGAAGAAGATCTGTTTTGCAGCCACTCAGCCTGCGGCGACAGCAACGAAGGGCGAGAAGCGCGACGCCGTGTTCTTCTACGTTTCGGCATGGCCGAAGGACGGCGTGAAGACCGAGGTTTCGGTGCTGCTCGGCTACAAGATCAAGAAGGGGTCTGAAGTCACCGTCAACATCGGTGGCACGATCTTCAAGTTGTTCCCGCAGGACGATAAGGCGTTCGTCGCCGATCCGACACAGGAGCTGAAGCTGATCGATGCGATGAAGCGCGGCAGCAGCATGCAGGTCGCGGCGACAGCGGAATCGGGCATGGCGACCGAGGATCGCTTTTCGCTCTCCGGTATCACCAACGCGCTGAAGAACCTCGACACCAAGTGTCAGTGACGCGCTTGGATCGCCACTTCGCTCAACGACGCCCGCGCAGGTGCACGTAGAGCGCGCCTTCACCGCCGTGACCGAGACTTGCCGTCGTATAGCTGACGACGATCGAACGCAGCTCCGGCTCTGTCAGCCAGCGCGGCACGTTGCGTTTGAGCACGCCGCGTTCATCGCCCCACCAAGCCGGGTCAGGCCGGCCTCGGCTCGCATCGATCTCGTGACTATCTCCGGGTCGTGACGGCCGGCCCTTGCCAGTGATGACGAGCACCCAGCGGATGCCGCGCGACTGGCAGCCGAGCAGGAAGCTGCGCAGTGTCGAATGCGCCTCGTCCTGTCGCATGCCGTGCAGATCGATCCGCGCTTCGATCTCGATACGCCCCGACCTGATCCGGCGAACCGCCTTGCGATCGAAATCAGCGATCGGCGGCGGCTGATGTTTGGCCGGGTGCAATCTCGTCGGCGGCACCCCGGCGGCACGCGATCCGATGACTGCCGTACCCTCGGCGAGATGCCTTTGCAGCTCGGCCAGAGCTTCGTTTCGATCCGCGTGTCTCGGATCATTCAGCCCCGGAGGCGTGGCCATCGGCATAGGTGCTGCCGACGGCGGCGAAGGCTCGTCACTCCGCTTTGAAACACGCCCTGTGCGCCGACGAACCGGCGCCACGGACTTGGCGACGTGCTCCCAGAGGCGGCGATCTTCATCGCTCAAAACAACACGCCGCGAGGAGCGCTTCGGGCTCGCTGCCTCATCATCTCCCGACGCGCTCATTGGCTGGCCCGTCGCACACCGGCTGGTGTGGCCCTAGTCTCCGCCTCGACGGCGGTTCCGCGCAACGCTCCGTGCGGCAACAGCGCGAACAAATTACCCTGATGCTTGGTGACGCCAGCGAGCGCACCCGCGTCCGAGCCCGAGCCGAAATAGATGTCGCCGCGTTCGGGACCGCGGATCGCCGAGCCGACATCCTGCGCGATCATCAGTTTGTGGAAGCCACCGCCGTTGCCGCCCGCGTGTGTAAGCGAAGCGGAGGAGACATAAACGGGTGTACCGATGGCGTGATGGGCCGTATCGACCGCGAGGCTGCGGCCCGGTGTCAATGGTATGTCGAACACCCCGAGGGGGCCGGGTTCGTCGGCCGCCAGCTCGCGAAAGAAGACGTACGACTTGTTCTGCCAGAGCACGTCGCGCGTGCGGTCAGGGTGGGCGCGCAGCCAATCCTTCAGTGAATTAAGTGACATCCGGTCGGCGGGGAACAGCCCCCTGTCGATGAGGTACCGGCCAATCGACGTGTAAGGGTGGCCGTTCTTGCCGTCGTACGTGACGCGAACACTGCCGCCACCAACGAGCGCGATCCGCCCGGAGCCCTGCACCTGCATGAAGAACAGATCGACGGGATCGCGTAGATAAGCGAACTCGAGCTCCTGGCCCGCGAGCGCGCCCTGGTCGATCTCCTGCCGGGTTGGATACGGCTCCCACCCTTCCGGCGTGCGACGTGCGTGCGTCAACTGCTCGGCCTTCGCACCGCGTTCGGACTCGGAGACCAAATTCATCAGGTCCGCCGGCCGCTTCAACACTGGTGCCGAGAAGGCCTCATCGGGCGTGCGCGATCCCTCGATCACCGGCTCATAGTAACCGGTCAGCAGGCCGCTGCCCGCCGCGTGCACAACCCTGTGCGGGGTAAAGCGCTTTTCGAAGAACGCGCGCGCCTCAGCCGCGCTCGCTCCACGGCGGATCATATCGACTGCTTCGGCGCATGCCCCGAATAGTTCTGCCGGCGAAGAGTTGACCGTCTCCGCACCCGAGCGCGCGGCGTTATTGAGACGTGTGCAGGATTTGGCGAAGGCGGTCAGCGCGGCGAGGTGATCGTCCTCGGCCCAACCACTGAGAGCTTCGAAGTTTACGGGCTCGAATTTGACCGCCCCGGTGACTTGTCCAATTGTGACTTGTCCAGTGGCTGGCGCGCCCTTGTTCATGGTCTTCGCAGCCGTTACGGCTTCCTTTTTGCCGGTCGGCGCGGCGTAAGCTCGCGCAGCGCTACCGGATTTATCGGCGGCGACAGCGAGCGTCGTCAGGAGTGCTGCCGCAAGAACAATCGCGCCGCCCATACGACACGTCCAACAAGCGCCGCGGGGTGCAGACCACCGGAGCGGGCGGAGCGGCTCAAAACGGGCCATCCCAACTCCTCCCGCCGCCCTTCATTGCCACCGCCGTCTAACCGCGGGTGGGCGAAGCCCTAGCCCGGTGCCTGTGTGGCGACGAGCTTCCAATTCGGATTGGAACGCGCACGCGGCGTCGAGACGTCGCGGCTGAACATCCAGATGTCGGTGACTTCGCGGATCGTCTGCGGATCGCCCGTGGTGACTGCACCCGAACGGTCGCGCGTCGCCGAGATGAGCTGGCTGACGAAACGAACCGTCACGTGCGCGACGCCGTCCTTCAGCTCGGCATCGACGATATCGGCCTTCGAGATGCCGACAAACGACTGATCGACTTGCTCCCCGCGGCTCTCGCGATCGGCAATCGCCATGTGGAAGCTGTCGTAGACCTCGCGACTGAGGAGATCGCGCAGCAGCTTGCGATTACCCTCGGCGAAAGCCGTCACGATCAGCTCGTAGGCTTGCTTCGCGCCGCGGATGAACGGCTCCGGATCGAACTGCGGATCGAGCCGGAGAATATCGAGTAGCCCCCGCTCGACCTCGGCATTGGAACCTGACGCGGTGTGAATGCGCGCCTTCGTCTCGGCCACCGCAACGTTCACATCGGCCGCCGGCCGCACCGGCGCCGGCTCGCGCTGCGGCATCGTCACGACCTTTTCGTCGGATTTACCGGCACCGCTTGCCGCTGCCTTGCGCCGCTCGGCACGGTATCGCTCCAGGCGGGCATCGTCCTCGTCGTTACGGCGCCCCAGAATGCCGCGCAGCTTGAAGATCACCACAAGGGCGACAATCAGAGAAATTAGCGTGATGAGATCGATTTTTCCGTCCATGGACGTGCTTTCGAGAAGGGGTTGCACGTTTGCCGGGAGAGCGCGGGCGGCTCGAGCCTCGCAACGCCTCCTGAGCCAGATTCCAGAATCTTCTCTATCCGAAACCCGTGAGTAAGCCTATGTTTTTCCTTCAGCCCTCACGATCGGCCAGCGCCGAGATGAGGAACCGGACAGTTGTCGGCCGGAGGCGAGCGTTAGTGCCGAATTCAGCAAAGGGCGACGATGCCCCATTGCGGCACGGCGCATGCCGACTTTGCAGATGTATGCTTGATGGTTGCCCAGTTCCAGTCCGGGACCTGCAGCTTAGCGCCACTTTCCCGGTGCAGCGACACTGAACGTCATTGGTATAGACTTCAACTTAGGGCACAAGAAGGGTTCCGCCAACGGCTTTGGGCGCGAGCGACGAGGCTGAACGGCGCGGGCGGACGCACTCTAAAATCACGCCGCACCAGACAAGCATCGAGGTTGAACCCACCGGCCCGCGAACCGTTTCAAGGACGAGGGATTAAGCCACCCGACACCAAATGCAGGCTTGAACGTCCGCCAGTAAGCTTTCCGCCTGGACAAGGACCGAGGCGCCAACAGGCACGACAGGCACGATAGAAACCGCACAGCAACCATGCTCTCACCCGTCCGCGCCCTCCTTCTGCTTGTGCTCATCGCGATCCCTCTCCTGGAGATCGCGCTGCTGGTGAAGGTCGGCCAGATCATTGGCTTCTGGTGGACGATCTTGATCGTGCTCGGCACGGGCATGGCCGGAGCGACGCTGTTGCACCGCCAGGGTCTCGGTGCCTTGCAGCGTGTCATGGCCTCGGCGGAAGCAGGGGTCCCGCCAGTCGCCCCCTTGCTCGATGGCGTCTTGCTGATGGCAGCGGGTCTCCTGCTCCTCACGCCGGGCCTTATTACGGATACGGCCGGATTGATCCTCCTTGTACCACCGGTTCGTTCACTGCTGGTGGAAAAGGCCCTGTCCAAGGTCTTCGTCAGCGGTTCGTTCACGCGCTGGACGATGGAAGGCGAAACAGTCGAGACCCCGCGCGACCAACCGACCGGCCGCGCCCGGCCTTACCGGGACGACGGCGGCGGCATCGTCATCGACGGCGAATACCACCGCATCGACGAAAACGGCGACGATCGCAATCGCTCCACGGGTAAGCGCCGCGAATAGGCGCTGCTCGATTGCGCGTCAGGACACATCATGATAGCGCTCCGCCGACCAACGGCTGGAGCGCCATCCGGTCGCACGGGAGCCCAAGCGGTTCCCTGCCCGTAAGAGTGCGCTCGAACACAGAGTTTCTGGAGCGCTATCCGACCCCTCGTCGCCTCGGGCGAATGCATGCGGTCTCATAGTGCTCTGGGCGCCCCGAGGGCGATTGGCACAACGAGAATTGAGCAGGGAAGAAAAGACCATGGCGGAAGGAAAGAACGGGTCCGGGACGGCCGACACCAGCCGAGCCCCAGCTCCGGTCCAGGCGCAGGTGCTCGGACAGTATATTCGCGACCTCTCGTTCGAGAATCCGAACATCGACAAGCTGCTCGGTGGGCCGGGCGACAATCCGAACATCCAGCTCGAGGTCAATGTCGACGCCAAAGCCGTCGACGCCAAACAGGGCGTGTATGAGAGCGCGATCAATTTCCGCGCCCAGGCCACCAGCAAGATCGGCACGATCTACGATCTCGAGGTCGTCTACGCCGGCATGTTCCGCCTCCAGGGCATCCCCGAGCAGGCGCTCGAGCCGTTTCTTCTCGTCAACTGCCCGTCGATCCTGTTCCCGTTCCTGCGCCGTATCCTTGCCGACATCACGCGTGAGGGCGGGTTCCCGCCACTGCTGCTCGATCCGATCGACTTCGGCGGTCTCTATCTGCGCCGCCAGCAGGAGCAGGCCGCCGCCGCGGGTGGCAAGGCGAAGGCGTAGCCAAGAATTGGCGGCGCCGACGCTTGCAATAAAATTGACAAGGCCGGCCCTGTGGCCGGCCTTTTTCGTTTGCGCGTTTCTCTCACAGGACACCGCTTCATTCGGGGATCAAAGCGCTCTGCGCGTCCTTCTAAGCCGATCGCACGATCAGTCATGAGCATGGGGTGCGATTCACGCTTTCGATGAAAGCGCCATGCGCGTCCATCTCAACCGAGCGCACCCTACGACTTCGGCTGCAGATAGCGTTGCCAGATCGCCTTGGGCCCGAGCGTTTCGACGAACGCGCGATGCGCGGCTTTGATCTCCGTCGTCAGGGGCGAAGCGAGTGGCGTTGGCCGCTGCGCTGCAGCTTCGGTCCGCGCTCCAGCGCGCGACATCGTCGCCGCTTGCGAGCGGGCAGCTCCCTTGTCGCCGAGCACGAGCGTCGCCTGGCGCTCGCCGAGCAACTCGATATAGACCTCGGCCAGCAGCAGAGAATCCATCAGCGCGCCGTGCTTGATACGCTGCGAATTGTCGATGCCGTATCGCTTGCAGAGTGCGTCCAGCGTGTTCGGACCAGCCGGATGCTTGCGCCGCGCAAGCGCGAGCGTATCGACGACGCGGTCGAACTTCAGCACAGGTGCGCGAACACGCTCGAGTTCCATGTTGAGGAACGCGACGTCGAATGTCGCGTTATGGATGACGAGCTGATCGGCTGCGATGAAAGCGAGAAAATCCCGATAAACCGCCTGAAACACGGGCTTGTCGACAAGGAACGCGGTGGAGATGCCATGCACCCGCTCGGCATCGGCCGGGACATCGCGCTCGGGATTGATGAAGACGTGGTACTCGCGACCCGTCGGAATGCGGTTGATAAGCTCGATGCACCCGATTTCGATCAGGCGGTCGCCCTTCTTGGGATCGAGGCCCGTCGTTTCGGTATCGAGCACGATCTCGCGCAGCATGGTCGAGCACTTCCCCGGATCGATTTCAAAAGCGAGCTTACCCGCCGGACCAGCACCGTTGATAGGCCCCCGCTGGCCTCGACGCGATCTCGGCGAGGATTCTATCCATTTGAGCCGCCATCTCAGGAACTCCGCGTGAGGTATCCACAACGAAGTCGGCGCGTTGGCGTTTCTCGGCATCCGCCATTTGCCGGCTCAAGATCTCGGCAAGTTTCTCATCTGTCATGCCGGGCCGTTCAAGAACGCGCCGCCGCTGCTCTTGCGGACCCGCACTGACCACGACCGTCACGTCCACCAGCTTGTCCCCGCCGGTTTCGAACAACAGCGGGATTTCGAGCACGGCTATGGCCGCGCCTCGCGTGTGTTCGGCCGCGAGGAAAGTGCGTTCGGCCTCCCGCACCAACGGATGCACGATCGCTTCGAGGCGTGCGAATCCACTCGTATCCGCCATCAGTGATTGGAGCAGGAGTCGTCTGTCGACGACACCATTCGCCGTCGTGCCGGGAAACGCACCTTCGATCAACGGTACGGCCGCACCCGAATAGAGCGCATGCACAGCGGCGTCAGCGTCGAAAACGGCGATGCCGTTTTGGCGCAGATACGCCGCGGCCGTCGATTTTCCCATGCCGATCGAACCGGTCAGACCGATGATGAGCATTCAGCGCGATGCCTCGATGTCGTCGACGAGGAGTGAGCGCAGCTCGTCCGTCACCTCCGGTCGCACGCCGAACCATTTCTCGAATCCCGGTACCGCCTGGTGCAGCAGCATGCCGAGACCATCGAGTGTGCGCAGCCCATGCGAACGGGCGACCGCGAGCAGCTCCGTTTCCAGCGGCACGTAGACGATATCGGCGACAACTGTGCGATGATCGGCGCGGGCGAAGTCGATGTCGAGCGATCCCTCGCCCTTCATGCCGATGGTCGTCGTGTTGACGACGACGCTGGCATGACGGGCAGCTTGCGTGCGCTTGTCCCAATCGACCGCGACGACGTGCGGGCCGAAGTGGCGCACCAGATCATCCGCTCTCGCCCGCGTGCGATTGGCGACGACGATACGGCCGACGCCCGCTTCGAGAAATCCGAATACGATGGCGCGGGCTGCCCCGCCGGCCCCCAACACCACGACCGGCGCATCGAACGCCCGCCAGTCCGGTACGGTCGCGGCCAGATGAGTCATGAATCCATACGTATCGGTATTTGCGACGTGAAGCCGGCTTCCCTCGAGCCACACCGTATTGGCCGCACCCACCGCCCGCGCAGAGGGCTCGATAACCTCGCCCGCCGCAAAAGCGGTTTCCTTGTGCGGCACGGTGACATTGCACCCGGCAAAGCCGTTCTCCGCCAATCCGCGCAGGAAAGCGGCCGCCTCCTCGGGTTTCACCGCCTCTTTGGTGTATTGCCCGTCGATGCCGTATCGCTCTAGCCAGTGACCGTGAATGATCGGCGAGCGCGAATGCGATATGGGCCAGCCGATCACGCAGGCTCGTTTCATGCGGTCTGCCTCCTCCGCCAATTCATCACGTCGCCACAGCGCCGATACGCCGGAGCTCCGTGAGCAGCGGCAGCAGCGGCATTCCGAGAATGGTGAAGTGGCCGCCGTCGACGCGCTCGAAGAGCTGCACACCGAGTCCCTCGATCTGATAGGCGCCGACGCTGGTTGCCACCTTGTCGCCGGCGGCCGCCAGATAGTCGTCGAGGAAGCGCGGAGAAAAATCCCGCATGGCCAGCTCGGCCGTATCGAGGTGTGCCCAGAGTGTATCGCCGGCCTTGGCGATCGCGACCGCGGAATGCAACTTGTGGGCGCGCCCACGCAGACGCAGAAGCTGCTCGCGCGCGGCTTCCATATCGGCAGGCTTTGCGAATATTTCTCCCTCGAGCTCGAGCACTTGGTCCGCCCCGATTACGAGCGCATCGGGGTGTGCGGCGCTCACGGCTTCTGCCTTTGCGCAGGCGAGGATCTCGGCAACATCCTCCGGTGGCACGATGTCATCGCCGTGCTCGGCCGCCAGCGCATCGCGCATCGCCACCTCGTCGACGTCCGCCGTCTGGACGCTGAAAAAAACGCCGGCCGCCTTGAGCATATCCCGCCGCGTTCGGCTTCCCGACGCAAGGATGAGGTGCGGTCGCGAGGGCCTTGCCAACGTCATGAGCCGGACTCCGCCGTCTCGCCTGCGCTCGATTCGCTTCCAGAGCGGCGATCCTGCATGAGTTTGATGATCGACGCGGCCGTCTCCTCGACGGACCGGCGCGTGACATCGATCACGGGCCAGCCGTACTTGGCGCAGAGCTTTCGCGAGTGGGCGATTTCAGAGGAGATCGCGCTGCGGTCGACATAGGTGCCGAGGTCCCGATCGGACAGTAACAACGCGCGGTTCCGACGGATCTCGGCGATGCGATCGGGGCTTGCGACGAGGCACACGACGAAGCACGTCGTCGGCTCGATCAGGTTCTTCGGCAGTGCGATCTGCGGAACCAGCGGCAGGTTCGTCGTCTTAAAACCGCGCTGCGCAAGATAGATGCTGGTCGGCGTCTTCGACGTGCGCGAAATGCCGAGTATGCAGATGTCGGCGTCGTTCAAATTCTCCGGCAGCCGGCCGTCGTCGTGCACCATCGTGAAATTCAGGGCATCGATGCGCTTGAAATAGTCGGCGTCGAGAACGTGCTGGCCTGCGACTGTCGGCGTGCGCGGTGCGCCGAGGTAGCTTTCGAACACTTGCATGATGGGCTGGAGCACGTGGAGGCAGGGGATCGAGAGCTCACGGCAACGCCTCTCGATCTCTTCCGTCAACGACTTGTTGACGATGGTGTAGAGCACGATACCAGGCGCCTGCTCGATTTCTTGGAGCGCGCGGGAGAGCTGACGTTGTGTCCGCACCATCGGGTAGACGTGCTCGATTGGCCGTACCTCGGCGTACTGTACTGCGGCCGCCTTGGCGATGGTCGTCAGCGTCTCGCCGGTCGCGTCAGAGACGAGATGAAGATGGAAGAAGCTCGATGCGGAGGAATGGGGCATGTACGGGCGCCGCCTGTGGATGAAGGGTCGAGTTATCCACGCGTGGCCCGGGTTGCTCCTGCAATCGGAGCGTCGGTTGCGCGGTCGTCCACGGTGATACTCACATTTGCCGGAATGCGAACAGAGAAACTTGAGATTGCTCCGTCCCCGTGGACAAGGGTGGCCATACCGCGCCCCTCCCTGTCTTCTCCACCGGCCCTCCTCAAAGGTTGGCGTTCCAACTCGCGGCGTAAACGCATGAAGGCTCGGCGTATTTTTCTCCCTTGTGGCAGCTCCGGCTGTTCGCCTACCAGATATGGCCGATCAGCTTTGTCGTTGTGCGGGACCTGGGTGAGGGGTGGGGAAAACTGTGGTACTCCCACGATCCCCTGGGGTAATAGAAAAAGAAAAAATAAGTGAAGAGTCTTCATTAGGATTTAGAAGAGAGGCCATGAGCGCACCGAAGCCTTCCTCCCGCACCGGATCGCGAGCCGCAGGCCAGCCGACTGGTTCTCGATCGCCGGGCAAATCGCATCGGCGGTTCCTGCTGCCGTTCCAGGGCGAAGCGCTCTCGCCCCCGCCGGTCTGGCTGATGCGTCAGGCGGGGCGGTACCTGCCCGAGTACCGCGCTACGCGCGACGAGGCTGGCAGCTTCCTTGATCTCTGTTACTCGCCGCGTCATGCGACCGAGGTGACGCTACAACCGATCCGCCGCTATGGTTTTGACGCCGCCATCCTGTTTGCCGACATCCTCGTCGTGCCGGATGCACTCGGCCAGAAAGTCACTTTCGAAGCGGGGGAAGGGCCGAAGCTCGAGCCAATCCGTACCGCCGCTGATCTCGCACGCCTCGATCCCGCCAAGACGGGAGGGAAATTCTCCCTCATCTGCGAGACCGTCGAGCGCCTGCGCGGCGAGCTGCCGGACGAGACGGCTCTCATCGGCTTCTGCGGCGCGCCGTGGACCGTGGCGACCTATATGGTGCAGGGCGAGGGCTCCAGCGATCAGGCCGAGGCTCGGCTGTGGGCATACCGCGATCCTCAGGGCTTCCAGAAGCTCATCGATACCCTGGTCGAGACCTCCATCGACTATCTCGACCGCCAGGTGAAGGCAGGCGCGGACGCGCTCCAGATCTTCGATACCTGGGCCGGTACGCTGCCCGACAACGAATTCGACAAGTGGGTGGTGGCGCCGACCAAGGCGATCGTTGCGGCGCTGAAGGAGCGCCACCCGGAGGTGCCGATCATCGGTTTCCCGCGCGGCGCGGGCGGGGCGGCGCTCTGGTACGTCGACGAGACAGGCGTCGATGGCATCGGCTGCGATACCGCCATGCCGCCCTACATGATGAGCGAAGCGTTCGAGGACGAGGATGTCGTCGTCCAGGGCAACCTCGACCCGCTGCTGCTGGTCGCGGGCGGCGATGCCCTCGACGAGCGGGTGGACGAGATCCTGGAATTGATGGAAGGCCGCCGCTTCATCTTCAATCTCGGCCACGGGATCGTTCCGCAAACCCCTCCCGAGAATGTCGCGAGGCTGGTCCATAGGGTTCGCGGCGAGTGATGGAGCTCACTCCGCTTGCCGACCCGCGGGCCGTGGCATAAACCGTCTGCCATGAGCAGCACACCGCCAACTCAAGCCCCCTCGTCCGCCTCCCCAGCCAAGCGCGCCGCCATCGCCATCGCGGTCACCGTTGTAGCGACGGCGGCGGCAATGATGGTGTTGGGCGACGGTGCCTACCTTTGGGTGAAAGCGGTCCATGTCGTCGCCGTCATCTCGTGGATGGCGGGCATGCTCTACCTGCCGCGGCTGTTCATCTACCACTGCGATGCGCCGGTGGGCTCCCAACAATCCGAGACCTTTAAGGTCATGGAGCGTCGCCTGCTGCGGATCATCATGAACCCGGCGATGATCGTTTCGTGGGTGCTCGGCGTGTGGCTCGCCTGGCAGGCTGACTTTTTCAGCTCGCCCTGGTTTCACGTGAAACTTTTCGCGGCGCTGGTGCTGTCATGGGCACACGGAAATTTCTCGGCCGCGGTGAGGGCCTTTGCGGAGGATCGCAACGAAAAATCGACTCGCTACTGGCGCCTGATGAACGAGGTACCGACGGTTTTGATGATCTTCATCGTTGTGATGGTGATCGTGAAGCCGTTCTGAGGTGCGATCGTTCGTTGTGGTCATCTGGGCCTGACACGGCTCTGATCGCCTCGCTCGGAACAAATGGGGCGACTAAGAGGTTCCCCAAACACGAGTGCACTAAGGGACGGCCGCTGTTGCCGGGAAGCGGCTTCCGCCGGTCGCCCCGCTCTGCTATAAAGTTCGCATCCCATTCCGACTCACGGCCTCTCCGGCCTTCGAGTTCGCCCGCGCGCAAGAGGTTGCCGGGCGTAACGGATCGCGCGGTTCCGCGCGCTGGCACAATCCCCCTACCATTTCAATCTCATCCTGGCACGGCTCAACCTCTCCCCGCCTTGCGCCACCGTTGCCAATCCGGAGTCCCTTCATGAAGGAAGTCAAACTCGAGGATCTCAAGCTCAAGACCCCGGTCGAGCTGCTGAGCTTCGCTGAAGAGGTCGGCGTCGAGAACGCTTCGACCATGCGCAAGCAGGAACTGATGTTCGCGACGCTGAAGCAGCTCGCGACGCAGGACATCGAGATCGTCGGCACGGGTGTCGTCGAAGTTCTGCAGGACGGTTTCGGGTTCCTGCGCTCGCCCGACGCCAACTATCTGCCCGGCCCCGATGACATCTACGTCTCGCCCTCCCAGATTCGCCGCTTCGCCCTGCGCACCGGCGATACGGTCGAGGGTCACATCCGCTCGCCGAAGGAAGGCGAACGTTATTTCGCCCTGCTCAAGGTGTCCCGGATCAATTTCGAGGACCCAGAGGCGGTCAAGCACAAGATCCACTTCGACAACCTGACGCCGCTCTACCCGACGAAGTGGCTGAAGATGGAAATCGAGGATCCGACGATCAAGGATCTTTCGGCCCGTGTCATCGACATCGTCGCGCCGCTCGGCAAGGGCCAGCGCGGATTGATCGTCGCGCCGCCGCGCACCGGTAAGACGGTGCTGCTGCAGAATATCGCCCACGCGATCTCGACCAATCATCCCGAGTGCTATCTCATCGTGCTGCTGATCGACGAGCGGCCGGAGGAAGTCACCGACATGCAGCGGTCGGTGAAGGGCGAGGTCATATCGTCCACCTTCGACGAGCCGCCGTCCAGGCACGTGCAGGTATCCGAGATGGTGATCGAGAAGGCCAAGCGCCTCGTCGAGCACAAGCGCGATGTCGTGATCCTGCTCGATTCGATCACGCGCCTCGGTCGCGCCTACAACACGGTCGTACCTTCCTCGGGCAAGGTGCTCACCGGTGGTGTCGACTCCAACGCCTTGCAGCGGCCCAAGCGATTCTTCGGCGCCGCCCGCAACATCGAGGAGGGCGGATCGCTGACGATCATCGCGACGGCGCTGATCGACACAGGCTCGCGCATGGACGAAGTGATCTTCGAAGAGTTCAAGGGTACAGGTAACTCGGAAATAATTCTGGACCGCAAGGTGTCCGACAAGCGCGTCTTCCCGGCGATCGACGTGGCGCGTTCGGGCACACGTAAGGAGGACCTGCTGGTTGCCAAGGATCAGCTCAAGAAGGTCTACGTGCTGCGCCGCATCCTCAACCCCATGGGAACGATGGACGCGATCGAGTTCCTGATCGACAAGCTGAAGTCGACCAAGACCAACTCGGACTTCTTCTCGCAGATGAATACGTGATCAGAACGGAAAGCACTCCGGCGGCCCCTGGTCGCCATGCCTTCCAGGTTGTAGAGATCGGACCCCGCGGAGCTCTGTTCCGCGGGGTTATTCGTTTCCATCGCCGGGCTGCTGAACTGAGATCCCGATCACATCGATGACAGGTCACAATCAGGCAAACCGCTCGACGATCTTTGCCCTGTCCTCGGCCGCGGGACGGGCGGGCGTCGCAGTTGTGCGTGTCTCCGGGCCGATGGCCGGAACAGTCCTGAGTCTCATGGCCCCCGCACGACCGAAGCCCCGGCTGGCGGCAGGCCGCAGGATCATCCATCCGACAACCTCGGAGCATCTCGACAGCGGTGTCGTCCTGTGGTTTCCGGCGCCGAAGAGCTTCACCGGTGAGGACGTTGCCGAGCTACAGCTCCATGGCAGCGTCGCTGTTGTCCGGGCGGTTCTTGCGGCACTGGCGGGCATTCCCGGATGCCGGCAGGCGGAGGCGGGAGAGTTCGCGCGCCGGGCCTACGACAACGGAAAGATCGATCTCGTCGAGGCCGAGGGTCTCGCTGACCTCATCGACGCGGAAACCGAGGCACAGCGGCGACAGGCGCTCCGCCAATCTCGAGGCGCTCTGTCGTCACTCTACGAGAGCTGGCGGGCCAGCCTGATCGAAGCAACTGCTCTCGTCGAGTCGTCCATCGATTTCTCGGACGAAGGGGATGTCGCATACGACGCTTTCGATTCGAGCAAGGCTGTTGTGACGGACTTGGCAAAAGCCATCCGCCATCACCTCGACGATGGAAATAAGGGTGAAATCCTCAGATCTGGCTTTCGGGTGGCGCTGGCGGGGCCGCCCAATGTCGGCAAATCGAGCCTGCTCAACGCCCTTGCGCGCCGCGACGCTGCGATCGTCTCCGAGGAGGCGGGTACTACCCGCGACGTGATCGAGGTACGGCTCGACCTAGAAGGGTTGCCGGTGATCGTAGCCGACACCGCGGGAATTCGAGAGACGACGGGCCAAGTGGAGCGCGAAGGTATCCGGAGGTCCCTCGCGACAGCCGCCGACGCCGACCTCATCATCTGGATGACGGACGTGTTGACTGGAGAAGCCGTACTGCCAGCGGAGTTGCTGGCGATTGCCGACCGGGTGCTGCCAATCGTGAACAAGGTCGATCTCCGGCCAGGACTGCCCGATGGTACGCAGGTGCAAGCTCTGCCAGACGACGAGGTCGCAATTTCCGTATTGTCTGGGGCGGGCCTCTCCGAATTGAGCCAGCGGATCGCCGCCATCGCGCGCGAGCGGATCGGGGCTAACGAAGAGCCTCATCTCACACAGGAGCGCCATCGCCAGCTCGTGCAGCAGTGTCTCGACGACCTGGATTCATTCCTCGCCGGAGACGCGAACCATGTCGAACTGCGTGCGGAGGACCTTCGCCGTGCAGCATCCGCGCTTGGGCGCATCACCGGGAGGATTGGCGTCGAGGATGTCCTGGACCAAGTGTTCCATCGATTCTGCATTGGCAAGTGACGTAGGGCTCATCGGGCGAACGTCGGCAAGGGTATGGTTGCCGTGTTTCACGTGAAACACGGTGGGCCTGCGTCGGAGGCGACCGGGTCGGCCGATAGCATTGGTTCGGCGGTTGAATTCGCCGACCAGTGGGCTTCCGGAGTGAAAGACGTTGGGGCGGAAGCTTGGCTTTGACCGGGTTCTGCCGAGCCGGTATGGTGCCCACGATCCATTCATCGGGGCGCGACCGGCACGTCAGGCCGGCGCGCCTTTTTGGTCCTGGCAGATTGAACATGCGAACTTCGTTTGACGTGATCGTCGTCGGCGGCGGCCATGCGGGTTGCGAAGCGGCGGCAGCGGCGGCGCGCATGGGGGCGCGAACGGCGCTGGTCACCCATAGCTCCGCCACCATCGGTGAGATGTCGTGCAACCCGGCGATTGGCGGGCTTGGTAAAGGGCATCTCGTTCGCGAAATCGATGCGCTGGACGGCCTAATGGCACGGGTCGCCGACGCCGCAGGCATCCAGTTCCGGCTTCTTAACCGGTCCAAGGGTCCGGCGGTCCAGGGGCCGCGCGCTCAGGCCGATCGCAAACTCTATCGTCAAGCGATGCAGGCGGCGCTTGCGGCGCAGAGCGGCCTCGAGATCATAGAGGGAGGCGTCGAGGACATTCTCGTTCAGGCCGACCGGGTCTCTGGTGTGGTCACCGGAGATGGGCGGGTTTTGATGTGCGGCGCCGTCGTCCTCACTACGGGTACGTTCCTGAACGGGCTCATCCACCTCGGCGAAAAGAAGGTGCCGGCCGGGCGTATGGGCGCGGCACCGGCGCTCAAACTGTCCGAACGGCTCTACGCCATGGGGCTGCGCATGGGGCGGCTCAAAACCGGCACGCCGGCAAGGCTCGCTTCGGGTTCCATCGACTGGGCCAGCCTCGAAATGCAGCCGGGGGACGACACGCCGGTTCCGTTCTCCTTTTTGACTGAACGGATCGAAACCACTCAGATTGCCTGTGGCATCACCACGACCACGCCGGAAACGCACGCGATCATCCGCGCCAACCTTTCCCGTGCTCCCATGTATTCAGGGCAGATCGCAAGCGTGGGGCCTCGCTACTGTCCGTCGATCGAGGATAAGGTGGTACGCTTCGCGGACCGATCGGCCCACCAGGTCTTTCTGGAGCCGGAGGGCCTCGACGACGATACCGTCTATCCGAACGGCGTCTCGACTTCGTTGCCGGAGGACGTGCAGGAGGCTTTTCTCAAGACCCTCCCCGGATTGGAGAGGGTTATCATCAAGCGTCCTGGCTATGCGATCGAGTATGATTACGTCGATCCGCGCGAGCTCGAACCGACGCTCGAGGTGAAACGCTTGAGCGGGCTGTTCCTCGCCGGGCAGATTAATGGCACCACGGGTTACGAGGAAGCGGGAGCCCAAGGCATCGCCGCGGGCGTCAATGCGGCCTTGCGGGCGGGTGGCGGCGAGCGGCGGTTTGTCGTGTCGCGCGCCGACGGGTATCTTGGTGTCATGATCGACGATCTGGTGACGCGCGGGGTGAGTGAGCCCTACCGGATGTTTACGTCCCGCGCAGAGTTCAGGTTGAAGCTCAGAGCCGACAATGCGGATCAGCGCCTGACCCCGGTCGGCGTAAGCCTCGGTTGTATCAGCCCCGTGCGGTCAGCAGCGTTTGAGGCGAGAGCCAAGGCGCTGGCCGCAGGCAACGAGATGCTTCGAAATATCTCCCTCTCGCCAACAGAGGGGGCGCGGCACGGCATCGAAATCAATCGCGATGGGCGCCGCCGCTCGGCGTTCGAGCTTCTGGCGTATCCGGGAATCGATATCGAACGACTGAAGCCGATTTGGTCGGAGCTTGGCCAAATCGACGGGGGCATCGCGAGCCAGCTCGAAGTGGATGCTCGATACGCGTCATACGTCCGGCGGCAGGAAGAGGACGTGGCGACGTTGCGACGCGATGAGGCGGTGGCGATACCGGCAATGCTGGACTATGCCGATATTGCGGGTCTGTCGAACGAAGTGCGCCAGAAGCTAGATCGGTACCGCCCATCCAACATCGCGCAGGCTTCTCGCATCGACGGAATAACTCCGGCTGCGATCCTATTGTTGCTAGCACATATCAAGTCACAAGGAAGCGCGCGTGAGCCGCGTCAGAGCGCATGAGCAGCCGGCCGCTCGGCGGAGACAGCACGCAACGGATTGACACGCCCGCCGATTTTTCAGCGGCCTTCGGTGTTTCACGTGAAACGATCCAACGGCTGGAAACCTACGCCGGGTTATTACAGAAGTGGCAGAAGACCATCAATCTCGTTGCGCCAAGGACGGTGGCCGAGATCTGGCACAGGCATTTCGCGGATAGCGCTCAGCTCTGGGCGTACGTTCCGCAGCATGCGCGAACGCTGGTCGATCTCGGTTCAGGGGCCGGTTTTCCCGGTCTCGTCTTGGCGATCCTCGCTGCCGGCGCGGTGGGCGCAGGCGCTCGGGCACCCCTTCGTTTCACACTGATCGAGAGCGATACGCGGAAAGCGGCATTCTTGCGCGAGGCTGCCCGGGCGGTCGGTATCGCTGTGGACATCATTCCGCACCGAATCGAAAGCGAGCAAATTCGCGCTATGGTCGAGCGAATCGATTGCGTTACGTCGCGTGCGCTGGCGCCGCTGCCGCGCCTCCTCGAACTTGCATACCCGCTTTTCGGACCTGAAACCGTTGGTGTCTTCCCGAAGGGACGCGATGCCAGTGCCGAGGTCGAGGCGGCAGAACACACCTTCGAGTTCCGTCTGCGTCTCGAGCCGAGCCTCACCGAGGCCGATGCCCGCATTGTCGTTATCGAGCGCTTGAAGCTCAGGGAAGGGAGTTGATCCCGTGAACACCACGACCGCCGGAGGGTCCGCAATTCGCGTCCTGGCCATCGCCAACCAGAAGGGTGGCGTCGGCAAGACCACGACGGCCATCAACCTCGGCACGGCGCTGGCCGCCATCGGCGAACGGGTCCTCGTCGTCGATCTCGACCCGCAGGGCAACGCTTCGACGGGGCTCGGCATTCCAGCAGAGTCGCGCCGGCTGACGTCCTATGACGTGCTGGTCGGGCAGGCGTCGCTGCTGGAAGCAGCTCAACCGACTTCTGTTCCGGGGCTGGCTGTCGTTCCCGCCAACTCCGATCTGGTCGGCCTCGAAACGGATCTCATGTCGGACGGCAACCGAGCCTTCCGCCTGCGCGACGCCGTGACGAGACTCAATGCCCAGGCCCGCAACATGGCGGAAGCCTATAACTACGTGCTGATCGACTGTCCGCCTTCCCTCAACCTGATGACCCTCAACGCAATGACGGCCGCAAATGCCGTTCTGGTGCCGGTTCAGTGCGAGTTCTTCGCGCTCGAAGGCATCTCGCAGTTGAAGGAGACCATCGACCAGATCCGCGGCACGTTGAACCCACAGCTCGAAATACAGGGTGTGGTGCTGACGATGCACGACGCGCGAACGACACTGTCACGCGAGGTCGCGGACAACGTGCGCGGCTTCTTCGGTCCCAAGGTTTACGAGACGGTCATTCCACGCAACACGCGCGTGGCGGAGGCGCCTTCGCACGGCAAGCCGCTGCTGCTCTACGATTACGATTGCGCGGGCAGCCAGGCCTACATCCGCCTCGCGACCGAGATCATCGAACGCGAGAGGCGCTACAAGGCGGCCTGAGCGCGGTGGACCGAGACACCAAAAAGACTGGCCGCTGAACGCGGCAGAGCGAGCGATGGGGGACTAAGGCCGTGATGGGCGCACCAATTCCGAAGAGCCGGCTGGGCAGAGGCCTGGCGTCGCTGATCGGCGAGCCGAGCGGCGGGGCGTCGAAACTGCCACCCGAGGGCGAGCAGCGCATGATCCCGGTCGAGCTGCTCAAGGGCGGCCGGTTCAATCCGCGCAAGACCTTCCGCGAGGACGAGCTCACCGAGCTTGCGGATTCGATCCGCGTGAAGGGCCTCGTCCAGCCCATCCTCGCACGGCCTGATCGCGACGGCGGCCAGGGCTATGAGATCGTCGCAGGCGAGCGCCGCTGGCGCGCGGCCCAGAAGGCGGGCCTCCATACCGTGCCGGTGATCGTGCGCGAGCTCGACGACCGCGAGGTTCTTGAGCTCGCCATCATCGAGAACGTGCAGCGCTCCGATCTCAATGCGATCGAGGAGGCGGCCGGCTATCGCGATCTCGTCGAGCGGTTCGGCTACAGCCAGGAGCAGCTCGCCGAGATCATCGGCAAGAGTCGCAGTCACCTCGCCAACACGATGCGTCTGCTCAAGCTGCCCGAGACGGTGCAGGCGATGGTGGAAAGCGGCAAGCTCAGCGCCGGCCACGCGCGTGCGCTGATCGGGCGCGATGACGCCGCGGTACTGGCGGAGAAGATCGTCGCCGAAGATCTCAATGTGCGCGAGGTCGAAGCACTCGTGCAGGCGGGAGAAATCGGTGTCGCAGGCCCGAGCGGGCGCAAGGTGCGCGAGAAGGATGCCGATACCAAGGCCTTCGAGAAGGAGCTCGCCGACGCACTCGGTCTCAAAGTTGAGATCAAGCGCGGCTCGGGTGAGAGCGGCAATCTCGTCATCAAATACGGAAACTTCGACCAGCTCGATTACATCCGCATGAGGCTGGTCGGCATGGGTGGTTGATGCCACTCTAATCCGCACAGCAGGGCGTGAACACGAAAGCAGGCGCGTGCTCCCGATTCAGGCCGGGAGGCGCGCCTGCTTCATTTCGACCCTTGAAGACTTGACGCTCGCCGTCCGCTTCTGCACTGGTTCAAAAAATTGACCGGCAGCAAGCTGCGGGAATGGGGTGGTAATGAGCGACGACGTTTTGGAACGGCTCGCAGCAACAATCCGGTCGCGGAGAGCGGCGACGGCGGGCTCATCGTACACCCGCCAATTGCTCGACGGGGGCCCCGAGAAGTGTGCGAAAAAGTTCGGCGAGGAGGCTGTCGAAACCGTCATCGCCATCATCGGGCAGGAGCCAGATGCGGTGCGTGCGGAGGCTGCAGATCTATTGTATCACCTTCTCGTGGCGCTGGAGTGCCGTGGCGTAGAAATCGGCGAGGTGCTGGCAGTTCTCGACGGGCGGACGACGCGCTCGGGTCTCGAGGAAAAGGCCAGCCGCCCAAAAGCATGAGACCGATGCCATGAACGAGATCCTCGAACGGCTCGCGGCGTTGACTCCGGCCTTGCCGCGGCCCAATCGCGGCGATCTGCAATTTTCCCCATACCGCGTCTTCAACCGCGAGCAGTGGTCGCGCCTGAGGGCCGACACGCCGATGACCCTTTCGCCACCAGAGCTGGAACAGCTCTCGGGCATCATTGAAGAGCTCTCGGTCGAGGAGGTGGAGACGATCTACCTTCCGCTCTCCCGGCTGCTCAATCTTTATGTGGCAGCCGCGCAGGAACTGCATGCGGTTACGTCCAAGTTTCTTGGGCGCCTCGAAGGGAAGGTGCCGTTCATCATCGGCGTCGCCGGCTCCGTCGCAGTGGGCAAGAGCACGACGGCACGCGTTCTTCGTGCGTTGCTGGCGCGTTGGCCGGACCATCCGCGCGTGGACCTCATAACAACGGACGGATTTCTCTATCCAAACGCGGAGCTCGAGCGCCTTGGGCTGATGACGCGCAAGGGCTTCCCGGAGAGTTTCGATACGACGCGGCTGCTGAATTTCCTCGCCGACGTGAAGTCCGGCGTGGCGCAGGTCGAGGCGCCGGTCTATTCGCATTTCCACTATGACATCATGCCGGGGCAGAGCGCGGTGATCGATTCCCCCGACATTTTGATCGTCGAGGGATTGAATGTGCTCCAGCCCGCGCGGCTCCCGACCGGTGGCGAGGCAATCCCGTTCGTTTCCGACTTTTTCGATTTCTCGATCTATCTCGACGCTGATCCCGAGATCATCGAGAAGTGGTACGTGACGCGGTTCATGCGCCTTCGGTCGACGGCGTTCCGCGATCCGGCAGCCTATTTCCACCGGTACTCTCAGCTGTCGATGCCCGAGGCCGAGAAGCGGGCTCTTGAAATCTGGTCGACGATCAACCGGCGCAATCTCGAGGAGAACATCCTGCCGACGCGTCAGCGGTCGAGCCTCATCCTCAAGAAAGGCGCGAACCACCGCATCGAGCAGGTTTCGCTACGGCGGCTGTGACCTCGCTTGGAATCCTGATCGCGTTCTGCCGGTTCTGATGAAACCCGAAAAAAGAAATGGGCCGCCCGGGGTCGGCGGCCCGCAGTGATTTCAGGCGTTGGTCTAGGTAAGGTGAGGCAATCGGATAGAGCGGTCAGCGCGTTGCTTTGACCGCGGGCCACGGCGAGAGTTGAATAGCCCATTCGTTGAGGGCCAACTGACGCCGAAGCGCATGAGACACATACGAGCTACGCACGAGGTTTTGGGCGAGCGAGACCTGCGCCGCGACCGCCGAATTGGCGGCAGCGAGGCCGATACCGCAAAGCGCTACGAACAGATCTTCGGACTTCTTCAAGGACAATTTGGGCAGGGCACAGGCGGGCAACTCCTCGGCGAGGCTTACCGCTTCGTTTTGGGTTTGCTCCGCCAGCATCGAAGACGCGGGCAACGGCGCTACCGCTTTTTCGGCGCGGTGAGCGCTGGACGAGTCGACCTCGGCCACAGACGTATTGGTAATGACGCCAGAAAGGTGCGGCTCGCAGCCATCAGGGCCCTCGTCGGGTAGCGTCACATTGGCGACGGACGTCGTCGATGCGTCGCGAGGCTTTCTGGCGGCAGGCCTCGTTTTGGTGGAGCGGGGCTTCTGTGGATCGCGATGAGCGGGCTCGGCCGTGCGCCGCGCTTCGGAATAGGCGCGCGCGGCAACGGCGCGATGGCGCGCCGCGACCTTGGCCGGTTGCTGGGACGGGGATCTCGCCGCGGCGGACGGCAACAAGGGAATTTCCTCAGCGGCGGCGATGGCCGACGCCCTCATTTCTGAGAACTTGTCACGCAAGCGGCGGATCACCGAGGGATCGGTGATGCCGAGCGATTTGATCGCGGTGGTCGGCTTTATGGTTGGATTGGCAGCGATCAGGCGGGCCATTTCGAGCAGCCGCGCGCTGTCGTCGATGCCGCTGCCTTTCGGTCGGCCGCGGGTCGTCCCATGTCCGGGCATTCGAGCCACCTCGGTCTTCTTCGAATCACGCATGAGTTCATTGTCGGAAAGCGACGCGCAATTCCAAGGATAATAAATCGGTTTTCGTTAAGTAATTTGGATCCGCATATACAATTGTTGCGAATGAACATCGAAAACGGTCTGCGACGGCGACGAAATCCGTGTCGCGAC
>JAEUMD010000014.1 GCA_016793635.1 Hyphomicrobiaceae bacterium
CCCTTCACCTCCTTGCCGTTCGCCCGCTTGTAGCTGCCGAGGTAGATCGCCTGCATGCCGATGACGTTGTAGAAGTGCGAGTTGTGCGTGTTGTCGGAGAAGCAGTCATGCTCCTCCTCCGGGTCGTGCAGCATCAGGCCCAGCTTCATGCGCTCGCCGGCGAGCTCGCCATAGGAAAGGCTGCCGATGCCGGTGACGATCGTGGCGATGCCGGCTGCCGGGTCCTTCATCAGCTCGGCCCGCGCCTCGCCGTCCGCGCTCCATTGCTGTGCGATCCAGGCCAGGTCGTCGATCAGGAGCTGCGTCGCGACCGTCAGGTACTGCGCGCGGCGCTCGCAGTTCTTGTTGGTGCACTGGGTGCCCTTGGCGTAGTCGGTCCAGGGCCGGTTGCCCGCGCCAGGCCCGGTGCCGTTCAGGTCCTGGCCCCAGAGCAAGAACTCGATCGCGTGGTAGCCGGTGGCGACATTCGCCTCGACCTTGCCGGCTTCCTGCAGGCCGCGCAGGAGCTGCCAGTTGATGGTCTTGGCGTTGACGGTCTTGCCGCCGACCTTGAGCGTCGGGTTGGCGATGACGTTGGCCGTGTACCACGGGTTCTCGTCGTTCGCGTCGCCGTACTTGCCGGTGTCGACATAGTCGATCAAGCCCTCGTCGAGCGGCCAGGCGTTCACGCGGCCCTCCCACTCATCGACGATCGCGTTGCCGAAGCGGAAGGCCTCGGTCTGCTGGTAGGGGACGCGCGCCGCCAGCCATGCCTCGCGCGCCGCCTTCAGCGCCGCGTCGGACGGCGTCGTCGTCAGCGCCGTCACCGCCTTCTGCAAGCCCCGCGCGGTCGACAGCGCGTCGCCATACATCGCCTGGGCGATGTCGGCATAGGTGGCCAGCACCTTTTCCTTCTCCGGCGCCTTGGCTTGCGCGTGGGCCGCGCCGATCGGCGCCGCCAGCATGGCGCAGGTCGCCAGCGCGGCCGCGAGCATCTTCTTCATGTCCCGATTTCCCTCTGTCCACTGGGGGCGCCGGACGGCGGCGCCGAAAGCGGGCGCATGATAATGCAACTGCGACTAACTCGCATATATGAATCTGCGAAAGATTCGCAAGAAGCCTCGGGCGAAATGTCGCGGATCTGTACCGGCTGTTCGCCGGCGGCGGCGGGGTCGCTATTCGCCGCCTGCGGCGAGCTCTTTACTGGCCGCCTGCGGCGGCCTGGGGCAGGGGTGCCTCGACCCGGGCCAGCCCCTCGGCGGCCACGACCCCGGAAAGTACGGGGCGGGCGGCCGGGCCGAGCGGGATCAGCTTCACCTGGGCGCCTTCGGCGGCGAGCGCCAGGCGCCCGTGCTTCAGCGCCAGGGCGTCCTCGCCGAACACCTCGCGGCGCCAGCCCTTCAGCGCCGGCACGTCGGCCTTGTCGTCGGCGGCGATCATCTCCAGGTCGTCGGTGTTGGCGACCAGGCGCTGGGCCACGTCGTTCTGCTCGCAGCGCGTCTTCAAGAGCACCCGCAACAGGTCGACCAGCGGCCCCAGGCCCTGGGGCAGCTCGACGCGCGGCGGCAGCTTCGGCCAGGTCGCGGGGTCGCTGTCCAGCCCGCGCTTCACCGCCGCCAGGATGTCGTTGCCCAGCTTGCCCTCGGCGACGCCGCGGCCGACGCCGCGCCCGCGCGCCAGTTCCTCGATCGTCGTCGGCGGATGCGCCGCCACGTCCAGCATCGAATCGTCCCGGATGATCCGGCTGCGCGGGATGTCGCGGCGCTGCGCCTCGCGCTCGCGCCACGCGGCCAGCTCGCGCAGCACGGCCAGGAACTTGGGATTGCCGCCGCGCACCTTGATGCGTTCCCAGGCGACCTCGGGGTCGGTGCGGTAGATCGCGGGGTCGACCAGCCCGGCCAGCTCGTCCTCCAGCCAGTGCGCGCGGCCGTTGGCTTCCAGCTTGCGGGCGAGCTTGGTGTAGACGCGGCGCAGGTGGATCACGTCGGACAGGGCGTAGTCGATCTGCCGCGCGTTCAACGGCCGGTGCTGCCAGTCGGTGTAGCGCGAGGACTTGTCGATCCGGGCGCCGGCCAGCTTGGCGACGAGCGTGTCGTAGGCGACCGAGTCGCCGAAGCCGCAGACCATGGCCGCGACCTGGGTGTCGTAGATCGGGTGCGGCATGCGCCCGGCCTGCTTGACGAAGATCTCGATGTCCTGCCGAGCGGCGTGGAACACCTTCAGGACAGGGCTCTCGGTCACCAGCCGCCACAAGGGCCTGAGGTCGATCCCGGGCGCCATGGCGTCGATCGCGACCGCCTCGTCGGGCCCCGCCACCTGGACCAGGCAGAGCTTGGGCCAGTAGGTCTTGTCGCGCATGAACTCGGTGTCGACGGCGACGAAATCGGCGCTTTCCTGGCGCTGGCAGAAGGCGGCCAGCTCTTCGCTGTCGACGATCAGGGTCATTTCGGACGTGTAACACGGGAATGCGTCCGGAGCCTAGCGCCCAGAAGGGCCCCGTGCTTGACAAACCGGCCCTGATGTTGCCCTCTCCGCCGCCTTGAAACGGGGCATTTCCATGCATTCCTATCGCACCCATACCTGCGGCCAGCTCAGGGCCGGCGACACCGGCAAGACCGCCCGCCTGTCGGGCTGGATCCACCGCAAGCGCGACCACGGCCACCTGCTGTTCGTCGACCTGCGCGACCATTACGGGCTGACCCAGGTCGTCGTTGATACCTCCAATCCCGTGTTCAAGCAGCTCGAGCATCTCCGCCTGGAATCGGTCGTGACCGTGACCGGCGAGGTGGTGGCGCGCTCGGCCGAGACGGTCAACGCCAAGCTGCCGACCGGCGCGGTCGAGCTGCGGGCGCGCGAATTCTCGCTGCAGTCGGAATCGAAGGAGCTGCCGCTGCCGGTGTCGGTCGAGGCCGACTATCCCGAGGATATCAGGCTGCGCTACCGCTACCTCGACCTGCGCCGCGACAAGCTGCACCGGAACATCATGCTGCGCGCGGCGGTGATCGCGTCGATCCGGCGGCGCATGATCGAGCAGGGCTTCACCGAGTTCCAGACGCCGATCCTGACGGCGTCGAGCCCCGAAGGCGCGCGCGACTACCTGGTGCCGTCGCGCATCCATCCCGGCAAGTTCTACGCCTTGCCGCAGGCGCCGCAGATGTTCAAGCAGCTCTTGATGATGGCGGGCTTCGACCGCTACTTCCAGATCGCGCCCTGCTTCCGCGACGAGGACCCGCGCGCCGACCGCCTGCCCGGCGAGTTCTACCAGCTCGACCTCGAGATGAGCTTCGTCGAGCAGGAGGACATCTTCCAGACGATGGAGCCGATACTCACCGGCGTGTTCGAGAAGTTTGCGGACGGCAAGCCGGTGACGAAGGTCTGGCCGCGTATTCCGTACGACGAGGCGATCGCCAAGTACGGCTCCGACAAGCCGGACCTGCGCAACCCGATTGAAATGCAGGATGTCACGGAGCACTTCCGCGATTCAGGCTTCAAGGTGTTCGCTGGCATGATCGCCAAGGACCCGGCCGTGCGCGTGTGGGCGATCCCCGCACCGACCGGCGGATCGCGCGCCTTCTGCGATCGAATGAACTCGTGGGCGCAGGGCGAAGGACAGCCGGGCTTGGGGTACATCTTCTGGCGCGAGGACGAGGGTGCGGCGGGCGCAGGGCCCATCGCCAAGAACATCGGCGCGGAGCGGGCCGAGGCGATCCAGAAGCAGCTCGGCCTCAAGACCGGCGATGCCGCGTTCTTCGTCGCAGGAAAGCCCGCGAACTTCTACAAGTTTGCAGGCGCCGCGCGCGATCGCGTCGGCAGCGAGTTGAAGCTCGTCAAGGAGGGTGAGTTCGCGCTCGCCTGGATCGTCGACTTCCCGTTCTACGAGTGGAACGAGGAGGACAAGAAGATCGACTTCTCGCACAACCCGTTCTCGATGCCGAAGGGCGGACGCGAAGCGCTGGAAGCCGCCGAGAAGTCCGGCCGCGACGCGCTGCTTGGGCTCAAGGCCAACCAGTACGACATCGTCTGCAACGGCTACGAGATCGCGTCGGGCTCGGTGCGTAACCATGTCCCTGAGACGATGGTCAAGGCATTCGAGATCACGGGCCTGACGCAGAAGGACGTCGAGGATCGCTTCGGCGGACTCTACCGCGCCTTCCAGTATGGCGCCCCGCCGCACGGCGGCATGGCGGCCGGCATCGAGCGCATGGTGATGCTGCTGACGGGCTCGAAGGCGGTGCGCGACGTGGCGCTCTTCCCGATGAACCAGCAGGCGCAGGACCTGCTGATGAACGCACCTTCGGAAGCGACGCCGAAGCAGCTCCGCGAGCTTTCGATCCGCGTCGTACTGGACCAGAAGAAGGGGGCCTGAGAGGCCCCAACCACCTCTGGAACGCCCAAAGCCCAACTCCGCGAGGGCAGTATCCGATCAGACGCAACCGCATTTGGTTCCGTCTGATCGGATACTGCCCTCGCGAACGGTCTTGCCGCTGCGTGCCCAGCACGATGATCCGCACCATGTGCGACGCCCACGGGCCTTGCACCGGACGCATGCGCCCGCCATTCGTACTTTTCACAACAGGGTCAAATCTGCTTCAAAACAAAGCAGCGCCGCGGAATCGCCCGTATTGTCGCGTCACAACAAGATGTTCGGGACGCTCAACCGCCCATCCTGCGGTGAGGGAGACACTCGCGCGAGCGGAAGCGGCCCGCGCTTTGTTGACGATGCGGCGACAAGAACGCAGAACATCGCTCGATCATAAGTTTTGGATGATTCGATTGCGATGAGAACCGGTGCCCGGAGCGTGACGCGACACGCTGCGTGGTGGCGCCGCTGACGAGCCGGACGGCTGCGGCGGGACGCTGCGGCGCGCGGCCGGACGAGGGGATGGACGGCGGGCCAATGACGGGCGACACGGCATGACAGACGGCAACGGATCAGGCTCCGGCGGCGCAGCACCCGGCCCCGATGTGCAGTGGTACATCGCCCGCGAAGGCCAGCAGCACGGGCCGCTGACAGACGTCGAGATGCGGCTGTTCGTTGACGGTGGCCATCTGAAGCCGACCGATCTGCTCTGGCGCCCAGGTTTCAGCGATTGGCGCCCGGCTCCGCAGGTTTTCCCGCCGCGCCCCGCAGAGCCCGCCCCGTCCCCACCTCCGCCGCAGCAGCCCGCGGCACCACGCGCCGCGACGGCCACGCCAGCCCAACAGGCCCAGCCTGCGAGCGACATGGGCGGCGCCAGAACGGCAGCAGCCCCATCGAGTACTCAACAGGGCGGTTACGCCCAAGCATCACCCGCTGGCATGAGCCGCGCAGCCGCTCCGGCCGATCACAGAATGCAACCCGCAGCGGCAGCGAGCGGCACCGCAGCCGCACCGGGCAGTGCCGGGCAGACCCCGCGCTATGGCCAGCCTCGCACGGCCGGGGGCCCGGCTGCGGGCTCGGGACATGCGGCTGCTTCGGGACCTGCCCCTAGCGCAGCGATGGGCGCTGCGGCCGGACCAGCGGCCACCGGACGCCCCGCGGCGGCGCCCGCTGCCTCCTCCTCACGCGCGCTGACCACCACCGCCGAGCAGGACGACTTCGACTACCAGCCGGAGAAACCGCGCAGGGGCGGCCTCAAGGCGGCCGTGATCGCCCTGCTGCTGCTGGGGGTACTCGGCGGCGGTGGATGGTTCTTCATGCAGTACAAGGCATCTCTGCTCGCGCTGCTCGGCAGCGGCACGACCGCCAAGGACGGCGTGCCCGTGGTCAAGGCCGAGCGCGATCCGGTCAAGGCCAAGACGCCCCCGGTCAAGACCGCGGCGACGGCGCCGGTGGGAGCTCAAAGCGATCCCGCGCTGGTCGCGCCCCCCACACAACCGCCGCCAGACACCGCGTCGCTCGACGCGGCACTGCAACGCCGGCCGCTCTGGGTGTTCATGAAGAGCACCTTTCCCGACTGGTACGCAGAGCGCGTCAAGGAAGCCGCCGTGATGGTCGCGGCATCGCGGCCGACACGAGAGGTGACGAAGCACCTGGTCGAAGCCCTCGTCGACTATCGCCGCAAGAATGCCGACCTCGCGCTCAAGGCCAGCACGGGACGCCACAAAGCCATCGCCAATGCGTTCCTCGAAAACCTTCAGAGCCTGTCCGCGCGCGGTCCCGACGTCTGTTACGGCTTCATCAGCCAAGGCGAAACAAGCTCCGTGATCGTAGACCTGATGGCAACGCCGGAATCCTCCCCGTCCGTCGAGAAGCACGCCATCTCCATCTTCGAGGCCGTCGCCGAGGGTAAAGCGCAGCCCGTCGGCCACGACCGGCCGCGCAAGGAGGACTACGACGTGCTGGCCAGCCAGCTCGGCAAGCTCGGCTGGAGTCAGGCGGATTTGCAGATGTTTGCTGATCCAAAGTCGCTCTCGGCCGCGACGCCAGCGCGCGTCTGCCAGATGGTACGTGACTGGTTCAAGGCACACGTGGAGATCACCGACGCAACGGTGCAGGAACGGCTGCTGTTCGAGACGCTGCGCCCGGTCATCGGCGGTTAGCGCCCAGGAAACTCGATTCCCAGGATTTAGGTTCTAGGCCACCGGGAAGTAGGTTATGGCAGCGAGGCGGCACCCGCCGCCTCGCCCCCCAATCCGGATGCCCGGCTTTCTTTCCATGCTGCACATCAACGACCTCGTTTACCGCATCGAGGGCCGCCCGATCTTGGACGGTGCGACGGTCGCTGTCCCCGCCGGGCACAAGGTCGGCCTGATCGGCCGCAACGGCGCCGGCAAGACGACCCTGTTGCGACTGATCACGGGCGAGGTTCATCCCGATGACGGGAGCATCGGCCTGCCGCGCAACCACCGCATCGGTTACGTGGCGCAGGAGGCTCCGGGCGGCGAAGCGAGCCTGATCGAGTGGGTGCTCTCGACCGACACCGAGCGCGCCGCGCTCCTGAGCGAAGCGGAAAACGCCAGCGATCCCCACCGCATCGCCGAAATACAGATCCGCCTGCAAGATATCGATGCGCATTCCGCGCCGGCGCGCGCGGCACAAATTCTTGCCGGCCTCGGCTTCGACGACGCGGCCCAGCGCTCGGCATGCCGCAACTTCTCGGGCGGCTGGCGCATGCGCGTCGCGCTCGCCTCGGTGCTGTTCCTCGAGCCTGAGCTGCTGCTGCTCGACGAGCCGACCAACTACCTCGATCTCGAAGGCACGATGTGGCTCGAGAGCTATCTGAGGAGCTACCCGCACACCGTTCTGATGGTCAGCCACGACCGCGATCTGCTCAACACCGCCGTCGGCGCGATACTGCATCTCGAGCGCGGCAAGCTGACGCTCTACAGCGGCGGTTACGATGCCTTCGAGGAAGCGCGGCGCGAGCGCCAGCGCCTCGAGCTGAAGCTCAAGAAGAAGCAGGACGACCAGCGGCGCCACATCCAGGCATTCATCGATCGCTTCAAGGCGAAGGCGACGAAGGCGCGTCAGGCGCAAAGCCGCGTGAAGGCACTCGCCAGGATGCAGCCGATCGCCGAGCAGGTGGACGAGCGCGTGGCCCCGTTTCTGCTGCCGAGCCCGGAGAAGATGATCGCGAGCCCGATATTGCGGCTCGAGGGCGCGGCGGCAGGCTACGATCCCGCCCGGCCGATCCTGACGCGGCTCGATCTCCGGATCGACAACGACGACCGCATCGCGCTGCTCGGCCAGAACGGCAACGGCAAGTCGACGTTCGCCAAGCTGATCGCGGGCAAGCTCAAGGCGCTATCCGGCAACGTCTTCGGCGCGGCCAAGGTCGAAGTCGGCTATTTCGCGCAGCACCAGCTCGACGAACTCAACCCTCTGCATACGCCCTACGACTACATGGCGAAGCTGATGCCCGAGGCAACGGAGGCGCAACGGCGCACGAAGCTCGGCACGTTCGGCTTCGGCGCCGACAAGGCCGATACCAAGTGCGCCAATCTCTCGGGCGGCGAGAAAGCCCGCCTCCTGCTCGCGCTCACCGCATTCCATCGCCCGCATTTGCTGATCCTGGACGAGCCGACCAACCATCTGGACGTCGATAGCCGTGAAGCGTTGATCCACGCCCTGATGGAGTACGAGGGCGCCGTCATCCTCATCAGCCACGACCGCCACCTCGTCGAGGCCACCGCCGACCGCCTATGGCTCGTCAAGGGCGGGACAGTACGCGCCTACGACGGTGACATCGACGGCTATCGCGCCGAGCTGATCGCGGAAAGGAGCGGCCGGAGCCGCGCCGTCGCAGCCGCCCGCGAAACGGCGGCGGATGCAGCCAAGGGCACGGGCGCGAGCCGGGCGGATCAGCGCCGCGCGGCGGCCGGTCGCCGCGCGGAGCTCGCACCACTGAAGAAAGCGATGGAGGCAGCCGAACGCGAGGTGGCACGGATCGCGGGCGAGATCGCCAAGCTCGACGCGTTACTTGCGGACCCCGGTCTTTATGTGCGCGATCCCGCTGCCGCGCAGAAGTCTGCGCATACGCGCGGCGCGCTCGCGAAGCGCCTTGGCGAAGCCGAGGAGCAATGGCTCGTCGCCGGCGAAGCTTACGAGGCCGCGGAGAGTGCCGCGACCGAGGCCAACTCGGTGGATTGAACGGCGAGCGCCCCCGTGAGCACGGAAGTGTGCGGATAGGGCAGGTTAGCAGCTTCGCCGAAGCCAGAGGCGACGGCGACAGGGACACGGAATCTCCGCAGACGGTTGCGCAACGCAACAGTCCAAGCGCCCTGCGCCCAGCGGTTCCATGCACGCTTTTTAGCACTGCCTCAAAACGCGGCGATGTCGAGAGTAAGCACAGCGTCCGACGCGCGTCAGCCATCGTTATGTGTCGAGGTGCGCAACGTTTTCCGCACGTCCGATGCCGAGTTCAGGGCCGGTGCGGCAGAGTTTGCGCATCGCAAGTTGTACCCGGATTTATTGAACAACTACGCTTCGCCGAATTGTGGCGAGATGTGACACGTCAACCCGCGCTCCCTTGCACCAATGTTCAGAATGTCAGTTTCACGTCATCGATGTGACACCGAAACACCCTTTCAAAAATGAGGAGTGCGGGGCCCGTCATCTGCATGTATCTAGGTGCCGCGAGAGGGAGCCGATGCGTGCGGTCTGCGGGGACCGTCCGGAGGCGAGAGGGCCTATCCGGCTTGACGCATCGTCTCCCTCACTGCGCTTGCGCGGGATCGACCGCAAGCCTGTCGGACGGAGCCCCAAAGCGCTCACTGTTGTCCGAAGAGAGTGTTGTTGCGGCGGCGCCTGGCGCGCTCACGAACGCGCAACCGGCGGACATCTCCTCACACGATTTCGGCATCGGCACACGGCGGCCATTGCGGCGGCGCCGCGCGCGCTGCACGTTGTCGCGTCGCAACTCGAAGGGAAGCCGCCGCCCATGAAGCTTTTTTCATCACCGCCCTCGCCCTATGTCCGCAAGGTGAAGATTACTGCGGCGATGAAGGGCGTACTCGAACGCATCGAGGTTGTGGCCGCCGACACCAATCCTCCAGCCAATGCCGCGCTGATCGAGCAAAACCCGCTCGGCAAGATCCCGGTGCTCGTTCTCGATGACGGTACGCGCCTGTTCGACAGCCGCGTCATCTGTGAGTATCTCGACAACATCGGCGCCGCGGGCACGCCACGCCTGTTCCCCGAGCCCGGACCGGATCGCTGGCGCACGTTGACGCGCGCCGCCCTCGCCGACGGCATCGCCGACGCCGGCGTCCTCATCGTCTACGAGAAGCGCTTCCGCAACGAGGACCATTGGAACGCCGGCTGGATGGGCCGCCAGCAGGGCAAGGTCGACGCGGGCCTCGATACGTTCGAAGCTAACCCGCCAGGCTGGACGGGCTCGCCCGACTATAGCCACATCGCGCTCGCGTGCTGCCTCGGACACCTGGATTTTCGCCACGAAGGCCGCTGGCGCGTCAACCGGCCGAAGCTCGTCGCCTGGCTCGAGCGATTCGCCGCCGAGGTGCCGGCTTATGCGGAGACGATGCCGCACGCCTAACCGGGCTCAGCCTGACCGGTCTCAGCGTGACCGGGCTCAGCGTGACCGGTCGGAGCGAGAGAGGGAGTGATATAAATAGAGCGCTGTTGCGGACAGCGGGCGAGCGATCAGTCGCCGCCCGTTGTCCAGCGCCCACCCGGCACGATGCGCGCCCGCCCCATTCCTCCTTGGAAGATGTACGCATTTGCCTCACGACGACGCAGCGGGGCCGACGTCAGCACCGCGTCGATAACGTCCCGGCGGTACTCGCATGCGCGGCCGCCCGGCACGATGCCCTCGTAGCGATCGAGCCAGGAGAAGGTCTGCTCGGGATCGGTGAGCGCGAGCAGTTCGCCGTGCACCACGGTCGAGCGGCCGACAGCGGCGGGCGACCAGCGCCTCGGCTCGACCAGACCGGGATAGTTGCCGAGATCGACCATCAGTCCCGCGGCCATCGCTTTTCCGAGAATGCGCCCCTCGCGCCGCAATCGCAACCGCTCGCCCTGGCCGAGCGCGCCCGAAGCCATAGACATCAGAGTGCCGTAGACGAACAGAAGGTCGGTCCGAGCCGTCACCAGACGCCCTTTCATTGCTGCAAAAATAATTCGGCGCGGTGCGGAACCCGGAAACGGACAGAAGAGTTATTTCGGCGGTGCCTCACACCTACCCCCCTCCCCCGTCCCCTCCCGGGTGGGGCACCGAATGGCCGGCCCCGGCGTTCCTGCTCCCCGCGGCGCCGGGTCCGGCCAATCTTTTCACCCGTGAAGCCGCTGCATCACGAGCAGCAGCTCCCTCCCGAAGCTCCCGGCACCACCACGCTCGCCACGGCGGATTCGCCGCCGCCAACTGGCGATTTGCTGCCGCAGCTCGCGAAACGTCCATAGTGTGTGGCGAAGCTGCCAACCGGGGTGAAGAACGGCGCAAGGCGACTCTGAGTGAGAATGTGGAAGGTGTTGCCGCACACCGGTACCACCTTGCCCGTGTCGAAGCGCGACCCGTTATCCAGCTCGAGCACGTCGGGGTGGCCGGCGATGCCGCCGTTGTAGACGACGGCCTGACCGTAATCCTCGCAGGTCGCTTCGAGATCCGAGATATTGAACAGGCGGTAGGTCGCGGAAAAAAAGCGCGCGGCGCCAACCTTTGCCGCCTGCGCCGGGTCGTCGACGCTCAGCGGCCGAGCGGTGACCAGGCGAGCATCCGCGAAACCGGCCGCCCGCGCGATCTCTATGAAGTCGCCCCAATAGAGCGCTCCGCCCAGGCACTCACCCAGCAATACCGGATCGTCCTTGAGACCTGCCGGCAGTCGCCTGTCGGAATAGACGTCGGCGAAGTACATCTCTCCACCCGGCTTAAGCAGCGAGCGGGCGCCCGCGAGCACAGCCGCCTTGTCGGGTGAGAGGTTGATGACGCAATTGGACACGATCACGTCGAACGAGGCGGGCTCCAGCCCGAGCTTGTCGAGCTCCTCGATATAGCCTTCGACGAACTGGACGTTGGAGCAACAGTAGCCGAAACGTTTCGAGTGCCACTCCTGATGGCGGCGCGCGACTTCTAGCTGCTCCGCCGTCATATCGACGCCGACGACTTTGCCCTTCGGCCCCACCATCTGGGCCAACACGTAAGCGTCCTGCCCCGAACCCGATCCGAGATCGAGAATGCGCGCGCCCTCGAGGTGCTCCGGCGCGACGAAACCGCAGCCATAGTATTTCGCGCGGACTTCCTCGTGCACGTTGGCAAGCGCCGCCTTGAGGCCGGTCGGCAGCGCACCCGGCGTGCAGCAGGCGCTGGTCTTGAGATCGTCACTCGAAGTGAGAACCTTGCCGTAGTATTCGCGCACGAGGTTCTTGGTCTTCGCCTGCTCGTTCGCCGCCGGCGCGCGGGTAACGGGTGTGTGCTCGTTCATGCGGGGTCTCGCTCCCTGATTGTCGCTCCCGACCGGCGGCGTGATGCGCGCAGGTTGCCCCGCGCCGCCATGTCGATCAAGCCACGGCAAACTACGGCGCGAAAGCCGGAGGCGTTACGCGCGCCCGATGGCGCCGCCCGTGCTGGTTTTGCCCGGGCTGGTTTGCTGGACCGCCGACGGCGCCTGCGGCGTCAGCCCGCGATCCGCGAGAAGTCTGCGACAGCCAGAGTCGCGGCGCGAATCTCGTTCAGCAGCTTCAGGCGATTTTCGCGCATGTTTGCGTCGGGCGCGTTGACGATGACAGCATCGAAGAACTTGTCGACCGGCGCACGTAGCTCGGACAGCGCACGCATTGCTCCGGCGAAATTCTCGACGTTGATCGCCGCCTTCGTGTCGAACTTCACCTTGGCGATGGCAGCCGCGAGATCGCGCTCCGCCGGCTCGGTGAGCAGCGGCCCGGAAACCTCGCCGTCGTAGCTCCGCTTGTCCTTCTTTTCCTCGATGGCGAGAATGTTCGAAGCGCGCTTGACGCCCGCGAGCAGGTTGGCACCGTCGTCGGTTCCGAGGAAGTCGGTGAGTGCCTCCACGCGCTTGACGATGAGCGCCAGGTCATCCTGCCCGGGCAGGGCGAACACGGCGTCGATCAGATCATGGCGCTTGCCTTGTTCGCGCAGGAACACCTTGAGGCGGTCGGCGAAAAAGGCGAGCAGCTCAGCGACGAGATCCTCGCGGTCCAGCACCTCGACCGTCTGGGCCTGTCCCTCGAACCGCTTCTCGATGTACTGCGACACGTAGTGATTGAGGATCGCGGACCCGAGCGGCACGCGCAGATCGTTTTCGAGAACGGTGCGGATGATGCCAAGCGCGGCACGGCGAAGCTGATAGGGATCGCCCGATCCCGTCGGCTTCTCCTGGATCGCCCAGAACCCGATCAACATGTCGAGCTTGTCGGCGAGCGCCACAGCGATTGCGACGGTCTCGCCGTCATCCTCCTTCGGCACCGTGTCGCCAGCGCCTTTCGGCTTGTAGTGCAGCTCGATGGCGCGCGCGATCTCCGGCTTGGTGCCCGCCTTCTCCGCGTAGTACCGCCCCATCAGACCTTGCAGCTCGGGAAATTCTCCAACCATGCCGGAAACGAGATCGGCCTTGCAAAGCTGCGCGGCGCGGCGCGCATCGACCGGATCGGCATCGACCGCGCCAGCGATCTCGTGCGCCAGCTCCTCGATGCGCTCGACGCGCTCTTTCTGCGTTCCGAGCTTGTCGTGGAAGGTGATGCCAGCGAGCGCCAGCGCCATCTCGTCGAGTGGCTTCTTGAGATCCTGCTCCCAGAAGAATTTGGCGTCGGAAAGCCGCGCCGCGATCACCTTCTCGTTGCCGGCGACGATCTGGCGGCCGTCGTCGGCGGCGATGAGGTTCGACACCGCAAGAAACTTATTGGCGAGCTTGCCTGTCTTCGGGTCCTTGAGCGAGAAACACTTCTGGTGCTGCTTCATCGACGTCATCAGGCACTCGGCCGGCACGTCGAGGAACGATTTGTCGAACGTACCCATGTAGACGGTCGGCCATTCGGTGAGGCCCGCGTTCTCTGCGACGAGCGCATCGTCCTCGACCCACTCGAGCTTGGCGGCCTTGGCCAGATCGCGCGCCTGCTCTGCGATCGCCGCCATGCGTTCGGATGCCGGCAGCAGCACCTTCGCGTCCATCAGCATGCGGCCGTAGTCCTCGAAGCTCCTGGCGCTGAAGCTCTCCTTGCCGTGGAACCGATGCCCTCGCGTCGTATCAGAACTCTTCAGGCCCGCAACTTCGAACGCGACGACCTTGCCGCCCAGAATGCACAGTATCGAGTGGAGCGGGCGCACCCACTGAAACGGGCTCGAGCCCCACCGCATCGACTTCGGCCAGGGGAATTTGCCGAGCACCTCGGGGATCGTCTCGGCGACGATCTCGGCTGCGGACCGGCCCGGCTTCTCGATCCGCGCGACGTAATAGTCGCCCTTCTTCTCGTCCTTGACGATCTCCGCCTCGCCGACCGATTTCAGCCCGGCCGACTTGAGGAAACCTTCGAGCGCCTTCTCCGGCGCGCCGACGCGCGGGCCCTTGCGCTCCTCCGAGAGCGCGGGCGACTTCGCCGGCACCTTCTGGATCGCCAGCGCGAGGCGGCGCGGCGTGGCAAAGGAGAGAGCGTCGCCGACCTCGAGGCCTCGGGCCTTGAGGCCGTCGACGACGAGACGCTTAAGATCGTCGGCTGCACGCTGTTGCATGCGCGCCGGGATCTCCTCGGAGAAGAGCTCGAGTAGCAGTTCAGACATCAGGTCACGTTTCTTTTCAGTAGCCGTCAGCGGGATTGCGGGCTGGAACGTTCGGTCGCGGCGCCGCGCTCGACGACGATTGCGAATTGCCGAGCAGCTTGGCGCCGACGTCCTCGACCGCGCCGGTGGCCGTCAGATACCCCAAACCGATCATGCATGCAGCGAAATACATCAACATCACGGGACGGTTGCGGCCGAGGAAAAAGAAGCCGAACACCAGTAGCGGTATGCCGATGGCGAGCCATCCGGCGACGAGCGGGGTCATGGGCTTGCTCCGTCGATCCAGGGACAGGGCCGTGTCGCGCGCGGGCGGCCGGCACGTTCATCCCGCGCCGCCCTGGGCGGCCGGACTGCCGCTCAGTTGAACACGAGTGCAAGAATTCCTAGCAGAACAGCGGCGCCGATGAACAGCCACAGCACAAGTGCGGCGCCGGGGACACCGAGATAGCTGAGGGCGGCGACGAAGGCCGTCGCCGCGAGCCAGCCGAACAGCAGCGGATTCATGGATCGCGGCCACATGCGCCGCACCAGGAAACCGATGAAGATGGCCGCCACGGCTATCAGCGTGGCGAGGCCAAGTTGCTTGGGGTCGTTGAGCGTTGAGAAAATGCCGGCGTCGAGAACGACGGCGAGGGGCAGCGGCATGGGATTGGCCTGGCTCCTTCGGACAAGCAGAACACGAACCGGTCCCGGCCGAATGACCACGCCCGCTCGTCGGTCGTCAAGGGCGCGGCTCTGGACCGACACCAGCGGAGCCGTTGTCGTCGTGGTTCGGAAATGATACGTGTTAGGAGTTTCATGTCGTGTTCCAATTTCAGGAGTAACGTTCCATGGTGTTATTCGAAAATCGCTTTTTGCCCCTGCTGGCCGCAAGTCTCGGCCTCGTCTTCATTGGATCTCCTGCGCTGGCGAAGGCCTGTCCCCAAGTCATCGTTTGCGGTTTGAAAGACGGCCAGCCGAAGGAATACCCGGACCGCTGCATTGCAGAGAAGGACGGCGCGACAAACATCTCTCCCAAGAAGGGCACATCCTGCGGAGCCGCTGCGCTCAACGTCGGTCCGAGCTTTGCGGCAGCGCTTCAGCGCTCGCAGAGCCTGCGCAGCGACCTCATCAAGGCGATCGAAAAAAAGCCGACGACATGGGCCAACGAAAACAAGGCGAACGCCCTCGTTGCCGAGGCTCAAAAGCATCTGGAGCGGGCCCAAAAATTGCTCGATCAGGGCAAGGTGCTTTCGGCGGCAAACGAGGAGGCCAAGGCGACCCAACTTCTCGCAAAGGCCGCTGGTGCCAAGTAACGGCCCACTATCCAGGACAGAATTCATCGGCGGCAGCCAGTGAGGTCACTGGAGAGCCACGCCATGCGGACAACGTCATCGGCTTGTGGTCCGGCGCTGCCCCGATACCAGCTTCGGTTTTATTCTTCTCCCACTCGACCGAAGGTTGATCGCGATAACAGCCATCACATGACTATTGGTGGCCACCGCCGTCGTAATTCTGGCCGCTCGCGCACTTGCGATGGCCGATGCGACTTGCATTGACCGTGCCCCCTCAAAAGAACGGCCGGCCATGTTCGCACTTGGTCGATCGCTCGAAACTGGCTCATGACAGATGACAAGGGCTATGGTATCTTTACACTGAGTACATTTGCGGTTTCAAAAATTGCGATATTGATTTCCGCAGGCGGAGGCGGCGCAACGGCATGCACGACGAGAGTTGCGGCGGCGCGTCCTTCCATTCCGCGTGCGCGGTGCGTTCAAAGCACCAGGAGTAGGCTCTCTCCGGGCGCGTGTGCTCTCGTGTGATCGTGACGCCGAAAGTAGGTCTGGTTCCGGCAAGACGGGGGCTGCGATGGCACTTTCGGCGAGACTCATAGCGTGCTTGCGGCTGCCCATGGCCCGTCGAGGTTGCTGGCGGCAACTCCACAGCAATCGCTGCGGCGTCGTGCTCGCGGCAGTCGGTGCGTTGCTCTTCTCAGCATTCGATGCACACGCCGCCACGCCCACGTGCAGTCCGGCAGAGCTCGAGCAGGCGGCCAAGAACGTTTACAAAACCGTACCCAAGCAATGTTCGACGCATACCGCAAACCCAGTTTTCTATGGCCTCACCGCCTATCTCATCGCGCTCACGCAGGCGCCGGAGGGGAAGAAGTTCTGCGCCGCCGCGCAACAGGCCAAGGTCGAGGCCGACAAGGCCAAGAACAAGCTGCTCGACGTCTTCGGCATGCTCGACGAGGACCAGCAAAAGGCGGTCAAGGAGAAGGTACCCGCTCTGGGCGAGGGCGCCAGCACGGCGCAGGAGGCGCTCGATGGCCTCTCGTTGATCAGTTGCGCCTGTACTGTGGCGCAATGGGATGCGCCGGCCGAACTCTACGGTGAGCTAAGCGACTGTGTCGCCGACGGCGTCTGTCATGCGCAGGACTGGATGCACGATAACGTTTCATCGGAGTTCGCGAGCTGCACCGGGCCGCCACCCGAGAAGCCGTCGAAGATCGACTGCACGATCAATCCGCGCGTCAAGGATGGGGCTTACTACGCTCTCGGCAAGCCGTACGTCGGCTTCAACAATGGCAACTCCTGCAAGGACCCCGGCTACGTCTGCCTCGGCAGTATCTGCTACGCGAAGGATCTCGTGGCAAAATCGACGTCGACGCCGTTCGTCGGGTCGAACCACTACTGCTATTGCCCCCCGCACATGCAACAGGCGGACTGGTTCGAGGATGCGAGCGGCTGCATCAACTTCCTGAGATGTGCATGCCCGGCCGGCACCAAGCCCCTGAGCGAAACAGGCGCCGGCGCCTACACATGCATTTGCGAAAACTCCGGGCTGCCACCCGAAGAAGACGGCACCTGCCCCAAGCCCGTCGTCTGCAATTGCCCCGCGGACGAGGTGGTTCTCGCCAAGGACACCAAGACGGGCACCTGCACCTGCGGTTGCGCGGAAGGCAAGTTCAAGCTGGGCAGTACGTGCGTGGCCCCTTGCAGCAAAGAGGGCAACGTCATGATGTCCGACGGCGCATGCTGTCCGCCGTCGAGCGCAACCACGTGCGGCACGTGCTGCCCGGCGGGCATGAAGCGTAGCGACGACGGCACCACTTGCGTCGCATTCTCGGCCACGCAGACCAAACAGCCGAAAAGCTTGCCGCAATCGAAGTCTCCCACGAAGCCCATAAAGTTCTAGGTGCTCACATGCCATCATCTCGTGGGACGAACGGGCTTCTGCGGCGGGCTGCTCGCAACCTAGCGGCAGCCGCCTCGCTGCTGGCGGCGTGGGTGACGGTGCCGTCTCCTGTACCCGCGCAGGAGCTTGCGCCGCGTGGCATCCTCGCCCCGGGCGACGCGGCCGTCGCCGGCTTCTCCGGCGTGAGAGCCCCCGTCAGCATCAGGAAGGGCGAAGACCCGGCCGAGCGGACGTTCATCGATCTCGACGGACCGTCCCTGCGCGTGGTCGACCTCTCCCGCATGGGGGGCCCGCCTGATGCCCGGCTCGTGCCGGCACCAAAGCCCGTGACCGTGCTGGCGTCGCAGATCGGCCAGGTGTTCGGCGTCGCCCTCGACGATGCCACACCGCCAAACATTTTCGTCGCAGCCAGTTCCGCGTATGGCTTGCCGATCGTGCTGCCGGGCTCCGGCGACGCGTTGCGACGCATTCGAAAGGGCCAGCAGGGTGCGGGCTTCATGCCTGGACTATGGGGCGGCGCGCACAAGGATGGCGGGCCGGGCTCGATCTGGCGCATCGACGGCGTGTCGGGCATCGTCACGCTATTCGCCAACCTCGGCGACGGTGAGGACGGCAATAGGGGAGCCGCACTCGGCGGTCTGGCGTTTGATCCAGATACCGGGACTTTGTTCGGCGTCGACCGCGAAAGCGGCATCATCCACGGGCTGACGCGGGACGGCAAATCGCAGCTCAGGTACGACCACGGCGTGGAAGGACGGAAGGCCGCCGGCCTCGCTCCTGTACCCTTCGACCGCGACAACCGCATCGACATCGAGAGCGCAGATTTCGACACCAGCAGGTTCGAGACTTGGGGCTATGCGCCGCCAGCACGACGCATCTTCGGCCTCGGCGTCCATGACGGCCGGCTCTATTACGCGGTCGCCGACGGCCTGCAGATCTGGTCGATCGACATCTCGCGCGATTCTGCCACCCGCGATCCGCGCTTCGAACTCCAGGTACCGCCCGCCGCCGCCGCCGTCGAGATCTCGAAAATCCTGTTCGACCATGCGGGTCGCATGATTTTGGCGGAGCGCCCGCAGCCGACCGGTGCATTCGATTTCCACGAGCTTGCCCTGCCCAATGCGGGACGCGTGCTGCGTTATGCGCTCGTCGCTAGTCACCCCCAAGCCCCGCGCGTCTGGCAGCCTGATCCGAGCAGCTATGCCGTCGGCTTTCCCGAGGAGCTGACTAACGCCAACGGAGGCGCCGCGATCGGCTTCCCTTACGATGCGTTCGGCGACCGCGATCGGTCGACCTGCGTGGGCTTTCTCTGGTCCACGGGCGAGGAGCTGCGCCGGAGTACCAATCCCGATCTCGACGCGCGCCTAGGACTGTCCGGCCCCCTCGGCGTCAACGGCCTGCAGGGGAACGCGCTGGCCTTGCTCAGGCCGCGAAACGAGCCGCCTCTCACCACCTATTTCATCGACTACGACGATCGCGTCGAGGACAGTCCCATCGCCGGACATCTCGGCGACGTCGCTATCTGGCGGCCGTGCGGCCCGAGCATCGCCGGCCGCTGGCAGATGCCGTGGTGGGGCTGGACGTGGTGGGGTGAGGATGGACCGCGGCCGCCGCCGCCTGACTTCCAGTGCCCGGCCGACCAGAAGAAACCGGGCTTCTCGTGCTGCTCCAAGGGCACGGCGCCAGACCCGAAAGGCGTGTGCGTGGCGTGGTGCCCCGATGGCGCCATGGATCTCACCAGTCAGCAGTTGTGTGGCCTCGGCTTCGATAACGCGACGCACGACCCGGCGGCACCCTCCACGCTCAAGTGCCTCGGCGGCGACAGTCCGAAGCCCAACCAGGGACTGAAAGGCTGCATCGAGCACTCACCGGTATTCAATCCGCCGGTGTGTCCCGCCGGCTTCGCGAAGAAGCCGATCGGCGGCAACGTATCCGTGTGCGCTCCGACGCCCGCGCAGCAGGCGTGTGCGGCCGGAAAGCAAGTCAGTCCGATCGACGGCAAGTGTCATGCACTTTGCCAAAACGGGATGGCGTGGCCGGTGAAGCAGTGTTGCGCCATCGGCTCCGCCGTGACCGCAACCGGCAAGTGCTGCCCGCCCGGCGCGAAATTCGACACGGCGACGGGGCAGTGTCAGCAGCAAATCGTGATCCCCAGCTGTCCGCCGGGAACGAAGCCCGACGCGAAGGCCAAAGGATGCGTCGCGGACGGCGCCTGCCCGGATGGAAGCCAGAAAAACCCGGATAACGGAGAATGCCTGCTCGTCGTCGTCGAGTGCCTCGACGGCAGCAAACCCGATCCTGCGAGCGGCAAATGTCCGCCCACTGGCAGCACTCCGCCCGGGGGGGCGCAGCCGGTTTGCCCCCCTGAACTCGTGGCCACGGGGGCTGGCACAGCCTGCTGTCCGCCGGCGCAAGCTCCGGGCCCCAATGGGCAATGCACGATCGCCTCGTGCCCTCCGCCGGCCAAGTCGATCGCAGGCAAGTGCTGCACGCCGGCCGATCTGGCACCGGGAGGGGCTTGCGCCACCTCGATATGCGGCCCCTCGAAAGTCCTGATCGGCTCAGCGGGCGTGTGCTGTAGCGCGGCCAAGGTCTACAAAGACGCGAGCGGCGCGAATGCCTGCTGCGCCAGCGGAGAGGTCGTCGACGGCAAGTGCAAGAATCCGCCGGGCGGGGGTCAGATGGCAAACCCGCAATGCGGCACCAACGACCCCAACTGCTGCAAGGCCGGGTATTTGCCGGCGGCTGACGGGATGTGCTGCAAGGCCGAGCAGCTAACCTCCGGCGGCCAGTGCTGCACAGCCAGTCAGAGCCCCAGCGGCGCCAACAAGGAAAGCTGCGGCCCGCCCGCGCTCGCCGACACGCCGGACACGCCGCCGGGCTCAACCGGCGGCCCGACCGGCACACAATGCTGTGCCAAGGGCTTCGCACCCACTGCACTCGGGAGCTGTTGCGCGCTCACGCAGTTGACGGCGACAGGGACGTGTTGTCCGCAAGGACAGCTCCCTGATCCGAAAGCCCCTGGTCGTTGCGGCAAGCTGCAAGGCACGCCCGGCTTGGTCAAACAGCCGCCCGATGAACCTCAATGTGCGGCTGGATATCGTGAGTTGCCTGACGGCTCTTGCTGCAAGGCGAGCTTCGTGAGTGCCGACGGCCGGCGTTGCCAGCCACCTTCCGGAACGGAGACCCTCACGCCCGTATTGCCGGTGCCGATTCCATCGCCGTCGTATAAAAAAACGCGACCCTCCGACGACGATGACGAAGAGTTGGCCCCAGCGCCACGCAAGCTCGATCCCGCTGACACCCGCCCTCCGCGTGGCAGCACGGACGTCCGACGCGAGCCTGCGGACACGGATCGACGCTCGACTCCGCGATCGACGCCGCCGCGCGACGAGACGAAGCAGGAACCGCCGAAGCGTGAGCCCCCGAAACTCGATGAGCCGAAGCGCGTCGAGCCCAAACGCGAGCCGCCGAAACGGGAGGAGCAAAAGAAGGAGCCGCCCAAACGCGAGCCTCCGAAGCGCGAGGAGCCAAAGAAGGAGCCGCCCAAGCGCGAGGAGCCGAAGCGCGTCGAACCCAAGCGCGATGTGCCGAAGAAACTTGTCATTCCCAAAACTCTGAAGATCGTACCGAGCAAGAAGGAACCAAAGAAGGAGGACAAGAAGCCGGCATCGCAATCATCACAGCCGAACATCCGCTGAGACGGGGACGTCCGTGTCGTTCCTCATCTCACGGTGGCGGGCACTTTGATTGACGGTCTCGGACCGAGGCTCAGAATCGCAGGTCGGCACGTACTACCGTGCCGAAGCCTCGCGGGCTTGTTGTCGCTCGGCCACGTGAGCCCGGTCGGCTTCAAAGACCGGATGCAATTGGCTTAACTCAGCGTCCTCGGAACCGGGGCAACTCAGGGTACATGCAGGCAGGCCGCGGCTTCGCAAATGCGCGCCTCGATGAGCGCGTTTGCGCCATCCCGCGCGCCGACCAACGCCGTGCCGAGCAGGCTCATCTGCTCGCCGGCCTACTCACCAAGCCGCGAATTAGGAAGCTCTAAATCCTGAGGTTGCATCGCATTGCCCCTCACCGTTGCAATGGATCACAGCCGGGGACAGCATCACGATTTGCAGACAGAGCCTTGCTATTGCTGTTTCTCGCCCGGCGATGCTGGCGGCTCACGCCAAGCCTCGGGCCAGGCCTCGACACCCGACCATCGTTCCCTTGGGCGCAACGGACGTGGCGCCTCCGGAACACGAGCCTCCCGGCCGATCTCGCTCCCTGCATCACTTCTGTGCTGCCGTCCGCTGCCGTTGTGCGCTGGATCGTGTCGCGCCGGGAGCAGCAATGCTGATGCAAACGCGAACACCGACATCAAAGCGGTGGTGCGCAGTGGATAATCCACGAGCGAGTGCGCCAGCAGCAGGAGAACGATCAACGTCGCTGCGCGCTGAAGGATCAGGTGCTGCCTCGCATGACCGCGATCGCGCCACACCCGCACGGATGCGGAGATGAACCACACCAGCGCGATACCGAAGAGTAGCGGCGCCACGATACCGAGTTCGAGCAGCCACTCGGCGAAGTCGTTATGCGCGCGATTGGCATAGGTGGCCAGCAATTCGGTGGGCCGTTCCACCACCGCAAAGACCGGAACGAACGAACCGATTCCAGTGCCGAACGGAAAGCTTCGTAACGCCTCCTCCAATGTCGTCAGCGTGAGGGGTATCCGTAGATCTTCGAGAGGATCGACCCCGAGCCGGGTCATCACGCGATGCAGACCGAACTGCGCGGCGAACAGGAGAGCGAACCCCAATGTGACGGCGATCAGCCGCAGGACGCCGCCCCCCTCGTCACTGCCGCCCTGGGGCTTGCGAGAACTGAAGCGGATCAGGAGGACGAGCCCCACCATCGCGATCATTGTCAGAAGGATGCCGGCACGCGAGCGTGCGACGGCAAGGGCCGCCACGATCGCAACGACCAAGCCGAACGCGGCGGCAAGAAGAACGAGATAGTGAGTTGCCAGAAGCTGTCGCCGCGTGAAATCGGGCTTGATGCTTATCAGCCATGTCGCCGCCAGAACGAGTGTCACATACATCAGAGCAGCGAAATGATTGCGATTGGCAAAAAAGCCCACGGCCTCGCTAGGGTTCGTCACTTCGAAGAAGCGGAGCTGGCTTTCCGGCCCCTGGGCGACCTGCAACAACCCGACGACGAGGGAGATTGCGCCCAAAGCGATCAGGAGCTGGGCGAGCCGAATGCGCGAATGTTCGCCGATTTGCGCTACCGCGAGGAAGATCGCCAGCGGAACCAAGACGGACACGAAACCGGACCAAGTTGCGTGCGGCGAAACTGTAATCGAATGCCAAGATCCGATAGCGCGCCCGGCTGCATTATCGACACCGATGGGTACGCGATCTTCCAGCGCTCCCATCACTGCTGCGGGCAGCGGCAACAACTGCAAAACTGTCACCAGAAGCGCCGCGCTCAATAGGAACCAGCACGCACGTCGCACCCTGGCTCGACCATCTTGCGGCTGAGAACCCGAGGATCGTGAATCGGGAGATTGAGAAACCGGGGGCTCGAAAAGAAGCCGATAAATTGAAAAAATAAGAAGCGGAACAGCCAGCGCTTGAACGAACACGTCACCGAGAAAACCCGATCGCGTCCCGCCGCCGAGAACGACGGCACTTACCAGGACCAGCGCCAATAAAAATGACGTCATTTCAGGCGATCAGGAGTTTCCCGAAGCTTACGCGATCAAGGGCTGTGTCCGCCGCCGCCGCCGGAAAGCCCGACCGCAGCACCGACGGCACCCGCAATCACGACGCCGCCGATCACGTAACCGGTCATCCCCATCGTGGCAGGCGCAGATTCCACGACTCCTGCCAAGCACGGAGCCTCTGCGGGGATCGTCACCACTTGACCGGCAGAGACTGAGACCTGACATCCCGGAGAATAGATGATCGTGACCGAGCTGCCCTCGCTGACGAGCACCTTGTCGCCCGCCCCGACCTGAGTACCGCTGCTTGCCGGCTGGAAACCATCGCCCCTGCTGACTGATGCCGTACCTTCGTTCACTTGAACCGTGGCAGCAGCGGCAGGCAACGTCGCGCAAATCAACACAGCGACGACATAGAGAAATCTAATCATGATCTTATCCCCCCTCAACGGCCGGGCATAACGAGGCGAAACTGTACCACGCGAACTTACTGCATGCTGAAGCCGCTACCATGGCGCGATGCACGGGGTCAAACGCCCACTAGAAGATCAGATCACTTACTAAGGACGTGTGTGTTCCGCGCAACGAACGCCCAAGTTTAGGGCACGCGACGACGGCTGCTCCCGATCAGGGTTAGATCGCTAGTACCGTCCGCTTATCAACGATTTGACACTATAAACAGTTAAGTTGGCATTATGACACGGGGCAACCTGATGATCGATCTCCACAGTCATATTCTCCCCGGAATCGACGACGGAGCGAGAGACGCGAGCGTATCGCTGGAAATGGCCCGCGCTTATGTCGCGCAGGGCGTGACGCACGTGGCGTGCACACCGCATATCCTCCCGGGCCTTTATCATAATACTGGCTTGAACATTCGCGCTGCGGTTGCCGACCTTCAAGCTCGAATCGACGCGGAAGGTCTGCCTCTGCGTCTCCTGACTGGAGCGGACAATCACGTGGTGCCGGAATTCGTCGCAGGACTCCAGTCCGGGCACCTGCTCAGCCTGGCCGATTCGCGCTACGTCCTCGTCGAACCCCCGCATCATGTTGCGCCGCCGCAACTGGACACCATGTTCTTCAACGTTTTAGTGGCCGGATATGTGCCGATACTTACACACCCCGAGCGACTTACGTGGATTGAGCACAGGTATTCCCTGATGCAGCAGCTTGCGGCGCGAGGGGTCTGGATGCAGATTACCTGCGGCTCGCTCAGCGGCCGCTTCGGCAAGCGCGCCCGATATTGGGCCGAGCGCATGCTGGACGAGGGTCTAGTTCATGTTCTCGCGACCGACGCGCATGATCCGGCGCGGCGGCCGCCTGATCTTGCGGAAGGGCGGCAACGCGCCGCGCGTCGCGTTGGGGACATCGAGGCCGAGCATCTGGTTTCCACACGCCCAAGTGGTATTCTTAACAACACTTCACCGTTCGAGCTGCCGCCTCCGGCTCATTCGAACTTCACCGACGAGATTGCCGATCATGCTGCGAACAGTTCTGGTCATGGCCCTCAGCATAGGGTGCGGATTGCTGACCGGCTGCGGCGTCTCTTCTCTCAATGATGTGTCTCCCGGAGCGCAAAGCCTAGGCTCCACGAGAGAAGCGACAGGTTCGGTGTCGAAGCCGGCCAAGAACACCGGCGCTGCCACCGATCCAACGGTAAAGGCCACCGCGGCTTCTATGGTGGCTGTCGCCCAGCCTGGAAGCGCTTCCTATAAGATCGGCCCGTTCGACGTGCTCGACGTTTCCGTTTTCAAGGTTCCCGAGCTTTCAAAGACGGTCCAGGTTTCCGATGCCGGGACGGTGAATTTGCCATTGGTCGGCGAGGTCATGGCGGGCGGAAGAACAGCTCGGGATGTCGAGCACGAGCTGACCAAAACGCTTGGCGACAAGTACCTGCAAAAGCCGCAGGTCACCGTGTTCGTCAAGGAGTACAACAGCCAGCGCGTGACGCTCGATGGCGCGGTGAAGAAGCCCGGCGTGTTCCCGATCCAGGGCAACCTTACTCTGCTTCAGGCGTTGGCGATCGCGCAGGGCCTCGACCCTGCTGCCGACTCCACGGTCGTCATTTTCCGCGACCAGGACGGCCAGCGGGCGGTTGCTCGGTTTGACGTTTCTGAGATCCGTAGTGGTGCCGTTGCCGATCCACAGCTCCAGGCCGGCGATGTGGTGGTGGCTGGCTCATCAGCGCTCAAGGAAGCTTGGAACAACTTCCTCAGGGCACTCCCGATTGCCAGTGCCTTTGCGCTGCTCTAGCGCACAGAATTTCTGAGCGGGGCGAGATGCAGGATACAGGACAAGGCGTCGGCCGACCGGATCCATCGGGGAACGGGACGCTTGTAGCTGCTGCGGCTGCATTGCCGCCGGCATCGCGCGATCTCGCCGGTGCACCAGGGTATGGCTACGGCCCGGGTTACGGGTACGCGCAACAGGAGGAAGGGGGCAATCTCGCGCAGACGTTGCAGCAATATCTGCGCATCATCGTCAAGCGGAGATGGCTGATCCTTTCGTGCGCTCTGGTGGTCTTGGCGCTCGGCACCGTTCGCACGCTGATGCAGACGCCCCTCTATTCCGCTTCGGTTCGCATCCAGATCGACCGGGAGGGTGTGAAGGTCGTCGAGGGCGGAGATACCTCGCCAAGGGAATCCGATTCGTATGACTACATGCGGACGCAGTATGAACTGCTGAAGAGCCGCTCCATGGCCGAGCGCGTCGCATCGCGTCTCGTCCTCGGCTCCGATGAGAACTTCTTCGCGCCGCGCAACGCATCGCTGACGGGCTTGTTGCGATCGGTGCTATCCAGCTCACCCAAGCAGAGCACCTCCCCTTCGACTGCCGACAAGGAGTCCGCGGCCGCCGGGATTGCACAAAGCAATGTCGCCGTGAGGCCCGTATCGGGTTCACGCCTCGTGGACATCGAATACACGGACCCGAACCCCGATCGTGCCCAGCGCATCGCCAATGCCTATGCGGAAGCGTATGTCGCCTCGAACATCGACAAGCGCTTCGAGGCGAATCAGTATGCAAAGACGTTTCTTGACGATCAGTCGAAGCAATTGAAACTCCGCCTCGAGGAGTCGGAGAAAGCTATGCTGGCGTTTGCAGAGCGCGAGCAGATCGTCGAAGTCAACGAGAAGACTTCTATCGCCGAAGCCAATCTGGCTGCCGCGAACGCGGCCCTCGGATCGCTGATCTCCGAGCGCATCAAAAACGAGCAACTTTGGCGTCAGGTCGAAAGCGCCAATGCGATCACGCTTCCGCAGGTTCTGTCCAACGGCGTGATCGAAAGCCTTCGCAGCCAGCGCAACGAGCTCAAGCGCGATTACGAACAGAAACTCGAAACGTTCAAGCCGAGCTATCCGGCGATGGTGCAAATCGCCAACAAGATCGGCGAGATCGATCGCCAGATCGCGGCGGAGATTAAGACGATTCGATCCTCGCTGAAGGCCGCTTACGAGTCGTCGGCCGAGCAGGAGACGAAGATGAAGGCTCGCATCGAGGAGCTGCGCATGGCTGCCCTCGATCTGCAGAAGCGCGCGGTGCAATACAACATCTTGAAACGCGAGGTCGAAAGCAACCGGGGCCTCTATAATGAAATTCTGCAACGCTTCAAACAGGTCGACGTGGCGAGCGGGGTGGGCACGAACAACGTGTTCATCGTCGATCGGGCAATGGCGCCTGGAGCGCCATCCTCGCCCAATTTGTCGCGTGCGCTCGTCCTGGCGCTGGCGCTCGGCTTGGGCCTCGGTCTAGGTAGTGCCTACCTGCTCGAGATCCTCGACGATCGCGTGCGAGCACCGGAGGACGTTGAGCAGTTCTCGGGGCTCGCGACACTTGGAATCATCCCGCGGGTACCATCCAACAACATGCAGGCGGAGTTGACCGATCCCAGATCCGCCATTGCGGAAGCCTACCGCTCGACCGCAACCGCGCTGCAATTTTCGACGGAAGGCGGCCTCCCTCGCTCGATTGCGATCACCAGTTCGGGGCCCGGCGAAGGCAAGTCGAGCACCGCGATCGCTATCGCCCGGCACTTCGCTACGATGGGACGGAAGGTTCTGTTGATCGATGGCGATATGCGGAAGCCTTCCCTGCATGAGAAGCTCGGCCACGACAATTCGAGCGGTCTCAGCAATTATCTGACGGGATCGGCACTCCCGCCAGATGTCATCCAAGCCACGGATCACCCCAATCTCGCGCTCATGGGCTCGGGGCCACTGCCTCCCAACGCCGCCGATCTCCTCGGCGGCACGCGCATTTTCTCGCTCATTTCACAAGGTCTCGAGGTTTTCGACCTGATCGTGATCGACTCCCCCCCGCTGCTCGGCCTCGCCGACGCCCAGTTGCTGGCCAGCGCCGCTTCCGCGACCGTGTTCGTCGTCGGAGCCGGAGAGCAGCGCAAGGGTGCTGTCCGTTCGGCGCTACGGCGTCTTCAACTGTCGCGCGCCAACGTCATCGGTATCGTTCTCACCAAGTTCGATATGAAGTCAGGCGGCTACGGCTACGGCTATGGCTACGGATATGGTTACGGCTCCAGCGATCCATACAGTTACGGCGGCAAGGTCGACCAGAGCCAACCGGCTGGCGACAAGCCGCGACTTTCGAGCAGCGCGTTGTCTTAGACATGGCGGACCTCGATGCGATTTCCGCCGCACTCGAACTCGTCCGCAAGCCGGTCCTCGTCCATGCTGCACGCGGGGCACCGCTGCCAGATGGTATCGCGACGATGCTTCATATTGCCGTCGGCCATCCCGAGATCACGGCGATGGCGTCGCGATCGAGCGGCCGTTCCGAGGATAGCCTCCGACAGGCCGCCGCATTCTTCATCGAGCAGATTCTGCTCGATCCCGCGGCTGACAGCTATCGCCGCCTCGGCCTCGACAACAAGGCCTCGCCCCGCGAGCTGCGCCTGCACATGGCGCTCTTGACGCGCTGGTTGCACCCGGACGCCGCCGCGACATCGGATCGGGCGCTCTACGCGACGCGCCTCACCAGTGCCTGGGAAGACGTGAAGTCGGGGCCCCGGAGGGATCGGTACGATCAGGCACGATTGGTCGAAGCCGCCAAGACCAGCACGTCGATGCCGGCACGCGGCTCTCGCGGCGTGAAAGTGAAACCTGCTGCGAACGGTAGCGGGAAGAAGCCGTCGCCGCACGTCCCCACAGAGTTGTCGGCCGTCACGAAACAACCGAAGCGGAGACGCTTTCGCCGTCTCAGTCTGTTTCGACAAGAGGGCGACGGCCTGCTGACCCGTCTCCTCGCGTCGTTGCGGAGGACCGACCGGTGACGAGGCAACGAAGGCACCGTGAGCCCCGCGATGTATTGCCCCGCTGGAAGATATCGCCGGTGAAGATGCTCGCCTTTCTGGCCCTGTGCTCGCCGCTCCTCGGCTTGATCGCGACCACAACCCTGCCCGATGCGATTGCCCCGACGAACCCGGATCTCGCTCTTCGCTTGAGTCCCAATCATCCGAAGGCACTGCTCGTCAAGGCAGAAGCCCTGCGCGCGAAGCTTCTGGCACTGAGCAAATCGGAAAGCGCGGACGGCTCCACACAACCCAAGAGTGGCACGGACCACAACACTGAGCGTCTGACACTGAGGACCGAAATTCGCGCACTGGCGCACAGGGCCGCGCAACACGATCCGCTGAATTCGCGTGCCTTCCTTCTGTTGGCGGAGACGAGCGACGATATCGCGGAGACACGTGCGCTGATGAAAGCTGCGGTCGCACGCTCGCGGCGCGAGTCCGTCGCCGCATTCTGGCTGCTCAACGATGCCTTCCAGCGCGGCGACACCGAGGCTACGCTTGCTAACGCCGAAATCCTGATGCGCTCACGTCCCGAGCTCAATGCGTATGTGCTCGGCTATCTCGGCCAACTCGGCGAAACCGACGATCAACGCAAACTTCTCGTGGCGTGGCTTGCGGAACCACGTAACCAGAAGCTCCGGCGAACCATTCTGATGGCCCTTCCGAGCTACGTCAGAGACGCGCAGACGCCGCAGAAGATCATGAGTGAGCTTGCGACGGCGGGATTGGTGCCCAGCGCCGACGAACTGAAACCGTATCTCGGACTCCTCGCCCAGAAGGGCCACATCGAACTCGCCTACTACACCTGGCTGAAGCATCTCGGTTCCGAGGGCATGAAAAGAGCTGGAAACATTTACAACTCCGGCTTCGAAGAGGATGCGAGCGGCCTACCGTTCGATTGGCAGATTGCCCCTCCGCGAAACGCGACCGTCGAGATTCGCCGGCGTGAGGACGGCCAGGGTCGTGCACTTCAACTGAGGTTCGGTGCCGGTCGCTTGGACAACCTCCGACTATCGCAGGTGATGCTGATTTCGCCCGGCGTCTACAGCTTCGCCTGGCTTTACAAGGGCGACATCAGCGCCAAGCGTGGGCTTCGCTGGCAGTTGACATGCTTCTATCCGCCCCATGATCGCCTCCTCGAGACAGAGATGATGCTGGGGCGCCAGACCGAATGGTCGAGGATGGAGGCCCGGGTCACCGTTCCTGATCGGCCGAACTGCCGGGCGCAGACGCTCGTTCTCGTGCATGACGCCCGCTCGTCCTCAGAGCAGCTCATCACCGGCGAAGCTTGGTTCGACGACCTGAAGCTTTCGCCCGCCCCCCCTCCCCCGGTCCAATAAGGCCAGGGCGACCGTTGGCACGGCCCTCCGGCCCCCTTGCCCCGCACAACCTGTGCGCTGCGACCCATCCGATGGCCATCGTCCGGCGAAGGACCGGCGGGTGGACACGCGACCTTCACTGTTCGTTCGGTCCGTAAAGCGGCCCGCTATTGCGAAAGCCCGACGCAAGCCGGGCTTTTTCGTGCCCGCCACAGTGATCCAGAAGTCGCGGACCTGGGACAGCAGGTGTGCTAGATCGCTATGCAAATCAGGCAGCCTGTTGAACGGTTTCCCCTGATCGGATGCCAGTGCTCTCTGGGGCGGTCGACGGAAATGGAAGCACGCGGCTCTTCCATCGAAAGTGCGATCAGGTCTTGAGGCTCGGAATTCCGAAGCAACATCGAGCCGCTTGTCGCCCAGGCGACTCCACGCGGCGGGATGTTGCGCCATCCAAAGCCACCTCCCTGTACTCGTCAGCGACTGAGAAGCCCGAATGGTGTCACCTGTAGCGCGCTCTCATGCCGGGTTCTCGGCCCCTCAGATCGGCGGACTCGCCCTCGTTCTACTGGTCATTACGTCGACGCCATTGTGGACGCACGTACTGCCCCCACAATCGGATTACGTGAACCATCTCGCCCGCATGCACATCATCGCGCGGCTCAACTCCGACGCTCTGCTTTCGAAGTACTATGAGATCGAATGGCAGATCATTCCCAACCTGATGATGGACCTCGTGGTCCCTTTCATCGAACGGTGGACCAGCGTCTACTTCGCCGGCCAGCTTTTCACCTTCCTGACGTTCGTTCTGATCGTCGGTGGCGTGTTGGCGCTCAACCGTTCGCTGTTCGGACGGTGGTCGCCGTTACCACTGTTATGCCTCCCCTTCCTCTACAATCACATCTTCCTGCTCGGCCTGATGAACTACCTGTTCGGGGTCGGGCTTTCGATCATCGCGCTCAGCGCCTACGTGGTCCTGCGCGAGCGTTGGCTCGCGCGATTAGCAGTCTCGACCGCCTTCGTGTTGTTGCTGTTCTTTTGCCACCTCTTCGCCGTCGGCATCTACGGCATGGGTGTTCTCGCACTGGAGATCGAGCACGCACTGGCGAAGCGCGAGCGGTGGCCGCGCGTCTTGCGTAACCTGATCGTGAGCGGCCTGCCGTTCCTCGTCTGCGTCCCGCTGCTCCTGATGAGCCCGACGCGGCAGCTCGCATCGGAATTCTGGTGGGAGCCCCAGGGCAAGTTCACCGGCCTCGCGTATGCCATCGAGACCTATTCCGACACCATCGCCGCGGTTCTCGTCGGCTCCATTGGCGCAGCAGCGATCTGGCTGCGCGGCACGAACCTGCTGAAGGTTCATCCATTCGGCTGGGTCTTTCTGGCCATCGCGGCGATCGTTTATCTGGCCATGCCCCGTGTCTTGTTCGCCAGCTATATCGCCGACCAGCGCCTGCCGATCGCAATTCTGTTCATCCTCCTGGCCACCTTTCAGGTGAAGTTGCATCCACGACGCGTGCGCCGCGGGTTCATCGCCCTGCTGCTTCTGCTCGTTGCTGTTCGCGTGATCGAGGTGGACGTCGCGTGGTCGGAGCTGTCCACGACGAGCAGCCAATTCAAATCGTCGGTCCGTCGCATGAAGCCGGGGGCTAAGGTTCTCGTGGCCTACGGCGATCGCACGGGAGGAAGCGAGGCCGTGGACCTCGGCCTGGTGCACGCCGCCTGCCTCGCCATCATCGAGCGGGGCGCGCTGGTGACGACGGTATTTGCCGTTTCGGGCAAGCAGGTGCTGCGCATCCGGCCGGACTACAGGGATCGCGTCGATACGCTGGACGGCACGCCACCCTCTATTCACGAGGTGCTGCTGAGCGCGGAGGAATGGAACCGGCCGGAGCCCGCCTATTGGCGCGACTGGCGCCGCAATTTCGATTACCTCTACGTGATCTTCACCGATCCCGACGACCCCGACCCCGCTCCCAACTATCTTACCCCTGTCTTCGCGGGCGACCGCTTCAAGCTCTATCAGATCATCAAGCCACCGGAGCAGCGGAGCGGCCCGCAATGAGGGCGGCAAGAGACGCACCGCAGTCCGTGATCGGCCACCGGAGACGGGCAGCGCTGGCGAAACGCTCCTAGTCCACGAGCCCGTCATCAGCGGACGAAGCGGATGGTTCCGACACCGACTGATCCAGAAGCGGGGGCAAGCGCATCGACTTGCGGCCTCTCACCACGGGCGGATGAGAACAGGGTCCCAGGTCATCGATAGCACACTCTAAGGCCCGATCTGCCGCTTGCCGGCCCCGGCGCGAATGCCCGCGATGGTTTTTGGATGGTTGGCTGGGGCGCCAGGATTCGAACCTGGGAATGGCGGAATCAAAATCCGCTGCCTTACCACTTGGCTACGCCCCAATGCCGGTGCCTCCGATTAAGCGGAGGCGAAGCGACGCGCACCATAGATAAACGGCTCGCGGCGGGCAATCTCTGTTCGCCGTCGCGTGCGAGCCTTACTCGTTCGCGGTCGGGCGGGGGAAGCGCGGGGCGGGTAACGAGCCTCGCGCCTCGAATCGTTTTCTACCCGGCGGGCACGTAACGCGGCCGGGGTGCGCTCCTTATCGCAGGTTGCCGCAGAAGCGCTGGATGCGCTTGCAGGCTTCCTCGAGCACTTCCGTCGCGGTCGCATAAGAAATGCGGAACGCTGGGCTGCCCTCGAAGGCAGCGCCGTGGACGCAGGCGACACCTTCCTCCTCGAGCAACGCCGTCACGAAATCCTCGTCGTTGGCGATGGTCTTGCCCGACGCCGTCGTCTTGCCGATCGTTCCGGCGCACGAGGGGTAGACGTAGAACGCACCCTCGGGCTTCGGGCAAGTGATGCCCTTGGCCTGGTTCAGCATCGCGACGACGAGATCGCGGCGCTTCACGAACACCTCGTTGTTGCGCGCAATGAAGTCCTGCGGGCCATTCAGCGCCTCGACGCCGGCCCACTGCGTGATCGAGGTCGGGTTGGAGGTCGACTGCGACTGAAGCTTGCGCATGGCATTGATCAGCGGCTCGGGGCCACCGGCATAACCGAGACGCCAGCCGGTCATGCAGTAGGCTTTGGAGAGACCGTTGACCGTGAGCGTGCGGTCGAACAGGCCCGGCTCGACCTGCGCAGGCGTATAGAACTTGTGGCCGTCGTAGATCAGATGCTCGTACATGTCGTCGGTCATCACCCACACGTGCGGGTGACGCAGGAGCACGTCCGTCAGCTTCTTGATGTCGCCATCCGAATAGGCGGCACCGGTTGGATTCGACGGCGAGTTGAACAGGAACCACTTGGTCTTCGGCGTGATCGCCTTCTCGAGCGCCTCGGGCTGCAAGCGAAAGCCCTGCTCCATGGTGGTCGGCACGAAAACGGGCTTACCGCCGCCGAGCAGCACGATGTCGGCGTAGGACACCCAGCACGGCGCCGGAATGATGACTTCGTCGCCTGGGTTCAGCGTGGCGAGGAGCGCGTTGTAGAGCACCTGCTTGCCGCCCGTTCCGACCGAGATCTGACTCGGCTTGTAGACGAGGCCGTTGTCACGCTTGAACTTGGCGCAGATCGCGGCCTTGAGCTCGGGAATGCCGTCGACGTCGGTGTACTTGGTCTGGCCCTTGTCGATGGCGGCCTTGGCGGCATCCTTGATGTTCTGCGGCGTGTCGAAGTCGGGCTCACCAGCGGAAAGCGAGATGATGTCGCGGCCTTCCGCCTTGAGCTGGCGGGCCTTGGTCGCAACGGCGATCGTCGCGGAGGGCTGGATGCGGTTGAGGCTGTCGGCGATGAAGCCCATGGCGCTGACCTTTCAGGTTCCTGACCTTGCCCGCGCCGGCCGTGCCACCGCCCGCGGTCCCGTCGGCCCGGGCGTGTCGGCCCGGGGTGAGGCGGCGGGAAGCTACGCGCTCACGCCATCCGGCGCAAGCGAGCCTTTGCGACTCGTCCCAGGCATCTTGCTCACCCCGCCGCCCAGGGGCGCGCCCCGTCTCCCAGACCCCCCGGAGCGGGCAGACCATTGGCGTTGACGCAGCCGCTCCAGGCCACTTGCACCCGGCCTAAACCACCCCTCGGCCGGGACTTGCAAAGGCGCCGGACGCCCTCTATACGGGGCGCTTGGCGAGGAGACGTGGCCGAGTGGCTGAAGGCGGCGCTTTGCTAAAGCGTTATACGGCAAAACCGTATCGAGGGTTCGAATCCCTCCGTCTCCGCCATAACTCATTGATTTTGAAGACTTTTTTTGTGTTTTGAGGCGGGATTCGAACTCTGTCCGTAGTTCCCGCGGGTTACGTGGTCGCGAAACCGATGAGTGGTCGGCCGAGACGGTTTCGGTGCGGCTTCCGGGCGCGGTTTCGGCCCCGTGTCTCTTTGCGGCCAAATAGTAGTACGACTTGGGCGACGTGATCACGGACGATGGCGTCCGGCACACCGCAGTCCTGAGACTGTCGTTCGCTCTTGATGGAAGCACGCTTGCAGCGTGACGCGCGACCGCGCCGCCCTGAGCCGCCCCATTCTCGTGAGGTAGGCTGCCCGGTTGCTCGATCGTGCCAGCTATTCATCAAACTCGGATGATTGCCCGAGCGGAGTCGATCAAGGTCGACCGGCTGCGAGCCGCAACCGCTGTTCGCTCCAAGCCAGTGACAGCCGCGTGTCCGCCATGAGAATGTTGGCGGTGAGCGTCGGCGGATGGCGTCCGTCGAGAATATCGCGGACGAGATCGGGGGCGAGGAAGGTCAAGCGCAGAAGGCGGGTCGCATACGAGCCGGTCAGCTTTTCCCGCGCCGAGAGTTCGTCGATGCTGATGCCGTCGCCGGCCAAGAGCTTGTCGCGCAGCGCGAACGCTTTCACGACCAGTTTGATCAGCGTCCCGTCGGGCGCGCCGGCATGGGCCCCCTCGATCACCATGCGCTTGCCAATCCCCGCCCGCTTCAATCGAGCCGGAACGGAAAGGACGGTCATGTCTGTCGCCGGTCCGGGTTCAGATTGGGTAACGGGCCGGCTGCGCTGATCGCCGCGCAGGAGATCAGCCAGCCGTGCACGATCGAGATGTATGTCGATGCGGTCGGCACCGATGTCGATGCGCGCCAGCAGCGACGAAATCATGACGCGCTGTTCGACGATCGGCCGCTTCCTCCAGGTTCGGCCAAGCTCGGCGGCGCGCTCGATCAGCTGCTCCTGCTCGGCGGCGTCATGACTGTGAGCTGAGAATGCGTCATGCACGTTTCCGCGATTGGTCAAATACGTGCATAGCCGATCGACGATTAGCTGCTCGATATCGCCGGCCGGGATCCGCCGACCGCCGGGCACCTGCGAACGGCTTCCTGTCACCAGAGCCCGCGAGATGTAGTAGCGGTAGCGCTTGCCGTTCTTGACCGCATGCGTCGGCGTCATCGGGTTGCCGGCCTCGTCATGGAGCAGGTGGACGAGCAGGCTCGGGGACTCCGCGGTCGCACCGCTTTCACGCTCGTTCCGTTTCGCGGCCAATCGCTCGGCGACCGTATTCCAGAGTTCCTCGTCGATGATCGCGGCGTGCTCGCCCGGATAGCTCGACTCCCTGTGGACAATCTCGCCGCGGTAGATCCGGTTCTGCAGCATCAGGTACAGCGCACCGCGGGCAAGCGGCTTGGCGCCGCGCGGTTCGCCCGTCGCGCTGCGCCGCGTCTTGCTGACGATGCCGTCGCGTTCGAGCTCGTGACTGAGCAGGCGCACCGAGCCGAGCGCCGCATAACGCCGGAAGATGTGTCGCACCCGCTCGGCTTCGGCCTCGTTGACGATTAGCTTCCTGTCGATGACGTCGTATCCGAGCGGCGGGTTGCCGCCCATCCACATGCCCTTTTTCTTCGACGCAGCGATCTTGTCGCGGATCCGCTCGCCGGTTACTTCGCGCTCGAATTGCGCGAACGAGAGCAGCATGTTGAGCGTCAAGCGGCCCATCGACGTGGTCGTGTTGAACTGCTGCGTGATCGACACGAAGGAGACACCCTGGGCATCGAAGACATCGACGATCTTGGCGAAGTCGCTGAGCGATCGGGTTAGCCGGTCGACCTTGTAGACGACGACGGTATCGACCTTCTTGGCCTCGATGTCGGCCAGCAGCCGCTTCAGTGAAGGACGCTCCATCGTGCCGCCGGAGATGCCACCGTCATCATACATCGTCGCAAGTGTCGTCCAGCCTTCGTGCCGTTGGCTCTTGATGTAGGCCTCGCACGCCTCCCTCTGGGCATCGAGCGAGTTGAATTCCTGCTCCAGACCCTCCTCGGACGATTTGCGCGTGTAGATGGCGCAGCGGGTCACCCCGCTGCGCCGCACCTTGCCGCCGGTCTCGTCAGCCATTGCCCGCTCCCCCACCGTCCGACGAGCGAGACCGCCCACCAAAGCGCGCCTTGGCCCGCTTCAGCCCGAAGAAGGCCGGGCCAGACCGGTGCAGGCCGCAGATCACCGCAGCGACTTTCGTGAGGGACTTGTAACACTGGCCGAGGTACTCGAAGCCGTCGTCGAGAACGAGGACCGTATGCGTTGTCCCACCCCATTCGCGCACGAGCTTGGTTCCGGGTTTGAGCGACGGATACGGCTCACGCGACTGTCCCTCCGGATTCTCGAGCGCGCGTGCCAGCGTCGTCAGTCGGCGCAGCGTCGATTTGCTCAGGCCCCCGAAGGCGTGCTCCTGGATCTTGTAGGCAATCGCGCGGATGAGCATGTCGCGGCTCAGTCCCCGTGGCGGCGGCACGCGATAGTGTCGCCGCCATGCGACACGAAGCTGTTCGGGCGCGAGTTCCATGAGGGCAGAAAGCTGAGCGTCGATGTCCGTGGCTTGCACGGCCGCTCCGGGCTGTTGGGCGGTAGCGTTCTTGTTCATCGTCTGCGCGCTCCCGCTTCGACAACGCGATAGCGGCGAAGGTCGCCGTCCGCCTTCGACGAAACGAGCGTGAGGCCGAGCTTCTTCTTGACGGTGCCAGCGAGAAATCCCCGGATACTGTGGGTCTGCCAGCCGGTCGCCGATTTCAGGTCTTCGATGGTCGCGCCGTCAGACCGTGCCAGAAGCCTCAGGCAGGCGTTCTGTTTCGTTGCGCGCTGCGACGGTCCATTGGACGGAACTGGCGGCGTTGGCGCGACCGCGCGAGCTGATCCTGGCCGTCGCACGTTGCGCGTCACGCGCTTCTTGGTCGGGTCTGGCGATGGCTTCGTGTTGGACTGGGCAACGTTGGGGGGGCGGGATTTGGCCATATGGTGCGGCTCCGGTTGATTGCGGCGCCGGAATTGGCGCTCGCACCACCCAAAGCCCCGCGTTTCGCGAGGCGAGCCGTTGTACTGTCGTCGCACTCTCTGGCGCCGACCACACCCATAGCAATGCGTGCTTCCCGGCCGAAGTCGAATGGAAAGTGGCGGGCAGCGCCACACAAACCGCACCGGCGCGGTTGTCGGGTAATGGCGGCCCAAGGGGGCTGGCGACGGGCCGGCAATGTCCTCATCAAGGCATACCCGGATATGACCGCCAAGGCTCCGGAATACCGCCGATCTCTCCGTATCTGAGGCGCGGCTTATATTGGCTCCGTTCCACGGTAGCGGCCGAAGCTGTGCTGCCAGCCCGGGCCAAACAGAAAGACCTCGTAGGCTTCCGACGTCCCACCCTCCATGCCAGGTGAGCCGCTTGGCATGCCCGGCACGGCAAGTCCCTTGGCCTCTGGTCGTTCCACGAGCAGTCTCTCGATGGCGTGGAGCGGCACGTGCCCTTCGAGCACATAGCCCTCCAGTTCCGCCGTATGGCAGGAGGCGAGGTTGCCCGGGACACCGAGCCGCCGCTTCACCGCCTCCACCGCAGGCGTCTCGACCATGGTCACGCCAAAGCCCGCGCGCTCGAGATGCCTGGCCCAGGCCGTGCAGCAGCCGCAGTTCGGATCTTTGTGGACAACGACTAGCAAACGCCTCTGGGATCGCGCAGGCGAAAGGAAGCCCGCATTGGTAGCCAGAGCGATCAAGCCGAGTGTGGCGCGCCGCGACATGGTCTTGCCGATCGAAATCATGGTCGAATGCTCCTCTGATGTGAGCTTATCGCTGATGTCTCTCCACCGCATCGACCGTCAGTTTGCTCAGCCGGAGGCCGAACCAGTTGAGAATGACGACATCGATGAGCGTTGCGAGCGCGGCCTGTGCCATGACGATGACTTGGAACACGTTGAGCGGATGGCTCCCGCGCATCCATTCGAACATCGCAAAGCCGACAACGAACAACGGCAACAATGACACCAAAATGCCGATCATCGAATGCACGACGCCTCGGCGCGGCTGAGCCAGCACGGATCGCGCCTGCAAGGCCACATAGACGAGGGCGATGACCCCGACCCAGAACACGTGCCGCATGGCCTCGTCCGTAGTCTGTACGTTGGGCGTGTGCCCCCACCACAGCATCCACCATAGCAGGACGGACAGCACGACGGGCGCGCCATGTGCCCCGACGAACTCAATCATTGAGCGGGCGGTGGCACCCGATGCCGGCCGGTGTGCATGTGAGCCTGGCATTGTCACGACAGTCGCTCCCCTTCTGGATTGACCGCACTCAGCGGTTCGGTTGTGCGCTTGCTGCGCTCGAGTGAATGATACTCCCTACCGGCCATTGGGCGTCTCGTTCGACTCCCTGCCGGAGATCCGGCCGAGCCTCGGAATGAATCCGGGCACGTCCCTGGCATAGGCGCGATAGGCCGCGCCGAACGTCGCAATCGCATCCTGCTCCTCGCTTCGTGCCAGGCGGACATACATCCAGGTCAGCACGGGGAACATCGCCAGCGTCAGCAACGTCGGCCACTGCAGCAGGAAGCCGAACATCACGACAATGAAGCCGACATACTGCGGGTGGCGCACGTAGGAGTAAGGCCCGGTCGTTGCCAGCGCGCCCTTGCGCTGCGCATCGTAGAGCACGCGCCAGGATGCCGAGATGACCAGGAAGCCCATGATGATGAGCACATTGCTCAGCACGTGAAACGGTCCAAAATGCGGGTTCGCCTTCCACCCAAGCAACATCTCGAGCAGGTGGCCTGCGTCATGCGAGAACCAATCGACGTTCGGATAGCGCGACTGCAGCCAGCCCGACAGGAAGTAGATCGTGAGCGGAAAGCCGTACATCTCAGCGAACAGCGCGACGAGGAAGGCGCTGAAGGCGCTGAACGAGCGCCAGTCCCGCGGGGTCTGCGGCTTGAAGAAGGTGAATGCGAACATGATGAAGATCGCCGAGTTGATCAGCACGAGGCCCCACAGGCCATAGGCTGGGGTGTCTTGTGTCATGGGTTGCCTCCCTCACGCTCGCCCGTCTTGCGGTTCGTCGTGCCGCCGCCGTGATGATGCCCGCCGTGTCCGCCATGCATGAAGATGTGCATCAGCGGGCAGGCGAGGACGAACAAGTACGGGATGACGCCGAGAATGTGGACCTTGTGTTCCTCCCACAGGAGAACGATCGCGATGGCCGTGAACCCGAGAAAGACGAGGAACACCCTCGAGGTCCAGAAGCTGCCTTGGGAGCCGTCATGGCGCGTGTGTTGCGAGTGGTTGTGTGTCATTGAGGTGCCCTCCCCTATTCGACGATGAGACGGCCGCGAAACATCCCCATGGGACATGCGAAGGCGTATTCGCCGGGCTCCTTGGGAAAGAACTCGACAGCGACGGTCTCGCCGGTCGGTAGCTCGGCGCTCTTGTTGAAGTCGGCGAACACGACCTTGTCCGAGCACGAAGCGGTTTCCTCGCGCCGGAAATTGAGCCGGACGGGCTTGCCGTGCCGGACGATGATCGTGTCGGGCGTGTAGCCGCCCTTGACCAGAATCATCGCTTCCTGATAGCCGCCGGAAACCTCCGCCGCGCGCGCTCCGGCCGTGCGTTTGAGCCAGAAGAACCAGACGATGAACGCGACGAGTGAGAGACCGAGAACGAGGACCAACCAGCGATCGGCAGTCATGACGCATTCCTCCCCGGCTCGAAATAGCGGAGCCGATTGGCGTTGGTGACGACGGTGACGGAGCTGAAGGCCATCGCAGCTGCCGCGATCAGCGGTGACAGCAGGAGACCCAAGAACGGGTAGAGTGCGCCCATCGCAACAGGGATGCCGAGCACGTTGTAGCCGAACGCGCCGATGAGGTTCTGGCGCACGTTGCGCATCGTCGCCTTGCTGATCGCGATCGCCGTTACGACACCGGTGAGGCTGCCCTTGATCAGCGTAATGTCGCTCGCCTCGATGGCGACATCGGTGCCGGTACCGATGGCAAAGCCGACGTCCGCCTGTGCGAGGGCTGGCGCATCATTGATGCCATCGCCGACCATGCCTATATTTCTGCCCTCGAGCTGCAGTTTCTGCACCTCGTGCGCTTTGTCCTGCGGAAGCACGTCGGCCAGCACTCGGTCGATGCCGACCTGGCGCGCGATGGCCTTGGCGGTGCGCTCGTTGTCGCCGGTCAACATCACGACTTCGAGCCCGAGCGCTTTCAACTGCTCGATGGCCACTTTGGAGTCCGGCTTCACCGTATCGGCGACCGCGACGAGACCGAGCGCCTTGCCGTCGGACGCGATGTACATCGGCGTCTTGCCTTCGCCCGCCAGGCGCTCCCAATCGCTCGTGAGATGGTCGATGCCGATGCCGCGATCCCGCATCAGCTTGGCATTGCCAAGCAGGATAGCGCGATCTTCGATGCGTCCGCCGACGCCATGGCCCGGAATGGCCCCAAAGTCCTTCGCCTCGACGAGCGCGAGATTGCGCGCCTCGGCGCCCTTGACGATCGCTTCACCTAGAGGGTGCTCGGAGCCGCGCTCAAGCGATGCCGCGAGCCGTAGCACGGTCTCCTCGTCGCTACCCTTGGCGACCACGTCCGTCAGCGAAGGCTCGCCGCGCGTGATCGTCCCGGTCTTGTCGAGAATCACAGCGTTGAGCTTCTCGGCGCTTTGCAGCGCATCACCGGAACGGATCAAGATGCCGTTTTCCGCCCCCTTGCCGATGCCGACGGTCAGCGACGTCGGTGTCGCCAGGCCGAGCGCGCAGGGGCACGCGATGATGAGCGTCGTGACCAGCACGATGGTCGCATAGACAAGCCGCGGCTCGGGGCCGACGAGATACCAAATGACGAAAGCGGCGATGGCGAGGATCATCACAGCCGGCACGAAGTAGCCCGAAACCGCATCCACAACACGCTGGATGGGGGCCTTCGAGCCCTGCGCGTCCTTGACCAGGCGGATGATGCTGGCGAGCGCCGTGTCCTTGCCGACCTTGGTCGCATTGAACTTGAAGCTGCCGGTCTTGTTGAGCGTTCCGCCGATGACCTCGTTGCCAACCCCCTTCTCCACGGGAAGCGACTCGCCCGTGATCATCGATTCGTCGATCGCGCTCGACCCCTCCAGAATTTCCCCGTCGACCGCGACCTTGTCGCCGGGCTTGACCACCAGCACATCGCCAACGAGTACTTCCTCAACCGGGATCTCGATCTCCTTACCGTCGCGCCAGACGCGCGCGGTCTTGGCCTGCAGACCGATCAGCTTCTTGATCGCCTCTGAGGTGCGGCCCTTGGCCTTGATCTCAAGCGCCAAGCCGAGCACCACGAGCGCGACCACGACCGTCGTCACATCCCAGAACACCTCGGCGAGCCGCATGTCGGGAAACAGCCGCGGAAAAGCCACCGCAACGATCGAATAGAGATAGGCCGCGCTGATGCCGATCGCGATCAGCGTGTGCATATTGGCGGCGCGATGCTTCAATGCATCCCACATGCCGGTGAAGAACTGCGAGCCCGACCAGACGAGCACGGGAAGGCTGATGACGCCGAGCAGCGCCCAGACCACGCGCCGCGTACCGCTTCCCATCGGCATCCAGTCCCGCAAACCGGGAATGAGATCCGGATAGCTGAAAAGCATCACCGGAACCGAGATCGCCGCCGCGAACCAGAACTTGCGCATCAACAGGTCGTACTCGGCCGCGCTTGCGGCCTCCTCGGCGCTCAGTGGCTCAGCATCGGCAGCGTGCTTCGGCTCAGAGACGCGATAGCCGGCGCGCCCGATCGCGGCCTTCAGGGCATCCATCGATGTCCGCTCCGGCTGGTACTCGATGTCGACAGCGTTGGTGAGCGTGCTCGCCTCCGCCTTGACGACACCTGGCATCATCTTGAGCTCAAGCTCGATGCGCAGCACGCATGAGCTGCAATGCATGTTCGCGATCGGCAATCGCGTCTTGGCCGTTCCACAGGCATATCCCGCACGCCGGATGGCTTGCACCAGGTCGGCCACCTTGGCTGCCGCCGGATCAAATCCGACATGCGCGTTCCCGGTTGCCAGGTTGACGCGCGCATGTCGCACACCAAGCACGGCCAACAATGCCTTCTCCACGGCCGGCGGACAGTGAGCGCAGGTCATGCCGCCAATCCGCAGCGTGATGTGCTCCGACTTCGCCGGGGCGCCCGCCCGCTCGCCTTCGTCGCTCCGGCCTGCGAGCCTCAATTTCGTTTCCGTCATTCGGGGCTCCTTACCTGGCCTCTGCCGTCAATCGTCCTCAGAATATGCACGGATCGCTCGGCCGATAATGGTCGGCGAGAAAGCACCTCCGTGACGCCGTCAGTGCAGAACCATGCCGCCGATATGAAATCCCGCATCAGCGTGGATAATCTCGCCTGTGATCGATGCCGCGTAGTCTGAGGCGAGCACGACGGCGACCTTGCCGACCTCACAGGCGTCAACCGTGCGGCGCAAAGGGGCTTTGGCGGCCGCCCCAGCCAGCAATTCGTCGAAATGCTCGATGCCCGATGCCGCTCGTGTCTTTATCGGACCTGCCGAGATGGCATTGACGCGAATACCCTTCGGACCGAGCTCATGAGCGAGATAGCGAACCGAGGCTTCGAGCGCGGCCTTGACGGGGCCCATGACGTTGTAGTGATCGACGACTTTTTCGGCACCGTAATAGCTGAGCGTCAAGAGGTTGCCGCCCGTCTCCATCAGCGGCTCGGCCAGCTTTGCCATCCGAATGAAGGAATGACAGGAGACCTGCATGGATTCCGCAAATCCCTCCGCCGAGCAATCGACAAGCCGTCCATGCAGGTCCGTCTTGCGCGCCCAGGCAATAGCGTGAAACACGACATCGACACGGCCCCATTGGGTCTTCGCCCGCTCGAACACAGCCTCGAGTTCGCCGGGCGTCGAAACGTTGCAGTTTTCCAGGAACGCCGCGCCAAGCTCGACCGCCAACGGCTCCACGAAAGCCTTGGCCTTGTCGTTGAGATAGGTAAGTCCGAGTTCGGCACCGGCGGCGCGCAAGTGCTTCGCGGCCCACCATGCCAGGCTGTCGCGGTTCGCCACGCCGAATACGAGCGCCTTGCGGCCTCTCAGATCGACGATCTCCATAGTCTCATCCTCCGTGGTCGTTGCCGCCGGCCAACAGGCGGCCGAAACATAAGTGAGCGTCGCATGGGGTCGTGATGCCTCGCTAACCCCGGCGTGCCGAGACGCGCTGCGCCGATCGTACTTGGCATTATTTCCGCGCATCCTGGTCTCCGAAAACGATCTCAAAAGCCCGCTCAAGAGCCGCGTCCCGGATGCGGCGAACAGTCTCCCATAACGCAGAGATCTCCTCGATCTGCCGGCGTTCCTGTGCGAGCAGCGGGTGCTCGTCAGGCAGCGGATGTCGGGAACTGGAGACGGCATCGGCGAGCACCTCAAACACTCCCATCCACGGAAGGATGCGCTCCGAAAACACGTAGCGGTTCGCGCGCATCGGATGCAGCCATTTGAGAGCATCTGACATCCAGGGATTTGCCATGGCACACACCCAGGGGCTGACGAAGGCTCGATAGATGTTCTCGTTCATTTCCGAGATGTCGCGCACGCGTTCGAAGCCGCGCGAGGCATATGCGAATTGAATGTCCTCGATCCGGCGGGGCTCGAACCGCACGACATACTGATGACGCTCGCAGTCAGGATCGCCGGTCGGATTGTCGATCTTCATCTCGTAGAGGCCCGGCACCAGCGCCTCGATGTCATCCAGATTCTCGAGGATGGCGCGATGCTCGAAACGAGCGACGCTCGCCGAGACGAAGATGCCGAGATGACCGACATGCGGGTTGGTCAGATAGACCACGCGCTGCCCCGCAGATCTCAGCTCGTCGGTCGTGGCGTAGATCGCCGGCAGCCAGCCGAGCGCCTGATGCGGCGGCGTGATATTGTCGCCGTAAGATGCGAAGATGACGAGCGGGCTGCGGATCTTCTTGAGATCGGCCACGCAGTGTTCATCGACGCGCACCTTTCCCTGTTCGAGTCGGTTGCCGACGAACAGGTTCTCGATGATCGCGACCATCTCCTCGCCGCTCAGACGGTAGAAGCCGCCCCACCAACGCTCAAAATCAAGAAACCTTGCCTGCTCCGTATCGATGCGCGTGAACAGGTTGGCGTACTTGTCCCAGATGGCGTTGCCCGGCTTCAGGCTCTCGAAGCTCTGCACCAGCCACGCGCCGTCGAATCGGTCCTCATTGAGGTCCGACAGGAAGTGCGTCAGCCACACCCCACCGACGAACCCGGCGGCGATGCGCATCGGATTGACGCCGGGCTCGCCCGCCCAGTAGGACAGCGGCGACCCATTCAGGACGATCGGTCCGGTCAAGCCATCGCAGTGCGCGGCGAGCATCGCTGCCGCCCATCCCGCTTGGCAATTGCCGTAGAGGATCGGCGCACAACCCCCGTGTCTCGCCGCCACCGCCTCGACAAACCGCCTCAGTGCGGCCAGCACATCGGTGAGCGTCTGGCCCGGGCAAGGTTCGGGATAGAACACCACGAAATACACGGGATAACCCGTATGCAGCGCGATTCCGACCTCGGAATCCCGCTTGAAGCCGCCGATGCCGGGACCGTGGCCGGCGCGCGGATCAATGACGATGACGGGCGGCTTGGCCGGATCGACGCACGCCTCCCAGCAATCGTCGCCGACATCGGTGATACGCAAGAGCGAATAGTTGACCGGCTGCTCGAACGTCCGCGCATCAAGTATGAGTTCGTGTTTGAAATTGAGCAGCGGCGGCAAGCCGGCCTGCTCATGCTCCAACATGGCGTTCGCGCGCCGGCGCATCGTGTCGAAGAACAGAATCGTGCGCTCGAGCACATCGCGCTGGTAGTCGAGCAGATCGAACGCGGAAGGGTATGTGGTTGCGGCACGGCCGGCTCTCGACGGTCGACGCGCGTTCGCGTCACTTGCGCGGCTTGGCATGCTTGAAGGCGACGCGGCCTTGTCGCCTACGGGATTTGCCGATCGCTTACTCGGCTGGTCAACCCGAATGGATTTGATGCGCGACGTATGATCTTTACCCATTGCCCGCTCCTTTCGCCATCCCGCGAAAGTGTGGAATTGCCGGCCGAGCAGCAGCGCGGTGCACCAGCCGTAGTGCACGGACTCGGCGGGCCCGACCGGAATGCCGCGCGGCGTCGAACGCGCGAGGCCCGGAACGGAAAACTTGAGTCATCACCGGAAGAACACGTATTTTACGAGCGCGGCAATGACGAGTGCGACGACGAGCACGCCGAGCAGATGCCCGGAACCCATGCCCCACAATATTCCATCGTTCATCATGGATCGTTCCTCCTTCGTATCGGACATGACCTTCGACGCTCGTCCGAACCCAAGCGCTGAAGGCGCCTCACGCGATCCGGACCTCGGTCATCATGCCGGTGGCCATGTGGTAGAGGTGATGGCAGTGCAGCAGCCATGCGCCTTTCTGTGCGGCGTCGAAGGCAATCGTCACCGGTGCATGAGGCGGGACGATCAAGGTGTCTCGCACCGCTCCGGGGAAGCGGCGACCGCCGATGGCCACGACCTGGAAGTGGTGTCCGTGCAGATGCATCGGATGCATCATCATCGTCGGGTTCATGAAGGTCATCTCGACGCGCTCGCCGCGCCGCACCTCGAACGGCTGGTGCTCGCCATGAACCTTGCCGTTGATGGTCCAGCGATACCCCGGCTCCTCGCCCAGCATCACCATGAACGCCTTGTCCGGCTGCCGTTGCGATAGCGGACCGGTGGCCCTGACCAGCGCCTCGAAACCCAGATCGACCATGCCCTGCGGCTTGTCCGCGGTCGCGGCAAGCTTGCTGATCGTTGCGCCCGGCGTCGACAAGACGATGCCGGTCACGAACTGCGCCGCCTCGACCTGCGCCAGGACCGGGAAAGCACCACCCTCGCGCGGAATCTCGACGATCAGGTCGATGCGTTGGCCCTGTGCCAATGGGAAGGCCGGTGCCTCCACCGGTTGGCAAGGCGTGCCGTCCACGGCAATGCAGCGTGCCGTCAGTCCTGGCGTCGAAATGAAGAATGCCGTCGCGGTACCGCCGTTGATGATTCGCAGCCGAACGCGGCCACCCTTTTCGACAGTCACCGTCTCGGGGTCATCCAAGGTGCGATCGTTCGCCAGGAACGCGTCGTAGCGCACGTCATTGGCGTGCGTCATGCCCATCATTGGCCCGCTGCCCTGTCCGGGCATGGCGTGCATCATGCCCGGACCATGCTGCATCTGGGGCATGCTTTGCGGCGGCGGCTTCGCCTTGCTCGATGGCGCACCACCATGCCCTGCGTGGGCATCGCTGCCGCCCAGCTCGGCCAGGATCTCCTGAGGAGATCGGAAGGCGAAGTCGTGCAACATGATGACCACGTCGTGCACGTCACCGGCATCCTTCTCGCGGGCCACCATGGGGGCGGCCAGCATCTGCTGCTCGGAAAGCGTATGCGAATGCATCCAGTGGGTGCCGGCCGTCAGCTCGAAATCGTGCACATCCGCCTGACCCGGGGAAACGGCGCCGCCGCCCGGCCGCGCCCGATCCTGTTCGAAGGGCGCCTTGATCTGCCCGTGCCAATGCATCTGCAGGGGCTCATCGGTAGCATTGAGCAGGGCTCCCGTCAGCCGGCCTCCCTCGTTCGCGAAAATGCCCTTCTTTCCGTTCCCTGCAGCTACGCTGAAGACTCTCGCGGCGCGCTTGTTGACCTCGATCGTGCGCGAGTAGACCTTCAATGCAGGCGCGGCGGCGAACGCCGGCAACATCGGCATGCCCGTCGTGACGACGCCACCGAAGGCGATACCCGATCGTATAAAGGCCCGGCGGCTCATTGCTCGGTTCATCGTTGTGGTGCTCATGATCATCTCCTTGGCAGGACGGCTTAGTACTTGGCCTGGGCCGTGGTTCCATCAGGCGCGGTGATCTGGATCGCGCCCTTTGCACCGGGATTGACAGGTGCCGGCGCGGTACCTGTGAGCTTCGAGCCGTCGGCTGGCACGAGCTCGAAACGCTGCGACTTCCCGTCGATGACCAGGATGGCGTTGGCCTTGAAGCCGGCAGTGGGGATCGGCTTGTCATCGGCATCGCTCAAGAACACGGCGACAGCCGACGTGCCATCGACGACAAGCTCGGCGTGATACTTGCCGGCATCGACTCTCAGGCCGCCGTTCTTCCCCTTGGCCGCCTCGTGGGCGAACGCTGCAGGTGCCGCCACGAGCGCAGCGGCGAGCGACAGCAATGCAAGATGAGTCCGGTTCATGATCGATCTCCTGGGTTGCTTGACGTCAGTAGGCTTCCATCGGGCGCACGCTGGCGCCGGGATGAACTTTGTCCGCCGCGGCGGCGTGAGCTTGCGCGACGAGGCGCTCCAAGGGCTTCTGGCCGTAGCGGAGGAACAGGAGCGGGGTCAGCGCGGTGTCGAGAGCCGTCGCACTGATCAGGCCGCCGAAGATGGTGATCGCGACCGGGCTCAGGACTTCCTTGCCGGGGGCGTCGGCTCCGATCATCAGCGGCACGAGCGCGATGCCGGCAGAAAGCGCCGTCATGAGGACCGGTGTCAGGCGATCGAGGCTGCCGCGCACCACGAGTTCGGGCCCGAACGGGAGGCGCTCGTGTATGGCGAGATTGATGTAGTGGCTGATCTTCAGGATGCCGTTGCGCGTGGCGATGCCGGTCAACGTGATGAAGCCGATCATGCTCGCGACGGAGAGCGGCTGACCGGCCCACCAAAGCGCGATCACCGAGCCGATCAGCGCCAGCGGCACGCTGCCCATGATGATGAGCGCGAACAGGACCGAGCGATAGCGGCTGTAGAGGATCGCGAAGATCATCGCCAGTGAAATCACCGACAGGCCGGCGATGGTGCGCATCGATTCCTCCTGGGCCTGGAAGGTGCCTTCCAGGCTCGTGAAGAATCCGGTGGGAAGCTTTGCGCTAGCAAGCTCGCGGCGAATGTCGGCGATGATCGCGGCCATGTCGCGCGCGCCGTCAGAGTTGGCGAGGACGACGATCCGCCGCTTGGTGTTCTCGCGCAGGATCTGATTGGGACCATCGGTCTCCTTGACCTCGGCGACCTGGCGCAGCGGTATCCAGCCGACCGGCGTCTCGATCAGCAGGTCCGAGAGCCCTTGAGTTGTGCGCGTCCGATCGGGAAGGCGCACGACGAGATCGAAGCGCTTGGAGCCGTCGATCAGGCGCGAGACCAGCCGCCCGTTCGAGAGCCGCTCAAGCTCCTCGGTGATCTTGGCGGGTTGCAGGCCATAGAGCGCCGCCTTCTTGTAATTGACGGTGATCTCGAGTTGCGGAATGCGCACCTGACGCTCGACCTGGAGGTCGACGACGCCGGCAATCTTCGAAAGCCGCTGCCGCACGTCCTCGGCAAGCCCGCGCAGCGTATCGAGGTCTTCGCCGAAGATCTTGACGGCGATCTGGGCGCGCACGCCGGACAGCATGTGGTCGAGCCGGTGCGAGATAGGCTGGCCGATGTTGGTTGCTGCCGGCAGGACCGACAGGCGGCTGCGGATGTCGCTGATGATCTCGTTCTTGGTGCGTCCTTTGGGCTTGAGATCGACCTCGATCTCCGAGGAGTGCACGCCCTCGGCATGTTCGTCCAGCTCCGCGCGGCCCGTGCGGCGCGCGACGAGCTTGGCCTCGGGAACCTCCATGATGAGGCGTTCGGCGATCAGCCCCACGCGATGGCTCTCGGCCAGGGATATGCCCGGCTGAAAGAGCGTGTTGATCGTCAGAGTGCCTTCGTTGAACGGCGGCAGGAAGGCGCGCGGCAGCGCGATCGCCGCGATCAGCGCTGAGAGCACACCGGTCGTGGCGCCGATCATGAGTGTGCGCGGATGGGCGAACGACCACGCCAGCAGCGCCCGGTTGCCACGCTTCAGCGTGCGGACGAGCCACCCTTCGTGCTCGTCGAGCCGCTTCAGGCCCGGCAGCAGGTAGTAGGCCATCACCGGCGTCAGCGTGATCGACACCACGAGGCTGGCGAGGATCGAGATGATGTAGGCCTGCCCGAGCGGGGCGAACAGCCGCCCCTCGATGCCGGACAGGGCGAACAACGGGACGAACACGAGCACGATGATCATCGTCGCGTAGACGATGCCGGAGCGGACCTCCTGGCTGGCGCCGACCACCACGTCGAACGTCGAACGTGGGTTGCCCTGCTCCCGGTTCTCGCGCAGGCGGCGGAAGATGTTCTCGACGTCGACGACCGCGTCGTCGACCAGCTCGCCGATGGCGATGGCCAGGCCCCCGAGCGTCATCGTGTTGATCGAGAGCCCGAGGGCATAGAACACTATCGCCGCGATCAGGATCGAGACCGGGATCGCCGTGAGCGAAATGAACGTGGTGCGAACGTTGAGCAGGAACAGGAACAGCACGATCGCAACGACAGCCACGGCTTCGACCAGCACCGTCTCGACGTTGCCGATGGAGGTTTCGATGAAGTTGGCCTGACGGAAGACGATGTTGTCGATCTTGATGCCCTTGGGCATCGTCGCGTTGAGCTCGGCAAGGGCGCGCTCGACCTCTGCCGACAGCTTGACGGTGTCGATTGCAGGCTGCTTCTCGACCGAGACGATGACGGCGGGCTTGCCCATGAACCCTGCTTCGCCGCGCTTCAGGCGAGCGCCGAAGCTGATCTCCGCGACCTGATGCAGATAGACAGAGCGGCCGCCCCCGGCGGCGATGACGACGTCGCGCAGGTCCTCGAGCTTGAGTGTGCGTCCGATATTGCGGATGAGATATTCGCGGCTGTACTGGTCGGCAAAGCCGCCACCGCTGTTGGTGCCGAAGCGCTCGAGCGCGCGTTCCATCTGCTCGAGCGTGACACCGAGCGCGCGCATGGCGGGGGTGTTCGGCGCCACGCGGAACTGCCTCACCTCGCCGCCGATCGGAATGACCTGGGCGACGCCCGGTATGGTTAGGAGGCGCGGCCGGATGACGAAATCGGCGATCTCGCGCACCTCCATCGGGTCGGCCGTCTCGGCCGTGACCGCGAACATCAGGATCTGGCCCATGATAGAGTTGATCGGCCCCATCTGCGGCGTCACGTTCGCGGGCAGCTGCTCCTTGACGAGGCCGAGACGCTCGGAGATCTGCTGGCGGTTGCGGAAGATGTCGGTTCCCCATTCGAACTCGACATAAATGATGGACAACCCGACACCCGACACCGACCGCACGCGCGAGACGCCGGGCAGGCCGTTCATCTGCGTTTCGATCGGGAACGAGACCAGTTGCTCGACCTCGGCCGGCGCCAGTCCCTCCGCCTCGGTCATGATCGTGACGGTCGGCCGGTTGAGATCCGGAAACACGTCGACCGGCAGCCGCTGCAGCGTGAAGGCGCCGTAGAGCACCATCACGGCCGCGAGCGCGAGCACGAGCAGCCGATTGCGGAGCGACGCTGTGACGAGAAAGGTGAACACGCGAGCCCCCTCAGCGGATCTGGTTCAGAAGCTCGGCGCCGGTCGTGACGACACGCTTGCCGGGCTCGATGCCAGCGACAATCAAGACGCGCTCTGCATCGAGCTGCTCGATGCGCACCTCGCGTGGAACGAAGCGCTCGGCGTTGCTGTGTTCGTAGACGATGCTCTGACCGTTGGCACCGCGAAGGACTGCCTCACGCGGCACTGCGATCCCCGCGCGATCCGTGGTCGTGGTCGCCAGAACCGTGAGGAACTGGCCGGCGCGCAGACCATTCGTGTCGCCGCGTATCGAGAAATGCACCGGGACGGACTGGTTGCGGTCGGCGAGCCCGGTGCCGACGTAGGCGAGCTCGATCGACTTGCCGCCTGCGAAAAGCCCCTGTGCCGAGCCGTTGGTCGACTGCGGCTCGAAGCTCAATGCCTCGACCCAGAGGCGGGCCGGATCGACGATCTGGAAGATGATCGAGTTGGGCTCGGCCATCTGGCCTGCGACGGCGTTCGAAGCGGCGATGACACCGCCGACAGGGGAGACGAGCGGTTCCGGCTCCTTGTTGGCGCGCGCCAGGTTTGTCCGCCGCTCGTGCAGGCCCTTCAATTCCAGCTCGGCGTCCTCGAGCTGACCTCTGGCGATGATCTTCTCGATGGCGCGCAGCCGCTCGACCTTGCGAGAGACGACGGAAATCTGCTGATCCAACTCGCGGGCCTGCTGCTGCTGCGTCGTCAGATCGGCGGAGCTGATCGGCGGATGCACATAGGCCAGGACGTCGCCCGACTTGACCGAGGTGCCCAGAGGCTTGAACCCACCAGGCGGCGGCAGCAACCGGCCGCCCACTGCGGCCTGAACGAGCCCGCTGGCGTTCGGGTCGGGAATGATCCGGCCGGGCAGCTCGATGGCGCGGCGATGGGCCCGTTGCTCGGTGAAGATCGTGCGCAATCCGAGGATGCGCTGTGTCGGCTTCGGCACGAACAGCGCTCCATCCGGGAACCGCTGTGAGACATCGCGCGCCGCTATCCCGGTTGCAGACGCCCGGGGCCCAGTATCGGCCAACGCACCGGTCGGCGTTGCGAACGACAAGGCGGCCAGCAGGATCAGGCCGACGGCCGCACGCCGCCGTCGAAGTGCCAAGGCGGTTACGGCGATGCCTGTCAGGAATCCCAGTCCGAGGGTCAGCAAGAGTGACGTGCCGGGCTCTCCGACGCGCTGAGACAGATCCTTGGCAATGGCTGGATCGACGCCCCACCACGGGCGCGGCGCTGCTACCGCCTGAGGCTGCGTCGAGAGCGGGACCTTGAGTGTGGTGGTCAAGACATCGACGACACCGTTCGCCGAGATGGTGATGGCAAGATCGTGGTTGCCGGGCTTTGACGCAAACGGAGCGGCAACGGTGTAAAGCCCCGGACCTGCCGCAACCGGCTTCAAGATCCCTCCGGGGGAATCGATTTCGATCTCGGCGCCGTCGATCGGCTGATTGCCGCGGAACGTGTCGAGATAGATCTCGAGCTTGTTGCCGCGCGCGATGGCGACAAGCTCCAGGTCGGCCGACGACGCGTCTGCGCGTGGCGCGATTGTGCTCGACGTCGGAGGCGGTGGGGCGCCGTGGTCATGCCCCTCATGGGCGTGAGCCGACCCGGCGCCAAGGAGTATCGCCACAGACAAGAGCAGCGACATCGCGAGCTTGGTGGGCGGAAACCGCATGAGGCCTCTCGTTCGTAACAACCGATCGAGGCCGACCCTAACCCGCGTCGCGTGACTGCGCGTTTCGCGACTGTAACAAATTGTTTCGCGCCGCCTCCGCGACGGGCAGCGACCCGGGTGATCGCAGCAAAGCGAACCGTGAAACAATTTGGAATGCGGCAGAAATAACGGTGAAACAGGGCTTTGCTATTGTGACCAGGCTTCGCAGATGCTCACCGTTTCTCTTTGACGGTGTGGTGCAGTTTGCCGGAGCAGCAACAATCACGCCGCAAATGGAGGTTCATCATGAGACGCATTCTCGTTGGTACCATTCTGATCCTGTCGCTCACCGGCGTCGCCACTGCGGCGAGTGCCGATCACTGCAAAAAGTGGTCGGACTGCTACTTCGAGGATCAGACAAAGAGCGGTGGCTGAGGTCAAGAACGGCGTTAGGGCACCCTATTCCGGCTGCATCGGCATTGCTTGATGCAGCCGGAAACCTCTTGCTCACATTGCGGCCGGCAGGACGACCGTCACCGAAAGACCGCCCTCATCGCGGTTGGCCAGACGCAGCTTGCCCCCGTTCGCCTCGATATTGTTCTTTGCGATGGTGAGCCCCAGCCCGACGCCGCCGGTGGTCAAGTTGCGAGACTCTTCGAGACGCACGAAGGGCTCGAGAACCGCATCGAGCTTTTCAGGCGGAATGCCGGGGCCATCGTCGTCTATTGTCACGACGACGTCATCGCCAACGTGGCGGACCTCGACCCGAGCCCGCGTGCCGTAGCGCAAGGCATTCGAAACGAGATTGGAGAGGGCCCGCTTCATGCCGAGCATCCCGGTGTTTACGACGAGATGAGCCGGCGCCGTCAGCTCTGCGTCGCGACCCATGTCACGTGCGTCGTTGACGATCGTCTCGAGCAGCGCTACCAGGTCGACAGCGCGTCGAGGTTCATCCGGCTGGTCCCCCTTGAGGTACGAGAGCGTAGCCTCGACCATCTCTTCCATCTCGTCGATGTCGGTCGCCATGGCACGCTGTAGTGCGGGATCCGCAAGATCATCCAGTCGGAGCCGAAGCCGGGTCAGCGGCGTTCTCAAGTCGTGCGACACCGCTGCCAACGCTTGCGTCCGGCGCGTGACGAGTTCTGCAATGCGCCGTCTCATGTCGTTGAATGACCGGGCGAGGTGACGCACTTCGCGCGGGCCAGCTTCGGGGACGGAGGACGCGGCGTCATCTGGCGACAGCAGCGTGACGGCATCGGCAATTTCCCGGATCGGACGGGTCAGCCAGCGCGCCATCAGGAGCGACATGAGCACGACCCCGAGCGCCATCAGGCTAGTCGAGAGCAGCGTGCCGTGACCGGTCCCGCGAGCGGGGCTCGCCGCGAACAGGCTCACGTTGAGCCAGCTGTCGTCGGGCAACCGAATCGAGAGCAGCGCAACGTGCGGATCGGTGCTGGTGCCGATGACGACGTCGCCACTCGTCATGTTCTCGGCGAACCTCCTGATCTGTTCGCCGAGGCCGGTCCAGGCCTCGACGCCGGGACCGCCTGCAACGGCCCCCCTGCTCGAGTTCCAATGCGCCTCGATGGGCCCGCCGGACAAGTCGTGCGCAAGTGCCTCCCGCTGGTCGCGCGGTGCCAATGCGACGCTGCGCTGGATCGAGATGAGGCGCTCGGCAAGGCTCGCTTCATGCGCGCGCGACAATTCCTGATCCAAGGCCCTCTGGTAGGTCCAGAGACTCAACACGTGCACCAGCGTGATGCCGAGCAGCGACACCAGGATGACGCGCGCCACGATCGTATCGAGCGCGCGGATCATGCCCGGGTGACCGCCGGCACGAACATGTAGCCCGACCCTCGGATGGTCTTGATCATGTTCTGGCCGTCCTCGTCCGAGCCGAGCTTCTTGCGCAGCCGGCTCACCTGGATATCGATGGCCCGGTCGAAGCCGGTCGCCATCCGGTGCTTGGCGCTGTCCATCAACTGATCGCGCGTGAGAACGCGCTGCGGCAGTTCGAGAAACGTCAGCAGCAGGTCGTACTCTCCGGTCGAAAGGTCGACGACCACGCCGTTCGGATCATTGAGCTCCCGGCGTCGCGTATCGAGCGACCACCCCTCGAACCGCAGCAAATGACCGCCACCTTCATGTCCCGCGCCCTGTTGATTGCGCGTGCGCCTCAGGACCGAATTGATCCGGGCCAGAAGCTCGCGAGGGTTGAAGGGCTTTGCGACGTAGTCGTCGGCACCGATCTCCAGCCCGACGATGCGGTCCGTCTCCGTACCGCGTGCCGTAAGCATGATGATGGGGATGGAGGAGCGGGTACGAATCTCCTTGCAAAGATCGAGACCGTTGCCGCCCGGCAGCATGATGTCCAGCAGAACGAGGTCGATGGCGGCCGTCTCCAGGACCTGCCGCATCTCTCGGCCATCACGGGCCATGGTCACGCGATGCCCATGCTCGCGCAGGAATTTTCCTGCGAGCTGACGGATCTGCGCGTCGTCATCGACGATCAGGATGTGCCCGTCGCTACCTGCAGGAGAGGGCTGTGAGCTGAGTTCGGGATCTTTGGTTGTCATGGCTAGCGGTCAGTTGTGGCGCCGGAATCTTAGCGCAACATTCGTATCGCCCGGTATCGGTCCTGTTTCAAAGTGTTTCATAACGCGGTTCCGACTTGTCCCGACGTGGCCTGCCACTCATGTTCGGCTTCGCGCCAGTGCCGCACGAAGCATAGCTCAGACAAAGGGGCCGATATGAACCTCAAGGATGGGCAATGCCCGGACTGGCCGCTTGCTCTGCGCCGGTATCTTGCTGCGTCGCTGGTTTTGCACCTCGTATGGGAGATCCTGCAACTGCCGCTTTACACACTGTGGACCAAGGGCACGCTTCGCGAACAGGCCTTCGCCGTCGTCCATTGCACCGTGGGCGACCTGATGATCGCTGGGCTCTCCCTGCTGGTATCACTCGCGATTCTCGGTCGACCGACATGGCCGGTGGCGGGAAGCCGCCGCGTGTGGCTGCTGATCGTGCTTCTCGGCGTCGGGTACACGATCTACAGCGAATGGCTGAACGTCAGTGTTCGCAGGAGCTGGGCGTATTCGGATCTCATGCCGACGCTGCCGGTGCTGGGCACGGGGTTGGCGCCTCTGTTCCAGTGGATCATCGTGCCTACTTTGGCTCTGTGGCTCGCAGTCGGCCGCGCACCGTGGCGCGATCAGAGTGCCGCCGCGAAGTGACGATCCCGGCGAAGCTGGCCTGACACAATTTGTAATAGACGCGACACGCTGGGTTACCGGCGCGCGGCTAGAGTCCTCGGGGCCGGCTCCCTGTCACTGTAGAGGCGACTGGGAGCGGTGGGTGTGGCACCCAGCCCTAATACAGAGGTCACAAACTACACACGTACCGTAAACCATCGGCTCGACGACGTACCAAACACAGCCCGTCGCCCCCTGCGAGACCAACCGAAGGAGATCGTGATGCAAAAATTCTTCACACAATTCACCGCTGTAGCTGTCTTGGCGGGACTTCTAATCAGCGGCACCGCATTGGCGCAGCCTGCGCCTGATCCGCATCACCCGGGTGGTGCTGCAGCCCAGGCGCAGCCGCAGGGCCCAATGCCAGGCGGCACGATGGGTCCCGGCATGATGGGCCGGATGATGGGTGGCGGGATGATGGGACCAGGCATGATGGACATGATGGCCAACTGCCCGATGATGGGCGGGGGCACGAGCCATGCCGAGGGACGGATCGCCTTCCTGAAGGCTGAGCTTGCCATCACCGAGGCCCAGAACGCGGCGTGGGAAGCCTACGCAGCACAAATCCGGAAAAACCTGACGGGCATGCAGGACATGCAGAAAACCATGATGTCGATGATGGACGCGAAATCGCCGGTCGAGCGGCTCGACGTACGCATCGCCATGATGGAGAAGCGCACGCTGGCGCTGAAGGAGATCAAGCCGGCCCTGGCCGCGCTGTACACCGGCCTCAGCGCGGATCAGCAGAAAAAGGCCGATCAGCTCCTGACCGGCATGGGCTGCATGATGTAGGTCGCTCGACGCGGGCCCGGCGCGGCGACGGCCGCACCGAGCTCGCCCAGATCAATTCAGGACGCCGTCGGTCGGCCATGTTGCGCCGACAGCTCACTCTGCGCCGGTGCGGACAGCCGCCAGCCTTTCACCATCGCGTAGATCGCCGGGATGACGACGAGGGTGAGGATGGTCGACGAGACCATGCCGCCGATCATCGGCACGGCGATGCGCTGCATGACCTCCGAGCCGGTGCCGTGGCTCCACAGGATGGGCACCAGGCCGGCCATGATGGCGATGACGGTCATCATTTTCGGGCGCACGCGCTCGACCGCGCCTTCCATGATGGCGGCCGCGAGATCGGCGCGCGTCGCCTCACGACCCTCGGCCGCCGCCTTCACCTGCTGCGCCTGCCATGCGTGATCGAGGTAGATTAGCATGATGACGCCGGTCTCGGCGGCGACGCCGGCGAGCGCGATGAAGCCGACCGCGACCGCGACCGACAGGTTGAAGCCCATCCACCACATCAGCCACAGCCCGCCGACGAGCGCGAACGGCAGCGACAGCATGACGATCAGCGTCTCGGTCATGCGCCGGAAGTTGAGGTAGAGCAGCAGCAGGATGACGAGCAGCGTCAGTGGCACCACGACCGCGAGGCGCTTCTTCGCCCGCTCGTAGTACTCGAATTGGCCGCTCCAGACGGCATAGTAGCCGGGCGGGAACTTGACCGACGCGGCCACGGCCTGCTTCGCGTCGGCGACATAGCTGCCGAGATCGCGCTCGCGGGCGTCGACGAAGATGTAGGCGGCAAGCTGCGCGTTCTCGGTGCGGATCGACGCCGGACCCTGGACGAGCGAGACCTTGGCGACCTGTCCGAGCGGGATCGAGGCACCGTTGGCGAGCGGCACCAGCACCTCGCGCGAGATCGCCTGCGGGTCGGAGCGCACGTCGCGCGGATAGCGAACGCTGACGCCATAGCGCTCGCGCCCTTCGACCGTCGTCGTCACGGTCTCGGCGCCGAGCGCGGACGCGACGACCTGCTGCACGTTGGCGATCGTCAGGCCGTAGCGCGCGAGATCGCGTCGGTCGGGCTCGATATCGAGATAGTAGCCGCCGATGATGCGCTCGGCGAAGGCGCTCGACGTGCCGGGCACGGTCTTGATCGCGGCCTCGATCTCACGCGCGAGCCTCTCGATGACCTTGAGGTCCTGCCCGATCACCTTGACGCCGACGGGCGTGCGGATGCCGGTCGCCAGCATGTCGATGCGGGCCTTGATCGGCATCGTCCAGGCGTTGGAGACCCCTGGGAACTGCAGCGCCTTGTCCATCTCCTGGATCAGGCTGTCGATGGTGACGCCCGGCCGCCAGTCCCTCTCCGGCTTCAGGTTGATGACCGTCTCGAACATCTCTGTCGGTGCCGGATCAGTGGCCGTTGCGGCTCGTCCCGCCTTGCCGAACACACTCTGAACCTCGGGGAAGGTCTTGATGATGCGGTTCTGGATCTGCAAGAGCTCCGCCGACTTTGTGATCGACAGCCCGGGCAGCGTCGTCGGCATGTACATGATCGTGCCCTCGTTCAGGTTGGGCATGAACTCGGAGCCGAGCCTCGTCGCCGGCCAGACGCTGGCGGCGAGTGTGGCCAGCGCAACAGCGATAGTGACGCCCTTCGCTCTGAGCACAACTTGAATGACCGGCCGATAGGCGCGGATCAGGATGCGGTTCACCGGGTTCCGGTGCTCGGGGACGATGCGCCCGCGCACGAACAGGATCATCAGCGCGGGCACCACCGTGACGGACAACATGGCGGCGGCCGCCATCGCGAACGTCTTGGTCCAAGCCAGCGGCTTGAACAGCAGTCCCTCCTGCGCTTCGAGCGCGAAGATCGGCAGGAACGAGACGGTGATGACGAGGAGCGAGAAGAACAGCGACGGACCCACCTCGCTCGCCGCCTCGATCAGCACCTCCGTGCGCGGCTTGTCGGGAGGCGCGCGCTCGAGATGCTTGTGCGCGTTCTCGATCATGACGATCGCCGCGTCGATCATGGCGCCGATGGCGATCGCGATGCCGCCGAGGCTCATGATGTTGGACGATAGCCCCAAGGCCCACATGCAGGTGTAGGCGACGAGGATGCCGAGCGGCAGCGTGACGATGGCCACCAGCGCGCTGCGGGCGTGCAGCAGGAATACGAAGCAGACGAGGGCGACGATCACGCTCTCCTCGATCAGCGTGGTTTTGAGCGTCGCGATCGCACGATGGATGAGATCGGAGCGGTCATAGACCGGCACGATCTCGGTGCCCTCGGGCAGGCTGCCCTTGATCTCGGCGAGCCGGTCCTTGACGCTGCCGATGACCGACAGCGCGTTCTGGCCGTAGCGCTGCACGGCGATGCCGGACACGACCTCGCCCTCACCGTCGAGCTCGGTGACGCCGCGCCGCTCGTCGGGCACGAGCTCGACGTGCGCCACATCCTTGATGAGCACGGGCGTGCCGCCTTCCGCCTTCAATACGATCGACTCGATGTCGGCGATGCCCTCGAGGTAGCCGCGTCCGCGCACCATGAACTCGGTCTCGGCCAGCTCGACGACGCGGCCGCCGACGTCCATGTTCGACTCGCGGATCGCCTCGCGAACCTTCGCGAGCGGGATGTCGAAGGCGCGCAGCCGGCGCGGATCGACGACGACCGAATATTGGCGGACGAACCCGCCGACGCTCGCGACCTCGGCCACGCCCTCGGCCTTGGCGACCGCGAAGCGCACCTGCCAGTCCTGCGTGGTCCTGAGCTCGGCGAGGGTCCGCTTCCTGGCCATGACGGCATACTGGTAGACCCAGCCGACCCCGGTAGCATCGGGCCCCAGCGTCGGCACCACGCCTTGCGGCAGGTTCCGCGTTGCCGCCGACAGGTATTCGAGCACGCGGGAGCGGGCCCAGTAGATGTCGGTGCCTTCCTCGAAGATCACGTAGACGAAGGAGACGCCGAAGAACGAGAAGCCGCGCACGACCTTCGATCGCGGCACCGACAGCATGGCGGTCGAGACCGGGAAGGTGACCTGATCTTCCACGACTTGCGGCGCCTGGCCCGAGAACTCCGTGAACACGATGACCTGCGTGTCCGAGAGATCGGGAATGGCATCGAGCGGCACCTTGGTCACCGCATAGAGCCCCGCTCCCGTCGCGAGCACGGTCGCGATCAGGACGAGCATCAGGTTCGAAGCCGACCAGCGGATGAGACGCGCGATCATGGCTTGCGCTCCCGGGGTGGCGAAGCGGGTTCGGCGGTGAAGCCCGACAGCGCCGCCTTGAGGTTGCTCTCGGCATCGATCAGGAAATTCGCGGCCACGACCACGCTGTCGCCGGCCTTGATGCCACTGGCGATCTCGACGTAGCCGTCGCCGCGCAGACCGACCTTGACCGGCCTGGGCTCGAAGCGCCCCTCGCCGCGATCGACGATCACCACCTGGCGGTTGCCGCTGTCGATCAGGGCGGACACCGGCACCGAGAGGCGCTCGGGCTCGCCGTCGCCTGCGTTGATCTCCACGTCCGCGAACATCTCGTGCTTGATGCGGTGATCGGGATTGGCGACCTCGACCCGCACCTTGGCCGTGCGGGTCGCCATCTCCAGCTCGTGCAGGATGAAGCTGACGCGCCCGTCGAACGCCTCGTTCGGGAAGGCGCGGAAGGTGACCTTCGCCTTGGAGCCGATGCGGACCTGGGCCAGATCCTGCTCGGCGACGTCGGCGACCACCCAGATCGACGACAGATCGGCGAGGCGCAGCATCTCGTCACCCGCCTTCATCATCATTCCTTCGATCGCCTTCTTCTGCATGACGACGCCGGACACGGGTGATGGCCAGTCGAACGAGATGACGGGCTCGCGCGTGCGCTTGAGCTCGTCGATGACCGCCTGCGGTAGCTGCAGGTTGTGCAGTCGTTGCAACGAGCCCTTCTCGTCGCGGTTGCCGCTGGCGTTGACCGCGATGCGATAGTCGACCTGCACCTTGACCATGTCCGGGCTGTAGACGCGGAACAGCGGCTCGCCCTTCTTGACGTGCCGCCCGGTCTCGTTGACATGGAGCTTCTCGATGAAGCTGTCGGCGCGCAGCGCGACGGTCAGCAGCGTGCGCTCGTCGGGCTTGGCGACGCCCGGCACCCGGATCGGCCGCACGAGGCGGCGCAAAGCCGCCGGCTCGGTGCGGACACCGGAACGCTGGATCTTGGCGATGCTGACCTTGACGGTGCCGTGATCCTCCGCTTCGCCGGCGTAGACCGCTATGTAGTCCATGCCCATGTGATCCTTCTTCGGCACGGGCGAGGTGTCGGGAAGCCCCATCGGGTTGCGGTAGTAGAGGATCTTCGGCGGAGCGCCATTGGCCGGCTTCGGTGGCGCTTTCGGCTTGGCTACGGCAAAGTCGGCCTCCTGGTCGTCGTAGACCGGCATGTAGTCGCGGCCGTCGCCGGTCTTCCTGGGCTCCGGGGCGAACTCGGTGTCGCGGTCGGGATGCCTCCAGTAGAGCACCTTGCGATCCCTCGGCGGCACAGGGGACTTGGTTGCGACGTCGGGCTTCGGGCTCGTATCGGAACCGCGCGGATCGGGCCACTTGCCGGCTCCGAGACGGTAGCCGGCAAGGAGCGCGGTGAGGATCGCCGCAACGGCGATCCCCCGCTTGACGGGCGTTCGCATGTCCGCCCCTCAGTCCTTGGCCCGGAACACGACGACGCCCTCGACCGTCTCGGCCTCGCCCGGCACCTTGGCCATGATGCGGAAGGCCCAGCCGCCGGCCATGGTGAGATCGGCCTTGAAGGCGTAGACGCCTGCGTCGGCCGACGGCATGGCCGCGTGGTTGGCCGTCATGTCGGCCATGTTGTCGGGGGCCATATCGAGGCGCGTGCGGAATAGCACCGCACCAGGGACGGGCTTGCCGGTCGGCTTATGCACCAAGCGCACGGCGAGCTCGCTGCCGGCACCGTTCTTGACGTCGACCTTGAGCGGCTGGAACTCGTAGTCCGCTGCGCCGGCGAGCGCGCTTGCGGCGCTCGCCGAGAGCGCGAGACCGATCAGGCCGGCGCGAAGGGCTGTGTGAAGGGTCATCGGCTGATCCTATCGAATGAGTGTTGACGCGCGCCGGCACCATGCCGGACGCGCGCGGCGCAGAGGCACACGCCCATGCGCCGATGCCCGCAGCAGCGGGCCCGTCATCGATGGATCAGGTTCGGGGAGGCGGCGTCGCAGGCGGGATGGATCGCTTCGGCGGCCGGTCGGGCTCGGCCGATACGGGCGACCGCGCGACGAGCAATCGCACCAGGGGCGGACGAGGCAAGTCGCCGAAGATCTTGTAGCACTTGGCGAGGCAAGCCTCGGGCGGACAGGATTTTCCGGTATCGCAGCAAGGACAATCGGAGGAATCCGACTTGCCCATCATCTTCTCGCAGTCGGTCATCTCCGCCATGTCGGACATGTCGTGATGTTCTGGCGTGGCCGCACTTTGATCGGTCGCCCCGTGCTTCGCCAGATGTGGTCCGGCGAGGGCAGAGCCAAGCGGCGCGCTGACTACCGCCAGCGCGACGAGCAAGACAACGACGAGACGCAGCAAGGACACGAGACCATGCCTCCCAGCCCGCATCATCCTCTCTTGGCGTCCGAGGTCAAGGTTTCGGCAGCAGGTTGCGTTCACGTTGTCGCGCGCATGCCAGAAATGGTTAGGCGGAAAGTAATCATGTTACCGTCTGACCACCTTGCCACACGCCGCTTCAACCGGCTTGCTGGCCAGCGGCAGATCTGTGCGGGGGCCGCATCGTTCATCTGCCGATACCACGGCCCGCCCACTATCGATGGATTTCTCCGACAACGCCCCGATCACACCGCACGTGGCGACCCGACCGCTCGAGCACGCATCGACCATGCCCTGGATCTCGACCCGAAGAGCCTGCAATCGCTCGAGCTTGCTGTCGATCTCATGAAGATGCTGCCGGGCGATACTGTCAGCGTCCGCACATGATGCGGTGGGCGTGTCCGCGAGACCGATCAAATCGCGGATCGCCGGGATCTCGAACCCGAGTTCGCGCGCATGGCGGATGAAGGCAAGACGTTGCAGCTCCAGCTCACCGTAAGTGCGCCGATTGGATGCCGTGCGCTCCGGACGTGGCAAGAGCCCGATGCTCTCATAATAGCGGATCGTCGTGACCTTCACGCCCGTCCGCCGCGCTACCGCACCGATCGCGTAAGTGGCCATTACTCACCTCTTGATCCTCTAGTGACTGTAGGACGTAGGGTGCCATCACTGGACTTTCGAGGAGACGCATCATGAGCGATCATTGCGAAGCGGCGGGAGCGTGCGGCTGCTCCGGCAATCCCAGTTTCGATGGCATTGACCCGCGATACAAGCGTGCGCTGTGGATCGTGATCGCAATCAATGCTGGCATGTTCGTCGTTGAGACGGCCGGTGGACACCTTGCTGGTTCGCAAGCGTTGCAGGCAGATGCACTCGACTTCCTTGGCGATACGCTGACCTATGGCCTCAGCCTTGCCGTGATCGGCGCAAGCCTGAGGACTCGGGCGATGGCCGCTATTCTCAAGGGGGCCAGCCTGACCGTGATGGGCCTGTGGGTCGCGGGATCGACGGTCTATCACGTCCTCGTCCTCGGCGTTCCGCGAGCCGAAATCATGGGGACGATCGGCTTCATGGCGTTGGCGGCGAACGTCACCAGTGTGCTGCTGCTCCGCCGCTACAAGGACGGCGACGCCAATGTCCGATCGGTCTGGCTCTGCTCGCGAAATGACGCGATCGGCAACATCGCCGTGATGATGGCCGCCGTTGCGGTCTGGGCAACGGCTTCGGCCTGGCCCGACCTCATCGTGGCCGCCGCGATGGCCGCATTGTTCCTGAACTCGTCGTTCCTTATCCTGCGGCAGGCGTTCTCGGAGTTCAGAGGCAAGGGTGATAGCGGCCTCCCCAGCGGCGAGCGGCACGAGCACAGTCACCATTAGGTAACTGTGCTGATCCCCCTGCTTACCGGAAGCGGCCAGCGTGAGTGCCATGATCATCGTCCGGTCGCGCCCCTGACCGCCAGGGTAGCCCAGCTCGTTCGCAGTCCTTTTTTTCCCGAACTACCGCGCCGTCGACGTGGCAGTGAGGACGTGTCGGGCTCCAGTCAGCAAGATACATGCAGGGCCCTTTGGCACACGAACCATAGGGGATTCTTCGGAGCTCTCCCGCGCGCCAGGGAAGCTCGTGCGCATAGGAGGTGACCTGCACCGCGAGCAGCGAAAGCCCCGTCAAGACTGCAAGACTGATGATCTTTGGCATCTTGGTTGTTCTCCACTTCAGAAGGATGTCGCGCCCCTTCGAGGGCGCGACATCATCGGTTGGTCAGTCGAGCTTGAAACGTGCCTGCTCCGGCTTGTGATCGGGCATGGTCAGCGTGATCACGATGGTCGCGCCCTTGGCGGCCTTGAACGCCCCCTTGCCGCTGAAAACGCCACCGGCAGCCGGCTGCAGATCAACCGCCTCGGTCTTGCCGTCAGCGAGTACGGTCGCAGAGGCCTTGGCCTTCGTCACGTCCTCGGGCTTGTCCGCCTCGTCACGCACGTAGAGCGTCAGCGAGCCATCGGCCGCGATCAGCTCGAGATGATGGTGGCCGCTTTCCACGACCTTGCCGCCGTGCTTGCCTTTGTGGTCTCCAGCGGCGAAAGCAGCGACAGCCGATGTGGCGACGATGGCTGCGGCAAATGTTAACTTGCGAAGCATGGTGGTACTCCCTTGGTTGAACGTCAGAAGGCTTCGGCGTGTGCCAGCTCCCCCTCGGTCTCCTGCAGACGCTCGAGCGGCTTTCGACCGAAGAGAAGGAACAAGGTCGGCGTGAGAAAGGCATCCAGCAGCGTTGCGCTGACGAGGCCGCCAAAGATGGTGATGGCAACCGGATTGAGCAGCTCCTTGCCTGGCTCGTCGGCGCCGATCATCAGCGGGATCAAGGCCACTCCGGCGGCGAGCGCCGTCATGAGCACGGGCGTCAACCGTTCCAAAGTGCCTCGGATGATCATACGCCGTCCGAACCGCTCGCCTTCGAACAAGACGAGGTTGATGTAGTGGCTGATCTTGAGGATGCCGTTGCGGGTTGCGATGCCGGCAAGTGTGATGAGGCCGATGGCGCTCGCAACCGAGAACGGCTGCCCGGCGATCCACAGCGCTATGACGCTGCCGATGAGCGCGAGCGGCACGTTGCCCATGATGATGAGCGCGAGCACGGCGGACTTGTAGCGCGAATAGAGCACCACGAAGATCATGAGCAGTGAGATGATGGACAGCGCCGCGATGAGCTGCGAAGCCTGTTCCTGCGCCTGGAACTGTCCTTCGAGCCGCGTGAAGTAGCCCTGCGGCAGCTTCGTCGCTTCGATCTCCCGGCGGATCGCAGCCACGATGGCCGCCATGTCGGAGCCATCGGTGTTGGCGAACACGGCGATGCGGCGGCGTCCGTCCTCGCGCTGGACCTGATTGGGGCCGTCGGTCTCGATAATCTCGGCGAATGTCTTGAGCGGCACGCGACCCGCTGGGGTCTCGACCAGAAGTTCGGCCAAGGCACGGGTCGTCCGATCGCGGTCGGCGAGGCGCAACACCACGTCGAACCGGCGGCTTTCGTCGATGATCTGAGACACTACACGGCCGTTGGACAGCGTCTCCAGTGCCTCGGTGACGGCAGCGGGCGTCAAGCCGTAGCGCACGGCGGCGTCGTAGTTGACGCGCACCTGGAGCTGCGGGATGCGCACCTGCTTCTCGGTCTGCAGGTCGACCACGCCGCGAACACCCTTGAGCCGCTTTTCGAACTCGGCGGCCAGAGCCAGGAGCGTGTCGAAGTCGTCGCCATAGATTTTGAGCGCGAGTTGGGCACGCACGCCCGACAGCATGTGATCCAGGCGGTGGGCGATCGGCTGGCCGACGATGATGCTGGCCGGCAGCACCGACAGCCGGTTCCGGATATCCGCGAGGACAGCCTCGCGACTGCGTTCTGATCGCTTCAAATCGACATCGAGCTCGCTGTTGTGAACACCCTCGGCATGCTCGTCGAGTTCCGCGCGGCCCGTGCGGCGGCCGACCGAGTGAACCTCTGGCACCTCCTTGACGATCTTCTCGGCAATGGCGCCGATGCGGTCGCTCTCGGCGAGGCTGATGCCCGGCTGGAGGATAACGCTCACAAGCACGGTGCCCTCGTTGAAGGAGGGCAGGAACGCGCGCGGCAGCAGCGTGCCTGCGAATGCTGCGGCTGCCACTGCCGCGATAGGGAATCCGACGACGAAGGTCGGGCGATCGAAGCACCACTCGAGCCCGCGCTCCTGCCAGCGCTTCAGGATACGCACGACGGGGCTCTCGTGTTCGGCCATGCGCTTCATGCGCGGCAACAGCCAGTATGCGAGCACCGGCGTCACCGTGATCGACACGAACAGACTCGCGACGATCGACACGATGAATGCGACGCCGAGCGGCGAGAACAGGCGCCCCTCGATGCCCGACAGCGCGAAAAGCGGGATGAAGACGAAGATGATGATGGCCGTGGCGTAGAGGATGCCCGAGCGCACCTCGTTGGTGGCCGATGCGACGACCTCCATTGCCGACCTGTGGTCATGGCCGGATGCGGCGCGATGCTGTTTCAGGCGGCGGTAGATGTTTTCGACGCCCACGACGGCATCGTCGACCAGCGCGCCGATGGCAATGGCGAGGCCGCCGAGCGTCATGGTGTTGATCGACAACCCGAAGAGCTGGAACACGATGACAGTCATCAGTACGGACAACGGAATCGCCATCAGCGAGATGAACGTGGTCTGCCAGTTGAGCAGAAACGCGAACAGCACCACGGCTACGACGATGAGCGCCTCGACGAGCACCTTCTTCACGTTGTTGATAGACGTCTCGATAAACGTCGCCTGACGGAACTGGATGTCGGTAACCCGCACACCCGCCGGCATCACACGCTGCAACTCCGGCAGCATGCGCTCGATCTCCTTGGTGATCGTCACCGTATCGCCGGTCGGCTGCTTCTGAACGGCGAGGATCACGGCCGGCTGGCCGTTGAGCCCTGCATTGCCGCGCTTGGTCCTGGCCGCGAAATCCACCTCGGCGACCTGATTGAGCAGTATCGGCTGACCCTTGCGGTACACGACCACCAGGTTCTGCAAATGCTCGATCTTGGTGGTGCGGCCAATGTTGCGGATCAGGAATTCGCGCGCCTGCTGATCGACGAAACCGCCGCCGGTATTGCCGCCGAACGACTTCAGCGCCTTTTCGATCGCCTCGAAGTTGATATCGAGGCTGGCCATCCGCCGCATATCCGGGACGATACGGTATTGGCGCACCTCCCCGCCGATGGGCACGACCTGCGAGACGCCGGGTACAGTGAGCAACTGGCGACGCACCACGAAGTCGGCAAGCTCACGCAGCTTCATCGGGCTTTCGGTCGTGCTCGACATGGCGATCAGCATGATCTCGCCCATGACCGAGGAGATCGGCCCCATCTGGGCGTGGATATTGGGCGGCAGCTGCTCGCGCACGAGCTGCATCCTCTCGGCCACCTGCTGGCGCGCCAGATAGATCTCGGTCGCCCAGCTGAACTCGATGTAGACGATCGAGAGACCGACGCCCGAGACCGAGCGGACGCGCGTTACGCCTGGCATCCCGTTCATCGCCGTCTCGATCGGCGTCGTGATGAGAAGCTCGACCTCCTCGGGCGCGAGGCCTTCGGCTTCGCTGATCAGCGTCACGGTCGGCCGGTTGAGATCGGGGAACACGTCGACCGGTAGCTTGGTCAGCGTCAGGGCGCCATAGAGCATGATGACGATCGCGCCGATCAGCACGAACAGTCGGTTGGCTAGGCTGCCGCGAACGATGGCGTCGAACATGTTGAACCCTCACCGCACCTGGTTCACGAACTCGGCGCCTTCGGTCACGATCCGCAAGCCGGGAGCGAGACCGTCGGTGATCAGCACGCGCTGCCCGTCCAGAGGTTCGGTACGCACGGGTTTGGCGACAAACCGCTCGGGGTTGGACTTGGTCCAGACCTGCGGCAGACCGTTGCCCGCTCGGACGACAGCGGCCTCGGGCAGCACGATGCCGGGCTGGGTGGCCTTCAACCGAGCGACCACGGTCACCGACTTCCCGATCGCGAGCCCGCTGCCCGGCTTTTCGACGCTGAACAGCAGCGGCTGCGATTGCTGCTTCAGCTCGGGCGCGCGCCCGAGGAACTTCAATTCGATGGGAGCGCTGTCTTGACCGCCAACGCTTGCGGCCGTGATGCTTTTCTCATCGACGCTCGCGAAGCCGATCGCTTCGATCCATACCTTGTCCGGATCGACGATCTCGAACAGCACCTCACGGGCATCGACCACTTGCCCCGCGCGCACGTTCGCCGATGCGATGATGCCGGATACGGGAGCGCGCAACTGCTCCTGTCCGAACAGCGACGGTGACAGCGCCTTGCGGCGTTCGCGCAGTGCCGTCAGTTCGGCGCGTGCCTGATCGATCTCGGCCTGTGGCACGCTGCCGACCAGCTTGCCGAGACGCGAGACCTTCTGCTCAGCCTGTGCAATATTGCCGTCGATTTCTGCAAGCTGCTGCTGCACCGATCCTCGCTCCACCGAACTCACCGTCGGCACCAGCCCTGCGAGCACGTCGCCCTGCTTGACCCGCTGTCCGACGAACGCGATGCCGGCGTTCGTCAATTCGATGCGCCCGGCGAATGGCGCCTGGACGCGGCCTGATGCCGCTGGATCGGACACTACGGTTCCGAGCAGTTCCACTGCTCGCGGTGCGGTCGTCGCCGAGGTTTCGAGCGTCCGGATGCGCAGCAGACGCTGCGCGGGCTTGGGCATGAAAACCGATCCGTCAGCTTGGCGTCTCGGAACGTTGCCGCCCGTCGGTGCGGCGCTCTCTCCGCCACCGTGATCGTGCCCAGGACCAGCCCACGACGGGTTCGACACCAATGCCAATCCCGCTGCCATGACAATCAAAAGGGCGGCAGCCTGGCGAATGGACCCGGCGACATTGGGCTCGATCCGCAGCGCAGCCGCCGCTGGATCGTCATCCGGTGCCCGCATGGGACGGAAAGCGAAGGACAGAAAAAAGCCGAGCGCCGCCGTGATCGCCGACCAGACCCAGAGTTCCACGCGTCCCATCAGGGCCTTGAAGTCGAGCGGCGGTGCAGCCGCTGCCGGCTCGGGGCCGTGGATGTCGAGTGTGCCATTGAGGAGGTCGGCAATCTTCGGCGTCGTCACCGTGAACACGAGCGCCTTGACGCCCGGCGTGTCGACCCAGTCCGCGTCGACTTCGTAGACACCCGGGCCGACCGGCTTCGCCATGGCCTTGCCTTTGCCGTCGGCGGTCACCTCGATCGTCGCGCCGTCGATCGGCTCGTTGGTAGCAGGGTTGTCGAGATAGACCGTCAGCTTGTGGCCTTCGGCGGTCGCCACAAGTTCGAGATCGGCCGTGACGCTGGAGAGCCGCGGTATATCCGCACTCGCCTGCACCGAAGCCCCTCCGTCACCGTGGTCGTGCCCGGGGCCCGCGTAGGCCAGCGACGAGAAGCAAGCGAAAGCAAGTACGAAGGCGGAGATAAGCTTCATGGCTCGATACCCTGAGCTTGATTGATGTCGGATTGGGCGCGGTCGACAGCGATGCGGGCGAGCGCACGCGCGTTGGCGGCGTCGAACATCTGGACACGCGCGCGGATAAGCTCGCTGAGTGACGTCTGACCTGCCTGTTGGGCCTTCTCGATCAGGATGACCGCCGCCGAGAGCTGTGTGTACCGCTTCTCGAGCGCAGCAAGTTGCTGCCTAGTCCCTGATAGTCGGGCGCGAGCTCCATTGACCTCGGTCTTCAGAGCCAGCTCGGCGGCCACCAGCTCCGCCCGCGCAGCAACGATCGCCCCATCGGCCGCAGCACGCTTCGGTGCGTTGACGGCCTCGTAGGCGAATGGGATTTTGAGCCGGGCGCCGAGCTGCGTGTTGTAGTCTTCGCTGCGGTCGCCGCGATCCGTCTGGGTCGTCAGCCCGAACTCGGGCCGATCCCGGTCGACAACCTCGACCAGATGTCGTTCCGCTTCTGCTCGGGCAACGGCCGCACTCAGTGCCAACACGTTGGGGTGGGTGGCTCTTCGAGCTTCCGCGGACTCTTTGAAGTGCCCGGGAGGCTTCCTGCCGGTCTTCCCTTCAAAGCGGATCTGCGCCTCTCGAAGTTCGCTGCGCCGAGCTTCCACGGCAGCCTCCGCGTCGTTCAGTTCGGCTTCGGCCAAATGCTGATCGATCTGGGATGACTGGCCGGCCGCCGTTCGGCGCTTGGTGTCGTCTGCCAGCGCCTTGGCAATGGCACGGCGGCGTTCCGCCAACGCCAGCTTCTCGCGTGCTTCGGCTAGCTCCCAATAGGCGTCGCGGACGATCTTCGCCACGTCGAGGCGACGCTTGCCGATCTCCGCTTCGATACCTGCCAATGCGAGGTCTGCCGCTTGCGCGCTGGCACCTCGCTCTCCCGGCAGCCAGATCGGGAACGCGGCTTCGGTCGCGACCTCGCGTGCGCCCCTCCGGGTCGTCAGCGCGTCGGACTGCGTGCTGACACTGACCGACCAGCCGCCCGGCAGCAGTGCTCCGGCCGCATCACGCTTGGCGAGTTGCTCGCCCATGCGTGCAACCAGCGCCTGGATCTCCGCGCTCCGCTCAACAGCTGCCTCGAAGGCAGGCGTCAGAGTGGAGGCGTTGGCCGAGATCGGATTGCTGGCAGCGACGATGAGGCCGAGGCACAATCGTGCCCATCTCATGCGTAGAATCCCTGCTTAGAGTTCGACAGACGCGTCATTAGACGCGAGGAACATCAAGCAGCGATTCGGGGAGGCCTGAGGAGGCTGAAAAGGACTTGAAGATGGCGGCGGTTGTCGTGTCCCGCCGACACGAACTCGATCCTGTGAGCCAACCATAGCTCGATTGGCGTCCGCAGGAGGAACGGGCCCACGGCGGAGCCACCGCACACGGCACAGTTGCAGTCCGGGCAGTCTGGGGCGGGTCCATGGGCCCCGTCATCATGGACGTGAGAGTGCCCATGCTGGTGGGTTACTTGAGCGGGCCGGGCAGTTGCCGACTGAACGTCCGAAGGATTGGCCTTTGTTGCAGCCACTGACGTTGTCGCAAATGCATCGGTTGGTGCCAACGGCAACATGCTCGCACCCAAGCCAACAATGGCGGCGACGAGCAAGGCAGCTAACAATGTGCTCCAACGGCGCAGCATATGCTGATGAAGCGATGGAATCGAGATGAAAGTCAATAGCGTACCCGCCACACGCAATCCCTGATCTGCGATTGCGTCGACGCTGTGTCAAGATCGCTATTTGCGGGTTCGGGACGCTATTGCTTGCGGCCAGGAACGCGGAAATCGTCCAAGAGCTGCCCCGCCGGCACCTTCAGCCCCTTGGCGATCTTGTCGAGGATGAGCACCGTCGGGTTGCGGACGCCGCGCTCGATGCCGCTGATGTAGGTCCGGTGCAGGCCGCAGTGGTCGGCAAAGCTCTCCTGCGAGAAGCCCTGCTCCTCCCGCAGTTTCTTGAGGTTCAGCCCTAGCCGGCGGCGCACGTCCATGCCGGACAGGGTTTCGACACCTTAGTCGATCAATCTACAGACGATGAGTCTCATTTGTCTGGACTTCACAGCCGAAGGAAGCGATCTGGCGTTCCCGGTAATGAACCCTATGAGTCTCATCCATGAACCAGACGACCCAGATGCACCCGATCGCCCCGACCACCGTCCGCTACATCAAGCTCGGCGCCGGCGGCAGCTTCGCCCGCTCGAGCCTCGATCAGGGCGAGCTTCAACTCGGCTACCATGAGGTTCCGCACGATCTCTGCGCCGCAGGCGACTGGGACAAGGTGCTCGGCCACTTCACGAGCATCCGGAGGAGCATCGGCAAGGCCAAGGACTCTTTGCGGGAGGTCCAGGACTGCTACACGCTCGGGTCCGATTGTCTCTGGATCACGTTCGCAGGCGGCCTTCTCTGGTGGGGCTTCGCCGAACCCGAGGTAACGTGGCTCGGAACCGATCACAACCGCTCGGCATCACGGGTTCGGCGCATGATCGGCGGCTGGCGCAGCACCAATACTCTGGGCGAGCCGCTGCAAATGAACGAACTGCCGACGCGGCTGACCCAGGTCGCCAACTACCGCGGCACGATCTGCGCCGTCCGGGCAGCCGACTGTCTGGTCCGCAAGATCAACGCCGAAGAGGAGCCGGTCGTGGCGGTCGCAACCTCGGCCCGGGCGGCGATGCTCACGTCGGCGAGGCAGATGATCGCCGAGCTGCACTGCGCCGACTTCGAGATCATGGTCGACCTCATCTTCGCCCGCGGCGGTTGGCAGCGCACATCGGTGCTCGGCGGAACGTCGTGTTGAAAACACGCCTTCGGCATGATGGCGGATATCGACCTGCTGATCGAGCAGCCGACCATCGGCGAGGTGGCCTCGGTCCAGGTCAAGTCCCGCGCCAGCTAGGCGGCGTTGGACGAGCACATCAGCTACTTCGCCTCGAGCGGCCTGACGCGCACGTTCTTCGTCTGCCACTCGCCCGACGGGACGCTCTCGACGGGTGGCGCCCCCGGCGTGCACCTCTGGACCGGCGAGTACCTGGCCGACGTCGCCGTCAAGTCCGGCCTGTTCGAGTGGCTCATGGATCGCGTGGGGTGATGCGGTGATGCGGAACATCGCGGCGACACGAACGCTTCCGGCGCTCAACGCAACTCTGTGCCGCCCGCCCTCGCCTCCGCGACCTCCTCGAACGCCGCGCCGGTTGCGGCGAGCGTGGCGCGCTTGCCGGTGTAGGCCTCGAAGCGGCGGACGATGACGTCACAGTAGTGCGGGTCGAATTCGATCAGGCGCGCGGTGCGGCCGGTCTTCTCGGCCGCGATCAGCGTGGTGCCGGATCCTCCGAACGGGTCGAGCACGAGCGCTCCGCGTCGGGTCACGTCGAGGATCGCGTCGGCGACCAGTGCGACCGGTTTCACGGTCGGGTGCATCTCGAGCTCCTCCATGCGGCCCTTCTTCATCGTGTTGACGCCCGCATAGTCCCAGACGTTCGTGCGGTAGCGCCCCTCGTCGCCGAGGCCGAACGTGTTGGTGTGCGGAGCGGTGCCGACCTTGAACACGAAGATCATCTCGTGCTTCGAGCGATAGAAGGTGCCCATGCCGCCGTTGCTCTTGTTCCAGACGCAGACGTTCTTGAGCTCGGTGAAGACTGCCTCGCCGGCCGTGATCAGCTCGCCCATGTGCCGCCAATCCATGCACACGAAGGCGATCGCGCCGTCGCCGCAGGCCGCCGCGGCATGGCCGAGCGTCGTCGTGAGGAATGTCGTGAACACCTCCTTGCTCATCTCTCCCGAGGCGAATGCGAACTCGCGGTGCTTGGTGGCGCCGAGGCCCGAGACGTGGCCGTCGATCTTCACATTGTACGGCGGGTCGGTGAAGACCGCGTCGACCTTGTCGCCATCGAGAAGCTGCGCATAGGCGCTTGCATCCTGCGCGTCGCCACAGATCAGCCGATGCCGGCCGAGCTGCCAGATGTCGCCAGCGCGCGTCACCGCGACTGCCGATGGCTCGGGACAGGCATCGTCGCGCGAATCCGAGCTGGTGGGTGAGGCCTCCCTCGCCTCCTGCAGGACCGCGTCGACCTCGCCGATCGAGAAACCGGTCACCTCGACCTGGTAGTCGGCCTCGATCAGGCCCTGCAGCTCGATCGCCAGCAGCTCCTTGTCCCAGCCGGCGTTCAAGGCGAGCTTGTTGTCGGCGAGCACATAGGCGCGCTTCTCGGTCTCGGTGAGATGCGACAGCCGCAGGCAAGGCACCTGTTCGAGGCCGATGAGCTTGGCGGCCAGCACGCGGCCATGACCGGCAATGATGCCGTTGGCATCGTCGATCAGCACTGGGTTGGTGAAGCCGAACCGCTCGATCGACCGGGCGATCTGCTGGATCTGTTTCTTCGAGTGCGTGCGCGCATTGCCAGCATAGGGCTTCAGGGTCGCGGGCGCGAGCCGCTCGATGTGGTCGTGATGGATCAAGGTCATGGTCTCAGTTCCTCGTGCTTTCGATCCTGCGGGGGCGGCGTCCGGATGGAGTCCCTGGCTCAGCTCTCGTTAGTGTCGTCGTCGGCGCGTTCCCGTGCGGCCTTCTCGGCCGCCTCCGCCGCAGCCCACTCCCGCTCGAGGTCGAGAACCGCCTGCGGCTTGGGCCCCTTGCGCCACGTCGGCGTGACCGGTGCCGCCTTGGTCCGGTTGCGCGGTTGCCGGATCGGCTCGTTCACGGCCTCGTGGTGCTCCCGTCGTCGCAGCAGGAAATAGAGCCGGCGATACTCGTCGTAGAGCCCCTCGTGGATCTGGCCGGTCTTGTCGTGGTGGGCGAGGATCTGCTTGCCGAGGTGGCGCAGGTGAAACTCGCCTTCCTCGTACGTGTCGTCGGACTGCTCGAAGCGGTCGAACAGCTTGCGCTGAATGAGCACGCTGCCCTTGAGCGCCTGCTCGTACATCTTGTGCAGCAGCAGCTCGTGGCGCGTCAGCTTGGCCGGCTTGCCCTGGATCACGGCATCGACCAGCGTCTCCTTGAACTCGTTGACGTCGGCCTGGCTGACTTCCGGCTTCTTGCGCGGCCGGCCGTTCGGGTTCGGGCAGTGACCCTTCCTCCAGCGGCCATTGCGGTCGCGACCGCTGTTATCGTCGTCGTACATGGCACTCACTCCACAAGGCTCGGCGTCGGCGCTGCGGCCCCGCCGCTCGAATACAACCCGTTTCGATACTTCAAAAAGGCGCGGTTCTCCGCTCTGTACTGTTTCCTATGTCTGTTGGCGCCGCGGCCGGCCACGGGGAACGAGCGGGGCAGCGTCGAGGAACATTGCGACGGCCTGCGCGGTCGCGGCGATTTCCGTGATGATGACGGTCCGACGGTGTCGCGGCATCAACGCGTCGAGGCGCTGCTGCAGGCGGGAGATGCCCTCACAGACCTCGGGCTCGAGAAACACGGCTTGGCCGGGCCTGCTCTCGATCGCCGGCATCAGCTCGGTCATCTCGATACGATTGAGAATCAGGAACACCCGCGCGTCCGCGATCGGCGCCCGGCCGCCACTGCGCGCGAGCGAGGGAAGGCCGGGATGATGCTTCGCCGGATGCGACTGCCGGTCGATCAGCGACGGCCGCTTCAGGAGATCGTCGAACCAGTCGGCCAGCGTGTCCCGCAGGTGGCGCATCAGCAGCACGATCTCACCCTGCTTGAAGCCGACGTCGAGCAGGTCGAGCGCGATTGCCAGGCAGAAGGCGTCGAACGGCGTGTACTGGGCCTCGACGCCGCTGCCGCCCTCAGCGGGCTCGACGAAGGCGGACGTGCAGGGCGGCGGGACATCCAGACTGCCAGCATCGAGCTCACGGTCGAGATCGAGCAGGCGCTTGATGCGGGTCCGGAATATTGGCGGCGGGCCGTCGCCAGGGCTGCGCGCCAGCGTGAATGTGCGCCACAACGCCCATTCGACCTGTCCGCGCTTGTAGGTGACGTTGCCCAACCTCGGCTCCGGATGAAAAAGAAGCATCATTCAGGGTCAATATACGGCGCACCAATGAAACCTGCAATGGGGCCGGATTTGGTAGGGGCCAAGCGCGGCAGGGCCCGGCCCTGTGTGCCGTGCGCAGACGTCTCGGCCGCGCCGAGCCTCGTCAGGATGGGCAGTGCTGCCCGCCCCCAGTTTGACCGTGTTCGACGTGATAGCCGCCTGCTGGCATCGTGCTCGGCGCCCGTTTGGCACGCTTTCGGCACCCGTTTGGCGCTTGTTCGGCCCGTGTTATGCGCGTGTTTTCCGGGCCGCGCATTCTGGCAGGCCAGACTGGACAACATGCCGAAAAGACACGAGAAAGCGTCTCGTCAGCCGTCGTTAGACCTTTTCCGCCGCCCCAAAATCCGTCGAAAACACGTGAACTTGGCCCAGTTTCCATGCCTGCCGCGTCGGAGACAGGTTCGCGCCAGACTGCCTCCGCCGCCAGCGCCGATTGGTGCCGCTCGCCCCGATTTCTCCCCAATGGGGTTGGCGTTTCAGCACGCACATTCCTACGCCGTGCCACTGCGGCGTGGCGTCGCGATCGCTCGCAGGCTCCCGCCCTTTCGCGACCGCTACCGGGCGTCTAGCAAAAAAGCGGCCCGCGTCATTTTCGCGCCTAAGATCGCCGAATCCGGCGTCGGGATCGTGCCGCCTGATGATATTCGAGATGCGAGGGGGCTATCGGTCGAGATGTGATAGCTCCGCTTTGCCTTCGAAATCGAAAATTGCCCCCTCAGCTCATGGCGCCGTTCCTGCCGATCTGATGGTATGGACGCCGGGACAACGCGAAACCGGAGAGTTGGCGATGCTTCGAAACCCGTGCCGTTGGATGTCTGTCGTCCTTGCCGGCGCTGCCATCGCAACGCCCGTATCCGCTCAGGTCGTCGATCCGAGCCGCGGGCACGAACTGGCGGAGCGGCTCTGCGCGGTCTGCCACAACGTCGCCTCGACCCCGGGTGCGCCAGTTGCCGCAGACATTCCAAGCTTCTTCACAATCGCCAACCGGGCAGGTCAGTCGCGCGACCGGTTGATCGGTGCGATCATCCTGCCGCCCCATCCGGCAATGCCGACGGTCTCGTTCACCACCTCGGAGATGCGCGACGTCGTCGCCTACATCCTCTCGCTCAAGGTCAACGATACCGCCCCGCGATAGCTGATGAAGGCTCGACGCTTAGCGGTGTAGCGGTTCGTTGGACTGTCCAACTCCAGTCAGCGGTGCGACGGGCGCACGGCCGAAAGTTCCCGTCATCACCTGCTGCATGTGCAAACGGAACCGCAGCCAGTTGACCGGCTTCGTCGTGTACCAGTTTGCACCGAGCCTGCCCGCTTCCTCGATCGCTTCGGGATCATCGCGAACCGTGAGCACCATGATCGGCAGGTGAGCGAGGCGGGGAGTCGACCGAACGAGACCAATCAAACGGAAACCATCGATGTGCGGCATCGAGAGATCGATGAGCGCAAGATCGTAGGAACTGCAAAGCAACGCCTCGAACGCCGCCGCACCATCCGCGACGACGGTCACTTCACAGCCGAAGGAACGCAGTGCCGCGGACGCGATCTCGGTGAAGACCGGATCGTCATCGGCAACGAGAGCGCGGATCGTATCGGTCATGTTCTTATCGATTTCTGACATGGTCTTCACCGCGAAAGTGCTACCGGCTGGCCGGCTCCCCTGATGCCCTTCGGCACAGGCACGTCGGTCGCATCGTAGTTGGTGTTGAGGATGAGGTGCGGACCGCCATAGAGCCGCATCTTGTCGGCGACGATCGCCGTATATGCAGACTCGTCGGCGATCGGTGACGTGGCATCGATGCGAAGTTCTCCGCGCGGGATATAGATCGTGCCGATCAGCACGTGCGCGTCATCGCTCAGAACCGAGTACACGAGAGTATCGCTCTGGCTCCGCGATCCGAAGACGAGCAGGCCAGCCATGGGGCCATCGGTCGGCGCCACCAGCGAGATGGTCGATTGCCGCTCGAACGTGAAATTGGCCCCCGCCCCGATGAAGAACAATCCCACGGCCTTGCCGATCAGCTTGCCGCCGTCGCGGACGATGAGGGGCTTGTCCCTGAATACGAAGACGCCATTTTCGAGCGTCACGGTCGCCCCCGCCTCGATCACAAGACCGCAGTAGGTTCCGGGATAGAGCGTCGTATCAGCCGTGATGATGGCGGGGATCGCTGGATCGCATGACGCGACGGCCGGCTCCGGCCGCGACGCCAGCGGGTCGTCGAAGCTCGGGCAATCGACGATAGGTTCGGGCGAGAAGTTGCCGGCACCGCCATCCTTGCCCCCGCGCGAGCATATGAACGTCGCCTTGAGCTCGGCACTGTTCTTCGAGATCAGGCCTTTCGTGTGGTTGGAATTCGAGTAGACGGCGCAGTCCTGCCCCGTCACGCGCGCATCTTTCTCGAGAGAAATGGTTCTCGCCTCGACGGGGTTGAGCCCGAGCACGCAGATATTGGGCTTGCCGATGACGCTCGCCACGGCGCGCGCGGAGATCTCGTCCAGACCGAGCCCAAACGCATCGCCGAACATCGGTGAGAACGGGATCGTTGCCACGACCGCAACCTCGATCGGCTCGCCGGAGACGTTGGTCGTTACAGCGGGCGACGGGAGTGCTGCCCCGCTCGTTCCCGACTTGAGAAAAGCCTCGACCATCGTTTGCGCCACCGCCGCCACGCTCTCGCGCGTCGTATCGGTGAGCCCCATCTCCTTCGCCGCACCGAGCGCCGCAGCGTCGACCGCTGTTTGCAGTGCGCTCGACTCTCTCAGATAGCGCGCATGATCGACCGTGTGGCCTGCGACCAGCATCAAGATGGGTAACAGGAACCCGAGCTTCAGCGCGAACACGCCACGGCGATCGGCGAGGCCAAGGATGGCGGCCTTCCGGATACGCTCGACGTGGATGTAGACGGCGCTCTGCATTCGTGTGAACCAGCTTCGCGGCGACGTACGCCTGCGAGGTTTGACGCTCGATGATGGCATCGGTGGAAATTGAACGAAACTCCAAGCTCCGACCCTGGCAACCGCTTGGCCACCGACTGTGCCAAAAAGGGGCGGAGCAGGACGAAACGGTGTGATTTTCTCACCTCTCGCCCGCGCAAGCCGGACTACTCCAACGCGGGACACCGATACGGCCTGTCAACCAAACTGCTTCACAATGGCTGTTGGTTCTGCAGCCCGGCGTCGAAACGTGAACGATTGGTTTCAAAAGTCGATCAGGAACAAGCTTGCCGCGCTCGTCATACTGGCGGTCGTGCCGGCGGCCTTGTTCGCGTCACTGCTGTCGGAGTGGCGCGAGTCGACGCGTCGGATCGAGTCGAAGCAGAACGAGGTCGCAGGCATCGCCGCCGCGCTCGCCGCCACGGTGTCGGAGCCGCTGTCCACCGGCGACCGGCGCCAGGCCGCCAACGCACTCAAAGGCATCGGTGCCATTCCGGACATCACGCACGTCAGCGTCACAGATGCCTCGGGCGTCAGGGTCTTTCAATTCGGCCCAGGCATCGTGATCCACTCGAACGGTTGGTCGGGTTCCTTCCTCAATCCTGCGACCTATCCTGTCGCCACCCCCGTCGTGCACGCAGGTCGCGAGATCGGAACCCTCACTGTCGTTGCCGACTTGTCGAACGCTGGCGCCACCCTGTCACGCAGCCTCAACACCGCACTGCTTGGCGGCCTGCTCTCCGCGCTCGCCGGAATCTTCGCTTCGCACCGCATGCAGCGCGCCATCGCCCGGCCGATCACGGAATTGACGCGAACGATGCGAGAGATCGCGACCACACGAGACTTCACGCGTTCGATCGAGCCTTCGACGCGGGATGAAACAGGCGCGCTGGTCGACAGCTTCAATCGCATGCTTGCCGAGATCCGGACGCGCGACGCCGAGCTTGCCCAGTATCACGAGGATCTCGAAGGACAGGTTCGTGAGCGCACGCGCGATCTCGCCGCCGCCACCGCGGAGGCCGAACGTGCCAATGCCGCCAAGTCGGAATTCCTCGCCACAATGAGCCACGAGATCCGGACGCCCATGAACGGCATGCTGGTGATGGCCGAGCTGCTCGCTCAGGGCAATCTCGAACCTCGCGCCCGCCATCAGTGCGACGTCATCCTGCGCTCTGGCCAGACGCTACTGGCGATCATCAACGACATCCTCGACCTGTCGAAGATCGAGGCGGGTCACCTCACGCTCGAGCATATCAGCCTAGATCCTGCCGCGCTCATCGACGATGTCCTGGGGCTGTTCGCGGAGCGCGCCAACACGAAGGGACTGCAACTCGCCTCTCACGTCGCGAGCGACGTCCCAGGCTCTATCGTCGGCGACCCCGTGCGGCTCTCCCAGGTATTGTCGAACCTCATCGGAAATGCTCTGAAGTTCACCGAGCGCGGCGGCGTCCTCGTTCGCCTCGAGCGGGTCCACGGCGGAAACGGCGAACTTTTTCGCTTCAGCGTGGCCGACAGCGGCATCGGCATCGCGCCAGAACGACTCGCTGCCATCTTCGAACCATTCACCCAGGCCGAGCAATCGACGACGCGACGTTACGGCGGCACCGGAATCGGTCTCACCATCTGCCGGCGCCTCGTCGAGGCGATGGGAGGCGGTCTGCGTGTGGAAAGCCATCTCGGCTCGGGTTCGCTCTTCTGGTTCGACATCAGCTGCGACGTAGCGCCATCCCCGGCCCTGACCCCGCAGCGCCGTAGCGGTACATCGTTGCTCCTGGTCGCCGAGGGTCCGGTGCGCACGGCCCTCGAACTTGCTTCAGCGGATGTCGGCGTCGCTGCAACCGCCTTCGATCCAGCGCAGCTTCCTGAATCGCCGCCGGCCGCTGCCCGCTTCGTCGTCGTTCCCCCTGACGCGCCGCCCGCCGTCTTCGCATACGCCCGCAAAACGGGCGCGCCAATCTTCGCACTCGCGCGTTTCGGCGATGCTGGCGCAGCGGGCCTTCTCCGCGACGGCCTTGTCCGCGACCTTCTCGAATTACCTCTCAGTGGCCAGTCGGCGCGAGGCGCCTTCATCGGTGCCCTCGAGGGAGGCGTACTGTCCCGGCAGGCCGAGGCGCATCCATCACCGCACTCAGGCGCCGACCATGCAATAGCCCAACCGTTCACGAAGCACCGCATCCTCGCCGCTGACGACAGCGCGATCAATCGCGAGGTCTTGAAGGAAACCTTGAGCCGTCTCGGAGCAAGTATCGACTTCGTCGAGGATGGAACCTCCGCCGTCGCCGCAGTGCAGGCTCGACACTACGATCTCGTCTTCATGGACGGCAGCATGCCAGTGATGGACGGATTTGCCGCAGCGCGTGCGATCCGGGCATGGGAGAGCGCACATCAGAAGAGTCCCGTGCCCATCGTCGGCCTCAGTGCGCACGTCTTCGGCGACGCTGACGCGACGTGGCGCCACGCCGGCATGTCCGATTTCATCACCAAGCCCTTCACGCTGGCCGTCATCCGCAAGTGCCTCGAACGTTGGCTATCGTCCGCGCCCCCCTGCACCTCCTCGCCAGAGCAGGCGGCCGACACCGCTACTGCGCCTGCGTCTTCGACACCACCCACGGTGCTGATCGACCCCGAGGTTCTGGGAGAAATTGCCGCGATGCAGGCTCCTGGCGATGATCTCGTTGGTCGCGTGGTCCACCTCTATATCGAGCACGCCCCGCGTGCCCTCGATATCATCACCGAGCGATTCTCGCGTCCGGAGGAGAATGCAGCGATGGCATCCGCAGCGCACGCCCTCAAATCGCTGTGCCGCAATATCGGAGCGATCCATCTCGGCAAGCTGTGCGGCGATATCGAGCACGATGCCCGCGGCGGCCTCGCCCCACCACCCTCCGCCTTGCGCGACCTGGAGATGGCTTTGCACGACACTATCGCCGAGTTACGCCGCCTCCATCCGCCCAGCGCCGATCACGCCCGCCGGACCGCGTGATCCCCACCCTGCATCCTATTTGAGAGTGCCACTCGCGACCTCGCCACATCGCAAGCGCACTGCCATCGACGACGATAGAATCCTAGCGCGCGCGTGCCTTCGTGTTCGCGTCCGCCAGCATCAGCCGCGCATCGGCCAGCACGCGATGATGGTCGAAAGCCAGCTCTTCCTTTTTCCATCGGTGGCGCCATTCGACACTCGCCGCGTCATCCCCAGCGTGGGCCTTGGCACGGCGGACGCGCCCAATGAACACAACGGAGCACGTGTGCCCGCGTGGATCGCGATCCGGTCTCGAGTAAACGCCGACGAGTTGCAGGCGGCCGAGCTCGACACCCGTCTCCTCCTGCACCTCGCGCCGGCAAGCCGCCTCGACCGTCTCGCCCTTGTCGACGAACCCGCCGGGCAACGCCAGCAGGCCAGCGAACGGCGGGTTTCGCCGGCGAATGAGAAGGATCTTCCCGTCCTCATCCACCACGACGCAATCGACAGTCAGGAGCGGCGTTGTCGGCTTGGCCATGGTGAACTCAGACGGCTCCCCGCGCTCAACGTTCGTAGACATACGTGCCGGGTGCAGCGACGCTCACGCCGCCATCGAGCACTCCCATTCGCGGCGGCGCCACCGGCGCACTCGACCTCGCGTTCAACCATTCGATCCACTCGGGCCACCATGAGCCCTTGCGCTCCGGCGTGGACGCCATCCATGTCTGCGGATCGACGTAGGTCTCGTCGGCCTTCGACGTCGCGATACGATAGTGTCGGCGGGGATGCCCCGGTGGCGATACGATGCCCGCGTTGTGCCCGCCGGACGTGAGCAGGAACGTCACGTCGGAATCGGTCAACAGCCTGATCTTGTAGACGCTGCGCCAGGGCGAGACGTGGTCCGTCTCCGTGCCGACCGCAAAGATCGGCGCGCGAATGTCGGTCAACGCAACAGGCTTGCCGTCGACCCGGTAGCGGCCTTCCGCAAGGTCGTTGTCGAGAAACAGGCTACGCAGATATTGCGCGTGCATGCGCGCCGGCATTCTCGTCGCGTCGGCGTTCCAAGCCATGAGATCGTTGACCGTATCGCGCTCGCCCATCAAGTAGTGACGCACCGCGCGCGACCAGACGAGATCACCCGACCGCAGCATCTGGAACGCTCCGGCCATCTGTTCGGAGTCGAGGTAGCCTTGTTCGTGCATGACGTCGTCGAGAAAGGCCAGCTGGCCGGGATCGATGAACAGCATCAGCTCGCCGGCTTCTTTGAAATCGACCTGCGCGGCGAGCAACGTCAGCGTCTTCAACTGCCGGCCGCGCACGCCGTCGCCTCGCGCCAGAGCCGCCGCTGCGATCGACAGCAGCGTTCCGCCGAGGCAGTAACCCACCGCGTGCACCGGGACCGACGGCACGATGCGCTGCACGTTGGCGAGTGCATCCGTGACACCGAGCGAGATGTAGTCGTCAAGCCCGAGTTGGCGCTGCTCCGGTCCCGGATTTCGCCACGAGATGACGAACACCGTGTAACCTTGCCCAACCAGATAGCGAACCAGCGAGTTCTCCGGCGAGAGATCGAGAATGTAGTACTTCATGATCCACGCCGGAACGACCAGCACGGGCTCGGGTCGCACCTCGCGCGTCGCCGGCTCGTACTGTATGAGCTCCATGAGTTCGTTGCGGAAGACCACGCGCCCCGGTGACGTCGCCACGTTCTCGCCGATCCTGTAGCGTTCGACGCCCGCCGGCGGGAGGCCCGCGATCTTGCGCTGCACGTCGTCGATCAGATTGGCCCAACCCGTGACGAGGTTCATCCCGCCCGCTTCGAACGTGCACGCGAGCACCACCGGGTTCGTCGCGATGAAGTTCGACGGTGACATGGTGTCGAGCAACTGCCGCGCGGCGAACGATACGACTCGCTCGTGCTCACGCGTGACACCGCGCACGCCGGTCGTCGCGCTGTTCCACCACTGCTCCTGCAGCAGGAACGTCTGGTAGATGAGATTGAAGGGCCAGCGCTGCCATTCCGCTTCCGAGAAGCGGCGGTCGTTGAGCGCCGGGCGAACGCAGGGTTCCGCCTCTCCTGCCGCCATCGCGCACGACAAGCAATAGTGCATCATCAACGCAGTTCGCCGGATCATCTCCTCGGCGAGCTGGGTACGCTTGCCCGGTGATTCCGCCAGATGGAGAAGCCAATCGAGATAGGCGAGATAGACCGCTGTCGGCGAGATGCCGAACGTCACCCGCGATTGGAGAAAATGCAGTGTGCGATCCATGCCCTCGCTCGTCGCGGTGAGCAGCGGGCCGGCACTAGCAAGGGGATCGCAACGTCCTGCGTCCGCTTGCATCGCCTGGCCAGAGGCAACGGGCGTAGCCGGTGCCGTTGCGGCGAAATCGAAATTTCGCGCCTGGACGTCGCCGGTGTCCCCGTCTGCCAGCCGCGGCTCGGCTGCCGTCGATGGTCTCGGCCGTGGCATGGTTCCTCCCCGTCGGGCCAAGCGCAAACGCCGCCACCCCGACTGCAAAAGCCCGCCTTGAACTGAATGCTCTCAGAAGGATACGGCGGCAAGATTAAGGTGAATTGACGGATCGCAAGGGGCGACTGCCGCCGCGGTGGCAGCCTCACCGCGATGGTGATGAGATCGTGCACCGCCGTGCAATTTCAATGCGGAGGAGGAGCCCAATGAGCTTTCGCTTGCTCGCCTCGATCGTCCGGGATCGCAATCCCGTCATGTTGCCTGCCGACGCGACCGTGCAACAGGCGTGTTCCGAGATGTGGCAACGGCGGGTCGGCTCCGTTCTGGTTGTCGATAGGAGCCTCCGGCTGCGCGGCATCTTCACCGGTCGTGACGCGGTACGGGCGCTCGCCGAAGGCCGCGATGCGGGGGCGACCCGCGTCGAGGAGGTCATGACCCGCAACCCGGTTTCTCTACCGCCTGGAGCCGATGCGCTCGATGCGCTCCATGTGATGTGCGACGGCGGCTTCCGCCATGTTCCGGTTGTCGATGGAGAGAGCATCTGCGGTGTCGTCTCACGCGGCGATTTCAAGGGCGTCGAGATCGACCGCATCGACGAGGAGGAGCACCTCTGGGAATGCGTGCGTTAGGGCACGCGGCCTGCGTGGTCGCACGGCGCGCTGGCCGACAAATTCCATAATGTGCGCAACTCATCACGCATAGAGCGCTACAGCGCTCAGGCAGGTAACTCAGACATCCGGCTGACGCCGGCATACGGCAGTGGTAGAACGGGGCTCGCCGAGACGGCCGAGACACACCGGAAGCGAGCCTCCTATGCCCCCCGCACGAAAGCCCTCCCGCCGCGACGTCATCCTCGCTGCCGCGAAGCTCGGCCTTGTGACGGTGCTCTCACCACGCGATCTCCTCGCCCAGTCCGCGCCTGCTGCGCCCGCGACAACCGAAACAGGACGTATCACGCTCGTCCTCGTCAACGATCTCGACCGCATGGGAGACCGTCGCGGCCGCGGTGGGCACGCCAAGCTCGCAACCATCGTCAATGCCGAGAGAGCGCGCGGCAACACGCTATTCGTGCACGCCGGCGACGCCATTTCGCCATCGATCCTCGCCGGGTTCGACAAGGGCTTCCACATCATCGACATTCTCAACCGCATCGCGCCCGATATCTTCACGCCCGGCAATCACGAGTTCGATTTCGGCGCCGCCAATTTCCGCGCCCGCATGAAGCAGGCCACCTTCGACGTCATTGCCGCCAACATCCTTGAAAAGGACGGAGCGCTCGTCGCGGGTCTTACGCCGACCAAGACCATCGAAGTTGGTGGTTTCAAAATCGCCTTCGTCGGAGTCACGACCGAGGAGACGGCATTCCTCTCGACAGCCGAAGACATCCGGTTCAGTCCGGCCGTCACCACCGCGGCCGAACTCGCACGCAAACTGCGGAACGACGGCGCCGACATCGTCGTCGCCGTCACACACATGGGGTTCGACGACGACATGGCGCTGGTGCGCACCGGCGCTGCCGATGTCGTTCTTTCGGGGCATGACCACAACCTCGTCACGTTCTGGAATGGGAAGGTCGCCCTCGTCGAGAGCGCGTCGCAGGCGGACTTCGTGACACCCGTCGATCTTCTGATCGAACGGTCTATCGATAACGGTGCGAAACGCGTGTCGTTCGTGCCGAACTTCCGCCCCACCGACACCATGCAGGTGCCCGCCGACCCGATGATCGCGTCCGTCATCGCAAGCTACGAGGCCGAACTCGACAAGGAGCTCGGCGTCATCATCGGACGAACCGAAACGGCGCTCGACACGCGCGGCAGCGTTGTCAGACGTGAGGAGGCCGCGTTCGGCAATCTCGTTTGCGATGCCATGCGGACGGCGGTCTCGGCCGACATCTGCATCACAAATGGGGGCGGATTTCGCGCCAACCGCACGTATCCCGCAGGCGCCGATCTGACGCGGCGCGACGTCTTCGAGGAGATGCCATTCGGCAACAAAACCGTGCTGCTCGAGGTGAGCGGGGCGACGCTCCGCGCAGCGCTCGACCACGGCGTCACGGGCGACGGACGCTTCCCGCACGTCTCAGGCCTCGTCGTCGATGCCGATGCGGCGGCCGCCGCGGGAAGCCGCGTGAAAGCGGTGTCCGTGAACGGCGCCCCGCTCGACGATGCCAAGCTCTACAAGCTCGCGACCAACGATTTCATGGCGCGCGGTGGCGATGGATACGACATGCTGAAGCGCGCACGCACGCTGATCGACAATCTTGCCGCACAGTACGTCGCCGGCCAGGTAATCGCGTATATCACCAAGGCGGGAACGATCTCGCCCCGCGTCGAGGGTCGCATCAAGCTGGCAAGGTAGCTCCCGCGCGACGCACATGACCGACATGCGGGCTCGCTCCCGGCACACACCGGACGGCCTGTGCTACCCCATCAGCCATGCACTTGCGGATCAAGGCGGTACATTGCTCATGGATCGACCCGACATCACCATTCGCGCCATACAGCTTGGCGAGCGCATCGAGCTCAAGGGGCTGGAGCGCGAGGACACGTTCTCGAAGAACCCGCTCGCCTATCGCACGCCGAGCGGTGGCATCGTCGCGCTCTTCAAGACCGGTGCCGTCGTCTTCATCGCCATGACACCTCCGGAGGAGGAGGCGATGATCCCGAGCATTATGCCGCGCGTCGCTGGGGCGCTTACTGAACGCGAGAGCGAGACAGCGCACGTCCTCGTGCGCGGCCAGTCCGACGACCTCGTCACCAGCTCCGGCATGATCCAACTGCGCACCACCGACGACAACCGGCTGCTGCTTGTCGCCGAGGCGTTGGCGATGAGCGTGGCGATGGCCTATGACGAGCGGCGCATCGCGAAAGCGTTCGAGCGCATCGCCCCCGTCGCGCAAAGCCTCTCCGCCCGGCGCCTGCCCGCGGGCAGCCAATCCAACTACCTCGAGCAGATCGGCGAAGCGCTGACGATACAGCAAAGGCTCGCCGACCGCGTCGATCTCGACGACAAGCCGGACGTGCTGTGGGACCATCCGGAGCTCGAGCGCCTGTGGATCAAGCTCGTGGATGAGTATGATCTTCCCGCGCGTGGCCGTGCCATCGGCCGCAAGCTCGAGGTGATTCAGGAAACGTCGGACACGATGACGGAGCTGCTCGCGACCCGGACCTCGCATCGCCTCGAGTGGTACATCATCGTGTTGATCGCGATCGAAATCTTGCTCGGGCTCTACGATCGCTTCTGGAAGTAGCGGCGCCAACGCTTCTCGCTGCGATCGGTTGAGATCACATCATCCACGGATTGACCCAAACAACTGCACGCGGACGCTCACGGCAGGCAGCCGGGGAAACGTTCGGCGGCTCCCGCGGGCAGTATCGCGATGGCCGACGGCGCCGCGCTCGCCCATGCACGGAGCTCGGTCACGTTCGTCTCTTCCAGCGCGACGCAGCCCGCCGTCCCCTGCCCCGGCTTTCGCCACACGTGAATGAAAATGCACGAACCCGCCTTGCGCTCGCGGTCCGCCGGATAGTCGACGACGAGCCCAGTTCGATAGAGCGGCTCGGCGCGCATCTGGTCGAATTTGATGCCGGGCGCAATCGCCGAGCGCTTGACGATTTGGCCATAGAGGTCCGAGCGCACATCCTCGACGCAAATGTGTTGGTCCGTCGCCAGCTGCAGATACCCCGCGTCGCTCGACGCCTCGAAACCGAACGGCGCACCCATCCGGTAAATCCCCGCCGGCGAGCGCCTGTCCCCCTCTTGCTTCAGCGGCTCGCCGTCTCTTGCCAGATGCCGCCACGGACCGCCCCACGCAAGCCCTTTCAATCCGACGACAGCTTCCCGCAGACCTCCGACCGACGTCCATGGCGCGTCGGCACTGCTGCGTTCGTAAGTGGCGAGGAGCGCTCCCGGTGCGTTGATATCGGCTGCTGTTACGACGATCAGGCGGGTCGCCCCGACGAGAGGCTGCGGGCACGACGCCTCCTGTCCCGCCGCTACATTATCGATCATCGCGAGCCCTCCCCACATCGCAGCCACCGCAGCGATCGCATGCAGGCAGATGTCGCCTGCAAGCCCGATCGTTTTCACACCATGCGCCTTACCTCGGGCGAGCCACCTCGCACGCGGCAGAACTCTTCGCACGCTCAGGGAACCATTGTCCGCTTGCGCGGTTACTACCGCAGATAACACACGCGGCAGATCACCAACGCGCCCTCGCGCCCGAAAAATCTCAGCAACGCTCTGGAGTAAAAACATGAAAACCCTCGCTGACGCTTTCGAGCACACCCTGCAGGATATGTACTACGCCGAGAATGCGATCGCGAAATCACTACCCGACGTGATCTCTGCCGTGAGCCGCAAGGAGCTGAAGACGGATCTCACCGCGCATCTCGACGAGACCAAAGGGCAGATCAAGACGCTCGAAAAGGTCTTCAAGACTATAGGGAAAAAGCCCGCGGGCGAGAAGTGTGATGCCATCGAGGGTCTCATCAAGGAGACCGAGAGCGTCATGTCGGACGCCAAGGGTGCTAGCGCGAAGAACGCCGCTCTGATCGGCTGCTGCCAGGCCATCGAGCATTATGAGATCGCGCGCTATGGAACCCTGCGCGAATGGGCAAAGTCACTCGGCAACGAAGAGGCTCATGACCTCCTGACGTCGATCCTCGACCAAGAGAAGGCCGCCAACCACAAGCTCACCCACATGGCGGTGACGATGGTCAACAACTCCTGATCAAGCGTCGGCGCGATCACGCCAATCCGTGCGGGGTCGCGCCGGCTGAATTCATCGCGCTCAGATCTCTACGACTTCGATGACGCCAGGCAGGGTCGACAATCGGCCCGCCTGTTGCGGCGACACGTCGTACGACCCTGGAACTACGATTTCGATCTCACGCCCCCGCTCTGCAATCGGCAGCACGAGGCGAATCTCTCCCCCCTTGCGAGAACTGGGCTCCGTGCGTGGCTTCAACATGCCGGCGAACTCATTAGACCAGCCTCGCCGGCGCGCAACGGCATCGGCATCGAGAACGAGCTTGAGGCTGCGCTGCACACCCGCCGCGACCGCGTCCAGCGCCTCGACCGACTGCACCCGCATCTTCAACGTCTCACCATCGACCTCCGCCTCGACCGAGACGACGACGGGCGTGCCAGGCTCGAGCAGATCGCGACAGGCTGCGAGTGTGTCGGAGAAGATGACGGCTTCGTATTGGCCCGTCGGGTCGGAAAACATCGCGAACGCGAACTTGTTGCCTTTTTGCGAGCGCCGCTCGCGCGCGGAGATGACGATTCCGCCGAGGCGTCCGACGGTCGATCCCTTGCGCGCGGCTGCTTCGAATTCGACGAAACGGCGCACGCCTATCTTGGCAAGCAGGCTCTGGTATTGGTCGAGTGGATGGCCCGAGAGGTAGAACCCGATCGCCTCGAACTCTGCGCCGAGCCGCTCCATCGGGGTCCAGGCGCGCATCGCCCGGAGTTCAATCGCAGGTGGCCCGCTCGCAACCCCGCCACCGAATAGATCGCTGGTGCCGAGCGCGGCGTCGCTTTCGGTGCGCTGCGCCATGGCCATGATCGTATCGGCGTTGGCCGCCACCATTGCCCGGTTGGGCTCCACGCAATCGAAGGCTCCGGCCTTGCTCATCGTCTCGATGGAACGCTTGTTGAGCGCCTTTGGACTGATGCGCGAGGCGAAATCTCCGAGCGTACGAAAACGTCCGGTCTTGCCACGTTCCTCGACGATGGTGCCGACCGCGCCAGCGCCGATGTTCTTCAACGCAGCGAGGGAGTAACGGATCGCGCCATGCTCGCCCTCGGCCTTGCCAGGTTCGGCTAGGAAATCGATGTCCGAGGCATTGATGCAAGGTGGCAAGATCGAAATGCCGCTCTTGCGTGCCTCCGCGGCGAACATGGCGAGCTTATCCGTGTTCGACATGTCGAGTGTCATCGATGCCGCCAGAAACTCCTCGCGGTAGTTCGCCTTCATGTAGGCCGTGTGGTAGCTGACAAGGGCATAGGCGGCCGCGTGCGATTTGTTGAAGCCGTAGCCCGCGAACTTGTTGACCAGCTCGAAGATGTAGACAGCCTCTTCCTTCTTCACGCCCCGCTCAACCGCGCCCTCGACGAACTTGGCCTGCTGGCGGGCCATCTCGTCCTTGTCTTTCTTACCCATCGCGCGGCGAAGCATGTCGGCTTGCCCGAGCGTATATCCGCCCATCACCTGCGCGATCTGGATCACCTGCTCCTGATAGATGATGACGCCGTAAGTCTCCTTGAGGATGCTTTCGAGCATCGGGTGAAGATAGTCGACCGGCTCCTCGCCGTGCTTGCGATGGATGTAGGTCGGGATGTTGTCCATCGGGCCCGGCCGATACAGCGCGACCATGGCGATGATGTCCTCGAAGCGGTCGGGCTTCAGCCGCTTCAGGCTTTCGCGCATGCCTGTGCTTTCGAGCTGGAACACGCCGACCGTATCGGCCTTGGCCAGCAGTTCGTAGGCCCCGCGAACCTTGGGGTCCTCACCGGCAATGGCGAGCGTCGTCAGATCGAGTTCGATGCCACGCCCGCGTTTGACGTACTCCACCGCCTTCTGCAGCACCGTCAGCGTCTTCAGGCCGAGGAAGTCGAACTTTACGAGGCCAGCCGCCTCGACGAACTTCCAGTTGAACTGCGTCACCGGCGTATTCGACTTCGGGTCCTTGTAAAGAGGCACGAGCTCGTCGAGAGGGCGGTCACCGATCACCATGCCCGCGGCGTGCGTGGAAGCGTGCCGATAGAGTCCTTCGAGCTTCTGCGAGACCTCGAGAAGCTTTGCCACGATCGGCTCGCGGTCGCGCTCCTCCTGAAGCTTGGGCTCGCCTTCGATGGCTTCCGCCAGCGTCACGGGGTTAGCCGGATTGTTCGGCACGAGCTTGCACAGGCGGTCGACCTGTCCATAGGGAATCTGCAACACGCGGCCGACGTCACGCAGAACCGCGCGGGCTTGCAGCTTGCCGTGCGTGATGATCTGCGCGACCCGATCCTCGCCGTACTTGTGCTGGACGTAGCGGATGACTTCGTCGCGCCGGTCCTGGCAGAAATCGACGTCGAAGTCCGGCATCGAAATGCGTTCGGGATTGAGGAAGCGCTCGAACAGCAGGCCGAACCGCAAGGGGTCGAGGTCGGTGATCGTGAGCACCCAGGCGACGAGCGATCCCGCACCCGATCCGCGCCCCGGTCCGACCGGGATACCGTTCTCCTTGGACCACTTGATGAAGTCGGCGACGATCAGGAAGTAGCCGGGGAACTTCATCCGCGTGATGACGTCGATCTCGTAGGCGAGCCGCTTGTCGTAATCCTCGCGCGTAAATCCCGGCGCGATCGGATGCACGGCGAGGCGCGCGTCGAGCCCTTCCTCCGCCTGCCGCTTCAGCTCCTGCGCCTCGAGGCGTGATTGCTCGATCTCGCTGACACTCTCGTCGCTGGCGACGAAGCGCGGCAGGATGGGCTTCTTGCCCTTTGGCCGGAAGGCGCAGCGCAGCGCGATCTCGACGGTACGTTCGAGCGCCTCTGGCAAATCCGCGAACAGCCGCGCCATATCGTCAGCACTCTTGAAGCAGTGCTCCGGCGTGACGCGGCGGCGGTTGTCTTCGACGACGTAATTGCCGCCGGCGATGCACAGCAGCGCATCGTGCGCCTCGTAATCGGCCGGTGTCGCGAAATAGATCTCGTTGGTCGCAACGATGGCCGATGCGCTGCGATAGGCGAGGTCGAGGAGTTGCGGCTCCACCTCGCGCTCGAGTGGCTGCCCGTAACGCTGGATCTCGATGTAGAGCCGATCGCCGAACACAGCCCTCAGGCGTTGAAGCCGCGTCTCAGCAACCGCTGCCCGGCCGTCGCGAATAGCGCGGTCCAACGGGCCTTCTGCCCCACCCGACAAGGCGATCACGCCCTCGCTGTGGCGCTCGATGTCGTCGAACGTGACGTGCGGCGGCTCCCCCTCTGCCGGCAGAAGGAAGGCGTGGCTCGCAAGCTTCATCAGGTTGGCGTAACCCTGCTCGTTCATCGCGAGCAGGGCAAGGAGTCCGTCGCTGTTGGCCTCGCGCGGCGCGGCGGCGCGGACGGCCGCGGTGATCGGCGATTGCCCCTTGTCTTCGCGTTCGCCAAAATCGACGGCGAGTGCGATGCCCGCGATCGGTTGCACACCGGAGCCCGAGAGCTTCTCGGAGAACTCCAGAATGCCGAACATGTTGTTGGTGTCGGTGAGCGCGATCGCCGGAAACCCGTAGGCGTCGGCCAGCTTGGCGAGCTTGCCGATCGGCAGCGCCCCTTCGAGGAGCGAATAGGCCGAGTGCACCTTGAGCGGGATGTAGCGCGGCATATCTGCCGGCGCGCCAGTTCGATTCGCGTCTGTCATGCCCCGAGATTACGCGGGGCAGGCAACGGGCGCACGCGGAACCGCACGCTCCAGGGCGAGCGGCAGTGGAGAGAAGCAGCCCGCCGGCGTTCAGCGGCCGCCAGCTCTCGTCGGGGTGATCTCATGCAGCAGGCCATCGGCGAGCTGAAGCACGCGATCCATCCGGTAAGCCAGGTCGATGTTGTGCGTGGCGATCAGCGCCGCGACGCCCGTCGTCCGGATGAGATTGATGAGCTCGTGGAACACACGCTCCGACGTCTTCGGATCGAGGTTACCGGTCGGCTCGTCGGCAAGAATGAGCCGTGGAGAATTGGCGAGCGCACGGCAGATGGCGGTGCGCTGCTGTTCACCGCCCGAAAGCTCGGCCGGCCTGTGATCGACGCGCTCGGCGAGCCCCATGGAGCCGAGCAGCTCGCGCGCCCGCGTCTCCGCCGCTTTGCGCGATCGGCCGAGGATCATCTGCGGGATGACGACGTTTTCGAGCGCCGAGAATTCAGGAAGAAGCTGGTGGAACTGATAGACGAAGCCCATCTCCGCGCGGCGCACGGCAGTTCGCGCCTCGTCGTTCATCTTCGCGCAATCACGACCGTTGACGACGACATGTCCGGTATCGGGCGTTTCCAGCAGGCCGGCGATGTGCAGCAACGTCGATTTGCCAGCGCCAGACGGGCCGACCAGCGCAACAGCCTCACCCGGCATGAGCCGGGCCCCGGCACCGGCAAGCACGGTGATTTCGCGCAAGCCCTGCCGGAACGAGCGCCTCAAATCGATCAATTCCAGCACCGGGCGGTAGGCGGAAGGGTCCTGCACGGTGGGCCTCACTCGTATCGCAATGCTTCGACAGGATCGAGCTTCGATGCCCGCCACGAGGGATAGAGCGTCGCCAGCACCGACAGCAGCATCGCCATGACGACGATGAACCCCGTTTCTCCGACGTCGATATCGGCGGGAAGCTTGTTCAGATAGTACACTTGTGGATCGAAGATCCGCGTGTTGGTGAGCCAGGCGACGAAATTGCGGATCGACTCGATGTTCCAGCAGAACACGATGCCGAGCGCGAAGCCGGCGAGCGTGCCGACGACGCCGATCGAAGCGCCGGTGATGAGAAACACGCGCATGATGGCGCCTTTTGTCGCTCCCATCGTGCGCAGAATGGCGATGTCCCGCCCCTTGTCCTTCACTAGCATCATCAGGCCGGAGATGATGTTGAGCGCCGCCACCAGAACGATCAGCGACAGGATGATGAACATCACGTTGCGCTCCACCTCGAGCACCGTGAAGAACGTCTCGTTGCGCTGGCGCCAATCACTGAGCTGCACCGTTGGCCCGCCCGCCTGGCGAATATCCGCTGAATAGTGTGAGACGCGCTCGGGATCGTCGACCACCACCTCGAGCACGTCGATCGAGCCGCCCTTGGAGAAATAGCGCTTCGCCTCGCCGAGCGGCATGAACACCATCATGCGGTCGTATTCCGACATGCCAAGCTCGAATACGGCAGAGATGGTGTAGGGCTTCGAGCGTGGCGCCGTGCCGAATGGCGTTGTCGCGCCGCGCGGAGAGACGAGCGTGATCTGATCGCCAACACCGACGCGCAGCGAGTTGGCGAGGCGCTGGCCGATGGCGATGCCGCTTTGGTTGTCGAACCCGGCGAGCGTTCCATCCCTGACGTTGGAAGCGATCAAGGGCAAGGCGTTGATCGAGGCTTCGTCGATGCCGCGCACGAGGCCGCCCGTCGCATGAACCACCGAAGACACCATCACCTGCCCTTCGATCAGCGGGATGACGGCCTTGACGCCAGAGACGGCGGCAATGCGCGCGGAAATATCGGCATAGTCCTCGAACGGCTCGCCGATCTTGTGGACGACGATGTGGCCGTTGAGACCGAGGATCTTGGAGAACAGGTCCTTGCGGAAACCATTCATCACCGCCATCACGATGATGAGCGTGGCGACGCCGAGCATGATGCCGACGAACGAGAAGCCGGCGATGACGGAGATGAAGCCTTCCTTACGCCGCGCCCGCAGGTAGCGCCCCGCGAGCATCCACTCGAACGGCGAGAATGCGGAGGTCCCCGCCGGAGCCGCGGCTGACGTCGGGCCAGAGCCGCGCACCGACGAAGGTCCATCAGAAGCTGTCATCGTGCCACTCTCCGTCAGGCGTCCCGCCGGCCCGGCTCACGTTTGGCAAGGCTCGGCGGCGCGATCAAGGCAAGTCACTCGTGGCTACGCCGCCGCAAGGGCGTCCGCATCCTCAGTAGGCGCGTGCAATCAAGACCATTTCTTTCGCCGGCCCGCCCGTGAACAGGCAAGGACGGTCAATCGCCTTCTGCGCCATCGGCGCATTGCGAATAGTGAGCTTCATCGCCTTGAGGCGATCGGCGATCGCTTCGAGCTCGGCGCCCTCGGGACGCGACCACGCGACCTCGGCCCAGCCCTTGAACGCTCCGCCCTCGTCATCCGCCTCGGCTTGACCGAAGTAGTCGGCGAGTTCGTCAAACGTCTTGATGCCTGAGATGATATTGGCGTCGAGACGCGCTTTGGCCTCGGCGAACAACTGGGCCTGGATATCGGCCAGCAGCGCCGCGGCGCCGGCCACGAATTCCGCACGCGACATCGTCTTGGAAATCGCCTTGTCGCCGTCACGCAGCTTGTCGCGCCGCATGAACGTGACGTTGCCGCCGCTCGCGTCTCGCCCACCAATCTCGACGATCACCGGCGCGCCGCGACGCACCCAGCCCCAGCGTTTCTCAGCCGACTTCGTCGGTTTGACGTCGACGAGGGTGCGGATGCCTTGGGCCTTCAGCTCCTTCTCGAGCGCGATGCAGTAGTCCTTAAGCTCCGCATCCTCGGGCTTGTCGCGCAGCATCGGCACGATGACGACCTGGCGCGGGGCGATGGCCGGCGGCAGGCGCAGGCCGTCGTCGTCACCGTGGGTCATGATGACACCGCCGATCAGTCGCGTGGAAACGCCCCAGCTCGTCGTGTGACAGTACTCGAGCTGACCGGCGGCGCTTTGGTACTGAATGTTCTGGGCCTGTGCGAAGTGCGTGCCGAGATAGTGCGAGGTGCCGGCCTGAAGGGCCTTGCCGTCCTGCATCATGGCTTCGATCGAGTAGGTGTTGTCGGCGCCCGGGAAACGTTCGTTGGCCGGTTTCTCACCCGCGATCACAGGCATGGCGAGCACGTTCTCGGCGAACTCGCGGTAGACCTCGAGCATCTTCAGCGTCTCGGCCATGGCGTCGTCGCGGTCGGCGTGGGCGGTGTGGCCCTCCTGCCAAAGAAACTCGGCCGTTCGCAGGAAAAGGCGTGTGCGCATTTCCCAGCGCACCACGTTGGCCCACTGGTTCACGAGCAGCGGCAGGTCACGATAGCTTTTCACCCAGCGCTGGAAAGCGTCACCGATGATCGTCTCAGAGGTCGGCCGCACGATCAGCGGTTCTTCCAGCTTGGCGGTCGGATCGAGCTCGAGCTTGCCGCCGACATTCTTCAACCGGTGATGGGTAACGACCGCCATCTCCTTGGCGAAGCCTTCGACGTGCTCGGCCTCCTTGGCGATGAAGCTCATCGGTATGAACAACGGGAAGTAGCAGTTGTCGTGTCCGGTATCCTTGATGCGCTGGTCGAGCTCGGCCTGAATGCGCTCCCAGACGCCCCAGCCCCAAGGCTTGATGATCATGCAGCCGCGCACGGGGCTGGTCTCGGCCATGTCGCCGTCGCGAACCACAGCCTGATACCAGTCGGGAAAGCTCTTCTCGCGGGTGACGTCGAGCGCGCGCTTGCTCATCGGCCGGCCTCCACCATCATGCGTCGCGCTCCCCTCAGCGCAAGATCCGGATAGGCGCGCGGCGCGGGGACAGAGCTTCCGGTCAAGTCACACGGCGAGCCGCTCTCTGGCGGCGCGACCGAAGCGGCTCTGCGGACCCCCCTCCGCCGGCGGGCTGCCGGTTGCGCGATCCTGTTCGGTTGCGCTCTTAACGAGGATTGGGACGTGTGGCAATGCCGCGATGCTCGCCGCCCGGCCACCCTTGGGGATGGGCGGGCCAGCATGCAACATCGGGCCCGGATCGCGTGAACAGTGCTATGCATCCCGCTCCCCCCTCGACGGGCATGCAATCCAGATCGCACGCCTCGATTTTCTTAGTGCGGCATAGATCCCCGATCGCTTTTTTGGATCAGCGCGACGCTCTTGAGGCGTGACAGACAGGCACTTTTCGAGTACCTTGCGCTGGCATTCATGAAAAGGGTCGAGCCCATGTTTGAAATGGCAATCGGCCTAAGTCTAGGGAGATAGCCCCAGAGCCTTTGCCCCGTTTCCCGGCACGGCATATTGCCGCGCCGCGTTGGTGCTTTTCGCTCTGAGGAACACGAAAGTCCGACGCCCCGGAATGGCCTCAGATGAGGTCACTCCGGGGCGTCTGCTTTTTTGGACTGTCGGCGCGACTGGCTATCGCCGCTCCAAGCACTGTTTCCTTATTGCGCGGACCTCGTGTTGGTCTCGCGAGGACATCCCCCGCCTGAGCGAGAGCAACGCGGCCTTACACCTTGGGCACGTCGATCGGCAGCGTGAGCGGGAACGTCTCCGGGTCGAGCCAGCCGTACTCGACCCCGGCCCAAAAAATGGCGAAGCAGACGCTGGCGACCGCCGTGTTGATGAGGAAGACGCGCAGCAAGCGCGGGGTCGAGGGCGCGCTTTCCGGTGTGCCGGGCACCACCTCGCCCTGCTCGTGCTGCGTGCGCAAACCGAACGGCAACACCATGAAGAGCGTCAGCCACCACATGATGAAGTAGATTGCCAGTCCGAATGTGAAGCTCATCGCCTCGCGTCCTCGCGTTGTCGCCCGCCCTGGTTCCGTCGCAGCCTGTCAGGCCTGCTCGAGCTCCGTCAGCGTGCCGAGAAAATCCTTGGGGTGGAGGAACAGCACGGGCTTGCCGTGGGCACCGATTTTCGGCTGCCCGTCGCCCAGCACGCGCGCGCCCTGCTCTTTGAGTTTGTCGCGCGCGGCGATGATGTCGTCGACCTCGTAGCAGACATGGTGAATGCCGCCGTCCGGGTTCTTTTCGAGGAACTTGGCGATGGGCGAATTGTCACCGAGCGGCTCGAGAAACTCGATCTTGGTATTCGGGAGCGTCACGAAAACCACCGTCACGCCGTGGGCGGGCTCAGCCTGCGGCTCGGAAATGACGGCGCCGAGCGAATTTTTGTAGGTCGCGACGGCGGCCTTGAGGTCCTTGACTGCGATGGCGACGTGGTTGAGGCGTCCAATCATGTTCAACTCCTGCGGATGTGGCTCCCGCCCGGCTGCCCAGGCGAGCTCAAATCAATTCTCGACGACGTTGATCAGAACCTTGCAGATCGGCTTCTTGCCCCAGGCGCTGGCGATGGACGACCGCGCGGCGCGCCGTATGGCCTCGCGGACGACCTCGATATCCTTGCGCCGCTTGGGCGGAATGCTGGTGACGGCGCCATCGACCGCATCGGCGACGATCTCATACATCTGGTCGCCCTCGGCGTCCTCCAGCGGAATACCGTCGAGCATCACTTGCGGCTCGCCGAGCACCTCACCGCGACGTGTGATTGCAAGGGCGACGACACAAATGCCGGCCTGCGCGAGCCGGCGGCGGTCGCGCACCGGCCCCTCGACACTATCGACGATCAGGCCTCCATCACGGAAAAGCCGTCCGACGGGGACGTCGTCCATGATCTCAGCCGGCCCCGGCGCCAAACGGATCATATCGCCGTTGAAACCGGTGACCACTTGCGGCACGCCCGCCTGCCGCGCCAGTTCTGCATGGGCCTTGAGATGGCGGGCCTCGCCGTGCATCGGAACCGCTATTTGCGGCTTCACCCAGGCGTACATCTGCTTCAACTCGTCCCGGCGCGGGTGTCCGGTCACGTGAACTAGCGCCTCCTGATCGGTCAGCAGCTCGCACCCCATTTGAACCAGAGCGTTTTGGATGCGGTTCACCGCCTTCTCGTTGCCGGGAATGGTCCGCGACGAGAAGATCACGAGATCACCCTTGGCGACGCTGAGGTCGGGATGATCGCCTTCGGCCATGCGTGCCATGGCTGCGCGCGGCTCGCCCTGGCTGCCCGTGCAGAGCAAGACCACGTCGGCGCGATCGAGATAACGGTACTGCTGCTGGTCCACATAGCGGAAGTCGGGCGGCAGATAGCCCGTCTCGACTGCGACGGCAATGACCCGGTGAAGCGCCCTGCCGCCGACGACGAGCGTGCGGCCCGCCTTCGCCGCAGCGTCCGCCACGGCCTTTATGCGGGCGACGTTGGAGGAGAACGTCGTGATGATGACGCGGTGGCGTGCCTTCTTGACGATGTCGACGATCGACGCCGCGACGTCGCTCTCGGATGGCGAGCGCCCGTCGCGCATCGCATTGGTCGAATCGCAGATCAGCGCTGTGACACCTTCGGCGCCGAGCCCTGCGAGCCGCGCTTCGTCTGAAGCACCGCCGACGTAGGGGCGGTCGTCGAGCTTCCAGTCACCCGTGTGCAGCGCCAGACCGTGCTCCGTGCGAATGGCGATGGCCGACGGCTCGGGAATCGAATGTGCCATCGACACGAGCTCGATTTCGAACGGCCCGATCTTGGCGCGGGCACCGAGCGCCACCGTATTGATGGGTAGCTTCACCGAGCCGCCGAATTCGGAGAGCTTCGCCCGCAGCATGCCGGCGGTGAACGGCGTCGCGTAGATCGGCGCACGCAGCGTCGGAGCGAGATCGATCACCGCGCCGATGTGGTCCTCATGGGCATGCGTCAGCAGAATGCCGGCGAGCGCGCCGCGCTCCTCCTCGAGGAAGCGCAGGTCCGGCAGGATGACGTCGACGCCAGGATCGAACTCGCCTTCGGGAAAGGTGATTCCGAGATCGACCAGCAGCCATTGGCGCGCGCCGGGCGGCCCGACGCCATAGAGATAGGCGTTCATACCGATCTCGCCCATGCCGCCGAGAGCCGTGAGGACGAACTCACTCTGGCCGGCTTCACCGCCGGCCTTCTGTTTTTCTGTTGCCATACCGTCCTAATGCCCTGCGATCAGTCGCTTAGCAAGGCCACATCGCCAACGGTGACAACCATCCGGCCAGCCCCAGCGCGTTCCATCAACAGGTAGCCCGCGTCATCGAGGCCGGCGAACGTTCCCGCGACACGACCGCCCGGTCCCGTATCGACGCTCATCTCCGTGCCGAGCGGCAGCGACCGATCGAGCCAAGCCTCGCGGATCGACGCGAAGCCCTGTCCGCTGTCCCACTCGTCGAGCGCCCGATCGAGATGCGCGCCGACACGCCGCGCCAAAGCCGCCGGCGTCGCAGGATCGTCGGCACGCGCCAATCCGAGGCTCGCGAGCGCCACCGTCTCGCGCCCTTCGACCCTGGGTGCGTGCGCCACGTTGATGCCGATCCCGACGACGGCGATGCGGTCGGCACCGGCAGTCGTCGCCTCGACCAGTACGCCTGCGAGCTTGGCCCGGCCGGCGAGAAGGTCGTTGGGCCATTTGAGCGAAATGGAGACGCTGATGCCCGACGCGTCGAGCTGCTCTGCCACGGCGCGGTGAACGGCAAGCCCGGTGACGAGCGAGATCTGCGGCACGGCCGCGGGCGGGCAATCGAGCGGCACGAGGCGGCTCATGGCAATGTTGCCAGGAGGTGAGTGCCACATTCGGCCGGAACGTCCGCGGCCCGCCGTCTGGCGGCTGGCGCGGACATAGAGCGGGCGGCGTTCACCGGCGATGGCGCGCCGCATCAGCTCGGCGTTGGTGGAGTCGATCTCGTCGAGTTCGATCCAGCATGCACCGTCGAGACCGCGCTCCCCCGCCATGGCCTTCTAGAGCCTGAGCGACTTCGCGGCAGCGGCTGCCGCCTCCACGATCGGTCCTGGATAGACGATGAAGCCGATCACGAACAGCGTGGCGAGCGCCATTACGAGGCCCACCTTGCCTTCGACGTTCAGGAAGCGCTCCTTGGGCTCCTTCACGAACATCACCAGCACGATGCGGATGTAGTAGAAAGCCGCGACCACGCTCGCCAGGACCGCAATGACCGCGAGCGTCAGGAGGTCGGCCTTCACCGCGGCAGCGATGACGTAGAACTTGCCCCAGAAGCCGGCGAGCGGCGGAATGCCGGCCAGCGAGAACATCAGCATGGCGAGAGCGAACGCCATCGGCAGGTTGGTCTGCGCGAGTCCCGAAAGTTCCTCGATCTCCTCGATCGCTTCGTCCTTGCGGCGCATCGCGAGGATGCACGCGAAGGTGCCGAGCGTCATGACGAGGTAGATCGACATGTAGATCAGCACGCCCTGGACACCTTCCGTGCTGTTCGACGCGAGGCCGACGAGCGCGAATCCGACGTGACCGATCGACGAGTACGCCATCAGCCGCTTGATGTTCGTCTGCCCGATCGCGGCGAACGACCCGAGCAGCATCGACGCGATGGCCACGAACACGATGATCTGCTGCCACTGCGGGCTGACACCGGGGAACGCCACGGTAACGACGCGAACCAGAAGGGCCATGGCGGCAACCTTCGGCGCCGCCGCGAAGAACGCGGTGACGGGTGTCGGCGCGCCTTCGTAGACGTCCGGCGTCCACATGTGGAACGGCACGGCGGAAACCTTAAAGGCGAGGCCGACGAGCAGGAACACGAGGCCGATTATGACGCCGATGTTGCTCGCCTTGGCGACGCTGGCGATCACCGGGAACGAGGTCGAGCCCGAAAAACCGTAGATCAGCGAGGCACCATAGAGCAGCATGCCGGAGGATAGGGCGCCGAGCACGAAGTACTTGAGGCCCGCCTCACTCGAGCGCACATGCTCGCGGCGGAACGCGGCGACGACATAGAGTGCGAGGCTCTGCAGCTCGAGGCCGATGTAGAGCGAGATGAGGTCGTTGGCCGAGACCATCATCATCATGCCGACGGTCGACAACAGCACCAGCACCGCATACTCGAACTTCAGGATCTGCTGGCGCGCGAAGCTGTCGAAGGAAAGCAGAAGTGCGCCGGCCGAACCGGCGAGCACCAACAGCTTCATGAAGCGCGTGTAGCGGTCGGTCACGAACGCATTGTCGAACAGCGTGGCGCTGGCCGGCGGCTGCATGGCAACCACTGCGCCGGCGAGCACGAGCAGCGCAATGGCGAGCCAGCCCGTCGCCGCGCCGGTCTCCTGGTTGTCGGCCGAGAAAGCTCCCTGCATCAGCAGGGCCATCGCGCCGACCGCGAGAATGATCTCGGGCAGCGCAGGATAGGACAAGAGATCGGTCATCGCGCGGCCTCCCACTTGTCGAGCGCCAGCTTGAAGCGGGGCTGCCCTTCACGTTCGATCTCGGCCTTGCGCACGGCCGTCTCGTAGTTGGTGACGAGCTTCTGCACCGAGGCCGCCGTCACGTCGAGGATCGGGGCCGGATAGAAGCCGAACAGGATGGTGAGAATGACGAGCGGGGCGAGCACGAAGATCTCGCGCGCGTTCATGTCCGCGAGAGCCTTAAGGCTCGGCTTCTCGAGCGCCCCGAAGACGACGCGGCGATAGAGATAGAGCGCGTAAGCGGCGGACAGGATGACGCCCGAGGTGGCGAAGAACGCGACCCACGTATTGGCACGGAACGCGCCGAGCAGCGTCAGGAATTCGCCGATGAAGCCCGAGGTGCCGGGCAGGCCGACGTTGGCCATCGTGAAGACCATGAACACCGTCGCATAGACCGGCATCCGCTCGGCGAGACCGCCGTAGGCCGAAATCTCGCGCGTGTGCAGGCGGTCGTAGACGACACCGACGCAAAGGAACAGCGCAGCCGAGACGAGGCCGTGCGAGAGCATCTGGAAAATCGCGCCGTCGACGCCCTGTCGGGTGAACGTGAAGATACCCATCGTCACGAAGCCCATGTGGGCGACGGAAGAGTAGGCGATCAGCTTCTTCATGTCCTCCTGCACCAGCGCCACCAGCGACGTGTAGACGATGGCGATGACGGAGAGCGCGAACACCAGCGGAGCGAGGTCAGCCGACGCGACGGGGAACATCGGCATCGAGAAGCGCAGGAAGCCGTAGCCGCCCATCTTCAGCAGGATGCCGGCGAGGATGACCGAGCCCGCCGTCGGCGCTTCGACGTGCGCGTCCGGCAGCCAGGTGTGCACGGGCCACATCGGCATTTTCACCGCGAACGAGGCGAAGAAGGCCAGCCACAGCCACCACTGCATGTTCGCCGGGAAATTCGTCTCGAGCAGCACCGTGATGTCGGTCGTACCGGCGTGCCACCACATGGCCATCATGGCCAGCAGCATGAGCACCGAGCCGAGCAGCGTATAGAGGAAGAACTTGAAGCTCGCGTAGATGCGCCGCTTGCCACCCCAGACGCCGATGATGATGAACATCGGGATGAGGCCTGCCTCGAAGAACAGGTAGAAGAGCATCATGTCGAGAGCGACGAACACGCCGATCATCAGCGTTTCGAGAACGAGGAACGCGATCATGTATTCCTTCACGCGCGTCTCGATCGATTCCCAGCTCGCCAGGATGCAGAGCGGCATCAGGAACGTCGTCAGGATGACGAACAGCATCGAGATGCCGTCGACACCGAGCTTGTACTTGATCGGCCCGAGCCAGGCGCGCTCCTCGATGAACTGGAAGCCGGGGTTGGCCTTGTCGAAGTTCACCCAGATGAGCAGCGACACCAGGAACGTGACGAGCGTCGTCCACAAAGCGACGTAGCGCGCGTTGCGAACCGCGTCCTGCGGCAGGAAGGCGATGAACAGCGCTCCCACCAGAGGCAGGAACGTCACCGTCGAGAGGATTGGCAGAGTCGAGATGTTCATTTCGCAATCCCGCCGGTGATGTTCGGGAACATGAAGTAGCTGATGAGCAGCGCGACGCCGATGAGCATCGCGAACGCATAGTGATAGACGTAGCCCGTCTGGAGCTTGACGACCTTGCCCGTGGTCCAGGCGACGCCCTTGGCGGTACCGTCGATCGTGCCGTCGATCACCGCTCCGTCACCGCCCTTCCAGAGCATGCGGCCGATGGCGAAGGCGGGACGGACGAACAGCAGGTCGTAGAGCTCGTCGAAGTACCACTTGTTGAGCAGGAACAGATAGAGCGGGCGGAAGGCGCGGGCGGTCGCCTGCGGCAGCCACGGCGCTGCGATGTAATAGAGGTACGACAGCGCGAAGCCCGCGATCATGGCGATCGTCGCCGACCACATCACCCACTCGGGCGGATGATGCGCGCCGTGCGCTGCGCCATGAGCGGCACCCTGAGCAGCGGCGGGCGCCGCGTGACCGGCACCGCCCACCGCGTGATGCACATCTTGCAACGCCGTCGCCGTAGCTGCCGCAACGGCATCACCCGCGCCCGTGCCGGCGACGAGAGACTTGTCCCAGAATGCGGCCGCGAGATCACCGATGAAGTAGGGCTGGAAGATGAAGCCCGCGAGCACCGCTCCGACCGCGAGGACGGCGAGCGGAATGAGCATCACCGCCGGGCTCTCGTGCGCGTGCTTGTAGGTGTCGGGCTCGGCGCGAGTCTTGCCATGGAACGTCATGAACATCAGGCGCCACGAGTAGAACGACGTCATGAAAGCGGCGAGGACGAGCATCCAGAAGGCATAGTCGTAGGGCAGGTGTGCGGCGTGCGTCATCTCGATGATGGCATCCTTCGAATGGAAGCCGGCGAAGCCACCGAGATGGGGAATGCCGACGCCAGTCAGCGCCAGTGTGCCGATCAGCATCATCGCCCAGGTGAAGCGGATCTTCGGTGCGAGACCACCCATGTTCCGCATGTCCTGCTCGTGGTGCATGGCGTGGATCACCGAGCCTGCACCGAGGAACAGCAGCGCCTTGAAGAAGGCGTGCGTGAAGAGGTGGAAGATGCCGGCGCCATAGGCGCTGACCCCAAGCGCCGCGAACATGTAGCCGAGCTGCGAGCAGGTCGAGTAGGCGATCACGCGCTTGATGTCGTTCTGCACGAGGCCGACGGTCGCCGCGAAGAACGCCGTCGCCGCGCCGACCGCGGTGACCACCTGAAGGGTGAGCGGCGCCTGCTCGAACAGCGGCGAGAGACGCGCTACCATGAAGACGCCGGCGGTGACCATGGTCGCCGCGTGGATGAGGGCGGAAACCGGCGTCGGGCCTTCCATCGCGTCCGGCAGCCACGTGTGCAGAAGAAGCTGCGCCGACTTGCCCATGGCGCCCATGAAGAGCAGCAGCGTCAACGTCGTCATGACGTCGACCTGCATGCCGAGGAAGTTCATGGTCGCGCCCTTGGCGCCGGGCGCCGCGGCGAAGATGGCGTCGAAGTTGATCGAGCCGAACAGGAAGAACACGCCGAAGATGCCGAGCGCGAAGCCGAAATCGCCGACACGGTTGACCACGAACGCCTTGATCGCGGCGGCGCTGGCCGACGGCTTCTCGTACCAGAAGCCGATCAGCAGGTAGGACGCGAGGCCGACGCCTTCCCAGCCGAAGAACATCTGCAGCAGGTTGTCCGCGGTCACCAGCATGAGCATGGCGAACGTGAACAGCGACAGATAGGAGAAAAAGCGCTGGCGGCTCTCGTCCTCGTGCATGTAGCCGATCGAGTAGAGATGCACGAGCGACGACACCGACGTGACCACGACCAGCATCACCGCCGTCAGCGTATCGATGCGCAGGCTCCAGGACACATCGAGCTCGCCGGAAGTGATCCAGCGCATGATCGGCACGCGCGCCGTCTCGGTTCCTAGTCCGACTCGTACGAACACGATCCATGACAGCGCCGCCGCCGTGAGCAGCAGACCTGTGGTGATGATCTCGGCCGGACGCGGACCGAGGACGCGGCCGAACAGCCCTGCGACGAGGGCACCGATCAGTGGCAGAAAAACGATTGCGGTATAGATCATCTGGGCGAGCCCCCTCAGCCCTTCATCATGTTGATGTCTTCGACCGCGATGGAGCCGCGGTTGCGGAAGTAGACGACGACGATGGCGAGGCCGATGGCGGCCTCGGCGGCGGCGACAGTCAGCACCAGGAGCGCGAACACCTGGCCGACCAGATCGCCGAGAAAGTGCGAGAAGGCGACGAGATTGATGTTGACCGCCAGAAGCATCAGCTCGACCGACATCAGGATCACGATGACGTTCTTGCGATTGAGGAAGATGCCGAGGATGCCGAGCGTGAAGAGACACGCGGCAACCGTCAGATAATGTGCGAGCCCAATCGTCATCGCGTCCTCACCTCGTCCGTCCGCCGCGCGAGAGCGGCGTCACATCATTCGTTCAGCGCACAGCGCCGAGCAGCCACGCCACCCCGAGCACCACCAGCGGCGCCAGCAGCGCCACGATCCATGCCCGGTACTCGGGCGCCAGGAGCACCGCGAGCCTTGCCTTCGTCATCTCGCGCCGCCGCTCACGCCGCGCCGCCTTCAACCACGCCCAGTCTTCCCCGCGCCGGAAGATGTGCTCCGGCAGTTCGGTCGGGCTTGCACCTTCCGCGCCGCCCTTCCGGTGCGGGGCGTCCATTACCGCTGCGCCTCCGCCGATGGCACGATCGCCTGCCCCGGCGCGACCTTGACGACCTCCATCGCGGTCTTCGGGTTGCGATTGACCTGAGCCGAGATCGACTGCCGCCTGACACCTTCCTTATGGCGCAGCGTCAATACGATCGCGCCGATCATCGCGACCAGCAGCACGAGGCCCGCGCCCTGGAAGAAGTAGACGTACTTCGTGTAGAGCAGCAGCCCGAGTGCCTTGGTGTTCGAGATACCGGCGCCCGGCGCCGGCATTGCCGCAGCGAGCTGTTTCGCCTGACCGAGATCGAAGCCATAGACCGCAAACATCGCGATGAGCTCGACCAGCACGACGCCGCCGACCATCAGCCCGACCGGCGCATTCTTGATGAAACCGGCTCTCAGCTCCGCGAAATCGACGTCGAGCATCATGACGACGAACAGGAACAGCACCGCCACCGCGCCGACGTAGACGACGACCAGCAACATCGCCAGGAACTCGGCGCCGAGCAGAACGAACAGTCCCGCTGCGTTGAAGAACGTCACGATCAGGTAGAGCACCCCGTGTACCGGATTCTTCGCCGTGATCACGAGCGTTGCCGAGATCACCGCGAGAATCGCGAACAGGTAGAAGAAGAAGGCCGTCAGTGTCATGCCGCTCACCTCTTCCCGTTACCTGTACTTCGCGTCGAGGGCGATGTTCTGCGCAATCTCGCGCTCCCAGCGGTCGCCGTTCGCGAGCAGACGCGCCTTGTCGTAGAACAACTCCTCGCGGGTCTCCGTCGAGAACTCGAAATTCGGTCCCTCGACGATCGCCTCCACGGGGCACGCCTCCTGGCAAAGTCCGCAGTAGATGCACTTCGTCATGTCGATGTCGTAGCGCGTGGTGCGCCGCGTGCCGTCGTTCCGCCGCGGGCCCGCCTCGATGGTGATGGCCTGCGCCGGGCAAACGGCCTCGCACAGCTTGCACGCGATGCAGCGCTCCTCGCCATTGGGATATCGGCGTAGAGCGTGCTCACCGCGGAAGCGCGGGGAGAGCGGCCCTTTCTCGAAGGGATAGTTCAGCGTCGCCTTCGGCGCGAAGAAGTAGCGCATCGTCAGGAAGAACGCCGAGACGAACTCGGTGAGGAAGAGCGACTTGATGCCGGTTGCGATGCTCATCGCTTCGTCTCCGTGTCAGCTCAGAACGAAGGGGCCGAGCACGTAGCCCAGCACGGGGAAGGTGACCAGCTCGACCAGCGAGGCGATCCGCAGGATGCCGGCACGGCGGCGGGAGTCGTCCGTCGGCATCGGCCCCTCGGCCCGCTCCGCCATCCACCGCAGGACGGCGAAGTTACCGACGCCGAACACCGCGCCGATCGTGGCACCTGTCAGGGCCGGGCTCATGCCAGACCTCCGAAATGCACCGCGGCCGCCACCAGCACGACCATGACGAGCGACAGTGGCAGGAACACTTTCCAGCCGAGGCGCATGAGCTGGTCGTAGCGATAGCGCGGCACCATCGCCTTCACCATCGCGAACATGAAGAACACGAACGTCGCCTTGGCGATGAACCAGAAGATGCCGGGCACCCAGTTCAACGGCGCCACGTCGAGCGGCGGCAGCCATCCGCCGAGGAACAGGATCGTCGTCATCGCACACATGGTGACGATCGCCACATACTCGCCGAGCATGAACAACAGGTACGGCGTCGAGGCGTATTCGACCATGAAGCCGGCGACCAGCTCCGATTCCGCTTCCGGCAGATCGAACGGCGGACGGTTCGTCTCTGCGAGCGCGGAGATGAAGAACACGACGAACATCGGGAACAACGCCAGCCAATGCCAATCGAGCACCGAGCCCGGCAGGCCGACACGCGTGCCGAGCCCCGTCTTCTGCGCATTGACGATGTCGGTGAGGTTGAGCGAGCCGACCAGCAACAGCACGGTGATGATGACGAGGCCGATCGAGACCTCGTACGAAACCATCTGCGCTGCAGACCGCAACGATCCCATGAACGGATACTTCGAGTTCGAGGCCCAGCCACCCATGATGATGCCGTAGACACCGAGCGACGAAATCGCCAACAGGTAGAGGATGCCGACGTTGAGGTCGGAGATCACCCATTTGCCCCAGCTGTTCTCGTCGAGCGGGATGACCGCCCAGGCGGCAAGCGCAAACGTCGCGGTCGCGAGCGGCGCGAGCAGAAAGACGCCCTTGTCTGCGCCCGCCGGAATGAGCGGCTCCTTGAACACGAACTTCAACAGGTCGGCGAAGGATTGCAGCAGGCCGAAGGGACCGACGACATTCGGGCCGCGCCGCATCTGCACCGCCGCCCAGACCTTGCGGTCCATGAGCAGCAGGAACGCGATGATGACGAGAAGCCCGACCAGCACCGCGAGGCTCGCGACGGCGTAGACCAGAAGCCACCACACCCAGCCGAGCCAATCCGGCAGCAGTGCGAGGCCGTTCAACCATTCGATGATCGATCTCAGCATTGTGCCTGCCCCTCACTCGGCCGCGGCGGCGACACGGTTGCGGCCAGCGGCGTGGCGCAGAGCCGAAAGCTCCGCCATCACCGCGGACGCCCGCGCGACCGGGTTCGTCAGATAGAAATCGGCGATCACGGCCTGGAACGCTGCCGCTGTTACGCTGCCGCCACGCGCAGCGAGCGCGCTAAGGGCCTGAGCCCCGTCGCCCGGCTGGATCGCGTCGACGCGGGCCAGATGCGGCACCGCGCGGTACATCTGCGTGCGCAGATCGCCGAGCGTGTCGTAGGCGAGCGGTCGACCGAGACGGGCGGAAAGCGCGCGCAGGACTGTCCAGTCCTCCTTCGCCTCGCCCGGCGGGAAGGCGGCGCGCGCAGAGACCTGCGCGCGGCCCTCGGTGTTGCAGTAGGTCGCGCTCTTCTCGGTATAGGCCGCGCCGGGCAGGATGACATCGGCGCGATGCGCGCCGCGATCGCCGTGCGTGCCCTGGTAGATCACAAATGGCCCCGGAGCGATGTCGAACTCGTCGGCACCCAGGTTGTAGATCACGTCGACGCCGCCGGCTGCGATGGCGGCCGTGGCCTTGCCGCCCGCGCCCGGCACAAAGCCGAGGTCGAGGCCGGCGACACGCGCGGCGGCGGTGTGCAGGATCGCGAGGCCGTTCCAGCCGTCCTTGACCACGCCGAGCGACTGCGCCGCCTTCGCGATCGAAGCCAGCACTGCTGCCGCATCCTCACGTGCGAACGCACCCTGTCCGACGATGATCATCGGCCGCGCGGCAGTGGCCGCTCCCTTGCCGATAAGCTGTGCGATTGAATCAGGGCCGTCACCGACGTGAACGTAGGGGTAGCCGAGATCGGCTGCCTGGCCGATCACGCCGACCTCGAGGCCGCCCTGCCGCCAGCGGTGGCGGATGCGCGCATTGAGGACGGGTGCCTCGATGCGCGGATTGGTGCCGATGAGCAAGATGGCATCGGCCTCGTCGATCCCCTCGATGGTGGGATTGAAGATGTAGCTCGCGCGGCTGAGCGCAGGGTCGAGCGCCTCGTGCGGCGCGCGGCAATCCATGTTGACCACGCCGAGCCCGCCGAGGAGATCCTTGAGCGCGAACATTTCCTCCGCGCCGCAGAGATCTCCGGCCAGCGCGCCGATGCGCTCACGTGCGGTGTTCTTCAAGCGGTCGGCAACGACGGCGAGCGCCTCGTCCCAGGTCGCCGGAACGAGACGGCCGTCCTTGCGCACGTAGGGCTGATCGAGGCGCTGCGTCTTGAGGCCATCGACGACATGGCGAGCCTTGTCGGAGATCCACTCCTCGTTCACCGAGTCGTTGTTGCGCGGCAGAATGCGCATGACCTCGCGGCCGCGCGTATCGACACGGATGTTGCAGCCGACGGCATCCATCGCGTCGATGGTCTCGGTCTTCCTCATCTCCCACGGACGGGCGTTGTGCGCCCACGGGCGATGCGTCAAGGCGCCAACCGGACAGAGATCGACGGCATTGGCGCTCATCTCCGAGAGAATGCCCTTCTCGAGATAGGTGGTGATCTCGGCATCCTCGCCGCGCCCGGCGAGACCCAACTCCTCGACTCCCGCGACCTCAGTCATGTAGCGGACGCAGCGCGTGCAGTGGATGCAACGCGTCATCGTCGTCTTGATGAGAGGGCCGATGTACTTGTCCTCGACCGCGCGCTTGTTCTCGTGATAGCGCGAGCCGCCGACGCCGAAGGCGACGGCCTGATCCTGCAGGTCGCACTCACCGCCCTGGTCGCAGATCGGGCAGTCGAGCGGATGATTGATGAGCAGGAACTCCATCACGCCCTGGCGCGCCTTCTTCACCGTCGGGCTCTTGGTGAAAACGACGTTCGGCGAGCCGTCCGGGTTGGGGCGCAGCTCGTTCACCGTCTGCGCGCAACTCGCGACCGGCTTCGGCGCGCCGACCACCTCGACCAGACACATGCGGCAATTGCCGGCGATCGATAGGCGCTCGTGGTAGCAGAAGCGCGGGATCTCGGAGCCCGCCATCTCGCACGCCTGCAACAGCGTGGTGCCGTCCGCAACCTCGATCTCAACACCGTCGATGATCAGCTTCTTTGGCATGTTCTGCTTCGCTCGCCTGATCCGTCCGTCCGGTTTGGCCCGCAGCCTCGGGGCGCTCCCGTCCGTTCAACTCACCGTCCCGATTAACTCGCGGGTTCTACTCCGCAGCCTCGGCATGCGCCTTGGCGTAGTCCTCGATCCGCTGCTCCATGACGTTGCGGAAGTTGCGGATGAGCCCCTGCACCGGCCAAGCCGCCGCATCGCCCAGCGCGCAGATCGTGTGACCTTCGACCTGCTTGGAGACATCCCACAGCATGTCGATTTCGCTCTTGCGGGCCTCGCCCTTCACCATGCGCTCCATCACGCGCCACATCCAGCCGCAGCCCTCGCGGCACGGCGTGCACTGGCCGCAACTCTCGTGCTTGTAGAAATACGAGATGCGGCTGATCGCCTTGATGATGTCAGTGGACTTGTCCATCACGATCACCGCGGCGGTGCCGAGGCCCGACTTGGCCTTCGACAGCGCGTCGAAATCCATGGTGATGTCCTGGCACACATCGGCCGTGATGCACGGCACCGACGAGCCGCCCGGGATGACGGCGAGAAGATTGTCCCACCCGCCGCGCACGCCGCCGCAATGGCGCTCGATCAGCTCGCGCAGCGGAATGCCCATCTCTTCTTCGACGACGCACGGATTGTTCACGTGCCCGGAGATCTGGAACAGCTTGGTGCCGGTGTTGTTCGGCTTGCCGAGCGCCGAGAACCAGCCGCCGCCGCGACGCAGGATTTCGCCGACGACGGCGATACTTTCGACGTTGTTGACCGTGGTCGGCGCGCCGTAGAGGCCGCAACCGGCCGGGAACGGCGGCTTCAGGCGCGGCTGGCCCTTCTTGCCCTCGATGGACTCGATCATCGCGGTCTCTTCACCGCAGATGTAGGCACCGGCGCCGTGGTGGACGACGATGTCGAGGTCCCAGCCGTGGATGTTGTTCTTGCCGATCAGTCGGGCGGCATAGGCTTCGTCGACGGAGCGCTGGAAGCGCTCACGCTCGCGGATGTATTCGCCGCGGAAATAGATGAAGCAGGTATGCGCGCGCATGGCGAACGACGCCAGCAGCATGCCCTCGATCAACACCTGCGGGTCGTTGCGGAGGATCTCACGGTCCTTGCACGAGCCGGGCTCGGACTCGTCCGCGTTGACGATCAGATAGCTCGGACGCGGGTCGTTCTTCGGCATGAACGACCACTTGAGGCCGGTCGGGAAGCCGGCGCCGCCGCGACCGCGCAACCCCGAGCCCTTGACCTCGTTGATGATCCAGTCATGCCCCTTGTCGATGAAGTACTTGGTTCCGTCCCAGGCACCGCGGCGACGCGCGGCGTCGAGGCCGCTGTCGTGGAAGCCATAGATGTTGCGGAAGATACGATCCTTGTCTGCGAGCATCAGGCCTGCCTCTTCGCGACGGTGGCATAGCTGAACGTGACGAGCCCGGCTGCGCCGCATCCGGCCGCGGCGGAACCGGAGACTGCAGCGCGCGGGGCGCAATCGGGAGAATTATGGAAGCTCGCTGCCGCCATTGCCGTCACCCTTTCGGCTTATCGGCCGGAGCCGTGCCGGCGAGCTGGCTGGCGGCGGCCTCGAGGTCGGCGAACCGGCGCTTCCATGCGCCGATGCTCGAACCATCATAGAGCGCGGGGTCCTTGAGCGAGGTCGCCGCCCCCGCCGGACACGATGCCGTGCGCCCCGTCTGCGAGCCGGGCTTCGGCGTACCGCCGGCCGCGAACGTATCGATGACACGTTCGAGGAGTTCCGGCGTCAGGTCCTCATAGGTATCCTTCCAGATCTGCACCATCGGGGCGTTGGCGCAGGAGCCGAGGCACTCGACCTCCTCCCACGAGAACTTGCCGTCGGCAGAGAGATGGTGCGGGTCCGGGTTGATTCGCCGCTTGCATGCCTCGATCAGATCGAGCGAGCCGCGCAGCATGCAGGGCGTCGTTCCGCAGACTTGAATGTGGGCGACACTGCCGACAGGCGCGAGCTGGAACATCGTGTAGAAGGTCGCGACCTCGTAGACGCGGATGTACGCCATATCGAGCAGCTCGGCGACAAGGCGGATAGCCGGCTCGGGCAGCCAGCCGCCGTGCTGCTCCTGCGCGCGCCAAAGCACCGGGATGACCGCCGAAGCCTGCTTGCCCGGCGGATACTTCGCGACCGTCTCCTGAATCCAGGCGACGTTCTCCGGGGTGAAAGCAAAGCTCGAAGGCTGGTCGGGGTGCAGGCGGCGAACGGCCATCAATCGGCTCCTCGGACTTCGAATACCGGGCGGGGAGTGCAGCAAACCGATGGACCGGGCGGACCTGCGCGCTGGCGCGCGCAATGCAACTCGCCGGTCCCGCACCTCCCCCAGCGCAGGACATTGATCCACTACGTCCAACCACGCCTCAAAGCAAGCTCGGTCCGGTCCGCCAAAGGCAGCAGTTCGTCTTAGCCGGCACTAGATTTTTGGTGAAGCGGCGTTGCCCTCGCATCACAACGCCCAACCCACCGGCCAGCCGAATGCTGGACGACGTGCTCTAGACGATGGAGGCTGACGGCAATCAGCGGCCGTCGGAACCCGGGTGAGCGTCACCTTGGCGATGGAGGATAACGTCCGCAGGTCGAGCCGTCGCCCACTTGGGCCGCTCGTAGCCGAGGATCTGCGGCATCCAGCCGACCAGAAGCAGAGCAGTCGCGACCGGCGCGAGGAACAGCGCAATCTGAGAGCCGACACGCAGGAAGCCGGTCCAGAACACGGCGAGGAGAATGCCGAATAAAATGATGATCCAACCGCCGAAGGCCGCCCCGCGGGCCGCAGCGAAGGCTAGGCCGGCCGTCAGAGCAAACAGGCCGATAAGGATCGGTATCGCAGGGAGATCAGCGTGCAAGGCGCCCATGGGCCAGCCATTCTGGCGGGCGAACAGGCGGTAGGTGGTGAGGCTCAACCCCCATCCGAAGGCGGCGATGGCGAGCAGGAAGAGATTGTCGATCATCGGTTTGCCTCGGCTGGACTCTCGGGCGGCGGATACTCCCTGGCCGCGAGCGCGGTCGACATGCCCGTCGCGCGCTGCGTCCGCCTCCAATTGTCTTGCCAGAGCTTTTTGACCGAAGCCAGACGCAATGGTTGCTCGAGGTTAAGGCTGGGGGTTGCCGAACCGCCGCCAGATCGCGGCCGCCATCCACGCACAGACGATCCCCGACCCGGTGTGGAAGGCGATAGCCCTCAATTTTCCGCTCGATCCGGCGGCGATCGACGCATCGGCAAAGCAGACCAGCGCGCCGAGCCCGAACCAAAGCGCCAGCGCCCGCCACTCCCTGAACGCGGCCAACGCGACCGCCAGAAGCCCGAGCCATATATCTCGCAATCCGACGATATGATGCAGCTCATAGCCCGCGATCTCTCGCGCCAGACCGAAGGTGTTGGCCGCGGACCGGGGAACGATCAAGAACCTGATGCCGATGAACGCCAGAAGCAGGCCCGTGCCGACGGACAGCCACAACAGATGGCGATGCTTCGCTGGTTTCATCGGGCTCGTCTCGCGCATCGCTGACACTCACAACCGCCGGCAGCTCGCTGGCATCTATTCAGGCGACCACCCTCCTGTCACCCTCCTCTTGGCGCGGTGTGCCTCTCCCCGTGAATCCTGACGCCGGACCGCCTCAGCGGAAAGACCGAAGGTAGTGCCGTTCGAAGGCGCGCTTCGACCAGTGCAGAACGCGATGGCCCGGCAGCACCACCGATCGCTTCACGTCGCGATACACCAGCATGCCGGAATCGAGCGTATCGACGATGCAGATGAGCTCCGGCCTCGGCGTGCGCCGGGGCGCCTTGCCGGCGAGCTCGCCGACGAGGTTCTCGGTCGCGGCCTTGGCCTGCAGATCCGCCATGTGCGCCTGCTTCGGCAACCAGTCGGGACCGGGAAAGCTGCCGGCATCACCCGCGACATAGGTGCGGTCGAAGCCGGGAACGCGGCAATATTCGTCACCCTTGATAAACCCACCGGCGGACTTCGGCAGCGCCGTATCCTTGACCCAGGCCGGCCCCGTGAGACCCGGCATGAACAAGATGAGATCGGCGTTGACGTGGCCGCCCTCGGTTTCGACGCCCTTTTCCGAGAACCCGAGCGGCTTGTGACCGAGGTGGGTGTCGATGCGCCGCCGCGCCATCTCCGCGAGCAGCCCCGTCACCGCTTTCTCGCCGAGGCGCTTGCCCGGTTCGGCGGCGGCGTTGAAGAACGTCAGCTCGACGTTGTCGCGGCGCCCCTCCTTGCGCAGCCAGGAATCGAGTCCGAACAGCAGCTCGAACATCGGGCCGCCGCGCATGGCTGTCGGCTCGTTCGGGTTGCCGCCAAAACCGAGTGCGATGCGGCCCTTGGTCAAGGCGTCGACGCGGGCACGAATCGCCTCTGCGGCGTCGATGCCTTCACACAGCGTCAGCGCGTGCTCGATGCCGGCCAGGCCCTTCATGAACCGCGCACCCGTGGCAATCAGCAAAGCATCGTTGCGCAGCGGGCCGGCGGTGGTGTGAACAGTGCGTCCGCCATCATCGACGCCCGTTACACTCGCCTCTTTGAAGCCGAGCCGGTTGCGCTTCAGGAATCTCTCCAGCGGCAGCACGATGTCGCTACGGTGACGCAGCCCCGTCGGCACCCAGATGAGGCTCGGCAGGTACTGAAACTCTGCCTTCGGCGCGACCAGCGTGATCGCGGCCTGCGGCAGCTTGCGGCGAAGGTTCCGCGCGGCGGTGAGCGCGGCGAATCCCGCTCCGAGGATTGCGATCTCAGGCTTGCCCACGTCCCATCTCCTCATGCTCGCGTTGAAGCGATGGCGCCGCGCACCAGACCGGCTGCAAAAAGACAAAGCGCCACCGGCGCGCCGGCGGTCAAGCGGTTAGCAAGCCTCGCTGCGCGGTGCTGTGACTGCGCGCACTAAGGCGACCGCCCATATCGGTTCCATGCCGTGGCCAGCGGCTTGGCGATTAACCGGCTGTTTACCGGCCTCCACCAGATAATCGTCACGCGGTTTTGCGGAGGTTCCGAGCATGCCAGCAGCATCTGCTCCATTCCCCCTCGCGGCAGCGACCGCCCGACTGCCCGCAGTCATCATGATCGGAGCGGCGGTCAACGCTCTCGTCGTCAGCGTGATGGCCGGCCTTGGACCGGAGGCGGCGCCGTCGATCACCTTCGGCGTCAATCCGTTTCAGCTCGTTGCCGTGGGCGTCGCGGCTCGCCTCAGTCTCGGCGATGGTGAAGCGGCCCGGCGTCATAGCCCGTGGCTCGATGCGCTCGCGGTCGCGCTCGTGCTCGTCCCGAGCAGCGCTATCGCCTGGCTGGCACTCGCCATTTACGCGGCCGTCCAAGCCACGCAAACGACTTCCGAACGTCGCGCAGGCGCGCTGATTTTCCTCGCGCTTGCCATCGCGTCGCTATGGTCCTCCGTCGTCTTGAAGTGGATCGCCCTGCCGGTCACTTCGGCGGAAGCCTTCATGGTCGCCAAGGCGCTGGCGCCATTCCGGCCCGATATCGTCCAGATCGCGAACGTCGTCGGAGACCAGGCGACGCACAACCTCATCATCATGACCAAATGCACGACGGCCGACGCCTTGCCTCAGTCGGCGGTCGCCCTCGCCGCCGTCGCGCTGCTGCTCGGCCCGGTGTCCCCGAGGCGGCTGCTCAACGCTTGCATCGCCCTCGGCGCGCTCTACGCCGTCGCCAACCTCGCGCGGCTCGCGGCCATGGCGTGGTCTGCGGATTACTATGCGCTCGTGCATGGACCGATCGGCGCCAACATCTTCGATCTCTTCCAGGTAGTCGCCGTGCTCGCGCTCGCAGCCTCGGCGAGCCGTCCATGAGGCGCGATGCGTTGAAATTCGCCGCTGTCATCGCGGCACTCGCGGTCGGTGTCGCGCTCAAGGTCGGTCGATATGCTGAGCGTGGCGATCCGGGCGCGGTCGCCGCGCACGATTACGTCGTGCGGGTGATGGCGTCGTACGGATGGGCTCCTGCAGACGGCCCGCCTGACGAAGTTCGCAATCTCTACGCACCGATGGCGTTCGAGCGGGCCGGATGCGGTGATCCCGTCGTCGTCGCCGTAATGGGTGGCAATGCGGAAGGCGCCGAGTTCTTCCGCCTCCAACACGACGGCGACGCCGCCTTCATCCAGCAGGAGGTTGTGGCGCGACCGAGCGGATTTGCCCGCCATTGGGATGCGATTGGCGGCTTCTGGGGGAAAATGACCGGTGCCGGTTCCAGCTCGGCAATGCCCGTACTGGCAATTTCGCCCGCGCCCGCTGCCGGAAATGCGGGCTGCGGCGGACCACCGGTCGAGGCTTGGCACCGCTGATCGGGCGCCCGCCCGTGAAGCTTTCCTTAAGCTGGACCGGATAATTTATCTCCTAATAGTAGAGGAGTTAGCTCATGCCCTATAAAATAAGCAAAATGAGCATATCCGGGCTGGTTTCACTCAGTGTGCTGAGTATATTTATTGCCGTGTCGGACGGCCACGCTGCACCGGGCGGAAACGGCAATGGCAACGCCTATGGCCTGGGAAATGGAAACGGCACTGGTAACGCCTACGGACTGGGCGGCGGCCGGGCCGGCGGCGGAAATCCCAACGTTCCGGGTGGCGGAGCCCCGCTGCCCGCACTTGGCGTAACGCTATTGGGCCAAGCGGCTGGTGCGGCAGGTCTTTTCGCATTGTGGCGGCGCCGGCGCAGCAAGCAGGCCGACGCCCGACGCACCAGCCACGACCACGCGACAATGATGTAATTGCCCGAGCGGCCCGTCGTCACGCTCGCTCGCGCGGTGCCACCCCGCTCAAACTGCCGACCCCGGGAAATATCTCACGTTGCCGCCCCGAAGCCCGTAGCCCGAAGCCCGAAGCCCACGAAGGCCTTAGCGCCCGGCCGGCACCTCGGTGAGGGAATAACACCCGTTCGAGCGCATGCCGCTGCGGCCGCCCTTCATCTCGCAGACGAGCGCGTCGCGGCCCTTGATCCACACCTCGATCACCCAGAACACTCCCTCGAGGTCCTTGGGACTTTCGGTGCGATACTTGAGTATCCACCCGCCGTCGCGCAGCGTCGGTGCGCACCAGCGTGCCTCCGTCTTTTCCGGGCACGCATCGTTGAACCAATCGTCTTTCGAACTGGCGGCCTTCGAGCCGCCGGCGTGAAAAGTCGCCACCGCGAGCCCAATGAACGCGGCAGCGCGTAGCCGCCTCACCGGTCGATCTCGCCGAACACGATGTCGAGCGAGCCGATCACGGCCGAGACGTCGGCCAGCATGTGACCGCGCGTGAGGAAGTCCATCGCGGCGAGGTGCGGGAAGCCGGGAGCGCGGATCTTGCAACGGTATGGCTTGTTCGATCCATCGGCGACGAGGTAGACGCCGAACTCGCCCTTCGGCGCCTCGACCGCAGCGTAGACTTCGCCTGCTGGAACGTGGAAGCCCTCGGTATAGAGCTTGAAGTGGTGGATAAGCGCCTCCATCGAGCGCTTCATCTCACCGCGCTTCGGCGGCACGACCTTCTTGTTCTCGGCCGACACCGGCCCGCGCCCTTCCGCGCTCAGCAGCCGCACGCAGCACTGCTTCATGATCTTCACCGACTCGCGCATCTCCTGCATGCGGATGAGATAGCGGTCGTAGCAGTCGCCGTTCTTGCCGATCGGAATATTGAAATCGAGCTCGGAGTAGCACTCGTAGGGCTGCGCCTTGCGCAGATCCCAGGCTGCGCCGGACCCGCGCACCATCACGCCGGAGAAGCCCCAGTCGAAGGCGTCGTCGAGCTTGACGATGCCGATATCGACGTTGCGCTGCTTGAAGATGCGGTTGTCGGTCAGCAATCCCTCGATGTCGTCGCAGACCTTGAGGAAGGGATCGCACCAGTCGAGGATGTCGCGTACCAGCTCGTCCGGCAGGTCCTGATGGACGCCGCCGATGCGGAAGTACTTCGCATGCATGCGCGAACCCGAAGCGCGCTCGTAGAAGATCATCAGCTTCTCGCGCTCCTCGAACCCCCACAGCGGCGGGGTGAGCGCGCCGACGTCCATCGCCTGCGTCGTGACGTTGAGAAGGTGCGAGAGCAGGCGCCCGATCTCGGAGTAGAGCACGCGGATGAGCTGGCCGCGGTAGGGTACGGTGAGCCCGAGGAGCTTCTCCGCGGCGAGGCAGAAGGCGTGCTCCTGATTCATCGGGGCGCAGTAGTCGAGACGGTCGAAGTAGCCGATCGCCTGCAGGTAGGTCTTGTGCTCGATCAGCTTCTCGGTGCCGCGATGCAGCAGGCCGACGTGCGGATCGACGCGCTTGACCACCTCGCCGTCGAGTTCGAGCACCAGACGCAGCACGCCATGCGCCGCCGGATGCTGCGGGCCGAAGTTGATATTGAACGAGCGGATGTCTGCTTCAGCCATTGCTTGCCTCGTGCGGGAGCCTCCCACGGGCTCCCCGATACGTGAAAACTTGAACCCGAACCGTGCAGCTCAGCTCGTGCGTCGTGCCACCGGACCGACGCGCGCCGCCTTCGCCTTCTCGTTGACCTTGGCCTCGAACTTGTCCCACGGCACAACCGCGCGCTCGTGTAGCCCCTCGCCGATCATGTCGATGCCGTCGTGGGCGCGCACCTTGAACGAGACGCGACGCCCCCGCACGGCCGTGCACTCTGCGTCGACCGTGACGATCTGGCCCGGCACAGTCGCCGCCACATGCGTCACATCAACGTGCGTGCCGAGTGACCCTTCGCCCGGATCGAGATGCGGCGTCAGCATCTGCACGCACGTCCACTCCATCAATCCGACCATGAACCCCGTCGCGAACACCGTCGGCATGAGCTGGAACTCGTGCGCCTCGGGATAAAGATTGGGGACCGTCTTGTCGGCCGGCACCTTGTAGGCGAACTGAAAGGTGGCACCGGGTTTCAGAGTGTCTTTCATCGTTCACGCCCTACCGAGCACCGTCACCCGCATCACGCCCTGCCGCCCGCACCGCCATTGGCCTTCTCGTCGCCCGGGAGTGGGACGTTGATGCCTTCCCACGGGCTGTCGAAGTCGAAATTGCGGAACTCCTGGTTGAGCTTGATCGGCTCGTACACGACCCGTTTCTGCTCGTCGTCGTAGCGCACCTCGACATAGCCCGTGACCGGGAAATCCTTGCGCAGCGGATGGCCCTGGAAGCCATAGTCCGTCAGCAGTCGGCGAAGGTCCGGGTGGCCCGAGAACAGGATGCCGAACATGTCGTAGGTCTCGCGCTCGAACCAGTCGGCGGCGGAATAGACGCCGATCGCTGTCGCCACCGGTTCCGTCTCGTTGGTCTCGACCTTGACGCGGATGCGTTGGTTCGTGCGCGGCGAAAGCAGGTGATAGACGACGTCGAAGCGGTTCTCGCGCCCGGGCCAGTCGACGCCGGTGATGTCGATCAGCACCTCGAAGCGGCAGCGCGCATCGTCGCGCAGCACCTTCAGCACATTGGTGATCTGGCTGCGCGAAACCGTCAGCGTCAGCTCGCCATAGGCGATCTTGCGGTCGAGCAGCGCGCCGGAGATCTTGCCGGAGATGTACGTCGCGAAATCGTCGAGCTGTTCGTCCATGTGCTTTCCGTGTGCGTGAAAGGCCGCGTGCCGTGGGCGGAAGCGATGGCCGGCGCCGGCTGGGAGCCGGACGACGGCGCCGGCCTCATCTCTCGATGGTTCCGGTGCGACGGATCTTCCGCTGCAGCAGCAGAATGCCGTAGACGAGGGCTTCCGCGGTCGGCGGGCAGCCGGGTACATAGACGTCCACCGGGACGATGCGGTCGCAACCGCGAACCACGGCGTAGGAATAATGGTAGTAGCCGCCGCCGTTCGCGCACGATCCCATCGAGATCACGTAGCGCGGCTCCGGCATCTGGTCGTAGACCTTGCGCAGTGCGGGCGCCATCTTGTTGGTCAGCGTACCGGCCACGATCATCACGTCCGACTGGCGGGGTGAAGCACGCGGCGCGAAGCCGAAGCGCTCGACGTCGTAGCGCGGCATGGACGCCTGCATCATCTCCACCGCGCAGCAGGCGAGGCCGAACGTCATCCACATGAGCGAGCCCGTGCGCGCCCAGTTGATGAGATCGTCCGTAGTGGTGACGAGGAAGCCCTTGTCGGCGAGCTCGTTATTGATCTCGCCAAAGAACTTCGCGTCAGGCTGCACGATGTTGCCGCCAGCTCCCTCGCGGGCGCGGTCGAACACGGCCTGCGGCGGAACGATCAATCCCATTCCAACGCTCCCTTGCGCCACTCATAGATGAAACCGATCGTGAGGACGGCGAGAAACACCATCATCGACCAGAACCCGAACGCCCCGATCTCCTTGAACGCGACCGCCCAGGGGAAAAGGAATGCCACCTCGAGATCGAAGATGATGAACAGGATCGACACGAGATAGAAGCGCACGTCGAACTTCATGCGCGCATCGTCGAAAGCTGCGAAGCCGCACTCGTAGGCAGAGACCTTCTCGGGGTCCGGCTTGTTCACCGCGATCAGGAACGGTGCCGCCATCAGTGCCACGCCGATGAACAGCGCGACACCAAGGAAGACCACGATCGGGAGGTAGTCGATCAGGAGTTGATTCATGTCACGTCCTTGGCCTCGTGGCGCCGCGACAGAGCGTGGGCCGAGGCATTGGTCGGGTGCGAAGCACGAAGACCGGCGCCGGAGATCGCAGATCCGCTGCGCATCCGGGCCGGCATCGCCGGGCGTAATTGAGCCGCGACGATGCGAAGCAAACTGTTATCCCAGCGCCCTTCACCACGCAACCTGACCTCACCCAAAGTGGGGTGTGTGGAAGCTCGGAATATCATCGCTCCCCGGTCGCTTCGAGAATAGCTGTCCACCGTCGCGAAGCGTGCTTGACTTGCGCCGCGCGAACCCGTAAACACCGCGTCCTGTGAAGACGTACCGAGGGCTAACCACTCGGCACGGTTGCGAATGCGGGAGTAGCTCAGTTGGTTAGAGCGCCGCCCTGTCACGGCGGAGGCCGCGGGTTCAAGTCCCGTCTCTCGCGCCATCCTTTGGATGGCTTCTTTTCTTCCTGACACAAGCTGAAATTATCGTCGTTCTACGGCCGAACCTCCGTGAGGACGCGACGGCACACGAGCGCCGGGCGGCAGTCGCGGCCTCAGCGGCTGAAGCCGCTGACGAGCGGGTTCTTCCTGACACAAGCTGAAATTATCGTCGTCTGACGGCCGAACCGCCGTGAGGACGCGACGGCGCACGAGCGCCGGGCCGCGGTCGCGGCCTGAGCGGCTGAAGCCGCTGACGAGCGGGGTTCCTCCTGACACACGCTGAAATTATCGTCCTCTGACGGCCGAACCGCCGTGAGGACGCGACGGCGCACGAGCGCCGGGCCGCAGTCGCGGCCCGAGCGGCTGAAGCCGCTGATGAGTGGGGTTCCTCCTGACACAAGCTGAAATTATCGTCGTCTGACGGCCGAACCGCCGTGAGGACGCGACGGCGCACGAGCGCCGGGCCGCTGTCGCGGCCTGAGCGGCTAGAGAGTGATCGGCTGAGAGTGAAGAGTTCGCCGGTTTCGTCGAGGGCGTCGATGCACCCTAAACCCTGCTTTCAGAGTTCCCAACCGCACCCATCCGCGTGAGCGCCCCCCCTGTGGAACATGAACCACAGATTAAAACGGCGTTCAGAGTGGGTTCAAGGCGGCGCGGGCATTCTCCACTCCATCGAATTCAAGACCAACCCGGCCGGCACACCCTGGCCACTCGATGGAGACGAACATGAAAGTTGCTACCCTCACCCTCGCCACCCTCTTCGTTGCCACCGGTACGCTCGGCGCCTCCGCTCACTCGGTCAAGCCGATCGAGAAGCGCCAGGCCATCCAGCACGAGCGCATCGAGGACGGCCGCCGCGAAGGTTCGATCACCTGGCTCGAGGGCAAGAAGCTGCGCAAGGAGCAGCGTCAGATCCAGGCGCTGAAGAACGATTTCCTCGACGATGGCCGCCTTACGAAGCGCGAGTCGCACTACCTGACCTGGAAGCAGAAGCAGGCCTCGGCTCACATCTACGAGGAGAAGCACGATGCCCGCCGCCGACTCTGGTGGCTGCCCCGCGTCGGCCGCTGATCCGCCGATACGCCCTGCAAAACGACAACGGGTCGCCCTTAGGGCGACCCGTTTGACTTTTGTACCGTCTGCCGGCGACGCCGTCCCTGTCAGTTGCGCTCCAGCGCCCCCTTAAGGAAATTCCGGGCCCGAGCCGCAATCAGCGCCAAGCCCCGGTCGTGTCCGAGCGATCTCGCGATCAGGAGCTCGATGGCACAGTCGTTTCGCCAGCCATCGCAGGCGCGCCGGCCAGTGGATCGTCGCTGCGGCGAGACTTGCCCTCGAAGTAAGCACCCTGCTCGATCGCAAGCGACTGATGATAAATGTCGCCCTCGACGCGGCTGGACGTCTGCAGCATGACGCGGCGGCTACGCACGGAGCCCATAACCTGACCGCGAATGACCGTCTCCTCCGCGATCACCGTGCCGGTGATGCGCGCACGCTCGCCGATGATGATGTTGGTGCCGCGAATATCGCCTTGGACTTCGCCATCGATCTGCATCTCGCCCTTGGAGACGAGGTTGCCGGTAATGATGAGATCGGGGCCGATGACCGATGGGGCGCCGCGCTCCGAGGTGCGGATGTTGGGCGGGGAAGGACGGGGCGGCTGGACGGACGGCGGTGCGACACCGGGACTAGCGGGTGACTTCACCGGCTCAGTCTCGGACTTCTTGAAATTCGGCAGCATGTCGAAAAATCCCTCCGCACTCTACGGCAACGCCAACGACGGCAACGCCAAACCACTACGCACGGACCACCGCGCTCCGGCGCCGGTCCCGCGTACATTCGAAAGCCCTGAGAAGCATTCCATCCCCCGGCTGCATTAGCACACTCGCCATGAGGCGTCATCGCCGCCGAGCATGCCGGCGGCACAATGTTCGGCGAAAGAGGCCGGAATGAGCCTGTTATGCCGCATGGCGAGCCGCCGCTCACGCCTTGGCGAGTTCCAAGACGGCGGCGAGCACCGCAGCCGCGTGGCCAGGAACCTTCACCTTGGGCCAGATCCGAGCAATGCGCCCCTTGGCGTCGATCAGGAAGGTGGTGCGCTCGACGCCCATGTACTTCCGCCCATACATCGACTTCTCGACCCACACGCCGTATCTCTCGACGATGCTGCGGTCCTCGTCGGCGACAAGCGCCACGTCGAGCCCGTGCTTGGCCTTGAACTTGACGTGCTGGGCAACCGAGTCCGGCGAAAGTCCGATCACGCGCGCACCGGCTGCGGCAAACTCGCTGGCAAGGGCGGTGAAGTCTTTCGCCTCAGAGGTGCATCCCGAGGTATCGTCCTTGGGATAAAAATAGAGGACCACCAGCGCTCCCTTGAGCTTGCCGAGCTTGAACGATGATCCATCGTCGAGCGGCGCCGTGAAGTCGGGGGCCTTGTCACCCACTTCGAGCATTGTCCGATGCCTTTCTTTCGTGGCTACTCCGCCAGAGACACCCGCCGCTGCCCTGCCCAGGCAGGCGCGGCGTCCAGCATGACGGTAGAGGGCTGTTGGCGCCGCGCAACCATTCAGTTTGGAAATCCAAACCCTTCAGTGTCCAATCGTGCCGGCCGCCTCAAACCGGGCACAATCGTGGACGACTTGGCAGAAGGATGGCGCAACCCGCCGCTTCGCCGTACCCCACCTAGAATGCGGTTTGTGCAAGTGCGGCAGGGTGTGTGGCGGAAATTAAGGTGCTAAGCCATGCCGGTGGGGAGCCCAGGACCGGAGAGGCGCGTTGCCCGGGAGCCTCGGGGCGGAACAGCGCCACTGTCGTGCGGCTGGCGTCGGCTCGGATTGACTGCGGGAAGCTACCGTTATCGTGAGACATGAGCGGCGTTCGCGGAACGAGGGCATACCTCCGAACCGCCCACATTTCGGCTACGAGGAGGTGCCCGGCGAGCAGCCGACGCGCGGTCGACGGGCCATGCGCCACGCAGGGCGCGGCTTCAAATGGGTCATACTGGCTGTATTACCGTTCATCGTGTTGCTGCTGCTCGGCGCTGCTCTCAGCTACGTCCGCCTGCGACATGGCCCGATTTCGCTGGCATTCCTCGCCGGCCCGATCGAGCGCAGTATCAACGCCGAACTCGTCGGTTACAACGCCCGCATCGGCGACGCTATCGTTCGCCTCACCGAGAACGGCCGCCTCGAATTCCGTCTGGCGCAGGTGAGCTTTCAGGAGCAGGACGGCGATACCGTCGCCTCCGCGCCGCTCGCCGCGCTCGAACTCAGCCACAAGGCACTGTTGCAAGGCCGCTTCGCGCCCTCGCGCGTCGAGCTGATCGAGCCGCGCTTGTTCCTTTCCTACTCGCCGCGGGCCGGTCTTTCACTCAGCTTCTCGGCGCCCGCTGCGGTTCCCGCACCAAGGCCTGCCCGTCCGCCGGGGGCCGCCGGGGAGGAGCACGGCACGAACGCGCCGGAGCCTACCGCACTCCCCTCCCCCGGAGCCGGCGCTGTGGCCCCCGCCGACGGTGATGCGCAATTGAAGCGGCTTGACGCCGCGTCGCTGCTGCGGCGCATGACAGCGGAAACGCGCTCGGGCACGACGACGTCGTTCCTCCGCGAGTTCGGCCTGCGCGACGCTTCCGTCCTGATCGACCACGACGGCGCGGAAAGCCTGTGGCACGTGCCGGAGTTCACTCTCGACCTCGACCACCGGGGCGCAACCACCGTAATTTCCGGGCAGGCGCGGATTGCCTCCGACCAGGGCGGCTGGCGCATGGCGTTCCATACCGAGGATGCCGACGGAAAGGTTGCGCTGCACGCCTCGATCCGCGATCTCGTTCCCTCGGCCTTCGCCGCCGCGCAGGGCCCAATTCCGCTGCTGTCGCGTCTCAACCTGCCGGTCGGCGCCGATGTTTCCCTGGCGATCACCTCGGATGGCTCCGTCGCTGGCGGTGAGATCGCGATTGCACTCGGCAAAGGGCGCATCGAGCTTTCGAGCCCGCAGCATCGCCACCACCCCATCGACCTCGAGGCGGCCCTCATCAAGGCCAGCTACAACGCCGCCACCAGTACGATCGACATCGAGCCCTCGACGCTTCGTTCGGCGGGCTCGGCGCTGACGCTGGCGGGGACAGCGAGCAAGGCCGAGCGCGCTGGCGAGGAACGGTGGGCGTTCGATATTCGCTCGCTCGACGGCACACTGTCCGCTCCCGAGAATGGAGCCGGACCGATCGCCGTCGAAGCCCTCCGCGCAACGGGCTCGTGGACCCCGTCCCGCGACGTCGTCGTGCTCGATGGACTGGACATCCGCGGCGGAGGCACCAGCATACGGCTCGCTGGCGAGTTCAGCACCACGGCCGCGCGCGCAGGCGTTCGGGTCGAAGCGGCGATGCAAGCGGCAGAGCTTGCTACAGTAAAGTCGGCCTGGCCGCCCTTTCTCGCCCCGCTGTCGCGTCAGTGGGTGGCGCGCAATGTCGAGGCTGGCGGTATCCGCAGCTTGACGTGGCGGCTCGCGAGCGGTGTCTATGTCGAGCCGGGCAAACCTGTCTCGCCCGGAAGCGACGAAGCCTCCTCGCTCGTCATCGAAGCCGGCCCCTCGCTCTTCCGCGCCGACCGTGCACTGCCGCCGATCAAGGCACCCCGCGCGCTCATTCAGGTCGAGAACGACGCCCTCGAGGTCTCGGTGCCCGAGGCTGCAATGCTGCTGCCATCGGGAAAGCAGATCGCGCTGAAGACGATCCGCCTCACCTCGCCCGATGTACGCCCGGAGCCCTCCGCCGGTACACTTTCCTTCCGCGCCCAGGCCGAGGCCGCGCAGGCGATCGAACTGTTGTCCTCGCCCGGCCTCACTCTCATCCGCTCGCTGGACAGCGAACGCCTCAAGTTGCAGGGCAAAGTTGAAACGCAGCTCACGCTGAACTTCCCACTCGCACGTGACCTCGACCGCTCGCAGATCGCCTACACGGGTACGGCGAAGCTTTCCGACGGCAAGGCGCAGAAGGTGCTCGGTGGTTACGACGTGCAGGGCGCCAGCGTCTCCGTCGACCTCTCGAACGGCGCCGTCGAGGCGAAGGGCGATGCGCTCGTCGCCGGCGTTCCGATGCGCATCGGCTGGCATCGCATCCTCGATGCGACAGGCGACCAGCAGCCGCCGCTACGCATCAACGCCACACTCGACAACGCCGACAGGACGCAGCTCGGCCTCGACGTGAACCACATGCTGCACGGCGAGATTCCCGTCGATGTCCAGATTCTGCCCGGCGAAGGCGACCCGAAGGTGCACTTGCGTGCCGACCTGTCGAGCGCCGAGCTGATCCTCGACGCCATCTCGTGGACCAAGCCTCCGGGCCGCAGCGCGTTCGCCGAGTTCGACATCGTACCCGTCGCCGGCAACAAGCATGAATTACAGGGCTTCCGCGTCGCCGGCGACAACATCGCCATCGAGGGAACCGCGAGCCTTGGCTCGGACGGGAAGCTGCGCGAGTTCAGCTTCCCTGTCTTCTCGCTCAACCTCGTCACACGCCTCGCCGTGAAGGGCACACGCGGCGCCAACGGCATATGGAACATCAAGGCCAACGGCCCGACGTTCGACGGAAAGGACTTCTTCCGCGCACTGTTCTCTGTCGGCCGTGTCTCGGAGCACCAGGACTCGGGCGAGAGCCGCTCCGGCCTCGACCTCGAGACGGACATCGACACGGTGCTCGGCTTCTCCGACGTCTCGCTGCGCAGCCTGAAGCTCTCGCTCTCGCGACGTGGCGGCAAGCTCTCGGCGCTCGAAGCCCGCGGCACGCTGGACGGAGGGTCTCCGCTCGCAGTGGTTCTCGACAAAGACAAAGCAGGCCGGCGCAGGCTGCGCGCGGATTCCACCGACGCGGGTCAGGCTTTCAAGCTCACGGGGTTCTATCCCAACGTCCAGAAAGGCCGCGTTCGCCTCGAGGTGAACGTCGACGGCGCCGGTGCCGCAGAGAAGACGGGACTTCTCATGGTCGACGATTTCCGCGTTCTCGGCGACCCGGTCGTCGCCGAGGTGGTGTCGAGCATCGACGAGGGCCGGCCGCCGATCAGCGGAGTTACAGGCGCACGCAGCAGCAAGCGTGTGGTCCGGCAGGTGTTCGAGTTCGACACCATGCATGTGCCGTTCTCCGTTGGCCATGGACAGTTCGTGATGCAGGACGCGTTCGTGCGTGGGCCGCTGCTCGGCGCCTCGATCCGCGGCAAGGTCGACTACAAGACCGAGCGTATGACCCTTGGCGGCACCTACATCCCGCTTCAGGGTCTCAACAATGCGTTCGGTCAGATCCCGCTGCTCGGGCAGATCCTCTCGGGTCCGCGCGGCGAAGGTATCTTTGGCATCACCTTTGCGATCCAGGGCGCGATGGCCTCGCCCGACGTGATCGTCAACCCCCTCTCACTGGTCGCTCCGGGCATTTTCCGTGAAGTCTTCCAGATGACCCCTTCGTCGCCCGCAGTGCTCCCGCGCAAGGTCGAGACCAAGCCCGGAACAGCCCGCTCGTCGAGCACGCCGCCGATGACGGGCGAGGAAGAGCCCTCCGCACCGGGAACGACGATCGACGGCTGGTCGTCCGAGACCAAGCGTCCCTGAACCCGGAACCACCCGACCAGATAACGCCCGCAATCGGCGGCGGGGGCAAAAAAGCGATCGGTTCACTCTTTGGGGCAAATCTGGCGTGCCACATCTTTGCCGCATCGTGACGCGCTCCTATATTGGATCGACTCGTTCCACCGCTTACCGAGGCCCCTCGATGACGGATCTGCCGAGCCTTAGCCGCACCCGCTTCCCCGCCGTGGCGTTCGTCGCCATCGCACTCGGCCTCGGGAGCCTTGCTGGAGAGGCTTTCGACGGTGGCCGCGATCTGGCAACCAGCTTTGAAAAGGCGCTCGGAAGCCGCGCCAGCTTCGATCCGGGCCGTCAAATGGGCGCCGAGCCGACGCCCCCTGTGGTCGGGAACGAGGCTTTCTGGCTCGATTTCACGAAAAAGCTCGCGCCGGTCGAATCGGCCGCGTTCGCGACGGGCTCCACGAACCTTGCACCCGGCGATCGCTTCGAACTCTCGGGGGAAGGCGGGAAGCGCGTTCTCGAGGTTGTCGAGGTCCGCGCGCTCGAAGCCGCCAGCGCCGCCGAGGTGAGCGGCACTGGAGGCAAGGCTCAGCTTTTGGTCAGCCTCCGTGTCGTCGGCAGTGTCCAGGCGAGCGTCGTGCGGATGGTGGTTGACGCGGGCGCCCCGCTCGCCGGGCTGCGACCGCTCGCTCGATCTCACGACCGCGTCCTCTGAGCAGCGCTAGGCCATCCATGCTTTGGAGCGTCATCGCCTGCGTGTAAGATCGGCTCGCCGGGCGGAGTTCAGTCGTGATGGAAGCGAGTGCCGCTACGCGATTGGCGATTTTCCACCCCCGCAGCATGTGCCGGAAAGGCGCGTTCCGGTCCACAATCGCCTTGGAGCTATCGGAGTGATCGTATGCGGCTCAACCCACCGACCATCCTGATATTTCTAATCTCCCTCGTGATCGCAGCCGTCGCCATGGTGACGAAGCTCGGATTCGTGCACATGCCCCGATACCTGCCGCATCAGGAATACTGGCTGGCGATCACTGCGTATCTGATCTTGATGACCGGTGTCATTGTTCGCGGGCTTTGAGCCAGCCGTCACGAGCGGTGGCGCGCCTCCTACGCTTCACCAGCCGCACCTCACTCGTCCTAATTCATCCTTCGCGGTTCACCAGGGGATCGGCTTCTTGTCGCGGAAGAAGCCCCCCGTCGGACCGTCATTGTCGAGGGTCGCGAGCCACACCGCCGTCGCCGCTCCCTCTTCGACCTCACGCGTCGCGCCGCCTCCGCCCATTTCCGTCTTCACCCAGCCCGGGCACATCGAGTTCACTTTGACATTGGTGCCCTGGAGTTCGGCCGCCGTCGTCCGCGTCAGCGCATTGAGCGCGGCCTTGGAAAAGCGATAGGCTGGCAGCCCTCCTTCCATCTCACTCAACTGGCCGAGGCCGGACGAGAGATTGACGATGCGCCCGTAATCCTGCTTGCGCATGATCGGCGCAGCGGCCTGGATCAAGAACAGCGGGCCGAGCGTGTTGGTCAAATACGACATCAGCATCGCGTCGGGCGAGACGGTGAACACGCTCGCGTCGGGTCCATCGCGGCTGATGAGCACCCCGGCATTGTTCACCAGGATATCGAGCCGGCCGAACATGCCCGCAACTTCCTCGACCGCGGCACGGCAGCTCGCAGGATTGGCTACATCGAGCCTCACGACCGGCGCATCGAGCCCCTCGGATGCCAGCGATCCAGCAGCGGCCTGCCCTTTCTCCGGATCGCGTGCACCTATCGCGGCTACGATGCCGAGGCGCGCAAGCTGCTTCACGATCTCGAGCCCGATGCCGCGGTTGCCACCGCTCACGAGTGCAATCTTGTTTTGTGTCATGGGCTTCTTCTCCGGCTGCCTCGTCCGAGAAGTGTCAGCACAGCTCCGCCGTCCGCGCAAGTTTTCGAGCCCGGCTCGATGGCACTCATGCGGCTGCGCGTCGCCCCGTCCCGCCCTTGCACGCGTCGATGTGCGGCGCCGCCAGACGACCTTTGCCCCGAAATCCACGCAGCGGCGATTGCCGGCTCCCCGTGCGGCAGGCCGTCGTGCCGGCGCAGGTCACGGTAGAACGAACTTGTCGCCGGGCTCTATTGCTCGGGATCACCAGCGGCGGGGGCGCGGGTCAGCACCGCGTAATCGCTGTAACCGCGGTGTAGCCGCTCGAAGTGAAGCACCAGCCCGTGCTTGCTCGCCATTTCGCGGCACCGTTCCTCGAGGTCGGCGCGTGGCGTCACCGCGTAATGGCGGAGAAAAGCGAACAACGACTGCTTGAGGACCACGGGCAGCCTTTCGCACTGGCCGAAGTCGACGATGTGCAACGACCCGCCGGGGGCGATCATCGTCGTGACATGCTCGAGTGCTTCGCGCCAGCAGGGGATCATCGACAGTGCGTACGAGATGAGCACCCGGTCGAACTGTGCGACTCCAAACGTCGAGGCCGCGTCGAAGCACGTTGCGTCGCCCTGGCGCAGCATGATCCGGCCACCGAGCCCTTGGCGGTCGAGAGAAGCGCGAGCGGTTTCCAGCATGGCGTTGGAGACGTCGACACCGTAGAGCTTCGCGCGCGGATACCGGCGGGCGGCGCGCACCAGGTTCCAAGCCGTGCCGCAGCCGATCTCCAGCACGCTCTCGCCATCGCCCGGCTTCAGCTCACGCAGCGCATGCTTGCGTCCGATCAGATAGTGGGTGCGTGTCGCGTCGTAGATGTAGCGCTGGAACCGGTAGTGCCGGTCCATCCGCTCGGCATCGGACCGCAGGGTCATCTCGGACATCTCAGCCCGCCTTCACGTAGAGATGGAAACCACCGTAGATCGCCGAGCGGTCGCGGCGCGTGAGATCGAGCGAATGATCATGGCGATACTCCCACTGCCGCAAGGTCACTTCAGCGATGCGGCCCGGCAGGATCGTGTGGGTGCCGGCTGTCCGGAAAATCACGCGGGCGCCAGCGCGCGCAGTGCGGGTGATCTCGCGCCAGAGCGCGTCGAGGTCTGCGTCCGTCATCCAATCCTGGGCGTCGAGCAGCGAGTAGCGGTCGAGGCTCGCGTCGGGTAGGCGCGACAAATGCTCGGTGAACGATACGTTGAGCACACGCACGTTCGCCGCGTTGGCCTTCAGCCCCGCGAAGTTCGCCCGCTCGAGATAGGGCGGCAGTGGACCGTTGCCGTCCAAGGCGTAGGCGCGATTGAAGGCCTGCCACGCGAAATAGTTGTCGCGCAGATCGAACCCGCAGGCGAGCCGCTCCAGCCGCTCCTCGATCACCTCGTGCATCGAGCGGCCTTCGCACAACGCATCGTACTGCGCCGGCGGAATTCCGAGGCCGAAAAGAGCCGAGCGCTGGTCGAGGATCTTTCGCACCAGAGGCTTGGTCAGCAGCGGGCGCAACTCGCAATCATAGATTTCGCGCTGCTCGTCGAGCGAGCGAGCGAGTATCATCGCCCGCGGATTGCCGCCGAGCATGCGGGCGAGAGCGTGCCCCGTTGCGATGAAGCGTCCGAGCAGGCCGTGCCGGTAGAGGCCGCGGGTAAAGCAGGTGATCCTGCGGCGGCCACGCCAGTCGCGCGCGTTCCAGTAATCGCGCGTGTCGGCATCGAGGTGCTGCGCCAGCAGCCGATCGAAGATTTCGACATTGCGTGCGGCGGCGCCGTTACCAAACAGAGAGAAAACATCGTCGTAACCGAGGTGGCGCACGGCGGCGAGCTTCAGCCTGTTGAGCGCGACGTGCGCCGTGTTCAAATCGACGGCCGTCAACTCCAGTGGAGCGGCCGTGAGATACGATTGCAGATTGCAGCCGCCGGACGCGATCGTGATCATGCGCAAGCCCGGCTCGAGCGCCAGGGCCTCCATATCGACGACGGGGTCTTCCCAAATCTGCGCGTAAACAAGATCGGAAAACGCGAGCGTGAACGCGCGCTCGCTGAGGCCCGCGAACGACCAGGCCGAATGACGATGTACGGCGGCGCTCACCAGCTCACGGCTGCGACGCCGCGTAACTTCGAATCCCTCTGCGGCTTCAGTGGCGGTCATTTATCTTCTTCCTTCGCTCTTATCGGAGTCCGCCGTCGGCCACGGTGCGCGCCTTGAACGCATGGCGCGGTGCGCGGCCATGCTTCGCTGCCGCTGCGTTTGCGGAAACCACATTGTCGAGAAACTGCTCGGCCGATCTGGCCCAGGTGAACTTCTCCGCTCGCGAGCGCGCCGCTTCCCGATCAAGAGACAAGGCACGTACCGCTGCGGTCGAGAGGTCGTCGTCGAGGATGCCGCTCACGCCGCTCTCGACGACATCTATGGGGCCCGTCACCGGATAAGCCGCGACGGGAAGCCCGGATGCCAGAGCTTCGAGCAGCACCAGGCCGAACGTGTCAGTGCGGCTCGGAAACACGAACACGTCGGCGGAAGCATAGATTGCCGCCAACTCAGCTCCCTCGCGGCGGCCAGCGAACACCACGTCGGGATAACGCCGCTTCAAAGCGGGAAGTTGTGGCCCATCGCCCACCACGAGCTTCCAGCCGGGCATGGGCGCATCGAGAAATGCCTCGATGTTCTTCTCGCGGGAAACGCGGCCGACATAGAGGAAGAGCGGTTCGGACCGCCGAAACGATCGCGCCGCAGGCTTGAACCGCTCGGTGTCGACGCCACGCGTCCATCGCAGCAGGCGCGCGAAGCCGCGCTGGCGCAGCTCCGATTCGAGCGACGGCGTGGCAACCATCACGCCCGCGCTGCGCGCGTGAAAACGCCTCTCCAGCGCATAGATCCAGGATTCCGGCACGCCGAAGATCCTGTTGGCGTACTCGGGGAATTTGGTGTGATAGCTGCTCGTAAATGCGCGGCCTTCGTTCAGACAACGCCAGCGCACCGACCAGCCGATCGGTCCTTCGGTTGCAATGTGGATGTAGTCCGGCGCGGCCTCGTCAATCAGGCGCGCGACAGCTCCCGCCCCCGGCACCGCGACGCGTAGCTCCCGGTAGCCCGGCAGCGGAATGCCGCGGAAATCATGCGGCGTGATGAAGACGGCCTCGACACCGCGACGCTTGAGCTCGGCCTCGAGCCGCGTCAACGTGCTCACGACTCCATTGACCTGCGGCGGCCAGGCGTCGGTGGCGATGAGAACGCGCATCAGGCGGCGACCCCCACGGGATCGGCCGCCGTCCGTGTCGCCGGTTTGGCGCTCGACACGCCCCAATGCAGCAGGCGCATCTCGCCCGCGTTGGTCTCGACAATAGCTGTGCAGCTCTCGACCCAATCACCGCAGTTGAGATAGTGCACGCCGCGGATCATGCGGTCGGCTGCGTGATGGATGTGCCCGCAGATCACACCGTCGGCGCCGTTGCGCCGCGCCACCTCGGCAAGGTTCTCCTCGAACTCGCCGATGAAATTGACCGCCGTCTTGACGCGATGCTTGAGGTACGCCGAAAGCGACCAGAAACCGAGCCCGAACTGCCGCCGCAACCAATTGAGTGGCGTGTTGGTCCATAATGCCAGCTCGTAGGAGCGGTCACCGAGAAAGGCCAGCCACTTGGCGTAACGCACGACGACGTCGAACTCGTCGCCATGCATGACGATGTAGCGGCGGCCATCGGCGCGCGTGTGCACCGCGTCACGCGCGATCTCGATACCGCCGAACGTCTGACCACAATAGTCGCGCAATGCCTCGTCGTGATTGCCGGGAATGAAGACGATGCGGGTGCCCTTGCGGGCCTTCCGCAAAAGCTTCTGCAGCACGTCGTTGTGCGACTGTTGCCACGCCGGGCCACGGCGGATTTTCCAGAAGTCGATGATGTCGCCGACGAGATAGATGGTGTCGGCCTCGACGTGACGCAGGAAGTCCAACAATGCCGGTGCTTGCGCCGACCGGGTTCCCAGGTGGAAGTCCGAGATGAAGATGGCTCGGTGTTTCTGGGGTCTTTCGCGGTCCTTGTTCACGCGCTGGCCCTCCCACGCAGCTCCAATATGGCGTGAAAGACCAGACTCGTATTTCAGGGATGTGACAGCCGGCCGGGCAGGCCCAGATGCCGCGGCCACGCGCGAAGTTATCAACCAATACCCAGCCATGACCGCGCCCATTGCGCGGCGTGGGGCACCGTCCGCGATGCGCTATTACTCAACCTGCGCGATAGAGCCCATGCCGCGCTTGGGCCATCCGCGACTGGGATACACACCGACGCTGCAATGGCATGGCGTCAGGCGCGTGCGCCTCACTCGCTTGGCCGTGCGCCAGCGGCGAGCGCGCGAACGACATGTTCGATACCGAGTGTGATGCGCGAGAGCTTCGCATAGTCCACCTTGTCGGGCGTGTCGGTCGGGCGGTGGTAGTGCGGGTAGCGGAACAGTGCCGTGTCGGTCACCATCAGCGCCTCGAACCCTTCGCGCGCGAACGCCCAGTGGTCCGACCAGCCGATACCCGGAATGAGATCGGGCGCGACGCCGCCGATGGTCGGGAACGCGGTCGTCTCACGGAACGACGCCAGCGCGCGGTGCAGGAGATCGCGCGATCCGGGCATCGCGACGAAGGCGACGAAGTTCGCCGTCGAAGGAAAGATGCTCGCCAGGGGCTTCGGGTACTGCTGGCTGCCGGGATCGTCGGAGAAGAAGCCGATGGTTTCGAGCGAGAGCATGGCCCTCACCGGCTCCTTGCGCTCCGATAGCAGGCGGGCGAAGTGTACGCTGCCCATGTGCGGCGTGCGGAAATAGGGCGGCTCCTCGTTGGCGAACAGCACCAGGATCAATCGCGCGTCGGCGGTCTCGAGACGGGCGAGGCGGCGCGCAAGCTCTATCACGGCCGCCGCGCCTGTGCCGTTGTCGTTGGCGCCCGGCGCCTCGCCGAAGCTGTCGTAGTGCGCGCCGACGACGAGCGAGCGGCGTACGGGGCGCCCGCGGCTCGCGTCGATCGTCACGAACACGTTGCGCGCCGTCGCACCTTCGACGTCGAAGCTCTGCACCTCGGGCGCGTGCCCCATCTCGCGCAACATCCGGACGATGTAGTCCGCGGCGCGATCCATGGCTTCGGGATGGGCGAGATTGTGCGGCTCGCTGGCGATCGCCGTGACGTGTGCCCGCAAACGATCGGCCAGCGCGCGCTCATCGGTCGAGAACGCCGGCAGCGGTCCCGAGTGTGACTGGCCCGGCACGGCGAAGGAGTACCACCCGGCCGCGCCAAGCCCGGCCACCAGCAGCGCCACCGCTATCAACGCCCAGCGCAGCATGCCTTCCTCCGCATAGAGCGCTATCGAACTTTGATCGGATCGCCTCCGCGATCCATCACAATCGTGGATAGCACCATCACGCGGGGAATCGGCAAGTTGACGCGGCTGAGCGCGCGCATGGCCCCAAGCTGCACCTTCGCAGCTTGCAGCGAACGCGGTACGAGGGACCGCTACTGAACGCCAAGGCCATCAGCCGGCGATGCAAACCGACCGACAATCCGAACTGTATGAGTTCCGGGACAGGATTGAAAAGGCGGATGGGTCCGCGCCCGACGCTGTCACGGGCGCGGTGAACGGCCAAAATTTCATCTCCGCCGCCACGGCCCCCGGCTGAGCCCCTCAGACCTTGAAATCGAGGAGATACTGGAAACTCGCGTAGGTGTCGTGCTGTCCACCTGCCGCGCAACGCCCGCCATGAGGCGCATAGAACAAGGCCCGGCACTTGTTGCATGAGCACCAGCCGAGCTGCCTGCTCGGAGTCGGATGCGCATTGAACAACACGCCGTATTCGAAACTCTGCTCGCTGTTGTGTGGACCTCCGGCGGCACACGCTCCGGGAATAGCCCCGTAATGCAGGGTTTGGCATTTCCTACACGATCGCCAGTCGTTCTGAAGTCTCGACGATCCGTTCGCATTGAAAATTGCGAAGTATTTGAAACTTGCTGTCGACTCGTGACCGCCACCCGCGGGGCAAACGCCCTTGAATTCATGGCCGTCATAAAAGAGCTGCTGGCATTTATGGCATGACCGCCATTGCTCCTGCCGACGGGCGCCCTTGCCGAGCTTGTCGTAAATGGAAAAACGAACATGAGCGTCATTGCCGACTGAAATGACACTCGGAACCGCGACTTTGCTGTCGGCCAACGGGTCGGGCCTCACGTAACGCCCGTTCGTGCCGACAAAAGGATTGTCGAACCCGAACCGGATCAAACCGCCGCCTTCGACCACGAAATCAATGCTTCCGTTGACGCCGGTCGCCAGGCCATTGCTGGAGACGCCGAATGCGATCACTTGGAAAGGTTCGATCTGCTGTGGAGGAAACGCCGCCGTAAACCCTCCGTGATCGAAGTGGTCCCCTCCCTTCTCCAACGAATAGGAGGTGTAGTTTTGAATTTCCACCGCGAGGCTGCGCGCATTTTGCGAGAGGTTGTCGCTGAACTTGTTGATCAGGTCGATACCTTCACTCACCAATTTCACGAAGTCTCGTGCGGTGTTGGCTTGCGGCTCGGAACCGGCCGTCGAAACGCCCGCACTCAAGATCGAGATGGCCATCGAAATACTCCACCCGACTACAAAAGTACCAATTCATAAAAACTAAAGAAATAGGAACTCAACCGCGGATGATTGTCAATTGCCATTCGCGCATTAGAAAATAAGCGCGAGAAAAATCAGCCCGGTAGCCGCGCAAGCGGCGACAAGCGTGGAAGAAGCGAATGCAGCACCTTCGAGTGTAGGTGGATCCCGGTGGCGAGGCCCCTTCACCCCGCCCGGCCACCCTCCGTCGCGAGCCAAGCGCCGCAGCATGCCTTGGCGAGCTCGCGCACGCGCAGGATGTAGCTCTGCCGCTCGGTCACGGAGATGACGCCGCGCGCGTCGAGCAGGTTGAACAGGTGGGACGCCTTGATCGCCTGATCGTACGCGGGAAGTGCCAGCAAGTGCCGCCTCTGCTCGCCATCGGCTCCCTCGCCGTTGGCACCCGCCGCGAGCAGGGCCTTGCACTCCTTCTCCGCGTCGCGGAAGTGCGCGAGCAGCATGCCGGTGTCAGCGTGCTCGAAGTTGTAACGCGAATACTCCTGCTCGGCCTGCAGAAACACGTCACCGTAGGTCAGCTTGCGCGAATCCGTTCGACCGTTGAAATTGAGATCGAAAACGCGGTCGACACCCTGCACGTACATGGCGAGGCGCTCGAGCCCATACGTGATCTCGCCCGCCACGGGGTTGCAATCGTAGCCGCCGACCTGCTGGAAGTAGGTGAATTGCGTCACCTCCATGCCGTTGCACCACACCTCCCAACCGAGCCCCCAGGCGCCGAGCGTCGGGCTCTCCCAGTCGTCCTCGACGAAACGGATGTCGTTCACCTTGGTGTCAATACCGATGGCGTCGAGGCTCTGCAGGTAGAGGTCGAGAATGTTCTCGGGCGACGGCTTCATGATGACCTGGAACTGGTAGTAGTGCTGAAGCCGGTTGGGGTTCTCGCCATATCGCCCGTCCTTGGGCCGGCGCGAGGGCTGCACATAGCAGGCATTCCACGGACGCGGCCCGAGCGCGCGCAGTGTCGTCGCGGGGTGGAACGTGCCCGCTCCGACCTCCATGTCATAGGGCTGCAGAACGACGCAGCCTTGCGCGCCCCAGAATTGCTGCAGCGTGAGAATGAGGTCCTGAAAGCTCTCGCGCGGATTGAGGCCGGCGGGTGCGCCGCTGGTGCCCGCGCTCGCGGCGGTCTCGGCCTTGCTGGCTTTGGCGGCGGATTTCCTGGGCATGGCGTGCAGCTTTCGGAAGGTGTTTCGAGCGGCGGCGCACTATACGCAATACCGCCATGGCGTCACGTGAGAAAAGCACTGCGGAGCGCCCCTGCCGGCGGTGTATAGCGCGGCGAGGCGGATGCCAAGATGAGGAGGTGAAGCAGCCATGGAAACTCTGCTGAGCGCCCTGTGGTGGATCGTAACGACGCTGTGGGCGCTCGTCTGGCTGCTCATCGGCGGATGGGTTTCGGCGGCGTTACAGATCGTCGTGCTCGTGCTCGCGGTGTTCGCCTATCGCTACGGCTGGCGCGAAGCGCCGTACCGCGCGTGGCGCGGGGCGCGCGCCGTCGCCCGCTGGGGTTGGGCGTGGCTGCGCGGTGCCGAAGCCATGGCGGGCGAGGAAGCGCACGTGCGCGAGGTCGAGGTGGTGCGCGTCGTACGTGTCAAGGAACTCGGCGACGTCAGCCTTTCGAGCCTTTTGAACGTCTCGATGCTGCTGGGCCTCGCCCTACTTGCCGCGACCGCCTGACGTGCGGGTCAGCCCCAATCGCCGAGGGTGGCGTTGATGACCGCAAGGGCGGCGACAGCGGCTGTATCCGCCCGCATGATCCGTGGACCGAGCGAGATGGGCACGGCCCCCGGCCGGGCCAGAATGGCCGCTCGCTCGGCGGGATCGAAGCCGCCTTCGGGGCCGACCAGAACGCCAACCTCACCACGCGGCACCCCTGCGAGCGCCGCCACTGGGTTCGCCACCTCGGCGGCCTCGTCACAGAAGACGAGGGGAAGGCTGGCGTCCAGCCGGGCCAACGCCTGCGTCAGCGTCGCCGGCTCGTCGATCGCGGGCAGGCTCAGGATACCGCACTGCTCGGCGGCCTCGATGGCGTTGGCACGCATGCGCTCCAGATTGACGCGCTCGGCGACTGTGCGGCGTGTCATCACCGGGCAGAGACGCGCGACGCCCATCTCAACAGCCTTCTGAACCATGTAATCCAGCCGGGCGCGCTTCAGTGGCGCGAACAGGTAGGTGATGCGTCCGGGAGGCGTCTGCGGGCGGATCTGCTCACGGGGGGCGAGTGCGACCGCCTTTTTGCCTTCCAGTTCGATCTCCACCATCCACTCGCCATCGCGGCCGTTGAAGGCGAGCAGACGATCACCCGGCCCGAGGCGAAGCACGTTGAGCAGATAGTTCGCCTGCTCGCGCGAGGTGGCGATGCGCGCTCCGGGCGTCAGCGGCGCATCCAGATAGAGCCGTTGGGCGTTGTAATCGTGGACGGCCATCGCCTCCCCCGGACCTGCCGCATCAGGCGGGTGATATGCCCACCGCCCTGCTGCTAGTGCAAGCGCGGCCTGGGTGGCGTCGGCTCCCCGAAGTCCCGACGCAATGGGCAATTAGCCGCCGGCTGCGGCGGTCGGCCGCCCGTTGCCGTCCGCCGCCGGCGGAGTTACCGTCCGGGCAAACCGAGCCGGAGCACCGGCAACGCCTCGAGATACACGCACCCCGCATGACACGATTGCCGCCATCATCCGCCCCGCCGATGCCCGAAGACCTCGACGAGAAGGTCGCCGATGCGCCGGGGGGCAACTGGGTCGACACATGGGCGCCGCAGAGCTGGCGCCCCTACTTGCGTCTCGCGCGCGCCGACCGGCCGATCGGCACCTGGCTGCTGCTCTTCCCGTGCTGGTGGTCGCTGGCCCTGGCGTCGGTCGCCGACGGTCGGCGCTATCCCAGTTTCTGGTGGCTCGCGCTTCTGGCTATCGGCGCGTTCGTCATGCGTGCCGCCGGCTGCGCCTACAACGACTTGGTCGATCGCGACATCGACGCCCGGGTGGCGCGGACCCGCAGCCGCCCCATTCCCTCGGGCCAGATCACGCCGATCCAGGCCGTCTGGTTCATCGTCGTGCTCGGCCTCGTCGGCCTCGCTGTACTGGTCCAGTTCAACACCTTTACGATCTGGCTGGCGATTTCCTCGCTCGCGCTGGTGTTGATCTACCCGTTCATGAAGCGGTTCACCAACTGGCCGCAGCTCGTGCTGGGTCTCGCTTTCAACTGGGGAGCACTGGTCGGCTGGGCCATCGTCATGCGCGACATCCACCTGCCGGCCATCCTGCTCTACGCTGGGGCGGTGCTGTGGACCCTCGGCTACGACACGATTTACGGCCATCAGGACAAGGAGGACGATCTGATGCTCGGCCTCAAGTCCACCGCCCTGCACTTCGGCGATTCGACCCCGGCATGGGTCGGCAGCTTCTATCTCGGCGCCATGGTGCTCTGGTCGGCAGCGGCGTTCCTGGCCGGCGCCCATCTCATCACCTTCGTGGGGCTGGTGCTGGTCGGGCTGCACTTCGCCTGGCAAGTGGCGACTCTCGACATCGACGACGCCGAGAATTGCCTCAAGCGGTTCCGCTCGAACCGCGACGCCGGCCTCGTGCTCGTCGGCGCCATGGTGCTCGACATGGGCATATCCTGGGCCGCCGGCTTGTCGTGATCCGACTTTCCGGGCCGCCCGAGAGCTGAAATCGAGCCCGAAATAGGAACGGCACGAGGGGAGATCATCCCGCTCGCGCCGCTCTCGTTTCTCCCCGGGGGTACCGCCCGGGGCCCATATCCCGACTTTGGCATTACCCCCTTGGTTTTCCGTTAACCGGCGACACGGACGGCAGGCTATATGTATGATGCCGCAGTGCAGCATGAGCCCGAGTCGCCCGTCCACGACGGGTAGGCCGCGATAACAACAGAAAATCCTAAGGTGTTCGAACGATGAGCAAGGCGCCGCAGACCGAGTCGAAGCAGCTACTCCACCTGGTGTTCGGAGGCGAGCTGACCGACATCCACGGCATCACATTCCGCGACCTCCATCATCTCGACATCGTCGGCATCTTCCCGAATTACGCCGAGGCGCACAAAGCCTGGAAGGGTGCCGCTCAGCGCACGGTGGACAACGCTCAGATGCGTTATTTCATCGTTCACCTGCACCGCCTTCTCGATCCCGACGAAGGCAAGCACTGACCCCGCGGCGATGTCGCATTCCCTGCTGAAAATTGGCGACAGCCGGCGCATCACGCGCTAAAGGCAGCCCGTTCGGGCGCAGTGCCTGTCAGGGAGCTTCAGCGGCGTGGGGATCGAGGGCGCAGCAGCGAAAGCGGAGGTGTCGGCGCTCAACGGGCCGCCGGGGAAGGAGCGCCGCAGGCTCGCCTTCGACGCCGCTTCGCGCGTCCTGCTCAACCGCTTCCTCGACGAATGGGTGTGGCCACGCTGGCGCCAGTTGCTCGTATCCCTGGTTCTGACGGCCTGCCTTGCCGCCGCGACCGGCGCCTACCCGCTCATCATCAAGTCGTCTTTTGACCTGCTGCTCAACAACAAGGACACGACGCTGCTCCCCTGGGTGCTCGGCGCCATCGTGTCGATCACTGCACTGCGCAGCACTTTCCTCTTCCTGCACACCGTCACCACGGCGAGAATCGTCTCTCGCATCACCACCGACATTCAGAAGCGGATTTTCGCTCACCTCATGCACGCGGACTTCGCACGGCTCTCGCGCGATCCGCCAGGCCGGCTCATGTCGCGGATGACGAACGACGTCACGTTCCTCGACGCCGCCTTGCAGGCGAGCATCAACTCCGCGGTACGCGACTCCCTTTCGATCGCCGTTCTGGTCGCCTCGATGTTCTATCTCGACTGGGCGATGTCGCTGATCGTGCTCGGCGTCTACCCGCTCGCTGCCGTACCCATTCTGTCCGTTTCCCAGCGCCTTCGGCGCGTCGCCAGACGTACGCAGAAAGAACTTGGTGGAGTGACGACGGAGCTTGCCGAGAAGCTGTCGAGCGCGCGCCTCATCAAGACATTCCGGCTCGAGGATCATGCCGCCGAGCGGGTCAACCGCTCGTTCGAGGAGGTGTTCCGCCTGCGTATGCGCACGGTTCGCACACGCGCGCGCCTCGACCCCATGCTCGAAGCCTTCGGCGGCTTGGCGGTCGCGGGCGTCATCGCCTTCGCCCACTGGCGCATCACCAGCGGCATTTCGACCGTCGGCGACTTCATGGGCTTCATTACCGCGCTGCTGATGGCTTCGCAGCCGATCCGTGCGCTCGGCAACCTCACGGGGCGCGTGCAGGAGGGCCTCGCCGCCGCTGAGAACATGTATGCGATCCTGGATGAGAAGCCGTCGATCGTCGATCGCCCCGATGCCAAGCCGATCGTCATTACACGGGGCGACATCCGCTTCGACGATGTTTCATTCGCCTACGGGTCGGAGGAACTTGGACACGCGGTGCGTGACATCACGCTCGACGTCGCGGGCGGTACCACGGTTGCGTTCGTTGGCCGCTCGGGCGCAGGCAAGTCGACGCTCATCAATCTCGTGCCGCGGCTGTTCGAGGTGACGACGGGCGCAATCCTGATCGACGGTCAGGATCTGCGCGACGTGACGCTCGCTTCACTGCGCGACTCGGTCTCGATCGTCAGCCAGGACGTCACGCTCTTCGACGATACGATCCGCGCCAACATCGCGCTTGGCCGCCTGAACGCCAGCGACGACGAGATCGTCACCGCGGCCAAGGCTGCCGCCGCCCACGAGTTCATCGTCGCTCAGCCGAACGGATACGACACCGAGATCGGCGACCGCGGCCTTCGCCTCTCGGGCGGTCAACGCCAGCGTCTCGCGCTCGCCCGAGCGATTCTCAAGAACGCCCCGATCCTGTTGCTCGACGAGGCGACGAGCGCTCTCGACACGCAGTCCGAGAAGCTGGTCCACGCGGCGCTGGAGCGCTTCACCAAGGGCCGCACGACGCTCGTCATCGCGCACCGTCTCTCTACGGTGCAGAATGCCGATCTCATCTGCGTGATGGATCAAGGCCGCCTGACCGAAACGGGGCGCCACAGCGACCTCATTGCAAAGGGCGGTATTTATGGAGAGCTTGTGCGCTCGCAGCTCCTCCAGGACGGCTCGTCGTCCTGACACTAGCGCCACGCCATCGCACGACACGCCGCCCCAACGTCGCGACGAATAGCTCTGTCCTAATCGACGCGCGGGCTACTCGCGGCGGAGAATGCTGTCGACCAGACGGTTGGCCCATCCGCTCGAATGATACGTGCGCTTCAGCTCGTCGGCATCGTAGACCGTGTGCAACCAATCCACGAACGACATCGGCCGATTTGCGCTGTCGGCGAGGTAGCGCTCGAAGAAGTAGTCGAGGATGCCGGTGTCGGCCTGGCGGATGTGCCCAAACCGAAGCGATAGCTGGCGCTTGGCAATCTCGATCGGCTGGCCCAGGCGAAAATGGCAATAGAGTGCGCTCATCAGACCGGCGCGGTCGGCGCCGGATTTGCAGTGCATCAGGATCGGATATTCGAGCTGGTCGAACAGCGCCGCCGCGCCCATCACCTCGGCGACCGACGGCGCCGCCCGAGAGCGGACCTGATAATTTGCCAGCTTCAGACCGTGCCTTTCGCAGGCGACCTGCTCCAGCCGGTAGCTCGAGCAATCGCGAGGACCGCGCAGATTGAGCACGGTCCGCACACCGGATCGGGCGATGGCCGCGATTTGGTGGGGAGCCGGCTGGGCCGCGCGCCATGCTTCCGGCGAAATCCGATGGCGATTGAGATAGACGAGGCGAAATATGCCGTGGTCGACCAGCATCAACTCGAGGAAGGCGGCGGGGCCCCCGAAAACCCGGCGAACCCACGGCGGCGAATGATCCACGACGCCGCGGCGCACCTCGCTGGTAACGCGCCTGACGGCGCGGCGCGCGCTCTTTATCATCATGGCATCCGACAGAAGGGTTCGTGCGAGGCGTGGCCGCGTCCGACGCGCGCGCGGCATCCACCACCTCGGTCCGGCGCCGGGGCCGAACAGGTTTGCTTTCGCTAATTAGGCACTATAGGAAGCTTGCGCAAGGCATTCCGGACGCCTCCCCTAAGGCTTTCCGGTCAGCGCAACCATTGAGCCGGCATGGCAAGCGATACCGTGAAACGGACTGGCATCCCGGCAATGGTCGGAAAGTCGCTGGCGGGCTTCATCCGGCTCGTCGCGCGCACCTCGACACCCGTATTCGACCCGCCCGATCTGACCGAGCGTCTCTACGCCGCTCATCCGGCCATCGTCGCCTTCTGGCATGGCCAGTTCATGATGATCCGCCAGCTCAATACCCACGACGCGCCGGTGATGGCGATGGTCGCCCGCCACGGCGACGCGGACCTGATCGGCAGCGCCATGGCCGAGCTCGGCGTCGGCCTCATCCGCGGCGCGGGCGCAGGCGGGCGTAAGAAGGACCGGGGCGGGGCACAGGCGCTGCGCGCGTCCGTCAAGGCACTGGCCGACGGCCACTCCCTGACCATGACCGCCGACGTACCCCCAGGTCCCGCCCGGCGCGCGGGCGACGGCATCATCACCATTGCCCGACTCTCCGGCCGCCCGATCGTGCCGGTCGCGGTCGCCACCTCGCGCTTCCTGGCGCTCGATACCTGGAGCCGCATGACGATCAACCTGCCCTACTCGCGACTTGCCGCGGCCATGGGCGAGCCGATCATCGTACCGCGCGAGGCCGACGCGGCGATGCTAGAAACCCTGCGCCAGCGGCTCGAGACGGAACTCAACGCCGCAACCCGCCGCGCCTATGCGCTGGCGGGCACCAGCCACCTGGCGGCAACCCCTGCGAGCGCGCTCGGCCCCGATGATCCCCCCCCGCCTCCAGGCAACCGGCTCAAGATCTACCGGGGCGTGACCGGCGCGCTGGCCCCCGTCCTGCCCCTCTGGCTTAGACTGCGCGAGCGCCAAGGGAAGGAGGATGCGACCCGCCGTCCCGAACGTTACGGCATTGCCAGTGCCGCACGCCCCGCCGGGCCTCTGATCTGGCTTCACGCCGCCAGCGTCGGCGAGACCAATGTCGCCCTGCCGCTCATTCAGGCGCTCGGCGAAGCGCGCCCCGATGTCAATTTCCTGCTGACGACCGGCACCGTGACCTCAGCCGATCTCGCCCGGCGCCGGCTTGGGCCGCGAGCGATCCATCAGTTCGTACCACTCGATGCGCCGCGCTTCGCCCGCCGCTTCCTCGACCACTGGCGGCCCGACCTCGCCATCTTCACCGAATCCGAGATCTGGCCGAATCTCATCCTCGAGACTTCGTCCCGCGGCACACCGCTAGCGCTCGTCAATGCCCGCATCTCCCATCGCAGCTTTTCCCGCTGGCGCCGCAACAGCGGTATTGCCCGCCCACTGTTCAACCGCCTCGCCCTGGTCCTGGCGCAGAACGAGCGGTTCTCGCGCTGGTTCTCGCTGCTCGGCGCGCGTGACGTGCGCAACTACGGAAACATCAAGATCGATTCACCCCCGCCCCCGGTCGATTCGGCGTCGCTCGAGCGTCTGCGCGCGGCGGCGATGGGCCGGGCGCTACTGCTGGCCGCCAGTACCCACCCTGGCGAGGACGAGATCGTCGCCGTCGCGCATCGCCTGCTCGTCGAGCGCCACCCGGGACTTCTCACCATCATCGTACCCCGTCATCCCGAACGCGGGCAGCCGATCGCCGACATGCTGACGGCCCAGGGCTTGCGGGCCAAGCGCCGTTCCCTCGGCGAGCTGCCTGACGCCACGACCGACATCTACATTGCCGACACCATCGGCGAACTCGGCACGTTCTATGCGCTGGCGCCGATCGCGTTCATCGGCGGCTCGCTCGTCAAGCACGGCGGGCAGAACCCTATCGAGGCCGTCCGCCATGGCGCCGCGGTACTGACCGGCCCCCATACCCACAACTTTACCGACGCCTACAACGCTCTGCTTCGCGCCAAGGGCGCCGAGGTCGTTTCCGACGCAACGACGCTCGCCGATGCCGCAAGCCGCCTGCTGACCGACGCGGACGCGCTCGCCGGCATGCAGCGCGGCGCTGAAAGTGCTCTCGCTGGATTGGCCGGAGCCCTTGCCCGAACGACTGATGCCCTGCTGGCGATGATCGCCCGCACGCCGGAGGTTGCCGTTGCCGATCGGTGAGCCCGAGTGGTGGTATGCGAAGGACGTGCGCTTGATGACGCGCCTCCTCGGCCCCGCCGCGCGCATCTTCGCCGCGATAGCGACGCGCCGCATCGAGTCCGCTGTTCCTTACCGCTCACGCCTGCCGGTCATCTGCGTCGGCAACTTCACCGCTGGCGGTACGGGAAAGACCCCCCTGACCCTGCACATCGCCCGCCTGCTGATCGCGGCCGGCGAGCGTCCCGCCATTCTGACACGCGGATATGGCGGGCGCCGCGCGGGGCCGTGCTGGATCGAGGACGTCTCCGAGCTTGCCGAAGATGTCGGCGACGAGCCGCTGCTGCTTGCCCGTGCCGCGCCGACGATGATCGCGCGCGACCGGCGCGCGGGCGCCATCGCAGTCGAAACAGCGTCCACGGGGCCGCGTTCGGGCGCGACCGTGATCGTGATGGACGACGGGTTGCAGAACCCATCGCTGGCCAAAGATTTCACCATCGCCATCGTCGACGGCGTGCGCGGCTTCGGCAATGGCCAGGTCATTCCAGCGGGGCCACTGCGCGCGCCACTCGACGTGCAGCTCGAGCTCGCCGACGCCATTCTCGTCAACATTCCCCCCAACGCCCGGCCCGAAAGTCGAGAGACCACCACTGGCGGTAGCGTGACGAACCTCGCCGACGCCGGCCCGGCGCGGCTCATCGCGGGGCTCAGACGGGATTTTCCCGGACCCGTCCTGACCGCCTCGGCAGAGGCCGCGATCCCGCGCGAGGAGATTGCGGGCAGGAGCTACGTCGCCTTCGCCGGCATCGCCAATCCGGCTCGTTTCTTCGCGCTGGTCGAAAGGCTCGGCGGCAGCGTCGTCGCCCACCGGACCTTCAAAGATCACCACACGTTCGGCGAGACGGATGCAGAAGAGTTGCTCGATTTAGCCGATCGCCACGGCGCCGAGCTGATCACCACCGAGAAAGATCATATCCGTCTGGTCGGCTATGGCGGCGCGCGCGAGCGGCTCGCGAACCGCGCCCGGCCGCTTCCAATCCGTCTTGCTTTCCCGGAACGCGATGGGGCGCGCCTCGCCGACCTCGTGATGGCGGCGATCACGACCGCGCGCAGCGGCGCTTAGAGGGTAGGAGGGCGCCTTTGGCCAGCGCCGATCACTACTTTACTCGGCGGAACGGCGCAGTTCGAGATAACGCTGCAATGAGATCTGCGCCGAGGCATAGGGTTCCTGCCGGGCGACATTCCAATAGCGCAGATCCTGCAAGGGAATCCGCTGACCGGAGACAGCGCAGCGCACGTACTCTCCCGGCTCGACGATCTGATATTCGCCGTCGAGATAATGCACTTTCGCCTCTCCCTTGAGGCCCAACATCTTGTCGAAGCGATTCATCAAAACATCCAGGCGTTGCGAACACTCGCATCGTTTTTCGATCCGAGGCTATCACATCAGCGTTTCGCCGGTCCGCGTCAAGTTGCTGCCGTGAATTCGGCCGGCCAGATGTAACCAAATGCCGACCGCGGAATTCCTTTACGGCACCCAGCCAGCGCCCGTCGAACGATCGTCCCCAGTTAGAATAACGAACCCTGCCCGCTGTCGCGATGACGGCGCGGACGCGGCGCGGGTGTGGGTGCGGTTTCCGGCGCCGCCGACTCCGGCCCAGCCCCCGCCGCCCCACGCGCCAGCGGGCCCTCCGCCAGCGCCCCCAAGGCTCCATCGGCAAGCTCGATCGACAGCCTGTCACCCGCCGCGACATCGCCAGCGCGACGCACGGTCGCGCCGGTGTCGCTCCTGCGGACGATGGCGAACCCGCGCGCCAGCACGCTCTCGTGGCTGAGACTGCGCGCGAGCTTTGCGCTCGAATCGAGGCGGCGGCGATGGGCGACGGTCGTGTTCGCGAACGCGCGCGCGGCGCGAGCCGAAAGTTCCCCCGCGCGCTCGCCGAGGCGAACTATTCGCGCCGCGAGAGCATGCGGCGACAGCCGGCCGCCGATCCGCTCCAACCGGGTTCTGCGCTGGCTGGAGCTACGCGCGAGCGCCTCGCTTGCCGCGCGCGCCGTGGCTCCCATTCTGTCCCTCGCGCGGGTGACGACCACCGCAACCAGGCGCGGCGACAGGCGGCTCGACACACGAGCGTGGCGAAGATGGTGCGCGCGAGTGTTGGCGACCAGGGCCCGGCCGAGACGCCGTTCGACCGCGTCGAATCGCTGGCGCGGCAAGGCGAGCAGATCCTCGCGCCGCGGCAACCCGCGCGCGGCGGCGCGCCAGTGCGCGCGTTGGCCCTCGACCAGACGTCGCAACGCCACGCGATGCCTGAGCTCGAACTTCGCCACCTGTTCGATCAGCTCGGAATATCTCGGCACCGCCCACTCGGCGGCCTTCGTCGGCGTCGGCGCGCGCGCGTCCGCGACGAGGTCGATCAGCGTCCAGTCCGTCTCGTGCCCGACCGCCGAGATCAGCGGGATCGCACTCGCCGCCGCCGCGCGGACGACGATCTCCTCGTTGAAGCCCCACAGGTCTTCGAGGCTGCCGCCGCCGCGCGCCACGATCAACACATCTGGCCGTGGCACTGCCCCTCCGGGTTCGAGCGCGTTGAAGCCGCGGATCGCCGCCGCAACCTCCCCTGCGCACGTCTCGCCCTGCACGCGCACCGGCCAGACGACGACGTGGGCGGGGAAGCGCTCGCTGAAACCCGCCAGCATGTCGCGGATCACCGCACCGGTTGGGCTCGTGATGATGCCGATGACGCGCGGTAGGAACGGGCGCGGGCGTTTCCTCGCCTCGTCGAACAGCCCTTCGGCCGCGAACCGGCGCTTTCGTTCCTCGAGCATCGCCATCAGCGCGCCGAGGCCCGCCGGTTCCATCTGCTCGATGACGATCTGATACTTCGACGAGCCGGGGAACGTAGTGATGCGCCCGTGCGCGATCACCTCCATGCCCTCCTCCGGCTTGACGCGCATTTTCGAGAAGCTGCCGCGCCAGATCACGGCCTCGATCTTGGCCTTGTCGTCCTTCAACGCGAAGTAGGCATGTCCAGACGCGTGCGGGCCGCGATAGCCGGAAATCTCGCCGCGTAGCCGCACGTAGCCGAATCCGTCCTCGAGTGCGCGCTTGATGGCGCCCGCGAGCTCGGAGACGGTGAATTCCGGCGCGTTGCCGGCCGCGCCCGGCGCCTGGGAACGTGATTTCTCCACCGGTCTGTCAGTTTCTGGGGGCATCCGACGTTTCAATTCCTCGTTCTGGCCGGGGATGATACACCAGCCGCCTGCCGGCACCCGCCCGTTCGCCCAGATATCCAGTGCAATCAACGCCGATCCGTGAGCCCCTAAAATGACCGAGACGCCAAATGAAACGAATGTTCTGCTGATCGGCTCGGGCGGCCGCGAACATGCTCTGGCCTGGGCGCTCGCGGCAAGTCCGCAGCTCGGCGACTTCTACGCCGCGCCAGGCAACCCCGGTATTTTCGATTATGCGGTGCCGACCAATCTCGATACCACCGATCATCCAGCGGTCGTCGCGTTCTGCCGCGAGAAGGCCATCGGCCTCGTCGTCATCGGCCCAGAGGCGCCGCTCGTCGCCGGCCTAGCCGACGATCTGAGGGCCTCCGGACTTGCCGTATTCGGTCCCGACAAGGCCGCGGCACGGCTTGAAGGCTCGAAGGGTTTCACCAAGGACCTCTGTGCCGAGTTCCACATTCCGACCGGCGCCTACGGCCGCTTCACCGACGCTGCCGCAGCGAAAGCTTATCTCGCTGGCAAGCCGATGCCGATCGTCGTCAAGGCTGACGGCCTAGCGGCCGGCAAGGGAGTCGTCATCGCGGCGAACATTGCCGAGGCCGAAGCCGCGATCGACGCCTGCTTCGAGGGTGCGTTCGGCGCGGCTGGATCGGAAGTCGTGATCGAGGAGTTTCTCGACGGCGAGGAGGCGAGCTTTTTCGCACTCTGCGACGGCGATACGGCGATCGCATTCGGGGCGGCGCAGGACCACAAGCGCGTCGGCGATGGCGATACCGGCCCGAACACCGGCGGCATGGGCGCCTACTCACCGGCTCCGGTAATGACCGACGCCATGATCGAGCGCACGATGCGCGAGATCATCGCTCCGACCGTCGCCGGCATGAAGAAGCGCGGCACGCCGTTCAAGGGCGTACTGTTCGCAGGACTGATGATTACGGCGAAGGGCCCACAGCTCATCGAATACAATGTGCGCTTCGGCGATCCCGAGTGCCAGGTGCTGATGATGCGCCTGTCATCGGACTTGCTTGCAGTTCTGCTCGCCGTGGCGCAGGGGCGCCTCGCTGACGCCGAGATCTCGTTCTCTTCCGACGCCGCGCTGACGGTGGTGATGGCCGCCGAGGGGTATCCGGGAACGCCGAGGAAGGGCACGGAAATTCACGGCCTAGCGTCGGCGCAATCACTCGAAGGCGTCGAGATCTTCCATGCCGGGACCATGCGCGATGGCGAGCGCATACTCGCTCATGGCGGCCGTGTCCTGAACGTGACGGCGCATGCACCGACCGTCGCCGAAGCGCAGGCCCGCGCCTATGCCGCGGTCGATCTGATCCGCTGGCCCGAAGGGTTCTGCCGTCGCGACATTGGCTGGCGCGCAGTGGCGCGGGAGCGCGCCGGGCGCTGAACCGACCTCGATCGTTGATGCCGCCGCAAGTGGAACGTGCACTGCACGATGCGGGTGGCGAGTAGACGACCCGGGCTATATCATCGCCGCATCAGCCCCCGCACCGGAGCCCAACGCCCGTGAAGGTTAAGTCCACTGCTACGCCCGAGAACGAGAGCGTGGCGAACCTACCCGCGCGCCGCCCCCGCATCGGCCTCGCTCTCGGGGGCGGCGGCGCACGCGGGCTCGCGCATATTCCGATACTCGAAGCTTTCGACGAGCTGGGCCTCAAGCCGGACATCATCTCCGGCACCTCGATCGGCGCCATCTTCGGCGCGGCCTACGCTTCGGGCATATCCGGCAGCGCGATCCGCGCCCACACGCTCGAGGTTCTGACGCAGCGGTTTGCGCTGCTGCGCGATCTCTTCAACGCCCGCGCCCAAGTGATGAACCGCGTCCTCGGCATCTTCGCAGTGCGCTCCGCGCTGCTCGATCCGGTTTCGCTGCTCGATATCATCATGCCGCCCGGCATCGCCAACGACTTCGACGACCTGAAAATCCCGCTGCGCATCGTCGCAACCGATTTCTACAACCAGGAGCCCTACGTCTTCTCGTCGGGCCCACTGAAGCAGGCCGTCGCCGCGAGCATGTCGCTTCCCGCACTTTTCCAACCGGTGATGGCCGGCGGCCATGCGATGATCGACGGCGGCCTTTCCAATCCGCTGCCGTTCGACCTTCTCGGCGGCGACGCCGACATCATCGTCGCCGTCGACGTGTCCGGCGCGCCTGTCCCTTCCGAAAACCGCAACCACCCGACCGCGTTCGAAGCGCTGTTCGCTAGCGCCTTCATTTTCGAGCGAACGATCATCCGCGAAAAGCTGAAGAACGGGCAGCCGGACATCTACATCGAAGGTGGCACGAGCCATTTCCAGGTGCTCGACTTCCTTCGCCTCAACGAGGTTCTGGCAGCGGCGGAACCAGCGAAGCAGAAGCTCAAGTCCCAGCTCCAGCGAATACTGGCGAGTGAAACGCTTCCGGCGATCGAGGCCGAGCCGGTGGCTGAACCAGCAACCGCGCCGGCGAAGAAGGGCCGCAAGCGTTTGGCCGGAATCGGCGACCGGGTGAGCCGGCGCGGCAAGGCACGTTCCGGCGCTTAGTTCTGGCGTCTAGTTCTGGCGTCTAGTTCTGGCGTCTAATATTGCGTCAATTCCCCAGGGAACAGCGTGGCGTGCGACCACGCCCCAACGTGTTCCGGTCACGCACGGCCATGTTCATCGGCTGCGCGCTGGTGTAGCGTGGCCCCCGCAGGTTTTCATTCCATGGCGTTTCAAGAGGTGTTGCGTGACCGGATTGCAAACCACGCCGACGCCGTCCATCGACCCGTCCCTGTTGCTTTCCTTTTGCCCCGAGACGAGCTTCGCTCCCGGCGAGGTACTTCGCCGCAAGGGGCAATACTACGTCGACATGTATCTACTGACCGATGGCGAGGTGGAGGTTGCACTGGAGCCCGGCAGCACCAGCTCGCCATTGATCCGCGCGCGTCGCGGCGACCCGATCGGCGAGATCGGCTTCCTCACCGGGGTTCGCGCCACGGCAACGGTCACCGCCCGGACGCCGACACGCGCCCTCGCGATCACGGATGCCTCCTGGCAGAACCTCGAGCGCGAGCATCCTGGCAAGGCCGTGGAGCTTTACCGCGCTCTTGCGGAAGTCGCCGAAGGCCGCACGAGCTACAACCTCCAGTTCACGAGCGAAACCGCGACTGCCAAGCGCGATGCGGAGCTGGACGTCGTGCTCTGCCGCAGCGAGCAGCAGCTCTTAGAGGCGCAGCGTATCCGCTACGAGATCTACTGCGAGGAGCTCGGGCGTGTCTCACCGTTCGCCGACCATGACCGCCGCGTCATCGCCGATGATCTCGACCGCGACGGCCATGTGCTGCTCGCGCTGGAAAAGGGTACGCCGATCGCGACGCTGCGTATGAACATGGCGCGCAGCGGGCCACTCGGCCCACTCGAGGAACTCTATGGCATGGAGCAATCGCCGCACCACCCGGCGGCCACGGGCGTCTGCACAAAGTTCATCGTCAAGAAGCAGTATCGCCTCGGACAGGTCTCATTCCGACTGATGGCGACCGCCATCGAACTCGCCCAACAGTGCGAGATCAAGCACTGCTTCATCGACTGCATTCCTTCGCTTCACCCCTTCTATGCATCGCTCGGATTTGCGAAGGCCGGCCCGGCGTTCCTGCACCGCGAGAACGGCCGGTCCATACCTTTGATGCTCGACATCGAGCGCTATGCGCGGCGCATCACGCGGCTGACCGGCTTCGTGCTGCGCTGAGGCGCCCAGCACCATGGAGTTTTGCCATGACGACCAACGCCATCATCATGCTGCTCGTGATCGCAACGCTCGGCCACGTCATGGCCGGCATCTGGTACATGGCCTTCCGTAACAAATGGTCGATCTGCGATCGCAAAATCTACAACATCGAGATCAGCGACAAGCAGCTCGCTCGCGAGCTCAAGAACTCGATCCACACGCCGCTTCATGCGGTGATCCTCGCCGCATTCCTCTATGCGGGCTGCTTCCCCGACAGGGAGGTGACGGGCTTCTTCATCACGATCGCCATTGCCTTCGTGTGGGCCGAGATCTGGCACTATGCCTCACACCGCGCGATGCACTTGAAGTCGCTGCACTGGATCCACGTCGAGCACCATAAGAGCCACGTCAACAGCCCGTTCACGGCCATCTCGTTCTCATTCACCGAGAAGCTGGTGTTCGATCTCGGCTACCTCATCGTGCTGGCGCTCCTCGATCTCGTCTTTCCGTTGAACTTCTACGGCGTCGCCGGCTGGTATGTCGGCTATCTCATCGTCAACTCGTTCAGCCACGCCAATTTCGAGCTGCGCCCCGGCGACTACAATTCGATGCTCGGCAAGGTGCTGACCTCGACCACCTATCACTCCCTGCATCACTCCCGATACACGGGCAACTACGGCCTCGCGACACGCGCGCTCGACCAGATCTTCGCCACCGAATGGACCGACTACGAGAAGCTCTATCGCCGCGTCGCTTCCGAGCACCGGCCGCTCGACAAGCTGCGCGAGAAGGTCGAATAAACGGCGGCTGGGCCACCCTGTTCAGCGGCGCCCGGCGAAGAAGCTCTTGAGCAATGCTGACGCCTCGTCCTCGGCGATACCATCGTAGACGTCCGGCGCATGGTGACAGGTCGGCTGGGTGAAGATGCGCGGCCCCGAGACGACACCGCCGCCCTTCGGGTCACTCGCGCCGAAGTAGAGCCTGCGGATGCGGGCGAACGAAATGGCTGCGGCACACATCGGGCAGGGCTCGAGCGTGACATAGAGATCGCAGCCGACCAGCCGCTCCGACCCGAGCCGCCGGCAAGCTTCACGTATTGCGAGAATTTCGGCGTGGGCGATCGGATCGCATGTTTCGCGAGTGCGATTCCCGGCGCTCCCCAGCACTACACCGTCCGACGAGACCACGACTGCGCCAACCGGCACCTCGCCTCGCTCCGCTGCTGCGGCGGCCTCCGCCAGTGCACGCGCCATATGGCCGTTCGAGGCTCGCGGTGTCATAAGGAACGCCAATCCTTCAGGGAAGTCTCGCACGCATGCGCAAACCATTCGAACCTGGCGGCCGTAAGGGCCCGCGGCCCGTCGGCGGCCGTCCATCAAAACCGGCCCCAGGCGGTATCAAGGCCGAAAGTCCGAAGACCGGCGGCCCCAATTCCGCGGGCCCGAGGTCCGGCGGCCCGCCGTCTGCCGACCGCCGCCAATCCGGCAAGCCGAGACACGCCGCTCCCGCCACAATGGACCATCCGGCATCGCACGCCGGGCGGAAATCCCGTGCGGCCGCCCGCCAGGAGGCGAGCCAGCGGCCCGACGAACCGATGCGCATCGCCAAGGCCATGGCCCGCGCCGGCCTCTGCTCGCGCCGGGAGGCCGAGCGCTGGATCGCAGACGGCCGGGTCAACGTCAATGGCACGGTGCTCAAAACACCAGCGGTTGAAATCTCGCCGAAGGACAAGGTGCTGGTGGACGGGCGGCCGCTGCCGATGGCGGAACCGGTCAAGCTGTGGCGCTACCACAAGCCCCGCGGCCTCGTCACGACCCACGCCGACCCCGAGGGGCGGCCGACCGTCTTCGAGAACCTGCCTGACGACCTGCCGCGCGTCATCTCTATCGGCCGGCTCGACTTCAATACCGAGGGCCTGTTGCTGCTGACCAACGACGGCGCCCTCGCCCGCCACCTCGAGCTTCCGGCGACGGGCTGGCTGCGCCGCTATCGCGTGCGGGCCCACGGCCGCATCACCCAGGCGGACCTCGACAAACTCAAGGACGGCATAGAGATCGAGGGCGTTCGTTATGGCCCGGTCGAGGCCACGCTCGACAGCTTGCAGGGAGCCAACATCTGGCTGACGCTGGCGCTGCGCGAGGGCAAGAACCGCGAGGTGCGCCGCATTCTCGAATCGCTCGGCCTCGAGGTGAACCGCCTCATCCGCGTCTCCTACGGGCCGTTCCAGCTCCTCGAGCTGAAGCCCGGCGAGACCGAGCAGGTCAAGCGGCGCGTGCTCGCCGATCAACTCGGCACGGCGATCGCCGACGAGCTTGGGCTGACTGGCCCCGAACCTGACCTGCAGACCACGCACCGCTGGCGCGCGGAAAGTGCCGCCGTACGTCTCGGCAAGCCCATCGAGCAGCCGGTGGCCAAGACGCGCCCCCCACGAGCCCGGCAGGCCCGGGATTTCGACGACGAGCGGCGCCCGGCGCAGCCTGGCCGCCCCGGCTCCAGAGGCGATGCTCCGCGAGGCGGCTCTCCAAGAGGCAGCGGCTCCAAAGACACGTCGCGAGGCGGTGGGGCCAAGAGTTGGGGGGCAGCCCCAGACAAGACCGGCGGCATTCGCCCGGAACGGGGGCAGGCCGATCGCCCGTCACAGGAACGTGATCGCCGTCCCCACGGCACGGCCGGTGGCAAGGGCTCGCCGAAAGGCAGCGGCCGGAACACCGGCGCAGGTACCGAGGGCGGCGATTTCAAGGGCGGCGCGAGCAAGCGCGAGCCTGGTCGGCGCTTCGCGGACGCTCCGACCGCTCGGGCGAAATCTGCGCCCCCAAAACACGCTCCCCGCCCGCATTCGCGCGGCCCGCGCCGCGGAGACAAGTGATGCGCGTCGTCGGCGGCAGCTTGCGCGGGCGCCCGCTCGCTACGCCCGAGCACGCGGGCCTCAGGCCCACCTCGGATCGCGTGCGCGAGAGCGTGTTCAATATTCTGGCCCATGGGATAGACGGCTTCGAGATGGCCGGTTGCCGGGTGATCGATCTGTTCGCCGGCACCGGCGCGCTCGGCATAGAGGCGCTCTCGCGCGGGGCGCGCTATTGCCTGCTCGTCGAGGATGGACCGGACGCGCGCGCCCTCATCCGCCGCAACATCGAGGCGATGGGACTGACAGGCGTCACGAAAATCTGGCGGCGCGACGCCACCGACCTCGGCCCCGCTGGTAACATGATCCCGTTCGGCCTCGCCCTGCTCGATCCCCCATATGGCAAGGGATTGGGTGAGAAGGCGCTGGAATCGCTCGCTGTGAACGGGTGGCTGGAACGGGGGGCGGTATGCGTACTCGAGGAACGCGCAGGGACCCCGCTCGCTGTTCCACTGGGCTTCGTCACGCTCGACCGGAGATCGTGGGGCGATACCGAGGTGACCTTCCTTCAGTTTGCGCCGCAATAGGCCCCGGCTGCGGCCTTGCTGATTGAGAACGGGCACTGATCCGCAACAATCCGCGCTGCAACGACACGGATTTTTGCGCAACTATGCGGCGCGAACCACTTGCGTTGCGGACGGCAAGCTGCAAGTGTCCCCGGCCAGCCGGGAGGGGGCCCGGAATCGCATGCACATCCAAGGAAGGCGTGAGCCTATGATAGAGACGCCCGCTCCGCAGGTGCCGGAGACTGTCGTTGCGCGCGACTGGCTTTCGATCGTCGGCGCATACCGCCATCCCGACATCAAGCGCAGCGTCGGCGAGATAATCGTCACGGCCGTGCCGTTCGCGCTGCTCTGGGCTGCGACCTACGCGGCCTATCAGGTGAGCTTCTGGCTTGCCCTGCTGGTGGCGGTTCCCGCCGGCGGTTTCCTGACGCGGCTGTTCCTCATCCAGCACGACTGCGGTCACGGCGCGTTCTTCAAGAAGCGCGCAACCAACGACTGGGTCGGCCGCGTCATTGGCGTATTGACGCTGACACCCTACGAGGTCTGGCGCCGCAGCCACGCTGCCCACCACGCCACCAGCGGCAATCTCGACAAGCGCGGCGTCGGCGACATCGACACCATGACGGTGCGCGAGTTCATGTCCATGTCGCGCTGGCAGCAGTGGCGCTATCGCCTCTACCGCCATCCCGTCGTCTTGTTCGGTCTCGGCCCCGCATTCATCTTCCTGCTGCATCAGCGCCTGCCGTTCGGCCAGATGCGCGAGTGGCGGCCATGGCTCAGCGCGATGGGAACGAACCTCGGAATCGCCGCCACCTTCGGCGGAATGGCGTGGTTCGTCGGCCTCGGGCCGTTCCTCGCCGTGCACATTCCCATCGTTCTCGCCGCCGCCACCCTGGGCATCTGGCTGTTCTACATTCAGCACCAGTTCGAGGACACCTACTGGGCCCATAGTGGCGAGTGGTCCCACCAGACAGCAGCGCTGCTCGGCAGCTCCTACTACGAGATGCCGAAACCGCTGCAGTGGCTCACGGCAAACATCGGCATCCACAACGTACACCATCTCTACAGCCGCGTTCCCTACTACCGGCTGCCCGAGGTGCTTCGCGATTATCCCGAGCTCGGCAGCATCCGCCGCATTCGCTTTCTCGAAGGGTTCAAGGAGTGCGTGCTGAAGCTGTGGGACGAGGATGCCCACCGTCTCGTACCGTTCCGCGAGTTGAAGCAGCGCGTCTACGCTTGACGTTCGCGCGGCGCTTGGGGAGCGTTCGGACGTGAGCGCCGGTGATGAAACCGCGGCGCGCTTGCATCTCGACCGATCACCACCTGGAAATTGAAAAGGCGAGGCTGCGCGGCCTCGCCTTTACGTTTCACTGCGCCAGCATCGGCTCAGATCGGGTTGACCGCTCCCGCGTCACCGCCGCCCGAACAGGCGCTCGATGTCGCTCAGCCGCAGCTCGACGTAGGTCGGCCGGCCATGGTTGCACTGCCCCGAGTACGGCGTTGCCTCCATCTCGCGCAGCAATGCGTTCATCTCCTCGCCCGTCAGCCGACGCCCGGCACGCACGCTGCCGTGACATGCCATGCGAGACGCGACCGCCTCGAGGCGGTCCTTGAGCGCGAAACCCTGCCCCTCGGCCAGCAGCTCGGCCGCGAGATCGCGTACGAGCCCCTTCACGTCGCCGCGGCCGATCAGCGCCGGCACCTCGCGCACTGCCACCGCCCCATGGCCGAACGCTTCGACCACGAGACCGAGCTCGGCGAGCTCATCCGCGCGTTCGGCCATGATCTCCGCTTCGGCCTCGCCGACTTCGACGATCTCGGGGATGAGCAGGCCCTGGCGTGCTACGCCTCCTTCCGAGAGCATGCGTTTCATGCGCTCGTAGACGAGCCGCTCGTGGGCCGCATGCTGATCGACGATCACGACGGAAGCGCGCGTCTGCGCGACGATATACGTTTCGTGGAGCTGCGCGCGAGCGGCGCCGAGCGGCCTGTCGAGCAGATCGGGTGGTGGTGGTTCCGAGGCTGGAGCCGTGTCGGCGCTCGTGGCTGCGAAGGCCGCGAACGGCGCCTGCATCGCCTCGCCAAAGCCTCGCTCCATCGCGCGTGCGGGAAGCGGCCCCGCGACACCAGTGAGGCCTCCGCCCCCGTTCCCCCAGCCCCCGTTACCCCAAGCAGCATCGCCTTTGGCTGTATCGCCCCATGCCGCGCGGTCGGCTGGCTCGCGCATGCCCTGCCCGGCGACGGACGCGACCAGCGCCTCGATCGTCTGCGCGCCACCCTGCGCCGACGCACGATGCCCCGCCGCTTCCAGGGCCGAGCGCACCGCGCCGATCAACAGCGCACGCACACGCCCGGAATCGCGGAAGCGCACCTCGGCCTTGGTCGGATGCACGTTGACATCGACATCGCGCGGATCGAGCGTCACGAAAATGGCAAGCAGCGGAAAACGGCCCTTCGGGATCAGATCGCCGTAGGCCGCCCGCACCGCTCCCACCAGCAGCCTGTCCTTGACCGTTCGCCCATTGACGAACAGGTACTGCTGCGACTGGTCGGCACGATGCAGCGTCGGCAGGCCGGCGAACCCCTCGAGACGCACGCCGTCCCTCTCGCCACTGATCGCCAGCGCATCGTCGAGGAACTCGCGTCCCATGATGCGGCCGAGCCGCGCCAGCAATCCTTCGGGTGTGGCGGCGGAAGCCGGAAGCTTCAGCCCCGCGCGTTCGCCCGTCGTCACGGTGAAAGCGCAAGCCGGGTTCGCCATCGCGATACGCTTGACGGCTTCCGTCACCGCCATGCTCTCGGCGCGCTCGGACTTGAGGAACTTGAGCCGCGCGGGCGTCGCGGAGAAGAGATCGCGAACCTCGACACGAGTCCCCGTGTTCGCCGCCGCTGGCCGGATCGCCGATTTGCTGCCGCGATCGACCGTTACTGAAAAGGCCGACGCCGCCCCCTTCAGCCGTGACGCGATCTCGAGGTGCGCCACGGAGCCGATCGACGGTAGCGCCTCGCCGCGGAAGCCCAGGGTGCGGATGTCGAACAGATCCTCCTCGTTGAGCTTGGACGTCGCGTGCCGCTCGACCGCCATGGCGAGATCGGCAGCCGACATGCCCGAGCCGTTGTCGGTGACGCGCACGAGCGACAGCCCGCCCCCCGCCGTGACGATCTCGATGGCGGTCGCGCCCGCGTCGATGGCGTTTTCAACCAACTCCTTGACGACACTTGCCGGGCGCTCGATCACCTCGCCCGCCGCAATGCGGTTCACCGTCTCGGGCGAGAGCTGGCGGATAGGCACGGTGCGGGTTCCCCATCGGCTGATGCGATTCTCCTGGAGGCGTGAGTCTAGGCGAGTTCGCGGAGCACGGCCAAATGCGGACGGGCTTGCCGCGTCGGCTGCCCACAGGTTCGACGCCGGCAACACGTGGCTGCCGCGCGAATCACGGGAGCGGAACAAATTCGGCACGGTGCCGACGCCAGATTCCAGCCTGGACGCTGAGAAATTGAGAGCCGCCGTGCACCGTGCTAAACGATATGTCCTTGTTCAGTGTGGAGCGTTTCAAATGTTGTCGAACCGGTTTGCCCGTCCCGCCGCAGCCCTCGCCTCAGCCGTCGCGCTCGCACTCTCCGCCGCTTCTTCCGCGTCGGCCGCCGGCAAGGACTTCACCTTCAGCGAGAAGGCCAACGCGCGCTTATCGACCAAGTTGAAGCTGCCGATCTATTTCATGCTGCCGTCGAGCACGCGCGCGCCGCTCGCCGGACCGTTCAACACCAGCGACGTGCTCGTCGACTACAGGCATCCCGACGCCATCAAGACTGACAGCGACGCCGGCCTCAGAATGATCGTCAGTCCGCGCGCGGGTCTCTCCGCGCGACTTGCCAAAAGTGGTCTCGTGCAGACCGGCGACCTGCTGCTCACGTTCCGCGGCGAATGGGGTGGAGCCGGCGCCTATCCCAACATTCAGCTCGGCATCAGCCACACCGGGCTCGCCTACGTGAAAGACGGCAAGGTGCTCAACCTGGACATGCCGCTCAACGAGGAATACCTCGGCCGCGGCCTGCGTGCGGACCTGACAAGCTCGCACTACCAGACGCTGAGCCTACTCCACATCGTCCGTCCGCGCGGCCTTACCGATCAGGAACGGGCCAACATCTCCGCTTGGGCAACGCGCCTCAACGCCATCGCCAACAAGGTCTACCCGAGCCAGATCAAGTTCAACGACGACTACAACGCGCCGAAGTTCAAGCCGCGCAAGTCGCTGGATTTCGTCAAGCACCTGGGGCAGATCGCACTCGGTCAGAACCCGCCTGGAACACTCGACGTCTATTGCTCCGAGTTTGCATGGTCCGTGCTGGCGCTTCGCCGTTGCGATCCAGCCAAGACGGCGGATGAGTTCAAGGGCAGCCGGGTGCCCTCGTGCGTCGAGCCGATCATGGAACCGCTCGACGCGACAGGCAACCACCTGACCAGCAACGGCCGTTCCGCCGAGATCGGGCTGGTCGACGGCCCCCTCACCGTGATCGACGGTCTCAAGATCGACAAGACGGCGCGCGGTGAGCTGCTGAAATCGGTGTTCGTGGAGAACGCCGCCGCACAATCGAAGATGTCGGAGGGACACCGCAAGGTCGCCACCAGCATGCAACCGAAATTCGAGAAGCTGCGCGACTACTACATCGGCGTGAGCAACGGCAACGCGCTGCAGAGAACCAAAGCCCGGCTGACGCGCGCGATGTTCAATTACTCCGTGCCGAAGAACTATTCGCCGACGTCGTTTCTGCTGAATACGATGCTCCCGACCGACAACAAGAACCGGGTGATGGACTACGTCGCCACGGTCGTCATCGAGTAGACGGGGCCGCAGAGCCGCCGCTCGCGACGAGACACGAGGATTTCTTCCGTATGGACCGACGTAAATTTCTGATCGCGGGCCTCGCGGCGCCGTTCGCCTTGTCGCGAAGCACGCTCGCCAAGGACCGGATCCCGATCGGCGATATGCACTTCCACCTCTTTTTCGTCGGCCCTCGCCCGGCCCACACGCAGCCGCTTGCCCGAAACATGGCATCGGGTGGCGCGACGCTCGCGACTTGGTCGATCGTCGGCGATATGCCGTGGCTTGCCCCCGCGCGCGGCGGCTTCAAGCAGAAATCCTCTCCACGTTCCGACGAGCCGAAGACTTGGCTGACGGAAGAGCTCGGCCGCGTCATGCGGCACATTCGCGAGCAGGGCCTGGGTGTCGCCCGCACGCCCGCAGACGTCGACGCCGCGCTCAAGGGAGAGCCCCACGTCGTCCTCTCCGTCGAGGGCGCGACGTTCGCGGAAGGCAACCCTTCCGAGATCGATCTGGCCCACGGCCTCGGCATCCGCTCGCTCCAGCTCGTACATTACATTCGCAACCCGCTCGGCGATTTCCAGACCGAGAAGCCCCAGCACAACGGCTTGACCGAAGCCGGCAAGCAGGTGGTTCGCGACTGCCAGCAACGCGGCATTCTCGTCGACCTCGCGCACTGCACGCCGCGGGCAGTCGAGGACGCTCTCTCCGTTGCCACGCTGCCGCTCGTGTGGTCGCATGGATCGATTACGCGATCGACGCCCGATTGGACGATGCCGACGGCGAAGGCGCGCCAGCTCAAACTCGACTTTGCCAAGCAGATCGCGGCGAAGGGTGGCGTCGTCGGCTTGTGGGCGCTTGGTGCCGATGTCGGCGCGAGTGTCGAGAGCTACACCGATCGCCTACTGCAGATGGCCGACTGGCTTGGCGAAGATCACGTCGCCTTCGGCAGCGACATGAACGCGCTGGCCAAGCCCGCGCTGGCGAGCTTTGCCGACCACCGTCGCGCCATCGAGCTGATGCTGCGGCGAAACGTGCCCGAAGCCCGCGTGCGCAAGATTGCGATCGAGAACTACGCTCGCGTTCTCAAAGGCGCAATGACCGGCAAGGCGGCGTGAGACTAACCCAACTCGCGCGCACTAAAGCCGCGAGCCGCACTCCAAATGGAGTTCCGGGTCGGAGGGTGGAGGCGCTTTGGCACCCCGCCGCTAGGCCCCGTTCGGTCGAGCGAGCACGTCACGACTTCGGTGGAATCACGACTGTGAGCCCATCAAAGCCGATGACTCCCTCCGAATCTCACCAATGCTCGTTGAACTTTGATTAGCCCGTCAGCCAGCCACGCCCTTGCCCAGATGCTTCTTGGTCAGCACCTTGGCGAGTTCCACCGCCGGCTGGTCGAACGGATCGAGGCCGAGCATGCGTCCGGCAAGGATCGTCTCGAGCATGAAGTGCATGAGCAGCGCGCCGACGTTCTTTTCGTCGAGACTGTCGAGATCGATGGTGCGCACCGGGCGTCCGGCCTCGGCGAGTGCCTCGGTGATGGCCTGCGCCTGCGCCGCCACCACGTCGCCGACCGCGCGGCCACCCATGAATCCGAGCCGCGCTTTCGCAGCGAGCGCTGCGTCGATGACAGGTCCGGTGCCTTCGCTCGCGACGCGGATCACCGTCATGTAGTGCTCGCGCGGTCCATCCATGAAGAGCTGAAGCTGGCTGTGCTGATCGAGCGGTCCGAGCGCGGCAATCGGGCTCGTGCCCTCGCCGTTCTTGCCGAGGCTCTCCGCCCACAACTGCACATACCAGTGCGACATGCGCGCCAGCCGGTCGGCGTAGGGCATCATGACGAGCGTGTGGATGCCCTTCTCTTTCGACAGGGCGACCGCGGCGGCCGCGCCGACGGCGGGTGCGAAATCGCGCGGATGCTTCGCGGCGATCATCGCCTCGACTACTTCGCGCGCTCCGGCCCGGATCGCGCGCGCATCGAGTCCACGCGCCATCGCCGGCATCAGGCCGACGTTCGTAAGGCACGAGAAGCGGCCACCGATACCCTCGTGATGATCGAGCATCGGGATCGACAGGCTAGCGAACAGCTCTCGCAGTCCGTTCGCCTTGCCTTCCCTTGCGGGCTCCGTGATGCCGAGGAACAGCTCGGGGATGCGTTCGCCGAGGCCGGCCTCTTGCACAGCCTGGATGGCGATGATCGCCTGTGCCAACGTCTCCGTCGTGCCACCCGACTTCGAGGTGACGACGAAGCGGGTCGACGCGAGATCGAGATCTGCAAGCGCCCCGACGAGCGTGCGGCCATCGAGGTTGTCGTAGAATCGCGTGCGCGGGCGTTTCCGCTGATATGCGTCGCCGCCACCGGGGATGTTCCATCCCGCGATCTGCGCGAGGGTCTGCCCGCCGAGGCCCGAGCCACCGGTGCCGAAGAAGACGATCAGCCGCGCGTCGTGGCTCAACTTGGCGAGTGCAGCTTCGGCGGCATCGATATCGGCCGTGTCCTCAGGAATCGTCAGCAGAGGCAGGCGCCCGGTACGATAGTTGTCCTTGAGGATCGCCAGAGGATCGACCAGGCGTGTCAGGTAGCGACCGAGTAGAGTTTCGGAAAGTCCATGCCGCCCGATCCGCGCGTCCGTCGCCCCCGCGATCGACTGGCGGTAACGCATCGGAGCCTCGGCGGACGCTCCTTTTGCCGAAGTTGGTTTTGCCGGGCGGGCATCGGTATCGCTTCGCATCTGTTCAGGCTCACACTCGGGGTTCGATCAAATCTCGAGCCCCCGCCGGCATTTTCCGGCCAGGGGCTCGACGGGCGCGTGCGTGAGCGACAAATGTGGTCCGAATGGGTCCGCCTGCCTCGCCCAATATGGAAAACGGCCGGTCGGCGGCGATTAGCCGCCACTCTGCGTGCGAACAAGCGCCGGCTTCATGTTCTGCGGCTGGCCAACCACCGTGACGATCAGTTCCTCGGGCTTCAGCAGCTTGGCCGCGACGCGCTTCACATCGTCGAGGCTGATGGCCTCGATCAGTGCGTTGCGCTTCTCGACATAGTCGATGCCGAGGTCCTCCATCTGCACGCCGAGCAACTGTGAAGCGATTTTGGCGCTGGTATCGAAGCGCAGCGCATACGAGCCGATCAGGTAGCTCTTGGCATTGGCGAGCTCCGTCTCCGTGGGCCCGTTCGTCGCCATCCGCTTCAGCACATCGCGAATCACAGTCAGAGATTCGGCGATCGACTCGTTTTTCGTCGCCACCGAGCCGAGCAGAACGGAAGCATGATCCTCGGGTTGCAGATAGCTGTAGACCGAGTACGCCAGACCGCGCTTCTCGCGCACTTCCTCCATGAGCTGCGAAGCGAACCCGCCGCCGCCGAGGATATGGTTCAGCACGAACCCGGGCATGAAGTCGGGATCCTTGCGCGCCATGGCGCCCACTCCGAAGATCGCGACCGACTGCGGCACCGCCATATCGACGACCTTCTCAATGCCGGGCTTCGGTTGCGCTTTCGTGACGGCGAACAGCTCGGCCTTGGCAGGCAGGTCCCCGAACACCTCGTCGAGAAGCTTGCCGAGAGTTGCCGCGTCGATGTCTCCCACCACCGTCACCGAGAGATTGGACCGCGCGAAGTTGCGCTTGCGGAACGCCTCGAGGTCGGCCGGCGTGATCGACCCTATCGACTTTTCATCACCCTCGGCGGAGCGCGCATAGACGTGACCGGAGAAGGCAGTCGCGTACCACTCCTTCGCAGCCACCTTGTTCGGATCGCGCGCGGAGAACGCGAGCTTGGCGAGTAGCTGCTTGCGCATGCGATCGACGGCATCGGCGTCGAAGCGCGGCTTCGTAAGGGCGAGGCGCAGCAGCTCGACGGATGCGGCACGGTTCTCTGTCAGAGTCTCGAAGTTGCCGTAAAAGGCGTCGCGCGTGTCGGTGAAGCTCATGCGCATGGCGAGCTCTTCCGAACGTTCCTGGAATGCGCTTGAATCGAGATCGCCGGCGCCTTCGTCGAGCATCGTCGTCAGGAAATTGGCGACGCCGTCCTTACCCTCGGGATCCTGAGTGCTGCCGCCACGGAAACCGAAGCGCATTGCCATCAGCGGCACGCTGTGGTCCTCGACAAGCCAAGCCTCGATACCGCCGGGGCTCTTCACGGATTGAATTTTCATGGCGTGAGCATTCTGCAACGTGAGGACGAGGAGAGCCAGCGCGACGATCACGGTGGCGAGGATCGCGTATACCGGCCTCAGACGGTCGGCGTCGCGAAGCGGGACTGCACGCGCGGTCGGGCGCGGAATGTAACGGGTTGGGCGCATGGGATCACCTGCCATCGGGTTGGCGTTGGGGCGCTGAGATCACGTGCGGGGACATCATGTGCGGGGACGGGCCGCGGGCCGCGAGTCGGACGGCGCAGGACGCGCACCGGCGGTCAGGCCGCTCACAGCCTGCTTTGGCCCTGGTACCAGCGTGCCCGTCACCGACGCATTGATGTCGAGGTAGCGCGCGGCAACCCGCTTGATGTCGTCACCCGTCACCTTTCGGATGCGTTCCGGCAATGCGTCGATATCGGCGATACTACGCCCAACGGCGCGGCCCCAGCCATAGCGGCGGGCGAGCGTCGACTGGTTATCGCTCTCGTAGACGAAATCAGCGATGTACGACGCCTTGGCGCGGGCCAGAGCCTGCTCGGTGACGCCGTTGGCGACGACGCCGGCGATAACCTCGTCGATCCGCTTCTCGACCGCGGCGAGATCGCTGGTCGGGGCGGCAACGGCGTGCAGCGTGATCTTGCCGCTGTCGAGTCCACCGCCGTAGTAGCCGCCGCCGGCGGAAGCGGCGATGCGATCCTCGACGACGAGCGCCTTGTAAAGGAGGCTCGTCGAGCCCTCGGCCAGGATCTTCACCAGCAGGTCGAGCGCCTCGGCGTCATCCTCGGGAGCCGTCTGATAGCTCGGAGCGAGGTAATAGCGATAGAGCGTCGGCTGGCCGGCGCGCGGGTCGGTCAGCGACAGGCGCCGCGCCACCGAGAACGCCGGCTCCTGCGGGCGTACGCGCGGACCGCCTACCTCCGGGTTCGCCGTCAGCTTGCCGTACGTTGCCTCGGCAAGGTCACGCACCTGCTCCGGCGTCACGTCACCCGCCACAACAAGCACGGCGTTGTTCGGCGCATAGAAGCGCTTGTAGAACGCCTGCGCATCGGCGCGGCTGAGCTTCGCCATCTCGTGCTCCCAGCCGATCACGGGGGTGCCATAGGGATGGTTCTTGTAGAGGGCCGCGTCCATCTGCTCGTCGAGGATCGAGCTCGGGCTGTTGTCCACGCGCGAGCGGCGCTCCTCGAGAATTACGTCGCGCTCGGTCAGCACCTCCTGCTCGACGAGGCGCAGGTTCACCATACGCTCCGCCTCCATCTCCATCATGCGCGGCAGATGCTCTTTCGAAACGCGCTGGAAGTAGGCGGTGGCATCCTGCGAGGTGAAAGCGTTGTCCTGTCCACCCAGACGGGCGACGATCTTCGGGAACTCGCCCGACGGGATCTTCTCCGTCGTCTTGAACATGAGGTGCTCGAGGAAGTGAGCGATCCCCGAGACACCCGGCGGCTCGTCGGCTGCGCCTGCGCGGTACCACACCATATGCGTGACGACCGGAGCGCGGTTGTCCGGGATGACGACGACTTCCATCCCGTTCGGAAGCGTGAAATCGCTGACGCGCGATTTCGTCTCGGCGGCGAACGTGAATGGAGCGTGTGCGACGGTCATGATTGCGATCACCAGTGTCGAAAGAGATTGACGGCCGAATGCGATCATCGAGTTGTCCCCTGGATTCCACCGGGTCCGCGCCAAGCTCGGCGTAGCTTCGCCGCGGCGGATCATATCGTCCGCTCGCCCGGCCGGCAGTGCCTACCGGAAGCGGACATCGGCAATTTCCGCGTTAAGATGTCGGGTTACGCCCGCGAGAAGTCAAATGACAACGTGTCCATGTCGGCATCAGCGCGGCTTATACCGAGTGTCGCGCGAGCGAAGGGGCGTATCTGGCGAAAAGCAATCCGGGTGGCAGCACCCGCGCTGGACGGAGCACGATTGCTCGTCCTGGACCAATGAGGAGTCAAGGAATGGCCCAGCTCGGGAGACCACCCGCGCTGTGTTTCCCCGCGACGGGAGCCAGGGCTTCGCGCTACCCGCAGCACGGCTCAAGTGCCTATCGGAGACCGGCTTCGGATCTGGAGGCGACCGCGCGAGCGACGATCAGTCCTCGGTGTCCTCGTCGTCGTCCTTCTTGTCGCCCTGGAACATCTTCATGGCGGAAAGGAACGTCGGCCGGCAGGCTCCGGCCGGGCCGACGGCGTTGTCCGCCGAGGTATCGCCGCGCGCCTTGGCCTGCTCGTAGTGGACCTTGCAGTATTCAGCCTGCCGCCGCGCAAGCTCAGTCTTGTCGACGGTCTTCCTGCGGTCCGGATCGTTGATGAAAGCGAGATCGGCTTCCGCCTCGGGCGGCGCGCCAGAGCCCGGGACCGGCAGAGAGCCGGTGCTCGGCGGCATCACCAAACCGTTACGGGCGGCGACCTTCGGATCACCCGACTTCTGCTGCGTGGCGGAGGAAACGCCGAGGGCATCGAAGATCTTACCGTTGAGGTCGACTTCACCCGCGCCGCAGCCCGAGAGCCCGAGACACGCGACCGCCGTCGCGGTGGCGAAAGCCACGCGCCGTGCCAAGACTCCAGAACGAGTAGAACGGTTCGAAATCGTCATGGGCCGAATGGTCATGGGCCAGTGCTCCCCCGAATGCGCCTCGAATCGGCGCACCCTCCCCGCCCCCGTGGGCTATCCGCCGTTTGCGGCGGCATTGCGACTCGCGATGAACGAGTCATACAGGAGCCCCACGACCCCGGCAACGATGGCCACGTCAGCGATGTTGAAGACGTACCAGTAGAACCCGAAGGCGTGGAGCGAGAAGAAGTCGGCGACGCCGCCGATCAGGACACGGTCTATCGCGTTGCCAATGGCCCCACCCATGATGAGCCCGAGGCTCCAGGCCATCAGCCGGCCGGTGCCCGAGTGGGCGAGCCAGACCCACAGGCCGAGCGTGGTTAACAAGGCGAAGGCCGTCAGAAGCAACTGTCCCGAATAGCTCGACTGATCGAGCATGGAATAGCTGACGCCTGTATTCTTGACGAATATCAGGTCGAGGAACGGCGTGACGTAGACGCGCCCCTTTTCGGCGATGCGATAGACCAGCAGCATCCACCACTTGTGTGCCTGGTCGATGCCCGCCGTGGCCAGCGCCACCCCGAGCCCCAGCGCCGACCAGCGGCCCCAAAGCCAATCACCCTTGCGTGGCGCGCCTCCCTGCTCGGCGCTCCCCTCGCTCACGCCCCGCCCCCACGGCCGTTGCGTGCGTCGATCTCGCGAACCGCAGCCGCATCGCGCGCCGAGAGGTCCGGATAGGCCGGATCGGAACCGACATCTTTGGTGATACGCCAGGACCGCGCGCACTTCTTGCCCTCGGCGAGCCTCGGCACGACGCCGACGCCCGGCACGTCGGCCAGCGTGAACGCGCCTTCCGGCAGCAGCCCTCGCACCACCTCGATGCCCGACGTGATCGCCACCTCGGCGAGGTCGATGCCTTCGACAGCCTTCGCCAGCGCCTCATCGGCAATGTAGACGACGGGCGCCGCCTCGAGCGACGAGCCGATGCGCTTGGCGGCACGCTCGAGCTCCAGCGCCCCTGTGACGACGCGGCGGACGTTGCGCACCTTCTCCCACCGCTCGGCGACGCGCTCGTTGCGCCATTGGCGGGGCAGGTGGGGGAACTCGTGCAGGTGCACGCTTTCAACCTCGCCCTCGGCGATGTCCTTGCCATGGCGCGACAGCCAGGCTTCCTCCGCCGTGAAGGAGAGAATTGGCGCCAGCCAGAGGCACGTCGCCTTCAGGATCTCGTCGATCACCGTCAGGGACGCCTTGCGGCGCAGGCTCGACGGCGCGTCGCAATAGAGCGCGTCCTTGCGGATGTCGAAGTAGAAGGCCGAGAGGTCGGTGTTCAGGAACTGCGCCAGCAGCGTCACCACCTTGCGGTAATCGTAGTCCGCATAAGCCGTGCGCACCTCGGGATCGATCTCCGAGAGGCGATGCAGCATGAGCTTCTCGAGCTCCGGCATGTCGGCCGCCGGGACGTAGTCGGCCGCGTCGAAGTGCGCGAGCGCTCCGAGCATCCAACGCAGTGTGTTGCGCAGCTTGCGATAGGTCTCGGAGAAATTCTTGAGGATGTCGGGGCCGATGCGCAGATCGTCGGAATAATCCGACGCCGCAACCCACAGCCGCAAGATGTCTGCGCCCGACTTCGCCATCACGTCCTGCGGCGCGACGACGTTGCCGAGTGACTTCGACATCTTCTGCCCCTTCTCGTCGAGCACGAAGCCGTGCGTCAGGACGACATCGTAAGGAGCATGTCCGCGCGTGCCGCAGGATTCGAGCAACGAGGAATGGAACCAGCCGCGGTGCTGGTCGGAACCCTCGAGATACATGACGCGGTCCTTGCCGCCATCCATGTGCCGCTTGATCCCCGCCAGTGCCGGGAACGAGACCGGATCGTCGAGAACGAAGGCGTGCGTGGAGCCTGAATCGAACCATACGTCGAGCACGTCGCGCACCCGCTCCCACTGCGCGGGATCGTCGACCAGACCGTCGAGGAAGCGCTCCTTGGCCCCATCGTCGAACCACACGTCCGCGCCCTTCGCGGCAAAGGCGTCGAACACGCGACGCATCAGCTCGTCGTTGTGCGCGAAGCCAGGGCCGGGGATCACGTCCTCCGTCTCGATGTTACGGAACACGGCGATCGGCACGCCCCAGGCGCGCTGGCGCGACACCACCCAGTCCGGGCGGTTCTCGATCATGCCGTTGATGCGGTTTTCGCCCGCCGCCGGCACCCAGTCGACGCGCCCGATCTCGTCGAGGGCAACCTGGCGCAGCGACCGGTTGCCGCCGCCGAGCGGCTTGTCCATCGAGATGAACCACTGCGGCGTATTGCGGAAGATGACCGGCTTCTTGGACCGCCACGAGTGCGGATACTGATGCTTCAGCCGCCCGCGCGCGATGATGTTGCCAGCCTCGGCCAGGGCCTTGATGACGGCATCGTTGGCATCGCCCTTGTCGCCGTTCTCTTTGAGAACGCGCTTGCCCGTGAAACCGGGCGCGGCCGCCGTCATCACGCCGTCGGCGTCGACGGTGAACGGGATGGCCGTGTCGATACCGCGCTCGCGCAGCATCTTCTGCGAGTTCATCCAGATGATGTAGTCGTCCGAGCCGTGCCCCGGCGCGGTGTGCACGAAGCCCGTGCCGGTGTCGTCGGTGACATGATCGCCATCGAGCAGGGGGACGTCGAACGTGTAGCCGAGCTCGCGGAGGGGGTGCGCACACACCATGCTGCGCAACTCGTCCGCCGATACGCTTTCGCGCCGCTCGAACGCTTCGACTTTGGCGGCCTTCATCACGTCGCCAGCGAGCTTGTCGGCGAGGATGTACCGGTCTCCGACCTTGGCCCAGTTGTTCTCCGGCGCGGCGGTCACTTCATAGAGGCCGTAAGCGATGCGCGAGGAAAACGAAATCGCGCGGTTGCCGGGGATGGTCCACGGCGTCGTGGTCCAGATGACCACGCTGGCACCGACCATCTCGGACTTGAGGCACGCCTGATCGGCGCGGCGAAGCTGCTGCGCGTCACCCCACGCGACATCCTGGACGACCTTGAACTTCACCCAGATCATGTCGGACTGATAGTCCTGGTACTCGACCTCGGCTTCGGCCAGCGCCGTCTTCTCGACGACCGACCACATCACCGGCTTCGACCCGCGATAGAGCTGTCCGCTCTCGGCGAATTTCATGATCTCGCGGGCGATGGTCGCTTCGGCGCGATACGACATCGTCGAATACGGCTTGTCCCAGTCGCCGACGACACCGAGGCGCTTGAACTCGTCGCGCTGGATCGAGAGCCACTTCTCGGCGAAGGCGCGGCACTCGGAACGGAACGCGTTGATGCCCTTCGCATCAGAGAAGTCCGGCTTCTCGCGCCCCTTGGCGCGATACTCCTCCTCGATCTTCCACTCGATCGGCAGGCCGTGGCAGTCCCAGCCGGGCACGTAGTCGCTGTCATGGCCCAGCATCTGCTGCGACTTGACCACGAGGTCCTTCAGGATCTTGTTCAGCGCATGCCCGATGTGGATGTTGCCGTTGGCGTAGGGCGGGCCGTCGTGCAGCACGAAGCGCGGCTTACCCTTGGAGCGCTCGCGCAGCTGCGCGTAAAGGTCGATCTCTGCCCATTTCTTGAGGAGCCGCGGCTCGAGATCCGGCAGCCCCGCCCTCATGGGGAAATCGGTTTCCGGCAGGTTGAGCGTCGCCGACCAGTCGCGCGCGCCATCGGCCTTGGTGCCTGCCCCGGATTTATCGCTTCCCATGGTGCCCGTCCGACCGCGTTGCTTGTCCTGTCATTTCGTGGTCCGCGTCATAGCAACGGAAAGATGATCCTGCCAGCCCTGCGATCCCACCGGTCAAAGGCGTGGGCATGTCGAGGAACGCCCTCGGCGCGGACCTCTGCTGCCATCGATGCCACCACTCCCGCGCGCCGGAAAACCGATTCGCCGCAACCGCGCGGCGACGAATCGCCGAAGTCCGCTACCCGCCTAGGGTCCGCCAAAGCTCGGCGCGATTTGGGCCGGCCATGCCTCAGGCGCAAATCTCTCCGCCGGCAATACCCGGACACACCGCTCTGGACCGACAAAGCCGATCACACCGCTTTGGGCCGACAATACCCGGACACACCTCACTGGGCCGGCAAAGCCGGTCACGCACCTCTTGGCCGGCAAAGCCGGCCAGGGGCCCAACGGGCCCCGGCGCGAGCGCCGGACGCGCGGGCATTGCCCGCGCCACTAAAACGCAATCTCGCTGAAGACCGGCTCGATAAGGCCGTGCCAGGGACCGTGGTATCGGGTCAGCAACTCGTCGGCGCAGGTCTTGCCCGTGGCCACCATCTCTTCGAGCGGCGCCAGATAGACGGTCTCGTCCTGGCCGCGCCAGTTGACGCGACGACGATTGCGCAGCCCGAGGTGGGAGAGCCGCACCACCTCGCGGGCCACATCCTGCACCGTGCCACCCCGGAACGGCGTGGCGAGTGCGCCCTGCGGCACGCCATTGCGCAGGGCCTCACGCTCCTCCGCCGTCCACCCCTTGACGAGATCCCAGGCAGCCGAGAGCGCAACCTCGTCGTACAGCAAGCCGACCCAGAACGCCGACAGTGCGACAATGCGCGCCCAGCGCCCGCCGTCCGCGCCGCGCATCTCGAGAAAGCGCTTCAGGCGCACCTCTGGGAACAGCGTCGTCAGATGATCGGACCAGTCGTCGATGGTCGGTAGCTCGCCCGGCAAGCCCGGCAGCTTGCCGGCCATGAAGTCGCGGAACGACGCACCCGCGACGTCGATGTAGTTGCCGTCGCGATAGACGAAGTACATCGGCACCGCGAGTGCATAGTCGACATAGCGCTCGTAGCCCATGCCCGCTTCGAAAGCCCACGGCAGCATGCCCGTGCGTGCCTTGTCGGTATCGCGCCAGACTTCGCTGCGCATGGACTTGAAACCGTTCGGGCGGCCCTCGGTAAAAGGCGAGGACGCGAACAGCGCCGTGGCGATCGGTTGAAGCGCCAACGACACGCGCAGCTTTCGCACCATGTCGGCCTCGCTGGCGAAGTCGAGGTTCACCTGGATGGTGGCGGTGCGATACATCATGTCGAGGCCGCGCTTGCCGACCTGCGGCATGTAGCGCGTCATCACGGCGTAGCGCCGCTTCGGCATCTGCGGCGTTTCTTCCAACGTCCACTTGGGCGAGAAGCCGAGACCGAGGAAACCGATGCCGAGCGGCTCGCCGACGTGCACGACTTCGATCAGGTGCTCGCTCGTTTCCGACGCTGTCTCGTGCAGCGTTTCGAGCGGCGCGCCGGAGAGCTCGAATTGGCCGCCGGGCTCCAGGCTGATCGTTCCGCCCGGTTCGCCATCGGGCCGCTTCAGGGCGATGATGTTGTCGCCTTCGTGGATCGGCTCCCAGCCGTAGCAGGAAATCATCCGCTCCATGAGCGCGCGGATACCGCGGGGGCCGCCGTAAGGCACGGGCTCCAGCCGTTCGGTGTAAAACACGAACTTCTCGTGCTCGGTGCCGATGCGCCAGCGGTCCTTCGGCTTCTCGCCAGCCGCAATCCAGGCGACGAGATCGTCCTTCGAGCGGACAGGCGGGCTCTTGTCGCCATTGATGCGGGTCGACATGTCTGCTGGCTCTGGCGCTCGGTTGGGTTGCCTATGGGATACGGCCGAACGTCCAGATCGGGCGAGGGGCGGCGCAAGTTATGGCGACTTCCCCTCCCCCGCACAAGTCGCGAGATCGTGTAAGGTTGCACGGCTGTCGCCCCCGTTCTGCGGGCTGCGGCGGGCGAAAGCGGGGTCGCCCGAGGGGCCACCCGCTTCTTGATTATGGGTGGGCTCTCTCCGGTAGCCCGCGCCGAGGCGCCGCCCGCCATCATCGATCAGGCGAGACGAAACCGGCCCTCGGTGCCGCACAACAGCCCCGTCAGTCCGCGAGCTCGTCCTTGACCTTGGAGACGAGTTCGGTCAGCGAGAACGGTTTCGGCAGGAACCCGAAGCTCTCGTTCTGGTCGAGACCGGCACGGAAAGCGTCGTTGGGATAGCCCGACATGAACACGAACTTCAAATCGGGGTGCGACTTGCGCAGCTCCTTGAGAAGCGTCGGGCCATCCATCTCCGGCATCACCACGTCGGAGACGACGATATCGAGACGGCCCTTGTGCTCGGCGAGGATATCGAGCGCCTCGGCGCCGTTGGACGCTTCGAGCACCTCGAAGCCGCGGCTGCGTAGCGCGCGCACAGCAAAGGTTCTGACGCCGTCCTCGTCCTCCACCAGCAGCACGCGGGCGGAACCGGTGAGATCGGGCGCGTGGCGCACTTCCTTGCGCGAGAGGCGCTGGACGATCTGCGCCTCCTCGTCCGGATCGGGCGCATGGCGTGGCAGGAACACACGGAACTTGGTGCCCTTGCCGATCTCGCTCTCGGTGAAGATGAACCCGCCCGACTGTTTGACGATGCCGTAGACCGTCGCGAGCCCGAGGCCAGTTCCTTTGCCGACACCCTTCGTGGTGAAGAACGGCTCGAAGATCTTGTTCATGGTCTCGGGGCTCATGCCGCAGCCGGTATCCTCCACCTCGACCAGCACGTACTCGCCGACCGCCAGGCCGAAGTGATCCATCTTCTGGCATTCACGCTCGGTGACGTTGCGCGTGCGAATGGTGAGTGTGCCGCCGTCCGGCATGGCGTCGCGCGCGTTGACGACGAGATTGACGATGACGCGGTCGATCTGGGTCTTATCGGTGCGAACGGTCCACAGGTCTCGCTCGGTCTGCACCTTGAGTTCGATCTTGACGCCGATGGAGCGCTTCAGCAGCGGCGAGATCTCGCTCACCATCTCGCCGAGCTGGATCACCTCGTTCTGCAACGTCTGCTGGCGCGAGAACGCGAGCAGTTTCGAGACGAGGCCTGCGGCACGGTTGGCCGCGGCCTTGATGCCCATCAGATCCTTGTGAGCGGGATCACCGGGCTTCGTCGTCAGCAGCAGGAAGTCGGAATAGCCGATGATGGCGGTGAGCATGTTGTTGAAGTCATGCGCAATGCCGCCCGCCAGCGTGCCGACCGCTTCCATCTTGTTCGACTGCGCGAAGCGTGCTTCCAGCCGCTTCTGCTCGGTGGCGTCGAGCACGTAAAGAACCGCCGCCTCGCTCGCGCCTGTCGCCCCGGCGAGCGGGCTCATGTAGACGCGCCGCGTGAACTCGGCCGCGCCGGAGCCGACTGAAATCTCGATGGGCGCGACGTTGCCGCGCCCGCCGAGCACTTCGTCAAGACCCTGCTCGACCGCGATACGTGTCGAGGCCTCGCAATCGCGTGTCAGAGCTTCGAGCGCAGGCAGCGCAGCGGTGCGCGTGCCGTCGAGGATCATGCGGGCGAACGCCGCGTTGGCATTCGAGATGGTCCCATCCGCCGCGACGGTGGCGACGCCGAAGGGCGCGGACTGGAAGAAGCGCGAGAGACGCAGATCGCCGCTCGAATCCGCAGTCGCCGCTGCCTCGAGCTGGCGGTCGAAACAACCGATGACGATGCCGCCACCCGATTCCGCCGCCCGGCACGAGAGCCGCATGGGCACCAGCCGGCCATCCTCGCGAACGACGTCGAGGTCGATGACGATCGGTTCGCCGCCGCCGCGCGCCACGCCCATGAGCACGGCTGCGCCATCGTTGGAGACGAGATCACGCAAGCGTAACGCCCTGTCGCCGATCGCTTCCGGCGCAAGGCCGATGCTGTCGGCGAAGGTGCGGTTGGCATGCGTGACGAAGCCGTCCGCGTCCACCGATACCAAGCCGAGCGGCATCGTATCGTAGAGGGCGAGACGCTGCTCGACGCCCGCGCTCTTGCGTGCCTCCGCCTCGCGCTCGTCCGTGACATCCTCGACGCTCCAGATCGCGAGCGGGCCGGGGTCACGCGCCGTCGACGGCGAGGAGAAGGGTTTTACCGAGATGCGCAAGCATCGCCTCGCAGCGGCGGCCGGCCCGGGCCTCGCGAGCACCTCGGCGTGTGCCTCTCCAGCGGCGGCGGCGCGGCTCAGGCGGTACAGCGCAGGGGCCGCTTCGGCGATGCCGTTGAAGGCATCCTCGAATGTGCCGAGCGCGCCGGTGTTGGACCGCCCAAGCAGGGCGGAGATGGCGCGGTTGGCGTAGAGAGGCGGTCCGCCGCGCGCCGGAACGATCATCAGGCCGCCCGCCTCCGCGTCGGCTATGGCCTTGAGCAGGTCGCCTTCGGGAAGGCGCTCGCCGATACGGATGTGGCCAGCGGCGATGCCGAACAGAAAGAACACGCCGAGCATCGCCATCGTCGCCAGCAGCGAGATGAGCAGCGGCGTCGCGGAAGCCGATGCGATAAGCGACAGGACCACGGCGCCCGCAGCACCAAGCACGACGAGGATGGTTGCGTATCCACCACCGCCGCGAAGCGCCGCGAGCGGGTCATCGGCGGCTATCCGTTCGGTCTGCGCCTTGCCCTCGCTCATGTCGCGGGAGGCTAGCTGATTCGCCGGAAGGCTCGCCTTGAAAGACTGAAGCATGAACAACCAACTCGTGATGGAACTCGGATGCGGCGGAACCGCTGCGGCGGTACCGGTGCACGATCCGTCGGGCGCGTCCGGCGGGCTCTTTTTCAAGAACCCAGGAAGACGACACAACTATCTGGTTTTTTGCCAGAAATTCCGTCGCCAGCCCGCGAGACCAACCCATACGGGGCCGCTCACTCCGGACACGGCTGGATAGGGCCGTGACACCATCAACACTTCGATCATTAGAGTTAAAATGCCATGAATTCCGCGCTATAGGTGGGACGGTCGCGATCAGTCGCGCGCCTCTACGCTGGCCGCGCGACCAGCGACAGCGCGATGGCCCGGACGCTGATTGGGGCGGCCTCAGGTTGGAGCTTCCGGAACCGGCCGCGCCGTTTGCGGAGCCGCAAGGTGCGAAACCGGCTGGAAGCCGGAGTGCACGCCATAATCGCCTACGTTACCGGGGCAATAGTCCCCAGAGCATTTGCCGTTTCGCGCCGGCCGCAGTGGCGCTCGGGTCGCGCGGGTTGTACCAGTTCGCCATCCCTCTACGGCGGGGGTGTCTATCGTTGTCGGATCTGTGCGGAAACGCTGCGGGGGCTGAGCATGCTGGATATCCTGTTCTACCTGCTTCTGGTGGTTGCCATCGGCGGCGCCGCCGCTGCCGCCTATTTCTACGGGCCGAGCCTTTTCGGGGGGGCCGGTGGCGGCAACGGCCTGTTCGGTAATCGCGCCGAACGCCGGCTGGACGTCGTCGAGCAGTCGAGCGTGGACGGTCGCCGCCGCCTGGTGCTGATCCGCCGTGACGATGTGGAGCACCTCATCATGACCGGCGGGCCGGTGGATGTAGTGATCGAGACCGGCATTCAACCCAAGCGTGCCCGCCCCGCGGCCGAAGTCGTGGAAGCGCCGCATCCGGTTTTCAGCCGTGCGCCGAGAACGCTCGGCACGGCGCAGGAATGACCGCCACAGCATCTTCGCCACAAAATGATCGCTGTTTCGGCTGAAGAGGCCCCGCTGCCGCGCCCCATTTCGCCCCTGTCGAGAGCGTCTTCTCGCGGCCGAGCAGCCGCCAATTCCCGGAGACATGTTCCCCTGTCGCGTCCGTTCCAAATACTCCTGCTCATCGTTTTCGCCGCCCTGCTGATGCCGCGGCCGCAGTCCGCCACAGCCGAGCCCGCCTTCGTCGTCGCTCAAGCTGCGGGCGCGAAACCGGCAGCCACGAGCGCGGCCGCCAAGCCCGCAGCGGCCGCGCCGGCCACTCCACCTGCCCCCCCCGCTCCGCCTCCGGCCGTCGAGCCGGCCCCGCAGCCCTCGGCGAACGAGACACCGGCCGAGCCGCCGGCTGCGCCGAAGCCGCCCGCGCCCGCCGCCAACCTTGACCCCCTACTTCAACCCGTCCGCCGCCTGTCGGCCATGCTCGACGATCTCGAGAAGGCGGTCGAGCGCGTCAGCGACCGCGAGGAGGAGTTGTCCAAGGTCCGTGTCGAGATCGACCGCCTGCCGGGCGATGCACGAAGGGCGATCGAGGACATCGAGCCGCGGCTCGCCGACTTCCGCTCACAGGTCGATAAGCTCGGCCCCGCGCCGAAGGCCGAGGACCCAGGGGAAGCCGAGCAGATCGCGGAAGAGCGCGCGCGCCTCAATGCGGTGGTCAGCGAGCTGGACGGGGCGATCAAGTCGGCCGAGCTCGCGAGCGAGCGAGCACGCCAGCTCGCTCAGCGGGTGCAGGGGTTGCGCCAGTCGATCTTCACCACGCAGCTCCTGCGGCGGACTCAGAACTCGCCTCTCAAGCTCAGCCTGTGGCGTACGGTCGTCGCGGAGATGCCCAACGCCGCCCGGGATACAGCGACCATTGCGCGCAACTGGTGGCGCGCCGCCGAACACCACGCACTCAAGCTCGGCCTGCTGCTCGCGTTCGTCACCGCCACCTACTTCACCGTCAGAACCTTGCGGCGCAAGCTCGTGCGCCGCACGCTCAACGCGCAGAGCGACAAGCCGCCGTCGTTCTTCGCCCGCGCCGTCACCGCCGGGTGGACCGCCGCCGCTTACGCATTTCCCGCGGCAGCCGCAGCGATCCTGCTCTATCTCGGCGTCGACAACATTGGCCTGCTCTATCTCCAGGTCGAGGCGTTGGCAGAGACGCTGCTGACCTCCATCCTGATCTACGTAGCCGTGACGGCGCTTTCTCGCGCGATCCTCCAGCCGTCGCGTCCACACTGGCGGTTGTTCGATCTTTCCGACACCGCTGCCCGCCGCCTGCACCAGATCACCGGCGCGGTCGCCGCCGTCTATGCCGTCGACCTCGTGCTCGGCCGCTTCATCAATGTGCTCTACCTTCCGTTCCAGGTGAACGTGGCGCAGGCGTTCGTATTCTCGATCGCTTTCGCCGCTCTGCTCGTGATGCTGGCGCGCACAAGATTCGAGCCGCGCACCGCGGCCGCTGACCAGCCGCAGGTTTCGTTCTGGCATCCGTGGTGGCTCAAAGTGCCGCTGATGACGCTCGCGCTCGTCATCGCCGGAGTTTCGCTCGCCGGCTATGTCGCGCTCGGCCGCTACATCTCGGCGCAGGTCGTGCTGTCGGGCACGGTAATCGTCGTCATCATGCTGCTCCACCTCGCCGTCCGCGCCATCTCGGGGCAGGCCGGTCTCGACGAGGACAGCCTCTCGACGCGCCTTCTCGGCGAGCGCTTCAAGCTCGACGACACGCAGCGCAGCATGGTCGACGGGTTCATCTTCGTCGTGCTCAACATTGCGGTGGCGCTGATCGCCGCTCCACTCCTGCTGTTCTCGTGGGGCTTCTCGTCTCCCGAGGTTTTCGGCTGGCTCCACAACGCGATCTTCGGCTTCCAACTCGGCGGCTTCCAGATCTCGCTGGCCCGCATCCTTCTGGCTATCGTCCTGTTCGCCGCCGTCATCTTCGCCACGCGCATTCTGCAACGCTGGATGCAGAGCACGGTGCTGCGGCCGGCGCACATCGACGCGGGCCTCGCCAACTCAATTCACACCGGCGTCGGATATGCCGGCTTCGGTATCGCCTCCCTTTCGGCCATATCCTACGGCGGCCTCGACATCACCAACGTCGCGATCGTCGCCGGTGCGCTCTCGGTCGGCATCGGTTTCGGCCTGCAGTCGATCGTCAACAACTTCGTCTCCGGCCTCATTCTACTGGTCGAGCGGCCGATCAAAGTGGGTGACTGGATTCACGTCGGCGAATTCGAAGGGCACGTGCGGCGCATCTCGGTGCGCTCGACCGAGATCGAAACCTTCGATCGCTCGAGTGTCATCGTTCCCAATTCGCAGCTCATCTCGGGGACGGTGCGCAATCGCACCCATCGCAACACGATCGGCCGTGTCATGGTCGAGGTTGGCGTGTCCTATTCGGCCGATCCGGCACAGGTTCGCGACCTCCTCTTGCGGACGGCGCAGCGCTGCCCGGCGTTATCGAGCTTCCCCGCTCCGTTCGTGCTGTTCAAGAACTTCGGCGCGAGTTCCCTCGACTTCACCATTTTCGGATACATCTCCGACGTCAGCAAGACCGGCGCCGCCGCGACCGAGCTCCGAATCGCGGTGTTTCAGGCGCTGCGGCAGTCGGGTATCGAGATACCGTTCCCGCAGACAGATGTTCACCTGCGCGATCTCGACGTCGTCAAGACCTTGGTCGCGCGCGTTATCGAGGAACGGGCGGCGAAGAAGGCCGCGGCGGTCTCCGACGACGACGAGAGCGTCAGCGAGGGGCCCGATGCAGGCGCATCTGCCGGCACCGGCTCGGCGGGTTAAAGCGACGCAACGTAAGCTGTCGCGGCGGCGAACGCGTCCTTTGCCGTTCGCCCCTCGAGAAATCCCAGCTTGAATCCCGCCTCCGCCGCAGCGAGGCGTTCGTCCGGCTGGCCGTGGTGGTGCACGTTGCGGAACTCCGTGTCGCCACTCTGCCAGCGTCTAATTCCGGCGGCCCACAGCGATGCCGTCGGGTTATCGCGTTTGCGCAGACCGAGATAGAAGCCCGAAAGATAATCGGCGTGCAGTTCCACGCGCTTCACCGTCGGCTGGCTGCCGCGGATCTTCTCGAACAGGCCATCCTGATAGACCCAAACGTGCGCGAACTCGTGGGCAGCGGTTTGGAGCAGCGTGACACCCGACGGATCGTAGTCCATGAGCTTGGCGAAATACGTCCGTCCGAACAGCACCGCGAACTCGTGCGCGCCACCGACCGCGTACCGCATCGCCATGGCGTTTGGTGCGTCCGCGTCATCGTAGAAGCCGACCTTCGGCCACACGTCGAACGTCTCCGCCAAACGCTGCAACGCGCGGTCGAAGGCCTTGTCGAGATCGGGATTACCCGACGAGCGCACCATGGTGTGAACCTCGGGTGGCAGCGTCGCTTTCTTGCCGAGCTTGAGGTTGGAGCCAAGAACGAGGTTGGCGTTGTTGCTGTCGACAAAGCAGCCGCGGATCTGGCCGAGCTTCGCTACCTTCTCCTGCACCTCGCCAGCCTGGGCCCGCAGTGGCAGCGCGGAGCAGCATGCGCAACAGCCGATGCCCGTAAGAACGTGTCGCCGATCGAGGCGCATGGGCCTGCCTCCTCTTTGCTTTTTCCCCGCGTCTGCGTCGCGCTTTCGTCCTCTACTCGACGACGACACGGAACTCAGTGACGGCGGTGTCCTGGTATTTCGTGCCGGGATAGACGGAGCGGATGGTGAAGCGCACCCACTCGGCGGATTGCCGCCCCACATCGATCGACTGCACGCCCGGTGCATCGGCAAGCGAGATGCGTCGCGTGTCACCGTTCGAGAATTGCAGCTCGGCGACCTGAACGCGGCTGTTGGCCAGGAACAGCCGCTCGTTCTTGTGATAACCGTTCATCACCTGGATCGCGGAGACAGTGCGCCGCCCGTTGAGCTCGACCACAAGGCTCTCGCCCTCACCATGGCCGTCACGCCCTTCGACCCAAGCCGTCTTGAGATCCGTATCGACGAGCTTGTCGGGCCCGTAAGTGAAACCGAACTGCGGCTTCAACACCGAGGACACGCAATAGCGAAATCCGCCCGCGTCGTTGCACGTTTCGCTATCGAGCTTGGGACGCTGCAACCGCTCCTGCTGCGGCACGGCCAGCGGCTTCAGTACCGCGACCGCCGGAGCCTGAACGGGCGTGGGGTTGGGCGTTTCCGCCGGTCCGCACTCCAGAAACACGCAACGCGGCTGAGCCCACGGCGCGGAAACCACCGACAGGAGGCTCGCCGCCGCCGCGGCGATACCAGCGATAGTTCGATGTGCCATAGTCCTCCCTCGCCTCGGCTCCGGTGATATCCTCTGCCCTCCGCCGCAACATAGTGCGCGGCCGGCGCGACACACGAATGTCAACCGAGCAGCGGCGGACGCGCAAGCCATGAATTCAGGATCATCCATGCATCGCGAGACTTGCTTTGGGAAAGTGCTGACGTGTGCCGCATTGGCCGCGCTCTCGGTCACGACACTCGCCATCGCACCGGCCGATGCCCGCCGCCGGGCGCAGCCGGATGGCGCGTCGCAATCCGCTCTGGTACCGCTGGACAGCATCGACGCCAGCATCGTTCTCGATATGCGCTACGCGACGGCGAGGAACTTCACGGGCGCCCCCGTGCCCGGCTACGAAGCGCCCGCGTGCTGGCTTCGGCCCGAAGTCGCCAAGGCCCTCTCTCGCGTTCAAGCCGATCTCGCCGCTGCCGACCCGCCGCTCTCGCTCAAGGTGTTCGACTGCTATCGCCCCGAGCGCAGCGTGCGCAGCTTCATGCGGTGGGCGGCGAGCAAGGAGGATGGTGCTTCGCGCCACTACTATCCGCAGATCGCGCGCAGCTCACTCATTCCCAGCGGATACATCGCGCGCGCCTCGACCCATTCCCGCGGCATCGCCGTCGATCTCACCATCACACGGCGCGGAGGAGCAGGAGACGCCAACTCGAAGGGCGGAACATCGGGCGAGCAGGAAACGCGTCCGTGTACGGAAGCCGCGCCGATGGGTGGGGAACTCGACATGGGCACGTCGTTCGATTGTTTCGACACCAGAAGCCACACGTCCGCCGGCGGCCTCTCTGCGGAGCAGCGTCAAGCGCGAGATACGCTTCGGCGCGCGATGGCCCGGCGAGGCTTCGAAAACTATCCGCGCGAGTGGTGGCACTTCACCTATCCCGCCGCCGACGACGGGCGCAGCTTCGACGTGCCGGTGCGGTAGCGTGACGGGACACGCGTCGGCTACCGCGGGTTCTGAGCAGAATCGCCGGGCAAGATCAGCGATCACTGGCGCGGTGCGCGGATCGCGCTCGAAGGAACTGGTCCGTCTTGCGGGTAAGATGCGCGCAAAACGTCAGTCCTCGCGATAGACCTTCTCGCGCCTCTCGTGACGCTCTTGCGCCTCGAGCGACAGCGTGGCGATGGGGCGGGCATCGAGGCGCTTAAGGCCGATCGGCTCGCCGGTCTCCTCGCAGTAGCCGTAGGTGCCATCTTCGATGCGCGCGAGCGCAGCGTCGATCTTGGCGACCAGCTTGCGCTGACGATCACGCGCACGCAGCTCCAGCGCCCGGTCCGTCTCGGACGTGGCGCGGTCGGCGAGATCGGCGTGCTGCGTCGAATCCTCGTGCAGCCCCTCGAGCGTCTCGCGCGTCTGGCGAACGATGTCTTCTTTCCACTTGAGCAGCTTGGCGCGGAAGTACGCGCGCTGCCGCCCGTTCATGAAGGGCTCGTCGTCGCCCGGGCGGTAATTGGGATCGATCACCGGCTCGGACGGTTTCGCCTTGGCAGCGGGCGCCGCTGGCGCCGCTACCTTGTCCTTCTTGGTCGGGCCGACCGGCTTGGACGCCGCTTTGACCTTGGATTTGGTCTTGGCGCTTCCCGTCTCAGGGGCTCGCGAAGCCTTGGCGCCGGCGCTGCCTGCTCCGGCCCGTCCAGTCGAACTCCGCGCCGAAGCCTTGGTCTTGTCCGTCTTCATCAGCAGGTCTCCCTGGGGCGGTACACGCGAGCAGCACCGCCTGGCTCGCTGGCCACGAACTCGCCGGCCGCTCGACGCTCGACAGTGAAACTGTCGGGACCCACCAGCAGGCTCATTCGCACGCCTTTCAGCAAGAAATGTGCCCCGTATTTAGGTGACCAGACTTCCCTGTCAAGAATTTCCCCAATGTTACGCAAGGGTTATGTCAAAATCGTGCGTTGGGTCGGGACCGTCTGGACCTCTCCGGAGACCTCGCCACCCACTCCAACAGCTTGGCCAAGCTCATCATTTCGTCTAACAACAGTTCGCGCTTCTCGATACAGGGCCGCATTTGCGACGACGCGCAACACGACGCACGCCCGCGATCGAGTGTACGCGATTCCGGGATGACCGGACGCCCAGCGCGCGATACGTTTTCTCGATCCGCGTCTTCGCGGCATCACGCATCTCGTATGGCACACCGCGGGGCGACATGAAGTTCACCGGCACCAAATCCTACGTCGCGACCGACGATCTCAAAGTCGCCGTCAATGCGGCCATCACCCTCGAACGGCCGCTTCTTGTGAAGGGTGAGCCCGGCACCGGCAAGACGGTGCTCGCCTTGGAGGTCGCGCAAGCCATTGGTGCGCCCATCATCGAGTGGCACATCAAGTCGACGACCAAGGCGCACCAGGGCCTCTACGAATACGACGCCGTTTCACGCCTGCGTGACAGCCAGCTCGGCGACGAGCGCGTGAAAGACATCCGCAACTACATTCGCCGCGGCAAGCTGTGGGAGGCGTTCACCGCGCCCGAGCGGCCCGTGCTTCTGATCGATGAAATCGACAAGGCCGACATAGAGTTCCCGAACGATCTCCTCCAGGAGCTCGACCGGATGGAGTTCTACGTCTACGAAACGGCCGAGACGGTCCGCGCCCGCCGCCGGCCGATCGTGATCATCACCTCCAACAACGAAAAGGAGCTGCCGGACGCCTTCCTTCGCCGGTGCTTTTTCCACTACATCAGGTTCCCCGATCCCGAGACGATGCGCGCCATCGTCGAGGTGCACTTCCCGCATCTCAAGAGCCGTCTGGTCAACGAGGCGCTGCGGATCTTCTACGATCTTCGCGACGTACCTGGAGTGAAGAAGAAGCCGTCGACCTCGGAGCTGCTCGATTGGATCAAGCTCCTGTTGAACGAGGACATCGACGCAGAGACGCTGCGCGAGCAGGACCCGAGGAAGCTCATCCCGCCACTCGCCGGCGCGCTGATCAAGAACGAGCAGGACGTGCACCTGTTCGAGCGCCTCGCCTTCATGAGCCGGCGCAAGTCGGAAGGCTGAACCGCGAGCTTTTCAGAATGTCGGATGGCAGAGGGGGGCGAGCCTGCCCCTCCGCTTCAGCGCGCGCAGCCCCACCCAACCTAACACCATGAAAACACAAGCTTCCTCGGAACGCTGCATATGAACCGCAGCTAAACGCATCCCTCAGGCCCCATTCAGTCGCGCTCCGTTAAGTTCCGCATCAAGTCGAGCGTGGCTCGGGCATCGGCGGTCAACGGAATTGGCCGGGTGCATCGAAGCCCCTAGGGAGAGTGCAATGTCCGAGTTTCTCCGTTCAGGTGCCATTGTTTTCATGGGCACCGTCGTGATCGCCGCCGGCATCTTCGTGGTTTTTTACACGTAGCGCCGTCGGCGGGGGCCCGAACGGGTCGGGGCGGATGAGTTCACCGCTCCTCTCCCGTCCCTTCGGGCTCTTCCTAACGTCGCCTGTCGTGAGGCGGCGTCTATTCGACTAACCTCCCAGCACTGCAGCGCCCGTGCCGCCTTCCCCCCAGGCGACACGGGCGCATTGGCTTTCAGCCCGCATGCGTCGTCGCCCCGCAGGTCCAGCACCGGCAGCAAAACGCCCGCGCATAGTATGCGCGGGCGTCGTCCTTTTGCCTCGTCAGCCGAGTCACTCGATCAGGCAGCGTTGCGGGCCGGCACACCGACATCGTTCGCGGGCGAGGGCGCATTGGCGAGCCACTGTCGCCATGCATCTCCAGCAGCGACGGCGCGGCGCAGGATCGGCGGCGGATTGCGATCTTCGGGCGTCGAGAGCAGCGCGCTCATCACCGGCCCGGCGGGCTTGGCGACGAACCAGCCGACCAAACCTGCAAGCACGAGACCAAGGATCACCGGCGACATCCAGGCAACGAGCGCGGGAGCGACGTTGTAGGAAATGACGGCCGTCGCAACGCCGAGCAGCATGTGCGGCATGTGGAACCGCATCGCATCACCGAGGGTGACCTCACCGTTGGCGCGCCGCTGTGCCTTCCAGCCGGAATCGCGGCCGAGAATAATTTCCGTCACCGCGACCGTCTGCGTCAGCATCAGGATCGGCGCCAACAGAATCGAAAGTACCGTCTCGACGAGGCCACCGCTGATGGCGCGCAGGGCACCAAAATCCTCGCGCGCGGCCCGAGCGCGGCGCACTTCGAGGATGAGACCGAGAACCTTGGGCAACAGCACCACGCCCATCGTGCCGAGGAAGAGGCGCGCGGCGGCTCCTGAGTCCATCACCGGCCAGGTTGGAAAGAGCGAGCGGTCGCTCGGGAAATAGTTCGGGATCATCTGCTGGCTCTGCAGGGCAAGCATGACACCGACCACGAGCGAAGCCGCCCAAATCGCCGAGACGAGATAGGAGAGCGCGCCCATCGCCAGATGCACGCGGCCCATTCCGGTGATGCCGCTGGCGCCGACGATCGACAGATGCTGAAGGTTGCCCTGAGCCCAGCGCCGATCACGCACAACGAGCTCCATCAACGTCGGCGGAAGTCCCTCATAAGAGCCATCGAGCGTCGGTGCCATGTGCACGCCGTAACCGGCACGCTGCAACAGCACGGCCTCGACGAAGTCGTGGCTCTGGATATGGCCGCCAAACGGCGGCCGCCCCGGCAGTTCCGGCAGGCCGGCTGCAGAAGCGAACGCCTCGGTGCGGATGATCGCGTTGTGACCCCAGTAGTTGCCTTCGTCGCGCGTCCACATCGCCATGCCCGCGGCGACGATCGGACCGTAGACTTGCGAAGCGAACTGCTGGAGACGCTGGAGAACCGTGGTTCCGCCAGTGAGCCGCGGCACCGTCTGGATAAGACCGGCGCGCGGCTTCGCCTCCATCGCACGGGCAAGCCGAATGAGCGTCTCGCCCGACATTACGCTGTCACCGTCGAGAATGACGAAATGGGGATAGGCGGCGCCGAAACGCTCCACCCAGTCCTTGATGTTTCCGGCCTTGCGCGCCTTGTTCTCGCGGCGGCGGCGATAATGCACGGGCACCACACCCGCGAGGCGCTCGGCGAGGCTGCGATAGACCTGCTCCTCGGCCTGCCCAGCCTCGTCGCCACGCGTATCGGACAACACGAAAACGTCGAAAGCGGCGGCCCGGCCGTGTTGCTCGAGCTCTCCGGCGATCGCTTCGATCGTGCCAGCGATGCGGGCGGGCTCCTCGTGATAGACGGGGAACAGCAGCGCCGTGCGTGCCGATAGCGGACCACGCGCTTCAGGCAGCTCGATGTTGTCCGGACGGTCGCCGGAAGCGAGGCTGATGAAACCAAGTGCGGCGCTCAGCGAGCCGAGCGCAATCCAGCCGAACGCCAGCGTCGAAAGAACCAGGAAGACGATCTGCAGCGGCGTCATACCGATGACGCTCAGCACCCGTTGCAGCTCATAACCGAACGCGAAGGTCGCGAGAAGCGCGCCACCGAACAGCGCCACACGCATGGCGAGCACGCCCGCGGTCGGGCGCAGTCGCGGACCGCTCGGGTCGGCGCCGAAGTCCTGCTCGGGCATGGCGAGAGGCGCGCCGTCAGGCAGCAGACGCGGGTCACTTGAATCACGCGCGGGTTCGCCGTGAACGTCGGATGTCTTGCTCATGTCCATCGTCATGCTCTCGTCCACCGGTACAGCCAGCTTTCTGAGATCAACCTGTCATTGGCTTTCAATCCCAAACGCAGCTCGATCGTGTCCGTTCCGGACGTGTTGAGCTCGAATGAGACGCGAATGCCTTGAATTTCGTGATTTTCCTGGACGACGACGTTGGCGATCACGCCGCTGCTCGCCGCTACTTCGGCCTTCGGCAAGCCGGCGAGCTCACCGAGCGTCGGCCCCTTGAAGTCGATGACCACGAGCCGCTTCTCGGGCGCGTCGCCGTTGCCGATGCGCGTCTTGACCACGCCGACACCGGTCCACGCGACGGGGATGCGCGGGCCCCAGTGCATGCGGTACTTGAACGTGTGCGCAAGCCCCGACTCGAGCGGCTTCGCCGGCTTCCAGTAGGCGACGACGTTGTCGTGGATCTCGGCGTCGGTCGGAATTTCGATCAACTCGACGTAGCCTTCGCCCCACGCCCCCATCGGCTCGATCCAAACCGTCGGGCGGCGCTCGTAGCGCGCCTCAAGGTCCTGATAGTCGTTGAAGTTACGGTCGCGCTGCACCAGGCCGAACCCCTTCACGTCCTTGTCGAGGAAAGCGCTCGTCTGCAGGGTGCGGGGATTAGTGAGCGGACGCCACAGGCGCTCTTCGCGACCGTTGAGGATCGCCAGCCCCTCGCTGTCGTGGACCGCCGGGCGATAGTCGACACCCAGGCGATTCTGCGCCGTGCCGTGGCGGTACATGCTGGTGAGTGGTGCGAGGCCCACATGAGCCATGGTCCGGCGCGGAAACAGCGTGAACTCGACGTCCATCACAGTCGCCTCGCCCGGCGTGACGAGGAATTTGTACGCGCCGGTCGTTGAAGGGCTGTCGAGCAGCGCGTGGATCGTCAGCGAGCGGGCACCTGCGGCGGGCTTCTCGATCCAGAAGGCGCGGAAGTAGGGGAATTCCTCACCGCTCGGGCGGGCAGTGTCGATCGCGAGACCGCGAGCGGAGAGGCCATAAAGCTGATCGCGCCCAACCGCGCGAAAGTAGCTCGCACCCTGGAACACGAGGTATTCGTCGAACATGTCCGCGCGATTGATCGGGCCGTGCACGCGGAAGCCCGAGAAGCCGTAGGGCGCCGACTCGTTGCCATTGCCGACCAGCGGCCCGATCGAGAACAGCTTGTTGTCCGCTTTGAGCGCGAACGCCTTGCCGCCGTCGACCACCGAGATCTCGACCGGAACGTCGTAGAGATAGCCGAGCGCGAAGAGTTGCAGCTCGAAGTCCGTGCCCTGACCGCGCCAAATCGCCTGCTCCGGGCGGAAGCGGATGTCACGGTACTGATCGTAGGTCAACTTGTCGAACGGCGCCGGAACGTCGGCTTTCAGCTTGGCGAAGGCGCGCCCGGCCAGGTCCTGAGCCATCTTTATCACCGTGTCCGGCGCGAAAGACGCTCCCTGAATGTCACCCTCGGTGGCGGCTGCCGCCAGACGCGAGAACGCCGTACCGGCGAGCGCCAGGATGGCGCCAAAACCAGCGGAACCGAGTAGGACCTCGCGGCGATCTGGCAGGTGCTGGGACATAGTGGCGGGCATTCCCGTCTCAGTGATGTTGCAGCGCATCAGCGTGCCGGATGCGACGCGGCATAGATTGGGCGCCTGTGGCGGAGTTGTCGCATCCGTTTACTCCTCCGAACCGCACCAACCCATTTGCCCGCGACGTCCGTTCGGACACAGCAAGCTCTTAGACTCAGTGATTTAGAGAGAGATTGTGGCAGCAAGTGTGGCGATCCCCAGTGATAGGGTTGACCGCTGCGGACCAATCCAGTGACAAAATGGCGCCACCGAGCAATTGGTGCTGCATCGCAATACATTTACGACGGACGTCGAACGACGCGCAAGGCCGACGAAGGCGTAAAGCATGCGTCACGGTGCCTTTGCATATGTCTGTTAGTCGGGGCCGGGACGAGGAGCGAACGCCACGAAACCGCCCCACTTGCGCGCTGCGCCCGCCAGATCTCGCTGCTATCCGGAACTCTCTGCTATAACGGGCCACCGGTCGTCGAGTTGCGTAGAAAAAGGGGAGGGGGAGTATGGTGTCGGGAGTTCTCGAGGAGAGTGCGCTGATCGAGGCGATCATGATGACGCGCACTCAGATCGACTTCCTCTGGCAGGTGTTCATCACCGTGCACATCGCCGTATTCGCCATGCTCTTCATTTATGGCAAGTCGGTGGACGACCTGAAGCTGAGCGTGCGGACCTTTGCAGCACTCGGCATGGCGGCGTTCGAGTGGATCAACGGCAAGGCCCTGACCGCCGCGTACCTGCTACTCGACGCGATGCAGGACCAGTACCGCGCCGCATTCGGCCAGCCCGAGCGGTTTCAGCCGAAATTCTACGAGCAATTCGTGCTGGCGCAGTACTCCGACCGACCGAACATGGTGCTGATGACACATGGCACCATCCTTTTCGTGGTCGCCACCGCCCTCGTCGCCCGCAAACTAATTCAGAACGTGGGCTCAGATGGCTGAGGAGGTCGCTGGACGGCGGACCCCTTCTGCGGTGCATTTCCGCTGCCACGGCCCCATTCGACAGGAACAGCGCCGGGCGTCACTCCGAAACGCCGAATACGGGCATTCTGAACTACGCATGCGAAGCCCTGTTTCTGCACCTTCGAACAGGAACAGACCGCGAATCCCTGCACAAGATCGGCGTCTGTGTGGCGATACCGCCACCCCCATCACCAATCCATCACAGAATAGCCGCCAAGCCTATTCCATAGGCAAACGTCGTCTGATTTAGTTACTTCCCGAGCGGTGATTCGGGGGATCGGCCATCGCTACGAACGATATGCGTACGGCAGCCGGAGTTGGCGGCCGGGCTGAAGTTGAGGCAGACGGGAGTACCAATAATGAAGAAGCTTAGTGTCAGCGCCGCACTGGCCGCTGGTCTGCTCGCGAGCGGGCTGTCGATCGGCAGCGCCAGCGCCGCCGATCTCGGGGGAGATTGCTGCGCCGACCTCGAGGAGCGCGTCGCAGAGCTCGAGGCCACCACCGCCCGCAAGGGCAACCGCAAGGTTTCTCTCACCATCTCTGGCTGGGTTGCCGAGCAGGTCGTCTA
>JAEUMD010000026.1 GCA_016793635.1 Hyphomicrobiaceae bacterium
CCAGTACCTTCCAGACATCCCCAAGATGGCCCGCCTATGTCAGCTCCTGGGCTTGGAGCCCAATGAGCTTGTGCCACTAGCTGTGCAAAAAAAGGGGACCACAGCGAAGGCATCTGGCAGCGGGAGATCGGCGGCATAGAATGCAAGCGATACGGTTCCTGCTGCCAAAATCACGCCTCACAGGAAAATAAGTTTGTCTTACGTTTTGTCGTTGACACGTTCCTTTGCGTAAGCCTATCTTACGTCATCACCGGGGCGGCACTCCTTTCCAATCTGTCGCCACCCCAACCAACAGGCCTTGGTAAAGGAGCCCCCGAGGTTCTGACCGCCGCCCCGGTGATGGGACGTTTTCAAACAAGAGGGCCCACAATGGATATCGGCACGTACGTCATCGTCAGATCGAGCCCATCTGGATGTTGGGCAGGAACGCTTGCAAGCCTCAACGGAGATACCGTTGAACTCACCAATGCGCGCCGTCTCTGGCGCTGGTGGGCCGCAAAAGGCGTCAGTCTGAGTGGCGTTGCTGCGCACGGGCTGCATCCTGACAAGATCAAAGACTGCCGGATCGCAGTGCCTGTTTCGCGCGCGCTGATCCTGCAGGTCTGTGAAGTGCTCGAAGCGACGGATGAGGCGCGCGCGAGCATTGAAGCTGCGGAGGCAGTCGCAGCATGACACAGGCGTCGGCAATCAAGATTGACGGCTACGGCTACGGCTACGGCTACGGCGACGGCGACGGCTCCGGCGACGGCGACGGCGACGGCTACGGCGACGGCTCCGGCTACGGCTACGGCTACGGCGACGGCTACGGCTACGGCGACGGCTCCGGCGACGGCTCCGGCGACGGCGACGGCTCCGGCTGAGGAATTTGCGTTCGCAATCCCGGCAGCGAGGGTGCTGGGAAACCGGGGGATGGCAACCGCAGTCGCTCGCGGGCCATCCCCCAAAGGGGCAGACAATGGCATCAGACAAAAACCTCTGGCTTGGCATTCTCCAGGACGCGGCCTCCGATCTCAACGCCATCATCGACGAGATCGCGACGGGCTATCTGATCTACCGGAACATCGACGAAGGTATGCGCCACGAGCTGGAATACCTCTGCCATCGCATCAACGAGACGCGCGACGGCATCGTCAAGGCTTGCGAGCCGGAGCCGGAGTTCGTTGCCGATCCCTACAAGGAGTTCCGCCACGGCAAGGCGGACCTGATCTGATGGCCGCCGTTGCCTCCCGGCTTGCCGATGCCGGGTTTGTCAATCTGGCTGGCCTCACGCTCATGGGCTGCGTTGTTCTGGCCCTCATTGTGTACACGCCGAGAAGGGGGAGACGCCGATGAGCGCGAACAAGGTTGTCCGCTTCTGGAACAACGTCAAATCGCAGACAGCAGAACCCTACGTGTTCGAGGATGACGATGCCCCTGCCGTTGAAGACCACGACATGGAGCGGCTGGCCAAGGGCGTCGAGATCGCAACCTCCAACGTCGTGCATTGCGAAGCGGAACTGATCAAGGCGCAGGAGCTGCGCAAGCGCTGCATCGAGCGGTTCAATGCGGAGCGGGTGCGGAGGGGGATTCCACATGAGTGATGAGGCACTTTTGATGATGACTGGGTTATGGGTAGCGTTTTGTTGTGCGGCGTCCGAAGCCGCTTTGAGACGTAGCAGCGGAGTACATGATGACGGCAAGGCAGATCGTAGCACTGACAGTCTATCTCGCGGGCCTGATGGGTCTGGCGTTCATCGCCATGGC
>JAEUMD010000016.1 GCA_016793635.1 Hyphomicrobiaceae bacterium
GCCGAGGAGGGCGAGCTGGTCGTCGCCGACGTGCTGCCGGCGCGGCGCCACGGCCTGCCCCAGGCCCGCGTCGTCGAGCGCGTGGGCCGCATCGACCAGCCCAAGGCCTTCTCGCTGATCGCGATCCACACCCACGACATCCCGGTAGCGTTCCCCGACGACGCGATCGCCGAGGCCGAGGCCGCGCGGCCGGTGACGCTGGGCCAGCGCACCGATTTGCGCCCGATCCCGCTGGTCACCATCGACGGCGCCGACGCGCGCGACTTCGACGACGCGGTCTGGGCCGAGCCCGATCCCGACCCGGCCAACGCGGGCGGCTGGCACGCGGTGGTCGCGATTGCCGACGTCGCTTGGTACGTGCGCCAGGGCGGGGCGCTGGACCGCGCGGCGCGCAAGCGCGGCAACTCGGTCTATTTCCCCGACCGCGTCGTGCCAATGCTGCCCGAAGCCCTGTCCAACGACTTGTGCAGCCTGCGCCCGAACGAGGACCGCGCCTGCATGGCGGTTCATCTGTGGTTCGACCGCGACGGCAACAAGCGCGGCCACCGCTTCGTGCGCGGGCTGATGCGCTCGGCCGCACGGCTGACCTACGAGCAGGTGCAGGGCGCGATCGAGGGCCGCGTCGACGACAAGACGGACACGCTGCTGGAAGGCGTCATCAAGCCGCTCTACGGCGTCTTCCGCGCGTTGCTGATCGACCGCGAGCGGCGCGGCACGCTGGAACTCGACGTGCCCGAGCGCAAGGCGGTGCTGGACGCCGAGGGACGCGTGCAGGCGATCGAGCGCCGCCAGCGCCTGGACAGCCATCGTGTCATCGAGGAGCTGATGATCGCGGCCAACGTCGCGGCGGCCGAGACGCTGGAGCGCGTGCGCCAGCCCTGCATGTACCGCATCCACGACTCGCCCTCGCCGGAGAAGATCGAATCGGTGCGCGGGTTCCTGGACGAACTCGGCTACCGGCTGGCCAAGGGCCAGGTAGTGAAGCCGATCCAGTTCACCCAGATCCTGTCGCAGGCCCAAGGTCGTCCCGAGGCCGGGCTGATCAGCGAGGTGATCCTGCGCACCCAGTCGCTGGCGATCTACAGCCCGGACAATATCGGCCATTTCGGCCTGGCGCTGCGCCGCTACGCCCACTTCACCTCGCCGATCCGGCGCTACGCCGACCTTCTGGTCCACCGCGGGTTGATCGCGGGCCTTGGCTTCGGCGAAGGCGGGCTCGATGCCGGCCGGCCGGAGGACTTCGTCGCCCTGGCCGAGGCGATCTCGGCCTGCGAGCGCCGCGCCGTCTCGGCCGAGCGCGACGCCGCGGACCGCTATGTCGCGAGCTTCCTGGCGGCCCGGGTCGGCGAGAGTTTCCCCGGTCGAATCAATGGTGTGACCCGTTTCGGCCTGTTCGTGACCCTGGCCGAGACCGGCGCCGACGGGCTGGTCCCGCTCTCCACCCTGCCGCGCGACTACTACGACCACGACGAGCACAGCCACCGCCTGGTGGGCCGCGCCACGGGCCGCGAGTACAAGCTCGGCGAGAAGGTCGAGGTACGGCTGCGCGAGGCCGATCCGGCGACGGGCGGGCTGCTGTTCGAGCTCCTGCACGGCGCGGACGCCGACGAAACGGTCGATGGCGAGGCCCGTCCGGGCCGCACACAGGGCGGGCGGCCAGCCCGGCCGCTGGGCAGAGCCGGCCGGCCGAAGCCGGGCAAGCGGCCGACGAAGGGAGGGCGCCCGAAGGCGTCCAAGGGCGGGCGGCGCAAACGCTAGCCGGCTGCGACGTTCGCGCATGCGGCACCGCCTTTACAGCGCCTTAACGTGGCGCTAGGTATTTACAAGCATGACCTTACGCGTCGATCCTGCCCGGCCAGCGCCAACGGGGACGGCCACCGGGCGGTCGGATATTCCCTGGTTTTCCAGCCTGTTACGGGGCTTCGGTCGTGCCTGCCCGCATTGCGGGAAAGGGCGCGTGCTGCGGGGCTACGCGACGATGCAGTCTTCATGCGAGGCGTGCGGCCTGGAGCTGGAGCCGTTCCGTGCCGACGACGCGCCGGCCTATTTCACCATCTTCATCGTCGGCCACCTCATCGTTCCGTCGATGCTGCTGCTGGAACAGCACTTGCAGCCGGAAACCTGGGTCCATATGGCGATCTGGATGCCGTTGACCCTGATACTGACCCTGGCATTGCTGCCCCGGGTCAAGGGAGCGATCATAGGCTTACAATGGGCACTGAACGTCAGGAATTGACCGCGGGCCACCGCGCAAGCGGGCTGCTCGCCCGGGCCGGGCGCGCCCTGTCTCCCCTCGCCGTTTCCGCGCTGCTGCTCGCCGCCGTCCCCGCCTTCGCCCAGAGCGACGGCAGCTACTCGCAGGAGACCGCGCGCAAGGTCTTCGCCACCGGCCTCGACAATCTCTCGTCGGTCTACATCCGCAAGGTCAACCTGGGCACCTTTGCCACCGAGGCCCTGAAGGGCCTGGCCACGGTCGATCCGTCCTTCTCCGTCGAGCAGCGCAACGGCCGCGTCCACCTGACGGTGGCCAGCGCCGGCGTCGCCGACTTCACCGCCCCGGGCGACGACAATGCCGGCGGCTGGGCCGACCTGATGGCGCGCGCCGTCGGCGCCGCACGAACCCATTCCTACCCGCTCAACGCCGAGGCACCGGAAAAGCTCTACCAGGCCGTGTTCGACGCCGGCATGACCAGCCTGGACAAGTACTCGCGCTATGCCGGCGCGGACACCGCGCGCGAGAACCGCGCGTCGCGCGAAGGCTTCGGTGGCATCGGCATCCGGCTCGACAACGACAACGGCACGGTGATCGTGCAGTCGGTCCTGCCGAATACGCCGGCCGAGAAGGCGGGGCTGAAGGCCAACGACAAGATCCTGCGCGTCGCCAGCCGGCCGACCAACGGCATGGAGCTCAAGGACGTCGTGTCGCTGATGCGCGGCAAGGTGGGCTCGCCGCTGGCGCTCGAGGTGGAGCGCGAGGGCAACGGCCAGCCGCTGCGCTTCGACATCAAGCGCGCGCTGATCGTGCCGCCGACGGTGACGCTGACCAAGGCCGACGACATCGCCGAAATCAAGATCACCAGCTTCAACCACGACACCGGCATCAGCCTTTCGAACATCCTGGACGGGCTGCGCAACGGCAAGAACGGCAAGACCTCGGGCATCGTGCTCGACCTGCGCAACAACCCCGGCGGGTTGCTGGACCAGGCCGTGGTCGTGTCCGACCTGTTCCTGACCAGCGGCCAGATCGTCTCGACCCGCGGCCGGCACCCGGATTCGACGCAGCTCTTCAACGCCACGGGCCGCGACGCCGCCAAGGGCCTGCCGGTCGTGGCGCTGATCAACGGCTCGTCGGCCTCGGCGGCGGAGATCGTCGCCGGCGCGCTGCAGGACCGCGGCCGCGCCGTGCTGGTCGGCACCGGCTCGTTCGGCAAGGGCTCGGTTCAGACCGTGATCCGCATGCCGAACGACGGCGAGCTGACGCTGACCTGGGCGCATTTCCACGCCCCCTCGGGCTACTCGATCAACCGCCTGGGCGTGTTCCCGGTGATCTGCACCAGCCCGGCCGTGCCGGCGTCGCAGGGCCTCGCCGAGGCGATCAGCCAGGGCAATCTGCGCAGCATGGTCGACCTGACCCAGCGCCGCGCCGCCGACGCCTTCGCCGAGACCGGCAAGGACGAGCTGCACAAGGTCTGCCCGTACCAGTCGGGCTCGACCAGCAGCGCCAGCGTCAACGGCGTGCCGCCGGCCGACAGCGAGATGCAGGTCGCCAAGGCCCTGCTGCGCCAGCCCGAGCTCTACCAGCGCGCGCTGAAGCAGTCCGTCCCGTCGCTCGCCGCGCGCCAGTAGGCCCTTCATGCCCGACCAGGCATCGCTGCGCCTGCCGGGCGAGATCCTGGACGACAGCGTCGTCGAGGCCGGCTTCGGCTGGAGCCGCGTGCTGTCGCCCGGCGACCGCCTGCGCCTGATCGACCTCGAGGGCCAGCAGGCGATCGACTTCCTCTGCTACAACGCCGACAACCCGGCCGAACGCTACAACGCCGCCGACACGATGAAGATCGCCGGCAAGCTGTGGCTGGAGAAGGGCACCACGCTCTACTCCGACATGGGCAATGCGCTGGTGTCGGTGGTCGAGGACACGGTCGGCTTCCACGACACCATCGCCGGCTGCTGCTCGGCCGAGTGCAATCGGGTGCGCTACGGCGTGTGGCCGACGCCGAACTGCCGCGACACGTTCCTGGCGCAGCTCGGCAAGTTCGGCCTGGGCAAGAAGGACATCGTCGCCAACGCCAATTTCTTCATGTGCGTGCCGATCGGGCCGAAGGGCGAGATGGCGATCGCCGACGGGCGCTCGAAGCCGGGCGACTTCGTCGAGCTGCGCGCCGAGATGAAGACGCTCGCCGTGCTGTCGAACTGCCCGCAGAAATACAATCCCGCCAGCGGCGGCAACCCGACGCCGGTGCGCGCCATCGCCTGGCGGCCGCGCGGCTGATCTCCCGCCAGCGACCGTCGATCCCGCTTGATCTGAATCATGGCCGCCGCGCCGCTTGGGTCCGCATAGTCGCTTCCGTCAGCGGTTTCCGCAACGAGTGCCCACGAGGCGAGGAAGCGATCGTCGATGCGCCGTGGCATGCGATATCTGCTGCCGATCTGCTTGGCGGGCTATGCGGGCCTGCTGGCTGGCTGCATTCCGATGAGCGCCTTTCAGCCGCGCAACGAATTGCGCCTGCCGGACGGGCCCGCGGTCTATGACGGGCTCGACGGCCGCACCCATTTCGGCGACATGAGTTGCGACCAGGGCGGGCGCTACGCCGGCGGCGGCAGCCCGGCGGGCGATGGCGCCGTGCAACAGGCCTTCGACCGCGCGATCGAGCGGACCCAGAACGAGATCAAGGACATCGACCGCGGGATCGACCTTTGCAAGGGCCGGGTTCGCGAGATCGATTCCTATTATGCGCAGTACGGTTGCGACAAGGCGCAGTACGCGACGCTGGACCGCCAGTACAACGCCATGGAGCGCCGCTTGGAGCCGATCCGGAACGAGGAAACCGAGATTTTCTACCGCACCGTTCACGCCGAGGGTCGACTGCAGAGTGAGCCAAATTTGCCCGAGGCGGAGCGCAGTCGATTGCGCACCCAGATGACGAAGGACGCCGGCCGCAAGCTTATGCTGGAGCTTGAAAGCCGTCCGCTCTGGAATGAATTGCACCGGCTGGGAAACGCGCGCCAGCAGATGTGGCAAGCCTGCGACAAGGCGACCGACGCCGCCTGGGACGACCCCTGCTATACGGTCAATGTCAGCGACCTGCACCAGTCGCGCCACGCGGCGCAGCAGCAGCTGGCGAACTACGAGCGCCGGCAGGACCAGTTCGAGGATTGCGTCGAGGACCGCGACCGCCCGGCCCAGGGGCCGTCGCGCGACACCGTTGTCCCCGGACTGATGCTGCAGCAGATCCTACCGGGGTTGATCCGTCCCCCGACACACCGCCCGCCGACCGGGCATTCGAAACCGCCCTCCGGCCACTCGCACGGCTCCGGCGGCGAACGGGTGCATCCATGAAGCGGCGATGCACGCTCGCCCGGGCGATGCTGCCGGCGGCCGTGGGCCTGTGGCTGCTCGCCGCGATCGCGCCGGCGCCGTCCTGCGCGCAGGAGCGCGCCCCGGCCCCGGCGGCCGCGATGCTCGGCCTGGGCGCGACGACGATCCATCCGCTGGGCGAGGCGCATCGCCTGGTCATCGGCGGCGCGCCGAAATTCCGCTTCGCGATCGAGCTGGCGAATGCCGGCCAGCCGCCGGCCGGGTTGCCGCAGCATGCGCTGGCCGAGGGCTCGGGGTCGGTCGTGCGCGGCCCGCGCAATACCTACTGGCAGTTTCGCTTCCAGCGCCTGACGGTCAACCAGCAGACCTATGCGGCCGTCAGCGACTTCACGATCCTGGACGTCGAGGTTCCCCACGACGCTCCGGCGCGTCGCGCCTATGCGGTCGACTACCGCGGCCTCGAAGGTTCTCCCTATGGCGGGCCGGGCGCGCCGCTGCGCAACCTGATGGTGTTGATCGCCCATGCGGTCGCGCATGGCGCCCTGGTGCCGCCGCTCCAGCCGGTCGGCGACCGCAGCGTCGTCTACGACCTCGGCGAAGCCGTGCGGGTGCCGGTCGCGCTGACCATGTCGAACGCACAACTGCTGCAGCCGCTGGCGCCGGCCGCGGCCGTGGGCGCGATCGACTACCGCCAGCGCCGGGTGGTGCTCGCCGGGATGGCCGACCGCGCCGTGTTCCGGACCGGCCAGGGCGACGTGGCGCTGCGCGTCGAGGCCGCCGCCGCGATCGACCGCGAAACCGCGCTGCCGCTGCTGTCGCGCCTGCGCGCCTTCGGCCCCATCGATACCGCCGCCTTCCGTGGCCCAGTCGACCTGACCATCACCACCGCCCTGGCGCTCGGCGACATGGGCGATCCCGCCGCGGCGCTGCCGCGACCGCAGCCACTGGCCGCGACGCCGGCGCGCACGACCGAAGGGCCGCCGCCCGGCGTCGAGGGTCCCCCCTCTGGCGTCGAGGGCCCCCCCGCCGGCACCGAGGGACCGCCGCCGGACACCGTCGACGCGCCGGCAGGGCCGCGTCCCCCGGCGAAGCCCGCCGCGGCGCCGAAGCCGCCTGCCGCTTCGAAGCCGCCGGCGGAGAAGCCGGCGACCGCGGCGCCGCCGAAGCCGCCCGCCGCGACCGGCGACGACGTGACGCGCCGGCTGGAGCAGCTGAAGTCGCTGTTCGACCGCGGCCTCATCACCAAGGAGCAGTACGAGGCCAAGCAGAAGGAAATCCTCGGCGCGCTCTGATGCGATGCCGCGACGGGCTTCTACATCGCGCGGCCGCCGAAACGCTCCACGAGAAAGTCGATGAAGCTGCGGACCTTGGCCGACAGGTAGCGCCGGCTGGGATAGACCGCGCTGACCGAGAGCTGCGGCGTGCCGATGTCCGGCAGCACGCGCTGCAGGCGCCCCTCGCGCAGGTCGTCGCCGATGATGTCGGTGCCGAGATACGCCACCCCCATGCCGCTCAGCGCCGCGCTGCGCAGCGCGTCGAGATTGTCGGAGACGAGGTTGCCCGAGACCGCGATGCGCTGCTGCGCCACGCCGCGGCCGAAGCTCCATTCGCGCTGTGGCAGGAACAACAGGCAGTTGTGGTTCGCCAAGTCGGGCGGCGCCGCCGGCGTGCCGTGCCGCGCCAGGTATTCCGGCGTGGCGCAGGCGACCAGCTCCAGCCTGGCGATCTCGCGCGCGATCAGGCTGGTCGGCCGCGCCTCGCCGGTAGTCCCGCGGATCGCCAGGTCGTAGCCGTCCTCGACCAGGTCGACGATCCGGTCGTTGAGCGACAGCTCGACCACGACCTGGGGATGGCGCGCCGTGTACTCCGCGATCATCGGCGCCACGTGGCGCATGCCGAAGGAGAGCAGCGAGTTGACCCGCAGCGTGCCGCGCGGCGTGGTCCGCGCCGCGCCGATCGCATCGCCCGCCTCCTCCAGGTCCGAGAGCGCCTGGGCGCAGCGGTCGTAATAGGCCCTGCCCGCCTCGGTCAGGCTCAGGCGCCTTGTGGTGCGGTTGAGCAGCCGCGCGCCCAGATGGTGCTCCAGGTGCATCACGTGCTTGCTGGCCATGGCCGGCGACAGGTTCATGCGCCGCGCGGCGGTCACGAAGCTGCCCGCCTCCACGACCCGCCGGAAGACCTGCATGCTGCGGAGCGTGTCCATCTATTATCTCCTATATGGAAATAATTAATGCCATATCGGTTATTTATCAACATTCTGGAATTTCGGATCATCGCGCCATCCCGCCGACCCTGGCGGACAAACCAGAGGGAGACCCGCGGATGATCCTCGTCACCGGCGCCACCGGCCAGCTTGGCCGCCTGATCGTTTCCGAGCTCAGGAAGATCCTGCCCGCGGGCGAAGGCCTGGCGGCGAGCGTGCGCGACCCCGCCAAGGCGGCGGCGCTGAAGGACCAGGGAGTCGACGTCCGCCAGGCCGACTTCGACGACAAGGCGTCGCTGGCCAAGGCGTTCGCCGGCGTGACCCGGCTGCTGATCGTCTCGGGCGACGCGCCGAATGCCGTGCGCATCCGCCAGCACCGCAGCGCGATCGACGCGGCGAAGGACGCGGGCGTCGACCAGGTCGCCTATACCAGCTTCGTCGACCACGACCCGGCCTCGCCGTTCAGCTTCGCGGCGATCCACCACGACACCGAGTCCTACCTGTCGCGCTCGGGCCTCAGCTACACCGTGCTGCGCAACGGCATGTATGCCGACATGCTGCACGTCTTTGCCGGCACGGCCGCGTCGGGCGTGTTCGCGGCGCCGGCGGGCGACGGCAAGGTGTCGTTCGTCACGCGCGCCGACCTCGCCCGCGCCACGGCGCGCGTGCTGGCGAGCGACCGCTACGCCGGACAGACGCTCCTTCTCGCCGGCGAGAAGGCCCTGTCGTTCAGCGAAATCGCGGCCCTGTTGGCGCGGCAGCTCGGCCACCCCGTGCGCTACGACACCATCGACCGCGGCGTCTACGAGGCCGCGCTGAAGAAGATCGGCTTGCCCGACTTCCTGGCCGAGGCGATCGGCGGGATCCACGTCGCCACCGCCGAGGGACGCAACGCCGAGACCTCGACCGCGATCCGCGCGATCACCGGCGAGGCGCCGGAGGATGTCGCGTCCTTCCTGCGCCGCACGCTGCCGCGCGCGGCCGCCTGATCCGCCTGCTAAACCCTACATACGTGCCAAGGAGATTTCCCATGATCGATACCCGTACCGGCATCTATGGCGCCCTGTTGCTCCGCCTGGCGCTCGGCGCCATGTTCCTGTCGCACGGCCTGCTGAAGGTCCTGGTCTTCACCCCGGCCGGCACCGCCAAGTTCTTCGAGTCGATCGGCTATCCCGGCGCGCTGGCCTATGGCGTGATCGGCGCCGAGGTGATCGGCGGGCTGATGCTGATCCTGGGCATCTATGCCCGCTGGGTGGCCCTGGCGCTGGTGCCGGTGCTGCTGGGCGCGCTGCAGGTCCACCTGGGCAATGGCTGGCTGTTCTCGGCGCCCAAGGGCGGCTGGGAGTACCCGGCGTACCTGGCGGTCGCGGCCCTGGCCCAGGCGCTGCTGGGCGACGGCGCCCATGCGCTGAAGGCCAGCCCGGCCCTGGGACGCGCCCCGACCAGCCGGGCCTCGGTCGCCGCGGCCGAATAAAGCCGCCGGCCGGGCAGGCGCTCCCTAGGTTGACTTCTGGGCCGGAAACGCTAATGTCCGCGCCAAATTTCCCCTAGGAACATAGCTAGAACCTGGAGCGCCTGCCATGGCCAAGCCTGCCACCGTCCTAATCAAGCTCAACAGCACCGCCGACACGGGCTTCTACTACGTGACCAAGAAGAACCCCCGGACGAAGACGCAGAAGCTGGAGATGAAGAAGTACGATCCGGTGGCGCGCAAGCACGTCGTCTTCAAGGAAGGCAAGATCAAGTAGCGAACCCGATTGGGGTCGTTCGGCGGAACGCGGCGGGCTCAGGCCCGCCGTTTTCATTTCTGGAACGCGGTCAGTGCCCAACGGCGGCGGCCATCGGCACCGCGTCGCCATCCATGACCACGCGGTTGCGGCCGTCCTGCTTGGCGCGGTAGAGCGCGGCATCGGCGCGGGCAATGAGGTTGTCGGGCGTGTCTTCCGGCCGCGCCAGGGCGACGCCGACACTGACCGTCACCGAAAGCTTGCCGCCTGGCACCCGCGCGTCGGGAACCTGCTCGTCGGCCACCGCCTGGCGCAGGCGGTCGGCCACCTTCAGCGCCACGTCCGGCCGCGCGTCGGGCATCACGACCAGGAACTCCTCGCCGCCCATGCGGGCGACCGTGTCGACCTGGCGAACCGTATCCACGATCCGGCGCGACACGGCGCGCAGCACCGCGTCGCCGGTCGGGTGGCCGTAGCTGTCGTTGACCCGCTTGAAGTGGTCGATGTCGATCATGAACAGCGCCAGCGGCTTGTCGGCCGCCTGCATCTGCGCCATCACGCCGGGGAGGTGCGTGACCATGTAGCGCCGGTTGTAGAGGGCGGTCAGGCTGTCGGTCAGCGCCATTTCCAGGCCGCGCTGGTAGTTCGCGCGCAGCCGGTCCTGGAAGCGGCGGCGGCGCACCTGGGTGCGCACCCGCGCCAAGAGCTCGTTCCGGTCGTAGGGCCGGGTGATGTAGTCGTTGACGCCGATGTCCAGGCCCTTGGCCAGGCGCGCGATGTCGGTGTCGCTGATCACCAGCAGCACCGGCAGGTGCCGCGTCGCCTCGTTCGAGCGCAGATGCGAGCAGAAGCGCAGCGCGTCCTCCTGGCGCAGGCCCAGGCTGACGATGAACAGGTCGGGCGGGCTTTGCAGCGCCGCGGCATTGGCCTCGGCCGTGGTCGCGGCGCCGATCACGATGTTGCCGGCCGCGGACAGCGTGTCGCCCATCTTCTTCTGCTCGATCGCGCTGTCCTCCAGCACGATGACCCTGGCGGCCGAGGTATCCACCTCCAGCGACGCCTTGTCCTCGAGCACGCCGAGGTCGCCGGTCGTGCGTTCGCGCAGGCGCAGTTCGTCCATCATCATCTTGAGCCGCACCAGCGAGCGGACGCGGGCGAACAGCGCCAGGTCGTTGACCGGCTTGGTGAGGAAATCGTCGGCGCCGGCCTCGAGCCCGCGCACGCGGTCCTCGGCGTCGCTGAGCGCCGTCACCATGACCACGGGAATATGGGCGATCTTCGCGTCCTGGCGGATGCGGCGGCAGACCTCGAATCCGTCCATGCCGGGCATCATCACGTCGAGCAGCACGATGTCGGGCGGCGTCTCGGCCATGCGCTGCAGCGCCGACGGGCCGTCCATCGCCGTGATGACGTCGAAATACTCGCTGCCGAGCTTCGCCTCGAGCAGCCTTACGTTCGGCAGGACATCGTCGACGACAAGAACGCGCGCGCTCATCGAAAGGCCGCTAGTTGAGGAACTTCTGTACCGTCGCCAGGAAGTGCGCCACCGAGATCGGCTTGGCGATATAGGCCTCGCAGCCGCCCTCGCGGATCTTTTCCTCGTCGCCCTTCATGGCGAAGGCCGTCACCGCGATGACCGGGATCGCTTTCAGGTCGTCGTCCTCCTTGATCCACTTGGTAACTTCCAGCCCCGAGACCTCGGGCAGCTGGATGTCCATCAGGATCAGGTCGGGCTTCGAGCTTCGCGCCAGGCGCAAGGCCTCCATGCCGTCGCGGGTCTGAAGGATATTGTAGCCGTGGGCTTCGAGCAGATCGTGGAAGAGCTTCATGTTGAGCTCGTTGTCTTCCACGATCAGGATTGTCTTCGCCATCACCAACCTCTGCTTCCGGCCGCCACGCCTTCACCCCGACGCAATCGGCCCGCCCGGACCCGCCTTCAGGCAGGACCGTCGCCTTGATCCGGGCCGATCGAGGACGGCATCGCCCGGGACACGAAATCCAGCCTTTGAATAATACATTAAGGGTTTCCGGAATGTTAACATTATCAAGACCTAGGCTTCGGCAGTAAACGGCGAACGTCGAATATCATGCGCATCGGCATTGACTTGGGCGGCACGAAGATCGAGGCGCTGGCGCTCGGCCAGGATGGCCGGGAACGGGCGCGCCGGCGCATCCCGACCCCCCGCCTGGGCGACCCCGGGGCCAGCTACCACGCCATTGTGGATGGTATCGCCGGGCTGGTTCGCGGGATCGAACAGGAGACAGGGCAGCGCGGCACCGTCGGGGTAGGCATCCCGGGCGCCATTTCGCTGGCGACCGGCCTGGTCAAGAACGCCAACACGACCTGCCTGATCGGCCATCCGCTGGACCGGGACCTGGGCCGGGCGCTGGGCCGGGCGGTGCGGCTGGAGAACGACGCCAACTGCTTCGCCCTGTCCGAGGCCTCGGACGGGGCGGCGGCGGGCGCCGGCACGGTGTTCGGCGTGATCCTGGGCACGGGCGTGGGCGGCGGCATCGTGGTGCGCGGCAAGGCGCTGGGCGGCCGCAACGCCATTGCCGGCGAGTGGGGCCACAACCCCCTGCCCTGGGCCGACGCCGACGAGCGTCCCGGTGGCCGCTTCTGCCGCCGATGCTACTGCGGCAAGGACGGCTGCATCGAGACCTTCCTCTGCGGCCCCGGGCTTGCCGCCGACCACCGCGTCGCGACCGGCGAAGCGCTCGACGCGCACGCCATCGTCGCCGCCGCGGACCAGGGCGACCCGGGCGCCGCCCAGACCATGGCGCGCTACGTGGACCGCCTGGCGCGCGGCCTGGCGACGGTCATCAACGTGGTCGATCCCGACGCGATCGTGCTGGGCGGCGGCCTCTCCAATATCGCGCAGCTCTACGCGGAGGTTCCCAAGGCCTGGGGACGCTGGACCTTCTCGGACCATCTCGACACGCCGCTGGTGCCGCCGAAGCACGGCGACAGCTCGGGCGTGCGCGGCGCCGCCTGGCTGTGGTCGCCGGAAGAAGCCACATGACCTGGCTCTGCCGCGACTGCGGGACGACCGCCGGCCACGATGCGCCCGGGGACGACGCGCCCCGGCGTTGCCCCGCCTGCGGCACGCCGCGCATCGTGGCGCATGCGGAACTCGGCGAATTGTCGATCGCGCATATCGACTGCGACGCCTTCTACGCCACGGTCGAGAAGCGCGACAATCCTGCGCTGACCGACCGCCCGGTCGTGGTCGGCGGCGGGCGGCGCGGCGTAGTCTCGGCGGCGTGCTACGTCGCGCGCATGTACGGCGTGCGCTCGGCGATGCCCATGTTCAAGGCGCTGGAGGCCTGCCCCGAGGCCGTGGTCATCAAGCCTAACATGGCCAAGTACGTCGCCGTCGGCCGCCAGGTGCGCGCCCTGATGCGCGCGGTCACGCCGCTGGTCGAGCCCTTGTCGATCGATGAGGCGTTCCTTGACCTGACCGGCACCGAAACGGTGCACGGGGGGTCGCCGGCCCGCACCCTGGCGGCGCTGGCGCGCCGGATCCACCACGATCTCGGCGTCACCGTCTCGATCGGCCTCAGCTACAACAAGTTCCTGGCCAAGATCGCGTCGGACCTCGACAAGCCGCGCGGCTTCGCCGTGATCGGCCGCGGCGAGGCGCTGGACTTCCTGGCGACGAAGCCGGTCGGCATCATCTGGGGCGTCGGCAAGGCGATGGAGGCGCGGCTCAACGCCGACGGCATCCTGCGCATCGAGCATCTGCGCCAGGCCGACGAGCGCACGCTGGCGGCGCGCTACGGCGCGATCGGCCGGCGGCTCTACCGCCTGGCGCGCGGCGAGGACGACCGCAAGGTCGACCCCGACCGCCCAACCAAGAGCATCTCGGCCGAGAACACCTTCAACACCGACACGTCCGACCTGGGCACGCTGCGCGCCGAGCTGTGGTCGCTGTGCGAAACCGTGGCGCGGCGGATGAAGAAGAGCGGGCTCGCGGCGCGCGGCGTGACGTTGAAGCTCAAGACCGCCGAGTTCCGCCTGCTCACCCGCTCGACGCATCTGGCGACCGCGACCCAGCTCGCCGAGACGCTCTACCGCAGCGCCGACGCCCTGCTGGCCGAGGCGGCCGACGGCACGCGCTTCCGCCTGATCGGCGTCGGCGGCGCCGACCTGAGCGACGCGGCCACCGCCGACCCGCCCGACCTGTTCGACCCGGAATCGAACAAGCGCCGCCGGGTCGAGCACGCGATGGACGAGGTCCGGGCCAAGCTCGGCCAGGACGCGATCACGAAGGGCCGCAACCTCGTCAAATAGACGTGACTGGTAAAATAGCCGCGAGGCGGCCCGGACCCGCCCCCGCGCCGCCACAATGGCAGGTAGACTTCCGCCATGGCGTTTTACCGGTCGATCTTCCCTGGGCGCAGCATGGCGATGGCGCGGCTGCTGCCGCTGCTGTTCGGCGGCCTCGCGGTGCTGACCGTCGCCCCGGTCGCGATCCTGGGGTTCCTGGGCTCGCGCGACACGACGTCCCGGCTGCTCGCCGAGAACGCCAACCTGGCGATCGAGCGCCTGCACGACCGCATCACGGCGCATCTGGAGCCGGTCGCGGCGCAGCTCGGCTACCTGGCCGAGGAGATCGCCGCCGGGCGGCTCGACCCGCGCGACGACGGCGCCATGGACCAGGCGATCCGCCTCGCCACGGCCGCGACGCCCCAGGTCTCGGCGGTGAGCTTCCTGCGCCCCGACCGCAGCACCCGGAAGTTCGTGCGCGGCGAGCGCCGGGTGATCGCCGTGCCCGACGAGCCGGCCTCCTGGATCGACCAGTCGCTTGCCGGCGCCGAGGCGGAGACCGCGGGGCGCTGGCTGCCGCCCTTCTGGAGCGAGGCGCACCGCCAGGTCATGCTGCTGCGCCGGATGCCGGTGCGCGGACCGGAGGGGTTCGCCGGCGTGCTGGTGGGCGCGGTGAGCACGATCGAGCTGTCGCGGCTCCTGGCCGCGAGCAGCTCGGGCCGCAACCACACGCCGTTCGTCCTGCTCGGCCGCGACCTTGTGCTGGCGCATCCCGCGATGGCGAACGCGGCCTGGGGCGGGACGATGAAGGACCTGCCGCGGCTCGACCAGGTGGACGACCCGGTGCTGGGCCGCATGTGGACCGCGGGCATGAACACCCTGACCGGCGACGGCAAGGTGCGCGGCCTGGAGGGGCATTGGAACCAGGGGCCCGAAGGATTCTACGGCTACTACTATCGCGCCGTCGCCGACTACGGCGACCCGCCCTGGTATGTCGGCGGGCACCTGCCGTCGAGCGAGACGCGGCGCGAACGCTGGACCTCGTTCGGCATTGCGGGCCTGGGCTTGGTCGCCATGGCGCTGGCGATCTGGCTGTCGATCGTTCTGGCGCGGCGCCTGTCGCGGCCGATGCTGGCGCTGGCCGACGAGGCCGACAAGGTCGAGCGCCTGGACCTCTCCAAGGCCGCGCCGCTGCCGCCCAGCGTCATCGCCGAGGTCAACCGGGCCAGCGCCGCGCTCGAGCGCATGCGCGTCGCCTACGGCATCTTCGCGACCTACCTGCCGGCCACGCTGATGCGCCGCCTGGTCGCCTCCGGCGCCCCGGCGCTGCGCGGCGAAAGCCGCCAGGTGACGATCATGTTCACCGACCTGGAGGGCTACTCGGACTTCGCGCGTGGGCGCGCGGCGGAGGAGGTCGCGGCCTATCTCAACGAGGTGCTGTCCCTGGTCGGGCCGGTCATCGAGCGGCACGGCGGCACGATCGACAAGTATATCGGCGACGGGATCATGGCCTTCTGGGGTGCGCCCGACGCCATGGCCGACCACGCCGGCGCCGCCTGCGCCGCCGCGCGCGACATCGCGCTGGCCATGCGCGGCTTCAACCGCCAGCGCCGCGCGCGCGGCCTGCCCGCCTGCCGCATGCGGATCGGGCTGCACACCGCCTCGGTCGTCGTTGGCAATATCGGCTTCGCCGGGCGCATCGACTACACGATGGTCGGCGATGGGGTGAACACCGCCCAGCGCCTGGAGCAGCTCGGCCGCGGTCGCTGCGACGACGACGAGGTGATCGTGCTGATGAGCGGCGAGACGATGACGACACTGGACGCGACGGCGCGGCAGGCCTGCGAGGGCCCGGTCGACCATGAGAACGCCGACCTGGGCGACGCCTACCGGCTGGTGGTCGACGGCGCGGGGCGGAGCCGGCTCAGCACGGCGGCTTCGCCAAGGGTTCCAGCTTCTCCAGCGTCCCCTTGATCGAGAAGTCGGTGTAGTCGAGCCGGATGCCGCGGGCGACGCCGTTGTCCTGCAGGTCCATGCCGATCTCGTAGTCGGGCTCGGCCGTGTCGGCCTTGTCGATGCCGAAATAGGCCATGCGCATGGCCCATCCCGGCCGCTTCAGGAGCGCGTCGGTCGCGGCCTCCGGCGCGGGCAGGGCGCGGCCGATCAGCGCGCTGACCAGCGAGGCGCCCTCGGCCGTGGCGCCGTCGAACACGACGCGCGGCACCATGCGGTCGCCGGCCCGGGCACGCTCGAGCAGCAGCAGCGTGTGCTGGGTCGGGAAGATCGTGCCGGCCGGCAGCTTCATCGCGTTCCTGGCCGGCAGGGTGAAGTCGGCCGTGCCGCCCTTGGCGCCGTCGAGCTCGGCCGTGCCGCTGATCTCTTCTTCCGGCTTGCCGTTCTTGGTCTTGCGCACCTTGAAGCGGTAGGACGTGCCGTCCTTCGATTCCCAGGTGATGTAGTTGGTGGTGATCTCGACCTCGACGTTCTGCGCGAAGACAAGCTGCAGCTTGTAGCGCTGCTCGATGGTCCAGCCGTCGCAGCTGTCGCCCCACTCGAACGACAGCGCGCCATGCGCCGCGATCACGCCGGAGGAGTTCTTGGCCGAGGCGAGCGTCATCGAATAGACGGCGCGGTGCGGCGTCACGTCGACCGACGGCACGGGCACGGCGGGACCGGCGGCGACAGCCGGCGCCGCCAGGGCAACAAGCACCGACGCGACCGCCGTTCGTGCAACAAAGCCGATCGCATCGATCATTGATGGCATCCGATCCTGTTGAGGCTGCGATGGTGTTGTCGAAAATGGGCAGAAATGCGGCGGAATACGGATGGTTTCGGCTATGCTGCGCCCCTTAGCATCCTGTCGCCCGCAAGTGCGATCGTAGAGGAAATCCATGTCGTCGAAGCCCCGCGTGCTGGTCACCCGTCACCTGCCCCCGAAGGTCGAGGCGCGCCTCGGCCGCGACTACGACGCCAGGCTGAACCCCGAGGACCGGCTCTACGGCACGGAAGAACTCCTGAAGCTGGCGGAGGGTTGCGACGCGCTGCTCGGCTGCCCCACCGACAAGCTCAACGCCGACACGATCCAGCGCCTGCCGGCCTCGATCAAGGCGCTTGCGACCTTCTCCGTCGGTCACGAGCATATCGACCTCGCGGCGTGCAAGGCACGTAACATCGCCGTGTCCAACACGCCCGACGTGCTGACCGACGCCACGGCGGACATCGCGATGCTGCTGATGCTGGCCGCGGCGCGGCGCGCGCACGAGGGCGAGAAGCTGGTGCGCGAGAAGCGCTGGGGAAGCTGGGCGCCGACGGGCATGCTGGGCACCCACGTCACCGGCAAGCGCCTGGGCATCGTCGGCATGGGCCGGATCGGCCAGGCCGTCGCCAAGCGCGCCCGCGCCTTCGACATGCAGATCCTCTATTCCAACCGCTCGCGCCTGAAGCCCGAGCTGGAGCAGGGCGCCGCCTACTTCGCCGATCCCGACGACATGCTGCCGCAGTGCGATTTCCTGTCGCTGCACTGCCCCGCGACGCCGGAGACCGTGAAGTTCCTGAACGCGGCGCGCATCGCCCGCCTGCCGGACGGCGCCATCGTCGTCAACACCGCGCGCGGCGCCGTGGTCGACGATGCCGCGCTGATCGCCGCCCTGACCTCGGGCAAGCTGGCCGCCGCGGGGCTCGACGTGTTCGACGGCGAGCCCAAGGTCAACCCGGGCTACCTGCCGCTGGAGAACGCCTTCCTACTGCCGCATGTCGGCTCGGCCACGCACGACACGCGCGACGCCATGGGGATGCGCTGCCTGGACAACCTGGACGCCTTCTTCGCCGGCCGCGCGATGCCGCATCGGGTCGCTTAAGCGGCCCAACGAAGAAGAACTACGTCGCCTGACCAGTCACCGGGATCGACTAGCCAAACCGGCAAACTTCGGCCGCGCCCGCTCGCCTCTACCCGGCAGGAATTGCCGGGCCTTCCGGTAAACTATTGATATTACGCCACTAACCGGCTTGGCATCGCGCTTGCTCATAGCAGGGCTGCGTTGTCGTCCGGGCCGAACGCCCGGCACGATCCAGGATGGAAGTGGGAGACGACCGATGGCCAGTCTGCAGGGCGCAGACACGCACCCGACGCTGCACGATGCGGCGGCCGTGGCGCGACAGATCCTGTCCGAGATCGGCGATGCGCCGGAGAGCGAGCGCCACCGTCTGCTGCTGGAACGCGCGCTGACCGTCGCCGCCGAGGCTCAGCAAACCCTGGCCGAACAGCGCCAGCGGATTGCCGAACTGGAGGCGTTATCGGTGACCGACGAACTGACTGGCCTCGCCAACCGCCGCGGCTTCACCATGGCCGCCAACCACGCGCTCGCGACGATGCGCCGCCACGGCGGCGAGACCGCGGTGATCGTCGTCGACATGGACGACTTCAAGACCATCAACGACACCTTCGGCCACAACGCCGGCGACCACATCCTGCACCACGTCGGGGAAATCCTGCGCGCCCATGTCCGCGACACCGACACGGTGGCGCGCATGGGCGGCGACGAGTTCGCGATCCTGCTGCCTGGCGCGCCGTTCGAGCTGGCGCGCTACCGCGCCTCGGCGCTGATGCGCGTCATCGACCGCGCCGTCGCGCGCTGGCAGGACACGATGATCCCGATCGCCGCCAGCTTCGGCCTGGCGCAGATGACCGCCGCCGACGCGGTGGGCGAGGCGCTGGAACGCGCCGACCAGTCGATGTACCGGCTGAAGCGCGAGCGCTGCAATGCGGCGCTCGCGCCCATCACCGCCCGCAGCGTGGCCTTGGCCCAACGTTAGCGGCCGCAACGCGGCCTTGGAAGCGCGGTGAACTCGACCAGCGTCGCCTTGACCGCGTAGCGCTGGTAGTCGAGCCGCATCGTCGGCGAGACGCCGTTCGGCTGCAGCTCCATCTCGTATTCCAGTTCCGGCTCGGGCGACTGGCCCGCGATCGGAAAATAGGCGACCCGCACATTGCGCACCGGCCCGCCCAGCGCGCCGGCCGCCGGCGCCGTCAGCTCGTCGGGCAGGGTGACGGCGCTCGCCCGCTGCTTGCCGACGAAGGCGGTGATCGTGTAGGCGCCGTCGGTGTTGCCGCCGTCGAAGCCGATCATGCTGTGAAACCCGTCGCCGAGCGTGATCAGGTGGTGGTTGAACGCGGCGGGGAACAGCGCGTTGGCCGGCAGATCGACCGTCTCGCCGGCCGGCTTGGAGAATTCGACCGTGCCGGGCCGGTCCGCCGCGTCGCGCGTGGCCGAGCCGATGGTCTCCTCGACCAGCGATCCGTTCTGCCAGTCGGTGGCGGCGAACTGCAGCTCGGTCCCGTCCTTGGACTCGATGCTGGCGTAGCGGCTGTCGCTGTCCACGGTCTCGCCCATCGAGTCGGTAAGCGACATCCGCACGCGCTGGCTCAGCGACCAGCCGTCGCAGGATTCTTCGAGCTCGATGGACATCGTCCCGCTGAGGCTGGACACGCCCTGGGCCGGCCGCCCGCCGCCCTTGCTCAGCGCATAGACCGCGCGGTGCGGCAGGAACTCCGCGGCCGCGGCCAGGGACTGAAGGCTGATCGCGAGGAGCGCGGCGAGCGCCGGAACGAGCCCCGCCCGCGGGAGTGCAAGATACATTTGCCGCCGAACATCAAAACCGCCGCGGTCTGTGCGCTGACCGAGGGCCCCGTCGGCTGCCCGGGACCGGGCCGGCCCTAGAGGGAGGTCGGCCAGAACCCGCGGACGCCGTCCGAAGCGAGCTGCCGGCGCGCCGAAGCACCGTCGCGCACCACCACGCGGTGCCAAGTCTGCCCCTTGAGCGAGACCGACGCAACCTGCGCATCCAGGCCGCGATACCGGCTGGCCAAGCGATCGGCCCGCTCGCGCTCCTGGAAGCTCTGCAGCACGAGATACTTGCCGCCGGCAACCTTGGCGGGCGCCGCGGCGGCCTTGGCGGGCGCAGCCTTGGTGGCGGCGACCTGCTTTGCCGGCGCGGCGGCGGGGATGACCTTGGCCGGCGCGGGGGCCGGCGCGGGCGTCGCCGCGTGGGTGACCTTGGTCGTGGTGCTCCAGCCGGTCGAGGCCGGCGGCACGCTGGGCAGCGAGCTGCTGCTGACAGCCGGCGCCGGCGTCGGCGCGGGCGCACTCGGCAGGGCCGGCGCGGCAAGGGCCACCGGCTTGCTGACCGGTGCCGGCGAGGTCGCAACCGGCGTGGGCGCGCCGGAGACGGGCGCGCTGGACGCGCTGGGCAGCGCCGGCAGGGCGGGCAGGCTGGGCAGGGCCGGCGCGCTCGCCTGGGCGACCTGGCGGCCGGCGCCGGGGACCGGGGACGAGACGGCGGCGACGGCCGGCTGGACGACGGCCGGCGCATCCTCGGTCGCCTTCTGGGTGATCTTCAGCGGCACCACGGCGTTGCTGCGGACCGTCGGCAGCTCGGCCCGCTCGACCGGGGTGACCGGCGCGCGCTGGGCCGCCGTCACCGGCGAGCGTTCCTGCAGCTCGCCGACGCCCGGGGTGGAAGCGGCGAGCTGGACCCGCGGCTCCTGCAGCTTCGGCGGCTCGACCGGCGCCCAGCTCTGGGTCACGACGCTGGCGACCGCCGGGGCTGCCGGGCGTGCCGGGGCCGGGGCGGCCTTGGGCGCGGTGTCGGCGAAGGCGCTGACGTTCGAGACCGGCGGCTTGGCGGCGGCCAGCATCGGCTGGCCGGCAGCGGGCAGGCTGGGCAGGGCCGGCGCAGTGCTGGCCGGCGGCGCGGAAACCGGCGCGACCGCCACGAAGCCCGGGGTGGTCTCGCCGGCGCCCGGCTTGATCATGCCGAGCTTGCGCATTTCCTCGAACAGGTTGGGGCCGGTCGGCTTCATCTCCGCCAGCGCGGCGTCCGCCGGATGGGGCGCCGGGGCCGCGGGTGCGGCCGATACCACCGCCGGGGCGGGGGCGTCGAGCGGCTGGGAGGTCACGGCGAGGCGCGGGGCTGCGGCGGGGGGCGGCGCCTTCGGCGCGGCTGCGGCAGGCTTGGCAGGGGCGGCCGCCTGGGCGCCGTCGAGGCACTGGCGCTGGCCGGCGACTTCGCGCCAGAGCGTGCACTGCTCGGTGTCCGCCAGGGCGGAGACGTAGGTGTCGGGCTGGGCCGCCGGCTTGGAGGCCGTGGGCTGGGACGGTGGCGTCGCCGAGAAGCCGCAGGCGGTCAAGGTGAGCCCCACCCCTGCCAGAATCACGCGTCGCATCGTTGACTCCCCACTCTATAAAGGAGTCTTCAGATTAACGATGAAGAAGAAAAAGGCAAGCCCTTGATTCGACGCGATTTAGGCAAGATTGCGGCCGAGTGGTTAAAATCCGGCCTTAACCCTCGCCTGCCGGTTTCTTGGGCGGCGGCAGATGCAACCGGATGTGGAGCTCCTTCAGCCGCTCCGGCGCGACCTCGGCCGGCGCGCCCATCAGCAGGTCCTGGGCCTGCTGGTTCATCGGGAAGGCCACGACCTCGCGGATGTTCGGCTCGTCGGCGAGCAGCATGACGATGCGGTCGATGCCCGGCGCCGAGCCGCCATGCGGCGGCGCGCCGAACTGGAACGCGTTGAACAGGCCGGCGAAGCGCTCCTCGACGTCCTGGCGCGTGTAGCCGCAGATCTCGAACGCCTTCACCATCACGTCGGGCAGGTGGTTGCGGATCGCGCCCGAGCTGAGTTCGACGCCGTTGCAGACGATGTCGTACTGGAACGCCTTGATCGTCAGCGGGTCCTTCGTCGTCAGCGCCTCGAGCCCGCCCTGCGGCATCGAGAACGGGTTGTGCGAGAACTCGATCTTCTTGGTGTCGGGATTGAACTCGAACATCGGGAAGTCGACGATCCAGCACAGCTTGAATGCGCCCTTCTCGATCAGGTCGAGCTCCTGACCGAGGCGCGTGCGCGTCTTGCCGGCGAAGGTCGCTGCCTCCGCGGGCTTGGCGCAGACGAAGAACACCGCGTCGCCGGCATTGGCGCCGGTCGCGCTCTTGATCTGCTCGAGCCGCGCCGCGTCGAGGTTCTTCGCGATCGGGCCCTTGGCGCCGTCGGCCTCGAACTGCACGTAGCCGAGGCCGCCCGCGCCTTCGCTGCGCGCCCACTCGTTGAGCTTGTCGAAGAAGCTGCGCGGCTTCGGCCCGGCACCCGGCGCCTTGATCGCGCGCACCACGGCGCCGCTTTCGATCGACTTCGCGAACAGGCCGAAGCCCGAGCCGCGGAACGCCTCGGTGACGTCGACGATCAGCAGCGGGTTGCGCAGATCGGGCTTGTCCGAGCCGTATTTCAGCATCGCGTCGTCATAGGCGATGCGCGGGAACGGCGCCGGCGTCACTTGCTTGCCCTCGCCGAACTCCTGGAACACGCCGTTCAAGACCGGCTCCAGCGCCGCGAACACGTCGTCCTGGGTTACGAACGACATCTCGAGATCGAGCTGGTAGAACTCGCCCGGCGAGCGGTCGGCGCGGCCGTCCTCGTCGCGGAAGCAGGGCGCGATCTGGAAGTAGCGGTCGAAGCCCGAGACCATCAGCAACTGCTTGTACTGCTGGGGCGCCTGCGGCAGCGCGTAGAACTTGCCGGCGTGAATGCGCGAGGGAACGAGGAAGTCGCGCGCACCCTCGGGCGAGGACGCTGTCAGGATCGGCGTCGGGAACTCGTTGAAGCCGGCGTCGTGCATCGCCTCGCGAATGTAGCGGGTGATGGCGAGGCGCTTCATGATGATACCGTGCAGCGTCTCGCGGCGGAGGTCGAGGAAGCGGTAGGTAAGGCGCAGATCTTCCGGATAGTCTGGCTCGCCGAACACCGGCACGGGCAGCTCCTTCGCCGCCGACAGCACCTCGATCTCGGTGGCGTAGACCTCGATCTCGCCGGTCGCGAGGTCGGCATTGGTGGTGCCCTCCGGGCGCTGGCGCACCTTGCCGTCGACGCGGATCACCCACTCCGAGCGCACCGTCTCAGCCGTTTTGAAAGCGGCGCTGTCGGGGTCGGCCACCACCTGCGTGATGCCGTAGTGGTCGCGCAAGTCGATGAACAGCACGCCGCCGTGGTCGCGCACGCGGTGCACCCAGCCGGAAAGCCGCGCCGTGCCGCCGATGTCGCTCGCCCTGAGACCGCCGCACGTCGTCGAGCGATAGCGATGCAGGGCGCCCTTCGCGCCCGCGCTTCCCGCCTCAGCCGTCGCCCCCGCCTTCGCCATGGCGTTCAACCTTTCGAAATGCCTGGAAATGCCGTGTTCAAGCGCCGGAAAAGCGCACGCCCCCCCTGGAAAGTCAAGGCCACGGCGAACGCTCCCGTTGGCCGCATCCCGCACCTAGTCCAATGACCCGCCGCAAGGCCCGCGACAAGCCGCTGAACCTGCGGTATATCCGGCATCCGATGCATGTGATCTCCACGACCGACCAGCTCGCCGAAACCTGCCGCGTTCTCGCCGCCCACGACTTCGTCGCGGTCGATACCGAGTTCCTGCGCGAGCAGACATTCTGGCCGCAGCTCTGCCTCGTCCAGCTCGCTGGGCCCGGCCACGAGGCGATCGTCGATCCGCTGTCCAAGGGCCTTTCGCTCGATCCGCTTTGGGAGCTGATGGGCGACAACAACGTGGTGAAGGTGTTCCACGCCGCGCGCCAGGACGTCGAGATCGTGTGGGCGCAGGGCCGGCTCATTCCGACGCCGATCTTCGACACGCAAGTCGCCGCGATGGTCTGCGGCTTCGGCGATTCGGTCAGCTACGGCAATCTGGTCAAGAAGATCACCGGGCGCGACATCGACAAGTCGTCGCGTTTCACGGACTGGAGCCGACGGCCGCTGTCGGACAAGCAACTCGTCTATGCGCTGGGCGACGTCACGTACCTCCGCGACGTTTACCGCCATCTCAAGGCCGAACTCGACCGCACCCGGCGCGAACACTGGCTGGAGTCCGAGATGGCCACGCTTGCCGATCCCGCAACCTACGAGACACATCCCGACGAGGCGTGGAAGCGACTGAAGCTGCGCGTCAAGAACCGCCGTTCGCTCGCCGTGCTGATGGAGCTTGCCGCGTGGCGTGAGCGCCTCGCGCAGTCGCAGGACGTGCCGCGCGGGCGAATCATGCGCGACGAAGCGCTGTTCGACATCGCCAACCAGGCACCGACCGCGCCGGAACAGCTATCGCAGCTACGCACGCTGAGCGACGGCTTCTCGCGCTCGGCGCGGGCGCGCGAGATCGTGGAGGCCGTGAAGCGCGGCCTCGCCCGCGATCTGGCGGACGTGCCGCCGCTACGCCAGGGCGAGCCACTCTCGGCCGAGGCGACGGCGACGCTCGAGCTGCTGAAGGTGCTGCTCAAGGCCGCGGCAGCGAAGCACGGCGTTGCCCCGCGTCTGATCGCGGACGGGTCGGAGCTCGAGCTCATCGCATCACACGACGAGCCCGACGTGCCGGCGATGCACGACTGGCGGCGCGAAATCTTCGGCGCCGACGCCGAAGCGCTGAAGCGCGGCAAGCTGGCGCTGACCCTCGAAAAGGGCGAGGTCGCGGTCAAGCGGCTGTGACGATGCGCGCCAAGGCCGGGTTTTGATCCGGAGCCGCCTTGAGTGGCGAGATGACTCTACAATTCGGACGGTGCGATCGGTGGATCGTGGGCCTGAAGACACGCACTCGTGTGCTTGCGAATCAGGAGCCGCGATTCCTGGACGTCCCCGCCGCAATCACCATCCCGCCCTCAAGGCCAAGGTGGCGCTGACTGCGCCGAAGGGCGTGCGCACGCTGGCCCACCTGGCCTGGCCGAGCCGTTCGATGGCGACCCCAACCAAATCGCGACGTAGAGGGCCCAGCTCATCGTGCGCAATCGCGCGGTTCGGATAATGCTCTAGAGCATCATTCGACCGCACGGAATCGCGATTGCGATGAGCGGTCGGATACAGATGCTCTAGAACCCCAGTGCTAGAGCGCCGTCATCCGATCAGGGGAACCCCAAGCGGTTCCGTCAGATCGGATAGCGCTCTAGGCGTCGCCAACGTAGACGTAGGAGTTCCCCTTCTTCTCCACGCGGCCCGTGCCGGGGAACGGCAGATGGTATCCGATCACCCGCGCCTTCTCGGTGGCGAGGCGGTCGAGCAGCTTCTTGCGCGTCTCGACGGCGCGCTCCGGCTCATGGTCGGCGGCCGGACGCCATTCCGGGTGCGCGAACGAGATCACCGGGTGTGTGAGCGCGTCGCCGAGTACGATCAAGGATTCCGAACCTCCGGCGATTTCGACAGAGGCATGGCCTTGCGTGTGCCCCGGCGTCGCGATCAGCCGCATCCCGGTGACGATGTCGTCGCCGGTCTTGATCCGCTGCAACTTGGATTCGATGCCCTTCATGTTGCGTCGAGCGCCCGCGATGAACGTGACGCGATCGGGCGGGATACCGCGCTCGGCGTTGTCCGAGGTCCAGTAATCCCACTCGTCGGCGGGGAAGTAATGGGTAGCGTTGGCGAAGCGCGGGTTCTCCTCGAAATCGTCGAGCGAGCCCCACAAGTGGTCCGGGTGGCCGTGAGTGAACACCACCTTGGTGATGGAGTCGGGAGCGATGCCGGCAGCCTCGAGGTTGGCGAGTAGTCGCCCGGTGGTGGGCATGAAGTTCGGCCCGGCGCCGGTATCGATCAGAATGAGGTCGGCGCCAGATTTGACGAGGGTTACGTTGGTCGGCGGCTGCGCCATGTCGCCAGTCGTGCCAGCGGCGGCGAGCGCTGCCTTGAGTTCATCTGCCGGGGCATCGGGGGCGGCGAGGCGCGCGGGCAGCATCATGTGCCCGTCGCTGACGACGGTGATTTCGAAATTGCCGAACGCGAACTTGTGCGAGACCGCAGCCGCCATCGCTCGAGGTGCGCCGAGCGTGCCGGCAACCGTTCCGACCAATCCGCCCGCCGCCGACCAGGCGATGCCGGCAGCGCTGCCGGCCATGAGCCCGCGCCGTGACAGCGAGATGCGTCCGCGCGGGGCACGGTCGTCGTAATGGTCGCGCATGCGGCTGTCTCCGGCAATTGGTGATGGTCGGCGGCAGAATGCCCGCGATTTGTCCCACGATCAAACGCCACCGTGCTTTGAAACCGTTCTCCGGCGCGCTTTTTTTGCGCGCTGCTACGATGCGCGGTCCCCTTTATGCTCCGAGCCAGACCTGGAGCTCCGCCGAGACGGCCACCGGTTCCTCGAGTGTGGAGAGATGGCCCGCGTGCGGAACGATAGCTAGGCGGCTGCCTCGGATCGCCGTCGACATCTCGACCGAGAGCGACGGGGGTGTCAGCGCATCTTCCGCACCGACGAGTACCAGCGTCGGGCACGCGATCGAGCCGAGGAGTGGACGGCTGTCGGCGCGCGCGGCAATGGCGCGCTGCTGGCGGGCGAAGGCCGTGCTCCCCGTGTCCTCCGCCATGCCCAAGAAGGCTGCTGCAAGCGCCGGATCGTTCTGGCGTGCCGGGGCGACGAGCTTTGGGAACATTTCCCGTGCCGCGCTCGCCACGCCTCGCCTCTCGGCAAGCGCCACGAGCCGAAATCGGTTCTCGGTCTGCTCGGGGAGGTCGGGGCGCGGCGACGTATCGAGCAGCGCCAGCCGCTCGACGCGCTCAGGGGCTTGGCGCATGATTTCGAAGGCGATGTAGCCGCCCATCGAGAGGCCGGCGAGGGCAAACCGGTCCGGCGCGGCGGCGAGAATGTCTTTGGCGATTGCCGCCATGGAGTCCGAGCGGCGGTGCTCCGCGACCGTAATTGAAGCGTGTTGGGCGAGCGCTTTAATCTGCGCCGCGAAGAGTTCGCGGGTGCACAGGAGGCCGGGGATCAGGACCAGATGGGGCACGGGCATGGAAGTGGCTCCTGATGCGAGACTTGATCGCGGTCGGGCAACGCTGAGCGCTGGGCGCGGGCGATGGGGGACACGATAGCCGCTCGTGCGATTGGAGACACGTTTTGAAGCCGTGGCTGATCCCGAAGTTCCATCAGTCGCCGGCGGCCGGTGCACCCGGCGTTCGGGATGGGGCGTCGGATAGGCGGCGGCCCTGGCTCGGCGAGACGGCGAAGAATTGGGGCTTGGGGCTCGACCCTTTGCACGGGCAACCCCCGATGCTTCGGCCGGACGGCCCGGCCCCTTCGACGTCTCCGGCTCGCGCCGTACCCCGACCAACTGTGTGGCCGGAATAGCTGCGGGCGCGGCCAACTGCCTCAATCCAAGGGAATATCAGCCATCCGTATTGCCTTTTTGAGCTGTGTGTGCAAGCAGAGGCTCGGCATCAGCGCAGGGGATCGCGAGCCCGTTTCGCCATTCGCTTGATCCCTTTTGAGAACTCCAAGTTGCTTGCTTTGCCAGATTTGGCGTTGCTCTCCCCTGCGCTCTGTCAGCACGGCCTTGCGCCGCGCCCCGCGGTTTTCCGGTCATGGCGACCGGTGATCGTGCGCCCGCGCGTCGATGCCGCGACGAGGATGGAGAGAAGAGCTTTTGGAACCCACGACCTTCGCTGAGCTGGGTCTCAGCCCCAAGGTGCTGGCCGCCATCGAGGCAGCCGGTTACTCGTCGCCGACGCCGATCCAAGCGTCGGCCATTCCGGTCGCGCTGACCGGTCGCGATGTCCTCGGCATCGCCCAGACCGGTACCGGCAAGACGGCCGCCTTCACCATGCCGATGATCACGCGTCTCGAGACGGGGCGCGCGCGGGCGCGGATGCCGCGCTCCCTGATCCTGGCACCGACGCGCGAACTCGCGGCCCAGGTGGCGCAGAGCTTCGAAAAGTACGGCGTCAACCACAAGCTCGATGTCGCGCTGCTGATTGGCGGCGTCTCGATGGACGACCAGGTCAAGAAACTCGACCGCGGCGTCGACGTGCTGATCGCGACCCCGGGACGGCTGCTCGATCATTTCGGCCGCGGCCGCATCATGCTGATGGGCGTCGAGATCCTCGTCATCGACGAGGCCGACCGCATGCTCGACATGGGCTTCATTCCCGACATCGAGAAGATCTGCAAGTTGTTGCCGCCGCGGCGCCAGACGCTGTTCTTCTCGGCGACGATGCCGGCGGAGATCACGCGGCTCGTCAATACCTTCCTCAAGGATCCCGTGCGTGTGGAGGTGGCCAAGCCCGCCACGACGGCAAAGACCATCACGCAGCGATTCAGGTTTTGCGCGAACGGCGAGGACTGGGCCAAGCGCGAGGAGCTGCGCAATCTGATGCGCGCGGAAGACGTGCGCAACGCCATCATCTTCTGCAATCGCAAGCGCGATGTCGCCATCCTGCTCAAATCGTTGTTGAAGCATGGCTTCAATGCCGGCGCCCTGCACGGCGACATGGACCAGAAGAGCCGCATGGAAACGCTCGACAAGTTCCGGTCGGGCGAGATCAACTTCCTCGCCGCCAGCGATGTCGCGGCACGCGGCCTCGACATTCCCGACGTCAGTCACGTCTTCAACTTCGACCTTCCCTGGCAGTCGGACGATTACGTGCATCGCATCGGCCGCACGGGCCGCGCGGGCAAGCTCGGTTATTCCGCGTCGCTCGTCACCATCGACGATCTGAAGCTCCTCCAGGACATCGAGAAGATTACCGGCGAGACGGCCGTGTGGCTTGGTGAAAGCCCGACCGAGGAGGACATCGCCGGTGCCGGCAAGCGCAAGCGCGGTCGTGGCGGCCGTGGTGGCACAGCGTCCCAGTCATCTGCCCAGGCGCGCGGTCGCGGTGGTCGCGACGACCGTCCGGAACAGCGCGCCGCTAAGCCGCCGCGCCGCGACGAGCCGGGCGCAGACCGCCAGCGCCGGCCGGCGGCGGAGGTCCCCGGTCTCGGCGAGCAGCCGGACGTGGCGCCGCCCGACATTCAGGTGCTCGCCGGCGAGGCTGCGGGCGATGGAGAGACGGGTGAGACGCGCCGTCGCCGCCGCCGTGGTCGCGGAGGTCGGTCCGAAGGCGAGGGCCGGGGCGAGCACATCGCTGTCGCGACGAGCGGCGATGGCGAAGGCGCGGCAGAGAGCCGGGAGCGCGCTCGCCACGACAGGTCATCCGGGCGCCGCGAGGCGCAAGGCCCGAGCGAGTCGAGAGAGCCGCGCGAACATCGTGAACCGAGAGAGCAACGCGAGCCGACGGTGCAGCGCGAGCAGAGGCCCCAACGGGCCGCGTCACCGCAAGCTCAGCCGCGTCCATCCCAGCCGCGTCCGCAGCGCGCCGCAGAGCAGGGCGAGCGTACGCAGGGTGCGGCACACGGCTTCGCCGACAACGTGCCGGCCTTCCTGCGTCGTCCGGTACCGAAGCGGCAGAAGCTCTCCGCGAGCGACTGATCTGCTTACGGGGGAGAAGCGTTCCCGCCGCCGTGTTGAACAGCGAAGGGATATGCGTTGACGGCGGCCGGCCGCGGCCGCCGAACCGCACCAGAAGGATGGCGCATCAACGGCGGCAGGACCTCTCTCGCCCCTGGTGCTTCGATTCTATCAACCGCTTCCTCCGTCTGGGAAAACATCTAGGCCAATTGTTCCATTGACCGTTGCGGATCGAGGGTCGATCAGGTGCGCGTCGCTCGCTCGCGTGCCGCGCTTCGGCATCGATCGCAGCCCGCGGGCCCTATCCATCGACAATCGGGACGTACCATGCCGTCAACGCCGGGAATGCCGCTGTCGCGGCCGAAAGACAAGATCAAGATCCTGCTGCTGGAGGGCATCTCGCGCACCGCGCTCGATACGCTGAAGGCCGCCGGTTATACGAACATCGAGCATCACGCGAAGGCGCTCGAGGGTCCGGCGCTCAAGGCGGCACTCGAAGGTGCCAGCATGGTCGGCATTCGCTCGCGTTCGCAGTTGACGCCAGAGGTGCTGGACGGCAACCGCTCGCTCATCGCCATCGGATGCTTCTCGGTCGGCACCAATCAGGTCGCTCTCGATTTCGCACGCGACATGGGGTTGCCGGTATTCAATGCGCCGTTCTCGAACACGCGGTCAGTCGCGGAGTTGACGATCGCCGAGATCATCATGCTCTACCGGCGTACGTTCCCCAAATCGATGGCGGCTCACTCGGGCATCTGGCAGAAGACGGCGGAAGGTGCGGGCGAAGTGCGCGCTAAGACGCTCGGCATCGTCGGCTACGGCAACATCGGCAGCCAGCTTGCCGTTCTCGCCGAGGCGATCGGCATGCGCGTCATCTTCTTCGATCTGACCGACAAGCTGCGCCATGGCAACGTCGAGCCGACAGACACGCTCGACGAGCTGCTGGCGAAATCAGACGTGGTCTCGCTGCATGTGCCGCAGACGCCGGAGACGCGCGGCATGATCGGCGAGAAGCAGATCCGCGGGATGAAGAAGGGCGCCTACCTCATCAACAACGCGCGCGGCACGGTGGTCGATATCGAGGCGCTGGCCGCGGCGCTCAAGGACGGGCATCTCGCGGGTGCCGCCATCGACGTTTTCCCGGTCGAGCCGAAGTCTAACTCGGACCGCTTCAACTCGCCGCTGCAAGGTCTCGACAACGTTATCCTGACACCACACGTCGGCGGCTCCACAGAGGAAGCACAGGAGCGCATCGGCTCGGAGGTCGCCAAGAAGTTCATCGAGTATTCCGATGTTGGCTCGACCGTCGGCGCGGTGAACTTCCCGCAGGTGCAGTTGCCGATCCGCCCCCACGGCACGCGCTTCATCCAGGTGCAGCGCAATCTTCCCGGCGAGTTGCAGCGCTTGAACGAGGTGTTCGCGAAGCACCGCGTCAACATCGCTGCGCAGTACTACCAGACGGACGGCGAGATCGGTTATGTCGTGCTCGATTGCGACGACCTTCTCTCCGGTGCTCGTGACATCCTCGCCGAAATCCGCTCCATGCCCGGCACGATCCGCGCGCGGCTGCTGTACCGGCGGCTCTAGGGTGCGATCGGCCGAGATGGAAGCGCGGAGCGCGTCCGTCGAGAGCGTGAATCGCACCCTGATCTCGGTTCGATTGTGCGCTCGGTCGAGATGGCAGCGCGGAGCGCGTCCGTCGAGAGCGTGAATCACGCGCTGGCCCATCCAGAGCGATAGCTGCAATGGGGCGGCACCGCGTTCGCGCAGAACGCTATCGCGGTGCTCGCGGGCAACTTGTGGCGCCGATGGCATCTTTGCGACGTCTTGCTTGTTGTGTGCATGGACGCGCCGGGGTTACGTTGCGCGGATGAAATGGTTCCGGACGAGCGCCGCCCAGCGTGTCGCCGCAGCGTTGGCGCTGTTCGGCGTGTTGGCGTATGCCACGCTCGTGCCCTGGCACTTGTCCTCACGTTTTGCCGAGCGGTCCGTCGAGCGCACACTCATCGCCGCTCTGCACGTCAACTGTCTGCCGGGCGGGGCTGCATCAGGTCCGGTGACCGATGCGCAGCAACCGATCTCTCCCGTCGAGAACGAGACGAGTTGCCCGATTTGCAAGGGGCTCGCCGCGTTCCATCTCGCGGTGCTGCCGGCCATCGTCGCGGCGTTGCCCGTTGTCGCCATCGAGCGGGTATTCGAATTGGCGATGGACGATGCGGTCTTCGTCGGCCACGCCATCTCGCCGAAGAGCCGCGGCCCACCTGCTGCCTGATATGGCGGTAGCGCACGCGCGGCCAGGGACATAACACCTGCCGGCGCCTTTGAGCTGCGGCTCAATCGGCCCGCGCGAGCGGTGTCCTACCCGCCATCCTCACATCCATCTCCGTTCAACGACTTCGCTCACCGACCATGGGATAGCGTTGGCATGTGCCGATGCGCCCGCGGCGCGCGCAAGTCTGTCAGCAGCGTTTCCGTGTGGAATGCGGCCCGAGAGTCCGCGCCTACGGCACAACGGATCTTGCCTCATGCGAACCTCCTCCCCACTGCGAAACCGGTACGACCGGCAACACGGCCATCGCCCGCGCACGGCACCGAGCCCTTCCGTTTGGCTCCTCTGCGGGACCGCTCTTACAGGCGCCATGATGGTGCCGGTCTTTGAAGCCAATGCCCAGCAGACGGCGGCAAGCAGCGAGTTGCCCCCCATCGTCGTCAACCAGCAGACCGCGAAGCCCGTGGCTAAGCCGGCAACGGCGTCCGTGAAATCGAAGAAGCCGGCGAAGCCGTCCACCGCGAACGATGTGCCCGCTGTTGCCCCTGCGCCGGAGAGTGCGGCGACCGTGCAACCCGACGCTGAGCCGGCCGAGGTTGTCGCCGAACGCGCGGCGGCGGGAGTGGCGAGCACTGGCCTCGGCGTACCCGCGACGACGACCACGCTACGCAGCCAGTCACTGGCGCCGGATCGCGTCGCGACCAGCGATACCGCGTCGCTGCTGACGCGCGCCGCCGGCGTCAGCATCTATCAGGCGGGTGCCGTTTCCGGTCTTCCGGCAATCAACGGCCTCAACGACGACCGCGTGAAGATCCTGCTCAACGGCATGGCGGTTTCGAGCGCGTGCGCCAATCACATGAACCCGCCTCTCTCCTATGCTGATCCGGCGCAGGTGGCCCGCATCGAGGTGGTCGCTGGCGTCACTCCGGTATCGAAGGGCGGCGACAGTATCGCCGGCACAGTGATCGTCGATAGCGCGCCGCCTCACTTCGCCCATGCTGGCGAGGGCGCACACGCTGCCGGCACGATTTCGACGTTCTATCGTTCGAACGGCGATCAGCTCGGCACTTCGGCCACCGCCCACGCGGCGACCGACAGGGTCAGTGTCGATTACGCTGGCGCCTGGGCGCGCGGCTACGACTACAAGGACGGGAATGGCGAGCGCATCGCCTCGACCGAGTACGAAGCGCAGAACCACTCGGCGCAGGTGGCGATCAAGAACGGCGGCGATCTGTTCGTCGTCCAGGGCGGCCTGCAGTTCATCCCCTACCAGGGGTATGTGAACCAACGCATGGACATGGTCGACAACGAGACCTGGTTCCTCAACATGCGCTATCTCGGCAAGTTCAGTTGGGGCAAGCTCGACGCGCGCGCCTTCTACCAGCACGTCGAGCACATGATGGATTTCCTGCCCGACAAAAAATACAACCTCGACCCGATGATGGCGATGATGATGCCGAACGGGCGTAAGATGCCCATGCGGACAGACGCGGAGGATGCCGGCTACTCCATAAAGGCTGAGATCAACGTGAGCGATGCCGATACGCTGCGTATTGGCAACGAATTCCACCACTACGCCATTGACGACTGGTGGCCGCCAGTCGCGGGCATGGGAATGATGTGCTGCGACACCTATCAGGTTCTCAACGGCGCGACGCGTGACCGTCTCGGCACGTTCATCGAGTGGGAGCGGCAGTGGGACCGCGCCTGGTCGACTCTGCTCGGCGTGCGCAACGACATGGTTTGGATGGATACCGGCAACGTGCAAGGCTACAACGCCGGAGCGGTCTACGGTCCTGATGCATACGCCTTCAACGCACGTGATCATGCGCGCACGGACACCAATTTCGACGCGACCGCGCTGCTGCGCTACGAGCCGTCGCGCACCTCTCTCGTCGAACTCGGCTATGCCATGAAGATGCGCTCGCCGAACCTCTACGAGCGCTACGCATGGAGCAGCCCGGTTGGCGACACCGCCATGACGGCCCCGCAGATGGCGCTCAACATGTTGGGCTGGTTCGGCGACGGCAACGGCTACACTGGCAACCTGGATCTCAAACCCGAGCGTGCGCATACCGCAAGCATCACGCTTGGCTGGCACTCGGGTGACGGCGAGTACGGCCTCAAGGTGACGCCCTACTACACCTACGTGGAGGACTACATCGGCGTGCGGAAGCTCGGCGATTCATTCGGCGCGGCACACGCGGGTTTCGTCAATCTGCAATTCACCAACCACGACGCTGAACTCTACGGCGTTAACATCACGGGTGCGATGCCGCTCGGCGTCACCGAGTATGGCAAGTTCGCGTTGACGGGCGTCGCCAGCTACGTCCACGGCGAGAACGCAGATACGGGCGTGAGCCTCTATCACATGATGCCGTTCAACACGCGTCTTGCCCTGACGCACCGCTTCGGCGGCTGGTCGAGCGCCGTCGAGCTCGACCTCGTCGCCGGCAAGCACAACGTCGATACGACGCGCAACGAACTCGAAACGGGCGCCTATGCGCTCGTCAATCTGCGCACGAGCTACGAGTGGGAGCGCTGGCGCTTCGACCTCGGCGTCACCAACCTGTTCGATACGTACTATGAGCATCCGCTTGGCGGCATCTACATCGAGCCGTCGATGGGCAACCGCGATCCGGCGCTCGGTCCGCGTGAGGTTGGCAACGTTCCGAGCCCTGGTCGCTCGATCAACGTCGGCATGACGCTGAAGTTCTGAGGGCGATACGCGAATTGCGACGAGAACGAGCGGCGCCGCTGCGCGATGAGCGCGGTGGCGCCACTTTCATTCGAAGTCACGCCGCCAATACCCGACGCGCCTCGGCGCTGCGGGCCGAGACACCCTGGAAAAAGGCCGCGCTCTCAGCCCTTGCCGCGCTCAGTGGAGTGCGTGATACTGCTACAAAAGTAGAGCCGGTAAGCCGGCCGTTTCCGCAACACTCGGCGCCGCGCGGAGGCAGCGACGACTTCAGATGACGAAACTTTCCTGTGACGCCTGCAAGATGCCGCCCTATCCGGCCGATGCGGCGCTGTCTCCCGAAACCGGGTTGCCGCACGGCTGGGCCGTGCGCCGCATTGGTGGGCGCACGTTCACGCTCTGCGACTGTTGCGGCAGCGTTCGCCATTTCAAGGGCGGCGTCTCGACCTATCTGCAAGAGCACCTCGGCCTCGCGCCCGACGCGCGCTTCGATTTCGAGGACGCTCCGGGTGGTGGCCTGCACCGCTCGCGGGTACGCCGTTGAGCGGCGGCGTTCCGGCGCGCTCCCCCTGGAGGGGTGACATGAAGATCTGCTGCGACGCGTGCCAAGCCGAGTACACGCTCGAGGTGAAGGGGCCGATCCTTCTCAAGGACGCACTGCCGCGTGGTTGGCGGCCGCGGCGGATCGATGGGCGCGTGTACATCCTGTGCGACGTGTGCGGCAATCTCCGCCAGTTCGTCGGCGGGCTTTCGCCCTATCTCCAACAGCGTCTGCAGTTGCCGAGCAACGTCGAGATCGAGTTCCCCGAGCATACCGAGATTCCGCACGACTGGTTCGATCGGTTGCGCGACCCCAAGCCGCGCGCGTGAGAGCATCACGGGCGACGATCGGGCGGGGCATACCCGCTCCAATGAGCCGGCAAGAGCTGCAAGTTTGACGTCCAAGTTGAAACACAGGGCAAAGTCCCGGAGCACGAGGGAGGTTGCGATGTCCGACACCGACATCAACAAGCTGTTGCAAATGAATGGCGGTGCGCCGGGCGATCCCGCCCAGCTCGTTCGCGCCGACGAGGTCGCAGCGTGGAACGAGGACAAGGCCCGCAGCCTCGCCAGTACGGAAGGCATCGAGCTCACACCAGCCCACATGAAGGCGATCAACCTGCTGCGTGAGATCTATGTGACGCGCGGTAGGGCTCCGCACGCGCGCCTTCTGGCGAACGAGCTCAACGAGGCGTTCGCCGCCGAGGGTGGCAGCAAGTACCTCTATCAGCTCTTTCCGGGCGGTCCTGTCGCTCAGGGATCGCGCCTCGCTGGCGTGCCAGCTCCGCACGACACCCGCGATCTGTCGTTCGGCTCGACATACTGACATTTCGTGGAACGGGGGCGCGGCGCGCAGTGAGCGTGTGGCGGTGCTGCGCCCTCTCCAACCCTGCGCGGGCCGCTGCCCGTCGATCCGCCGTTGCGCCTCCCGGCGAATCTCTGCCCCTGCGCGGAGACGGCACATTTCCAGGTATCAACCATGGCGCAGCTCATCCCGCTCAGCCGGCTCGCACGTCTCGTCGGCCAACCGCGATCGGCCCTCCAGCGCATGGCGCAGAAGGGTGAATTGAAAACGTTCGATGGCCATGTCGATCTGCAGGAGGTGTTGAGGCTCTTCCCCGACGTGCGTATGGAGGACGACGCCGAGATCCGGCGCGTCGAGGAAATCAAGGCGACCGCGCATTCCAAGCCCCCGGAGCCAGCATCCCTTCCCGACGCTGCTGTCCTGTACGAGCGCCTGAAGGCGCTCAGCCGCGACTATGCTGCCGCCCATTCCCGGCTCAGGCATTTCGAGCGGGTGCAGGGGTGGATTCCGGCAAAGCTCGACGAGGCGCGCGAGCTGGGAGATATTGCCCCGCATTTCGCCGAGCACTTCCTCTCCTGGCTGAAGCGCGAGATGGCGGCTCCCGCCGCCGACATGCAACGCTGGGAGGAGCTCGTCGCCAGGGAAAGGATCATGCGGGTCATGTCGGCCCAGGTGAAAGTGCTGCCGAAGGGGCATCCGTTCGAGATCGTCGGCAACGAGACGATCCTCGAAGCGGGGCTGCGTGCTGGCCTCTCGCTTCCCTATGGCTGCAGCAATGGCAGTTGTGGTGACTGCAAATGTCGGATTGTCGAGGGCGACGTCGTGAAGGTTCGCCCGCACGACTTTGTACTCTCCGCAACCGATAAAGCGCAGGGGTATGCGCTGTCGTGCTCGTACACCGCCGTTCGCGACATCGCGATCGAGGTGCCGATGGCCGGCGTGGCGGATATCCCCGAGCAGACGATCCGGGCGCGCGTGCGTCTGGTGGAGCCGCTCGGCGGTCGACGCATCGCCCTCCATCTGCTGTCGCCGCGCGCCGAACGCATGCGTTATCTCGCCGGCCAGTCGTTCGAGATCACGCTTGGCGGTGAGAGCCGCATCGTGCCGGTGGCCGGGTGCCCGTGCGAGGAGCGGCGCATCGAGGTGCATGTCGAGTGCGATGCGGAGGATGAGCAGCGCGAACGGATGTTCGCAAACCTGCAGCCGAACGAGGAGGTCGTGGTCCGTGGCCCGTTCGGCACCTTCGTTCTCGACGATGCTTCGGAGCGGCCGCTGGTCCTGATCGCCGCGGGTCCGGGCTTCGCCTCGATCAAGAGCCTGCTACAGCATGCGCTGTCGCTCGAGCAGGCGCCGTCGATCACGCTCTACCGGTTCGCAAATGCCGAAGGGGCGTATCAGGAAAACCTGCTTCGCTCGTATGCCAACGCGCTCGAACATTTCCGCTTCGAGAGCTTCGCCGTCGATGCCGATGCGCCGGCGACCATCGCAGGCATTGCCAGGTCGACCGACAACCTTACCGGCGCTGACGTCTATGCCGCTGGCGAGGCTGCATTGATCGAGCAGGCCCGCGCGGCATTCATCGGCGCGGGGTTGCCCGAGGCGCAGTGGAAGAGCTTGATCGTCGCGTAATCTGCATGCGCCGGCTGCCGGTCTGTGAAGAGCGCCTAACGCTTGGCTCAGATGTGCGGCAGCTTAGCGAAACCTTTGCCGACGATTGGGCCGGTCGGCTTGCCTGTCGGTGAGCCTCCGGCCTGCTCGATCGTGATCTCGTAGAGCTGGTCCGGTTTCGGCGGGGGGAGCGTCGGCCCGTCGAGGGTCGTCACTGCCGGACCATGCATCAGGCCCATCGATACAGGCCCGGTTTCACGGCTCGGCAACGTCCACACCTGAAGGGTTTTGCCCTCCGGCACCGCGATGTCGATCAGCGGCACGATACGGATGCGCTGGCCCTCGTAGGTCTCCACGATCGATACCGGTTGCGCCGTGGCGTCGAGCAATACGACGATCATTCGCGGTTTGCGCTGGGCAATCTGGTAAAGGCCGAGGCCGCCGCCCAACGTCGCCAACAGGCTCGCGGCTGCAAAGCCTTGCCAGAACGCGCGCCGCGAAACCCGCCCGCCCGGTACGGCGGCATTGGCGCTTGCATCGCGCCGGCCGGTAAATGGGACGATATTGTCGGGACGGTCACTTGTTTGCGGGCGCTCCAGCGCAGTTTCGATCCTGGCCCAAAGCTCCGGTGTCGGCGGCACGGGCAGGGCGCTGGTATCGAGTTCGAGAAACCGCTCGCGCGCAACGGCAAGGGCCTCGCGCGCATCGACGTCGTGTGACAGCATCTGCTCGAACGCCGCCCGCTCGGCGTCGCTGGCGAGGCCGAGGACATACTCGCCCGCCAAGTCGTGCAGTTCGGCCCTTCTGTCGGTCGCATCGCTCATGCCATGCACTCCCTGAGGGCCTGCAAGCCGCGCTTCACCCAGGATTTGGCGGTGCCGAGCGGAACGCCGAGCAGACCCGCGATTTCGCCGTGAGAGTAGCCAGCGACGTAGGATAGCAGCAGGCTCTTGCGCTTCTCGACCTCGATGGCCTCGAGACACGTTCTGAGCCGGCTCGACTGCGATAGCCGGTCGAAGGCGTCGTCGATGACCGAGTGGCTTTCGCGCGCGGCTTCGAGCGCGTCGCCGTCGAGCAGGTCCTCCCGGTTGGCATCCCGGATCACATTCAGCGACCGGTTGCGGACAATGGTATAGATCCAACCACGGGCCGAGCCGACGCTCGCATCAAAGCTCGCGGCATTCTGCCAGATTTGCACGAAGGCATCCTGAACCACTTCCTCGGCAATGTCGCGCCGCCGCACGATGCGCTGGGCAACGGCGATGAGCCGGCCCGCTTCCTGCTCGAACAGGGATCGGAGCGCCGACCGGTCCCCCCGCGCACAGCCCGAAATCATCTCTGAATAGTCCAGCATCAGGTGCGCGCCCCCAGGCCGCGATTGAAAAAGACGGCATGCCGCCCATCACTCAACACGCAAGACCGCGTGTTTGGATGCAGCCTCTTACGGACAGAAATTAAAATTGGAGCATCCCTGCATCCAAACGCTGGCCGCCCCGTGTTCTCCAAACACGCAGGCGAAAGTTACCCCGGTACCACCGGCGGTCATGGCCTGTGAAACGCTGAACAACTCAGGGAGCATGCCATGCGAACCATCCATCTGGCCATCGTCACCCTTCTCGCGAGTGGAGCCGCCGCACCTGCCGCTCTGGCCGCCAGTGCTGTCGGCCTCGTCGGCGACAACACTCTCGTCATGATCGAGGAGGGCAAGCCGGCGGTCGGAAAGGCCGTGACGGTCAAAGGTGTTCAACGCCTTCTCGGCATCGACGTGCGCCCCTCGGACAAGAAACTGTACGGGGTCGGGGCCGATGGAACGGTCGTCACGATCGACGTCGCCACGGGCGAGGCAACCAAGGTGACGACGCTCGACAAGATGATCCCGGCCAACGCGAGTGCGATCGTCGATTTCAACCCGGCAGCCGACAAGCTGCGCTTCATGGGCAGTGACGGAACCAATCTGCGGGCTGACCTCGCCACCGGCAAGGTCGTGACGGATGGCAGCCTCGCCTTCGAAACCGGCGACATGCATGCCGGCGAGAAGCCGAATGTGGTCGCGGCGGCCTACACCAACTCCTACGGCAAGCCCGAGAAGACGGCGATGTTCAACATCGATGCCACGATCGTCGCGCTCATTCAGCAGACGAAGCCCAACGACGGAACGCTGAAGGCCATCGGCAAGCTTGGCCTCGCAAGCGGTAAGACCTTTGCTTTCGACGTTGCGACGACAGCGGATGGAACGAACACGGCCTGGCTCGTCGCCGACAACGTGCTGCACACCGTCGCGCTCGACACCGGCAAGGCGACGATGGTCGGCAAGCTCGAAGGCGCCGAACAGCCGATCCGCGACATCGCCGTCATGCCGGCGAGCTGACGGGCTCGACCGGTCCCCGAAATTCAGCGGCCCTCGCAGTTTCATATCCGCGATCGCCTTACGAGCGGTCCGGCTCCCCGCAGCGGGGACGGCCGCCGGTGCACTGCTCCCTCCCCCCCGTCAGCGCCGGCGGCCGCTAATTTTCCAGAAGCAAAAAAAGGACGGAGCATCGCTTGCTCCGTCCTTCGCTCATCAATTCCGTGGCTCGATGCGGTGTGCCTTTGCGGGCTATCGAGCAGCGCGGTGGTGCTCCGCGCCTATACAGCCCGCGGCACGCTCGTCCGTGCGTCCGATTTGAAGCTTTAATCGCGCTTCAGGCCCTTCGCCGCCAGCTCCTCGAGATATCCCTTCCAACGCTGGTCCTTCTCCTGCCCGAGCTCGAGCAGGTACGACCACGTGTAGAGGCCGGTGTCGTGGCCGTCGTCGAACGTAATCTTCGCGGCGTACTTGCCGACCGGCTTCAGCATCTGGATCTTGACGTTGCGCTTGCCCGGCACGGTCACGCGCTGCTCGGCCGAATGGCCCTGCACCTCGGCGGAGGGGCTCAGCACGCGCAGGTACTCGGCCGGCAAGTCGTAGGAGTAGCCGTCCTTGAACGTGACCTTCAGGCTGTCGCGGTTGGGCGAGATCTTCATCACCGGCACTTCGACGCCCTTGAGCGACTGCACCTCGGCCCAGACCTTTTCCGCGATGTCGCGATAGACGGCCGCCTCAGCGCTTTCCGCGCGGATCGCGGTGACAGGCGTGCCGGCGTCGGACAACTCGCGGATGTCCATGTGCAACGGCACGCCGCCGAGGAACTTGAGGCCGAGCTTATCCGCCTCGCGCTCGGCGCCGCCGGAGCCGAAGATGTCGTAGCGCTTGCCCGTATCGGGCGCGATGAAGAAGCTCATGTTCTCGACGATGCCGAGCACCGGCACATCGACCTTCTTGAACATGCCGAGACCCTTGCGGGCGTCGATCAGGGCGAGATCCTGCGGCGTCGAGACGATTACCGAGCCGGTGATCGGCACCTGCTGCGCGATCGTCAGCTGCACGTCGCCGGTGCCGGGCGGCATGTCGATGACGAGGGCATCGAGATCGCCGTCGATATTCCAGGCAACGTCGAACAGCATCTGCTGCAGCGCCTGCACGACCATCGGGCCACGCCAGATGATCGGCATGTCCTCCTCGATGAGAAAGCCGATCGACATGACGTCGAGGCCGAATGCCTTGAGTGGGATCAGCTTCTGCTGGTCCGCGGTCGCGGTCGGGTGCTGCCCGGTGAGGCCGAGCAGGCGAGGCTGAGAGGGACCGTAGATGTCGGCGTCGAACATGCCGACCTTGAGGCCGAGCGCCTGCAGGCCGAGCGCGAGGTTGACCGCTGTCGTCGACTTGCCGACGCCGCCCTTGCCGGACGCGACGGCGATGATGTGCCGGACGCCGGGCAGGCCGGGAATTGAGGTGACGCCGCGCGGCTGTGCGGCCACCGGGGGCGAAGGGGCACGGGCGGGCTCAGCCGAGCCGTTGGAGGATTTCGAGCCCGCCGATTCCGCGGTCAGGACCGCCGTGACGTTGCCGACGCCCGGCACCTGCCTCACGGCATCCTCTGCGGCGCGACGCATCGCTTCGAGCTCGCCTGCGCGCTCGATCGGAACGGTGATCGAGAAATAGACCCGGTCTTCCTTGACCACCGTTTCAGAGACGAGGCCGAGATCGACCAGGTTGCCCGTGCCGTCCGGCCCCGGAACCGTCTTCAGCCTGTCGATGATCGCATTCTTGGTTACGGCCATGAATTGTCTTCCCTCACCCTCGGGCCCGCTTGGCGGCACCCCGCGTTTCCTGCCGGCCCGCTTGTCGGGCCGTGCTTGTCGAGATTTAACATTCGCGTTTTGCGATGTTTGGTCCAAATGGCGATCCCGCCCCGCGATTGCAAGGCGCTGCCGGAAACGCACGGACCGCGATCAGTCGATGGCGACGGCGGCGAGCTTGGCCAGCGTATCCGCCTCGCGCTCGACGGCCTTCATGATGAGCGCGCGCTTGGCCTCGGGCAGGTCGAGTGCGAGTGCCGCCTGATGCCCCTTCGGCGACATCTTGCGCAGCGTCTTGCCGACGATGTCGAGAACCTTGTCCTCGTCGTAGCTCGAGTACTTGGCGAGGAACTCATCGATGTAGTGCTCGACGAAGACCACGTCGACGACGTTCTCGAGCGCCTGGCTCTCGCGGTCCTTCTTGAGCTGCTCTTTCTTCACCATCATCACCACGCGGGCGATCTCGTCTTCCGAGTAGCCGCTCTTGGCCATGAGCTGCGAAATCAGTTTGGCGTGATGCTCCCGGCAAGTCTTGCGCCAGTCGTTATAGCCGGTGCGGCCCTCGGGGAAACGGTCTCGCGGGATATCCCAGCGGCGGATGTGCTGGGCGCGCGCGGCGATGCGCAGCGTCTCGGAAGCATCCGGATACATAGCGGCGAGGCGCTCGGTCATGCGCTCGGCGTAGACAACCTCGTAGGGGCGCTTCACGCCGCCGACGACCGTCGAGCGTGGGTCGTCCGCATTGGCGGCATCGATGGCCTTGATGGTCTCGTCGAAGCGGGCAGAATTGGTCATGATCGTCGGCTCCTGTTCGTTGCGGCTCAGGATGTCGAGAGCTGGCTTTGTGTTGGGCGCCGGCTCATCGGCGTCGCGGCGCGAGCGTCGTTGGTGCGTAACCGGGCAGCCTTGCGCTCTCGTACGAATGCTACGAAGCGGCGTGCCCAGGGATTGCGACTGGTATCGCGCTGATGCGTGAACGTGGCCAGCAGATTTTGCACCACGATACCGTCGTTGCGGCCGTCGATGCCCTCTCCGCGTGCCACGTCGAAGGCGTAGTCGAGCCCGGCGGGCAAGTTGCGAATGGCGGCGTAATGGAACTCGTGCGCGTTGATCCGCGTGCCTTCTCCGCCCGCGCCGTCGCAGGCCGGCCATGGCGACGCGGCGGTTTCGACGAGGCGAACCTGGCCGCGGCCCTGCGGCTTGGGGTTCATCACCGCGTCGCCCGGTACGACGCCGACCATGTCGCCCGTTTCATCGCCGAACGAGATGCTGCGGCACATGTACATGAGCCCGCCGCATTCAACGTAGGCTGGCATGCCGCTTTCGATCGCGGCGCGAATATCGGCGCGAAGTCCGCTGTTGGCGGCGAGGGCCTCGATCTGCGTCTCGGGGAATCCGCCGCCGATCAGCAGTCCATCGGCGTCGGGCAAACGCTGGTCGCAGAGCGTGTCGAAAAAGACGAGATCTGCACCTGCCCGCTCGAGGGTCTCGAGATCGTCGGGATAGTAGAACCCGAACGCAGTATCGCGGGCGACCGCGATGCGAACTTTCGCCCCCACCGGAGCGTCGGCTGGCGCCGGTACACTTGGCGGTCTGGCAACGGGAGGAGCGGTTGCCGCCAGTGAACGGATCGCGTCGAGGTCGAAGCTCGCCCGCACGGCATCGCTGATCGCGGCAATGCGGGTCTCCACCTCGCCCGTCTCCGAGGGCGTAGTAAGTCCGAGGTGGCGTTCACGCACGGCGAGGCGTTCGTCACGCCGCAGGCATCCGAGGATCGGCAGATCGGTGTAGCGGGCGACGGCCTCGCGCAGCTTGGCCTCGTGACGAGGGCCTGCGACCTTGTTCAGTACGACACCGGCAATGCGCACCGCGGGGTCGAACATGCGGTAGCCGAGCAGCAAGGGCGCGATGCCGCGCGTGATGCCTTCGGTATCGACAACCAGAATGACCGGCGCACCGAGCAGTTTCGCCAGCGCGGCATTGCTGTCGCTGCCCTCGAGATCGACGCCGTCGAACAGTCCCTTGTTGGCCTCGATGATCGAGATGTCGGAACCTGCGGATTTCTCAGCGAACATGGCCGCGATCTCGTCGCGGTTCTGGGTGTTGAAATCGAGATTGTAGCAAGGCCGCCCGACCGCGCGCGCATGCCACATCGGATCGATATAATCCGGCCCCTTCTTGAAGGTCTGCACCGCGAGGCCGAGTTCGCGCAGCGCACGCGCCAAGCCGAGCGTCACCGTCGTCTTGCCGGAGGACTTGTGTGCGGCGGCGATCAGCAGGTGGGCCAACTCACGCGACTCCTGGTTTCAAGATGCATCGGCTGGTCGGAACCGCGGCGCCGCTGATCGAACGGCCTCCCGCGAGCCGGCCGCGAGGCGCCCAGTCGCGCGCCTCGCCTCAGCCGTCGTACTCTTCGCCCTTCGGCAGAAACGGCATCACCTTCAGCGCCACGCCGGTTATGAGCATGGCGATCGAGACACCGGCGATGCCGAGCAGGACCTCCGGCAGCGACGGCGCGTAGTTTGCGATCTGGCCGTCGAGGAACGAGCTCGACACCTCCTTGCCGGGGAACAGCTTGAGCGGGAACGCCTGTCCGCCGATGATGGTCACGTACATGAAGCAGAGGCCGCCGATCAGAGCGAGGATCGAGGCGACGGTGAGCGCGCGCCGCTCGGAGATGTAAGCCTTGCCGGCATTGCTTCCGGCGAGCAGCAGAAGGCCCGCTGGAATAACCAGCCCGACGACGATGTGCCCGAGCCAGAACAGCTTCGTATAGATGCCGCCGTCGCGCAGGATGAACATCTCGACGTCCCAATGCTGCGCGGCATAGAGGTTCGTCAGGTGCTGGACGATAGTGAAGTAGAGCACCGCCAGCGCGAAGATGATGAGCAGGCCGCGGAAGCTCGACACCATCTCGTCGTTGAGCAGGCGCTGGCGCGTCTCGCGGCACATGGTGAGCAGCACCAGAACCGTGAATGCGAGACCGTAGAGGAACGATGCGGCGATGAACAGCGGCGCCATGATCGCCGCGTCGTAGGCTTCGCGCGCGACGAGGAAGCCGAAGATCGAGCCGGTGCCCGTGGTGAGCGCGAGGCGCCACACGAACGCGAACCAGCCAGCGGCCTTGGTGTAGGCCGGATTGCGAGCGGTCCCCCGATCCATCATCGTGAACAGGTAGGCCGCCACGATGACCAGGAAGCCCGTGTAGAGATAGATGTTCCAGGAGAAGATGGACTTGAAGTTATAGGTCGTCATGGCGACGGTCAGACGCTCGGGCCGTCCGAGGTCCAGCACCAGTACCGCGAGGCCGCCGGCCAGCAGCGCGATTGCAAGCACACCGGAGAGGCGTGCGAACGGCTTGTAGGCGAGCCGGTTGAACACGGAAGAGATCGACGCGACGTTGAGTGCGCCGGAGGCGGCGACGATCAAGAACACGGCGAACACGTGCGGCGTGCCCCACACCACGGCATTGTTCATGCCCGTGACGATGTGACCGTGATGCTCCATGTACAGGACGGCGCCGAGCCCGACCATGATGAGGGCGGCGTGCATGGCGAGCAGCCCCCAGAACAGCACGCTGTGGTCGTCGAGCTTCTGATACGTGATATGCGCCATGGTTGTTCTCGTCCTTCGGACCTTGGCGCCGGCGCGTGGCCGGCGGGTCTCGTCAGATATTCTGGTAGTAGACGCCGGGATCCGTGCCGAGGTCGTCGCGGATGCGCGTCGTGCGGTAGGTCGCGACGCGCTTCGCGATCTCGGAATTGGGATCGTTGAGGTCGCCGAAGATCATCGCGTTGTTGCCGGTCTTCGTGCAGGCCTCGACGCACGCGGGCGTGCGGCCGGAATCGACGCGATGAACGCACATCGTGCAGCTCTCGACGCAGCCCTTGCCGCGCGGCGCATATTCCTTCTGGTCCTGCAGCGGCTCGTGGACGAACGAACGCGCCTTGTACGGGCACGCCATCATGCAATAGCGGCAGCCGATGCAGATGTGGCGGTCGACCAGCACGATGCCGTCGGCGCGTTTGAACGAGGCACCCGTCGGGCACACGTCGACGCACGGCGGATTGGCACAGTGCTGGCACATCATCGGCAGCGAGAACTGCGAGCCGTTCTTCGGATCGCGAACCGTGAGCTTGCGGATCCACTGCGCGTCCGTCTCCGGGCGCGTTGGCGTTGCCCAGCCGTTCTCCGTCGAGCAAGCCGTGACACAGCTCGAGCAACCGTCCTGGCATTTGCCGGCGTCGATCAGCAGGCCCCAGCGGTTCTTGGCCGAGACCTTCTGGTCCGCTGGACGGGCATTGGCCGGCGTGCTCTCGGCGTAGGCCATCAACGTGACGCCCGGCGCAAGCGCCATGGTCGCGAATGCGGAAGCAGACTTTAGGAAGAAGCGGCGTGCGGCGCTGATCGGTGCGATCTCGTCGGACTGGAGCGACGCGCCGCCCGATGCGCAGCCGCAACCGCTGCCGCAGCCACCGCCATTCTTCGCTGAGCGTTCCTCGAAGCTCGAGCAGCTCATCGCTGAACCTCCTTCAGGTAGGCGGAGAGGGCCGCCACATCGCCGTTGTGAGGGTCCGCGTCGGCCGCGCCCGATTGCGTCGCCGCGCCTTCGGGACGCGAGGCGTGGCACTCGAAGCAGTCGAGCTTCACCGCCGCATAGTCGTGGCACGTACGGCAGAAGTGCTTGGGATCGGCAACCGTCACCGCCTTTCCGTCGTCGCCCTTGACCGCGTGGCAGTCGACGCAACCCTTGAGGCTGAACGTGCTGGTGCGCAGCCCTTCGTGCACGGTGCCGTCACGCTGGTGCTTCAGCACGCTCATATGGTTACGGCGCATCCACCCCGTTTCCGCGACGCACTTGTCGCCGCGTCCCTTGGCGACCTGGGGCGGGCCAGCGGATGCCGGGTCCGGTAACACCCCGAGAGACAGGATCGCGAGCAGCAGCCATGCCGCCGCGACCCTGCCGATATGCCATGCGATGCGCATCAACGATCGTCCTTACTGGCCGAGGCCCATCTCGATGTAGCCCGTCGGGCAGACGTCGGCGCAGATGTGGCAGCCGACGCACATCGAGTACTCGGTATAGACGTAGCGGCCGACGGCACGCTCCTTCTTCGGCACACGCTTCACGGCCGTCTGCGGGCAGAAGATCACGCAGTTGTCGCACTCGAAGCACATGCCGCAGCTCATGCAACGCTTGCCCTCGTTGATCGCCTGCTGCTCGGTGAGGCCCTGGATGCGCTCTTCAAAGTTGCCGAGCACCTCGTCGGCGCCGATGTGCTTTTCCTCGCGCTTGCCGCGGGCCTCGTACTTGAAGTGCCCCTTGAACAGGTCGCTGTGCGGGATGATCTGGCTGCCCGAGAGATCCTCGTAGTTATGAATGGCGAACTTGGCGGCGTTGGTGCCGCGCGTCTGGCCGTGCTTGTAGGGCTCGGGATCGAGCGCGCGCTGATGCAACTCGCGCAGCAGGTTGAAGTGGTGCACGTCCACCTTCGGGCGCTTGTCGACAGGCGATCCGTTGAGGAAGTGGTCGATGCTCTCCGCGGCGATGCGGCCGTGGCCGATGGCGGTGGTCAGCAGGTGCGGACGTACGATGTCGCCACCGGCGAAGTGCTGCGGCTTGCCCTTCACCTGATAGAGCGGCGTCACGTTGACGAAGCCCTTGCCGCCGTCGAGCGATGCGAGGCCGCCGGTGAGGTCGCCCATCTGGCCGATCGCCGAGATGATGATGTCGGCTTCGATTTCGAACTCGCTGTCCGGCACCTTCTCCGGCGTGTTGCCCTTCATCACGCACTTGCACATCTTGAGGCCGCGGGCGAGGCCGTTCTCGTCACGCAGCACCTCGAGCGGCATCACGCCGCCGAGGATGGTGACGCCTTCGCGCTTGGCATCCTCGCGCTCGCGCTCCGACGCGGTCATCTTCTCGAGCGGGAACAGCGACGTCAGCGTCGATTGCAGGCCCTCGCGGCGCATCGTGCCGGCGACGTCGTGCGCCGTGTAGCCAAGCACGTTGTGGGCGTCGATGTCCTTCTCGGCCTTGTGGGTGATGTGGCCGAGACGGCGAGCGACGGACGCGACGTCGATCGAGGTGTCACCACCGCCGACGACGACGACTTTCTTCGCGGTGCCGACGACCCAGCCCTGGTTGAAGGCATCGAGGAATTCGACGCCGGTGATGCAGTTCTCGGTGCCTTCCCAGCCCGGCACCGGCAGACCGCGGCCCTTCTGTGCTCCAACGGCCCAGAAGATCGCGTCGAATGCCTTCTCCAGCTCTTCGACGGAAATGTCGGTGCCGACCTTGGTGTTGGTGCGGACGTCGACGCCCATGTCGAGGATGCGGCCGATCTCCTTGTCCAGCATGTCGCGCGGCGTGCGGTAGCCGGGAATGCCGTAGCGCATCATGCCGCCGAGCTTGCTGTGCGCCTCGAAGATCGAGACGGCGTGACCCTTGCGGCGCAGGAAGTAGGCGGCCGCGAGGCCGGCCGGGCCGCCGCCGATGACGGCGACCTTCTTGCCCGTGAAGTCGCCCGCGGCCGGCAGCTTCAGTCCGTTCTCGTTGGCCCAGTCGCCGACGTACTGCTCGACGGCGTTGATGCCGACGAAGTCGTCGACCTCGTTACGGTTGCAGCCGTCCTCGCACGGGGCGGGGCAGACGCGGCCCATGGTGGCGGGGAACGGGTTGGCATCGATCATGCGCTCGAACGCATACTGCTGCCACTTCATGTCCTTCGTCGGCGGCTTGTCCATTTGGCGCGCGATGGCGAGCCAGCCGCGGATCTCGTGACCCGAAGGGCAGGACCCCTGGCACGGCGGCGTGCGGTGCACGTAGGTCGGGCACTTGTAGGAGTGGTCGCCCTGGAAAATCTTCTCCGTCAGGTCCTGCCAGCCGGTCCACATGTTGTCGCCGTTCTTGAAGCGGCGGAATGTGAGCTTGGTGTCATCGGCCGGGGCGCCAGAGGACTTGGGCTTGTTCGCCATGTCGTTCATCGCTTTACCTCCTTAGGCAGCTCGGCCGTTTCCGGCTGCAGCGTTCATCTTCTCCGCGAGCTCACGTGCCTGGGTCGACCCCGTGAGCACGATCGCATTCGCAACCATCTGGTGGACCGAGAGGATGCTATCCATCTCGAAACCGTACTTCGGCATGACCTTGGTGAACTGGGCTTTGCAGATGGCGCAGATCGCCGCCATGTGCGTCACGCCGTGATCCTCGCGCACCTGCTGGAGCGCGCGCATGCGCGGTTGCGCGCCCTTCACGCGCAGCTCCATGAGGTCGTCGGTCAGCAGGCCGCCGCCACCGCCGCAGCAGAATGTCTGCTCCTTGATGGTCTCCGGCGCCATGTCGAAGAAGTGGTTGCACGAGGCCCGCAGGATCGCACGGGGGATCTCGAACTGGCCGCCCGGCATGTCGCCCATGCGTGAGCCACGCGCGACGTTGCAGCTATCGTGGAAGGTCAAGCGGTATTGATCGTTCTTCGACTTGTCGAAAACGAGCTTGTTGTCCTTCATCAGATCGTAGGTGAACTCGCAGATGTGCTGCGGCACCGGATAGCGCGGATCGAGGAAGTCGAACGGCCCCGCGAGCGTATTGAGGAACGAGTACGCGACGCGCCAGGCGTGACCGCATTCGCCGAAGACGATCCGCTTGACGCCGAGGTCGAGCGCCGCCTTGCGGATGCGCAGCGAAACGTCCCGCATGTTCTCGTAGGAGCCGATGAACATGCCGAAGTTGGCGGCTTCCGAGGCATACGAGCTGAGCGTCCACGTGACGCCGGCTTCATGGAACACCTTGGCGTAACCCATCAGGCCCTGGATGTGCGGCTCGGCGAAGAGGTCCGCCGATGGCGTGACGAGCAGCACCTCGGCGCCCTTCTCGTCGAGCGGCATGCGCACGTCGAGGCCGGTCTCTTCCTTGATCTCCTCCTCGAGGCCCTCGAGCGTCGAGCGGATGGCACCTTTCGGCAGGCCGAGGTTGTTACCGACTTTGAATACCTTGCCGATGATCTCGTTGCAGTACTTCTGCCCCTTGCCGACCGAGTCCATGATCTCGCGCGCGGCCATCGAAACCTCGGCGGTATCGATGCCATACGGGCAGAACACCGAGCAGCGGCGGCACTGCGAGCACTGATGGAAGTAGCTGTACCAGTCGTCCAGCACCTCCTCGGTGAGATCCTGGGCGCCGACGAGCCAGGGCATGTACTTGCCCGAGAAGGTGAAGTAGCGGCGGTAAACCTTGCGCAGGAGGTCCTGGCGCGCCACCGGCATGTTGTTCGGGTCGCCGGTGCCGAGGAAGTAGTGGCACTTGTCGGTACAGGCGCCGCACTTCACGCAGGAGTCGAGGTAGACCTGCAGCGAGCGGTATTTGCCGAGCAGCTCGCCCATTTTGTCGATGGCGCGCTCTTTCCAGTCGGGCAGCAACTCGCCCGGAAAGCCAAGCGGCTGCTGATGATCCGGCTTAGCGACGAACGGCTTGGACTTCGCCATCGCGCCGCAGGCAATTTCCGGCATCTCGAGAGGATCGGGCCGGTCGTCGATGATGTAGTCGCTCATGTCAGCCACGGGCAGGCTCCTTGGCGGCTCGCTCGGTGGAATGGAAAGCGGTCGTCATTTCGCCTCTCCGCGCGCCGGCAGCTTGGCGGCCCACGGCGCGAGATGGCGGCGCTCGCGCGGGTTGTCGGCCTGGTTGCGGCTCGGCGAGAAGAACAGGCCGACGCCATGCACCAGCTTCGAGAACGGGAAGATGATCATCAGCACGGCCACCAGAGAGAGGTGGACGATGAGCAACGGATCGGCCGGCAGCGGGCGCAGCTCGAGCGTCATGAGGCCGGTGAAGAACGCCTTGACGGCGACGATGTCGGTATGGGCGACGAACTTCATCGCCATGCCGCTGAGGCCGATAGCGAGAAGCAGCGCGAGCATCAGGTGGTCGGACGGAGCGCTGATGTAGCGGATCCGCGGCACGATAATGCGCCGTGCCCACAGGCCGGCGAGGCCCGCGACCATCGCGAACGCGGCGAGAATTCCGAACGGCTGGATGAAAGCCAGCACCTCGGGCACGGGATTGACGAAATAGCGCAGATGCCGGAGAAGAACGAGAAGCAGGCCGAAGTGGAAGATCCACCCGAACACCCAGATCCACTTGTTGGCCTTGAACAGGCTCTCGAACAGCACGACCTCCCGCGCCAGGCGGAATGCCACGCCCGAGGTCGTCGTCGGCGCCGGTGTCGTTGGAATCTTCAGCGGCGCTGGCACGCTCCAATAGCGACGGATCTTCATTGCAAGTCCGCCGACGAGAACGGCTGTCGCCACGTAGAACAACAGAGCGAATAGACCCGTTAGCACGGGATGCTCCTCCTCACGCTCTTCCCCAGGTAGTCTCCCCGTGCCGGCCGCTTGCGCCAATGCGCTCGGCGCTTCTTGTCGTGCACGGGGAGGCTTGTCGTGTCAGGCTGTCCCGCCGGTGCGGGATCAGACGCAGCCGGTCGGCTTCGGCAGACCGGCGATCATGCATGCCTGCTTCGCCGGGCCGTACGGGAACAGCTCGTAGAGGTACTTGTTCGAGCTCTTCTCCGGGCCCATCGTCTTGGCCAGCGCCTTGGTGAGGACGCGGATGGCCGGAGCGACCTGGTACTCGTCGTAGTAGTTGCGCAGGAAGTTCACGACTTCCCAGCGCTCGTCGTTCATCTCGAGCTGCTGGCCCTTGGCGATTTCGAGCGCAAGCTCAGGATTCCACTGGTTGATGTCCGTGAGGTAGCCTTCCTCGTCGTGCTCAACCTCGGTGCCGTTGATGACGTAAGCCATTTGTTTTTTCCTCTCCTTCAGATGGATCGTTTTGGCTGTCGACGCGGATCAGCCGGTTGCTTCGGACCGCGATCGGCGGCTCAAAGCCACGCCTGCGTGCGCTGGTGCGTAGTCACCAGATCGACGAAGCCGTTGTAGTCGACGACGGTCACGCTGTCGGCAATGCGACCGTCGCCCCCGAGGCCGCGCGCGGTGAGGTCGGGGCCGAGAACGTAGACCTTGACCTCACCCGCGATGCGGCCGAGCTCGCTGGCGACCGTGGTGCCCTTGAGGGCGCCATAGACGCCATCCTCGAAAAGCAGCACGGCGTCGCCCTTCAGCGCGTGTCCAAGCGCGCTCTGCATCGCATTCTTCTCGAAAGGCGACTTGTTGACCATGTGCAATGTTGTCATCGCATTCTTCCTTCGCGAAACCGCCTTTAGAAGCTCAGGATTACGTCCTGCTCGCGCATGATGCCGGCGAGCTCGGAACGGCTGACGACGTTGATCGAGGGCTTCTCGGCGAAGCCGTCGTTCTCGTCCTCGTAGGTGATCGGCATCAGGTCGGCGGCGGTGAGGCCGCGCTCTGAAAGCGATTCCTGTTCGACGTAGAGCTTCGTCACACCGTAGTCGCCGAGTGCACGGAACGTCGGCGAGAAGTTCTTCACTCCGAGGCTCTTGGTGTCCTGGCCCTTGGCGAGCTGGAACACGCCGTCGTCGATGAAGGCGAGCGATACCTGCTGGTCGAACGCGGCGCCGATCAATACCACCTCGAGGCTTTCGAGCGCGTAGATCGAGCCGTAGGGCGCCTTGCGGTTGAGGTAGAGGAATTTCTTGATGTTAGACATGGGGCACCCTTGTCAGTCGCCGAACACGACGAGGCGGTCGGCCTCGATGCCGGCTTCGATCAACTGGCCGAGACCGGAGATGCGGAAGCCGGGAGCGATGTTGGCGGAGCCTTCGCCCTTGTTGTGGCGCTTGGCCTCGCCCTCGTCGAGGATGCCGCGGCGCTGAGCGGCGGCGATGCAGACGACGAGATCGAGCTTGTGCTTCTCGGCGAGCTCGCTCCAGTTCTTCTGAACGTTGCGGTCGTCCTGAGGCGGCACGGTCAGGCGCGTGCCGTTGTTCACGCCGTCGTGGTAGAAGAACACGCGAAAGATCTCGTGCCCCTTTTCAAGCGCGGCCTTCGTGAACTGGTAGGCCGAGTCCGACGCCTGATGCGTGTAGGGCCCCTCGTTGACCAGGATGCTAAGCTTCACCTTGGTGCTTCCCCTGCTGCTGCGACACTTCCTAAGGGCTGGACGCACTCGCGATGAGCGCGCCAGCTCGTGGCCGAGCATCGCGTTCCACCGGATTCTTCGCCGGCTGATTCGCGCACGACCTGTCCGGGCATCAGGCTTTCCCGTTGCCCGAACCAATTTCGTTCAGATCCAGCTCGAACCGTGGCTCTTGCCGCCGGTCGCGGCACTCCGGCCCAAATAAGGCCCGCAATGCCATTCGCTGGTGTCCCGACTGTCGCCTGGGCCGGGGCTGGGCGCCCCGATCCTTAACTGGCGGACGAATTCGCTCACCCAAGTCCGCGCACCATACGAGCGGCCAATTCCGGAAAGCCGGGTATCACCGGCCGCCACGAGGGCGGCCGAATGAAAGACCGGAATTCCGCAGGCCCGCCCTTGATCGAGCGGTCTCATCGGGCATCAACGCCGCCTCGGCGGCGCATGCCGTCAGAAGCGGACGTGCGCCGACATATTCATCGTGTGGCGCGCACCCGTCCAGGTGTCGAGGTGGTGCTTCGTGAAGGCGAGACCGGTTTCCTCGAAGAAGCGCGGCCAGCCGATACGCTCGATCCACTCGCCCATGCGCTCCCAGTCCTTCGCGCCGGCCTTGTAGGCGTAGAGGATCTTGCGGACGACCTCCTCGACCTCCGGCCAACGCGGCGGGTTGTTCGGCAGGTTGGCGACGGCGAGCTTGTGGAACGTCGGACGCGAGCGCGCGTTCGAGTGCTTACCGCCGACCCAGATGGCGATCTTGGTCGACTCCGCGCCGTTGATCTGCATGGGCGGGCACGGCGGGTAGCAGGCGCCGCAGCACACGCACTTCTTCTCGTCAACCTCGAGTGACGGCTTGCCGTTCACCATGGCCGGACGGATCGCTGCCACCGGGCAGCGCGCGACGACAGCCGGGCGCTCGCAGACGTTGGCGACGAGATCGTGATTGATCTTCGGCGGCTTGGTGTACTGGACGTTGATGGCGATGTCGCCCTGGCCGCCGCAGTTGATCTGACAGCACGACGTGGTGATGCGCACGCGGTTCGGCATGTCCTCGGTGACGAACTCCTTGTGGAGCATGTCCATGAGGCTCTTCACGACGCCCGAGGCGTCCGTGCCGGGGATGTCGCAGTGCAGCCAGCCCTGGGTGTGCGAGATCATCGACACCGAGTTGCCCGTGCCGCCGACCGGGAAGCCCTTGTCGTTGAGGGCTTTGATGAGGGCGGGAACCTTCTCGAAGGAGGAGGTGAGGAATTCGATGTTCGAGCGCGTGGTGAAGCGGACGTAGCCGTCGCCGATGTTGTCGGCGATGTCGCAGAGCGTGCGGATGGTGTAGACGTCCATCTGGCGCTGCGTACCCGCGCGGACCGTGTAGATCTCGTCACCGCTCTTCGCCACGTGGCGCAGCACGCCCGGACGCGGACGCTCGTGATAGGCCCACTGGCCGTAGTTCTTCACCATCACGGGATGCATGTATTTCTTCGGGTCGGGAACGCCCGACTCGATCGGCGTGCGCTTCTTGGCGGGCGCCGCCGGCGTCGCTGCACCTTGACTCATCGCATTTCCTCTCGTCGTCGCAACTTGCTGTTGTCTCGGCGTATGCCGACAGGGCCTTGGCTTATCCGCCTCGGCTTCCAGCCGTCTCCGCCGTATTCCTATCGCGGCTCTCGGTTCGCTCCGCCGTTGGCGCCGCCGGAGAAGGTTTCGGAACGGGCTGGCCGGTAACGTGGCTCCTGCACCGCAGCCCGCGCAGGCTGCCGCCCATGTCCGTCCTTCTCGCCGGGCCCGGCGATCGGCTGCGGCGGGACCAGGGGTGAGCCCGGACCCGCCGTGCCAGTGCGACCCGCTTACTCGGCGGCCTCGGCCGCAGAGCCGTCCTTCTTGAGACCCTTGCGGGCGAAGTACTTCTCGGCTTCGTCGGTGAAGTCATCCGTGCGGACGTAGCAGGACGTGCGCGGATGCTTGACCATGTTCGGATCCGGCTCGATGCCGAGGGCATTGAGGAACGCCGGCAGACCGATACGGTCGAGCGTCTCGCCCACGCGCTCGTGCTCGAGGGCGTTCTCGGCGAAGAAGTCGATCATGTTGCGGGCGAACTCGCGCAGCTTGGCGAAGTCCTCTTCCGTCTCGAGCTTCATGAACGGAATGATCATGGTGCCCATCAGGTCGCCGACCTTGAGCGAGCGCTTGCCGCCGATCAGGATCGAAGCACCGCGATCGTCGCCCGGAGCCAGAGCCTTGTGCATCACGTTGATGCAGTGCATGCAGCGCACGCAGCTCTTGTTGTCGATCTCGAGCGTGTTGTCGTCGTTGAGCGAGACCGCGCGGGTCGGGCACATCGCGACGACGTGGTCGATCGTGTACTTGCGGCCGTGATCCGCGACGTACGTCTTGACCTCTTCCTGATTGATCTTGATGTCGTCGCGCCAGGTGCCGATCACCGCGAAGTCGGCGCGGTGGATGGCGTTGACGCAATCGTTGCCGCAGCCCGAAAACTTGAACTTGAACTTGTACGGGAGCGCCGGGCGATGAATCTCGCTGACGTTCTCGTTCAGGATCTCACGGTGCACGCGCGGCTCGTCGTACATCGACATTTCGCAGCGGGCGTGACCGACGCAGCTCATCGAGGTGCGGAGTGCGGGGCCGGCGCCGCCGAGGTCGAAGCCGAGCTCGTTCAGCTCGTCGAAGGCCTTCTGGCAGCCCTCGGTCGTCGTGCCCTGGAACATGATGTCGCCAGACTGGCCGTGGAACGCGATCAGGCCCGAGCCATGACGCTCCCAGATGTCGCACATCTGACGCAGCACGTTGGTATCGTAGTGATAGCCAGCCGGCGGCATGACGCGGAGCGTGTGGAACTCCTTCGACTTCGGGAACTTGTCGCCGACTTCGGAGAAGCGCGGAATGATGCCGCCGCCGTAACCGAACACCGAAACGGTGCCGCCCTTCCAGAAGCCGAGGCGCTCGGTATAGGAGTGCTCGAGCTGGCCCAGAAGGTCGTTCATGTACTCGGCGTAGGGCTTGTCCTCGGAGTCGCGCAGCCGCTTCAGGCCGGTGACGAAGCTCGGCCACGGGCCGCTTTCCAGTTCATCGAGCTTCGGCGTCGACCGCTTCGCAAAGGAAGCGCCCGTTGCAGCCGCGCCCGTCTTCGTCTCATCCGTCATGACGTTCTTCCCTTCTGTTCGCGCCCCTTTTCCGGGCCGCCATCCTGCATTGCCTGTGCATTCTGACTTGGGAGCTGCCTGCCGGCCGCACCCTAAATTCTCCGAAAAACCCTATTTATAGAATGGGTAAGCTCGAAGAACCTGCCGTCAGGATAATCCATACTACGCTTATCGGAAAATCCCTTTTGGTTACCCTCTGAGCGCATTTATCGTTGCGGAATGCCCGCGCGGCCCATCTTGCCATGCGCTTGCATATTCACAAGTATGCATATTATGACTGACTAGGACAGGCGCACAAGTCCAAAGTCGAATAACCCACCCGTTCGGGTGTGGGCGGTTGCTCTCACCGGGCAATTTCATGGTGCCAAGTCAGGCGATTAGTGCTGCAGGTGCGGCGCAGTGGCGAGACTTTCTTCGGTGGGCGCAACCTGCGTTCCGGGTGGTCGAGGTGGAGGAAACGGCCTTGAGCAACGTTGCGGAAAGCCTCGGGATCACGAACGCGGACGCCGCTTCGGCACGGTCGCGCCCGTGCGGGAATCCGTTTGATCTCGCGGATGAAAAATCCTACGCGGCATGGCGCGAGTGGAAGCTCTCGAGCTATCCGAGGCGCGCGGCCGAGATCCGATTCGACATTTCCGGGTTGCTTGCTCCGACCGCGGGAGAGAAGGCGGCGCTCGTTGCGGCTTGCGCCGTCTGCAACATGGCGATTTACCGCGTTCCGGTGCGTCCCGAGACCACGGGAGCTGATGCGGCAGCGGTGCTCGGGGGCGAGTTGAGGCAATTTGCCTCACACTTCGCTCTCGGCATCGTCGAGGATCACCGTTCGGCGGGGGACGACGGCATCGTCGCAATCGAGGTTACCGAACAGGCGTCGAAACGCGCGTTCATCCCGTACACGAAGCGCGCGCTCAACTGGCATACGGACGGCTACTACAATCCTCCCGACGTGCCGATCCGGTCGATGATCTTGCATTGCGCGCGTCCCGCCCGCGAGGGTGGCGAGAACGCGCTGCTCGATCCCGAAATCGCCTACATCCGCCTGCGCGATGCGAGCCGCGCGGAAATCGCGGCGATGATGCATCCTGAAGCGATGATCATTCCGGAGAGCGTCGAGGAGGACGGGCGCGTGCGTCCGACCAGCACCGGGCCGGTGTTCATCGTCGATCCGGTCGACGGCAATCTGACCACGCGATATACCGCGCGCACCCGCAACATCCATTGGCGCGACGACGCGGATACGCGAGCAGCCGTCGCCCGACTCGATCGATTGCTCGGACACGAGGAGGAGCCGCTGATCCTCAAGTACCGCCTCGAAGCGGGCGAGGGACTGCTCTCCAACAACGTCCTTCACACCCGCACGGCGTTCGAGAACGAGGACGAGGCGGGCCGCCTGCTGCTGCGCGCGCGCTATCGCCAGCGGATCGCCGGAACCTGAGCCGGAACCCGAGACCGGCGCGACGAAATCACGGTGACGGTAACGCCAAGTCCGAAACACCGAGTCCGAAGCAACGAAAAGAACCAGAACAAGCGGCACAGCGCCGCCCGAGGAGAGGATTAAGCACCATGTCAGAGCTCGAACTCGAGCGTGAGCCGGGGATGCTCCAGCTCAGCGACCTCATCATCTACAACCCGCAGGTCAAATCGTTCGAGGAGCTTCTCGTGTTGGTCGCCGAAGCCGCCGCGAACGGCGCGCGGTTCATCAATTTCGACGTCAAGCCGGACTTCGTCGACACGCCGCGCACTTGGCAGCAGGTGATCGAGCGCGTCTTCAATCTGGGTGCGCGCTACCTCGAGGGCCGCAAGTGAGCGATCCCGCCGTCACCGACATCAAGGAGATCGCGGCGCCCTACCGGCGGCAGATTCTGCTTCAGGACGTGCAGCACGAGAGCGGCCTGCGGCTGCTTCGCATCCGGATTCGCGAGGGGCGGCGGTTCACCATCATGGATATCGATGGGCCGACGGCGGAAGCGCTCGCGGCTGCATTGGGAGATTGGAGCCGGCAGGCCGGCAGCGCCGCGATCCTCGACGATCCCGATGCCGCCGCGCCGAGAGGAGACAGCACCTGATCGAGTCGGTGTTCGGACCATCCGGCCTTAGCCGCCGTGATGCCCTCCCGACCGCCGCCCGCGAGCTTTTTTCAATTCTGGAGTACCGCAGGTGGAGCAGCTTCCTATCTGCCTCGACATCAAGGGTCGGAAAGTCGTCGTCGCCGGTGATGGCGCCGGTGCCGCGAGAAAGGCGCTGCTGGCCGCCGGTGCGGGCGCCGTGGTGACGGTCGTCGCCGCGTCCCCGTGCGACGAGCTGCGCGAGCTCGCGGCCGCCGGCCGTTTTGGACTGGCAGAGCGCGGACTTCACGCCTCCGATGTCGCCGGCGCCGCGATCGTTTTTGCGGCCGCCGAGCACGACGAGCGCGACGGCGAGGCGGCGCGTCTCGCGCGAGAGGCGGGAGTTCTGGTCAACGTTGTCGACCGAGCCGATCTCTCGACCTTCACCATGCCCTCGATCATCGACCGATCGCCGCTGGTCATCGCGGTTTCCTCCGCCGGTGTTTCGCCGCTGCTCGGCCGAATGATGCGCCAGCGGCTGGAGGCGACGATCCCCGCGGCCTTCGGCAACCTGACGCGCTTCCTCGGCTCCATCCGCGGCGTGCTCAAGCGCCGCATTCCCGACGTTCGCAATCGCCGTCGGTTCATCGAGACCGTCGTCGACGGCACGGTCGCCGATCTTGTGCTCGCCAACGACGAGGAGCGCGCGCGCCAGCAGCTTGACCAGAGCCTGGAAGCCTTCCTCGCCGACGGTCACAACACGCAGGGCGAGGTGTATCTCGTCGGCGGCGGGCCGGGCGATCCGGATCTGCTCACATTCCGAGCGCTACGGCTCATGCAGCGCGCCGACGTCGTCGTCTACGACCGTCTCGTCGGAAGCCCGATCATGGATCTCGTGCGCTCGGACGCGGAGCGCATCTACGTTGGCAAGAAGCGCAACCAGCACGCCATGCAGCAGGACGACATCAGCCGCCTGCTCGTCACGCTGGCGCGGCAAGGCAAGCGCGCGCTTCGCCTCAAGGGCGGCGATCCCTTCATCTTCGGCCGTGGCGGAGAGGAGATCGAGCTGCTCGCGGCGGAGGGCATTCCGTTCCAGATCGTGCCGGGCATCACCGCTGCGTCCGGGTGCGCGAGCTTCGCCGGCATTCCGCTCACGCACCGCGATCATGCGCAATCGTGCGTATTCCTGACCGGCCACACCAAGACCGGGCGCCTCTCGGCCGATTGGAGCACGGTGCTGCAGCCGGGCCAGACGGTCGTCATCTACATGGGGCTCGCGTTCCTGGGTGAGCTGATGCGCGATTTCATCGCCCGCGGCGCCGACCCCGAACTTCCCGTCGCCGTCGTCGAGAACGGTACGCGCCCGAACCAAAAGGTGGTGACGGCGACCGTTGCGACCATCGCCGAGGCCGCCGCCGCCGCCGGCATCCAGGGTGGTAGCCCGGCGCTGACGATCATCGGCTCGGTTGTGACGCTGCGCGACAAACTCGCCTGGTTCAACGAGGCACAGCCGCCGACCGTATCGGCGACGGCGGCCTTCAGCGCCGAGGTCGGCCGCGCCGGTCCACCGGCGAAGCCGGCCCGTTCATAGCGATTTTTTTGAGATCCCCCACGGGGGCGAAACGCCAAGAAGGAGGAAGTTATGGCAATCGAGTTCAATGGGCAGGAGATCGAGACCAACGACAAGGGGTATCTCGAGAACCCGGAGGATTGGAGCGAAGGGCTCGCGCAGCTGCTGGCGGACAGCGACGGTCTGACGCTCGGGCAGGAGCAGATGGACATCATCAACTACCTGCGCGACGAGTATTTCAACAACAACAACAACCAGCCGAACACGCGCACCATCGTCAAGGCGATGGCCGAGCAGTGGGGCAAGGAAGTCGACCAGAAGTACGTCTACGACCTCTTCAACGGTGATCCCTCGAAAATCGCCGGGCGCATTGCGGGCCTGCCCGAGAGCCGGCGCAAGGGCGGCTACTGACCCACGGTCTACGTGCTTGGCTACGAAAACGGCGCGCCAAATCTTGGCGCGCCGTTTTCTTGAGTGATGGTGCCGGCAGCCGGTCGCCGTCCGTCAGGCCGTGCGGGTACGCCCGCCGAAGAAGCCGAGGAACAGCGAAGCGGCGAGGAACGCCGACGCGATCTGCCAGAACGGCACCAGGATGAATTCCATCTTCGAGAAGTCGCCGAAGTTGATCTTGGGCGGCATGCCGAGCGCCATGCCGGCGACCTGACAGGCGAAGAAGAACAGCGCGAGGCCGAGCAGGATGCGTCCGGCGAGCAGGATGTAGCCGCCGTTATCTGAACGGAACAGCATGTGTGCGATGAGCAGCACGAAGCCGATCGCCGCCGCGGCGCCGCCCGCATAGACCATGGGCTTCATGGCCGGCATCATCATAATCATCATGTCGATCATGAACTGTCGCATCGTGTCTCCTCCCGGATCTCTTATTTCGTTTCGAAGACGGCTCGACTGCCGCATCGTATTCCGTACCGCTCGAACGGCCGTGGCCCGTCGCCGGGTCACGCCCTTGGGGCACCCGCGACGTTCGCATGCGCCCTTCCCAAACGCCTGAAGCAACAAGCCTAAACACACCGGCTCGCCGTTGCCCCGCGGCGCGGCGGCTCGTCCACCTCGCGCCGACCGGCAGGTCGCCATGCCAAATCAACCCGTCAGGCGGCCGTATTCGCATTCAACAATATCATGCTTGCACAGCCGCTGCGAAGCCAGCATCATTCCTGGAAAATAAAAGCCGGGGCTAACGCTCGGACCGCAACGACGGTCGAGGCGGCCGGTGGGGTATGAAACGCGCGTCGCAAAACAAGGAAAAGGGCACGATGCTGGGCTTCCTTCGCAATATTTTCGCATTGATCGGCGTCGTGGCGACCGCTGCGGGCGTCTATGGCTACATGAGCTACAACCGCGCCATCAGCGGTTTCGACCCCAAGGCGATGGCCGTTTACCAAGATATGGCCAACCAGCTCATGGCTACGGGTAATCCCGCCGAGGCGACGGTCTGGAAATCGAAGGTCAAGGAAGGGCTGTCGTTCGACGAGGTCGATCAGTCGATCAAGTCGGTCGCGACGGAAATGAATATCAAGGACGTCGGCGCGCTGCCCCTCGGCGATCAGGTCGAGGCGATGCAGGGCAAGAAGTGGCGCAAGCTCAAGATCTATCTCTACTGCAACCCGCTCACCGCGGCGAAGATGATCGATTACTCGGACGCCTTCTCGGCCTACCTGCCCTGCCGCATCTCGCTGCTGGAGGACAAGACGGGCAAGCTCTGGCTCTACACCCTCAACATGGACATGATGATCCACGGCGGTAAGCCGTTGCCGCCCGAGCTCAAGGCCGAGGCCGAGGGCGTCAAGAAGATCATGCAGACGATCCTCGAGCGGGGCGCCAAGGGCGACTTCTGAGGCTCGGGCGACCTGCGAAGAGCGTCCAGGGGACATTCAATTCGCTGACCGTTCTTGAACGCAAGAGAATGAGACAGTCGGAAGACGACGAGCGGCGCCGGAGGTTGGCCTCCCGGCGCCGCAATTCTGTCGGCGTCCCGGGGTGGCCGTCGCAAGAGTGGGCAGCCGTCGCACGAGAACAGCGACGGCCTCTCGAACCCTCAGAGAGAATTGACGAACGCGACCAGCGCCGCGCGCTCCGCCTTGCTCAGGTTGGCGTAGCCGTCGCGCGCCGCCTGCGCTTCGCCGCCATGCCAGAGGATCGCTTCCTCGATCGAGCGCGCGCGTCCATCGTGCAGAAAGTACGTGTGCCCGCTCACCGTCTCCGTGAGGCCGATGCCCCAGAGCGGTGACGTGCGCCACTCGCTGCCCGAGGCGACGCCTTCGGGGCGCCCGTCGGCAAGCCCTTCGCCCATGTCGTGCAGCAGCAGGTCGGTGTAGGGCCAGATGGTCTGGCCTGAAAGGTGCGGCTGGCCCGGCATGTCGCCAGTCATATGCATCGGCGTATGGCAGGTGGCGCAACCGAGCGCGGCAAACGACGCCTTTCCCGCAAGCACTTCGGGGGTGTTCGCTCCGCGTCGCTGCGGCACCGCGAGATTTCGCGCGTAGAATGTAACGAGATCGAGAAGCTGATCGCTCACTTCAGGATCGGTCTCGGATGGCGAGTTTCCATTCGGGGCGGAGAGGCAGGTAGATTGCGCGCTCGTGCAATCGCCGGATGGGCGCGGGAACAGCGACGTCGACAGCCCCATGTCGCCGTTGAAGGCGTCGGCGCTCTGCTGGCGCACGCTCGGGTTGCCCGCCTTGAAACCGAAACGACCGAGTGTGACGCGGCCAAGCTCGCGCGACCAGACTTCGCTCGCGCGTCCCGAAATGCCGTCGCCATCGCGGTCGTCGGGATCGGCTGCGGCGCGGATCGCGGCTTCAGGGATCGCCTCCAGCAGACCTAGTCCGATCATCTGCGGCGCGACGCGCGGCGACATCATCACGTCGGCGCGCATCGGCCCGTAACCGAGGTTGCTGACGCCGTAACCGGGGCGGCGCAACGTCACGACGGTTCCATCGCCGAGCTTCACCGGGTGATCGGTATAGGCGATGGTCATCTGCCCCTCGGCAGCGTGCCCTTGCACGGAGAAGTTCTGCAACTGACCGCCGTAGGTTGGCTCCGGCAGAGTTGCCGCGCGATGCTCAGCGAGAAGGCGGCGCTCCTCCTCGCTCGTCGGCGGCACGGAGAGGCGGAGGAACATGGAGACGGCCGTCTCCTCCGGCCAATCGGCTTGCGGCGGACGTCCGCGACCATCCTTCAAATGGCAGTTCTGACAGCCGCGCGCGTTGTAGAGCGGGCCGAGGCCATCGGATGATTTCGTGGACGAGGGCGAGGAGACCCAGAGTTTACGGAAGATGGCATTGCCGAGTTTGAACCGCGCTTCGCCGTCGAGGCCGATGCCATTCGAGAATCGCGAGAAGGCATCGCGGTGATCCGTGCTGCCGGGTGTCGTCGCCTCGCCGCCCGGCTTCAGCTCCCGAGCGTCGAGCACAGCCACCCGCGAACTATCGCCACCAGCGGCCACGGCCAAGGCGGCAACAGAAAGCGAGGCCGTACCAGCGAGGGCGAGCATGCCACCACATGTGAATCGCCGGCAGCGGTCGCGACGATTGGTTCTGCGGACATTCGAACCGGTCATGGGTGCCTCCTCGCTAAAACATTACAAAAATAGTATAAAAAGGAAGCTGACCACAGCATTGCACATTGACGCATCGCAAGTTGCGCTGGGCGATCGCGCCACCCGATGCGCAGTGGGTTGTCGCGCGCGGCATCCCGAGCATCTGCGACGCGGGGATTCGAAGACGCGACCTCGTGCGGACGGCTTGGGTGCCCGGGAATACGTGCAGGCGCCGCGCGCGACTGCTTCGCGCGCGGCGCCGGTCCTGCGCTGGAGGCGCTTCGTCAGAACGAGATTTTCGATCCCATCACGACCGACTGGAAGCTCTCGATGCCGGGAGAGGCGACAGCGGCGCCGCCACCATCGACGAGATCGAAGTCGAATGCGTGATGGCGATAACCGAGGTAGATCTGCATCTCGGCCGCGTCGATGTGCTGGACGACACCGAGGCCCCAGACCTCTGCGGTGCTGCCGGTTATCGTCACGGCTGCCGTGGCGGGGTCGAGATTGGTCGCTGTACCATTAGAAAGAAAATCACGGAAGCGGCCGTACTCGCCATAGAAGGCGGTCGGACCGAGGCCGTTCAGATGCGCGAGCCAGCCGAGCTTGGCGTAGACGAACGAGGCGTTGGCGAGGGCCGGATCGTCGAAGTCCCGGCGGCCGCCGGAGATGAGAGCGTTGAGGCCAGAGGGTTCGTGCAGCAGCGCCGCCGACCCGACCAGGGTCTTGTTGCGATCGTCGCCCTCGTTGTTGAGGCCGTTTTCGTCGGTCACTCGTGAATAGGCAATGGCGGCAGAGAGCTTGAAGCCGGCAAGCTGACCTTCGTACTTGGCGCCGACATCCCAGATATCGTCCTCGCCGTAGCTCGCCGACAGTACGACGCCGGCAATGGAGGGCGTGTCGTAACGAACGACGTTGGCGGTATCACCGTTGAAGTGATTGTAGACGTCTCCAAGCGAGATGTTGGAAAGAACGCCGCTCTTGAGCCTTATGGCAAAGCCGCCGCCAAGGTCCTGTACGCCGGCATAGGCTGCAACGCCGGTTTCCGAAACATCATGTTCCGGCGCGGTATCGGAGACGCGCGAGGACTGGCCGACGGCGAGGCGGCCGTAACGTTCGCTGTCGAGAAACCAGTAGTTCTCCCAGACCACGAAACCCGAGCCGCCATCGTCGGTCGTCTGGTGGACCTCGTCGGAAACGTTGTCGCGCAAGCGGAGCGTGATCGCGTATCCCGCCTTCAGATCCTTGGAGATAGCGGCTTCGCCCGTGAACGAGAAGTTCGACTGATCGTTCTTGTTGCCGACCACATAGGTATTGCTCTCGCGCCCGTCGTCCCAGTACAGCACCGCGTGGTGCACCTGTCCCGCAATGGTCAAGGCTACCTTGCGGTTGCCCTTGCGCGCGGTCGTCGCCTCGAGCTCGGCGATGCGCTCTTCGAGGTCGGCGCAGCAATCCCCGCCGAGATCGGCCGCACGGCCGGGCGGCGCGACAAGGAGCGATAGAGTGGCGAGGAGGGTTGCCAGCGCCGCGGCGCCACCCAGTCGCGCGCCCGCGATACGTTGCTCGATTTGGCGCATTTGAGGTCCCCCGTAGATTTGTTGCATGAGATCATCCGGAATGGATGGGCGTCAAACGGTCTCCGGCGTGCCGGCAACTCTCACGTGCCCTCGCAATGGATGCGAAGTTCCCCGTGATCGTTGGCAACCCGGTGTTGGCTTATTTCTTATGGATCTTGCCCGGTGCATCGAGGCTGTCGGAGCCTTCGAAAGCCACGCCTTCGATGCCGAGCACGGCCATCGCCCGCTCCAGCTCCTTCGACTGCGCGATCAGCGCGTCGATCGCGGCCTGCACCACGGCGTTCCCTTCCGTATTGCCTTGGCCAATCATCTGATCGTAGCGCTCGACCTTCTCGGCGCGTTCCTTGAGCGCTGTCATCTTTGCGACCGTCACATCGAGTGCCTTGCGCACGGCCGCATCGTTGTCGGGTGCTTTGGCGCGGACGAGATCGGAGACGCTCGGCCCTTTCAAAGCCTGCCCGTCGGTGCGCGTGTACGTGCCGAAATAGACGTTGCGGATGCCGATGGCGTCGTAGAAGTGCGAGTTGTGCGTGTTGTCGGAAAAGCAGTCGTGCTCCTCCTCGGGATCGTTCAGCAACAGGCCGAGCTTCATGCGTTCACCGGCAAGCTCGCCGTAGGACAGGCTGCCGAGGCCGGTGAAGATGGCCGTCAGCCCTGCCTTCCCGTCTCCCTTCGTTACCTCGGCGCGGGCCTTGCCCTTGGCCGCCCAGGCATCGGCCATCGTCTTTAGTTGATCGACCAGCATGGCCGTGACGACCTTGAGATACTGTGCGCGGCGATCGCAGTTGCCGCCGGTGCAGGCATTCGTGTCGAAATCTGTGGCTGGGCGATTTCCAGCTCCGGGTCCTGTGCCGTTGAGATCCTGGCCCCATAGCAGGAATTCGATGGCGTGATATCCAATCGCCACGTTCGCCTCGACACCGCCCGCCTCGTGCAGCTTCTCGAGCAGCGCGGCGTCGATCACGCGCGTGTCGAGCGTGTCGGGACCGACCTTGAGCGACGTATTGGCGATGACGTTCGCGGCGTAGAGTTCGTTTTCAGGGCTTTCGCCTCCATACTCTCCAGCGACGTAGTCGATGAGGCCCTCGTCGAGCGGCCAAGCATTCACCTTGCCTTCCCAATCGTCGACGATCTTGTTGCCGAACCGGAACGCTTCGGTCTGCTGATAGGACGGGCGCGCCGCGACCCAGGCCCCGCGCGCGGCGGCGAGTGTCTTGTCGCTCGGCTTGGCGATCAGCGTGTCGATGGCAGCCTGCAGCTTCTTCGCTGCGGCGTGCGCGTCGGCATACCCCGCTGCGGCTATATCGGCGTAGGCCGTGAGCACGGCGGCGGGCGTGGGGGCGGCAGCACCTGCGTGTGTCGTCACGGCGAGCAGCAGCGGCGCGGCGGCCGCAAGTGTGGCAAAGCGGAGCTTCATTCGTCCTCCCGTCAGCGGGCGCGCGGCACGCCGATAAAACCTTGTTGAGGTCTCCCGCTCGGCGGCAACGCTCTCGCTGTCGCGGCCCATGCGGCTGTAGGTTGAATTGCATTCTGGAAATAAAGAGTCAACTATTAAAATTATACCAAACGGGTATTGTTAGGTGAGTGTGTTCCGCTTGCTGCCGCGCTCGCCACGGCCGGTAAGGTTGCGGTATCGTCGGCGATCTTGGCGTCCTACGCCGGTTCGATTGCCACGCGCACCCGTGGCCTTGTATGAAGACGCCGCAGGAATTCGAATTCATGCGGTTAAACCGCCGCGCCAGCCGCCAGCCGCCAACCGAAAGGTCTTGCGATGCGCCTCAACAAAGCGACCACCCACGCAATCCGCGCGCTGGCCGTTTGTGCCGGGAGCGAAGGGGAGTTGCTTAAGGTCTCCGATCTCGCCGAGCAGCTCGAGTTGACGCAGCAGAATGCCTTCAAGATCGTCCATCTGCTGTCACGCGCGGGGTTCCTGCAGGCGACGCGCGGGCGCAACGGCGGCGTCAGGTTGTCGCGGCCGGCGGGCGAAATCCGCGTCGGTGAGGTCGTGCGCAGCATGGAAGCGATGAGCTTTGACGGCAGTGAGGAGAGCGACGCGATGGCGCCGGGCACGGCGGCGCTCGGCCTCATCGACGATGCCTTCGAGGCGTTTCTCGCCGTCCTCAACCAGACCACCATCGCCGATATGGCGCGAGGCTCGAAGCCGGGGAAAACCGCCCGTAGTACGGGGCGCTCCGCAACCGCGAAGAAAGAACAGCGCGCACCGCGCAAGACGCTCAAGGCAGGGAAATCGCGCGAGGCGAAGCGGACCTCGGCGCGCGTTTGAACGGTGGAAAACGGGGCTGATAGCTGTCTCGTATCCGCGGAGTTCATCGCCGGACTCAGGCTTGCTGAATTCCTTTTCTGGAATGTTTCCAGATCGAAGATGGGCCAGTTGACGCACATTTTGGCGTTGACACGCCCCATGATCTGACAGTTTTCTGTACGAGATGCGTCGAGATGGACGCAGGTCCGATGTCGGGGCCTTGAACCCCTTCGATTGGAGAGCGAGAGATGACCTTGAAGCGAGCTGGCCGCGGGCGCGGCCGTGCGACCGCGTCGATGCGCGGCGGAATTGAACGTTCCACATCATTGAGCGCCGAGGCGGTGTCTGCCTGCGCTACCTTCCGATCCGTCTCCGACTTCACGGATGCGACCAGGCCGGAGCAACTTGTCGGGCTCGGCTTTCGCGGTTGGATTTCCGGCTACCAGAGCGGCGACGTCGGCTGCTGGGAAAAGGTCTGGCGGCTTTACTCCGGCGAGTTCGGCGCGCGACGCGCGGAGGCGGCCGTCGCCGGTCTTTCGAACTTCGCGCGCTCGGTGAATGCCTGTTCGCGCCGGCGCGTCGAGGTCGGACCATTTGGTTCGACTTGCTTCTGCCGCGACGAGAGCCTGGCCATCTCGATGGTGGCGGCCTTCCAGCACAACACCTGCCCGGCGATGCGCGCCTGTGCGTTCGCTCTCGTCGAAAGCTCGATGCTGGACGAGGTGCTGCACCATGCCGGGAGTTTCGCGCTGACGATGCGCACGCTCGATGCCGTGATCCCGCCGGCCTGGATCGTCAATGCCAACGCATTCGTCGGCACGCCGGCGGCGTCACCGAACTGAGGGAGCTTTCCATGCTGATCTGCTCCTGCGCCGTCATCTCCGACCACGACATCGAGCTTGCCCTGCTCGAGATCATGATCCAGGAGAACGCGCCTTTGCCGACGCCCGGCGTGATCTGGCGCCACTTGAGCAAGAAGATGAACTGTTGCGGCTGCGCTCCGCTCGCCGTCGATACGATTTACGCCAAGCTCGAGGCGCTGGAGGCGAAGGGGCTCTTGAGCCCATGTCTCTGTGCCACGGTGAAGAGCCGATGGCGGCGGATCGAGGAGGTTCGTGCGCGCCGCTCTGCGGTCGGGGGCGAACTCGCTCCTGCGCGTTTTGCCGAGATGGTCGAGCTTGACGTCGACTGACCATCGATGGACCTCGCCGCAAGTGTCATGCGGCGAACCTGAACCCTTTCTGCTTAAGACACGATGATCGAGAACAGCGGTCGGCGACAGGCTGGCCGCCGCGGAATGATCGGTTGAGGTGGCGACGCTCCGCGTTTCCAACAAAGCCGTTGGCAGCCTAGAGCGCTGTGCGACCAGAGGGCACCGCGAGCGGTTCCCCTGTTCGGATGAAGGCGGTCTAGCACGACGTTTTTTAAGCATGCCTATCCGGCCGTTCATCGCCGTCGCGATTCCGTGCGGTCGGATGATGCTCTCGGCCGCGTGCGCTCGTGTCCCGGAGACCCTCCATGTGCAGCCTCCCACCGAAACGCTGGCCGCCATCGCCACGCCTGCCGCTCCTTGGCGCTACGCTTGCCGCTGAACCGGCCCATAAGCGCCGATACGAGCTATGGGAGGTTCCCGGCGGGCTGCAATGCTCGATCATCGGCACATGCCTCGCACATCAGGATCTCGTACGGCTGACGCGGCGGCTACGACTCGCCATTGAGGACGGTGCGGCAGACTACGAGGTTCACGCATACTTCGTCCGTGAGGCTTCGCGCCCCGGCGAGGTTGCCCGCGTGTTGCAGAAGGAGCTGGACCGCCGCTTCGAAGGGCAGTTGCGCCGCGTCGGGCGTTTGAAAAGCGATGCCGAGTTGAGCGTGTTCTGGAAAGAAGCGTACGACAACGGCCGCATCGCCGGAGCCTACTGGGCGGTCATGACGTATTCGCATGTCTCGGAGGAGTTTCGTCAGAAGGCGTTCGGCGATGTTCACATGCTGAGCCATGTGCTCGGCAGGACGACGCATGCGGCGGCGGTCAAGGCTTCGGAGCTCGAGAGCCGTATCGAGGAGCTGGAAGCGAAGCTCGCCCGGCAGGCGGAGCGTCATGCGGAGGCGATCGCGGCGAGAGATCGCGAGATCACGCGATTGAGCGCGACACGGATGAATGTTGCGTGTTACAGTCAAGAAAACGCGCGAGCCGTACAATCGGTTGGCGTGACGGTCGCCGGGCGCCGCCATGTTGCACGTGAGCGGGCTCTCGTCTCGGCGCGCGAGCGGGCGCGGCACGCCGAGGCTGCGGTTGAGCGGTTAGAGGCGCAGCTGCGCCGTGTTGCGCGGACCTCGATTTCACGGCGTCGTCGAGCTCAGTCGGCGGCGGCGGACGCGGTGGGCGCGTGTCCGGGCGCGGAAGCGTGCCGTCTCGATGTGTCGCCGCGTCGCGTGCTCTATCTCGGCGGCCGGCCGAGCGCGATCGAGCGCCTGCGCGCGATCGCGGCGTCGGTCAATGCCGAGCTGCTCCATCACGACGGGGGCGTGGAACAGACGGCCGACCTGATCGACGGCTTCGTTACGAGGTGCGATGTCGTGTTCTGCCCGATAGACTGCATCAGTCATGGTGCCTGCGAACGCGCGAAAGCCTTATGCCGCAAGTACGACAAGGCGTTCGTGCCGTTGCGCTCGTCGGGTGCCTCGACTTTCAAACGCGCCTTGCGCAGCGTGCAGCCATAGCATGAGAGCGGGAAAGAGCTGTCCGTCCGGTCCCTCCGGGCGTTTCGGGACGAAACACGGTAAATCAACAGATCGAGGACTATGCAATGAAGGGCGATGCCGAAGTCATCAGGATGCTCAACGAGGCGCTGAAGCTGGAGCTCGGCGCGGTCAACCAGTACTGGCTGCATTACCGTCTGTTGGAGGATTGGGGTTACGGCAAGCTCGCCAAGAAGGAGCGCGCTGAATCGATCGAAGAGATGCAGCACGCCGACAAGATCATCGCGCGGATCATCTTCCTCGAAGGGCATCCCAACCTCCAGCACGTCGCTCCATTGATGATCGGGCAGAACGTCAAGGAGGTTCTCGAGTGTGATCTCAAGGGCGAATACGTCGCCAAGGATCACTACATGAAGGGGCGCTCGCTCTGTCGTGAAAAAGAGGACTACGTTTCGATGGAGCTGTTCCAGGAATTGCTCGAGGACGAGGAGGGGCACATCGATTTCCTCGAGACGCAACTCGAGCTGCTCGGCAAGATCGGCGCTCAAAACTACGGCCAGCTCAACGCCCTTTCGGCGGACGAGGCCGAGTGACCGTGGCATGAAGAGCCTTGCGTCCCTGCTGTCGGCGGCGTTCGTCGCCGCCGGCCTTCTCCTGCAATCGTTCACGGTCGAGGCCGGAGCGGTCGATGGCGCGACGAATGCGAGCAAGGTCGGCCGCGATCCGGCGGCCGCGAAATCGCAAACGCTGCCGGAGCGTCACGCTTCGACCGTCGAGAGCACGGTCGAGGCCTACGTGCTGTCGCGCTATACGGAGCTGAAGCTCTCGACGGGAATGCTCGCTCACGCCGTGCAGGCATGGTGCGCGTCGGAGCAGGCGTCGGCGCCGGAACCAGTGCGCGACGCCTACAAGTCGGTGGTCCGCGTCTGGGCGGGCGTCGACTATTATCGCTTCGGCCCGGCGCGCGATGCCAACCGTCTCCAGCGCATCATGTTCTGGCCGGACCCGCGCGGCGTCATCCGCAAGCAGGTGAGCCGGGTTCTCGCCGCAAAGGACGAGAGCCTGTCGAGTGCGCCGTCGATCGCGACGCAATCCGCGGCATTGCAGGGGCTGCCGGCGCTGGAACAGTTGATCTTCGCGGAGCGCTCCGGTGAGACGGCCGACGACGCGCGCTATCGATGCCGGCTGGCTGCCGCCGTTGCCGGTAACGTGGCGCAGTTGTCGAATGAGATGGTCGAGGAATGGCAGAAGCCGGACGGCTGGCGCCATTTGATGGAAAACCCGGGGGCTGAGAACTCCACATACAAGTCGGAGGTGGAGGCGGTCTCGGAACTCTACCGGGCGTTGCTCGCGGGGCTACAGATCGTCGCCGAGCAAGTGATGCCGCCATGGCTCAAGGCGGCGGAGAGCGGCAAGTCTTGGGGGGGGCTGCCGTTCGAGACGTCGGGGCTGACGACGGTCTATGTGGGCGCGTTGATCGAGTCTCTCGATGATCTCGGCCAGTCGCTGCATCTCGCGGAAGTCGCGCAGGTCATCGGCGCGTCGGCCAAGGATAAGGCGTGGATGGCGAGCTGGATCGCCAACGCCTTCGCCAGCATGGCGCGCGACATCCCGACGCTCGTGGAGCCGCGGGCGCGTGCAGGCGTGAAGTTTTCCGCCGGAGAATTGGAGGCGCTGCGCCGCGTGAAGTTCCACGCCAACGGCATGCGTCAGCTCATCGGCCGCGAGATTGCAGGCGCCGCCGGTGCGTCGATCGGATTCAACGAGCTCGATGGAGACTGATCGATGGCTCTCAATCGGCGAATGGTTCTCACAGGGGTGGCATCGGCGTTGCTCCTGCCATCATTCCTGGCACAAACTTCCCGCGCCGGAGAAGAAATTGGACGGGGTGAAGCCCTGTTCGTCTCCTCCGCGCGTCGCGGCGATGGCAGCTATTGCGTCGTGATCGTATCCGCGTCCGGGCGGGTCGTGCGCGAGCTGGCATTGAACGACCGAGGTCACGACGTCGCTGTCTCGCCCGACGGCGCGCTTGCCGTCGCTTTCGCCCGGCGGCCAGGAACGTTCGCCGTTGCCTTTGACGTGCGCGGAGTTCGTCCCGCCGTGGTGTTCGAAACGCCGCCCGCGCGGCACTTCTACGGTCACGGCGTATTTTCGGCAGATGGGCGACTGCTCTATGCGACTGAGAACGATTTCGAGCGGGACGGCCGCGGCGTGCTCGGCGTCTACGATGTCGCCGGCGGATTCCATCGCATCGGCGAGCTACCGTCGCATGGCCTCGGACCACACGACCTTCTACTGCTCGATGACGGGCGCACGATCTGCGTGGCGAACGGCGGCATCGAGACCCACCCCGACGCCGGCCGTTCCGAACTCAACTTGGACACGATGCGCCCCTCGCTCGTCTTCCTCGACAGTGTGACGGGTGACGTTGTCGCGGAGCATGTCTTGCCGCAAGAGCTCAACCGGCTTTCTTTACGCCACCTCTGCGCGGACGGCAGTGGCAAAGTGTGGTTTGGCGGGCAGTGGCAGGGGGCGGTTGCCTCCTCACCCGAGCTGATCGGTTCGGCAGGGCGCGACCGTCCGATTTCGTTGGTCGAAGGCGGAGAGACGTTGGGCGCGGGCCTCAAGGGGTATGTCGGCTCGGTCTCGGCGAGCAACGATGGCCGTATAATTGCGGCCTCCGCGCCGAAGGCGGGCGCCGTCGTGTTCATCGATCCGGCGACGGGTCGCGTGCTCGGGCAAAAGAGGCTGCGGGACGTCTGCGGCATCGCGCCGGCCAGTACCACGGAGATGGCGCTGTCCTCAGGCGACGGTGTCCTGATGGTCGGCGCGCCGCCATCGAGCGACGCCATGCATTCAGAGGTGCCCGGGCTCGCCTTCGACAATCACCTGCGGCGGCTTCGCGCCTGACCGAATTCGCGCCTGCCCGTAGCTGATTCAGCGACGCTCGCGGTCGTTCGCGCTCACAGCACCGTGGCTCTATCGCAGGCGCGGCGGCGCGCACGCGCCGCGCGGCAACGCGCTACCGGGCCATATTTGGATGTTTCGGGCGAATCCATTCGAACCGATTGTATCGATAGCCAGCTTGGAAGGTTCCCAAGCCTTTGGTCGCCGCGCTGCGGGTGAGGCATGGCGGAATATCAGTCGTGATGTCAAACGCTCGCCATCGCGACGCCAGCGGCCGATATGGCCACGCCCAATGCGCGAACGAGCGCGGGAGCGCGGGCGAGTAGCCTCCCCGCGACGATGCCGCTGGCGTGAAGCGCCGCCGTGGCGATGGCGAATCCGCCGACATAGGCCGCTACCCCTGTGCCGGTTGGAATTTCCAGCCCATGCGCCTGGCCGTGCGCGAGCGCGAACAGTGCCGCCACCGCGATGGATGCGGCGAGACCGAGATCGAGCTTCAGTGCGATGGCGCCGCCCAGAACGACCACCGATCCGACAATTACCGACTCGGTGCCGCCGGTTGCGAAACCAGAATGCGCCGCGAGCGCTCCGACGACCATCGCTGCGACGAACGCCGCCGGCAGTGCGAAAAGCGCGCGGCCGCCAAGTTGTGCGGCCCAGATGCCGACGGCCAGCATGGCGAAGAGATGATCGGCTCCGGCGAACGGGTGAACGATGCCATCGTGCAACGCGAAGGTGACGTTGTGTCCGGTATGGGCGAGCGCTTCAGTGCCGACCGTGCCCGTGGCGAGAGCGGCGGCGGTTGCGATCGTGAGCAGCTTCTTGCGCATGATGCGTTGATCCCCTGCGAATGTTGTCGATCGTCGCCCGATCATTCGGCCGCGTCCGCGACCTTGTCCGCCGAGCCATCGTCGAGGTGGTCGGCGAGGATCTCGACGAGGCTGCCGAGTTCGTGCGGCCATTTGTGGAACGCCTTGCTGTCGTCCATCGTCAACCGGCAATTCGAGCACGACGAGACCAGCATGTTCGTGCCGGTCGCCGCCACCTGGTCCATCTTGATCTTGAAGACCTGATGGCGAACGTCGGCGGCACGCCCCATGGCCTGCACGCCACCGCCTCCGCCGCAGCACCAGTTGAAATTGCCGGTCGGTGTCATCTCCTTGAAGCCCGTGGCGAAGCCTTCGAGCAGGTAGCGCGCATCCTCGGTGGCACCACCACGGCGCGAGATCTGGCACGGGTCGTGGTAGGTGAACGCCTCCGGCATCGGCTTGAGGCGCAGTCGGCCCTGACGCTTTGCCTCGGCGAGATACTCCGTGATGTGGCGCACTTCGAAGGGAAGCTCGCGGCCGATGATGTTGGCGGCCGACCAGCGCATCACACCGAAGGCATGGCCGCATTCGGGGATCACGACCGTCTTGGCGCCGACGTCCTCGGCTGCGTCGACGATGCGCGCGACCATGATCTTGGCGATGTCGGGTTTGCCGGAGAGATAGCCGAAGTTCGTCGATTCGTAGCCCTTGCTCGAGAACGTCCAGTTGACGCCGATGTGGTTCATCAGCTTCGCCATCGCCACGATCGAGTCCGGGTATTTCATCGTCTCTATCGACGAAACGGTCAGCAGGACGTCGGCCTTCTTCTTGTCGAGAGGAATGTCGACCTCGTTCTCGTCGGCAAGCCACTCGATGCGGTCCTGGAGCTTCTGCGGCGTGAGGCCGAGCGGAGAGCCCTTGTCCCGCGAGTTGTCGGCTGCGGCCATCAGATCTTCGGGGCCGAGGCCGGCCGCCGCGAACGCCTGCCGCGATACGGCGACGATGGATGCGATGTCGATGCCCATGGGACAGACGATGGTGCAGCGGCCGCACATCGTGCAGGTGTCGAAGATGAGCTCTTCCCACTCGGCGAGGTCGGCCTCGGTGATCTTGCGGCCGAGCCCCAGCCACGACAGCGGCGAGCGCTGTGCCTTGTACGCCTTCGCCATCGGCAGCAGTTTGTAAGCGGGTGTGTGCCGCGGATCACGTGTCACCTTGTAGAAGTGACAGGCGTGAGCGCACTGGCCACAGTGCAGACACGACTCGACGTAGGTCGCGAGGTTTCCGCCCGTGACAGCGAGGAACTTGTCCACTGCGGCGGCGACGTTGACCGGCTTGCCCATCGTAATCCTCCTAGCGGACTTTGATCTTCATGAGCTCGTCGCCATTCGGATCGACGACGTGCACGGCGCAGGCGATGCAAGGGTCGAACGAGTGGATCGTGCGCTGGATTTCGAGCGGCTGCTCGGGATTGGCGAGCGTGTGGCGATCCATCAGCGCGGCCTCGTAGGGCCCGGGCTTGCCCGCGGGATCGCGCGGTCCAGCGTTCCAGGTCGAAGGAACGACGGCCTGATAGTTGTCGATCTTGCCGTTCTTGATGACGATCCAGTGAGCCAGTGCACCGCGCGGTGCCTCCATGAAGCCGACGCCCTTGCATTCCTTCGGCCAGGTCGACGGATTCCAGCGCTCGGGGTTGTGGACCTGCACGTCGCCGCCCTTGATGTTAGCGATGAGGTTCGACAACCACGTCTGCATCTGGTCGGCGATGATCTTCGTTTCGAGGGTGCGGGCGGCGGTGCGCCCGAGCGTCGAGAACATCGCCTCGAGCGGCAGATCGAGCTTCTTCAGGGCATAGTTTGCAATGTCCTGCGTTGGCTTGTGGCCCTTGGCGTAGAGCATGAGCACGCGCGCCAGCGGCCCGACCTCGACGACGTGCCCCTTCCAGCGCGGCGCCTTCAGCCAGGAGTAGCTCTTCTCGGTTTCGAGATGCTCGAACGGCGGCTTCGGACCGGTGTAGTTGAGGTTGGTTTCGCCGTCGTAGGGATGGAGACCTTTGTTTTTTCCATCGCCGTAGTCGTACCAGGAGTGGGCAACGAACTCCTGCACTTGCGAAGGATCGTTGAGATCGACGGGCTCGAACCGCTTCAGGTCGCGGTTGAGGATGACGCCGCCGGGAATGAGCCAGCTCGACGGATCGTCCATGCCCTTCTCGGGGAAGTCGCCGTAGGTCATGAAGTTGCCGACGCCTTCGCCGCGCTTGAACCAATCCTTGTAGAACGAGGCGATGGCGAGCGTGTCGGGAATGTAAACCTGTTCGACGAACGCCTGCATCTTGGCGATGATGCTGCGCACCTCGTCGAGCGCGACGATGTTGACCGTGGTCGCGGCGGCGCCGCCGGCTGCTCCTGTCGGGCTCGTCGAGATGGGCGCCGGCGCACCGCCGACGAGGAAGTTCGGATGCGGGTTCTTGCCGCCGAAGATGGCGTGGATCTTGACGACGTCACGCTGCCACGCGAGGGCCTCGAGATAGTGCGCAACCGCCATCAGATTGGCCTCGGGCGGCAGGCGATATTCGGAATGCCCCCAGAAGCCGTTCGAGAAGATGCCGAGCTGGCCTTGCTCGACGAACGTCTTCACCTTCTTCTGCACGTCGGCGAAGTACCCGGGCGACGATTTGGCATAGCTCGAGATCGATTGGGCCAGCGTCGAAGTCGCCTTCGGATCGGCTTTGAGCGCGGAAACGACGTCAACCCAGTCGAGGGCGTGCAGATGATAGAAGTGCATCACGTGATCGTGCACGTACTGCGCCGCGATCATGAGGTTGCGGATGAGTTGCGCGTTCTTCGGAATCTTGTACTTCAGCGCGTCCTCGACCGAGCGTACCGACGCGATGCCGTGCACCAGCGTGCAGACGCCGCAGATGCGCTGCGCAAAGGCCCAGGCGTCACGCGGGTCGCGGCCCTTCAGAATCAGCTCTATGCCGCGCACCATCGTTCCGGAGCTGTAGGCGTGCTCGATTCCACCGGCATCGTTGGTCTTGGCCTCGATCCGCAGATGCCCTTCGATCCGCGTGATCGGATCGACGACGACGTGATGCTTCATGGCTTCATCCCCTCGGGGTGGCGGTAGTCCTGAGTGTATCGGGTCGGATGTGCGCGTTGATTCAGAGCTGGGCGCCGCGATGCGCCAGGTGCACGCCCGTGGTGCCGCGCGAGACGAACACGAGGAAGGCGTGCATGAGCTTGCCGAACGGGAACCAGACGAGGAACGCCGCGACGGAGAGCAGATGGATGGCGAGCAGCGTCTCGTAACGTGCGCCGAGGTGGCTGATGGCGAGGAGGCCGGTGGCGACCGGCAGGAAGGTCATCGCCCAGGAGATATAGTCGTTCGCAGTCGAGATCAGCCGCAAGACGGGATCGTTGATACGGCGCGCCAGCGCCAGCAGCAGCGACGCGAACGTGATGACCGAGACGCCGTTGATGATGTTGGTCGGGAGGCCCGGCCACGAGATGCCGAACAGGTCGCGCAGGAACAGAATGTGCGGGGTTCCGCCGAACACGATGATGGCGAGTCCGAGGTGGAAGATGTAGCCGTTGATGACCGAGAAGCGCGTCGCCTCCGCGAAGGCGCCTTGCGGCCACATGCGGCGCAGCACCTCACGACCCGAGGCGATGGCGGCCGTGGGCGCGCCCTCGCGCGCCTTTGAGCGATCCTGCATGCGCGGGAGGAGCAGCAGGGCGGCGAGGCGCCACGCGACGCCGAACGCGAACACGATGAGGCCGACCTGGAGCGCCGGTCCACGTGCGAAATCGAGCAGATCCATGGTCACCCCTCCACTTTCTTGATCGCCCGGTCGGCGACGTCCTGCCGGCGCTTCTTGATGATCTGCGCGGCTGTTGCACCGATCGCGGCGCCGACGACGGCTGCCGCTCCGACTTCCGCGTTGATGCCGGCGGTAGCCGCAGCGAGCGGCTTATAGAAGCTGCCCTTGTCCCAGAAGTTCGGTTCCGAGCAGCCGAGACAGCCGTGCCCCGACTGGATCGGGAACGAGATGCCGCCGTTCCATTTGAGCGTGGCGCAGGCGTTGTAGGCGATCGGGCCCTTGCAGCCGACTTTGTAGAGGCACCAGCCCTTGCGTGCGCCTTCGTCGTCAAAGCTGTCGGCGAACATGCCGCGCTCGTAGAACGGGCGGCGATAGCAGCGGTCGTGTATCGACTCGCCGAAGAACGCGAGCGGCCGGTTGAGTTTGTCGAGCTCGGGCAACTTGCCGAACGAGAGCAGGTAGGCGATCGTGCCGGTCATCGCCTCCGGTATCGGCGGACAACCCGGGATATTGATGATCGGCTTGTCCTTGATGATGTCGGAGACCGCGACGGCGCCGGTCGGGTTCGGGTTCGCATGCGGGATGCCGCCGAACGCCGCACACGTGCCGACCGAGACGACGGCGAAGGCATCCTTCACGGTATCCTTCAGCATCTGTTCGTTGGTGACGCCGGCGATGGTCGAGTAGATGCCGCCATCCTTGATCGGGACCGAGCCGTCGACGATGACGATGTACTTGCCCTTGTTGTCCTTCATCGCCTGCTCGCGCGCGTGCTCGGCGGCAGCGCCGGACACCGACATCAGCGTATGATGGTAGTCCAGCGAGATGAAGTCGAAGATCAGGTCCTCGAGCGTCGGGCTGTACGAGCGGGTAATCGATTCCGTGCAGCCCGTGCATTCCTGGAACGAAAGCCAGATCACCGACTGGCGCCTCGCGGTCGCCAGGGACTGCGCGATTACACTTGTCGCCGACGCAGGCAACGCCATAGCCGTCGCGAGGTAAGAAGCGTATTTGAGGAACGCACGCCGCGACACGCCGCGACTGGTCATCACCTCGCCAAGCGTCCTGTCATCCGACATGGGAAGTCTCCTCGAGCCCTTGGTCAATCGTTTGCGCGGGTTCCGTGACGTCGTCGGATGCGAGGGTTTCGCGCAGCCGGGAGGCCGAGGCGCGCACGTCGTCGGAATGGGAGAGCAGGATGGCCGGCACGCGCGTGACGACGATCTCTTCAGACGTGATGCGCTCATCCGCTCCGCGATGGCGTACCCACCAGACGCCTGCATAGGACGTTTCCCAGACCTCGCTCGGTCCGGCGACATCGACGACCGCCGTCACCTCGCCCTGCCCGAGCGCGTCCTCGAGGGCGGCGCGGTCGGCATCCGTCATCGGCAGCCCGCGCAGATCGACGATGGTCTCTTCGCCGGTCTTGGCGAAGTGCTCCAGCAACTCGGCAATCTCGTTCAGGACGGCACCCGCCATCCCTGTCGCCTCACTACTGCAGCAGTCTGCGGCGTCGTGCAGTCTCATGGGAACCTCGTCATTGCCATTCGGCGATCAAGGATCTGATGGTGTCGCAGGCGCGGGGGATTGCGGATTGAACGGCATCGGTCGGCTCCAGCCCCCATTCAGTGGAGGCTGGCTGTACGGCCACCAGCGCGCGCCGTTCGGGGCGCATACCGGTGAGCGCCGCGGCGTCGAGCAGGTCGGCGGCCGCGACCTCGTGAGCCGTTCGTTTCTTTCCGAGCAGGCGAGCGTCCATGTCGGCGCCGACGAAGCAGCGCACGTCACCCGCTGCTGCGCCGACCTCGGCCGCATCGACGAGGATGAGCGCGCGCGAGCTTTCCACATCGGGCAGCAGCGCGAGCCCGAGCGTACCGCCGTCGCGGAAATCGATGTCGTCGCGTCCAGCGAACTCGGCGCGGAGTGCCTCGATGACGTGGACGCCGACACCGTCGTCGCTCAACAGCGTGTTGCCGAGGCCCAGCACCAGAATGTTTCCCTCAGGCGGCATGGCGTCCCCGATCGTGGCCGGATCAATGGACGAAAGTATCTTACCGATAGCGAGGGCTGACCTTGCTCTGGATCAAGCATTGCAAGGTTTGAGTGTACATTGATCGAGATCAGAGAATTCGCTCGATCACCACACTAGATTGAGCGCAGTGAGAGATGAGCGTGGCGCGCGTCGGATGCGGACGCAGAGGGCGCGGGTAAGAATGCAGGTAGCCCCGCGTGGCCCACCCGGCATGGACCCGAGATCCGCCGCCTCGGGATCGACCGCACCGGGACGAACGTGACGCGACGAAAAAGACTGGTCGTACACCTGGGGACGAACACTCATGTGCCTCGCCATACCGATGCGGATCGTCGAGATCACGGGCTTCAATGCGCGCTGCGAAGCCAAGGGCATCGAGCGCACGGTCAGCCTGTTCCTGATGCAGCATGAATCGCTGACGCCGGGCGACATCGTCATGGTCCATGTCGGCTATGCCATTCAGCGGATGACGGAGGACGAGGCTCGCTCTGCGTGGGAGCTCTACGACGAGATGCTAGCGGCAGAAGCTGGACTCGACGAAGCCGGACACGATGAAGGCGACATCGACAAAGACGGCCGCAAAGAACGCGCGGCGGCGGATCATGCATGAACTCGCCATCGCGCAGGGATTGATGGGCGAGGTGCTGCGCGTCGCGGCGATGCATGGCGCGAACGGTGTCGATCTCGTCGTCGTACGCATCGGAGCACTCGCCGGCGTCGAGCCGGGGCTGCTCGAAAGAGCTTTCAGCGTTGCGCGGGCGGGCACACTGGCATCGCGGGCGGCGTTGGAAATCGAGCACGGACCACTGGTCGTCGTGTGCTCGTCGTGCGGAGCCGAAACTGAGGCGCGCGCCGACAGAATCGTCTGTGGTGACTGCGGCGACTGGAAAGTGCGGGTCGTCGAGGGCGAGGAGATGCTGCTCGTGCGCGTCGGCCTCACCGGCGTCGGAGAAGCGGCGCCATCAGAAGACAAGTCGGAGCCGCCCCATTTGCAAATGTGAAGCAGGGCGGTCACGGCCGATAGCCGCGTGCCGGGCTTGGCTCGGCAGAGCGGAGAAGAGCCGAGGAGGAACAAGCGATGTGCGATACGTGCGGTTGCTCGATCACGCCGGGAAACAGGCATCTCGTGGAGGCGGGCGGCAAGCTCGCAAACATTCAGGATGGTCGCGCCAGCGTCGAAGTGCTGACGAACCTGCTCGCCGAGAACGATGCGATGGCGCGGCATAACCGCAAGCACATAGAGCGGCACGGCGTTCTCGCGATCAACCTGATGTCGTCACCCGGCTCGGGCAAGACTGCCTTGCTCGAAGCAACCGCCGACGCGCTCGGCGGGCGTTTGCGCATCGGTGTCATCGAAGGCGACCTAGCGACGGAAAATGATGCGCGCCGTATTCGCGCGAAGGGCGTGCCGGCGATTCAGATCACCACCGGCCAGGCGTGCCACCTCGACGCGCATATGGTTCACGACGCCTTGCACGAGCTCGACCTTGCAGCACTCGATGTCCTGTTCATCGAGAACGTCGGCAATCTCGTGTGCCCTGCGAGCTTCGATCTTGGGCATCATCTGAACGTCGCCCTGCTGTCCGTCGCCGAGGGTGACGACAAGCCGGCCAAGTATCCGGTGATGTTCCGGCACGCCGATCTCGTTCTGCTCTCCAAGGCCGACTTGCTCGGAGCGATCGACGATTTCGATACGGCGGCGGCCGAGCGCCACGTGCGCGACCTCGCCAACCCCGCACCTGTGATGCCCGTCTCGGTGCGCCGTCCAGCGCTCCTTGAAAACTGGATCGCGTGGGTGGAGGCGAAGCTCACCTCGCGCCGGATGGGCCTGGTGCAGCGTCCGCGCGTCGAGCGCGATGCGCGCAATCTCGTGGGGATGCATCCGTGAGCGGAGTGGCAAAGCCGATAGCCGATCGGGGCGCGGAACCGGTGAGCGCCCCAGTGGGCGCCCCAGTGGGCGCCAGGGAGTGGCTCGAGCGCATTCGAACGCTGCCGCTGCCGCCGCGCGTTCGCGTCATGAACGTGTGCGGCGGTCACGAGCGCACCATTTCGATGGCGGGGCTGCGCAAGGCCATTCCGCAGAACATCGAGCTGATTGCGGGGCCGGGGTGCCCGGTCTGCGTCTGCCCAGAGGAGGATATTCACGCTTCGATCGGTCTCGCCGGACGCAAGGATGTCATTCTTGCTGCGTTCGGCGACATGCTGCGCGTGCCGGCCAATGGGCCGAAATCGGAACCGCGCTCGCTCGATGAGGCGCGCGCCGCGGGGGCGGACGTCAGGCCGATCGCATCTCCCGCTGAGGCGGCGCGCATCGCGCGCGACAACCCGGACCGCGACGTCGTGTTCTTCGCCGCGGGCTTCGAAACGACCACGGCACCCGTCGCGGGCCTCGTCGCCGAAGGGTTCCCGCCGAACTTGTCGCTGCTTCTGTCAGGGCGGCTCACGTGGCCGGCCGTCGCCATGCTGCTCGAAAGCGAGGCGCCTGGGTTCGACGCTTTGATTGCGCCCGGGCATGTCGCGACGGTGATGGGACCGGAGGAATGGTCGTTCGTGCCGGAGCGGCATGGACTGCCGGCCGCGATCGCCGGCTTCACGCCGGAAAGCCTGCTGGCCGCTCTCTACTCCGTTCTGCGCCAGCTCATCGAGCGCCGCGCTTTCCTCGACAACTGCTACCCGAAGGTGGTGCATCCCGGCGGCAACCGGACGGCGCGCATGCTCCTCGACGAAACAATGGAAGTCACAGACGCAACCTGGCGCGGCATCGGCACCATCGCGCGCTCGGGCTTCGCGCTGAAGGAACGCTTTGCAGGTATCGACGCGCGCCGCCGCTTCGCCATCGTCGTCGACGGAGCGCGCAAGCGCGCGGGGCAGATGCCGCCCGGCTGCGACTGCGCGCGAGTCGTGCTCGGCAAGATCCGTCCAAGCCAGTGCACACTCTATGGTGCGGCCTGCACGCCGCGCACGCCGATCGGCCCATGCATGGTGTCGGACGAGGGGGCCTGCCGCATCTGGTGGTCGACGGGTGTGCGCGAGCGCGAGCCGGCCTCCGCCGCGTGACCGGCAAGCGCGTCGACGTTGCGCATGCACGGTGCGACCGTCCTGACGATTTTGCGTGCAGGCTTTCTCCCCAGGGGACGACATGACGTTCGAGGATCGCCACATCCGGCTCGCGCATGGCAACGGCGGGCGATACATGCGTGAGTTGATCGCGCAGGTGTTCCGCGCGCACCTGGCCGATCCGGCGCTCGACGTCACGTGCGACGCCGCGCCGATCGTAATCCCGGACGGCACGCCATTCGTCACGACGGACGGCTTCACGGTGCAGCCGCTCGAATTTCCAGGGGGTGACATCGGCTCGCTTGCGGTCAACGGCACCGTCAATGATCTCGCGGTGAGCGGCGCCCGGCCGCTCTATCTCACGCTATCGGCGATCATCGAGGAGGGGCTAGAAGCGGCACTCCTCGAACGCATTGCCGCGAGCATCGGCAAAGCGGCGAAAATCGCCGGTGTCCGCGTCGTCGCAGGCGATACCAAAGTGGTTCCGCGCGGGCATGGCGGCGGGATTTACCTGACGACGACGGGTATCGGCATCCGCCCGCACGGCCTCGATCTGGGGCTCGACCGCGTCAAGGCGGGTGACGCTCTCCTCGTCAGTGGTCCGCTTGGCGACCACGGCACCGCCGTCATGCTGGCGCGGGAGGATTTCGATCTCACCGGCGACGTACGGTCCGACTGCGCGAGCGTGCGGCCGCTGACCGAAGCCCTGATCGATATTCCCGGCGCTCGTTTCATGCGCGACCCGACCCGCGGTGGCTTGGCCGCGGTCACGCACGAATTGGCGCAGGCGAGCGGCCTTGACGTGCGGCTCGATGAAAGCCGCCTGCCCGTTCGCGATGCCGTTCGTTCGGTCTGCGAGATCCTCGGCTACGATCCCTATTATCTCGCCTGCGAGGGGCGCGTCGTGGCGGTGGTATCGGGCGAGGCGGCGGAGGCCGCGCTCGCTGCATGGCAGGCGCTCGATGATGGCCGCGACGCCGCCATCGTCGGATGGCTTGCACCGGGCGGGACGCGGGGAGGGCGCGTGATCCTCGCCACTAGTGCCGGCGGTGAACGGAGCCTCGAGGAGCTCGAGGACGATCCCCTTCCGCGGATCTGCTGAAGGGGGGCTTAGCCACAGAAGGGCCAGCCTGCATGTGGATGGCGCGAATGGTCGCGGCCGTTCCCTCTTGCCCCTGTCAGAATTTCCGGCAACCTGCACAAAAAATGTGCTTCCGGAGGCGCCGATGTCAGTGAAGCCTGACGGCGCACCCGCGGAGCGCCCGGCGGCGCTGCTGGAGCGCATCCGGGTGCTGGCGGGTGTCGAGCTTGCACCTGTCAGTCACGCCGAACGGCTTGTCTCGGGGCTCGGCGGCTTCTGTGCGATCTACCTCGTTCTCGTACTCGAGCGCGGGCTGCTCGGTGATCTCGGCGCGGCGCTGCTGGTTGCCTCGATGGGGGCGAGCGCGGTGTTGCTGTTCGCCGTCCCGCACGGGACGCTGTCGCAGCCTTGGGCCGTGATCGTCGGTCACGCCGTTTCGGCGGCGATCGGCGTGGCGGTTGCGCGTGTCGTTCCAGATGCCTTCCTCGCCGCGGCGCTCGCCGTCGGCCTTGCCATCCTCGCCATGCATTACTTGCGGGCCATCCATCCACCCGGCGGGGCGACGGCGCTGACGGCGGTCATCGGCGGATCACAGGTCCAGGCGCTCGGTTTCGGCTTTGTCGTGATGCCTGTGCTCCTCAACGCGGTGATCCTCGTTGCCGCGGCCGTCGCCTTCAACGCGGCCTTCGCGTGGCGCCGCTACCCGGTGGCGTGGGGCCGTCGCAATTTCGCGTCACGGCCCGTCACGTTCCCGTCCGGCCCGAGCCACGCCGATTTCGTGGAGGCGCTGCGCCGCATCGGCACGTTCGTCGATATCAGCGAGGAGGAATTCGTTCGCCTGACCGAGCTTGCCAAGGCTTCGTCCGATGAGCGGCGGCTGAAGCCGGATGCGATCCGCGTCGGCGGCTATTACTCGAACGGTGGCTTCGGTGCGGACTGGGCCGTGCGTATGGTCGTCGATGGCGATCGAGGCGGTCCGGACGGAAACGTCATCTGGCGCGTCGTCGCCGGGCGTGACCGGAACGCGACGGGACTGAGCTCGAGGCGCGATCTGGCGGCTTGGGCGGCCTATGAGGTCGTCCGCTCGGAAAGCACCTGGGTGCGGAGCAGCGACGTCAAAATAGCCGACGATTAAGTGGGGCGCCCGATCCGAGGGCGATGGTGCTGCGAGAGAGGATTGAACTCTCGACCTCTCCCTTACCAAGGGAGTGCTCTACCACTGAGCTACCGCAGCAGGTCCGGCGGGTGATGCCTGGGCTCGCCGATGGCACCGGTTCCGGTGTTCGCGATGAGGCAATACAAACCCTGCTCCGAGCGGGCCGGCCGGTCGAAGCGGGCGGACATTGCCACAAGCCCATCGCCCCGGCAAGTCGCATCGACACCGGTTCTGTGACTAATCGGGGGAGACGCCAGGACCCCCGTGGAACCGCATTTTGCCCCCTCTGGCGCGTGGCGGTTGCGGACCCGGGTGCGGATCATGTTATTGCACTCGCCGAAGGGGGATGCCGAGGTCGCACCAGCGTCCGGACTTGCGATACGCTCAGTCGGTCGGGGGCGGAAAGGCACGCTGACTGACAAGTCGGAGAAAACAAGGGAGCACGGCATGACGCCGCCGGGCAAAAGGGCGGGGGGCGGCTCACGCGATGAGCGCCTTGAAGCGGCGCTGCGGGAGAACTTGAAACGCCGCAAGGCGCAGGCGCGGCGGCGGAGCGACGACAGCGAGGACGCCGCGGGTGAGGGAACCGGGAGCGGCGAAACACCGTCGTGCGAGATGCCCACCGATCCCGGCGAGAGTTGATCAGGGCGGGTCCGTCGGAGACGAAACACACTAGTGTTCCGTCTCCGACACTTGGTTCCCAGTGCAGCATGCGATCGACCAAGTGTCGGAGACGAAAAGAACACTAGCAACTCGATGATTCTAGCGTTGCTTTTGTCACTAACGCTTGGCAGACCACCGTTCCGCAACCGGGAACCAAGCGTTAATGACGCAACACTAGGCAGTACCCGAATCGCTATTATCACCGCTTGCGGACCCGGCCGGCCGGGGCACGCGGAGCGCGATGGAAAGCAGGCACATGGATCGCATCAAGATTATCGGCGGTAACCGGCTCAACGGCGTCATTCCGATCTCGGGCGCCAAGAACGCGGCGTTGCCGCTGATGATCGCCAGCATGCTGACGGCCGACCGGCTGACGCTGAAGAACGTGCCGAACCTCGCCGACGTAAATCTGCTGGCGCGCATCCTGCGCAATCACGGTGTAGATCTCGCCGTCGATGGAAAGCGCCCCGGCACCACGCACCTCGGCGAGACGTTCCATCTCACTGCGCGCGACATTGTCGATACGACGGCGCCTTACGAGATGGTGAGCCGCATGCGGGCGAGCTTTTGGGTGCTCGGACCGCTCATCGCCCGCATGGGGCAGGCCAAGGTGTCTCTGCCGGGCGGCTGTGCCATCGGCACCCGACCGGTCGATCTCCACCTCGAGGGCCTCAAGGCGCTCGGTGCCGACATCGAGATCGACGCAGGCTACGTGATCGCCAAGGCCCCGAAGGGGCTCAGGGGCGCGCGCATCATCTTTCCTAAGGTGTCCGTTGGCGCCACCCATAACGTGCTGCTGGCTGCTGCCCTCGCGCGGGGTGAGACGGTCATCGAGAATGCGGCGCGCGAGCCCGAGGTCGGCGACGTGGCGCGCTGCCTCGTCAAGATGGGTGCCGGGATCGACGGCATCGGCACTTCGACGTTGCGCATCCAGGGCCGCGACCGGCTCGAGGGCGCGGTTCACACCGTTCTGCCGGACCGTATCGAGACCGGAACCTTCGCCTATGCCGTCGCCGCGACGGGTGGCGACGTGACACTCGAGGGTACCAACGTCGAGCTGCTCGAAACGGCGCTCGCCGTGCTGCCGAAGATAGGAGCCGAGGTAACGGCGACCGCCAACGGCATCCGCGTCAAGCGTGACAACGGCCACATCGAGCCGATCACCATCGAGACGCAGCCATTCCCGGGCTTCCCCACCGACCTGCAGGCACAACTCATGGCGCTCGTCACCACGGCGCGCGGCACGAGCGTCATTCGCGAGACCATTTTCGAGAACCGCTTCATGCACGTGCAGGAACTGGCCCGCCTCGGCGCGGACATCAGGCTGCACGGCGACACAGCGACCATCAAGGGCGTGCCGCACCTGCGCGGTGCCCCGGTGATGGCGACGGATCTGCGCGCCTCGGTTTCGCTGGTCATCGCAGCGCTTGTCGCGGAGGGCGAGTCGATGATCAATCGCGTCTACCATCTCGATCGCGGATTCGAGCGACTCGAGGAGAAGCTGACGCGGTGTGGTGCCGCCATCGAGCGCATTTCGGCGGGCTGAGGGTGCGAAGGGCATTGCGCGGCGTGCGGAGTGGGCGGTTCGGCCGCCTTGCCTGCCCCGGCCGTGTTGGCTATCAGTCCGGTTCAAGCCGCTGGATGCCGTTGCCATGTCCGATTCCGTGCCCTTGAAGCTGCTGGCGCTCGACGCCGAGGATCTGGCGGTTCTTTCCGCGCACCTCCAGGATGCGGTCGTGCGCGTCGGTGATCTCGGGTATTTCCCGCGTGAGCACCGCTTCGCCGGGGTTCTCAACCGGTTCGACTGGCTCGGTGCGTTGCTTCAGGGCGCGCCCGACGCCGCAAACGAGCGGCGGCGCGCGGGCCTGCGGTTCGAACAGGTCAGGCGCGCGCGCCTGCAGAACCTCGATCCGGCGGCCAAGGACCGTGTGCTCTCGCTGCTCGCCATTACATTCGTGCCCGAGGGCGGCGAGGGGCCGGGCGGTGTTGTTCACCTGCATTTCTCTGGCGACACGGCGATCGAGCTGCACGTCGCGTGCGTCGAGGCAGAGCTCAAGGATCTCGGCGCCGCCTGGCACGCGCGTCACCGCCCTGCCCACCCGCTGGACGCGGGTGAGCCGGAGCCCGAGGCTTGAAGTCGCCGGTGAAGGCGCTAAACCAGTTCGCCGTCCGGCCGCCACGTCGGCCAGCCCAAAAAAGCACAGGAGCGGCCGGGAACGGCCGATCATCAGAAATGCCGAAGCGCCTCACCACATCGGCTGCCGATTTCGAGCAATCGTTCCAGGCCTTCCTGGCCGAGAAGCGCGAGATTTCGGAGGATGTCGACGCTGCCGTCCGCGCCATCGTCGCAGAGGTCCGGCGCGACGGCGACAAGGCGCTGATCGCACTGTCTCAGAAGTTCGATCACGTCGATCTCGCCCGCCTCGGCCTCAGGATCTCGGCGGAGGAGATCGCCGCAGCGCGCGCCCAATGCGAGCCGGAGACGCTTGCCGCGCTCGAACTCGCGCGTGAGCGCATCGCCGACCATCATCAACGCCAGCTCCCTGCCGACGAGCGTTATCGCGACGCGGCGGGCGTCGAGCTCGGCCATCGCTGGACGGCGGTCGAATCGGCCGGGCTCTATGTTCCGGGCGGGCTCGCCTCCTATCCGAGCTCGGTGCTGATGAATGCCGTGCCGGCCAAGGTCGCCGGTGTGCCGCGCATCGTCATGGTGGTGCCCTCGCCGCGCGGCGAGCTCAATCCTCTCGTGCTGGCCGCTGCCGAGATCGCGGGCGTCAGCGAGATCTACCGCGTTGGCGGCGCACAGGCTGTCGCGGCGCTCGCCTATGGCACGGAGACGATCAAGCCGGTCGTCAAGATCGTCGGCCCGGGCAATGCGTACGTCGCAGCCGCCAAGCGCCAGGTCTACGGCACGGTCGGCATCGACAGCATCGCCGGTCCGTCTGAGGTTCTGGTCATCGCCGATCGCGACAACGATCCGGAATGGATCGCGGCCGACCTGCTTGCACAGGCCGAGCACGACACCGCCGCCCAATCGGTGCTGATGACCGATGATGCCGGCTTCGCTGCCGCCGTCGAAGGCGCGGTCGAGCGCCAGTTGCGCACGCTCTCGCGTGGCAACATCGCCGGGGAGAGCTGGCAACGGTTCGGTGCCACGATCGTGCTCGGCTCTCTCGACGAGGCACCAGCGCTCGCCGATCGCTTCGCCGCCGAGCATCTCGAGATCGCGACCGCCGACGCCGAGGAACTCGCGGGCCGTGTTCGCAACGCTGGCGCCATCTTCATCGGCCGCCATACACCGGAGGTGATCGGCGATTACGTCGCTGGCTCCAACCACGTGCTGCCGACGGCGCGCAGCGCGCGCTTCTCCTCGGGCCTCGGCGTGCTCGATTTCATGAAGCGCACCTCGCTGCTCAAGCTCGATTCCGGTGCGCTGGCGGCGCTCGCCCCCGCGGCGATGACGCTCGCCCGGGCCGAAGGTCTCGAGGCGCACCGCCGCTCGGTCGAGGTTCGCGTGGCTCAGGCGGGAGGGAAGCTCTGATGACCGGAACGCCCGAAGCCGAACCGCAGTCACGCGCGCGCCTGTTCGCCGTCGAGGTCGACGAAAAGTCGCTCCAGCGCAACAACACTAACGTCGAGCACGAGCGCGAGGTCGCAATCTTCGATCTGCTCGACGGCAACTCGTTCGAGGTGATCGGACGGGACGACGGACCCTACCGTCTCGTCATCTCGCTCGCCGAGCAGCGTCTGCAACTCGCCATCGGCACCGAGGCCGAGCCGGTTGTCGTCACGCATCTGCTGTCGCTGACGCCATTCAAGCGGATCATCAAGGACTACTTCATGGTCTGCGACAGCTACTACGAGGCGATCCGCACCGCGCCGCCGTCACGCATCCAGGCCATCGACATGGGGCGACGCGGTCTGCACGACGAGGGCAGCCGCATTCTGATGGAGCGCCTCGACGGCAAGATCGCGGTCGATTTCGATACGGCGCGGCGTCTCTTCACCCTCATCAGCGCGCTGCACTGGAAAGGGTAGTCGTAGGTGGCTGCCGCCGATCTGCCAGGAGCGGTTCTGTTTGCCTGCTCGATGAACGCGGTGCGCTCGCCCATGGCGGCGGCGATGCTGCGGCATCTCGCTGGCCGGCGCGCCTATGTCGAATCGGCCGGTGTCCGCGCGGGTGATCCCGACGGCTTCGTCGCGGCGGTGATGGACGAGATCGGCATCGACACCAAATCGCACAAGCCGCGATCTCTGCGCGACCTCAACGACACGAGCTTCGATCTCATCGTCACCCTGTCGCCGGAGGCGCACCATCAGGCACTCGAACTGACGCGGACGATGGCGGTCGATGTCGAATATTGGCCGACGCACGACGCTACGCTGGTCATCGGCCAGGGCACGCGCGAGCAGGTGCTCGACAGCTACCGGCGCGTGAGGGACGCCCTGTTCCACAAGATCCGCGCACGCTTCGGCTTTGAGGGCGGCCCGAGCGTTTGAGCGTTCGGCGATCTTCGGCTCAACCGCTCTTCTTCGCCTTCGTCACCGTGTCGGTATCCGTCAGGGCCCCGGTCTCGCCGATCGGCAGGCCGGAGGGATACTTGTAGGAAGCGTAGCGGATCAGCAGCACCGAAAGCGCCAGGATGAGGATGCCGCCTGACAGGATCAGCACTCCTTCGTCAGGCTTAGGCTCGTGGTTGACCCAGCCGATGAGATGGCGGGTCAAGGCCGTGATGCCGATGTAGATGAGGAAGCGCAGCGGCATCCTGTTGGTCTTGAAGTAGATGCCGACCATCGAGCCGATCTCGAGATAGATGAAGAGAAGCAGCAGATCCTCGATCGTGGCGTGCTGCTTGCCCATCAGCTCGATGAAGAAGTGCACGCCCGCCCACGCCGTAGCGGCGCCGATGGCGAACAGGCCTATCAGATGAAACAGGTCGGCGAGCAGGTTGCCGATCGGTTCAATCAAGTGATGGATCTTGTCGGTGGCCTTCTGGGCGTGGTGCTCGGTGCTCGGCATGTGCGCTCCCCTCGCGCTCTGTAACACTGGCGATGTCGATGGAAACGTGCTCCCGATCCATCGGCTTCGCAAATAGCACTCTAGACCATGTGCTGCAGGTGCCTGACACGTTATCCATCGAAACGCGGGGTGTTCCAACTCGGCGGGCACCTTCGCGCTGGCTCGACCCCGGCGGGCCTGATTGTGTAGAGCGTTGCTGAAAAAGAGAAGGCCGCGCGAAGCCCGCGCGGCCTTCGAAGATCACATCCGAAAACTGGCTCAGATCAGCTTCGCCAGTGCGACGGCCGTGTCGTTCATGCGGTTCGAGAAGCCCCACTCGTTGTCGTACCAGGAGAGCACGCGGACCATCGTGCCGCCCATTACCTTGGTCTGGTCGAGGTGGAACACGCTCGAGCGCGGGTCGTGGTTGAAGTCCATCGAGACGTTCGGCTGGTCGGTGTAGCCGAGCACGCCCTTGAGCGGGCCGTTGGCGGCCGCCATGATCGCCTTGTTGATCTCGTCCTTCGTGGTCTCGCGCTTGGCGATGAACTTGAAGTCGACGACCGAGACGTTCGGTGTCGGCACGCGGATGGCGGTGCCGTCGAGCTTGCCGTTGAGGTCGGGCAGCACGAGGCCGACGGCCTTGGCGGCGCCGGTCGAAGTCGGGATCATGCTCATTGCCGCGGCGCGGGCGCGATAGAGATCCTTGTGCATGGTGTCGAGCGTCGGCTGGTCGCCCGTGTAGGAGTGGATCGTCGTCATGAAGCCCTTTTCGATGCCGACGAGGTCGTTCAGCACCTTGGCGACGGGCGCGAGGCAGTTGGTCGTGCACGAGGCATTCGAGACGACGAGGTGGTCCTTGGTCAGCTTGTCGTGATTGACGCCGTAAACGACGGTGAGGTCCGCGCCGTCGGCCGGCGCGGAGACGAGCACGCGCTTGGCGCCAGCGTCGAGGTGAGCCTTCGCCTTCTCGCGCGCGGTGAAGATGCCCGTGCATTCCATCGCGATTTCGACGCCGAGGTCCTTGTGGGGCAACTCTGCCGGGTTCTTGATCGCGGTCACCTTGATCGGACCGGTGCCGACGTCGATCGAGTCGCCGTTGACGGTCACCGTGCCGGGAAAGCGGCCATGCACCGAATCGTAGCGCATCAGGTGCGCGTTGGTTTCGACCGGCCCGAGGTCGTTGATCGCTACAACCTGAACGTCGGTGCGTCCGCTCTCGACGATCGCGCGCAGCACGTTGCGGCCGATGCGGCCAAATCCGTTGATTGCGACCTTCACTGCCATTGTCCGAAATCTCCCAGGAATGGTGTTTATCTGAGGTGGGGCGCTCGAGGTACTGCCGCGGCTCGCGGAATGCGCGCTCCTGCCTTGCAGCGCGTCGGCTTGTTGGTCCCGCCCCCGGGTGAGTGGATGCTCGGCCGGCGAGCGAGAGCCCGCAGCCAGCCATCCGGTGCGCGGCGGGCTGGCGCCGTTCGTGCACCCGAGGTCGAGGCGGCGCCATTAAGTTTGCCGGGGGGCAGGCTGTCAATGTGACACGCCTACAAAAGTTTCGGCCCGAAGGTCGCAGCCGCCGCGCTCCCTCGGACGGACGAGGTTCTACGCCGGCCGGATCGCGTCGGGACAAGGCCGCCGTCAAGGACGGCGGTTCGGCGATTGACGCCCCGCAACCGCGGCCCCTATGGTCTTCGGTGTATTGCAATGGACAAGTAGCGGGCCTGAAAAGTGTGTGTGCCTCGCACATGCTTGCGAATTGACGGTCAATGCGGGCAGATTCGACCGCACGATGTTCATCTTCATGGGGCAGCCGCGCAAGAGTGTGCAGCTCTCTCGGCTTCCCCTGCTTGCTGGGCGACAGAGAAACGTTGTGAGCAAGGTCCGGCAATGGCTTGCGGTCGCGGGTGAAGTCATGGTTCAGCATGACATGCGTCGGGCCGCGCCCGGCGCTCTCGTGGGGGAGGCGGCGAGCACGGTAGCCCGTGCCGGCCGCGGCGCAACATCGTTGCGGACCCCCGAAACGGATCGGCGTCGCCGCCGGCAGAACGGACCAGGGCCATGGCTCAGCGTGTGAAATCCAAGAAGCCCGCCGTTGTGCGCGGCGAACCGGCGCAGCGCGCGGTCAAGTCCCCACCGCGCGGCGTTCCCGCGGTCGCTCCAACGGCAAAGGCCGCGCCGAGCGCCAAGGCGGCGCCCTCGCCCAAGGCCCCGCCATCCGCGGGTCCGAAACCTGCCCCGGCGCCGGCGAAGGCTGCGGTCAAGACGAAGGGCGCTTCCGCCGGAGGCGTGCCTAGCCGGCTCGCGGAGCTTGAGGCCGAGATCGCCAAGTTGCGCGCCGAGCTCACCGATGCCGGCAAGGAGATCGAGCAGCTGCGGCAGCGTCAGGAACTTGTGGTTAACCGAATTGATTGGGTGATCGACTCCCTTCATAACCTGATCGAAGGGGAGGGCTAAGCGTCCCTATCCCGTTTCAGAGAACGGCGCGGCCGATGCGGGCCGCGAAAAAGGGGCGATGGGCCAGGTTTCGGTTATCATCAACGGCCGCAACTACAGGCTCGCGTGCAGCGACGGCGAGGAAGGCCGCCTGCTGGAGCTCGCAACCCATGTCAAGGCGCGGGTCGATCAGCTAACGCGCGAGTTCGGCCAGGTTGGCGACGACCGCCTTCTCCTCATGACTGCCCTTCTCGTTGCCGACGAGCTCTGGGATACGCGCCTCGCGCTCGAGGTGCAGATCGAGGAGGCGGCCGACATGCTCCGCCGGCTCGGTGAATTGCAGGACGGTGACGGGCAGGGCGCCCAATCCTCCGCCTCCCGCGGCAAGCGTAGCGCCTGACGCACTCCTTCCGGCGTTTGCGATCCGGTGCAAAACATTGGCCGGCGTTGAACGCGCCGATGGCAATTTTCCCCACCCATGCCTACATTAGCCGTGCTGCGGGGTGCGTTAGGAACAACGAATCTCCAGGGCCTATAAGATCTGCCAGGGAGCTGTCCCTGACCGGGACCGTGGTCCCGGACATACGGCGCCCACCTTACTTTTGTAGGGACCCGGCGAGATCAAACATGTTCCGACGGCCACCGCGGCACTGAATTCGAACGTCCTCTCCCGCCCTCCTGATGGGAGGTCTCACGGGGCAGGGTTTTCGCCGTGCTCGCATCCGTGCCGGTAATGCCGTCGCCGCACTTGGCGCCGCCGCAGCGCCCTACCGAGCACGGCATCGCGCGTTAGTCTCTCAGGATCAGCGCACCTCTCAGGAACATCGCACCTTGCCCACAACCCCGCCGCATCCGCTGGACGATCGCGATGCGATGGCGGCCAAAAAGGCGATGCGGGACGCCGCGAAGGCACGCCGCAACGCCGCGTTTGCCGTGCATGGTGCCCGTGCCGGTGAACGGCTCGCCGAACACGGCCTCGGTTTCGCCGGGCTGTCGGGCGGGGCGACGGTCGCGTCGTTTCTTGCCATCGGCGAGGAGATCGACCCACTACCGCTGATGCGCCGGCTCTGGGGCGAGGGGCACGCGACGGGGCTGCCGGTCATGATCGGCAAGGGCCAGCCACTCGTGTTCCGGCCTTGGCGAGAGGGTGATGCGCTGGCGGATGCCATGTGGGGCATCCGCGAGCCGCTGGCCGAGGCTGGCGAGATCGAGCCGGATGTGGTTCTGGTGCCGCTGCTCGCTTTCGACCTCGCAGGCTACCGCCTCGGCTACGGCGGTGGGTTCTACGACCGCACACTTGCCTTGCTACGGCAAAGGAAGCCGCTCCGGACGATCGGTCTCGCCTACGACGAGCTGAAGGTCGACGCCGTACCGCATTGTGATTATGACGAGCGCCTCGACTGGGTTCTGACGCCCTCGGGTCCGCTCCGCGTGGGGGGCGACCCTTGATGCGGCCCTGCGGCCGGTGCAAGGGGCGGCTCGTCCCGGAGTTCATGTTCGAGGGCGCCTTCATCCGCACGGGACGAGGGGCGATCGCGGTCTATCACGATTGAAAGCGCGCAAGGCGCTGAAGCAGGCTGAGAATGCGATTCCTTTTTCTAGGCGATATTGTCGGGCGCAGCGGACGCGCCGCAGTTCTCGAGCACCTGCCGCGACTGATCGAGCGCTACCGGCTCGACTTCGTCGTAATCAACGGCGAGAACGCGGCGGGCGGCTTCGGCATCACCGAGAAGATCGTCGACGAATTGATCGATGCCGGAGCCGATGCCGTGACGCTCGGCAACCACGCCTTCGATCAGAAGGAGACGCTTGTTTTCATCGAGCGCCAGCCGCGTCTCATCCGGCCGCTCAACTTTCCGAAAGGTACGCCCGGCCGCGGCGCCGGCCTCTACCGCGCCAAGAACGGCGCCGACGTGCTGGTGATCAACGCCATGGGCCGCGTGTTCATGACCGATCTCGATTGTCCGTTCCGCGCCATCGACGCGGAGCTGACAGCGTGCAAGCTGAAAGAGGGCGCCGACGTCATCTTCGTCGATTTCCACGCGGAGGCGACCAGCGAGAAGCAGGCGCTCGGGCATTTCATCGACGGGCGCGTCTCCGGCATGGCGGGCACCCACACCCACACGCCGACCTCCGACGAGCGCGTGCTGGCGCGTGGCACCGCCTACATGACTGACGCAGGCATGTGTGGTGACTACAACTCCGTGCTCGGCATGGATACCGAGGAGCCGATCACGCGCTTCATCACCAAGATTCCGCGTGGCCGCTTCGAACCGTCGGGCGGACCGGCGACGCTGTCGGGGCTTGCCATCGACATCGACGACGCCACGGGGCTCGCGCGGGCGTGCGGCGCGTTGCGGGTCGGTGGCGTGCTGAAGCCGATCGTGCCGGATTTCTGGGCCGGCACGGCGGCTGTTTGACGGTCCATATCGGGCTCTCGCCGGGCAAGGGCGACGGGCGCCGATGGGTAGCGGATCGTCGCCCGTCTTGACCGCTGCCGTCCCGTTCGCGCAAAAGAACGGTCTCCCGAGAGGCATCGAGCAAGACACGGAACATCCATGGCTGGCCATTCAGCGTTCAAGAACATCATGCACAAGAAGGGCCGCGCCGACGCGGCCCGCGCCAAGATGTTCGCAAAGCTCGGGCGCGAAATCACCGTTTCCGCCAAGATGGGCATGCCCGATCCGGCGATGAACCCGCGCCTGCGCCTCGCCGTGCAGGCGGCCCGCGCCGAGAACATGCCGAAGGACAACATCGAGCGCGCCATCAAGAAGGCGCAGGGCAACGATGCCGGCAACTACGACGCCGTGCGCTACGAGGGCTACGCTCCGGGCGGCGTGGCGGTCATCGTCGAAGCGCTGACCGACAATCGAAACCGCACGGGGGGCGCGGTGCGCGCTGCTTTCACCAAATTCGGCGGCAACCTCGGCTCGACAGGTTCGGTCTCTCACATGTTCAACCATGTCGGCGAGATCGCTTACAAGGCGAGTGCCGGCTCGGCGGAAAAGGTGCTCGAGGCGGCGATCGAGGCAGGCGCGGACGATGTCGTTTCGGACGAGAGCGGGCACGTCATCGTCTGCCCGTTCGATTCGCTCGGCACGGTCGCGGGTGCCCTCGAGGCGTCGCTGGGCGAGGCCGAGAGCGTCAAGGCCGTTTGGAAGCCCAATCTCTCCACTTCGGTCGACGAGGATCAGGCGCGCTCGATCATGAAGCTCGTCGCCCTGCTCGAGGACGATGACGACGTGCAGACGGTGTTCGCCAATTTCGAGGTTTCCGACGAGGTGATGCGCAAGCTCACCGCAGCCTAGGGTGTAACTCGCACCCTCAGTGCGATGTTCTGAAGCACAACCGCATCGATCACGAGAAAACCGTCGCCCCTCGGGGAACTCCAGCCGGCGCGAACCTGCCCGGCGCGTGGTATCTCTCGCACATGCAGAGAGAAACGATTCGCATCATCGGCATCGACCCCGGCCTGCGCCGAACCGGCTGGGGTATCATCGAGAGCGACGGCGTACGCTTAGCGTACGTCGCGAGCGGTCATATCTCGTCCGACAGCGCCGACCCGCTCGCGTTTCGGCTGAGGGTGCTGTTCGAAGGAATTTCCGGTGTCATCGCCTCCTACCAGCCGCGAGAAGCGGCGGTCGAGGAGACCTTCGTCAACGACAACGCGAAGGCGACACTGAAGCTCGGCCAGGCGCGCGGTATGGCTCTGCTCGCGCCGGCGATGAAGGGCCTGCGCGTCGCCGAGTACGCACCGAACCTCATCAAGAAGACGGTGGTCGGAGCCGGACACGCCGAGAAGCATCAGATCCAGGCGATGATCGGCTTTCTGCTGCCGAAGGCGAAGTTCGACAGCGCCGACGAGGCCGACGCGCTCGCCATCGCCATCTGCCATGCGAGCCATCGCGGGGCGGCCGCCATGGCGGCACGCGTAGCCCGGGCTGGGTAGCGGTGATGTCGCTCAAGTATGCCGTTCCGGAGACGATTTCCGTGCAGGTCGGGCAAACCGCGTACCAACGATGGCTGGGCAGAATCGCGATTGCTCATGTTCGGCGTGATCGCAAGCGGGGCAACGCCGACGCCACGAGGGAAGCGTATATGCTCTCGATCCACGCGGCGGTTGTCGAGGGGCGCGGCAGGGATGCATACACGGGTGAGGAACTGCGCTGGGATCTTCTGAGCACCTACGACAATCTCAAGTCCTCAGAAGGACGGCGCTCGTACAAAGCGAGCTTCGCGCTCAAGCCGACAGTCGATCATGTCGGCGATGGAACAGGCCCGGCCAACTTTGTCATCTGTGCTTGGCGTACCAATCAGGCGAAGAGCGATCTTTCCCTCGAAGACTTTTTGGATCTGTGTCGGCGCGTCGTGTCGTTTCAAGAACAGCGTGAGCACGCGAGGCAGGTAGACGACCGGGGTATAGAACCATGATCGGTAAGCTGCGCGGCAAAGTCGATGCGATCGGGGAATCGCACTGCATCATCGATGTCGGCGGCGTCGGCTACGAGGTGCAGGCGTCGGCGCGGGCGTTGCGCAACATGAAGCTCGGCGAGGAAATCTCGCTCACCATCGATACGCACGTGCGCGAGGACGCGATCCGCCTCTACGGTTTCTCGAGCGAGGTCGAGCGGAGCTGGTTCCGCACGCTTCAGAACGTGCAGGGCGTCGGCGCCAAGGTCGCGCTGGCCGTGCTCGGCGTGCTCTCGACTGCGGACCTCGCCAACGCCATCGCGCTCGGCAACTGGGCGATCGTGGAGCAGGCACCGGGCGTCGGCAAGAAGCTCGCGCAGCGAATCGTCATCGAGTTGAAGGACAAGGCGCCGGCGCTCTCTCTGGCGGGCCTCGGCGGCAAGCCCGCGGCCGGAAAGGGCGACGCCGCGGCGTCATCCTCCTCGCCCGCCGAGGCGAGCCAGGGTCTCGCCGCTGCCGAAGCGATCTCCGCACTCACCAATCTCGGCTACAACCCGTCTCAGGCCAGCCAGGCCGTCGCCGTGGCGATGAAGGAACTCGGTGCCGAAGCCGATACGGCCAAGCTGATCCGCCGCGGCTTGAAGGAGCTGGCGCGATGAGCGTCGGTCACGCGACGAGTAGCACGCAGCGGGCGCTGTTCACGTTTCTCGGTTTCACCCTGCTCGGGCCGTTTTTCACCGGTTTCGCGGTGCTAGCCGGGCTCATCCTCGCCGCGCCATTGAAGCTCGACGCACTCATCCCGGCGGGCATGGCAAATCCCGGCGAGGCGGCGATCGCCGCGTTCGTCTGGGCCGCCATCCCGTCCGCGCTTGCGGCGCTCGGTCTCCTTCCCTTGGTGATCCGCCAGGGCACCTTTTCGTGGCTCGCGGCGGCCGTCGCCGGTGGCCTCGCATTCATGGTCTCGGCGATCGCCATGCCGTTGCCCGCGTCGCTCTCCTTGACGGTTCTGACGGGTTTTGCCGCCGCCGTCGCGCTCGCCGTGCGGGCAGCTCTCGCGAGCGGAAGGATCATCGCGACATGAGCGGCGAAGGCGCACCTGCTCCGGTCGCTGGCCGCGTAGGACGGGCCGTTGCCGTCGGCGCTTTCGTCACGCTCGCCGGCCCCGTGATCGGAGCTCTATTGATCGCGGCGCTTTCAATGTTCCGGGGTGGGTTTGGCTGGAGCGGTGGCAGCTTGAGCCAGATCGCCGCCGACGTCGCCAGCGTCGTGTATATGTTCGTGCTGTTCGGTTACGTCTTCGGCGTTCCCCCGGCATTGGCCGCCGCCATCTGGCTCGGGTGGCGAACTTATCGCAAGGGTGGCTTCGGATACATCGAGGCGGCCGTGACGGGCGGGTTGGCGCCTGTCGTCTATGCGCCGTTTGCGCCGGGTGCGATGTTCGGGCTGGCGCCGATCGGCCTGTTCGCGGCGCTCATCGGACGTTACCTGCTCGCTCGCGCGGGTTGGATCTCTGCGGAGAAAGCTGTCCGCTGACGGCCTCTGTGTTACGCTCGCGTCAACGAGAGGTGCGCAAGCACCCGCGGATCGTGGGCCGTGGCCGCCAGCAAGGCCGCCGCGAACATGAGACCGGGAGGAACGACAACAATGACAACGGGAACGGGACGTCTGCGGCGCGCGGCGCTCGCGGCGGCATTCATGCTGGCAGGCGTCGCCAGCGCGTTGGCCGCCAGCCCTTATGGAACTTGGGTGCGTCCATCGACGGGCACCAAAGTCAACTTCTACGACTGTGGCGGCAAACTCTGCGCCAAGATCGTCGGCGTCAAGGACGCCTCGAAGAAGGGGACGGTCGGTACGGTTATCATGAGCGGGGCCAGCAAGACGGGCGACAACAAGTGGGAAGGCGATCTTCTCAACACCGAGAACGGCAATACCTACTCCGGTTACGTCACGCTTTCGGGCGGCGGCCTCAAGCTCCAGGGGTGCGCGCTGGGCGGCCTCGTCTGCACCGGCGAGACCTGGCAGCGATCCGACTAGGGCGCGATCTTTTGATATGGGAGGGCTTCGCGCTCTCGTCGGAAGCGTGAACGGCATCCCCGGCCGACATTCAAAAGCGCACTTCACGGCTTTGCTCGATCGCAGGTACCGGTCCATCGACGCGCTGCAACCCTCTGATGGACGCAACGGTCGCGCCCCGGAGCGCACGGCCAGCGCGCCCGGAACGCCACGCGGGCAAATCATGGTAGAAGCGGAACGAGTCTCAGATCGCCGATCCGGGACCGTTGCGAACAACCGGAGAGCAAGCCCCGCGCGCCATGGCCGACACGCGACCATCAAGCTCCGGTCCGGCCGGAGATCGAATTCTGGCCGGAGCCAAGCGCGAATCCGATGCCTACGAGGCACAGATCCGCCCGCAGTCGCTCGACGAATTCATCGGGCAGGAGCAGGCGCGCGCCAACCTCAAGGTTTTCATCGAAGCCGCCAAAGCCCGTGGCGACGCGCTTGACCACGTCCTGTTCGCCGGCCCGCCAGGCCTCGGCAAGACGACGCTCGCCCAGATCATGTCGCGCGAACTTGGTGTCGGCTTCCGCGCGACCTCGGGGCCCGTCATCTCGAAGGCGGGCGACCTGGCGGCGCTGCTGACCAACCTCGAGGAGCGCGACGTACTGTTCATCGACGAGATCCACCGCCTCAACCCCGCGGTCGAGGAAATCCTCTACCCGGCGATGGAGGATTTCCAACTCGATCTCATCATCGGCGAGGGGCCGGCCGCGCGCTCTGTGCGCATTGATCTCGCCAAGTTCACCCTGGTCGGCGCCACGACGCGCGCTGGGCTACTGACGACGCCGCTGCGCGATCGTTTCGGCATTCCGGTTCGTCTCAACTTCTACAACATCGATGAGCTGCAACTGGTGGTGACGCGCGGTGCCCGGGTGCTTGGCGCGCCGATGAGCCCTGAGGGGGCGCGCGAGATTGCGCGGCGGTCGCGGGGCACGCCGCGGATTGCCGGCCGGCTGCTGCGCCGCGTGCGCGACTTCGCGGCGGTGGCACGGGCACCGGTCATCGACGCGGCCGTCGCCGACGTGGCACTTCGTGCCCTCGAAGTCGATAACGAGGGGCTCGACGCCCTCGACCATCGCTATCTCGCCTGCATCGCGCGCAACTACGATGGCGGGCCGGTCGGCATCGAAACGCTCGCCGCGGCGCTTTCCGAACCGCGCGACGCGCTCGAGGAAATCGTTGAGCCCTATCTGCTCCAGCAGGGCTTCATCGGCCGCACGCCGCGCGGCCGCGTGCTGACGCTCAAGGCGTTCCGCCATCTCGGCATGTCTGGGCCGGCGCGCAACGCAGCCCCCGAGTTGCCGCTGCTCGATCCCGACGAGTGAGCTGACGCGACCGGGCAACCATGCGCCACGTGCGCTTCCCGACCCAAGCGGCCTAGCGCGCTCCAGCGCAAGCTTCTGGCCGGTCCTCGCGACTGCGTCCCGCAGAGTACGACGTGGAAACCAAGAAAGAACATTTTGTGGCACGCCCTGTGGACAAATAGAACAAAAAGTGTACATTAACCTCGATTGCGTCGCGTAGAGCTTCATGAAATAAGGGGACAAAACATGGACATGCCGTCGCTGAGAGTGGTCGAGGGGGGAGTCATGGACAAGCAGAAGGCGCTCGAGGCGGCTCTTGCGCAAATCGATAAGAACTTCGGCAAGGGCTCGATCATGCGCCTTGGCCAGAACGACAAGTCGATCGATGTCGAGGCGATCTCGACGGGTTCTCTCGGTCTCGACATCGCGCTCGGCATCGGTGGCCTGCCGAAAGGTCGTGTCGTCGAGATCTATGGCCCCGAGTCGTCCGGCAAGACGACGCTCGCCCTGCAGGTGATCGCCGAGTCGCAGAAGCGTGGTGGCGTATGCGCCTTCGTGGACGCCGAGCATGCGCTCGATCCCGTCTACGCGAGAAAGCTCGGCGTGAAGGTCGATGACCTGCTGGTATCTCAGCCAGACACGGGCGAGCAGGCGCTCGAGATTGCCGACACGCTGGTGCGCTCGGGCGCGATCGACGTGCTGGTGGTCGACTCGGTGGCGGCGCTGACGCCCAAGGCCGAGCTCGAGGGCGACATGGGCGACAGCTTGCCGGGCCTTCAGGCGCGGTTGATGAGCCAGGCGTTGCGCAAGCTGACGGCGTCGATCTCGAAGTCGGGCTGCATGGTCATCTTCATCAACCAGATACGCATGAAGATCGGCGTGATGTTCGGCAACCCGGAGACCACGACGGGTGGCAACGCGCTCAAGTTCTACGCTTCCGTCCGGCTCGATATTCGGCGCATCGGCCAGATCAAGGACCGCGACGAGATCGTTGGCAATCAGACGCGCGTGAAGGTGGTGAAGAACAAGGTCGCCCCGCCGTTCAAACAGGTCGAGTTCGACATCATGTATGGCGAGGGCATCTCGAAGATGGGTGAGCTGGTCGACCTTGGTGTAAAGGCCGGCATCGTCGAGAAGTCGGGGGCTTGGCTCTCCTACGAAGGTCAGCGCATCGGACAGGGCCGCGAGAACGCGAAGACGTTTCTGAAGGACAATGCGGAGGTCGCGACGCGTCTCGAGCAGGCGATCCGCCAGAATGCTGGTCTCATCGTCGATAAGATGCTTGTCGGTCCCGAGGAGGACGCCGAGGGCGTGGACCCGGGTGACGACTCCGAGGAAGAGGCTGGCGGCAAGGGTCGCGCTCGCCGGTGAGGTTGCGGGGTGCGAGCGGTTGAGAAGCAAAACGTCGTGCGCTTCCGGCGAGAGCGTCAATCGCACTCTAAGCTCAGAGTCGAGAGTGCTATCGGCGGCTTCGATGGTTGGCGAATGCCGTTCAATCGAAGCGCGATAGCACTCTGGTCCGCGATGGACGCGGAGTTCCGGCTGTCGCGATTTCGTTTCGCATGGCAGGTTCGTTTTGCAGGGCAGGTATGAAACGGGCGAGTGATCGTGATCGCACCGCCCCGGGCTGCTTGACTCGGCATTTCCGGCGGACCATTGGCGGCTCTGGTCTTGGCCGCTTCCGCGCCTTCGTCGGATATTGCTCGGCTTCTCAGCACTCGGTTTCGGGGTAAACGTGCGCCCGCTTCGGCGGCGTGATGTGCCGCCACGCGCGGCGCGCCGGGTTTTTTCAGTGCGCCGCTTTTGCGGTGTGCCCCACGTCGGGTTTGCCCACGTCTAACTTACCCGTGTCTGGCTTAGCCGTGTCTGGCACCCCGTACCGCTCGTTCATCATGCTCGCGTCATGCGCGATCGATCTGCACATTCCTTTTGCAGATGGAGCCATCGCAGCACAGGAGGTTTCGGCTTCCGGAGTGTGGTGCGGGGACGGCAATTCCGCACTTCCGCCGTTCCTTATTGTGGCTTTGGGATCAGGTAGTGTCTCAGTTTGAAATCTGACGCTGTTGACAGCTACGTGCCGGCTCATCACGTCTCTTGTATGCTTAGCGTAAAGCAGACCAAGGAGACACCATGCCTAAAGGCCCCAAGGGTGAGAAGCGCCCTGCTGACGTGATCGCGAATGCCATCAAGGTGGCGAGGATCGCGACAGGTGAGGAGCCCGAAGAGATCGAGAAGACTGATGACGGCAAGGACAAGGCCGCGCAGTCGCTAGGACGGCGCGGCGGGAAGGCACGGGCAGAGAAGCTTAGCGCTAAAAAGCGGTCCGAGATCGCTAAGAAGGCTGCGGCGAAGCGGTGGGAAAAGGAGTAGCAAGCATATGACCTGATGTGCGCAGTATATGCTTGCAATGCTCAGCAAGCAGTAGTACGTGAATTGCCTAGCAAGCATGCAAGAGGTGATTCATGAACGACGACAAGTCACCACAGAGCAAGGGCGGCGCCGCGCGAGCCGAAAAGTTAACGCCAGAAGAGAGGTCTGAGATTGCCGCAGGTGCCGCACGGGCCCGATGGGAAGAAGAAACAAATCTTCCAACAGTGGACTTCCCAGGCACGCTTCATCTCGGTGAAATATCTATTCCGTGCGCTGTTCTTACTGATGGTACTCGCGTTTTATCTGAGAACGGCATTACCAACGCGCTCCTCGGAAGTCGAAGCGGAGCGTCTAAACGCAAGAAAAAAGCTGCTGAAGAAAGTGGGGCCCATCTACCCCTTTTTGTTGCTCCAAGGCAGCTAGAACCGTTCATTTCCAAGGAGTTACTTGAAGGGCCCCTAAAGCCCATAAAGTACCGTGATGGTCGGTCAGTCGTCGTTGGTTATGATGCGCGCATCTTGCGGGCGGTCTGTGAAATTTGGCTGGCAGCCCGAGCGGCGGGGGCGCTGCAGGATCAACAGCAGGATAAGGCGCAACGAGCTGAACTGCTAATGCGAGCCCTTGCCGACATCGGCATTGTGGCACTCGTTGATGAAGCTACAGGCTATCAGCAGTTCAGAGCCCGCGATGAACTGCAGAGAATTCTATCGGCTTACGTCTCTCCCGAGCTTTTGCCTTGGGCCAAGCGCTTTCCAGATGTGTTTTACGAAGAGCTACATCGCGTATGGGGATGGGCCTACAAGCCAGGCTCCAAGAACAGAACCGCTTACATCGGAAAGCTCACTAACAGCCTGATCTACGAAAAGCTTCCACCGGGCGTTTTGGATGAGCTGAAACGGCTAAACCCCGTCGATCCATCCACCAAACGTAGAAAAACACATCACCACCGCATACTCACTGAAGAGATCGGACATCCACACCTTGAAAAGCAGATTGTCTCAGTGACGACGCTTCTCAAAATTTCTTCGAACAAGGAGGAGTTCTTTACTCACTTCGGGAAAGCGTTTCCTCCAGGCGCCGACGATCTGTTCTCACTGCCACCACCTGATGACGACGGCGACGAGGATACGTAATGCTTGACGCCAAGCATAGCGCATCATATATTAATGGCATGAACAAGCTGCCCACACACAAGCGCGTCCAAATCCTCTCGATGCTCTGCGAGGGATCGTCCATGCGGTCGATCTCGCGGGTGTGCGACGTGTCGATCAACACGGTCGCCAAGCTGCTCGAGGATGCGGGCAAGGTCTGCATGGCGTTCCACGACGAAAAGGTCGTGAACGTGAAGGCCAAGCGCGTGCAGATGGATGAAATCTGGAGCTTCACCTACGCCAAGCAGAAGAACGTCGCGGCGGCAAAGGCAGCACCGGAAGGCGCTGGCGACACGTGGACGTGGACGGGCATCGACGCTGAAAGCAAGCTGATCCTACAATGGTACGTCGGCCCGCGCGACGGCGAGACGGCCAAGTATTTTGTCGACGGTATGGCCTCGCGTCTCGCCAACCGCGTGCAACTCACCAGCGACGGCCTCAAGGCTTATCTCGAAGCCGTGGAAGGTGCCTTCGGTGCCGACGTGGACTATGCCCAACTGGTGAAGCTCTACGGCGCCGCTCCTGAGAGCGCCAGGGGCCGATACAGCCCGGCCGAGTGCACCGGCATCATCAAGACGCCGATCGAGGGCAAGCCGGACGAGAAGCACATCAGCACGTCCTACGTCGAGCGCCAGAACCTCACGATGCGTATGAGCATGCGCCGGTTCACTCGCCTGACGAACGGCTTCTCCAAGAAGCTGGAGAGCCACATCTACGCGATCTCGCTCTACTTCGTGTTCTACAACTGGATGCGCATCCACAAGACGCTAAAGGTCACGCCTGCGATGGCCGCTGGCCTCACCACCAAGCTGATGAGTATGGAAGACCTGTGCGACCTGATGGATGCCTCAGCACCGAAGCCGGGACGGCCCAAGACGTATAAAAAAAAGGTGAGTGAGGCCATGTAAAATGGGGTACGATTCGGCAGCTTCACGGTCAGGCCATCAGAGTGGAGGCTGCCATGACTGTTCCTGTCCTGTCAGCCGCTCAGCGACTGGCATACAAGTCAGGCTGGGTACTTTC
>JAEUMD010000017.1 GCA_016793635.1 Hyphomicrobiaceae bacterium
GTCGGTATAGATGTAGAGCGGCTTGGCCTTGCCTTCGACCACTTCGCGGCTGATCACGATCGCCTCGACCCCGTCCAGGCTGGGCAGGTCGAACATCGATTCGAGCAGGATCGCTTCCATGATCGAGCGCAGGCCGCGGGCGCCGGTCTTGCGCGCGATCGCCTTGCGGGCGATGGCGCCCAGCGCGTCCTCGGCGAAATCGAGGCGCACGTCCTCCATCTCGAACAGCCGCTGATACTGCTTCACCAGCGCGTTCTTCGGTTCGGTCAGGATCTTCACCAGCGCCGCCTCGTCGAGGTCCTCGAGCGTGGCGACGACCGGCAGACGGCCGACGAACTCGGGGATCAGGCCGAACTTCAGCAGATCCTCGGGCTCCACCTCGCGCAGCAACTCGCCGGCGCGGCGGTCATCGGGTCCCCGCACGTCGGCGCCGAAGCCGATCGCGGAACCGCCGCGGCCGCGCTGGGAAATGATCTTCTCCAGCCCCGCAAAGGCGCCGCCGCAGATGAACAGGATGTTGGTGGTATCGACCTGCAGGAACTCCTGCTGCGGATGCTTGCGGCCGCCCTGCGGGGGAACCGAGGCGACAGTGCCTTCCATGATCTTCAGCAGCGCCTGCTGCACACCTTCGCCCGACACGTCGCGGGTGATCGACGGGTTGTCCGACTTGCGCGAGATCTTGTCGACCTCGTCGATATAGACGATGCCGCGCTGCGCACGCTCGACGTTGTAATCGGCATTCTGGAGCAGCTTCAGAATGATGTTCTCGACGTCCTCGCCGACATAGCCGGCTTCGGTGAGCGTCGTCGCGTCGGCCATCGTGAACGGTACGTCGAGAATGCGCGCCAGCGTCTGCGCCAACAGCGTCTTGCCGCAGCCCGTCGGGCCGACCAGCAGGATGTTCGACTTGGCGAGTTCGACGTCGTTCGACTTCGAAGCGTGGTTCAGCCGCTTGTAATGGTTGTGGACCGCGACGGAGAGCACGCGCTTCGCGTGGACCTGCCCGATCACGTAGGAGTCGAGCACGTCGCAGATCTCTTGCGGCGATGGCACGCCGTCGCGAGACTTGACCAGCGTGTTCTTGTTTTCTTCACGGATGATGTCCATGCACAGCTCGACGCACTCGTCGCAGATGAACACGGTCGGGCCCGCGATCAGCTTGCGCACCTCGTGCTGGCTCTTGCCGCAGAAGGAGCAGTACAGCGTGTTCTTTTCTTGGGCCATCTCGATCTCTCACCTTCGTCCGAATGCGCAAAAAACTGCGCACCGGCTGGTATTGGCATCTTGAGCCCACCACGTGGGCTTCGCGGTCCGTGACCGGCGCGCCGGCAAAGTAACCGGCACCGCCAGAATCTTACGTAGAATCCCCGTTTCTCGATCTGAGCACGCTAGCGACCCGCAGATCAAGATTGGATTAAGGCCTCCTTGGCCCGCTGGCCCGCTCCGGCGTCACATGGGCCACACACTTGGTGTGTATGGCACGCCGTCCTCCAGGATCAAAACGGGTACATGCTCGGGTCTGAGCAACGCACCATGACCGGAAAAACCTGCATTCTTCCAATCTCAAATGAGAACATCCGTCGAACGACCGTTATTCTCATCGTCGCTGTTCATCTTGTCCGCAGTTTGACCCAGCCACAGGATTTGAAATTGGGCGGTACGTCAGAAGAACGCAAGGGGCAAGACGCCGCGCAGGGTGAGCCATCCCAATCATTCCCGCGCCCCCTGTCCGCCCGTGATCGCCTCTGCGGGACGTGGCAGGCAAGGGGGCGCAGCGCGGCGCCCGTTCCGACGCGAACGATAACGGGACCGAGCGGTAGCCCGATCCCGTTGTTCTCGGCGAATTCTGCGGTGTGGAGCGCGTGACGCCTCAGGACTTCGCTTCCTTGACGGCCTCGGCGACATCGTCGCGCTTCGAGAGCACGCGGTCGACGATACCGAAGTCGCGCGCCTGCTCGGCGGTCATGAAGTAGTCGCGGTCGAGCGTGCGCTCGATGGTCTCGTACGGCTGGCCGGTGTGGTGCACGTAGACCTCGTTGAGGCGCCGCTTCATCTTGATGATGTCCTCGGCGTGGCGCTCGATGTCGGACGCCTGACCGGAGAATCCGCCCGACGGCTGATGCACCATGATGCGCGCGTTCGGCAACGCGAAACGCATGTCCTTGTGGCCGGCGCACAGCAACAGAGAGCCCATCGACGCCGCCTGGCCTATGCACAGCGTTGCCACCGCCGGCTTGATGAACTGCATCGTGTCGTAGATCGCCATGCCGCTCGTCACCACGCCGCCCGGCGAGTTGATGTACATGGAGATCTCTTTCTTCGGGTTCTCCGCCTCGAGGAACAGCAACTGCATGCAGATCGATGCTGCCATGTGATCTTCGACCGGGCCGGTGACGAAGATGATGCGCTCCTTGAGCATGCGCGAGGGAAGATCGTAGCCGCGCTCGCCACGGTTGGTCTGCTCGACGACCATCGGCCAGAAGGTGTTGGTGAGCGTATCGATGGGATCGCGCATTTCGGAATATCTCCTGCGGGGGAACAGCCGCCCCTTGCCGGGGGCGGTCGACGGGCGATGACGGAAGCCGGCAACGGGCTTGCGGATGCGTGACGCGGACTCGTGGCGGAATATCGGCGCAGCCGGAGCGCACCGCAAGAGGCAGTTGCTCCCACGGCGCGAATGCGCAAACCGCCGCAATGGGCGGCTTGCTTGGGAGTGGCCCCGCCGGGCGGCCTAGAGACTGCCCGGCGTCAGACATGTGGTCGAAATCAGGCTTCGGAAAGTGCTTCCATTGCCTTGAAGAGCTCGTCCTTGGTGACTTTGCGCTCGTCCGGCTTCACCTGATCGAGAACATAGTCGACGACCTTGTCCTCGAAGATCGGCGCGCGGAGCTGGGCCAGTGCGCCCGGAGTCTTCTCGTAATACTCGTAGACGAACTTCTCCTGCCCCGGATACTTGCGCGCCTCGTTCATAAGCGCGCGGCGCATCTCGTCCTGCGAGACCTGGATCTGGTTCTTCTCGCCGATCTCGCCGATCACGAGGCCGAGGCGGACGCGGCGCTCGGCAATTCGGCGGTACTCGTCGCGCAGCTCGTCCTCGGTCTTGCCCTCGTCGGCGAACGTCTTGCCCTCGCGCTCGAGGCCGCGCTCGAGCTGGTTCCAGATGCTCTGGAACTCGCCGTCGACCAGCGATGGCGGAAGCTCGAACGCATGCACCTTCTCGAGAGCGTCGAGCAGCTCACGCTTGAGCTTCATGCGTGCCGCGCCGGCGAACTCCTGCGCGATCTGCGCGCTCACCATCTCGCGCAGCTTCTCGAGGTTCTCCGCGCCGAGCGAGCGTGCCAGCTCGTCGTCGATCGCCGGCTTCTTCGGCGCCGCGACCTCGCTCACCTTGGTCTCGAACTGCGCCGTCTTTCCAGCGAGATCCTTGACCTGGTAGCTCTCCGGGAAGGTCGCCTCGACGACACGCTCGTCACCAGCCTTGGCGCCCTTCAACCCTTCTTCGAAGCCCGGGATGAAGTTGCCCTGGCCGAGCACCACCTGCATCGCCTCGCCGGTGCCGCCGTCGAAAGGAACGCCGTCGATCTTGCCGACGTAGTCGATGGTGACGCGGTCGCCGTCGCCGGCGACGCGGCCCTCTTCCGCTTCATACGTTGTGGAACGTTGCGCGAGCTGATCGACGGCCTTGTCGATCTCGGCAGGCTCGACCTCGGCGACGAGACGCTCGAGCTTCAGCGCACCGTACTCCGTCGCCGGGATCTCGGGCAGCACCTCGAACGACATGTCGAATGCGAGATCGGCCTTGCCGTCGATGATCTGGTCGATCGCCGCCTTATCCTCCGGCAGGTCGATGGCCGGCTGCATCGCCGGGCGCTCTTTGCGATCGGTGATCGCCTTGCTCGAGCTCTCGCGCACCGTCTGCTCGAGAACCTCGGCCATCACCGAGCGGCCATAGAGCTTCTTGATATGGGCCAGCGGCACCTTGCCGCGGCGGAAGCCCTTGAGCTGAACCCGATCCTTGATCTCGTCGATCTTCTGGTTGAAGCGCTCGCCGAGCTCATCCTGGCCGACGATGACCTTGAGCTTACGCTTCAAACCCTCGGAGTTGATCTCGGTAATCTGCATGATCGCTTCAGCCTTCGCTCGAATTGGTCGTGGGGACGGCCGTCGCGGCGCCCCGGTTGCATTGGCCCATGCGGGCCGGTTTCGAATGCCGTGCAGGCAATCCCAAGCTCGTCACGAAGCGTCGGAGCGCATCACCGTTCCGGGCGCGCGCCGGCTCGAGCCCTCTGGGATCAAACCGGCGTCAGCGTGAAACGGCCAGGGCGCGGATCGGGTGCTGGTGCGGGCGGAGGGACTTGAACCCCCACGGCTAGGCCACCAGAACCTAAATCTGGCGTGTCTACCAATTTCACCACGCCCGCAAGCACCCGGCGCCGGAGCCGATCCGGGATGCAGATAAGCCGGACCCCGCCGCCGAAAACCGTCGTGACGCCAGCGGCATCCTTCCAGTCAGGGCTCGAGGGCCGGCTCTTGGCCTTACTTCGCGAGACAAGTCTCGGCGCCACATATATCTGCCCTCATGCGCCAAGATCAATCGCCATCGTCGATCGTCGCAAATCACCGTGACGGACCACCGTCCGCAAACGGTACCGATCGAGAGCGCGTTGGGCGCGCGCCTACCGCGACGACGATACCAGCACGGCGATGATGATCGACGACGTCACCGGTAGTACCAGCATCCACGGCGGTATGGCGTCGAAATTGAACATGTTATTGGCATAGGCCACCAGGGCGGCAATTCCCGCCAGGGGCATCATGAGTTTCAGCATTTGGCGCTCCTATCCTCGCCAGGGTGCTCGCACACCTGTGCCGAGGACGAAGCAAGCCGCATGCCGCGCCACCGAACGATACGTGTTTCGAAAAAATAACTGCGAATTTCGTCAGTTACACGAGACACAGAACGGCCGCCCCGTTTTCCGGAGCGGCCGTGCCAAGCCGTTTTCGAACCTCGCGGCCCGCGATGTCCCCGTCAGGGACAGCTCAAGCTTACTTGAGTTGCTCGACGACAGTCGTGCCGCCGCCGCCCAGGTGGTAGCGAAGGCCGACCTTGATCTCATGGGCCGTCAGGTCGTCGAATCGCACCGCCGGATTGACGTTGAAGCCGGTGTCGCTGCGCTGGCTGGCGATCGAACCCATGTCGATGTAGCGGTAGCCGACGTCGAGGATGGCGCGGTCGGAGATCTGGTAGCCGACACCCGCCATCAGCGACCAGGCGAAGGCGAGATCGTTGTTGCCGTGGATCTGGTTGGTCAGGAACGGATTCTGCGTGAAGTAGATGTTGTCGAGCTGGTGGTAGGCGGCCCCCACGCCCGCGCCGACGTAGGGGACGAAACCGCCCCAGTTGCCGAGATCCTTGTAGATGTTCAGCATCAGCGTGTAGGTCTTGAGCGACGTGTGCATCGGGTCGTCGGTGACCGGCTCGTCGTAGCTCGGATCGTTCGGGTAGATGTTGGTGATCGTGAATTCGCGCGGCTCGCCGTCGAATTTGCGGTCGCCACGGAAACCCAGCATGACCTCGGCGCGGAACCCGCGAGAACCCGTGCCGCAACCGGCGCCGATCTCACCGAGCCAGGTGTTCTCGAGGCTGGCATTGGCGACCTCGTCACCGACATAGGTGTAGCTCTGGCCGGTCATCGAGCCGCCATAGTTGGCGCCGTGGTGGTTGGTCTCGCCGTACCCGCTCGGGTCGTCGCTCCAGTACTGCGTGATGTTGTTGACCGGCCACTTGGCGTCCGGCGAGCGCGACCACGAATAGCCGACGTCGGCGCGGAAATAGCACGGGCCGGCGGCGTCGCGGACGACCTGCGGCAGCGGCACGTAGCCGTCCTTGGTGGAGCCGTAGCCACCGAGATCGGCGGCCAGGGCCGGCGCGGCGGCCGCCACCACGGCGAATGCTGCCGAGGCGATACGAGCCTTATCGAAAGTGTTCATTTGGCTGTCCCTCTGAAAACAGGCACTCGGTCGTGGAGGCCTGCAGACCTCTTGCTTTGCAGAGCGATCTTGGGACAGTGCGGTTAAGTTCGAGTTAAGCCGTGTTCCAATTCGGGGCACGCCTCCGCGAACCCCTTTTGCGCGGCCTTGCGGGTCGCCACGGGCGCAGGTAGGTTGGCGCGCGATTTTTCGCTGGCCGAAGCCCGGCTCTTGGCCACCCGCCGGGGTCTCAACTGGCACGCCCCGGACTGGGACGTGCGGGACGATGAAGGAGCAGACTGTGAAATTCAGGGAGAGCGTCGCGGCTGCCGTCGGTCGCACACCGCTCATCAAGCTCCGACGTGCCAGTGAGGAGACCGGTTGCACCGTTCTCGGCAAGGCCGAGTTCATGAACCCCGGCCAATCGGTCAAGGACCGCGCGGCTCTCTATATCATCGAGGATGCCGTGCGGCTCGGGAAGCTGCGTCCCGGCGGCACGATCGTCGAGGGAACGGCCGGGAACACCGGCATCGGCCTGACCGTCCTCGCCAACGCACTCGGCTTCAAGTGCGTGATCGTCATTCCCGAGACCCAGTCCCAGGAAAAGAAGGACACGCTGCGCCTACTCGGCGCCGAGGTCGTCGAAGTACCCGCCGTCCCGTTCAAGAACCCCAACAATTACGTGAAGTATTCGGCACGCCTCGCCGAACAGCTCGCGGAGCGGCTGCCGAGTGGCGCCGTGTGGGCGAACCAGTTCGACAACGTCGCCAACCGCCAGGCGCACATTGAGACGACGGCGGAAGAGATCTGGGCCGATACCGACGGCAAGATCGACGGGTTCATCTGTGCGGTCGGCTCTGGTGGCACGCTCGGCGGCATCTCGATCGGCCTCAAGGCCAAGCGCGACGACATCGTCATCGGTCTCGCCGACCCGTTCGGCGCCGCACTCTACAGCTATTACACGACGGGCGAGCTCAAGGCCGAAGGGTCATCCATCACGGAAGGCATCGGCCAGGGCCGCGTGACCAAGAACCTCGAAGGCGTGAAGGTCGACCGAGCCTACCGCATCGACGACGGCGAGGCGCTGAGCACGGTGTTTGCGCTGCTCGCGCACGAGGGCTTCTGCCTCGGGCCGTCGTCGGGCGTCAACGTCGCCGGCGCTGTCCGTCTCGCGCGCGACATGGGGCCCGGTCATACCATCGTGACGATCCTGTGCGATCTCGGCTATCGCTATCAGTCGAAGCTTTTCAATCCGGCCTTCCTGAAGAGCAAGGGACTGCCCGTCCCTGAATGGCTCGAGCGGCAGGGCACAACCCTGCCCCAGGTCTTTGCCGATTCACAAACCCAATAAACATCGAAGCCCTTCCGCCCGGAGAGCAGCCGGGTGTCCCGACAAGGAGTGAGCACGTGCCCCTGAGCGCAAAGAACTGGATCGTTGAAACCGAGTGGCTGGCCGAGCATCTGCACGCTCCCGACCTCATCATACTCGACGGCTCCTGGCACCTGCCGACCGAGAACCGCGACCCGAAAGCGGAGTACAACGAGGCGCACATTCCCGGAGCGATGTTCTTCGACATCGACGATCTTTCCGACGAGAAGTCGCCGCTGCCGCACATGCTGCCCTCGACGGTGAAGTTCGCCAGCCGCATGAAAAAGATGGGCGTCGGCGACGGCATGCGCATCGTGGTCTACGATGCCGACGGCATCTACTCGGCCGCGCGTGTGTGGTGGACGTTCCGCGCGATGGGACACAACGACGTCGCAGTTCTGAACGGCGGATTGAAAAAGTGGAAGGCCGAAGGCCGGCCGCTCGACGACGGCCCGCAGATCAAGCGTTCCGAGCGCCATTACACGCCACTTCAGAACACCGAGCTGATCCGTGACTTGGACGACATGCGCGCACTGCTGCGCAGCGGCGCCGAGCAAATTATCGACGCCCGCTCGCCGGGACGTTTTGCCGGAACGGAGCCCGAGCCCCGCGAGGGCCTTCGTGGCGGTCACATTCCCGGTTCGCGCAACGTGCACTACGCCGACATGCTCAATCCGGACGGCACGTTCAAAACCCGTGACGAACTCGCCAAGGCATTTACTGCCGCTGGCGTCGATATTCACAAGCCGGCCGTGACCACGTGCGGCTCGGGCGTCACCGCCGCGATTGTTTCTCTGGGCCTGGCCGTCCTCGGTCACGTCAACGTACCCGTGTACGACGGCAGTTGGGCCGAGTGGGGCCAGGACAACGGCCTGCCGGTCGAAACGGGGCCGGCATCTGCGAGCGCCGCCGCCTGACTACACCGGCGGCCCTTCGCCCGCCTGCGGACCGCCTATTGTGCGCTGCGGCAAAATTCGTCAGGTGGGTGAATTGCGCCGTGCGTGCACCTATGTTAGCGGCTTGATCGAAATCAAAGGGCCATTGTGCATCGCGGCATTAGCCCTTTGACCCGCAAAGCAGCGGCACGCGGGGCCCGGCGACGAAACGCCAAGCCACCGCTACCGCCGACGCCGTTTCGGAAAGACCGAGTATGAAGCCGAGCGCCACCAACCTGCCCGACCGAATCCATCCGCAAGAGGCTCACGACCTCATGAAGGAGATCGGCCTCGTAATGGTCGACATCCGCACGCCGCCCGAATGGATGCGGACGGGGGTTGCGGAAGGCGCGGTGGCCCTGACCCCGTCCGGCCCCGAGTTCGTCAACGACATTCTCGACCTGCTCGGCGGCGACAAGACCAAGCCGTTCGCGCTGATCTGCGCCTCCGGCAACCGTTCGGCGCATGCCCAGCGCTTCATGCAGGCCCAGGGTTTCACTCACTGCATCAACGTGGTCGAGGGCATGACGGGCGGCCCTGGCCCTGGTTGGATACTTCGCGGCCTGCCGACCGTTCCCTATCACCACCGCTGAGCCTCACACCACCGCTGTGCCCCGACACCGGTCGGCGCCTCCGCCGTCGAGGCGTTTGAGGCTACGTGGGTTTCGTTCGTGGTGTGCCGTTGGCACGGCCCGCTACTCGGGTAGCGGTAAGAACTCCGGGTCGCCCGGCACCGCATCGAAACGTCCCGCCGTCCAATCCGCCTTGGCGGCGCGAATACGCTCGGACGACGACGAGACGAAATTCCACCAGATGTGGCGCGGCCCGTCCATCGGTTCGCCGCCGATCAGCGCCAGGCGCGCATTCGATAGAGCCATCACCGAGATACGATCACCGGGCTTGAACACCAGTAGCCGTCCCGCCCCGAACGTATCGCCTGCAATGTCGACCTCGCCCGAAATTATGTAGATCGCGCGCTCGTCGTAATCGGGGTCGAGCGGCAGTATAGCGCCGGGTGCCAGCACCGCCTCTGCGTAGAAGCTCGGATGCGGAAACGCCGCCGGCGAGGTTGCGCCGTAGAGTGACCCCATGATGACGCTGACACGCTTGCCCTCGCCCACGATACGCGGCAGCTCCGAGCGCGCGTGGTGCATGAAGGTCGGCGCGCCGTCCTCGTACGAGGCCGGCAACGCCGCCCAGAGTTGCAATCCGAACAGCCGTGCGCCGTTCTGACGTTCGCCCTCCGGCGTGCGCTCGGAGTGAACGATGCCCCGGCCAGCTGTCATCAGGTTGAGTTCGCCCGGCCGGATCGGCTGCTGGGTGCCGAGGCTGTCCCGATGCATGATTTCGCCATCGAAGAGATAGGTGACGGTAGCGAGTCCGATGTGGGGGTGCGGCCGGACGTCGATGCCCTGGCCGAGCAGGAATTCGGCGGGACCGATCTGGTCGAAAAATATGAACGGGCCAACCATCTGGCGGCCCGCGGCGGGCAGCGCCCGGCGCACCGTAAAACCGCCGAGGTCACGCGCGCGCGGCACGATCACTTGCTCGATGGCGTCACAGGCGTGGGTATCACCCGGGCGGGGGTCATCGTCTGGCATCCAACTCATGCGTCGTTGTTACGCGCTGTCAGCTCCCGACACCATACATTCACGCATCAACATCCTGTCTCATCGCGGGCGATCGCACGGATAGCCACCGGCGGACCGCCATCTTCGGCTACGAGCCGCCGATCCGGCCCGGAAACGCTTTTTGGCGTCCCACGGACCGGATCTGCTCGTATCGCGGGGGCCTCACCGGTCGCGAACGACGTCGCGGATGGCGACGTCGTGATACCAACCGCTACCGTATTCGACGCGCGGCTGATCGGGGCGTCCGGCACGGGTAGGCGCGACCACGCCATGCCCGCCACGGGTGCCCGAACGGGCGCGCCCGGGGAACGGGATGACCTCGGCGGTCTGACGTTCCGACTTGCTGTCCATTGCTGGTCCTCCTCGTGGGAATCGGCTTCGGGTCCTATTTTAAGTGGCGCGAAAGACCCGATTTGCAAGCGCATTGTGCAGAATACCAAATTTAAGTCGGCGTTTGCTCAAAAAATAGACGTGCTTCATTTTGCGTCTTTGGCTAGGCTGCCCCAACTCGAATTTGCCCCGGCAAGACCCGGGCGCAGGGCAGTAATAGGGTGCGGCTTGGAATGACGACGTCCAAATCGATATGGACATTGTTTGTCGAAGGATTGAAGGCAACTCGCCTCACTCCCGCCTCGGAAGAAATGTCCGAGAGCGCCACAGCCACCGAAAATATACCGCCAATCGAGATAGCGATCGCGACACCCTCCGTAGCCGCCAACGAAATGACGGCCGCGATTATCGCACCCCAATCCGAAACTCCCGAGAATATCGCGTCAACCCTTGAGAGATCCGAAATGACGAAATTCAAGCTCGAGTACATCTGGCTGGACGGTTACACACCAACGCCGAATCTGCGCGGAAAAACCCAAATCAAGGAATTCTACGAGTTCCCCACCCTCGAACAGCTTCCGCTGTGGGGCTTCGACGGCAGCTCGACGATGCAGGCCGAAGGTCACAGCTCGGACTGCGTGCTGAAGCCTGTCGCGGTCTATCCCGACCCGGCGCGCACCAACGGCGCCCTCGTGATGTGCGAGGTCATGATGCCGGATGGTGTGACCCCTCACGCCTCCAACAAGCGCGCGACGATTCTTGACGACTCTGGCGCTTGGTTCGGCTTCGAGCAGGAGTACTTCTTCTACAAGGACGGCCGTCCGTTGGGCTTCCCCGAGAACGGCTATCCCGCACCGCAGGGCCCGTATTACACGGGTGTCGGTTATAAGAACGTCGGTGACGTTGCCCGCAAGATCGTCGAGGAGCATCTCGATCTGTGCCTCGCGGCCGGCATCAACCACGAGGGCATCAACGCCGAAGTGGCGAAGGGCCAGTGGGAATTCCAGATTTTCGGCAAGGGCTCCAAGAAAGCGGCCGACGAGATGTGGATGGCCCGCTACCTGATGCTGCGCCTCACCGAAAAATACGGCATCGATATCGAGTTCCATTGCAAACCGCTCGGCGATACCGATTGGAACGGTTCGGGCATGCATGCCAACTTCTCGACGACATATCTTCGCGAGACCGGCGGCAAGGATTATTTCGAGCGCCTGATGGCTGCATTCGAAAAGAATCTGCATGACCACATCGCGGTTTACGGTCCCGACAACCACCTGCGGCTCACCGGAAAACACGAAACTGCGCCGTGGAATAAATTCAGCTATGGCGTGGCCGACCGCGGCGCTTCCATTCGCGTACCGCATTCTTTCGTGAAGAATGGATATCGCGGTTATCTCGAGGATCGCCGTCCGAATTCGCAGGGCGACCCCTACCAGATCGCCTCGCAGATTCTGAAGACGATTTCGTCGGTCCCGTTCGCCGTCAGCGGTTCGTCCTCGGCCGCCGCCTGATATCGGGCTCTGAAAGGAATGCGCTCGTTATTGGCCCGCGCTCCCCAGCCTGGTGCGTAACAAGCGCTGCGCATCTGTGGCGGTATCAAAGCCGCCACAGATGCGACGAAAGAACTAGGCCCCGTGACCGTCAACTGGGCAACTTACCCCATCCGATTGAATTTCGGTCAGAATTGGGGGCGTGCCCCGCCTTCGCGCGTCCTCACGCGGCAGCACTTCCGCTCGGCACCGCGCCAGCTCGGGGCAACGCGCCCGATCTACACGATGCTATGCGCAACGTGGCTATTCGCAAATTGCCGGCATCCTGGGGCCTGATGCAGCTGGCGCAACTGAGCGAGCGCCGCCTCTCCGCGTGACCGGCTCTCCGAGTGACCGGGGCCAGCAAGCGGCCGGAGCAAACAAGCTGGAACGGAAGAACAGGGACGCAGGCGCGCCCGCCCGCGTCGCACGCTCGTGCCGTATTTCTCAGACGCCCAGGCCGCTCGCCGGAAATACGGGCCTCACGGGAAATATTGGCCGAGCCACGTCTCGCTGAGCGCCTTGCCGCCATGGCTCAGGTAGGCGCGGATGTCGACCGGCTCGGTGCCGGAAGCGGCAATGTCGAACAGTGCCCGCCACCGCTCGCGCTGGTCCACCACAGGGTGCGTGTAGGCGTTGGACACCTCGCCCCGCGAAGCCGTGACGATCAGCTTCACGCCGTCCTCGCGGCCCAGCCCCTTGAACGCCTCACCCTGGAAATCGACCACGAACTTGCGCACGCCCTCGGGACGCTTGATGCCAGGGCGCCCGCCCATGCCTGAAAAGCTCGCGGTTGCGCGGCCGAGACCGTTCTCCAGCGGCACGTCGTCGAGCCAGGTCAGGCGATAGCTCCAGGCGCCGCTCTCCCCCGCCTTGAGCGACCGCGCCGGATTCCAATAGACGGCGATGTTGTCGTGGATCTCGTCGTCGGTGGGAATCTCGAGAAGCTGCACGGCGCCCTCGCCCCAACCTTCGCCCGGCTCCACCCAGACGGACGCGCGGCGCTCGTAGAACACGCCGTCGTCGAGATAGCTGACGAAATCGCGGTCGCGCTGCTGCAGGCCGAAGCCCTTGATGTCCTTGTCGACGAACGAGTTGGTGATGACGCGCGGCGGGTTGTTGAGTGGCCGCCAGAGCCGCTCGCCCGTGCCCGTGTGAATGGCGAGACCGTCGCTATCATGCACTTCCGGGCGCCAGTCGGCCGCCTGCTTGCGGCTGCCTTCGCCGTACCAGAACATGCTCGAGAACGGCGCGATGCCGAGCCGCTCGATGTCCTTGCGCGCATAGAGTTCCAGCGCGACATCCTGGGTTATCCGGTAGACGTCACGTTCGTCCGCCATGCGCTTTGTTGCGATACGATACGCCCCCGTGACACTCGGACTGTCGAGCAGTCCGAAGATGGTCAATGCCTGGCTGCCGTCGTCGGCCGCTTCGAGCCAATAGGAAGCGAAGCGCGGGAATTCCTCGGGCGTCGGCAGTCCTGTGTCGATGGCGAGGCCGCGCGCGGAGAGGCCGTATTGGTTGTAGGGGCCGGATGTCCTGAAATACGAAGCACCGAGCGCCGCGTACCAATCGTTCACCAAGCTCGGCGACATGATGCGAAATCCGGAGAAACCGGCGTTGCCGGTGATGGCCCGGGCAGGATGCTCCTCCGGCATGTCGAACAGCGAAGTGTCATAGAGCACCTCGCGCGCGGTCCCGCCGGAGACGACGTGCATGCGCACGGGGTCTTGGAAATATCGCCCGAGGTGGAAGAGCTGCACGGGGGTGCCGCCAATCGGAAGCGTCGCGGCGCTCTTGTAGCGGATCTGCTGGTAGGCGTCGTAATCGATCTTGTCGAGAATTTCAGAGTGAGGCGAGCGTCCCGGCACGTAGGCCTTGCCCGCGAGCTTCCGCGCCTCGGTTTTGAGAATTTCGAACGAGAACGGCTGCGCCGGCCCCATGGCGACCGTCACTTCTCTGTCCGCCGTGCCCTTCGTCTTGCCGGCGGCGACTGCCTCCATCGGAGCAAGCATTCCGACGCCGCGCCCAATCGTTGTTCCGAGAGTTGCAAGGGCTGCGTAACCGGTGATCCTGGCGGCACCTTCGAGCAGGTGGCGCCGCGTCAGCGCGAGCGGCATGGATTTGGAGGCTCCTTGGAAGATTGCAGGCGGCAGGGTGGCGCGCTGCGCGTGCAAGCGCAAGAGCTCGACGGAAGAGACGCAGGGTGCCGCGCCGGAGCTGGTGACAGCGGATTTGTACCGGATCAAGGCGAAAGCTCCGACAGCGGCGAGACGCCGCTTATTTAGAGCACGTCCGGCGCCTGCGCCGGCGGCCCTTGGACGCTGAGGTTTGGCTGTTTTAGACCGGCGCTCGCGCCGGCGGCCCTTGGCCGCTGAGCCCGCTTCGCGGGCTGGAAGATGGGCGGGGTCGGACGTGGGGAGGTGGTGCACCGCTCCGATCGGCCGAGCTTATGGCGAGGCCGTGAATCGGTAGCGGAAACACCGCTCCGATCGGCCGAGCCTGTGGCGAGGCCGTGAATCGGCAGCGGAAGACCACTCTGCACAATAAGGCCCGAGTGCTTAGAGCCCGGAGAGATAGGCGAGGAGTGCGGCGCGGTCGCCCGACGCAAGCCGCGCATATCCACCTGATGCACGCTCGGCCTCGCCGCCGTGCCAGAGTATCGCTTCCTCGATCGTGCGCGCGCGCCCGTCGTGCAGCAATCCAGTGATCGCCCCGCCGTCGATCTCTTTGATGCGCTCGGAAAGCCCCCACAACGGCTGCGTACGCCACTCGCGCCCGGACGCGGAACCCTCTGGGCGGTCGTCGGCCAATTCCTCCCCCATGTCGTGCAACAGCAGGTCCGAGTGCAGCCGCACCTCGGGGCGAACCGGTTCGTGATCGCTACTGGCGCCAGCCTGAAAGCCTGGGCGATGACATGCGGTACAACCCAGGCCACCGAAAAGCGCGCGTCCACGTTGCCTTTCCTCGTCCGCCCCTGCATCGGCCAAAGAAACCGGCGGCGGCAGCGACACGAGATAGGCGACGAGGAGAGCGATTTCCTCCTCGCTGACCTCGGCGCCACCGCTCCCAGGCGTATCGCCATGAGGAGCCGACAGGCACTTCGACTGCGCCGCGGTGCAGTCGCCGGCGGGGCGTGGCAGGGCCGCCGAAGAGAGACCCATGTCCACCGACAGCGCCTCCGAAGTCTGCTGCGCGAGCGTCGCTACCGATGCTTTCCACCCGAACCGCGCCAGCACCGTTTGCCCCGTCGCCGGATCGGCTACTTCCCCCGCACGCCCCGAGATGCCGTCGCCATCGCGGTCGTCGGGATCGGCTCCCGCACGGATGTCGCTGTCCGCGATCGTGGCGATGAGCCCGACCCCGGCGAGCGGCGGGGGACGGCGCAGGGAGACGCGAGCATCGGCCGACAACGGGCCATAGGCCGGTTCGGCGATAGCGGGGTGCGGCTTGCGCAACTCGACCGTCTGGCCATCGCCGAGAACGCGCGTCTCTGTCACGTAGGCGACCTCGAGCCGCCCCTCGGCCTCGATCCCGGGCACGGCCCGATCCTGGAGCTGGCGCCCGTAAACGGAGTCCGACAGGCGAAGCACCAGAGCAACCCTATCGCCACCGCTGTCGCCATGGCAGGCAAAGCAACTCGCCGCGTTGTAGAGGGGACCAAGACCGTCGATTCCCTCGGATACGTTCGGTGCCGGCTTCCAGCGCGCCTTGAAGATCGCCTCGCCGACATGCGCGCGCATCGCGTCGCCGGCTAACGAGACCGAAGCAAGGGCCAATCCGGCAAGGACGAAAGCTGCTCGGGCCGTCAGGCGCGGCGGCCGGGTTCGGCGCCCTTTTACCGAGGAAAGTGCTCCACTATCGACATGTCGCATGAACACCCTATCATCCGCCGCCGGCAGGGGGAGCGTCGGCCGCGGGCCGGACCACCGTGCGCGGACCGGCCCGGTCGGCGTGCCGCCCGTTCGACCTTTGCCATATGCAATTTCGGGAATCAAAGCCTTGGCGTCTCAACAGACCACCGAAGCGACCGCCGCCTCCAACGGCCGCAGTCCCGATGCCGCCGGCGTCGAGGCCTGGATTGTCGCGACGTGCCTCGGTTTCACCGCGTTGCTGATCGGGTGGATCATTGCAGCGCTCCTGGCCAAGGGCGGCCTCGTCGGCATCGACCAGATGATGGTCGGCAGCTACCCGCACCCCGGACCGGCCGAGAGCGCAACACCTGGACGACTGGAGAGCATTGCGCGGGACGTGACGGGCCTCGGGTCGAACACCATTCTGACACTCCTTACATTAGTCGCGACGATACTGCTCGGCCGGTACGGCCGCCCTGGCGCGGCCGCGTTCCTGGTTACCACCGCCATCTCGGGCTTCGTGCTGAACTCGCTGGCCAAGATGCTGTTCGAGCGGCCCCGGCCCGAACTCTCATCTGTCACCGTCGCCGCTGAAACCTCGAGCTTCCCGAGCAGCCACGCCATGCTGTCTGCCGTCGTCTTTCTCGCCCTCGCCGTGGTCATCGCTCGCGAGATGAGCAACCGCCCGGCGGCGATCGTCGTCATCGTTACCGCCATCACCGCGACCGTGCTGGTGGGGCTGACGCGCGTCTACCTCGGCATCCATTGGCCGAGCGACGTGCTGACGGGCTGGGTGCTCGGCAGCGCCTGGGTACTGCTCGCCATGCGGCTGACGCAAACGCCACGCCCGCCGGTTGATCGCCATGCCCGTTAGCGAAAGCATTCGAGACGCTTGGAACCGCGGGCTCTCCCCTGATAACGTTTGACGAAATTTCGTGCATGGCATCGATTCGCGGCCACCGGCCACGGGCGATACAGGGGATGTCACCGGCCTTGCCGGCGGGAGGAACGGGTTCCGATGAGCTACCTCGCACCACGCGAGAAGGACAAGCTCGGCGAGTTGCTCGACGGCTATCGTCCACCGCTCCCCGGTACGTACGACGAGCTCGTCGGCCACGACGGCAGCTTGCGCCCGCATTGGCTGCCCTTCCTCACCTCGCTCTCGGACCTGCCGCGTGACGAGATCGCCAACCGTGCCCGCCGCCTCGACAAGCGCGTCCATCAGATCGGCATCGCCTACGACATCTTCGCCGACCCCAACACGCCGCATCAGCGCTGGACCGTCGACCTGCTCCCGCTCATCCTCGGCCCCGGCGAATGGCGCTGGCTCGAGCGCGCGCTGACCCAGCGGGCACGGCTCTTCGATGCCATCCTGGCCGACGTCTACGGCACGCAGACCTTGCTCCGCGACGGCCTCATCCCGCCCGCGCTGGTCTTCTCTGACCCGGCCTACCTGCGCCCGCTGCAAGGCGTGCAGCCACCTGGGGGGCATCTGCAATTCTACGCCGCTGACCTCGCGCGCGACGCGAGCGGCCAGTGGCGCGTGATCGACAACCACACCGAGACGCCGGCCGGCGTCGGCTCGGCGCTCGCTAACCGCGTCGCCCACACGCATGTCGCGGGCGACCTGTTCAAAGCGACCAATGGCCGGCGCATCGCGGCCTTCTTTCAGGATCTCCAGGCGAGCATCACGGAGACGAGCCGCCGCTCGAATCCGCGCGTGGCGCTGCTGACCACCGGCCCTCACCACGAGGATTATTTCAGCCACGCCTACCTCGCACGCTACCTCGGCTATCTGCTCGTCGAGGGCAACGATCTGCGTTCGGTCGGCGATCGCATCTACCTGAAGACGCTCGAGGGCCTGAAGGAGATCGACGTCCTCGTCCGCTGCATCGAGGGACATGCCGCCGATCCGTTGGAGCTCGATCCGGCTGGCTTCGCCGGACCGGTCGGACTGGTGCAGGTCGTTCGTCAGTCGCCGGGCCTCGTCGTCAACGCCATCGGCTCGGCGGTGGTGCAGAACCGCGGTCTCGGCGCCTGCCTCCCGGCCATCGCCCGGCGCGTGCTCGGCGAAGACCTTCTGCTTCCCGACACTCCGCGCCGCTGGCTGGGGCACGGAGCCGGCGTCGCCGACGACCCGGGCGACGGCCTTGGCGATCTCGACGCCATGGTGATCCGCAAGGCACAGGAAGGCGTCGGCCGACCCGGCCGCGCTGCCCTCGGCCAGCGCCTCGCCGACCTCCGGGAATCGGAGCGCGGTATGGCGCTCAAGGAGATCGAGCTGACGCGCGAGCATCTGGTTGCCGAGCCGCGCGCGACCTTCGGCACCACACCGTCACTGGCAGTGGGGCCGGGTATGGCCGTCGGACTGCAGCCGGTAGCATTCGCACTACGTCTGTTCGTTACCCGCACCGTGGAAGGCTTCGCGTTGATGCCCGGCGGGCTTGCCATGTCGATCGACCCCGACAAGGCGCTCGGCCTCAGCTCTCCCGAAGGTGGGACGCGCGATGTCTGGGTGATCGCCGACCACGACATGCCGGCCCACACGAGCCTGTGGCGGCCGACGCTCGAGGCCGCCCACGTCGAGCGCTCGCAGCGGGTCACGCAGAGCCGCGCGGCCGACGATCTTTACTGGCTCGGCCGCTATTCCGAGCGGGCCGACTGGACCATGCGCGTTCTCCGTAGCGCACTACAGCGGCAGCAGGAGGATGGGCTGCCCGTCGAAGGACAGGGTGCGGCACGGCGTTGCCTCGAGGTGCTGCTGACCGACAAACCGCTCCAGGTACCGCGCCGCCGCGACCTCGACGACCAGCCGGCCATCGAAGCGCTGGCGCGCGACCTCATCTCCGGCAGCACGGGCAACCGCGTGCTGGCGCGCACGCTCGACGGCCTCTACCGCTGCGCCAGCCTGACACGCGACCGCCTCTCGCTCGAAGCGTGGCAAACGCTCGACCGCTTCCAGCCGATGAGCGACTGGCGTCGCGAGCTGGTCGAGAGCCGATCGGGCGTCGCCATCGACCGGCTCGAGGAAGGGCTCGCTTCGCTCGCCTCCTTCGCCGGCCTGATGCACGAAAACATGACGCGCAACTTTGGCTGGTTCTTCCTCGACATGGGCCGCCGCCTCTCGCGCGCCTACAATCTCTCCGAAGCGGTCTTCGCGCTGTTCGCGGCGCCCCTGGCGCCCGAGGAGGACGAGGAGGTCGCGAGCCTGCGCTTCCTGCTCGAGGCTGCCGACAGCTTCATCACCTACCGCTCGCGCTATCGGCTCGACCCGATGTTGCCGCTGGTTCTTGACCTCCTGCTGCTCGACGAAAGCAACCCGCGAAGCCTTGCCTTCCAGCTCGCCGCGATCTCGCGCCACCTCGAAAGCCTGCCGCGCGCGGACAACGGCTCGTCGCTGCCGGAAGAACGCCGGCGCATCCTGGCGTTGCAGACGGCCGTGCGCCTCGCCGACGTACAGGAATTCGGCCGCGGCGATCGCAGTGGGCTCGCCGAAATCATGACGCGCATGGTCGAGGACCTGCCGAGCCTTTCCAACTCGATCGCCAGGCGGTATTTCAGCCTGTTGCAGGAACGTCCGCACCGGCTCACCACACGCAGCGGCCCCAAGCCATGAACTACGAAGTCAGCCACAGAACGCTCTACCGGTACGAGACGCCGGTGGTGCATTCGAACCAGCGCCTGCATCTGACGCCGCGTCCCGTCGCGGACCAGACCATCATCAGCCACGCGCTGCTGATCGAGCCGGCGCCGACAATGCGACGCGACAGTGTCGACACGTTCGGAAACCCGCTCGTGACGCTCGAGATCGACCGCGAGCACTCGACCTTCACGGTACAGGCGACGAGCCGCATCTCGGTCACGCCGCGCCCGCGCGTCGATCTGTCGAGATCGATGCCATGGAACGATCTGGCGAATATGCTGCGCGCCGGCCCGCCTCCGCTCGACCTCGACGTGGTGCAGTACGCCTGCTCCTCGCGGCTCACTACGCCGACGCTCGCCGTCGCCGAGTTCGCGCTCGAATCCTTCACCCCCGGCCGGCCGGTCCTCGAGGCCGCATTCCACCTCGCCCGCCGCATCTTCTCGGAGTTCCGCTTCGATCCGACAGCAACCGATGTCTCGACGCCGATCGCCGAGGTGCTGCGTAAGCGGCGCGGCGTTTGCCAGGATTTCTCACATCTGGCGCTCGCGGCGATCAGGGCGCTGAAGCTGCCGGCGCGCTACGTCAGCGGCTATCTGCTCACGCGCCCGCCGCCGGGCCAGACGAAGCTGCGGGGAGCGGATGCCTCGCATGCCTGGATCTCGGTGTGGGCGCCGGACATCGGCTGGGTGGATTTCGACCCGACCAATGGGCTCGTTCCCACCGACGAGCACATCACCATCGCGTTCGGCCGCGACTACGATGACGTCAATCCGATATCTGGGGTGATCCTCGGAGGGGCCGAGCACACTGTCTCTGTTGGGGTCGATGTCGACCAGATTCCTGGTTGAATTCCGCGCTGGGGCGACCTCTGTCCGCGACCGGTTGGCGCGGCCGCAACGTTCCGCTTCACAATGTCACGCCAGAAACGCGCCGCCCGCCCCCATCTGATCAACGTTGATTGCGTATTATCAATCGGACCGGCGCCGATCGGGCGCAGCATACCATTCCCATGGATCACAAGGCTCACGCTGCCCGGTGGATCCGCCAATGGCGGACCGAGAAGGCAGCGGAGGAACGGAGGTCACCATGGACGCGAACCGCGGCCAGACATTGCCCAGCATGCCCGATATTGCCTTCGACCCCGCCTCGGACTGGCCCATGTGCAGCCACGTCGAGCGCCGTGCGCGCAGGCTGAACGACATGATCGACCGCATCGGCGCCAACCGCAGCCGCCTCGTGCGCGCCTGTGGCGGTGCGACAATCGCAGAAGCGGCCAAGAATTGCCTGAGCTGCCCCTACCCCACCGCCTGCATTGAATGGGTGAGTGACCGCAGCTTCGACGCGGTCGAGCCGCCGTCGTTCTGCCGCAACCGCAATCTCATCCGCCGCTGCCGCGAGGTCGAAGGCGTCGCTGTCGTTCTGACCGATTCCGACATTTGAGGCTTGTGCGGTTACGATGTCGCCGGGCACTACTGTTGGAGTGCCGACCCACTGGGATCGGCGTGTGCTCGCTGTGGCTCGGAATCGTCCGGGGCACGCCGAGCCATAAGATTAGGGTGCGATGCACGCTTACGGCGCAAGCGCAGCAGGACATCGCAGTCTAGACCCATCGCACCCTTATAATTCGGAATGACTATTCGGCAGGACCGCAAAAGCGGACGCCGCGCCACGGCGGCGCCCTCCTGGCCGTGCCTACTTGTAGTATCCGACAGCGCAGACCTGATCACCGATCTTGGTGACGAACGAGACCTTCGCTACCGGCTGATCGCTGCCGGGGCGGGTCCATTTGTATTCGACCTCGCTCACCTTACCCTCCTGTGCGGTCGTAAGAATTGCCTCGCCGAGTACCTTGCCGTCCTTGTCCTTCAGGTCTTTGAGCGATTTTCCCGTCAGCGTCGGGTGGGCACTGAATAATCCGTCCGAAACGTTGGCGCAAAATGGATACAGGTCACGATCTTTGAACCCGTCCGAGCCCGCGGTGAATGCCGCGAGCGCCTTTGCCTTGTCCACCTTCACTGCCGCAACGGCCTTATCGAGCATGGCCTTCGCCTCAGCGGCGGTGCCGAACTGCTGGGCCAGGGCCACACCTGTTCCAAATACGACGAGTGCACCAAGGCTCGACACAAGCTTCCGTAACATTGATTTCCTCCAGGGCTGAGCCCGAGCGGCTTTCGCAAGCCATCTGCTTCATCGCATCGGACGCTGGTTGACCCGGAGCTCAATTCGATTTGTGACGCACGTCCGAACCTCCATTTGCCGCCAGGACTGCGGAGGGACCGTGGCGGGGAAGCGCAACAGACGAAAGTCTGGCCAAGCTTGCCGCTCTTGTCGCCCCGCGCCATATTCCGCGCATGGCCAAGCCCCCCAAACTTCCCGCTGACACGCCGAAGCCGCGCCCTTCGCGCGGAAAGTCCGGTAAGCCGCTGCCGCCGCCGAGCGAGACCGCCGCGGGAACCCCGGCGACGCGGGGCTTTGCCGAGGCCCCGCAGACCGCATTCGCGGCCGAGCCCGCGCACTATCCCGCCAGCGTCGCCGCTTCGACCCTGCCGGCGCTCCGGCAGGCCGGCCCACGTCCGCCGCGACCCGGCGAAGGAGTCGGCGCCTATCTCGACGCATTGCTGGCGAAGCCGGCCGAGCGGTCCGAGCGCGCCCGCGAACTGCTCGGCACGCAACCGATGATGGCGGCCCACCCGATCGTCTCCGGCGACCTGCCGATGTTCATGCCGCACCGGCCGGAGCGTCCGGACAAGTCGGAAGGCGGCGTGGCGTTCGAACTGGCCTCGGACTATCAGCCGAAGGGCGACCAGCCGACCGCCATTGCCGAACTTGTCGGCGGCATCCGCGAGAACGAGCGCAACCAGGTGCTGCTCGGCGTTACGGGGTCGGGCAAGACGTTCACGATGGCCAACATCATCGCCGAGACACAGCGCCCGGCATTGATCCTCGCGCCGAACAAAACGCTCGCAGCTCAGCTCTACGGCGAGTTCAAGAGCTTTTTTCCCGAAAACGCCGTCGAGTACTTCGTCTCCTATTACGACTACTACCAGCCCGAAGCCTACGTTCCGCGCACCGACACCTATATCGAGAAGGAAGCGTCGGTGAACGAGCAGATCGACCGTATGCGCCACGCGGCGACTCGTGCACTGCTCGAGCGCGACGACGTCGTCATCGTCGCTTCGGTCTCGTGCATCTACGGTATCGGCTCGGTTGAAACGTACACCGCCATGACGTTCGCGGTGAAAGTCGGCGAGAGGCTATCGCGCGATCAGCTGCTCGCCGATCTCGTCGCGCTGCATTACCGCCGCAACGACCACGCCTTCCAACGCGGCACGTTCCGCGCGCGCGGCGATACCGTCGAGCTGTTCCCGGCGCACTTGGACGACCGTGCCTGGCGCTTCTCGCTGTTCGGCGACGAGATCGAGAGCATCACCGAGTTCGATCCGCTGACCGGCGAGAAGACGGACGAGCTCTCGCTCGTGAAAATCTACGCGAACTCGCACTACGTGACGCCGAAGCCGACGTTGCAGCAGGCCATCAAGAGCATCAAGACCGAGCTCAAGTCGCGCCTCGACGAGCTCTACGCCACGGGCAAGCTGCTCGAGGCCCAGCGCCTGGAGCAGCGCACGACGTTCGACATGGAAATGATGGAAGCGACCGGCTCGTGCGCTGGCATCGAGAACTACTCGCGCTATCTCACCGGCCGCAACCCGGGCGAGCCGCCGCCGACGCTGTTCGAATACCTGCCCGACAACGCACTCGTGTTCGTCGACGAGAGCCACGTCACGGTTCCGCAGATCGGTGGAATGTTCCGTGGCGACTACCGCCGCAAGGCAACCCTCGCCGAATTCGGCTTCCGTCTGCCATCGTGCATGGACAATCGCCCGCTGCGTTTCGAGGAATGGAACGCGATGCGCCCGCAATCGGTGTTCGTCTCGGCGACACCCGGCGGCTGGGAGCTGGAGCAGACCGGCGGCGCCTTCGCCGAGCAGGTAATCCGTCCGACCGGTCTCACCGATCCGCAGATCGACGTGCGGCCGGCGAAATCGCAGGTGGACGATCTGCTCGCGGAGGTGCGCGAGGTATCGCGCAAGGGCTACCGCACGCTCGTCACCGTGCTGACCAAGCGCATGGCCGAGGATCTGACGGAGTACATGCACGAGAGCGGCATTCGCGTGCGCTACATGCACTCCGACATCGAGACGCTCGAGCGCATCGAGATCATCCGCGATTTGCGGCTCGGGGCGTTCGACGTGCTCATCGGCATCAACCTGTTGCGCGAGGGCCTCGACATCCCCGAGTGTGCGCTGGTCGCCATTCTCGATGCCGACAAGGAAGGCTTCCTCCGCTCCGAGACGAGCCTCGTTCAGACCATCGGCCGCGCCGCCCGTAACGTCGACGGCCGCGTCATCCTCTATGCCGACCAGGTCACCGGCTCCATGGAACGCGCCATGGCCGAGACCGAGCGCCGCCGCGAGAAGCAGCTCGCCTACAACGCCGCAAACGGCATCACGCCGGAGAGCATCAAGCGCAACATCCACGACGTGCTGTCGTCGGTCTACGAGCAGGACCACGTGACGGTCGACGTGGGTCACGCCGAGGAAGGCGCGGCAGTCGGGCACAATCTCACCGCGGTCATCGCCAATCTCGAAGAGCGCATGCGCGAGGCGGCCGCCGATCTCGAGTTCGAAACCGCGGCGCGACTGCGCGACGAGATCAAGCGGCTCAAGGAGACGGAGCTGGCCGTCGCCGACGATCCGCTGGCACGCCAGAGCGACGTCGAGGACCGTGCCGGCAGCTTTGACGGCAAGCGCAAGTACGGCGCCAGCGCTAATCTGCCTCCCGCACGCAAGGGGGCGGCCAAGACCGCCGCGACCGCTGACGGCTCACGTGTGAAAACCGAGTACGAACCCGTGCAGCCGACCTACGCGCAATCGACCTCGCGTATCAAGAAGCCGTCACTGGACGACATGGGACCTGGCACCGACCGCCCGGTGCCGCGCCGGCCGGAGGTCGATCCGCGAACCAAGGCGGGCGCGTTCGGCGAGGGCGTGCGCGGGCCGCACAAGCCGACGCTGGACGAGATGGGGCCGCATGCGATGCTGCCGCCACGCCAGGGTGGCAAGTCGCTGCCGACGAAGCCAACGACGACCCGCGAGTTCGACGATCCGGCCGAGAAGGCCAAACGCCGCGGCCGTCCGAAAAAGACGGGGCGGCCGGGGGCGTGATAAGTCCTTGACGCCGCTTTTCGACTTGCAAGGCTGCGGCCTGCGGTCGGCGGAGAAGAGCAGGTCCGCCAACTCGACACCGCCCTAATGTTCTTCTTTTGTTCTTGCGCCGCACCGCCAACATTGCTACCATCCTACGCATGTTGTCGCGTTGTGTGGAGGTTGCCGTGGAAGGGCTGAGTTGGGGCCGGTTCGAATGGCGGTTCTGTTCGAGTAGCTACGGCTTCGAGATCGGTTGCGACGGTCTGTACCCGACGCCTCGGCCTTCTCGGGCTCCCTCCGTTACCCGTCCGTTCACGGCGAGGGCCGGCACGATCGACGCCATCGGGGTGTCCCGGTCCTCGGAACCAAGGTCCGGGATACCGACGCATGCCGGAATTGGCTGGACCGACCGGGAGACGGCAAACCTGAGGCGCGGTTTCGCTGCCGGACATTCCGTTGCCGAGCTGGCGCACAATCACGCGCGCTCAAGATGGGCGGTCGAAGGCCAACTCATCAGGATGGGGCTGCTTGGGTGCAACCGGCCCGGTTGAATGCGCAAGCAGGGCGCCGGGGCGAGTATTGCGCTTGCGTGGGGGCGGCGGTTTGGGCCGCCTCCTTGCGAACGGACTGCCTCGCCGCAATGGGCGTGATTGTCGCTTGGACCTAGGGGCCTGACGGAGATCCCCGATGCTTCTCTTGGCAAGACGCACGCCGGCTTCGGCGGTTCAACGCCGATATCTGCAGATGACGCATGGGCGCTTGAGCCCACGGTCCGTCGGGTGTTCATTGGTGCGAACCGCGGGCCACACCGGTTGCGGCACCCATCGCAGATCGAACTGGCGAGGCCCGCTCGTTGCTCAAGGTCGTACTCGCGCTCGGCACGACACAGACTTTGGCGTGGGCGTCGGGTATCTATATCCCTGCGATCCTGGCCGAGCCGATTGCTCGCGACTTGGCGACGTCGCCCAACATGCTGTTCGCGGCCGTGTCCCTGGCGCTGCTGATCTCGGCGTTGCTCGGGCCGCGCGTCGGCCGGCACATCGACATCGTCGGCGGACGGGGCGTGCTGGCTGGTTCCAATCTCCTGTTCGCGGCCGGCCTCACGCTGCTCGGTCTTGCGAACTCTCCAGCGATGCTGTTCGTCGCATGGGCAGTGCTCGGTGTGGCGCTGAGCTGCGGCCTCTACGATGCTGCGTTCGCGACGCTCAACCGCATCTTCGGTCTCGACGCTCGCGTGCCGATCAGCGGCATCACACTGATGGGCGGTCTCGCGAGCACCGTCGGCTGGCCGCTCACCGCCTGGGGCGTCGCCGAGATCGGATGGCGCGAGACGTGCTTTGCCTGGGCCGCAGCTCACCTCCTCATCGGCCTGCCGCTCAATGCCTTGATGCTACCTCGCGTGCCCCGCGCGGCGCCGAAGGTCGACAGTGCCGGCAAGCCCGACATGCGCATGGATCGCGCCATGTGGCTACTCGCATTCACCTTCGCCGCGGCATGGCTCGTCACGGGAGCAATGGCGGCACACCTGCCCCGCCTCATCATGGCGACGGGCGCCAGCTATTCCGACGCCATCCTCGCCGCGTCGCTGCTCGGACCGGCTCAGGTTGCCGCACGCATCGCGGAATTGACCTTCGGCGGTCGCATCCATCCGTTGATCTCGGCGCGTCTGGCGGTCACGGCGCACCCGCTCGGCGCGCTTCTGCTCGGCCTTGCCGGCGCCAAGCTGGCGGTTGTCTTCGCCATGTTGCACGGCGCGGGCAATGGCGTGATAACGATCGCACGCGGCACGGTGCCCCTGGCGGTGTTCGGACCCGAAAACTTCGGCTACCGCATCGGTCTGATCGGAGCGCCGTCGCGCATCGCGCAGGCCTTCGCGCCCCTGCTGTTCGGCCTGCTGATCGACCGCATCGGGGCTGCCACCTTGCTTGTCACATCGGCGCTGAGCCTGTCGGCCTTGGTGGCGTTGTTGGTACTTTCGCCAACCGGTGGGCGGAGCGACCTCTGAACGCCTCTCGCCTCAGCGCCTGGGGCGCTAGCGGAGTTATCCACAGTTTTCGAAAGGACGAACATGGCTCGTCAAAACGGGGGCAGAGCCCTCCTTTCCACACTGGCGCCCATCATCGCGGCGGCATGGATTGTCACCGTCGCCTATCTGGCTTGGCGCGGCTGGCCGCACGTCTCACTCGATCTCAGCGCCCAGGATGCGGCGACTCAGGCCGCCTATCGCACTGCCGTCATGCGGCATCTCACGGCCTATGCCGTGCTGGCCATCGCCCCTGCGGGGCTGCTCGTGCTCGCCGCCCGCTTCGTCGCGAACCGCATCCGCTAACGGCGGCGCACGGACACCACAGGCCTCTGAGGCCTCAGACGCGACAGTGGCGGCACTTGCGCAATGCTCAGGTGGATGCGAATGAAATGGGATGTGGCCGGATCGCCAGGGTGCGAACGGTTAGGATGGAAGCGCCCCGCGGTTTCATCGAAATCCGGCGCGGCACCCTGAACTCACTGTTATGAGTGCTATCCACGAGCGAACGGGATCGCAAGAGCGACGCCAGCTCTTGAGATAGGTCTCCAGCGGCTCGTACCACTCGTCGCCGCATCGATTGTCCCGCTCAAGACGGGGAGGCTCGCCGTACCATGCTTTCCGCACGCACGCTCCTCGCCTCGGCTATCGCAACCGCCGTGGTCGCAACCTCCGGCACGGTCACGGCTCTCGCCGACGACACGCCGTTCGCGACGCTCGCCGGAACTTGGTCAGGCGCAGGTCAGGTGCGGCTCGAGGGCGGCAAATACGAAGCGATCCGGTGCAAGGCCTATTACACGACGTCCTCGGGCGGCAAAGGCCTCGGCATGGCGATCCGCTGCGCCAGCTCGGCCACCAAGATCGAGATGCGCGCCAACCTGGCCTACGAGCAAGGCAGGATCACCGGCGACTGGGAAGAGCGCACCTATAATGCCGCCGGCAACGTAGCGGGCACCTCGACGGGTGACCACATGACGCTGACGATCGACGGCGGCGGCTTGAGCGGCAGCCTCGCCGTGCGCCTCAGCGACAAGACCCAGATCGTCTCGATCTCCACCACCGGCTCGACCTTCCGCGGCCTCAACCTCTCGCTCACGCGAGGTTGATTTCTCCTCGCCCGGTGTGGCCAGAACGCAGGCGCGCGCGGCGCGCCCGCGTGATAGCATCTCCTTGATTTGCCAGACTGGACACGCATCAAACGACCCGGCTGGCTGCTCGCTGGATTGCGCCGCGACGGTCGCTAGCTGGCGCCGCGTTACCTTGTGAGCACCCCTCAGAACTCTGGAGCCGACACGATGATCATGAAGCGCGATCACAATACCTCGTCCCGCCACCATCGCCGGGCGCTCCTCGCCCTGGCGTCGGTCGCGGCTCTAGCCGGAGGTATGGCGGCGGCGGAGGCGGGTCGCATCGGCATCTCGCGCGACTATGGCTACAACGGCCTGCGTGACGGTTACGTCGTCGCGCACAGCCGCTTCGGAAATGGCAGCATCACCGGCGCCGTGCGCCAAACGTCGGTTGGGCCGCAGGTGCGGCTGCCTGGTGGCACGTGGGAATATTGCCGCCGGAGCTGCTCGGAGACGCTGCGCGTCGAGACCGTCGATTACTGGGAAGGCAGGTCCGACGGTGCGTCGGGACTGTCGCAGGAATGCGGCCTGCTCGGCTGCCTCAGCGTCCGCATAGGCCGCTGAAAGCCACGGGGGAGCGGCGGGGGACCTGTTCATGCTCGCCGGCCCGCCCTGAATTTACCAATCGGCGGCCCCGCGAGCGCGGCCGCCTGGAAGTTCAATGCGATGGCTGGATAATCGTCCCGTCAGCGGATGAATGGATTGGTGCGCCGCTCGAGGCCGATGGTGCTTCCGGGGCCATGGCCACAAATGAACGCCCACTCGTCGCCGAGCGTCATCAGCTTCGACTTGATGGCGGCGATCAGTGCATCGTGATCTCCGTAGGGGAAATCGGTGCGTCCGATCGATCCGCGGAACAATACGTCGCCGACGATCGCGAACTTCTGCGCCTGATTGAGGAAAACGACGGAGCCGGGAGAGTGCCCCGGGCAGTGGCGCACGTCGAATACGTGACGGCCGACGCTCACGCTGTCGCCTTCGTCGAGCCAGCGGTCGGGCGTGACGTTGCGGGCCGGGATGCCGTAGGACTGGCCCTGCTCCTCCAAATGATCGAGGAGCAGCTTGTCGGCGATGTGCGGCCCGATGATCTCGACGCCGAGCCGATCACGCAAATCGGCTGCACCCGCCGCGTGGTCGATGTGTCCGTGCGTCAGGATGATCTTGTCGGGCTTGAACTTCATCTGCGCGATGCCGGCCATGATGCGCTCGAGTTCGCCACCCGGATCGACGACAGCGCCAACCTTGGTCTCGTCGTCCCATATCAGCGTGCAGTTCTGCTGGAACGGCGTCACCGGAATGATCGCCGCCTTGAGACCTTCGGGACGGGTGCTGGCGCTGGCTGAGGACATGTGGGCCCGTTGTTGTTGTGACCGATCGGCTCGGGTCAATGGAACTCACGGGTCATAGCCGAATTCGGCGATTGGTGCCAACACGCCCCGAGAATGCCGGCTGCACGGTCGCCGACGTCCGCACAGCGCGGGCCTGAGAGGAAACGAGAATGAAGGTGCGCCGCAAACCGCGATCCATGTTCCGCGTCACGGCATTCGCATTGGCCGTCGCGGTCTTGGCATTCACCGTCCAACGCCTGTCGTCTCCGGCGCCCGATCGTCGCGAGCTGCTCGCAGCGGCGCGATCCTGGACCTACCAGTTGCAGGGGCTCGGCGGCGCGCTTCCCGGGCTCACGGCGTCGACCAGCGACCTCCTCGTCATCGATTACGCGAAGACGGGGAGCAACGGCACGTCGCCTCTCTCGGCCGACGAGGTCGCGGCCCTCAAACGCAAACCGGACGGGGGCCGCCGTCTGGTGGTCGCGTATCTCTCGATCGGGGAGGCCGAGGAATATCGCCCGTACTGGCAGGCATCGTGGAAGGCGGATCCGCCCGCGTGGCTCGCCGAAAAGAACTGCCGCTGGCCCGACAATCATCTGGTTCGCTTCTGGCACGACGAGTGGGAAGACCTCGCCTACCGCGGGCCGGAGTCCTACCTCGCCCGCATTCAAGCCGCCGGCTTCGACGGCGTCTACCTCGACCGAATCGACGTTTACGCCGAGGTCTCGCATCCCAAGGGCGCCGGAAAGGCGGCGATGGTGTCGTTCGTGCGCAATCTCGCGGCCACGGCGCGGCGGAGCGTTCCGGGCTTTCTCGTCATCGCGCAGAACGCCGAGGAGTTGCTGGAGGACACCTCTTACCGCGGCGTAATCGACGGCATCGCCAAGGAGGACCTGCTCTTTGGATTGACCGGGACGGGCGTGCGAAATGGCGCCGACGAGATCAAATGGAGCACCGGTCAACTCACGCGCTTGCGTCGCGACGGCAAGGCCGTGCTCGTCGTCGAATACTTGAAATCGCAAACGGCCGTTGACGCCGCACGCCTGGAACTCGCCGGGCTCGGTTTCGTACCTGCCTTCCCTCCCCGCTCGCTCGATGGCAGCGATCCGCTCGCTCTCGTTGAAAACGCTTCAGGCGAAGGCGGCGGTGACGGTGCAGACCAGGGCGGCGAGCAGGATCGAGGCGGCGAGGCCGAAAAGGGCACGCCAGAATATGCACGGAGCAACTGCGCCACGTCCGCCAAGAACGGCGAGCCTTGATAACCTGCCATGTTTCTAAATGCAAAACGCTGCAGAACTTGGAGTTCGACTGATCGAAGCGCAATTTCGATCTCTGGAAATTGGTTAAGGGAACGTTAATTCCCGTGCCAATTCCGCAAAAAATAAGGGGCCCGAGGGCCCCTTGAAATGTTCTGCCGCACTCAAGGTGCATTTTTCCAGTTAGGCGGCGACGTGCTTGTCGTCGTTGGGATCGCGCAGCACATAGCCACGACCCCACACCGTCTCGATGTAGCCGTTGCGATCGCCCGTCGCATCCTTGAGCTTCTTGCGCAGCTTGCAGATGAAGACGTCGATGATCTTGAGCTCGGGCTCGTCCATGCCACCGTAAAGATGATTGAGGAACATCTCCTTGGTAAGCGTGGTGCCCTTGCGCAGCGAGAGCAACTCGAGCATCTGGTATTCCTTGCCCGTCAGATGCACGCGCTGACCGTTGACCTCGACCGTCTTGGCATCGAGATTGACGCGAAGTTCGCCCGTCTCGATAACTGACTGTGCGTGCCCTTTCGAGCGACGCACGATGGCGTGGATGCGCGCGACGAGCTCGTCCTTGTGGAACGGTTTCGTCAGATAGTCGTCGGCACCGAAGCCGAGACCACGCACCTTATCCTCGATGCCGGCATGGCCGGAGAGGATCAATATCGGCGTCTGGACCTTTGCAACGCGCAACATCTTGAGCACGTCGTAGCCGCTCATGTCGGGCAGCCCGAGATCCAGAAGGATGATGTCGTAGTCATAGAGCTTGCCGAGGTCTACGCCCTCCTCGCCAAGATCGGTTGTGTAGATGTTGAAGCCTTCGGACTGAAGCATCAGCTCGATGCTTTGCGCCGTGGCGCTGTCGTCCTCGATCAGTAGAACCCGCATGCCAGTTCCTCGTTAACCCGGTCGTGCCGCCGGGCCGCTGCCCCGTTTCGTGAAGAGAACTCAACTCGGCTCTCGCTAATGCATCGTTAGGAAAGTAACCCTCAGAGGTTAACAAACCCTAATTTTGTCTTGCGAACTGGCAGAGAATTCGACGCCCCGCTCTGCCAACCGCAATTCGCCCATTCGGTCCGACGCAAACCCGACCGATCGCCGCCGGCAGGCCGACAGCGCTCCGCCGCCCGCCGGAATGCCTCCGGCGCGGCAAACGGTTAACCGAATGCGATGTGTTGTATTACCCCTTCGACTGCGCCGATCCCCGAAGAACGAGCGTGCCTCGGATGCCCATCCGAACCATTCGCTCGCCTGCCCCTACGAGAATTCGCCACGAATCCACGAGTAACAGAATTCGCCGTGCCGCCACAGTTCAGATCGCCCATTTTTGGGATGAGATTAAATACTTTGGAGCCAATCTCCGCCGCCGTTGCTTTACCGCAACTTAAAACGCCTGTGGGATATTATCGCTCGATCAGCGTTGCAGACGCAGCAACGCATTCTCGGCACCGCGTTTGATATTCAATCCGACCGCGGAACTTGATCCGGGAATTGGCACGGAAATTGATTTACGATCATCGACGTTCGAATTTGTCTGGGGTATCGAACTATGAAATCACCTGAGACGGCAATACGCGCGCTCCGTTTCGAAGCCGACGAGAAGGCCCGCCGCGTCGAGGATCTCGAACAGATGATCCGCGAGTTCGAGCAGGTTGCAACAGATCTCGAGCGACAGATTCAGGCGGAAGAAGATCGCACCGGTATTCGCGACAGCTCCCATTTCGCCTATTCGACGTTTGCCCGCTCGGCGGCCCAGCGCCGCGAGAACCTGCTCAATTCGGCACGCGGGCTGAGAGACCGCCTCGAAGTCGCTGTTCGCGAGCGTGATGAAGCGGTGGAGCAGATGTCTCGGGTTTCCGTAACCGAGCAGCGCACCCATTCGGGCCGCCCCCGCAGTCGCTCCGATCGCCACCACGGCACGCAGCTTCGCTAGAGCGTCATAGCCTTTGCTGGAATAGCGCCCAAGTTTCTTCACGTTGCGGATCGAACGCAAAACCGTCAGGTGAGGGCGTGATCTACGCTTTTGACGGAGGCGCGGAGTGCTTCGATATCGAACGTTCGCCCATTTTCCCCACTCCTAGAATGGGACATTACCGAGGCGCGCACCCTTCGCGGGTTCGCGCCTCGTAACGTTTTGACGCAGCGCCGTTCAAATCGGATTGAATAGGAATTTTCGCGTCGATCGCGGTCAGCCATCCCGGAAAGCGTGGGAGAGTGCATCGGCGAGCGGCTTCACCAGATAACTGAGCATCGAGCGCGATCCGGTTTCGAAATAAACCTCTGCCGGCATTCCGGGCAGCAGCATATGTCCGCTGGAAAGGCGGGCGAGCTCACGCGCTGCGATTTCCACGTCGGCGCTGAAATAGCTGCGTCCGGATTTGTCGACCAGTTCGGCCGGAGAAACGCGGATCACCGAGCCTTCAAGGCGAGGCGTCGTGGCGCTGTCGAGCGCCGGAAAGCGAATGGTCGCCACCTGCCCGGCACGGACCTTGTCGACATCTTGGGTCTTCATCTCCGCGGTGACGATCAGCCGCTCGTCCTCGGGGATGACCTGGAGGATCGGGCTTGCCGGTGAGATGACGCCGCCGACCGTCTGAAGGCTCAGCGCATGGACCCGACCGCTGCGCGGGGCACGGATTTCGATGCGGGCCAGGCGGTCGACGTAAGTCCGCTCGCTTGCGCGGGCCTCGGCCAGTTGGGCCTGCACTTTGCGCAACTCGTCGACCACCTCGGTCGTGAACGTCTTCTCGAGCTGGGCGATGCGCAGATCGACCTCCATCACGGCCCCCTGCGCCTTGGCCAGATCCGAAGAGAGCCGTCCTGTCTCACCTTCGAGTCGCGCCGCCTCGCGCTCGATCGGCAGCATCCGCTGGCGGTTGACGAAGCCCTTCTCGTAGAGCGGCCGCAGCGCGGTGAGTTCGCGCACGACGAGATCGGCCTGCTTGCGCGACGACGAGAGCTGCGCCTCGATGCCGCGCACCTCACCCTCGAGCTGGCCTCGGCGCTCCACCAGCAACGCCCGCTCGCCGAGGTGACCGGTGCGGCGGGCGGCAAACAGCGTCTTCTGCGCCGCTTGGATGCGGCTCGTCTCCTCGTCATCGTCGAGGCCGGAAGGACGCGCGAACGCCTCGCGCCGGTCCCGCTCCGCCTCGAGGCGCGCCTCCTGGATCGAAAGTTCGCGGACGCGCGAGCGGGCGATGGCGAGATCGGCTGACGCTCTTGTTCCGTCGAGACGCAATAGCACGTCACCGGCTCGCACCTGATCTCCGTTGCGCACGCGGATCTCGGCGACGATACCGCCGTCGAGATGCTGCACCGTCTGATAGCTGCTTTCCACCGTGACCTTTCCCGGAGCCATCACCGCGCCCGAGATCGAGGCGAGCAGCAACCACGCGGCGAGTCCGAGCACGAGCCCGGCAACGGTGCGCATGCCGCGCCGTATCCATGGATCGGTAAGGTGCCAGTCCTCGGGAGGAGCCAAGGCCGCCGTTACGTCTGAGTGTGCCATCACCTGCCCCCGCGCCGCATCGGTTGCAGCGGCGCCGGGGCGCCGCCCGACAGCGAGATCGACGCGACCACCTCAGGCTGCGGCGGACGCTGAGCCGACGTCTCGGGCTTGCGCGCGGCGGGCGCTGCTGGAGTCCCGCCTTGAAGCACTTTCAGCACTTCATCGCGCGGGCCGAACGCGCGCTGCCCACCCCGCTCGAGCACCAGCAAGAGATCGGCCTTGGCGACCGCCTGCATGCGATGCGAAACGAGGACGATGGTCTGCCCGCGCTGCCGGCAGCCATCGAGCGCGAGCGCGAGCGCTTCGTCTCCGGCACGGTCGAGATTGGAATTGGGCTCGTCGAGGACGATGAGCGACGGCGCGCCATACAGTGCCCGCGCCAAGCCGATGCGCTGGCGCTGGCCGGCGGAGAGATGATTGCCGAATGCGCCGAGCTGCGTCTGGTACCCTTGCGCAAGCCCGAGGATCATCTCGTGCGCGTGCGCCTCTTTCGCCGCCGCCACGATATCGGAATCGCTGGCCGCCGGATCGAAACGAGCGATGTTCTCCGCGACGGTGCCGGCGAACAGCTCGACACTCTGCGGCAGATAGCCGATGTGGCGGCCAAGCTCCTCGGGCGGCCACTGGTCGATGCGCGCACCGTCGATGCGCACTTCACCCATGGCCGCGGGCCAGATGCCGACCAGCACCCGTGCCAGCGACGACTTTCCCGATGCGCTCGGCCCGACGACCGCGAGCATCTGCCCGGCGCGCGCGGCAAAACCGACGCCGCTTACGATCGGCTGGCGCCCATCCGGCGACGCAATGCCCAGCGCCGATACCTGCAAATTTCCCTTGGGAGTAGGCAGCGCCGTTCGCGCCGGCGGCACCGGCTGCTGCCGCAGCAAATCGCTGAGCTTTCCATAGCTCTCACGCGCTTTGATAAGCTGGCGCCAATGCCCGATAGCCTGCTCGACGGGAGCGAGCGCGCGGCCGAGAATGATGGTCGAGGCGACGATGGCGCCCGCACTGATAAGGCCGTTGATGGCGAGCGCCGCACCGACCGCGAGCATCAGTGACTGCAACAGCAAGCGCAGCGATTTCGAAAGTGCCGACATGCTGCCGAGCCGGTCGGCGGCGAGGATTTGCCAGGCCAGGCTTTCGCGGTTTGCCTGCTGCCAGCGCGAGCGATAGGCACCGAGCATTCCCATCGCAAGGATCGATTCCGCATTGCGCTGGCCCGTATCCGCAAGCTCGAAACTGCGGAAGGCGGCACGGCCGGACTCGAGCTGCGGGCCACGGCTGCGCACCTCGCTCAACACAGCGATAGCGAGCAGCAACGCGGCACCGAGGGTGGCAGCGACACCGAGCGTCCAATGCAGCATGAAGATCGCGCCGAGATAGATCGGCGTCCAAGGCGCGTCGAAGAGTGTCAGCGGACCCTGGCTGGCGAGGAACTGGCGCAAGGAGTCGAGCTCGCGCAGAGCGGGCGGAGTGGTTCCCTGCGTTCGGACCGAGCGGCGTAGCGACGCCTCGAAGACACGATCACCGATGCGTCCGTCCACTTCCGCGCCGATGCGCGCGACGATGCGCGAGCGGACCAACTCGAGGAAGCCGATGATCGCATAGGCCGCCGCCGTCATGATCGACAGCACGACGAGCGTCGGCACGCTTCCCGAAGTCAGCACGCGGTCGTAGACCTGGAGCATGAACAGCGGGCCGGCGAGCATCAGAACGTTGATGACAAGCGAGAAGACACCCGCGGCCAGGAACGCGCGGCGGCTGGCCAGCAGCGCTTGCGCCAGCTCGGCTTTTGCGAGGCTCGGCTGACGCCCGGCGGGGGATGATGCGTCGTCCGAGCGCGACGGGTCGGGAAGCCGGGGCGCGCGTGACGAACCGGCGAGACCGGCCAGCAGCCGCCGTGCACCGGCGAACGGCGGGCGAAGAGAAGACAAAGCTGGATCGACAGGGGCTTCACCCTCGGGCGCGCTCGGAGCGGCAACGTCAGGACCAGGGAGGATCGCCTCGTTCAAAATGGGGGCGGCCAAACTCTCGGTCGCGGCAGTCGATGTCGCGACGTCGGACAGAGAAGCGGCGACCGGGGGCGGCGTGACGTCGATTTCGGGGCTTGCTGGCAGCGCCGGAGGGCGCTTTTCGACGATGCGGCCACGCAAGCGCCTCTGCGGGGAACCGAGTTGCAGAGCCGCCCTATGCTCGACCTTGGAGGGGGCGGGCACGCAAGCCGGGGCCAGCAGGTCGTCCAAACCGTCCAATTCGTCAGCCCGCAACGCCGACAGCCGCTCGCGCGCCGCGATCATGCGGTCGCGATCGTCATCTGGCCTCGGCAACGGTTGGCGGGCACGCTTCACAGTATTTCCAGGCTCTACGTGGCCGGGAACGTCCGGCTGGCGCAGACCGGCCTCGAGCCGCCGGTCGCCCCGGAACATTGCGGCCAACAGCGTGAGAAATTGATTAAGCCGCAGACGATTACCGGACGCCGGATAACACGGCGGGCGAACTATCTTGTTTAGCGGAGTGTTAGTTTCGTCGTGTATTGTCGGAGCGAGGAAATGCTTGCCCGAGTTCAGGAGTTACTTGTCATGCGTCTCAAATCACTGCTTGCCGCACTGGCGGCTCTGGCGGCCGTACTGGTCTCGCTGCCGCACACGGCAGGCGCCGGCGTGTTCCATCGCGACCACCCGCCGCGCGGCTGGGGCGAGGCACGCGACGTCGTCCATCACATCTATTATCCGCGTTATCGCCACCGCTACTACGTGCACGCCACGACCGATCCGTACGCCTACCGCTACGAGCCGCGCGGGTACTACCCCTATTACAACTCGGGCTACTGGGTTCCGGCCAAGTGCTACCCGACTTGCCGCCCGCGCCTGAAGCTGCCGCCCTACTACAAGGCATGGGGCGCCACCAAGCGGCGCTATCACCACCGCGCCTGGCACGCCCGTCACCACGGCCGTATCCGTCGCGGGCACTGGTGATCGTCTCTCGATCCCGCTGAATTTCGGGCCGGGCGGTTCGCCGTTCCGGCCCGATTTGCGTTCCGTCATTGGCCGGGGCGGGCGATTGTGCGCTCCGTCACCGTTGCAGGGGCGCCGCGATGGCACCATGTCGAACTGTGGCACGGGATGCATCGGCCACAGCGGCGGGCCTCCGGCACAAGCCAGTCGCGGCCAATGAGAATTGAGGCGCAGGGCCGATGAGATCCGAGAAGCGATTTCCGCGCCTGATCCCTGGCGACGAGCACGGGCCGTCCCGGCTGCTCGAGTTCCTGGCGCTTCACACGGGCATGGGCGCCGGCATCGGCATCTCGTTCGCCGCGCTGGCCGTGCTCACGGATTTCGCCGGCATCGGCACGCTAATGAAGGAGACTAGCGATCCGGTCATTCCGATGGTGCTGCTGTTCGCTTCGTTCGCGCTGACGTTCGCGAGCCTCAAGGTCGGCATCGCCGTGATGTCGCTTCCGCTCGATCCGCCGGACCGGGAGGAGGGACAGGACAGCGCGGACGACGGCACGCCGCGCGAGCCGCCGGAACCGCCGTCGTTTCATGTGGCAGAGAAGAAACCGGAACCGGCGAAAGAACCCGAGGAACCGAACCGCCTGCTCGGCCGGCGCGAGTGACGGATTGCGGGCCTTCGCTCGGCCGCCACCCTCTAGATTGCTATCGACTTTGATGGACGCACGGTGGCTTCCGTCTCAGCCGTTGTCGCCCCGAATTCGACAGTCAGGCTCACGTCCCTGAGCGCCGCCGCATCGCCGCCAGATGCAGCGCAATCGCCGCAGCATTCGATACGTTGAGGCTCGCAAGCGTTCCGGCTGTGCCGATGCGGCAGATGAGATCGCACGTCTCTCGGGTCAACTGCCGGAGCCCCTTGCCCTCGGCCCCCAGCACGAACGCGACGGCACCGGCAAGTGGCGCGTCGTCGAGCAACGTCTCTCCCTCGCCATCGAGGCCGATCAGCGTGACGCCGGCCTCTTTCATGTCAGCCATAGCGCGCGCCAGGTTCTGCTCGAGCGCCACCGGCACGAGCTCCAGCGCGCCCGACGCTGATTTGGCGAGCGTACCGTTGAGCGGTGGGCTGTGCCGGCGCGTCGTGACCAGCCCCGATGCCCCGAAGACGGCGGCGGAGCGCAGCACCGCGCCGACGTTGTGCGGGTCCGTCACCTGATCGAGCACCACCAGCGGCCCGCCCTGCGCTGCCTTCCCGACCAACTCTTCCAGCGACGGCTCCGGCAGCGGCTCGACGACCGCGAGGATGCCCTGATGGACCGTATCGGCGCCGAGCCGGTTGTCGAGGTCGCGTGGCCGCACCGGTTCCACGGTGAGATGGCGCGCGGCGATCTCCGCCTCGAGGCGTCGAGCTGCGTTCTCGGTCGCCAGCAGGCTGATGAAACGCCGCTCCGGATTGGCGAGTGCCGCAGCCACGGCATGGATGCCGAACAGCTCGACGCGACCTTCGTCCTCGGCCACTTTGGTGTGCCCGCCAGAGCGGTACGCACCACCTGGACGCCGGCCGGCATCGCGCGACCCCAGACGCTTCGGCTTGAATGAACGGTGCTTCGGCGTATCGGCGGGGGACATGGCGGGCCTTCTCGGCAACAGGAGGACGATGTCGGCGGAGTGGCCGAGCGATTCGACTGGCTCTAATACGGCCAGTCCGGAAAGGCCAGCCCGCCCCAAATTGCGCCCTGCCGGACTCGATTGCAGTGGAGTTCGGACAACGCGGTATAGAGGTTTCGCGCCGGGTGGGGTATGCGGTCTGTTTGCGGTGCACAAAGAGCCGGGAGAAGCCCGCCCCCGCAATCGTTATAGACAGGAGCCATGACCAAACCGGAGGCTCGGCAGACGCGGAGATGATCGTCAGGCTACCAAGCATCGCCTGTGTTCTCATGCACGGAACGGCGCACGCGCCGGTGCTCGATCTTGCGCGCCGCCTGTTCGCCGCCGACGAAATTCGCGACATGCACGATTTCGCGCACGAAGCCCTCATCGCGGAGGTCTCCAGCCGCGCCGCCGCCGGGCTGATGACGGCAATCGTCGAAGGCGGCTCGCCGGCTGGGGCGCACAGGCTGCGGGTGGCGCTCGCTTCGGCGGCGCGTGAAAACTATGTGCGCCGTTTCGGACTGGTGATGGCGGATGCGCTACGCAGCGAGCCAAAAATAGAATCGCGTCTGAAGATCGACGGCTACCGCGAGGTCCACGTGCTCGACGAGCAATGCGCCATGGACGCGATGCTCGAGCGCGAGCCGATGCCGACCGACCGCCGCGACATCACCGGTGCCTTCGACATCATCGGCGACGTGCACGGATGCGCGGACGAGCTCATCGCGTTGATGCAGCGGCTCGGATATCGCATCGATTGGCCGGAGGCGAATGCCGGCGCCGGAGACCTGCCGCACATCACACCACCAGCGGGACGCCGTATCATTTTCGTCGGCGATCTCGTCGATCGTGGCCCGCGCTCTGCAGACGTGCTGCGCATCGTCCTCGCGATGTTCCGAGCCGGCTCCGCGCTACTCGTGCCGGGCAACCACGACATGAAGTTCCTCCGCTGGCTCGAGGGGCAGAAGGTGGCGATCACGCATGGCCTCGACGCGACCATACGGTCGCTCGAGGGCGCGCCGGCCCAACTGCTGGAAGGTGTGCGCGCCATGCTCGGCGGGCTATGGAGCCACCTCTGGATCGATGGCGGCCGGCTTGCCGTCGCCCACGCCGGGATCATCGAGCCGATGCTCGGGCGGGCAACCCCACGCGTGCGCCACTTCTGCCTCTACGGCGATACGTCGGGCGAGAAGGACACGAGCGGCCTGCCGATCCGCTACAATTGGGCGGCGACCTACGCGGGCGAGACCGCAATCGTCTACGGCCACACCCCGGTTGCAGACGCGGAATGGCAGAACAATACGCTGTGCATCGATACCGGCTGCTGTTTCGGGAAAAAGCTGACGGCACTGCGCTGGCCGGAACGGGAAGTTGTGAGCGAGCCGGCCCGGGCGACCTACGCCCGGCTGATCCGCAGCCTTGGCCACCCGCCCGCGCGACAGCCGGCCTGAACGCGCCGGGCAATCCCGCTCGCCACATACCTGAATTCGGATGGAGAACTGGGCCGGCACCCGATCGCGAGAGGAGAGCCAGCAGCAGTTTCGCGGATCGGTCGGCCAACGCGATTCATCAAAATCGGCAATTGCTCTCCCCAAAGCCCGCCTGGGGTGCGATTCATCTGACCGATCAGCCGCGCCAGAGGCGCTCACCGCCGTCGTGGCCATCCCACGGCAGGCACGCAGCGCCTGCACGGGGCCGTTCCGTGCCCAAAGTTCCGCCCCTGGACGGGCACGAAAATCGCTGTCACCGATGCAGCGATCCCCAGATGTGGTGGAAGCCATGCCCGATGCCCCATCGTTGCCCATCTTCCGCGATTGGAGCCCGGCGCACACGGCCGGGTGGGCCAATTCCGCGCTCAGGATCGGGCATCGCCTGCATGAAGACCCGCTCTTCAGCCTCGACGCACTCGCCGACCTGATCGACCGCTACCCACGCGAGCATTACGCGCTGGTGCACATGGGCGCGCAAAAGGAACGGCGGCTTTGGCGCGAGGGCGAGATCAACGGCGTGCCCGGACGCGCCGTGGTCGAGGCCATCGCGCAGGGCCGCATGTGGCTGAACTTGCGCAACGTCAGCATGGTCGACCCGCGCTACCGCGAAGTTCTGGACCGTATCTTCGAAGAGGTCCGCCACAACGTACCGGGCTACGAGACCTACGCCCGCACTTGCGGCATCCTCATCTCCTCGCCCAACGCACAGGTCTACTATCACATGGACCTTCCGGGCCAATCGCTCTGGCAGATGCACGGCAGGAAGCGCGTCTACCTCTATCCCGACCGCGCGCCGTTTCTCTCAGCCGAGCAGCTCGAGCGCATCGCCCTCTACGAGGTCGAAGTCGATATCCCCTATGAGCCCTGGTACGACCAGCACGCGACGGTTTTCGAGATCGGCGGCGGCGAGATGCTGCACTGGCCGCTCAATGCCCCGCATCGCGTAGAGAACCTCGACTGCCTCAATGTCTCGATGACCACGGAATACTGGACCGACCATATTCGCCGGCGGCAGATGCTCAACATGGCCAACGGCATCCTGCGCCACACGCTCGGCGTCGCGCCGAGTTCCGCCGCGACGTCCGGCCCTGGCTTCTGGGCCAAGGCCGCGTTGCAAGCCGGTGTTCGCCGCTCCGGCTTACTGAGGAAGGCGCGCAAGTCCCGCCGTCCAGTCGCATTCCGACTCGATCCGTCGCGGCCGGGCCACGTCATCGACCTCGACCCCAGCGCGAGCCGGCCGTGACGGCGCATCCCCGCTATGAGATCGCGCTCGAAACCGACGGCGCGGCGATATGCGCCAATATCGATGCCCTGGCCCGCGGCGGCACCGTCGCGCTGGCGTTCCAGACGAGCGACTGGCTGAGCACGCTTTTCAAGACGGTCGCTCCCGCGGCCTCGGCCACCCCACTCCTCGCGATCGCCCGAGAGCGGGTGAGCGGTCGGGTGGCGCTCGCGGCGCCATTGCTCGTGCGGCGCAGGGGGCGCATGAGCATCGCGGAACTCGCCGATCTCGATCTCTCCGATTACTGCGCTCCCCTGCTCGGCGATGCCGCGCCGCGTACGACTGATGAAGCACGACAGCTCGCGCACGCCGTCATCGCATCGCTCGACGGAGTCGACATGCTCCGCCTGCGCAAGATGCCGGCCACCGTCGAGGGCCTCCCAAATCCGTTCGCCTGTCTCGACGCCACGGCGCGAAGCAAGTTCAACGGCAACCGTCTCGTCGTCGAAACGAGCGTGGAAGCGTTTCTGGCGGCACGGGGCAAGAAATACCGCAAGGAGGCCGAACGCTCGCGACGCCGGCTCGAGGAGATGGGGCATGTCGTTATCGCCCGCGCGCGGTCCGACGACGAGATCGTCAATGCCTACGCCGCCATAGAGCGATGGCAGGAGCGCCGCCATCGCGATGCGGGCCATGACTACTGGCTCGACCGCCGCGAAGTTTCGGCCTTCTACCGCGATCTGGTCTTGAAGGAGCGCGAGCCGGCTCTCGCGTCGATCTACACCATGCAGGTCGGCGGGACGCTCGTTGCAGCGCTGCTCGGCGTCACGCATCGTGGCACCTTCACCCTCCTCCGCATTGCCGACGCAGGCGAGGAATGGAGCCACTGCTCGCCGGGCCGCATGATCGTTCTCGGCGCGATGGGCGAGCTCATTCGAGAGGGGGCGCACGTTTTCGACATGGGGATCGGCGATTATCCCTTCAAACGCTGGATCGGCTGCGAGCCCCACCCGCTTTACGACCTCGACTTCGCCCGCACCTGGAGGGCCCGTCCGCACGTCGCCCTGGCACGGGCCGAGCGGGCGATCCGCGCCAACCCGCGCGCACTCGCCCTCGCCCGCCGCCTTGCGGGGCGGGGGCCCTCTCAGCGTGGCAAGCCGGGGAACGGAAGCGCCCGGCATGGAAACGCTGGGCCGGGCGACAGGGCGCCGCAGTCGGAAGCTGAGGAGTGAGAGAACCAGCCCCCTGGACGCCCCGGTCCGTGCGGCTTTCCCGGCAGGATACGATCCGCTATAAGGCGGCCAAACCGGCGCTCCCTTCACGCGAGCGCGCAACGAGGCGCCCCTACCGAATCATGGCTAAACCGAAAAAAGACACGGGCTCCGGCCTCGCCCCGGCCGCCCGGCTGCCGAAGGGCTTTCGCGACATCGAGGCGGCGGAGCTGCGCGCGGTCGGCGCGATGCTCGAGAAGATCCGCGAGGTCTATGAGCGCTACGGCTTCGAACCGCTCGAGACGCCATCGATCGAATATACCGACGCGCTCGGCAAGTTCCTGCCCGACCAGGACCGGCCCAACGAGGGCGTGTTCTCGTTCCAAGACGAGGACGAGCAGTGGCTCTCACTGCGCTACGACCTGACGGCACCGCTGGCGCGCTATGTGGCGCAGAACTTCCAGAGCCTGCCGAAACCGTTCCGCCGCTATGCGACGGGTCTCGTCTATCGCAACGAGAAGCCGGGACCGGGGCGCTTCCGCCAGTTCACGCAGTTCGACGCCGATACCGTCGGCACCGAGAATGTCGCCGCCGACGCCGAGATCTGCATGCTCGCGGCGGACACACTCGAGGCGCTCGGCATCGCGCGCGGCGACTACGTAGTGAAGGTGAACAATCGCAAGATCCTCGACGGCGTTCTGGAATCGATCGGCCTTGCGGGACCCGAACATGCGGCTCGCCGCCTGATCGTGCTGCGCGCCATCGACAAGTTCGACAAGTTCGGCGTCGATGGTGTCTCACTTCTCCTCGGCGCCGGCCGCAAGGACGAGAGCGGCGACTTCACGGCGGGTGCGGGGCTGGCCGGCGCTCAGATCGACAAGGTTCTGTCTCTTCTCACCGCCGGTACGGGGGCGAGTGGCACGGAAACCGTCGCGCGTCTGCGCACCTTGTTCGCCGACACCGAATCGGGACGCCAGGGACTGGAGGAGCTCGACGAGATCGCGCGCCTCGTGGAGTCGGCGGGCTATGGAAATGACCGCATTCGCATCGACAGCGCCGTCGTCCGTGGCCTCGAGTATTACACCGGCCCGGTGTTCGAAGCCGAGCTGACGTTCGAGGTGAAGGACGACGACGGCAACACCGTTCGCTTCGGCTCGGTCGGAGGCGGCGGTCGCTATGACGGGCTCGTCGAACGCTTCCTCGGCCAGAAGGTGCCGGCGACAGGATTCTCCATCGGCGTATCGCGGCTCGCCGCCGCGCTCTCCGTGCTGAAAGCCGCGGAAGCCAAGCCGCAGGCACAAGGCCCCGTCATCGTCCTCGTCATGGATCGCGCCGAGTTGCCGCGCTATCAGCGCATGACGCAGGAACTGCGTGCGGCCGGGATTCGCGCCGAAATGTACCTCGGCACCTCGGGCATGAAGGCGCAGATGAAGTACGCCGACAAGCGCGGCGCACCCTGCGTCGTCATCCAGGGCTCCGACGAGCGCGAACGCGGCGAGGTCCAGATCAAGGATCTCATCGAGGGCGCCAAGGCCGCCGCCGCCATCTCCGACAACAAGGAATGGAAGGCCGCCCGCCCGGCGCAGGTGACCGCGCGTGAAGCTGATCTCGTCACCGCGGTCGGCGAGATCGTCGCGCGCCACCGCGCGGCCGACGCTTGATGCCCACCGCCGCACTCCGATAAGTCGCGGCGGCAACGAACACGAGAAGAGACGCGAGAGCATGGTCGCAGAGACGGCGAAGAAGTTCGAGGCGCTGGAGGCTCAGGCCCAGCGCGTGATGGCCGTCTTCATAAAGGCTGGCCACGAGGCGGTGGCCCCCGCCATCATTCAGCCGGCCGGCATCTTCCTCGACGTGATCGGTGAGACGCTGCGCGCACGCACGTACGTCTTCACCGATCCCGAGGGCGACGAGCTGTGTCTGAGGCCCGACCTGACGGTACCGACCTGCCGCCTCCATATGGAGCGCCACGCCGACCCGAGCACCAAGGGGAAGTACTGCTACAACGGCGCAGCTTTCCGCTTCCAGCCAGCCGGGTCGCCGAGCGCACACCCGCGCGAATTCCGACAAGCCGGCATCGAGGCGTTCGGCGGCACCGACCGCGAGAAGTCCGAGGCACAAGCCGTCGTCACGCTCGTCGACGCGATGAAGGCCGCCGGCCTCTCAACGTGGAAGCTCAAGATCGGCGACCTCGGCCTGTTCCGCGCCATCCTCGAAGCGGCCGACATGCCGGCGCGCTGGCGCCGTCGCCTGATGCATCAGTTCTGGCGACCGCAAGCCTTCCGAACCGAGTTGCAGCGCCTCACTACACTCGCCGTGGACGTACGGCGCGACGTGCCGAAATCGCTGCTGCTCGAGCTCGATCCCGACCGCCCTGTCGACGCCGAAAAAGCCGTCGCGCGCCATCTCGACGAGCGTGGCATCGAGACGCTCGGTACTCGCGGTCTCAGCGAAATCACAGAAAGCCTGCTGTCGATCGTCGAGGACGCGCGCACGCAGCCGTTGAGCACTGAGACCGCAAATCTGCTGCAATGTTACGTCGGCGTGGTCGCCCCTGCGCGGGCGGCGGGCGCGCGCATTCGCGACATTCTGCGCGACCAGAAGATCGACATTTCCGCTGCGCTCGAATCGTACCACCGCCGCCTGCAACTCCTCGCCGACGGTGGTATCGACATCGGCAAGGCGGATTTTGAGGCCGAATTCGGCCGTACGCTCGAGTACTACACTGGCTTCGTGTTCGAGATCGTCACCCCTGGGCTCGGGCCGCAGAGCCCAGTGGCCGGTGGCGGGCGCTACGATACGCTGATGCGCCAATGCGGCGCCGCGTCCGACGTGCCCGCTGTCGGCGGCGCTATCCATACGGAACGGCTGCTGGCCGCGATCTCGGGAGACGTGTGATGGCCCTTCAGCAAGTCTCCGACCGCCTCGTTCTGGCGGTGCCGTCCAAAGGCCGGCTGATGGAGCAGACGGCCGGCATTTTCGCCAAAGCCGGGCTCGAGCTGCGCAAGGTCGGCAATGCGCGCGGCTATCGTGGCGAAATCGTCGGCATGCCGAATGTCGAAGTTGCGTTCGTCTCCGCCTCCGAGATCGCGCACTATCTGAAATCCGGCCGTGCGCACCTCGGCGTCACCGGCGAGGATCTGATCCGCGAGCAGATGAGCGACTGGGAGACGCGCGTCGAATTTCTGAAGCCGCTCGGTTTCGGCAACGCCGACGTCGTCGTCGCTGTACCGCAGAGCTGGATCGACGTCCGCGTCATCGCCGACCTCGACGAGATATCGGTGGCGTTCCGCGAGCAGCACGGCCGTTGGTTCCGCATCGCGACCAAGTACATGAACTTGACGCGCCGCTTTCTCTCCGCGCGCGGGCTCACCGATTTCCGCATCATCGAGAGCCTCGGCGCCACCGAAGGAACGCCCGCGGCCGGCACCGCGGATTTCATCGTCGACATCACCACCACCGGCGAGACGCTGCGAGCCAACGGGCTCAAAGTGCTCGAGGACGGCATCATACTGCGATCTCAGGCCAACCTCGTCGCCTCGCGGGTCGCACCGTGGGCGCCGCGCGTGCGCGAGGCCGAGAACGAGATCCTCGCCCGCCTCGAGGCGTAGCAGGCAAAAAGCACCGTTGCCGGCGGAAAACGACGCGCGTCCGGACCGACACATGCCGGGGACTGCCATATGGTCTTCAAGATTCCGGCGGCGGGAGAGCCCGTACCACGCGGCTACGCCGAGCTGCTCGACCGGTTGGACCACACGGTGCATCAGCTCGACGCCCGCTTCCGCATACCCTTGCTCGGCGTTCGCTTCGGCTGGGACCCGGTCATCGGCATGGTACCGATTGCCGGAGACCTCGCGGCGCTGATACTCGCGCTTCGTATTGTCGAGCACGCGCGCGAGCTTGGTGCAGACAAGGCGCTCCTGCGGCGGATGCTGGTCAACGTCGCCGTCGATGCGGCGGTCGGATTGATTCCGATAGCCGGCACACTGCTCGACATCGCTCTGCGGGCGAACCTCCGCAACCTGGAACTGTTGACCGACGAGATACGCCGGCACCGCACGCCTTCACCCCATTGAGGCCGCGCGATCAGCCGCGCACGAGGATGGCGATGCCTATGGCCATCAGCGCGCCCCAGACGAGACGCTGGAGAAACTTCGGCTCCCTCAAGATGATCGCTGCGAGCACGATGGAAACCGGGATCGAAGCCTGTCTGACCGCACTTACGACGGCCGCGTCGGCACCGGCACGGAACGCGAGCAGGATGAATTGATACGAAGCGTAGGACGTCAACGCCGCGATCAGTATCCGCCAGGGCGCGGAGGTCCAGCCGGAGATGAGCCGCTGCACCATCGAGCCGTCCTCAATGAGCAGCGAGGCGAGTCCAAGCTCCAGCGAGACGAGGATGTAAACCCAGAACAGGAATACGCCGACGCCCACGTGCTGCATGGCATGCGCGTCGGCGAGCGAATAGAGCGCGGAGCCGAGCATCGCCGCGCCCGCGAGCGCAGTGGCTCGCGGATCGTCCGACAACTGCCCCGGCGAGCGCTGCAACAGCAGGGCGCTGGCGACGATGAGGATGATCGCCAGGATCGCCGTGCCCGAGTACGTGCGGCCGAGCAACAGCCAGCCGATGCCGACGATGGCAAGTGGCGAGGACCTGATGATCGGGTAATAGACGGAAAGTTGCCCGCGCCGCAGCGCCAGCAGCGTTCCGACGTAGTAGGTTCCGAGGCCAATGGCGGAGAGCAATGCCGCCAAGCGCGCCTCCGCCGGTAAAGTGAAGCCCCCACCGCCCGCGGCAACCTGTAAGGCCGCTAACCCAACCCAGACGACGGCGACGCCGAGATAGGCTGATGGCGGGTTTGCAGCTCCCTTCAGCACCAGGTCGCGAAGCGGATGGATCACCGCCGAGCCGAGGACGAGCAGTAGAATTTCTGGATCGATGGCCGTGCTCCGATGCCGAGGGAGGCGCGCGAAGTAGCGCTTCGCTCGTGGCCATCATAGGCCAACGGTCACGCGGTCACCGCAAACTTCCGTCGCGATCTTGCCGATTGAAATCGGAAGCGACGGCTGGAGCGATTGCGCCCGCCGGATCGTCACCGATGCGATTGCGAGCGGGCTGACGGTGCCTCTGTGATGCGTGACGGCTGAGCCGAGGCCGGCAGTTCACCAAGCGTCCTCGCACGGGCCTGCGCGCTGCGTTGCAGACACCAGCTCAGCACGGCGGAATCGTCGAACGGGAGCGTCTCTCCCATCTGTTCCGCGAAAGCGGTCCAGGCCGGCATGTTCGCCCGGCTGATCGCAATGAGCACGGGCACGTTGTTCGCGAGCGCGAATTCGATCGCGCCACGAAAGCCGTGCCCCTCGGCCTCGCGCTTGCCGAAGCGGTTGAGGATCATCAGGTCGGGGCGAGCTTCGAGCGACGCGATCACGGAGCCAACGGCATCCTCAAGCGCGAAGCTGTCGAGCCGACAGCCGCGCGCCTCGGGCCCGCGACGCTCGGAAATGTCGATCAAGCGACCGCTGGCGAGATCCTCGAGCGTCATGTCGCAGCGGCAGCGATCACCACCGTCGGTGTTGAGCTGGATGGCGCCGGCAAGCCGAATGCCGCTGCCGCGTAACTCCCCTGCGAGCGCCGCCAGAAACTCGTCGACCCGCGCGCCTTCTCCCTCTTCGTAGACCAACGCACCAAGCTGCATGATCGTCCCTGCTTGTCTCGAGCGTGCACGGTGGGCGCAAGGCCCCCTGGCCGGCAACAACAACGACCGCGCCAGATGCTGCGCTGCCGATGCCAACCGCGTCGTCGCGTGACGAGAGTTTAGCGCAGATCGGACAGGGCTAGGCCTGGAAAGTATTCAGGAGGGTGCGGCGAAACAGTGCTGTCCGCAATCATTGGCAAGAACGAAAGATCCCCGGCAGGGCGCTCGGCGGCGGTGAAGGCTGGCAAAGTGGAAATCTTTGGGAGCGTATCGAGAAGCTGGAAATTGGCCTGCGGAACCGCAGCCACATAGCCTTCTCGAATGCAATGGTAGCGGGACCCGGACTTGAACCGGGGACCTACGGATTATGATTCCGCCGCTCTAACCAGCTGAGCTATCCCGCCACATGGCCGTGTCTATAAGGAGCCTCGCGCCGAACTGTCAAGGCTTGGCATTTGGCAACACGCCAAGGCGCGCCGCGTATTACAAGTGGTTGAACCGCGCGCGGCAGCGTGCACGTTCCAGCGCCACGCGCTTCAACGACTCGATAACCCGCAAGCGGCACAGCGGCCCTTCGCCGCGCCGCCCAGCCCCCAGCTCCGAAACTACTCCGCAGCGATCGGCTGCTCGGCGACGGCGACGCACTTGGCAAAGCGCATCATCGTAAACAGCCCCAGCGGGCGCAGCGCCTGACGCTCGACCAGCGTCAGGTCCTGACACCCCATGACGCGGCTGACGTCGAACACGGAACGCCAGCCGATCTTGTCGGCGAACGGCGCCATGCGGCGCTCCATCCAGCCGCGGATACCTTCTTCCTGGCTGAAATGGTTGACGAGCAGTACCTGACCACCCGGCTTCGTGACGCGGGTCAACTCACGCATCACGCGCTCGGGATCGGGAACTACCGTCATGACGAACATCGCCACGACGACGTCGAACGCGCCGTCCGGGAACGAGAGGTCGCCCGCATCCATCTCGTGAAGGCCGGTGACGTTGCTCAGGCCATCCTCGGCGACACGCTCGCGCGCCTTCTCGAGCATGTCCGGCGACAGATCGATGCCAACGATCTCCAGGCTCGGCTTGTAGGCCGGCAGCGACAAGCCGGTGCCGACGCCGACCTCGAGCACACGGCCCGACAGCTTGTTGATCTGCTGCACGACGTGCCGCCGCCCCTGCGCAGCGACGAAACCGAAGGTGTGGTCGTACACTGGAGCCCAGCGGCGATACGCATCCTTCACGTCGCTCTCATCGATCCGGCCGATGCCGACGATCCGTCCGCCATCCCGATGCAGGACGGGCGAACGACTATTGGCCGGCGCTGGCTCCATGCTCCTCATGCTCACTGCCTCTTCCTTTTTCGAGATCGTGTTGTTCAACCCGCAACGTTGCGGACGATGAATTGGTTGACCTGATCGGCCTGCCGGGCCGGTGACTCGACGGTGCCGCCGGAGAGCGGCTGCTTGCGCTCCGCCGCTGCGATCGTGCCGCCGCCAAGGATGCGAGCGTCGCTGCCGGGACCACTGTAGAACACGCAAGCCTGACCAGCGGCGACACCTTCGATGCCGTCGGTGAGCAGAACCCGGACATTGCCGGACGGCGTCGTGGAGAGCGTGGCCGGAACCGGTGGCTGGGACGAACGCACGCGCGCGTAGATATCCAAACCGCCCCGCGTGGCGGCCTCGATCGGGCCATCACCGAGCCAGTTGACACCTCGCAGGACAAGGGCGGCCGTCCGCAAGTGTTCACGCGATCCGACGACGACTTCTCGACGGTCCGCGTCGAGGCGGATCACATAATAGGGTTCAGCGGCGGGAATGCCGAGGCCGCGGCGCTGGCCGACCGTGTAGTTGACGATGCCGTTGTGGCGGCCGAGCTTGCGCCCATCGACGTGGACGATATCGCCCGGCTCGATGGCTCCGGGACGCAGGCGCTCGATGATGTCGGTATACCGGCCGGACGGAACGAAGCAGATGTCCTGGCTGTCTGGCTTAGCGGCGACCGGAAGCGCCAGGTCGGCCGCAATCCGGCGAACCTCCGCCTTGGGCAGGTCGCCGAGCGGAAACCACAGGTGCTGGAGTTGCTCGCGCGTCGTCGAGAAGAGGAAGTAGCTCTGATCGCGGTCCGCATCGGCGGCGCGGCGGAGCTCGGGCCCGTGCGGACCGTCGACGCGGCGAATGTAGTGGCCGGTGGCGAGAAAATCCGCGCCGAGCTCGCGGGCCGTTGCGAGCAGGTCGCCGAACTTGATGTCGCTGTTGCAGGTGACGCACGGAATGGGCGTCTCGCCATGCACGTAGCTGTCGGCGAAACTTTCGATCACCGCTTCAGCGAAGCGCCGCTCGTAGTCGAGAACGTAATGCGGGATACCGATCGCCTCGGCGACTCGACGCGCATCATGGATGTCCTGGCCGGCGCAGCAACTGCCACTTCGCCCCGTCGCCTGGCCATGGTCATAGAGCTGTAATGTGACGCCGATAACGTCATGGCCAGCCTGCTGCATGAGAGCCGCTACGACGGACGAGTCGACGCCCCCGGACATGGCCACGACGACGCGCCGCCGACCGGCGTTGGCCGGCTTGCTCTGCGCTGCAATGGTGTCGTCGGACTCGCTCATGGCGCTCGTGTCAGTTCAACCCGCAGTGGCCGACGCGCATGCGTCCGGCGAAGCATGGCGCTCGCGGCACAAACCCGCGGGCGAGGGGCGCCGCGTCCGCCTCACCTCGTAAATCACGTGACGACCGGCCTCCTTGGCCAGGAAGCGCCGCCGCCAGCCTCGTCACCCCTGCCGGCACGAGTCCGTCCATGGGAGGCCCAGGGTTGGCAGCATCGGAACACTGAGCGTGCCACCTGCCGATGTTCAAAACACGGCAAGTGACATCCGTGTTCCCTCGCGCAGGCTCCGCCATTCGAGCCTCTTTTACGGTTTCGGTAATCGTCCTGCAAGCGCATCAGCGCCGCAGTGCAACAGTCGAATCAATTCTGCCGCCGGCCGCAGAGGGACCGAAGGTTGGCATCGGACAGCCGCCCTGCCACGCCTCAGGTATTGCCGAAAGCTTTGCGTCGGGGCCTGCTCGTCCCAGGCTGAAGCAGATGGCGGACGAATGTCCCCGAATGACTTCAAATTAAGTAATTCGGTTAAGCTTACCGAGCCGTTTTTGGTGAGTGGATACAGTCATTTATTGTACGTTCATTGGAAAGCTTAGGCTGAACTTAAGAGCATTGCGTTAGTTCTAGTATCGGGTTCGTCAAGTCTTGTGATGAGTATCATGACCGAGCATCAAATGAGAGCGCGCGTCCGCTATGTCATCGGGCCGGATGGAAGTCCGCTCACGATCGCCGATCTGCCGCCGCGCGACACCAAGCGCTGGGTCATTCGCCGTAAGGCGGAGGTGGTTGCCGCCGTACGTGGCGGACTGCTGAGCATCGAGGAAGCATGCGACCGCTATAAACTGACGGTCGACGAGTTCCTGTCCTGGCAGCGCTCGATCGACCGCCACGGCCTGCCGGGCCTGCGCGCCACACGCATCCAGAAGTATCGCACCTGACGCCACGAGTAAGCTGGCCACCTGTGGCCCGACGCGCGGCTAAAGGCGCATGCAACGATTCCGCCCCCTGAGCATGCGCGGGACGTTCAGGGCTTCGGCTTGGGTGCGACACCCGCGGCCGACGCCGTCGCAGGCTTATTCGCCTTTCCCGCCGGCTTGACCGGCTCTGGTGTGGGAGCTGCCGTGGCCGGAAGCGCCGCTGCGGGGTCCGTGCCCGCCACCTCGCCGCCCGCCGCACAACCTTCCTCGCCCGCCGCCCACGCCTCGACGTTCTTATTCATTTGCTGCGCCAGGCGATCCGCCAGCTTGAAGTTCTCCGTCTCGACGGATGCCTTCTCGTCGCTCGCCGGGCGAATCGCGACGCGGTAGGCCCTCACACCGCGCGGATTCTGTGCGTCGGCATCCTTCTCGCGGATGTAGATCTCGGCCTGACCGCCCTTGTGCGCCGGCTCGGCCGCCGCCTCGTAGATGTGTGTCCCCTTGAGCGGTCCGCGTCCGCCGAGCCAGCAACTGACGGCGCCACGGCCTACCCGCTCGTAGACCTCTGTCGGCGTACCCACCACCGGAGGGGCGGCCTTCGGCAGCTCGATCTTCGATACGTCGGGAAGTTTCGGGAGTTCGGGGAGCGAAAGCGCGGACGGCGACGGGAGCGTCGCCGTCTCGAGGCCCGTGGTTCCGCACCCGGCGGCGATGCAAGAGCAGACGACCGCCAGCGCGGCCGCCCGCAGCGACCGGCTCGATCCGGCGCATACCCGCGAGAATTCGATGTTCTGCCAAGTCGGCATTGTTTCCGCCCCCACCGGCAGCGAACCAGCGCAACTTCGCCTGCTTAAGCCGTCGAGTGCGCTGCGGCAAGCGACCCTGTGGAAACCGCTGCCCGTGGCGCTCGGGCAAGGGGGAATACAGGAACAGCGGCATCAGCGAGATGTGACTTGGGAGACGCCGGCGGCTGGTTGCGGATCTGCTGCAAGAGAAGAACGGTCGGATGGAGTAACTCGGCGATCTCGGTGGCTCGAGGCCTCCACCGGATATCCGACGGTGCGATACCTCGTGAACTTGCGCGAACCCTTCTCGGCTCGGGCCTTTCCCCGAGCGACGCCGCACCAGCCGGGCAGCGTTCGGCGGCAAAAAACTAGCACGCATTCCGGTAGGCGCGCGGCGACAGCACAGTGAGAACGATAATGTAGATGTCGAGCACGAGCGACCAGTTCTCGATGTAGTAAATGTCGTGCTCGACGCGCAGGCGCATCGCGTCGTCCGATTCGGTCGCGCCGCGATAGCCGTGCACCTGAGCCCAGCCGGTGATGCCCGGTTTGACGTTGAGCCGGCGCGGATATTCGAGAATGCGTTTCTCGTAGAGCTCGTCGTGCGCCACCGCATGCGGGCGCGGGCCGACGAGCGACATTTCACCCGTCAGTACGTTGAGGAGCTGCGGAAGTTCGTCGAGGTTGTAGCGGCGCAACCAACGCCCCACACGCGTCACGCGGGCATCGTTCTTCTGCGCCTGGACGATCGAGGGACCGTCATCGAGCGTGTTCATGGTCCGGAATTTCCAGATGCGGAATTCCTTGTGGTTATAACCGCGCCGCCGCTGTCGGAAGAATACTGGCCCGCGACTGTCCAGCTTGATGAGTGCAGCGATCAACACGAGCAGCGGCATCAGCAGAACGATGGCCGATGCCGAGGTGACGATGTCGAAGAGGCGCTTCATGGTGAGTTGCAGGGGCCCGAGCGGCGCGCACTTGAGGGAAAGGGCGGTGGCCTTACCGAAACGCTGGATGCGTGGGTTGGCGAAGCGGCCGATGACGCTGGCGGCCCCGACGTGAATGCCGACAGGCAGCGCGGTGAGGCCGGTGACCACGCGCTCGATCATCGCCGAATGGGCCCAGTCGAGCAGCACCACAACATCGTCGATCCGCTGCACCCGCGCCTGTGCCACCACATCCTCGAGCCAGTCGTCGACAGCATCCCGTGCGACATCTGAATAGGGCCGGATGGTGGAGCCAGCGTCAGGCAGCTTTCCCGTCAGCACGACACGAGCACTTGCCGCGGGCCCGATATCCGTGAGCGCCCGCGCGATCTCGTCCTCGCTGCCGACGAGCATGAGACGGCGATACTTGAGGTGTCCACGAGCAATTGCCCGCTGCACGGCGACGGCGATCGCTGCGTCCACAGCGATCACGGCGACAAGACCGGAGACGTAGAACAGAATGAGCCAGCCGCGGGAGAACAGGCCGGTCGTCTTTGTCAAAAAGCCGATCACCGTGAGACTGAGGAACGCATAGGTCCAAACGACCAGCATGCGGCTGGTGGCGCGGCGTCCCTCGAGAAAATCGTCGATGTCATATTCGTCGCGGAAGGCGAATGGCACCGTATAGATGAGTGCAGTCAGGCCGCCGATCGCAACGAATCTCTCGATCTCGCCGGGCGTTCCATAGACGAAGGAGTGGTAGGCCGCACCCGTAGCCACCGATACTGCGACGATTGCGAGGCACTCGAGCAAGAACGCGATCACCGAGAACGACGTGTTCCCGATCGCCCAGCGAGCCGGCCTCAGCCGCGACCTCGCCCCCGCTCCGTCAATTCCAATACTCACGACGCCGCCAACTCCGATCATAGCTGCGCTTGAAAGCCGCGTACCGGCGGGCACGAGGCGCTTGGCGGGCTACACAATGCAAGTTCCAGGGCGAGCTGGGCGTCGCGCGGCAGATTAATTCCGCGAAGCGGTTAACGTTCGCCGCCGGCTGCGTCCGCCTGCCGAAACGGCAACGATAATCTCAGCGGACGAGCGGCGGCCCGGCGCTGGCACGCGCCTTGCGGTATCGTCCGAGAGGCCCGTCCGCGAACGACGTGCGAGCCGCCTCCTCGTGCCGCGACGGGCAGTTCCGCCCCGTAACGGCACACATCAGCCGGCATGATGGACGAATGCCACAGGATGCAGGGCGGTCCGCGGCCCGATCGGCCCGCGCGCCGCGAAAGGATCGATATGGTCCGCCCGAACGACTTTGAGCGAGCACACACGGCGCCCTTGCGTGACGCCAAACGTGGGGAAACCGATCTTGGCGGCTTCCTCGCGATCGTCCGCCGCCAATTGGCGAGCATCCTGCTCGTCACGCTCGCTGCGACCTTGCTGGCTATCGGCTACCTGGCCGTTGCCAAACCTGTATACACGGCATCGACCTCCCTCTTCATCGACCCGCGCTCGCGCAAGGTGGTCGGCGAGGACCTGGTCCAGGGCAATCTCGGCTCGGATCAGATGCTGGTCGAAAGCCAGATCTCGATCATCGGTTCCGATACGGTGCTTCGCCGCGTCGTTCAGGAGCTGCGTCTCGACCGCGATGAGGAATTCGCGCCCGCGCCGAGAACCGGACTTCTTTCGGAGCTGAAGTCTCTCATCCTGACCCGGGCGCCACCTGCAGATGCCGAGACACGCGCCTTGCTGACGCTTTCGGAGAACCTCAAGGTCAAGCGTGCGCAGAAAACCTACGTCGTCGATGTGGAGGTTTCCTCGACGTCGCCGTCAAAGGCCGCGCGCCTGACGACGGCGGTCGTTACCGCTTACCTTGCGGATCAGGCTGGCGCCAAGGCCGAGGATGCGAGACGCGCCAACAAGCTGATCGACGCGCGCCTCGACGAGCTGCGCGCCGCGATGCGTAGCGCCGAAACCCGCGTCGACGAGTTTCGCAAGGCCAATAAGATCCTCACCGCCGAGGGCGGTCTCGTCACCGAGCAGCAACTGACACGCCTCAACAGCGAACTGATCAGCGCACGCGCCGTCGCCGCCGAGAGCAAGGCGCGCCTCGAACAGGTGAACGCCGCCCTTGCCAACGACGGCAGCCCCGAGTACCTCCCCGACGCCATCCGATCGAGCCTCATCCAACGCCTGCGCGAGCAGTTCGCGCAGGTGGCGCGGCGCGAGGCGGCACTCGCCACACAACTCCAACCGCGCCATCCCGCATTGATCGAAGTCCGTTCGCAGCTGAACGAGTTGCGCGGCCAGATCGCGGCGGAGCTGAAGCGTATCGCGACGAGCGCCAGGAGCGAGCACCAGATCGCGTCGAGCCGCGTGGACGAGCTGCAGCGCACGTTGGACCGCACCAAGGAAGATGTATCCCGCACCAACACCGCACAGATCCGCCTGCGCGAGCTGGAGCAGGAGGTGACGACCAGTCGCGATCTGCTCAACACCTTCTTGGCCCGCGCCAAACAGACCCAAGAGCAGGAAAACCTCTCGCTCGCTGAAGCACGCGTCATATCGCCTGCGAGTGTGCCGACGAAGCCTAGTCGACCGCTCTCGCTGTTGATCCTCGCGCTCGGCGTTCTCGGCGGGTTTGGCATCGGGCTCGGCCGCGCGCTCGTTCGCGATCTCACGGATCGCTCCCTGCGAACGCCGAGCGAAGTGCTTTCCGAAACCGGCTCGCGCGCGTTGGCACTGCTGCCGCCGCTACGCGCCAGTGCTCTCGGCCGCCTCGTCGCCACGGGAACCGGACCAAGTGGTATCGGCCCGGGGGATATTATGACAGCCATTGCCGAGCCGCGCCGGATCGCGGGCGGCATCGCCTACCGGCAAGCCGTACTCCGCCTCTTGGGACGCCTTCGCGCTCAAGGCGACGCAGACCATGGGATGGTCGCTGCAATTCTTTCGCCTCATTCCGGAGCCGGCGCATCTTCGACCGCACTTGCCCTCGCCTACGCGGCGGCCCTTTCCGGCGAACGGGTGTTGCTCGTCGATGCGGCGTCGAGCGATACCGCCCTCTCCAGCGCGCTCGCGCGCGACTTCGCACACGACGGCGTCATCGTCCTCGACAACATCGAGCACCTTCGCTCGATCACGCGAAGCGACGAGCGAACGGACCTCGCCTTCCTGCCGATCGCACTCGCCGATCTCCGAGTGCTCAAGTCACACCAGCGCAAGCGGCTCGCCAAGGGCCTCGCCACTCTGGCCCAGGGATATGACCTCGTCGTCATCGATGGCGGCGCGCTGCTCGAAGACGAGAGTGCGGCCGCGCTGCTGGCAATCGTGGACGCGATCGTCGTTGTCGCCCGCTCCGGCGTAACGCGCTCGGACCAGCTCGCGGAACTCAACGACACGCTCGCCCCCGCGGAGGAGCGCGTGCTTGGAACGGTGCTCAACATGGCGACGCCCGAGAGCGGCTGAAGCACGGAGCGCGAGGCAGGGTGATGAAAGGCTCGGATACCGGCGCGCCGCAAGGCCCCTTGTTCAGCCTCGCGCTCGGCGTTCTCGTCGTGCTGCTGATGGCGCTGTCGCCGCTGGCGCTGATCGCTCTCGGATTGAATTACGAGGATACCGGCGGCAGTCCGCTCGAGAAGATGCACCCGGCGACGGCGTTGGCGGCCGCTCTCGTACTCGCGACCGCAATCGTGTCGGGCAACCCCGTCCGGTGGGGACTTGCGAGTGTAACGGCCAACCGTTCGCTGTTGCCCTACCTCGGTGTCATCGCACTGCTCGTCGTGCATTCGGTGAAGACCGTCGGCCTCCCCTTCACGCATTTCATCGATACGTTCGTCTTGCCCGCGCTGCTATTCCTTCTGTTCCACTCGCCGGATGAGGCACGCGGGCGCCACCTTGCCTGGATGATCCACGCGCTGATGGCCGCCAACGCGATGATCGGTATCGGCGAGCTGGCGAGCGGTCTGCGCATCACGCCACTCGTCGCCGGCGGTGTCGCAATCGAGGATGACTGGCGATCGACGGCGCTGCTCGGCCACCCGCTCGCCAACGCCTGCCTCACTGGCGGCTACCTGCTCATGCTGGCTTTGGGTGGAGGACGTGACCTGCACGGATTGTTGCGCTCGGCACTCTTCCTGCTCAATGCCGGTGCCATGATCGCATTCGGCGGACGCGCCGCGAGCGTGCTGGTTGTCGTGACGCTCATGCTCATCGCCGCAACGAAGTTCACGGCCATACTGCGCGGCGGCACCTTTTCGACCGTCTCGATACTCAAAGCGCTGCTCATCGCGCCGGCAGTGGCGCTCGCCACCACCGTGCTCCTGGAGCACGGCTCCTTCGACCTGTTCATCGAGCGTTTCATCGACGACAAGGGCAGTGCCGAAACGCGCATCGAGATGTTCGAACTGCTCCACCGCATCCCACTCGGCGATCTCCTGCTCGGACCCGACGCCGGGCAGGTGTCCACATTGCAGCACATGCACGGTCTCGAGTTCGGCATCGAGAGCTTCTGGGTCTCGTTCGTACTCTCGTATGGCCTCGTGCTGTCTCTCGTGTTCTTCGCGGTCCTCGCCTGGTTCACGGCCGACACGATGCGACACATGCAGTCGCGCGCGGCGTGGGTCATCGGCTACTTTTATGCCGTCGCCTCGACGTCCCTCAGCCTCTCGGCCAAGAGCCCGCTCCTCGCGGTGTTAACCTTGATGATGCTGGTCCTCATGCGCCCCCTGCCCGTCAGGGCCCGCGTCAGGGCCGCGGCACATCCCTCGCGGCGGTCCACGACTGGCCTCGTGACCGGATCGCGGGGCGCCGCGCGACAGGCGTAGAGCCCACGAGAGATGAAGCGCAGATTCCTCCGCCGCCAGACGAACTTTCTCTGCGGGCGCCCGCGACCCGCCCCTCGTCCGCGCCCCACGAGCGGCCTGGATAATTGGCCGCTGGCGCAGTAAGAGTTGTGCGTTGGTGTGAGCCCCGTAACCTTGCGTACCAGGATGGCACAAGAATCGTCGACCGGCGCCGCTTGCGATGACCCGGAGCCGCTGGCCCGTGTCGACGGCTGGGGCATCAACGTCGCCACGCTCGACGGTGCCGTCGCAGCGGTCATAGAAGTGGCAAGCCGAGCCGAGCCGGCGGCGTTGTTCACGTTGAACCTCGACCATCTCGTCAAGCTGCGCAACGACCGGTGTTTCTGCCGGGCTTACGAGCGGGCTCGCTTCATCACCGCGGACGGCGCCCCCATCGCCCAGCTTGCCCGGACCCAGGCGCCCACCATCGAGAGAACGACAGGTGCAGACCTCGTCGTACCGCTTGCGGCAGCGGCGGCCGAGCGCGGCCTGCCCCTCTATCTGTTCGGCTCCGCACCGGGTGTCCTCGGCGAAGCGGGCCGGCGCCTCGCCGAAAACACCGCAGCACCTCTGGCGATCGTCGGCAGCGCCGCGCCACCGATGAATTTCGACCCCGAAGGCCACGAGGCGGACGAGGCCATCGCGCGGATTGCGTGCTCGGGCGCCCGCGTCTGCCTTGTCGCTCTCGGCGCACCGAAGCAGGAGATTTTCGCCGCCCGTGCCATCGAGCAGGGCGTGCCTGCGGTTTTCGTATGCGTTGGTGCGGCACTCGATTTCATCGCCGGTGCGCAGATGCGGGCGCCTCGCGTCATGCAACGCAATGGTCTCGAATGGCTGTGGCGTCTGGCCAACGATCCCCGCCGCCTTGCTGGTCGGTATGCGCGCTGCGCCCTACTGTACGCGCAGCTCCTGCTGCTGCCCGTGCGCCCCGCCGACGCCGTGGCGCGCACCAATCAGATGTGAATGAGCGGCTCCGGGAGACGCGATGACCACGACCAGCGTCATCCTGGCGCGAAAGCCAATCGCAGCCTCGATCTGTACGCCATGACCAGGCCAAAGCTTCTGTTCTACACCCATGCGCTGCTGGACGGCGGCGCCGAACGGCTTTGGGCGTGCCTCGCCACGGAGTTCAAGGCACGCGGCTACGACGTGGTTTTCGCGCAGGACTTCGTGGCGGACGACAACGCCGCGAGCCTCGATGCATCGATACCGATGGTGACACTCGGTTCCGGGCACATCCGGGCTACCTGGCGACTGGCACGGCTGCTAGCAACCGAGCGCCCGGACGTTGCGCTCTCCGCAATAGGTGGCTGCAATACGAAGCTGCTTCTTGCCCGCGCGCTCTCCAATTCGGGCACGCGGACGATCATCAGCTATCACGGATACAACGAGTGGCAGACCGGCTGGCTGAGCTGGATGGCCTACGCGGGCCTGCCGCTGATGTCGCGCTACGCCGCACGCACGGTCGCCGTGTCGAATGGGCTCAAGGACGCGCTCGAGCGAGACTGGCACGCCGCAGCAGCCCGGACCGTCGCGATCCACAATCCCGTGTTCTTCCCCGCAGCGACACCGGTTCCGAAACGCGACGAACTCCGCACGCGTGACAACGTCGTACTCGCCGCCGGCCGCCTCGTCACCGAAAAGGACTTCGCAACTTTGATCCGCGCCTTCGCGCTGGTGAAAGCGCCGGGAGCGCGCCTCGTGATCCTCGGCAAGGGGCCACAGCGCGCGATGCTCGAAGCGGAGATCATGAGGCTAGGACTGTTTGGCCGCGTCATGCTCGCCGGTTATGTCAACGAACCGTGGCCGTACTACCTCGCCGCCAAGTGCTTCGCCATCTCCTCGCTCTCCGAGCAGTTCGGCAATGTCGTCGTCGAAGCGATGGCGCACGGTCTTCCGGTCGTCGCGACCGCCTGCACAGGGCCGGTCGAGATTCTGGCCAACGGACGCTACGGCCGCATCGTTCCGCCTGGCGACGAGAGATCGTTGGCACAGGCCATCGACGCGGCGCTGGCCGATCCGGGCGATCCAGCCGCGCAGCGCGCGCGTGCCGACGAATTCTCAATTGCCGCGCGCGTGCCGGCCTACATGCGATTGATCGAAGATGTCGTCCAGAGCAGCGGCGGCGCACCCACGGTTCTTGAGAGTCGCGATTAGCGCATTCGAACCATCGCTTAGAGTGCGGTTCACGCCTTCGGCAAAGCAGTGAGCGTTCCCACCCGAGCGATCGCACCCTAATCCATCATCCGACGCTGCAAAGCGCGATGCGTCTCGTAGCATTTCCCAAGCTGAACCTCGGGGCGGAAGTCCGCGATCTCACCAGCGACACCTTCCGGCGTCACGAGCCCAGACCGCTGAAGTCGATCGATCGCGACGAAGGCATCCGCCAGGCGTTCCGCCATGTCGTCGGCGTCATCCGAGCGCGGCACGAGCTGGCCGCTGATACCATCGACGATCACACTTTCAAGCTGCGGTAGATGAATCGCGCAAACCGGCCGCCCGACGCCGAGCGCCTCGAGCACCGAGAACGGCATGCCCTCGAACTCAGACGTGAGGATGCCGGCGTGCACGCGAGCCAGCACGTCAGCGACGCCTTCGGCGGACTTGAAGCCGTGCAATACACTTCGCTCCGCGATTTGCCCGAACTCGGCAAACCTGTGCGGATCACTCGTCCCCATGTAATGGAACTCGACGCCCGGGATCTTTCTGGCCAGCCGCCCGATCGTCTGGAACATCAGCGACGGCACCTTGAAAAGATCGAGCCGCCCGGCGAACGCGACGCGGAACCCCTCGTCCGCCGGCAACGGCTGCGGCGAGAACGTGCGCGCATCGACCCACGTCGAGAGGGTCTCGATCTTGCCGGCGTGGGCCGGGTAGTCCTTGCGCACGCGCTTCGTGGTGATGGAGTTGACACACTGGAAGCGATCGCAGAGGCGCACCGCCAGCCCTTCGTTGACGTGATGAACGAAGCGATAGCGCTTGAGCAGGGAATCCATTTGCAGCTTCGGCACGCCTTCGGAGTGGAGCCGCTGCACGAACGGAACACCCAAGGCACGCACCAGCGCCGAGAACTCGACGCGCTGAAGATCGATGCTGGTCGGGCGCTCGCGGAGGACGCTGCGCACGGCCGTGAAATACCGGATCAGCCCTTGAAAAAAGCGGAAGTTGAGCGACTGGCGCACCGACGTCGCCGCCTCGCGCGACTGCTCATCCGCGATGCGAAGAACCGGAATAAAATCGTATGGCCGGCCGCGATGGAAGTGACGTGACACACGGCCGAGCTCGAGATCGCCGACAGTGTCGATGCCGATCATCAGGAACGAGAAATCGTCGGGAAGAAACGCGATCTCGTCGCGAATGAAGGTCTCGATGCCACCGACCTTGGTTCCGCGCGGATCGAAGGCGTGAACAACGCAAAGCCTATGTCGCATGCCGCCTCCCCGCCGGGCGTACATCCGCCAGCTCACGCCGCAAAGAGCTGTTCGTCCAGAACCACATCTTGCGCCACGACGGCGCGGCGCAATCGCTCATGCGAGCCGCCTTGCGGCATCGCGCACCATCTCCAGCGTGCCGCGCCGAGCGTCTGGATAGAGGGCCGCAAGCGCCGCCGCATAGACGAGTACGCCGGCCGCAACCGAGATCGTGATCGAGGCGACGTCGGGCAGGCGCGGCAGGCTCATGACGGCAGCCGACATGACGACCGTCGCGCCGAAGAGCTTCGCCATATCCAGCGGCGGAACTGTGTAGCGATGCATGCGCCAGGCGATGGCCGATGTCACGAGCAGACTCGCCAGCGCTCCGGCGGCAGCGCCCGTGATGCTGCCCGACAGCCCTCCGACGGCTAGCCCAACAACAGCACCGGTCAACGAGGCGGCGGCATCGAAGATGTCGTTGCCGAGCGGAATGACGGTCTGCTCGCTGAGGAGGAAGATTTGCTCGGCGAAGTGAATCCGGTACACTCGAAAGGCTCCGGCGAGGATCGACATCGGCAAGATGTTCATGGTCATGGCTTGGAACGGCTCGGCGACCGTGAGGCGGACCAGCGGACCGGCGACCAGCCACAGGCCAGCCGAGGCAGGCAGCAGGGCGGCCAGGAGCAGAACACCGTTGCGTTCGAGCTGCTGCTGTCCCGCCTCGATCCCCCGCTCGCGTGCACGCCGCATGGCGAGCGGGAAAGCGCCGGCCGTCACCAGCATCGCGGCGAACGACATGGCGCGATAGCCGAGCATCCAACCGACCGTGATGAGACCTACCGCTGCGGCGCCGGATTGCTGCTCGACAACGAACCGAAGGCCGTTGATGGCCAGCCAGATGAAAACTCCGCCGCCGAGCAACGGCAAGCCGTAGCGAATCGCGGCGCGGACCATGGCGCGGTCGAGCGCGAAAGGGTTGCGGCCAAACTCGAGCCGCAGCGCCGCGACGGCAATCGCAAGCGCTTGGGCAATCGTATAGCCCCACAGGATCGCCGAGACGCTGCCGCCGACCACGAATGCCAGCAACGCACCGAACGCAAGGCCGAGCACGGGCCAGATGATCTGGAGAGATGTGTAGGTCAGGGTATCGTGCTCAGCTCGCGCGCGATCCGTGAGATGTGCCACCACTCCGCGGGTGACGATGTGGGCGAGGCTCGCCAGAATGACAGGCACGGTCCACGCCGTCTCGACAGCGCCCGCGAGAGCGAGCACGAGCACGATGGATGCAACCGCCGATGCCGCCAGGACCGCGAGCTCCGTGTCGAGGAACCGCCGCCGATCGGCATCCGCTCGGGTCGCGTCGTGGTAGCGCATCGTGTAGAGTGAAAACCAGAAGAGAGTAGCGGTATACGCGAGCTCCTGCGCCGCCATGACCAGCGCGAACACGCCGAGGCTCGCTGGCGACAGGAAATGCGTCCACACCAAAATCGAGACGAACTGGAAGACCGGGCCGATGACCTGAGCAGGCAGGTAGAGCAGGGTCTGTCGAAGAAGCATGTGCCTCGAGGCCCTCTCGGAGCCGCAAATCGCGCAGCGTGAAACGCCAACACTACCCCGCTAGAGCATCATTCGACCGCACGCAATCGACTGACGCGACAGGCGCTAGCACGAATGACGATGCCGTGGATCGCCGGGCCGGGAGCGACAGCCTTTGCGAAGGGCGGCCGCGCCTGCGTCTCCCACTCCACAAATAGCGCACTAGCAAGCGCCGCGCCCGCGGACCAACAGCCAAGACCGCATCCCGGCGAAGTTTGTCGGCATTCGGTTAACGCGGCACATGCGGCGCAACGGGCGCAACGTGGCGTTAACGTCTTGCGGTCCGGGGCTGCGGACCTGCCGCAAGGTTGGGTAATATGTCACCCGCCCCGCGCCACGGCGACAGCGCGCCAACGCTAAACCGGCGTGTCCCCGCCATCACCGAGTCCATTCGATGCGCATTGGCCTGATCGTCAGCTCGGCCGAGTTACCCAGTTGGACCGGGGTGCTGTTCGCGCACATCGCTGCGAGCGGGCAGCATGAGGTTGGCCTCGTCGCTGCACCAAGTCGGACGACGCCTAAGAGGGGGGCCGCGTCCGCCTCACTCGACCGTCTCCAGGCGCTGGAGCGCCTGGGCGCGGGGCGCCACCGGGGCTGGCTCATCGACGCCATGGCAACGCCTAGCGCGGCCGCATCGCTTCCGCACCTCTTGCACGGCGCACCCATGGACCTCGCGCTCGACCTGCTCGGCGATGGCTCGGGACAGAGCACGCCGCATTCCGCGCGAACCTTGACGCCTCTACTCGACGGAGCCCCCGTCGCCGCCGGCCTGTGGCCCGCGCTCCTTTCGCGCCGCGCTCCGGTGATCGCGGTGCACGATAGCGCAAGCGGTGCGGTCTCCACCCTCGCGCTACCTGCGCTCCATGCGCCACATCGCCTCCTCGAAAGCGCCGACGCGGTTCTGTCCCACCTCGTCCGCTGCCTCGCCGACGCTGCGCTCTCCGTTGCTTCGACGGGAGCGCTACCGCACTTCGCCTCGACGCCTTTGCCGCGATACGCGGCTGCGCCCGGCACGGTGTCGTTGGCCGCGATGGCGAGCTTTCTCGCGGCGCGGATGACCGCTGCGATCGCCGTGCGAGGTCAGCGGCTGTTGAAACAGGAGCCCGTCTGGCAGGTCGCGTGGCGGCGCGCCGAGACGCGCCTCCACGTCCCCCAAACGCTCGATGCCGTCGCCTACCGGCGCGTTCCGGACGACAGCCGGCGCTATTACGCCGACCCGTTTCTCTTCGAGCACCAGGGCACCTTGCACCTGTTCGTCGAAGAGCTGCCCTCGTCGAGCGGTCGCGGCGTCATCTCTCACGTCGCGTTCGGCAACGACGGCCCAATTGGTTCGCCGACGCCTGTGCTGACCGAACCACATCACCTTTCCTACCCGCAGGTGTTCGCGCGCGACGGCGAGGTTTGGATGCTACCCGAGGCCGCTCAATCCGGACGGCTCACGCTCTATCGCGCGGCGCCCTTTCCGTCTCGCTGGGTTCCCCACGCCACGCTGATCGCGGAGCCCCTTCATGATGCGACGCTGTTTGAGCACGGCGGCCGGCTCTGGATCACCGCCGCGACGGTCGTTGGCGCGGCTTCGTCGTGGGATACGCTGTCGATCTGGTCGGCGGAACGGCTCGCCGGACCTTGGTCACCTCATCCGAAGAACCCGGTTCTCGTCGATGCCCGCGCCGCGCGGCCCGCCGGAGTTCCATACGTCAGCGAGGGCGTGTTGTGGCGCCCGGCCCAGGATTGCCGTCACGGCTACGGCGCAGGGCTTTCGCTCTGTCGCGTCACCGAACTCTCGCCGACGGGTTTCGCGCAAGAGATCGCCGCAACGTACCGCTTCGATTCCGCAGCGGGCTTCGGCGGCTTCCACACGATCAACCATACGCGGGAGCTCGAGGTCATCGACCTGATTGCGCCACGCCTCCCGCGCGCGCACACGGAAACATGACCTTCCGGCGCGGCGAACGCTTGCGATGGAAGCGTTGACCGCTTGCATACCGACCGATCGCAACTTGGCGGGACATCGCGCGGACGGCCCGATCGTTGGCGGTTGCCGCAGCCGGGCACGAGCGCTATGCGAAGGCTGCAACCACATCGATCCGCAATGAGACCGGGAGTGCCCCATGACGCCACATCGCCTGCTCGCACTCGCCGCCTGCCTCCTGATCTCCTCGGCCGCTGTCGCCGAGCGGCGGTTGCCGCTCGCGCTTCCCATCCTCGAGCAAAGCACGGACGTGCTGGGGCAGCCGATCGTCTACCCCGAGGGGCCCGCGCGAATTTCCTCCGTTATCATCACGCTCGCGCCCGGCGCCGAAACGGGGTGGCATACCCATCCCGTCCCGCTCTATGGGCACGTGCTGGAAGGCACGCTGACGGTCGACTATGGCGAGAAAGGCATCCGGGAATTCAGGGCGGGTGAGGCACTGCTCGAGGCGGTGAATTGGCCGCACAACGGCAGCAATAGGGGCGAGGTGCCGGTGAAAATTCTCGCCGTCAGCATCGGCAGCAAGGGCCGTCCGAATTCGGCCCCGGTCACGGTTCCCTCGGCGCCGGCGGCGGCGCGATAGAGCGCCGGCAAATGCGGCGCGCTCTCCCTGCTTCCATATCAAACCTGCAAAGGCGGGAGAGGATCGTCCCCCTGCCCGCCTTTGTGGAGTTCAGCCGAACATGCGGGCGAAGAAGCCCTTCTTTTGCGTAACCGCCGGCGGCGGCGCGACCTCGCTCGCCGCATCCGTCATCACCTTCTCGAGGGTCTGGTAGGTGGTGACCCAGGCCGCCTTGACATCCGGCGTGAAGGCATCGCCGAGACCTTTCTCCAGCGTCCAGATGAGCGCTTCGCCGACCGGCTTGTACTGCTCTGCCGTGACGCCGTAGCCGACGTGCTTGCGCCCGAGGTCCTGCACCGCCGGAATGATCTTCTCGACCTGGTGCAGATTGTTGACCGCAGTCCCGATCATGCTCATCAGCTTCATCTTCTGCTGTGACATGTCGTTCGGGAACAACGAGCGCACCTTCGGTGCAATTTCAAAGAGGCGGCCGTAGAAGAGCTCGGCGGCCTGCGGTGCGATCGGCTCGACCAGCTTGAAGCTGTCCTGAACCAGCTTGACCTGATCTGGTGTCATGAAAGTCGTCTCCTTGTATGTGCGTTCATTAGAGCCGGTTGCGATCACTCGGGCATGGGAATGCGAATGACGACGCCGCCCATCACGTCTCCCATCTTGAAGTCCGTGCGCGGCGTGTCCTTGTGCTCGTTGTGGCAGCTCACGCAGGCCGGAGCGATCGCGGTGTCGGCATAGACGGCTGTGAAGTACTTCTTCCCGCCGAGCGCCTCTTCACCGTAGAAGTTCTGCCCCTTGTTGGCGGCGACGAACTCGAGCCCCTTCTTCTCCAAATCCGTGCGCGGGGCGTTCTGCTTGTTGATCGGCCATACGGAGAGCAGCGAGTAGGAGAACTTGTCGGTCTTCTCCGCCACCATCTCGGCTCCGAAACGGAACATCTGCGCCGGCAGCGGCAGCGTCTTCTCGTCCTCGTGATGTTCGCTCGCCTTGATGACCTTCTCCTTGACGGCGAGACGGTTGACGACCTTGCGCGTGTAGACGGTGCGATCCGACTCCATCACCGAATGCAGCATGTCGGCGACATCCTTGTATTCGAGGCCTTTGGCCGTCGCGGCGGCGCCGACGAGCAGGATGCCGAGGCTCGAAATGCTGGCGATCTTGACGGGTGCAGAGATCTTCATGACTTCTCCTCTTGTTGCCTGAACTTGGTGTGGATCACTCGGCCGCCTTCTCACCGCTTGCTCCCTTCCCCTCTCGCTCCTTGAGGCGGTTCATGACCCACTGGATGCTTTCGACGCGGACTGAGAGGCGTCCGGTGAAATTGCTTTCGACGAGCTTGCGGTCCGCCAACGCATCGATGGCGAAGCCGAGCCCGTGGCAGTTCATGCAGACGGAACGGATCATCTTCTCGTTCGGCCTGAGGTTGGCGTTCTGATTGTGATTGACGAGCAGGTGCTCTTCGTAGGTGTCCGGGTTCTCGTGTGTCTCGCGCGGCATGTGGCACGTCGCGCATGAGACGCCGGTGCCCTTGCCGCCTGCCCCCGTACTCTCCGCCTCGAACAGCTTGTGATGCGGGGAGCCGATGTAAGCCTTGGTGTGCTTGTCGTCGTGGCACGACATGCACGCCGTCACCTCGGCTTTGCGCGTGTCGAAGGCATGCGCGCCATGGCATGTATTGCAGGTGAGTTCGCGGCCCGCCGCCTTTGATTGCATCGGCAGACGGGCGAGCTCAGGCCGCATCGGCGTCAGCGGTTTGTCCTTGAAGAGGCCGAACAGGCCCTTCGACTCCGACAGGAGCCCATCGGCGAGGCGCATGCCATGGCGCCCTTGCGTGAAGGTCTTCACCTCCATCGCGTGACATGACTTGCAGGCGTTGTGGTCAGGCTTTTCGATCCACCGCGCGGCGATCGTGTCGGCGGTCTTGGCGCCGGGAGCATGACATCCCGAGCAATTGACGCCCGCCTTGGCGTGCGAGGTGGCCAGCCAGTCGGCCATGATCGCGCCGTCGCCGGCATGCCCGCTCGGAGCATCGGCGGCAGAGGCGGACGTGATCGGCTTTTTGTCGGACGCCGCAACCGGCGGTTTGGCACGGAGCGGGACCACGGCGTTGTCCGCGGTATCTTTCTCGTTAGCGTGCTTCTCCAGGAAGTCTTCGTATAGGGCCCGGTTGTCGTGGTAGTTGTGGCAACCCGCGTCTGCGCACGTCGTGAAGGCCAAGCCCTTGTGCGACGGACGTTCCGTGCCGATCTTCTCGTGACACAGAGCGCAGTAGTCGGTCGGCAGCGTCACGCCCATGTCATGGGTGACCTCCGGCCTGTGCTCGGTATGGCAGGTGACACATTCGGTAGCCGCCAGCTTCTTGAGTCGGTCGGCGTTGCGCGGGTCCGTGAACTTCTTCTTCGGGTGGCTGTCCTTCGAAGCCTTGAGGTCGTCGCCGTGACACCCGACGCAGGCCTCCTGCATTGCATCCTTGCTGGCGAACGGCTTGGTGTGACAGGCGTTGCAGGCAAGCTCGATCTGATGGTGACCGCTCGTCGTCTTCCCGATGAGGAGATTGGCGCGCGGTGCTCCGCCGTGGAACATTCCGGCGAGCAGAATTCCCGCGCCCGCGAAGGTCACCAATGCCCAAATTGTCCAGAGCGTCGCTGTCCGGCCCACTGTCGCCCTTTCAGTAGAAGTAGACGCTGAGCACGTGCATCGCGAGCAGCAGCGGCAGCGGCCAGAATGCGACGAGGTGCACCCAGAAGCTCGCCGACTTGAGGCTTGCTGCTTGCGCCGCCCCGCCGCCGAGCTTGTGCTCGTTGGCGGTGGCGAGCGCCACGGCTGCGCCGCCGAGCAGCGTTGCGAGGAAACTCGCCATCAGCCAGAAATTGAGATTGCTGCCGAGGCGGAAACCTGAGTGCGCGATGAGGGCGATGACGGCCAATGCGCCGATCAACACATGGACGATGCGCCAGATGTCATAGCTGCCGAGCCGCAAGGGCCGCACACGCTTGCGCAGTGAAAGCGCGGCGGCGAGCGTCGCCAGGGCAAGCAGCGTGTATCCGCTCACCTGCTTCCAGAAGCCGTCGAGCCACAGCGTCTCAGCCAAGCCGACGCTGGCGATGGATGGCGAGAGAGGGATGCGCGGAAGCAGCACTGTCGCGGCGGCAAGAACACCAGCAACGGCGGCCGCAACGAGCATCGGCTTTCGTCCCGCGACCGGTTCGCGAGCGGCGGCGGGGGCACCAAGCAGCTCGTCGATGTGGACCCGACACGAACCGCAGACCGTCGATGCGCCCGTGTCGCGCTTGACGTCGTCGAACGTCGCCGCGCCGAGTGAGATCGCATCGCCGATCTGGCCGCGCGTAACGCCCGTGCAATTGCAGACGGTCGCCGTGCGCGGCCACTCCCTGACACTCTTCGGCGCCTGCTCACGCCAGATGCGTCCGCTGCGACGGAAACGGAACAGATCCCACGGATAGAGCCTGCGCCCTGAGCCGATGGCTTCCTGAACCAAATTGATCTCTGGCCAATCGCCGATGGCCATCGCACCGACGAGCCGAGATCGCTTCAGTACCAGGCAGCGGTAGATGCCGGCCTCCGCATCCTCGAATCTGACGGTGCTCACATCGGTCCGTTGGGCGATCTGCTCCACGTCGCCCATGCTGAACACGTCGACACCGATGACCTTGAGCTTGGTGGACGCAACAGTGCCGCCGTAGGTGCGCGGTGTTCCAGCGATCTGGCCAGCGACGACCAGCGCCTGCTCGAAGCCAGGGCCGATCAGGCCATGGACCGTATCGTCGAACTCGATGCATTCACCGGCCGCATAGATGTCCGGGTCGGCGGTGCGCATCTGCGCATCGACCTTGATGCCGCGGCCGACCGGCAGGCCGATCTCTCGCGCCAGCTCTATGTTCGCGCGAATGCCGGTGCACACGATCACCGTGTCGCATTCGAGCCGGCTGCCATCCTGGAAGCTCAATCCGGTGACGCGATCCTCGCCATCGATCGACGCGACGCTGGAGAAGGTGCGGATCTTGACGCCGAGCTTCTCGATGCTGCTCGCGAGCAGGCGGCCGGCGCGCTCGTCGAGCTGGCGGGGCATCAGATGGGGGCTGTGCTCCACGACCCAGGTCTCGATGCCGCGGTTCGACATGCCGCGCGCGGCCTCGAGCCCGAGCAGGCCGCCGCCGATGACGACCGTGCGGCGCGACCGCAGCGCTCGCGCGATCAACTTTTCAACGTCGTCGACACTGCGGAATGTGAAAACGCCGGCGCGCTGGTGTCCCGGAATCGGCGGCACATGCGCGCGCGAACCGGTGCAGAACACGAGCTTGCTGTAGTCAAATTTCCGCCCGGAGCTGACCGTGACGGTGTGCGCCTCGCGATCGACGTCGACGACACTCTGATCGGAGTAGAGCAACACGCGACCCGGCCCCAGAAAGCCAAGCGGCTGCATAACCTGGCCGATCTGCGCATCGCCTGCGAGCAGCGTCGACAGTTTGACTCTATTGTAGGGCAGCCATCGCTCTGCATTGAGCAGAACGCAGTCGATCCCCGCACGCGAAAGCTCTTGAGCGGTGCGAATGCCCACCGGGCCACCGCCGATAATCACAACCTGCGCGCCGGATTGCGATTGTCGATGCCCGGACGTCGAGCCTGTCGCGGCAACGTCCGTTTCACGTTCGCTTTCGAGCGTGACATGCTTGTTCATGCGATTGCCTCACCCCTTCGACGGTGAGGTAGACGGCTCGAGCACCTCGGCTCGCCACGGCGACGCAAGCCATGGCGTGGAACAAGCTCGTATTGACGTAGAGATTCGATGCATGCCGCCCGCCTCCGGTGAGAGTCGCGCGCATGGCGCGACAGCTCGAGAATCCCGAGTTCCGAAAATCAATTCGGTTTTGAGGCATCGTTGCCTGCTCGTTGCCGACCCGGCGCTGGATCTGCGCAGCCGAAGCCACGCATTTGCAACGCACCATGCTTCGCAATCCTCGTGCCAAGATTGCACATTGGCCTAAGCCGCCGCGTCGGCACGATTTTTCAGATTCTCCGTCCGCATGAGAAAATGGCTTCGATCGGTACTTGTGCATTGCACCACAGCTTCTGCCCGTGTTTTCGGCGCGAGATCGCCTGAAAGGTTAGGCGGAATGCCGCCAAGTGCGGCAGTCGCGAAGTTCGCATCCACGTTCGGCCCGCCGTCAAACGAACTTCGCAATCAGAACCACACCGGCAACTCCACGGGTCCACCGTCCCCTTGGATTCAAAAGGTCGCTGCTGCGCTCGCGGCCAAGTGGTGGCGAACTTCTGACCCTGGACACGAGAACGCAAACGGCTCAGTTCCGCGTCGAAACCCGTGATGTTCGCTGATGAATGGGCGATCTGTCTGCGCGCAAGCGATGGCAATGCGAGGCACGAAGCCGTGCGCAACCGCGCGAAGCACGCGCGCCGAAACGCTACGCGCCGACGCAGCGCGTCCTCGTCCAACCCACGCCGCAACCGCATAGCCCTCGTCGGGGCGGGTCGCATGAAGCTGCGCAGGTTACAAAAAGACGCTGCAAACTGCAGGGCGGAGCATCAGGTCTTCGGTTACTGCAACATGCTGTAGAGCACGTCCCGCAAGTCGTCTGATGTGAACGGCTTCCGTAGCATCGGTACCTTCTTCATCCGATCAGGCACCATGGCGCTGTCCCCGTAACCTGTAGCGAATGCAAACGGCACCCCGAGTTTTGCAAGCTCATCCGCCACGGGCAGCGATGTGCCGTAACCGAGATTGATGTCGAGGATCGCTATATCGGGTCGCTGCTCTGCGATGAGGTGCAAGGCATCCGCGCTTGTGGCAACGGTGGAGACGGTTCGGGCGCCGAGACACGACAGCATTTCTTCTGCGTCGAGTGCAATGACCAACTGGTCCTCCACGACCAATATGCGGGCAGCGCCGAGATCGAGCGGGACGCGGGCAGGGCGGATCGCCAGCTTCGTCTTCACATCATCGGGCGCCGTGGGCTTGGAGAGGAATTTGGCCGGAACTACGAGGCGGGCTTTCACTCCATCCCGGGCATAGTCCACCTCACTCATTCCGCCGAGATCGAACGGAATGCTCCGAGTAAGGAGCACGCTGCCGAAACCGCGGCTGTCCGGTGCGCGGACAGGAGGCCCGCCTTCTTCCGACCAGACGAGTTGGCAATCACCTGCGTCGTTCAAGCTCGACCCGATTCGAAGCCGGCCAGACGGCTGAGACAGAGCGCCGTATTTCGCGGCATTTGTGGCAAGCTCGTGGATCACCAAGGCCATGACCGAATAGGCTCGCGCATCGAGGTTGATGTCCGAGCCGGTGATCTCGACCTGGCTTTCGGGATAAGGCGACAGTTCTGCCTGAAGAAGGGTTCGCAAGGATCCCCCCCCATCGGATCGGACGATCTGATCGTGCGCGAAGGCGAGCGCCATGATGCGCCCTTTGAGGCTGTTCGCGTAGGCCGCGACGCTCTCGGAACTCTCGACCGGCCTGTTAACAAGAGACTTGATGAGGGCGAGAATGTTCTTGACCCGATGGTTGAGCTCCTCGTTGAGGACCTGCTGGCGTGCATCTGATTTCCGACGCTCGGCCGACAACTGCTCGCTCTGTTCGAGTAGCACATCACGCAGGCGTACCTGGATTGCGGACGCGGTTGCCAAATCATCAGCCGACCAAGGGTGCGATTGCCGTTCGACGAGCTGCCGCCAGATTGCAAAGCTCTTGCGGGGCGTCAGGCGCTCTCCTAGCGGCCCGACCTCATATTGCTTTTGCGGATCACCCGCCCATTCGACGGTTCTGATCTGCTCCTTGCGAAAGAAGAGCAGGTAATCGCGCGGCGCCTGAGACAATGGGATCGCGAGCATACCCGCGGCTTCGTTGGCATAACTCGCCGCAGCGGGATTGCTCACCGAAAGATTATCCGTTTGGAACACCTCGCTGCCGCCTTGCGAGGTGAGCAGAGTCGCGATCGCGGGGATGGCGGAGGGCGGCGGCGTCGCGCCGGCGGATGTCCATATCCCGCCGATCCAGAGACCAACACCGTCGCAGGGCAACAGCTCCTGGATCTGGCCGAGCCTGCGTCGCAGAAACAAATCGACGGGCTCGTCCGGCGACTTGGATTTGTTCAGATCATCGAGAGCCTGGCGCGCCTTCTTGAAGGTCTCGAAGCGTCGATGATGATGTGTCGAGGTCAGATGCAGCGAGAAGAAGTCGGCGAACACCTCAGCCGCCACGCGCAGGGGCATGGACATCACCCGCGGGGCATAGTGATGGCAGGCGATGAGTCCCCACAGCTTGCCCTCGACAACAATCGAAAGCGACATGGATGCGCCCACCCCCATGTTTCTCAGATACTCGAGGTGGATCGGGGAAACACTCCTGAGATGCGCGTAGGTCAAGTCGAGCGGCCTCGCAGAGTCGCGGTCGCTTGGCGAGAGGGGGTAGGCGTCTCCAGCAGCGCTCGAAATAATTCTGATGGTGTTCTCGAGATAGAGCGTCCGGGCCTGCTGCGGTATGTCGCTTGCGGGAAAGTGCTGCCCGAGAAACCGCTCCAGATTCGATCGCTTGGCCTCGCCGATGACCTTCCCTGAACCATCCGGGTCAAAGCGATAGATCATGACTCGGTCGTAGCCCAGGATCGCCCGAAGGTATCGCGGAACCTGGACTGCCAATTGCTCGATCGTGGGTAGCCCGCGGGTTCTCGCGATGATTTCACGGATCAGCGTCGTCGGATCGGGGCGAGCCCCCGGGGAAACGGGTTCGAATTCGATGATGGCGGCACCGGCATGGCGATGCACACTCACGTCGAACATGCGACCTGACGCGGCCAGTTTCCACGCCAGCAGCAGTGCGGGTCGCTTTGGATCGGACGATTGTGAGGACGCGTTACGCAATGCGTGTGCGGCATGCGATCCCAAGTATTCGCTGAGGCGTTGACCGATGACCGCGCCCCCCAATCCGAGCATATCCGGCGCGTTGGTCGAAATGCGCGTGATGACTTCCATGTTGTCGTCGCACGCGACGAGACACCCATGTGGCTGGATACTGCCCGGCGTGTGGATCGGCTCCTTATCGCACGATGTAAGATCGACATCAGGCGACATAGGCCAAATCCCTCGCGACTGAGAGTGCGACGGAAAACGACGCGATCGCCCCCTCCACCGCCTCGTCCATGTTGATGTTCGATGCCCGCTCCAAGGCGGACAGGAATGCCGGCCAATTCGCCCGGTTCTCGACAAGCGTTTGGAGATGGCGGGCGCCGTGCTCTGGTCCGAGACCAAGGCGGCGAGCCGAACGCTCGACCATCGCCGCTCCCACAATGGACCCTTCTATGACATAGGCGGCGCCAATCCAGGCGTCGCCACGAAGCACGGGTGATGGCGGACGAAGCGACGATGTATCGGCCAACCCGAGGTCAAGACAATCCCGGCAAAGTGCATTTGCAATACAGGTTGGCAAATATCCCGCCAACTCACACGATCGCGCGCGCACCTGGGGCTCGATGGTGGAGCGGAGGGTTGCGACAGTCGTGACGTACCTAGTGTAATTGCCCAGCGTCGCGAGATCGCCGAAGCACGCATCCAACTGCCGATGCAGTGCGCTCGTCGCGGAGCGCAAAACCAAATGGCGTGACGGCATGATCTCTCCAGCACAGATAAGGAAGCGCGGTCACCCGCGGAGTGAAGTGGCGCTGCCGTAAATCTTGATGTTCTTGAGGGAAGCCGTCATGACCAGAGGTTGGTCTCGGCACTCAAAGACATGCCTTATCGACGCTGGAACATTCTTAGCAACCGTGCGTTACCCAGTCTGTTCACTTGTGAACAATTGACTGAACAATATGCGCTCGAAGGTATCCGCACCATGCAGGCCAAACGTCGGGTAGAACGTCCCCAAAGCAACCTGTTGCGAGCTTTGTCAGAAGACGACTACGGGTTGATCGCTCCATACCTCTGTCATGAAACGCGCTCTGCGGGCGACCTTTTATACCAACCCGGCGACAACGTCGCGAACGTCTATTTTCCATGCGGCCCCAGTCTCATCTCGTACCACGTTACGAATTCGGACGGTCGTGACGTGGAGACGGTACTTGTCGGTCGCGAGGGCGCAGTCGGAGGGATCGTCAGCCTTGGGTTTCTTCCTGCCTACTGCATGATCGTGGTCAAGGTGGAGGGACCCTATGTCCGCGTCCCCGTGACCTCGGTGCAAGCCGCAAAGGATCACTCGCCGAGTTTCAAGAACCTGTTCGCACGCTACGCCGATTGCTTGATGGCGCAGATGTTTCAGGCGACGGCTTGCAACGCCATTCACTCGATCGAGCAGCGAACTGCAAAGTGGATCCTCGCTGCGTTGGACCGGACGGGTACCGACAAGGTGCCGCTAACGCATGAAGAGTTGGCGGCCATGATGGGTGTCGGGCGAAGCTATACGAGTAGGGTGCTGCAAGGATTCAAGCGTGATGGAACGATCGAAACGCGAAGGGGACAGCTCGTTATCAAGGATCATCGCGCCATGCAAAAACGTTCGTGCCAGTGCAATGAAATGGTGAAGGCGCATTTCGAGATGGTGTTGCGGAACATTTATCCTGACGAAAGCAGTCACTGACAGAGCTAAGGAAGGCCGGAAATCGCCTTCTGGATTGTACGGCAGCCCACTTTCTGATGTTCAACTGCTCCACCAGAGAATATGTCGAGGTGCGCTGCCCGGGAGCAGCGCACCTCTGAAGGTCGTGCAGAAGCCGATCAGATCTTCGAGATATAGTCGTCGACGTGCTTCGCAACCTGGTCCTTGCTGTAGCCGTACCGCTCCTGGAGCTTCCCCTCGAGCTGCTCTCGACGCCCATCGATCTCGGTGAGGTCGTCATCGGTGAGCTTGCCCCACTGCGCCTTCACCTGACCCGCGAACTGCTTCCAGTTACCTTCGATGCGATCCCAGTTCATGATCTTCTCCTCTCTTACGAACGACGCCACTTGCTGTGTCGTGGCTGTTAAACGCTACCGGCGCGAGCAGGTTCCGCGGTCGAGCGCATAGCTCGGAGGATGACCGTGGTGCGCGAATGTCTATGGTTGGAGTCAGGAAGCGTCCCCACACTCGGCGTCGACTTGCGACTCTGGATGACAGCTCCCTCACTGGCGGCGCGGATTTAAGCCCGCCATGTGGTCGACTTCCGCGTGACCGCGGCCAACGTTCCTCACGCGTCTCCTTTAACGCGTTCTCTGGTGGGGCGGAGCGTCAGAGCTTCGAGGGCCTTGCGGCAGGTCGGCCGTGGACGGACGCGCGATGGGCGGGCACTTCGCGTCCCCGAGAGTCGTAGTTGCTCGGGTGCTTACGCGGTCGGTGGTCACTCTTCATTACGATGTCTGCGGATCGGCAAACTCCGAGAAATTCGCGCCGAGCTGGCAGCCCATGATCGACAGCAGCAACCGCGGCTCGGGCACGCGATCGGCTTTCATCGCCCGGATGTTTTTCGTCACCTTGTAATTAAGTACCCTGTCAAGCTGGCTATGGCTTGCATGCGTGCCGTGCCATAAGCAATGGGTATCGACTGTCAGGGAGCCTCGACCTCGAAATGCCGAGCATTGCGCCGTTTTTGCGTGCACCGCTCCTGGTATTGGCCTTGTCGCTCACGGCAACGGGACTGGCGACCTGGGCGAGCCGGTCAGTTGTACATGGCGAGGCGCAGGAGAAGTTCGAGAACCAAGCAGCCGCATTGCGCGATGCCGTTGGCGACGCGATGAAGGCTTACTCCCAAGTGCTGCGTGCAGGGGGGGGGCTTTGCAGCTGCCGTGGGTGTTCCAACTGCCGCGCAGTGGCGTCAGTTCTCGGAGGCCCAGAAGTTCGATATTTCGTTCCCGGGCATACAGGGCTTGGGCTACGCACTAGTGTTCCGACCTGACGATCTGGAAGCCTTCGAGGCAAGCCAGAGAGAAGCTGGTCACCCCACATTCGCCGTCACTCCACCTGGTCCACGGGATCGGATGACCGCCATCGTGTATCTGGAACCGGAGGACTGGAGAAACAAGCGCGCCATTGGTTACGACATGTTATCCGAGCCGATCCGGCGGGCCGCTATGTTACGCGCCGAGCAGACGCGTGAGCCAAGCCTTTCCGGGCGCGTAACGCTGCTGCAGGAAACGAACGAAAACCAACAGGCCGGGACACTCATGTATCTGCCCGTTCTGAAGCCTGACGGGTCGACTGCTGCATTCGTTTACGCAGCCTTTCGAATGAACGATCTGATATCGCAGGTCACCAAGAGTCAGGCGCCCCACACAGCCGGAAACGTAGCGTTACGCATCTACGATGGGCCGATTGCAAGGCCAGACGCCATCCTATTCGAGGGGCACAACGATGCGACTTCGGCCACTCGGCCAAGGCGTGAGCCGAAATACGAGCATTCCCTGACGTTGCCTGTCGCTGGAGCGGTCTGGTCGCTCGCATTCACGTCGACTTCAGAGTTCGAAGATAGCGTCAGCTACGGTCGCACGGTATTCATTGCCGTCGTCGGCAGTTTGTTGAGTGGACTGATCGCCTCGATCGTCGGTTCGATAGCGCATGCGCAGGTTCGCAATGCGGCGGCGGCCGAGGCTTTTGCTCGAGAGGCCGAGACTCGCCGGTGCGCAGAAGAAGCGTCCGGGCTCGCCAACCGCGAGCTCATTCATCGTGCGAAGAATACGATTGCGGTGGTGTCGGCGTTGGCATCGCAGACTGCCCGGCACAGTAGTTCACTGTCGGGCTTCATGGACGACTTTCGCACACGCCTCAGCGCGTTGGCGCGCATTCAGGACATGCTGCGGCCCGACGCCAATCGCGCAACGGAACTCGCTGACCTGGTGGAAGCGGTCCTGAAGCCCTACACAACCGACGTGGAGGCGAAATTATCGGTCCGCGGTGGAGCAGTCCCCGTCCCGCAGAACGAAGCCATGGTGATGAGTCTCGTTCTCAACGAACTCGCGACGAACGCGACGAAATACGGCGCCTGGTCAGTTCCCGGCGGTCGGGTCGCACTCGACTGGTCCGTCGATCGGGACGCGGTCCCGCCCAATCTCAAGGTATCGTGGGAGGAGAGTGGCGGCCCTGACGTCGCACCCCCGACACGACGCGGGTTCGGCAGCTCCGTGCTGACCTTCGTGATAGAGAGGAGCATGAATGGCCGCCTCGTCACGCAATTCGCGCGGTCCGGGATTCGCCATCAATTCCTGGTGCCCTGGCCTGGACTTTAAGAGCTGCGCTCGACCGCATCCTGGGTTCTCGATAGAAGCGACTGCATCACTCTGACAATCTTCTCCGGCTCCACGGGCTTCGAGACGATCGGCGTCACTCTGTTGTCGATCCCCGCAGGAAGCGATTGCTCTGTAAAACCCGTCACCATGGCAAATGGTATCTGACGATCCTGGAGCAAAGCGACGACGGCATCGACCGGCTTGCCATGCAGGCTTCCATCGAGGAGCACGAGGTCTGGAGCCTTGTCGTCGATCCTGGCGATGGCTTGCTCGACGGTCGCCAACGGCCCGATGGGAACGAAGCCCGCGCTCAGCACGATCTCTTCGATTTCCATGCCAATCAACGGTTCATCCTCGACGATCATCACCTCGACACTACGCTGGTGCGCCGACTCGTTTCGCTTGGCATCTCCGCGAATGTCGAAATATGTGGTGGGGCCCTTGTGGCGGGAGCTGGTCTCGATCGACATCCGGCAAATCAAGCCGGCCGGTGCAAAGTCGAGAGCGGCCTTCAAATTTGCCTGCTGTCCTGTGCGCGCAATGAGGGTTGCACCGAAGCCGAACGTCTCCGGATGCTTCGCCGGCGGACCGCCGGTCTCCCTCCACTCCAAGTTGATGCGGTTGTTGTCTTCGAGATCGCGAGTCCAACGAATCGAGAGGCGCCCTTGGCGGACCGACAAGGCGCCGTACTTGCGTGCATTGGTGCCCAGCTCGAAAAACATAAGAGCGAGCTGCAGCGCGGCCTGCGCTGAAATGAAGACGTCTTCACCTTCGATCGAAAATTGGTCGTCGGTCGCGTCGCCCATCGCAACTTGATCGGCGATCAACTCTCGCAACCAGGCACCCGACCATTGCGTCGAGACCAGGAGATTGTGGGCCCGCGACAGCGATTGCAATCGAGCATTGAACGACGTCGTAAACTCCTTGTGCGACAACGCACGGCGCGCTGTTTGCGCGGCAATCGCCTGAACGATAGCCAGCGTGTTCTTCACTCTGTGATCGAGCTCAGCGAGAAGTAGCCGTTTCAGTTCGTCGTTGCGGCGTCGCTCGGAGATGTCGCGATTGAGTTCGAGGACGATCTGTTGGTTGTCGACAATCAGAAGTTCCTGACGGCTCTCGACCCAAACTTCATTGCCATCCTTGTCATAGTGAAGCAATTCGCCTGACCAGGCTCCATCGCGGAGGAGGATATTCTCAAAATGCTCTCCGTCACCTTGCAGACGAGTACGCAGGATCTCGTGGGTCTTCTTACCCTGAGCCTGCTCAAACGTATAGCCGTACAGGGCCTTGCACCCCTCGTTCCAAGAGATGATGCCGCCACCAATACTCCATGTCATGATAGCTTCGTGCGAGAGCTCGATCAGTCGCGCCTTCTGGCGCAGCCGCTCACTCCATCGCCTCGCGTCGTCGACGTCCGTATTCGTTCCGCACCACAGTGAGATTTGCCCGGCTTCGTTACGGATAGGCATTGCGCGTGAGAGAAACCACCGGTACGTGCCGTCGACACCACGGATAGGAAATGTATCCTCCCAAGGTTCCCCGCTCTCGAAGTGCTTCGCGATCTTGTTGACGACCCGATCGACATGATCGGGGTGGTGCAACTTCGTCCATCCCCAGCCCGCCGTTTCGACAAGCGTGGTGCCGGTGTAGTCGTACCAGCGTTTGTTGTACCAGAAGATGTGTCCGGTCGGGTCGGCCATCCATGCGAACTGCGCGATGTTATCGGCGATTGCGCGGAACCGGTGCTCGCTCACTCGCAGACGCATCTCGAGCAGCTTGGTCTCTGTGATGTCGCGGGAGATCGCAACGAGTCGACGGTCTTCCGCACTGGATGGCGCGACCCGCGTTACCGACACGTCCCACCAACGATCCTCACCCTGGGCGGTTGGGCAATACGCCGAGAAGCGAGCACGTTCTCCACGGTTCGCAACCTTCAACGCCGTTTCGATGTGCGAGAGAGATTCGCTCGGCCACAACTCACTCCAACATTTCCCGATGAGGGTGTCGGGAGAGCTTACTTGCAGCAGCTCTAGTCCCGGCCGATTGATCGCCAGGAGTTCGCCATCCGGACTGAGTACCTTGATGCAGTCGGCGCTACGCCCGAGAATTTCAAGGCCGGCTCCTCCATGTTCCAGCCGCCCTGCCCAAACGTCGTCAGCCTCGGCGTTCAATGTCTGCTCCTGGTATTAAGCCCTTGCCGCTCCGGCCTTCACCTCAAAAAAGAGTGCCTGACTGATCACCGCCTTCACCATCTCCTGCCGAAACGGCTTTGACACAAGAAATGTCGGTTCGGCACGCTCACCCGTGAGGAGGCGTTCGGGATAGGCCGTGATGAACACCACGGGAATCTCTATCGCCTTCAAAATATCATTCACTGCATCGATGCCTGAGCTTCCGTCCGCCAATTGGATATCTGCAAGGACGAGGCCGGGCTTTCTCTCGCTGGCAATCTTGACTGCTTCTGCTCGCGTGCGTGCAATGCCGACGACATCATGTCCGATATCGGTTACGAGGTTCTCGATTTCCATCGCGATCAACGGCTCGTCCTCGATGATGAGAACGTTGGCTGCGATCTGATCGGCGATTTCGCGCCCGGCCTGGGAAATTAGCTGCTCCACTTCCACCTCGGTGCAGCTCAATATCGAGGCGATCGCATCCTCTTCGAACTCTTCCACGGAGGCGAGGAGGAATGCCTGGCGTGGCCGGGGAGTGAGAGTTTCGATCCGACGGTCGACGACCTCGCCGCGCTCGCGCATCACCGGCTCCGCCTTCTCGTTGGTCGGCAGAGCATTCCAGATGTTGATGAACGACTTGTACAGCGCGGTCCGAGGCGACAATGTTCCATCGAACTGCCGCTGGTCGGCAATCAACGCCTCGAGCAAGGCAACGACATAGGAATCGCCCCTTTCTTGCGTTCCGGTCAGCGCACGTGCGAAGCGCCTCAGATACGGGAGTTCAGGAGCGATGAGGTCTGCTAGCGAGCCAGCCATGAGTTATCCTTGAGTTATGCGTCGCGACCAAACCCGACGAAGCGACCAATTGATCACTTGTTCGCGGTGGCGCGCAACATCCAGATTGCCTTTTCGTGGAAGGCCATCCTCGCCGTCAGCATGTCGGTGGTGACGAGATCGTCCGCCTCCTCGGCGCTCAACGCGGCCTCGCGCAGACGGGTTACGATGTTCTCGTGGTCCTCGATCAATTGCTCGATCATGCCACCGGCACTGCGGTTTGTCGTTTCTTCCTCGACGGATGCACGTGGAAGAAGGGCTTCGAACGATACAGGAGCTGGCTTGCCGAGAGCTCGAATCCGTTCAGCGATTTCATCTGCCGCGGCGAACAGGTCCTTGTAATGCTCCTCGGTCAAATGGTGCAGCGGCAGGAAGAGGGGCCCCACCACGTTCCAATGATAGACATGTGTCTTCACCAGCAACGTATACGTGTCTGCCAGAACCGTTTCCAGCGCCTTCGCAATCTTGGCGCGGTCCTTGGCCTCGATCCCGGTTTTCGGAGTGGTCGGCTTGGTCTTGGGGGCAAGTCCAATCGTCGCCATCTTGAGCTACCTCACTGTCGATTTGTTTCGATCTTCGGTGAGAAGAACGCGGTGATGGCATGACGGTTCCTCGAGGCCGCCAAAAATTTTCGGTTCGGCACTCGCCTTTGGGTCAATCCGCGACAGCAGCTGGACTGTCGTGCGCCAGGAGTGTTGCGAGCTTCTGGCGAGCACGATTGACACGGCTCTTGATGGTGCCGACCGCGCAGCCGCACATCAGCGCCACCTCTTCGTAGCCGAACCCCTCCGCACCAACCAGAATCAGCGCTTCGCGCTGGTCAGCGGGCAGTGTTTCGAAGGCGGCACGGAAGTCGAGCAAATCCATATGCGATGCCTGGTTGCCGACCGTCGCGAGGCTATTGGCAAAGGCCCCATCGGCGTCTTCGACCTCGTTCTTTCGCTTGCGGAGCTCCGACAAGAATGTGTTGCGAAGGATCGTGAACACCCAAGCCTTGAGGTTCGACCCCTCGGCGAAGGTCCCACGGTTCTGCCAGGCCTTGACGAGCGCCTCCTGCACGAGATCATCGGCCCTGTCCGGATTGCCCGACAACGACCTGGCAAACGCTCGCAGGTTGGGAACGAGCGCCGCCAACTCCTTCTGAAAGTTGATGTCCGCAGTGTCGCTCACGAGTCGGCTCCAGGTCGCTTGGCGGATTTGGCAAGCTCGTCGAGGAGTGTGCCAAACCGATCGGGCAGCGGTTCCGCGATGATATCCTCATACGCGCGCTTCAACTGGCGGCCGATACGTGCCTGCACGTGCGGCGGGAGTGGCGTGTCGGGCAGGCCGTCGCCGACTTTTCGGTGGGATGAGTTGGTCACTTTTCTCTGATCGTCTTCAGGCATTTCTAATCCTAGCGGTGACGGGGGGCAATTCAGGCCCAAAGTCCCGCGCAACGGGTTCACGCGATGAAGCTACTCAGCTGCAACAACGCCACTCATACTGTTTGGTTCCAAGCCGGGGGAGGACCGTAAGAAGCGGCTCTCGTCAGCTCTGCAAGTCGCCAGATGTCGGGATGGGCTGCGAACGCGCGTCCGTTGACTGGCGCGTAAAAATGAAAACCGCCACAGCGATAGCCGCCAGAATAGGAAGATTACGGAACAGGAGGCGAACAAGCGCAGGCCCTGCCACGGGAGCTACTGCCGCGAAGGTTGCCATCATCATCTCTTGCTCGGCGGCGGTTGGGCGACGATCGCGCAGGGCATCCGAAGCTTCGGCCTCTGCCTCGACGGATTTTTCGGTCCGTTCACCACGGTTAGCGTCAGTCGGCTTCCTGAGCACCGCGGCGAGAATGATGCCCAATACGGCGAACACGGCGGCCACCGCAGCAAGGCCGAGCTCCGTTCCAAATTCACGCGTTAGTCTTACGGTGCCTGCTGACGTCAAAAAGCCCGCAGCAACCAGGAAGGGTATCGCCACGACGACGCGGGCCACCAGATCGCCGACGGCGTCGTCGACCTCCCGGCGGGCCACTTTCAAGAGAGACTGGAACATGGCAATACCTCTTCCCGGAGATTTACGGGTTCGTTACGGTCACGACTTCCAAACCGCGCCGAGCACAAAGCCCAGTGTGGCGGCAATAGCGAGTGTCGCCATCGGCTGGTCGGAGAGCGATTTGTCGACGGCGCTCTTCAGGTTGCCGGCGACCTCATTGACGCGCTCGGTCGCTTCGCGGCCCTGCTCGCTGAGCGAGCGAGCCGTGCTCGCGGCCTTGTCCACCGCCTGGTCGATGTGCTCCCCGGCCTTTTCCGCGATCGCGCCAGCCTTGTCCGCGAGCGCCGAGCCGGTGCCGGAAATCGTGTTCGAGTAAGTCGCGTCAGTACGGGTGTTGTACGCTGCGTGCGCCATAGCAGTAGTTCCCTTGGGTTGCATTTTGCTGGGTAACGAGCCGCTGTCGGCTTCGTGGTGGACAAACGTGTCACCGGGAGAATTGTTCCGCACCTTCCTGCGCGTCGTGTTTAGTGCGGCAGACCGCGTGATTGGCGATTTCTGGACAACCCAGGGCCCGATCGGATGGCATGCACGCCGGGCTGTTGCGTCACACGCGCGGGCGCACCATGGATTGATCTGAGAGAGTCGTATCGACCAATTTGGTGGATCGCGAGTGCGGACCGCTTCAAAAGCGATTGCACTTTAATGGGCGCATCATGGCCCGCAGCTCTCGCTCTTCTTGCCGTCGTCCATCGCGGGAGCATCCGTGAGGCCGCCGCTATAGAGATCGATTGCGGTGCGACCTACTTCTTCAATGTAGAGCCGGACGAGCATCGCGGTGAATTGTTCGCGACCCCAGTTGAATGCCGCTTTCGACAGGCGCTCGCGAACCTCGTTGGCGGCGGCGGTCGCCGGATTGGCGATCCGAAGGAGGCGCCAGAGGTTGTAGGCCTGTTCGACCCTGCCGATTGCACCGCGCCACCGATATGCCCAACGCAACTGGGAGAAAGTCAGTCGATCTGCAAAAGGCACTTTCTCAGATACGACCTGCCCCATTCGCCGGCTGACTCTCTCAGTAATCAAAAGAGCCTCCGGCAGAGTAAAATTCCAAAGCGGGTCGGACCGGTCTGGGTGCATGACCCTCGCCACACGTTCCGTCACTCGTGTGCCGAGATCGATCGCATCTTGAACGGAACCGAAGGCGCCTGGATCCGCCTTTGCAGATATTGCTTGTACTTCGCCCCACGCACGTGCCGAAAGGCTGCCGTCAGGGTATGGAGCGAGCGATTGAGCCGGGCATTGCACAGCTTCCGCCTGGATGGCGCGCTTGAAGTAGAGGTGTTCGATCATCGACAGCGTGAGCACGGCCAGCATCAAGACAATGGCCCAGTAGACCAGCCAGCCCTTGTCCCACAAATATAGGGCGCCGAACGGGAGCAGAGATAAGGTCGGCAGACTGACAGTCAATGCAACGAGTATGAGCCGTTCTGCCCGTCGCGCCGGATTTTTGGTTTTCGACATGGAGATCACGCCAAGGCAGCGTCACGGTGTGAGACCCGCAAGAATGGCGAGCGCAGCCGAGGCGTTTCGACGCCTCGGCTGCGCGAACCAGTCGGAACGTGTTCGCACATCGCGTCACGCGCGTCGCAGGAACCCCGCGATGACGGAAATGGCGAACAGCACGATCGCGATCCAAAACAGGATTCGCGCGCCCTCCATGGCCGTGCCGGCGACGCCGCCGAACCCCAGCAAAGCGGACACCAACGCGACGACGAGAAACACCACTGCATAATGAAGGAGATTGCCCATTTCACACACCTTTCGAGCGAGCTGACCTGCACGTGAGATGCTTGCCAAACGCCTGCCGAGCCGATGCGTTCCCTGCGGCTTGATGTAAATTGGGACCCCGACGAATGAGAAGTCACGTGCGGGTGTGCTCGCCAAACGCGACCTCGCGCCTCGAGCTCGTTAGCGCCGGGTCTCAAGATGCCCGGCCACTGGACCCAGTCTGTTGCAGACCCGATGAAACCATTTCGCGAGTTCTACGTTCATCGACGTGCCGCTAAAAATCATTTGCGGCGATCCTGACTCCAGTCCGAGGCCGCCATGCCCATGATCTCCGACTCAATCCGGAATTTCGCGGCCGCGCTCATTGCGATCGCGCTGATCATCGCCGGCCTCGCACTTGGTCGCGACGTGATCCTCCCACTCTGTCTTGCTTCTCTGTTCGCCTTTGGCTTGGCCCCAATCGTACGCAGGCTCACCGCGGCGCGGTTCCCGCGGGGTTTGGCTGCCGCAATGGTTGTTTTTGCATCCGTGGCCTGCCTTGGCGCACTCACGACGGTGTTCACGGGCCAGCTCATCGAGCTTGCGGGCGGTCTCGGCGAATACCAATACAATCTTGTCCAGAAGGTTCGCACGATCACGGGGGCTTCTGCACAAACCGGCAAGCTGCAACGGGCGATAGAGACGATCGGCGCCATCGAGAAGGAAGTCGTCGCGGAGGTGAGCCAGTCGACGGGCACCAAGACCGATCCCGCAGCGGTCGTCGTAAATGGGGAGCAACCGAAAGAGCCGTTGTGGCAACAGTTCAGCGGATCGCTCCACGTGGTTGCTCTCGGCGCACTCACCCTGCTCTTCACGATTTTTCTGCTGGTCCAGTATCAAGACTTGCGCGATCGAGTCGTGCGTGTTGTGGGCACGGACAACATGAGTCGAACGGTCGCCGCGCTCAGCGATGCCGGCACGCGTCTTTCGGATCTGCTACTGGCACAGTTCGCACTCAATGCGAGCTTCGGCCTATTCGTCGGCTTGGCGCTCGCGATGATTGGTGTGCCGAACGCCGCACTCTGGGGATTTTCCACACTGGTCCTGCGGTTCATCCCGTATGTAGGATCACTCCTTGCGGCCATACCGCCGATCCTGCTCGCTGCAGCCGTCGACCCGGGGTGGAGCATGGTTGCGATGACGGTTGCCTTGTTCGCGATCGGCGAACCGGTGGTCGGTCACCTCATTGAACCTCATGTGCTCGGAAAGCGTGCGGGACTCTCGCCGTTGGCTCTGATTGTGGCTGCCAGCTTCTGGACGCTGCTCTGGGGCCCGATCGGTCTTCTGCTGGCCGCTCCCCTGACGATGATGCTCGTTGTTCTCGGCCAGTACATTCCACAGTTTCAATTCATCAGCGTCTTGCTAGGAGATGAACCGGCACTCGCGGCTGACGACGAACTTTACCATCGTATTCTGTCAGGCGATGCCATCGCGGCATACGACCAGTTGAAGGCGGAAGCGGAACAAACCTCGCCCGCGCGCGCAGCGGATGAGGTTCTGCTGCCCGCGCTCGCGCTGCTCGCCCGCGACGATCGGCTGAGCGACGAGCAGCGAACAGAGATTCAGACGACTTTTTCGGATCTCCATCAGCTACTGCTGGAAGATTTGCAGAAGCTCGATCGCGAGGAAGCAGACCCTGGCGAAAGTTCGCCGCTCATCCTCCTCCCCGTGCGCGGAGTCGCCGACAAGATCGCGGCCAAGCTTGTCGCCACGCTGTTATCGGAGCGTCACGCGCGCATTCGCGCGATCGAAAAGGCCGCCGGGTTGCTCGGCGTCGCGAGCATCGAGGATGCCATGTGCAAGTCCGCTCCTCAAACGATCGTACTCGTTACGACCAATTACCGTGATCACGCCCTCCTCAAGCACATGAAGCGGCGGATACTGCGCAATCACCCTGATGCCGCAGTGTATGCGTTGCCTGCAACCGATGTCATGGAAGAGCGCACTCTTGCGGATGATAACGACAACGTCATTGCCAAGAGCGTGGCAGACCTCGCGGCACTGACGGATCTCCATGCGGATCGCGGACGCAGAACCGTGGCCAGCGCCGTTCCAGAGGCCGCTTGATGGGCCACCTGCGAATGGGTTCGTCTCGTGGACGAAGGAACCTGGAGATCACTCCTACCTCGATCTTTAAGCTGCTGCCGGCTTAACGATGCCACCCAGACTTCGGGTCCGGGAAATCGGGAGCAGGTAAGGGATGGAGCGCTCTTGACGTGGTGATCGCCAGAAGGTTGGAGGGCGCTTTGCCCAAGTGACCGTTCACTGCGACGCCCCTGACAGACGCTTTTGGCACGGAGCGCACTTGAGCGGCTGCAGCATGTGGGGCGCTCCGACGAACACCCCGTTGAACTACGGCCATGGCCAGAAGGGAGAAACAACGTTTGCAGTTGCGAACGGCGGGGCGGTAGGGACTGCGAAATCTGGCATCCGTCTCGCGCTGCGAAGATACCGCTGTTCGGCTGCTTTTCCTCGATCAATCCTCCAAAACTTATCAACTTGGACCAAGCACAATTTGTTGCGCCACGCGTTAAGAACTGAAGCGACACCAAAGCTTTGGACTCAAACGGGTGAGACAACCTTCAGGGCACGCATGTGGCTTCGAGTGGTGCACCTCGCTTCGCAGCTCCTGTTGTGTCAGATTTGCCGACTCAAGCAACGAAGAGGCCAAGTTCATTGGCCCTCACGTACTTTCACTTGGTCTGGGGAGGCCCAGTTGACCCTACGGCCCGATCCAAGTTTCCACGCTTCTCCAAGGTTGGCGATGGATGCGCCACCGGAGGCGTTCGTATACACTTTACTGCTGAGCGAAGACGCTTCCAGGCCCGATGCGCTAGCCGTTATCGATGTCGATCGACAGTCGCCGACGTATGGTCAGATTGTCCACACGCTCGAGATGCCCAACAACGGCGACGAGTTTCATCACTTCGGGTGGAACGCATGTTCATCGGCTGAACCGCCCCGAGATTGCCGGAGGCTCCAACTCTTGAGAGAGTGGAGCCATGACACAGCAGACCAAATCCCCGAAGTTCTCGCCGGAGGTGCGTGAGCGCGCCGTCCGGATGGTGCTCGACCACGCGGGCGACTACCCG
>JAEUMD010000001.1 GCA_016793635.1 Hyphomicrobiaceae bacterium
GGCCATCAGAGTGGAGGCTGCCATGACTGTTCCTGTCCTGTCAGCCGCTCAGCGACTGGCATACAAGTCAGGCTGGGTACTTTCGAACCTGGAACTGCAAAAGATTCTCTACCTAGCCCATATGTTTCATCTCGGAAGAACCGGCGAGCCGTTGGTGACCGGGCAGTTTGAGGCTTGGGATTATGGTCCCGTGCACCCCGCATTGTATCATCGTGCCAAGGTTTTTGGGGCTGATCCAGTCGCCAATGTGTTTCATGACATTCCGGAAGTTCCTCCAGGCTTGGAGCGTGACATACTTGATGAAGCATTGACTAACTTAGGGAAAGTTGGCCCGGGCCGGTTGGTCCATGCGACGCACCGATCAGGTGGCGCATGGGCTAGGTTCTACATTCCTGGCGTTCGCGGTCGGGCGATTCCGAACGAAGCGATATTGGCCGAATACCGAGCGCTGAGAAATGCCAACGAAGCAGCCTAACGATGGCGAGGCGACGTTTGGCGATTTAGTCGAGCCGGAACCGACAGCCCAAGACAAACTGATCCAAGAGCTTCAATCTCGCCTAGCAAGCGAAGTCGACGCGCGTCGTGAAGAGCGGTTCGTTGGCATCGTCTTCATCGTGTTGCTGTTGGACATCGTGTTTTTCAGCGTTATGCCGTCGTTTGGCGGCCCGATTGCGCTGCTGGTGTTGGAACTTCTTATTTTGATCCCGCTGGCGAAGCGAATGGGCATGGAGGAAGTTGCTCAGATTTTGAATCGCGTGCTGGACCGCATGTCAGGCAAGGCCAGCGGTGACGAGTAAGAAAATTCAAACTGAGACACTACCTGGGATCAAGGTTCCTGGACAGGTTTCGGCGCCACGGCTACAAGAGGCCGTTTCGTGGCTGCGGCGCGCTCAGGTGCGCTGCTGCGGCCCTCTGGTGGGTTGGCCCTCGCGCACAACTCGGCGGGCCATCCCGGACGCATTTCGCGGTGTCCCCGCGGGGTAGCGACGGCGCGGACCTCCGGGGCGTCCGGCTCGCAGCTCCGTGGCCTCATCGCCAGGGTTCTGCCTTGCGGCCCTCCTGCAACCGCTGCATTCGTCTCCTCGACCGGGGCCGGCCGTCACCGGGCGCCTCGGCCGCCCAACTCTTCGCCCTGAGGTCCGACCGAGAATGACCGGCGTCAACGAGATCCGCTCCGCCTTCCTCGATTACTTCGCAGAGGCCGGCCATCAGGTCGTCTCCTCGAGCCCGCTGGTGCCGAGGAACGATCCGACGCTGATGTTCACCAACGCCGGCATGGTGCAGTTCAAGAACGTGTTCACCGGGCAGGAGACGCGGCCATATTCGCGCGCCGCCACCTCGCAGAAATGCGTGCGCGCGGGCGGCAAGCACAACGACCTCGACAACGTCGGCTACACTGCGCGCCACCACACCTTCTTCGAGATGCTCGGCAATTTCTCGTTCGGAGACTATTTCAAGGACGTCGCCATCGAGCTCGCCTGGAACCTCGTCACCAAGGAGTTCGGGCTCGACAAGAAGCGCCTGATGGTCACCGTCTATCATGACGACGACGAGGCGTTCGCACTCTGGAAGAAGATTTCGGGCCTGCCCGAGAAGAAGATCATCCGCATCGCGACCTCCGACAACTTCTGGCAGATGGGCGATACCGGCCCCTGCGGGCCCTGCTCGGAAATCTTCTTCGATCACGACCCCGATGGGAAGAAGGGCATCCCCGGCGGGCCGCCCGGCTCCAAGGACGCGGACGGCGACCGGTTCATCGAGATCTGGAACCTCGTGTTCATGCAGTTCGAGCAGCACGAGGGCGGTAATCGCGTGGCGCTCCCGAAGCCGTCGATCGACACGGGCATGGGCCTCGAGCGCATCGCCGCGGTACTCCAGGGCACGCACGACAATTACGAGACCGACCTCTTCCGCGCGCTCATCAACGCTTCCGTCGAGGCGACCGGTGTGCAGCCGGCCGGCGAGGCGAAGGCGAGCCATCGCGTCATCGCCGATCACTTGCGTGCGACGAGCTTCCTCATCGCCGATGGTGTGCTGCCGTCCAACGAAGGCCGCGGCTACGTGCTTCGCCGCATCATGCGCCGGGCGATGCGCCACGCGCACCTGCTCGGCGCCACCGAGCCGTTGATGTACCGCCTCGTACCGGCGCTGGTCCGCCAGATGGGCGAGACCTATCAGGAGCTGGTGCGCGCGCAGGCGCTCATCACCGAGACGCTGAAGCTCGAGGAGACGCGCTTCAAGAAGACGCTCGACAAGGGCCTCGGGTTGCTTGCCGAATCCTCTCGCACCTTGACGTCGGGAGCGACTTTCCCCGGCGATGTCGCCTTCAAGCTCTACGACACCTATGGCTTCCCCCTAGATCTCACCGAGGATGCGCTGAGGGCGCGCGGCATCGGTGTCGATACCGATGGCTTCAACGCGGCGATGGAGCGGCAAAAGGCCGAGGCGCGCAAGGCTTGGAAGGGCTCGGGCGAGGCGGCGACGGAGACCCACTGGTTCGAGATCCGCGATCGCGTCGGCGCCACCGATTTCCTCGGCTACGACACCGAGACCGCCGAGGGCGAGATCCGCACGCTGGTCAAGGGCAACGCGAGCGCCAAGACGATCAAAGAGGGCGAGGAAGCCCAGATCGTTCTCAACCAGACGCCGTTCTACGGCGAGAGCGGCGGCCAGGCGGGCGACCAGGGCGTGATCCGCGGTCCGAAGGGCGCGCTGTTCCGCGTCGTCGATACCCAGAAGAAACTCGGCGACCTGTTCGTGCACGCAGGCGTCGTGGAGAAGGGCTCGTTCAAGGTCGGCGATGCCGTCGAGCTCGAGGTCGATCACGCGCGGCGCGGGGCCACCCGCGCCAACCACTCGGCGACGCATCTCCTGCACGAGGCGCTGCGCCAGGTGCTCGGCACCCACGTCGCCCAGAAGGGATCGCTCGTCGCGCCCGAGCGGCTGCGCTTCGACTTTTCTCACACCAAGCCGATGAGCGCGGAGGAGATCGCCACAGTCGAGGATCTCGCCAATGCCATCGTGCTGCAGAACGCGCCGGTCGAGACGCGCCTCATGGCTGTGGACGACGCCATCGCCTCGGGTGCCATGGCGCTGTTCGGCGAGAAATACGGCGATGAGGTTCGCGTCGTGTCGATGGGGCAGCCGTCGGCCGGCGCCAACAAGGCGTGGTCGGTGGAGCTTTGCGGCGGCACGCACGTCAGGCGCACCGGCGACATCGGCCTCGTTCGCGTCGTCGGCGAGAGCGCCAGCGCTTCCGGCGTGCGCCGCATCGAGGCGCTGACGGGCGATGGCGCGCGCGCCTACCTCGCCGAGCAGGACCGCCGCATGCGTGAGATCGCGGGCGTCCTTCGCACCCGTCCCGAGGATGCCATCGAGCGCATCAAGTCGCTGATGGAAGAGCGCAAGGCGCTCGAGCGCCAGCTCGCCGACGCCAAGCGTCAGGCCGCGCTCGCGGGCGGTGGCGGCGCAGCGGGCACGGGTGGCGGTGGCAATCAGGTGAAGGAGATAGCGGGCGTCAAGTTCCTGGCGCTCAATGTCTCGGGCGTCGATATGAAGGACCTGAAGTCGCTCGCCGACGAAGGGCGGGCCAAGGTCGGCTCTGGTGTGGTGGCGGTCGCCAATGCGTCGGCGGATGGCAAGCTCGGTATCGTCGTCGCGGTGACCAAGGATCTCGCCGACAAGCTGAGCGCCGTGGATCTCGTCCGCGTCGCGTCCGAGCGCTCGGGCGGCAAGGGTGGCGGTGGCCGGCCCGACATGGCGCAGGCCGGTGGCCCGGACGGTTCGAAGGCGGCGGAGGCTCTGGCCGCCATCGAGGAGCGGCTGGCGGGCTGACGTGTGGCGCATCCTCGAGCGCTGGTGTGACGCCCACGTCCGTTTCGAGCGGTGGCAACGCCTTCAAGTCGTCCTCGGATTGCGCCAGCTCCTCGGAATGCTGGGTTTAGAGCACTCGCGCGCGGCGACGCGAAAGCTGATCGCATGGACGATTCTATCAGCATGGATCGCTGGTTTCGTGGCGATGATCGTAGTCGCGCTCAGGTGAGGCGGACCACAGTCCAGCGGCCGTGGCTGGCGCGTTCTACGTCCGCAGCTTGGAGCCATGGCGTGACGCGGCTCTGACCACGTGGCCTTCGTTCCGGACCTCACGGCGAGACAGCCTCCCCCTGCGGCCGATCGTTGCTACGAGTCAAGGCGTGGCCCCTGCACTGCTATAGTGAGACGGCGCGGCGGGCAGGCACTCATTGTCAGTCGCTCGAGACGATGACAGCGCGTGCCTAGTCCGGGCAACTTGCGTATCCCCCGGGCGGAACCGTGAACGCTTCCGCGATGGGTGATGGCGCTCGAAGAGCTTCGCGGAGCAAGCAGGGCCGATGGCCATTTCCGAATTCAGTTTCCTCGGCGGCATGGTGCTCGGCTTCGCCTCGACGTTGCATTGCGCCGGCATGTGCGGCGGCATCGCGACGAGCCTGACGCTGATGTTCGCGCCGCAGAGCGCGATGGACCGCGCACGCATTCTCATGCTGGCGCAGGCGGGGCGCGTCACGTCCTACGTGGCCGCGGGCGCCATCCTCGGCTACTTCGGCTCCGAGCTTTACACCTCGTTCAATCACGCCGGGGCGTTCCGCGTGCTGCAATGGTTCGGCGCGGTCGTGCTGATCTGGCTCGGGCTTACGTTCGCCGGGCTCATGCCGATGCCATCGGTGGTCGATCGACTTATCGCCCGCGTCTCCGCCGCCATAGCCCGCGTGCTCGCGCCGATGCGCAGAAGCGCCGTCGGGCCCTACGTCTCGGGGCTGACCTGGGGCATCATTCCGTGTCCCATGGTGTACGCCGCGCTGTTCACGGCGATGCTCGCGGGCACCGCGCCCGGCGGAGCACTGTTCATGATGGGCTTTGGCCTCGCCACCATGATCCCGGTCGGCCTTACCGCGTTCGGCGTGTCGAGCCTTGCCAAGGTCGAGGCGGATGGGCGTGCGCGCATCGCTATCGGTGTCGTCATTGCGCTGTTCGGCGCCTCGACGATCATACCCGGCAGCCCGACGAACGGTCTGCTCTGCCTCAACGAGCCGGCCGCCGCTGTCGCTCCTCGCTGAGCCGGGGCCGTACTATTCCCACTTCAACTTCCGGCGATGCGCCAACCGTTTCCCGTCCAGCGGTAGGGCGCGAATGAGCGGGTGACGGCATCCCGGCGCGCGTCGAATGCGATAGCGCCAGCCGGAGATACAGCAGAGAGTTCGCGCGCGACAGCCTCCGCCGACGCCGTCTGTGCAGCGGCCACCGCTGCGGCCCATGCCGTCACCGCGAGGCGAGCGTCGGCAGCGGCGATGTCTTCGGGTGTGTTGTGCTGTCCAGATGCCGCGCTTTCGTCCTGCCCCGCTGCCGCACCAGCCGCGCTTGGCAGCATGACCTCGACATGCTCGGCAAGCGCGCCACCCGCATGGGCGACGAGTTCCGGTGTGGCGTTGCTTGCGCTCAGAAGCAGCGCGGCGGTGATGCCGCGTGCTCGCATCAGCCGTATTAGTATGGCCGCCTCGGCCGGGAAGCCTGCGAAGAGCACGGCGGCGGCGCCAGACGCGGCAACGGCGTCCACCGCCCGTGCGTAATCCGTCTCGCCAGCGACGATCCCGGTGACGAGCGTCCGCGCGGCGCCGTTTGGCCCACGGATCTCGTTCAGCCGATGCAGGGTCCCCTGCACGACGGCGCGAGCCATGGCCGTGCGGTCGTGCAGGATGGCGATCGTGCCGCCGCCGGCAATCGCCGCCAGCCGGTCGGCGGCGTCCGTTCCCTGGCGGTCGTCGCGGCCGGAAGCGCGAAAGACGAGCGGTCCGGCCGGTTTCGCCGTCAGCGAGGGATGGCGATTTCCCGCGGCGATGAGCAGCGTCCCGGCCCGCGCGTAGAGCGGTGCCGCTGCGTCCGACGCGGCCGGGCAGGGGTGGCCGACGATCACATCCGCCTGCGCTGCCGCGAGTTCGGCCTGCGCGCGGACGGCACCAGACCTGCTGCATGTATCGTCCGCCACCGCCAGCACGACCGGGCGGCCGATCACGCCGCCGGTTTCGTTGATGCGCAATATGGCGGCTTCGAGGGCCGCGCGCTGGGCCGCACCGGTTGCCGCAGCCCGGCCAGTGAGCGGCGTCGCAAGACCGACAACGATCGGCAACGGGGATTCCTGCGAGCCGAGCGGATCGGCAGTCGCCGCGATCGCAAAAATGGATGCTGCGAGCCCGAACGCCCGTCGCGCGCGTGCGCCGCCGAACCTGTCTCTCATCGCGCCGGCTGTCGTCATGTGAGCGTTTGCAAAAAAGGGATGCAGGGCTTTCGCTCCGCATCCCTTTGAATCGTGTCCGTGCGGGCGGCTCAGTTCTCGACGAACGTGATCTTGCCGTCCGCCTGCTTCTTCCACGTGTACATCACGTAGTCGAGGCGTGTGATGTCGCCCTTCTTGTCGTAGGCGATGTCGCCGATCACCGTCTTGAACGCCTGGCCGGAGTGCATCACCTCGGCGACCTTCTTGGGATCGACGGAACCCGCCTTCTCCGCGGCCTGCTTGACGATCTGGGCGGCGGCGTAGCTGTAGAGGGTGTAGGATTCCGGCTTGAACTTACGCGCCTCGAACTTGGCGAGAACGGCCTTGGCCTCGGGGCGCTTCTGCGGATCGGGAGCGAACGTCATGAGCGTGCCTTCCGCACCCGGACCGGCGACAGCGGCGAATTCGTCGGTGGCGATGCCGTCGGCGCCCATCAGCACGGCCTTGACGCCGGCATCGCGCATCTGGCGAACGATCAGGCCACCTTCGGTGTGCAGGCCGCCCCAGTAGACGACGTCGGCGCCCTTTTCCTTGATCTTCGAGATCAGCGCCGAGAAATCCTTCTCGCCCGTGTTGACGCCTTCATAGAGGACTTCGGTGACGCCCTTCGCGTTCATCGCCTTCTTGGTCTCGTCGGCGAGGCCCTTGCCGTAGGTCGTCTTGTCGTGGACGACCGCGATCTTCTTGCCAGTGAGCTTCTCGGCGATGTAGTTGCCGGCAACGGTGCCCTGCTGATCGTCACGGCCGCAGGTGCGGAACACGTTCCACATCTTGCGCTCGGTGAACGTCGGGTTGGTCGAGGCCGGGGTCACCTGCAGCATGCCGTTCTCGGCATACACGTCCGAAGCGGGGATCGAGACGCCGGAGTTGAAGTGGCCGATCACGAACTTGGCGCCGTCGCCCGCGAACTTGTTGGCCACCGAGACGCCCTGCTTGGGGTCGGAAACGTCGTCACCATAGACCAGCGAGATGGTATGGCCAAGAATTCCGCCGGCCGCGTTGATGTCTTCAACGGCCTGCTCCGTGCCGTTCTTGATCTGAGCGCCGAATGCCGCGTTGGGGCCGGTCAGCGGGCCGCCGACGGCGATCTTCAGCGTCTTGCCCTGCGCGGCGGCCGACGCCACCAACGCGCCGTTCTCGTGTGCGGCGAAGCCGAGGCCCGCTGCGAGTGCAAGTCCGGCAACCAGTATCTGACGCATCAATTGTCTCTCCATTGAGATGGACGGATCAACCCGCCGTGCAAGGAACCTAGCCACGGGCACGGGGTGGATTTGCAACGCAGCATGTTTCCCTGAAATTGTGGCGGTTGTCACGCACGCTCGCCGCGCGATGCGGTGAGCCAGCCATACTGGCGCGCCATCTGGCGGGCGCGAGCGACGCGGAAACCGGCGAGTGCCGCGGCGAGTAGCACGGCGGCGTCGACGAGGAAATTCGCGGCGGCGAGCAGCGGTTCCTCGAACAGCGCATAGTGGAAAAAGCGGACGCCGGCGGCGATCAGAAGCACGTAGACGACGAGCTGCGACACGGGTCTCCAGGTTTCGGCGATGGCTTTGCCCGTCACCCAGGCCGCACCGCCACCAATGGCGACCGTGAGCAACAGGAACACCCAAAGGCCGTTCGGTCCGCTCTGATAGATTTCCGGCATGACTTCCGCTCGTTCCGCTGCCTCTGTGCTCGCCGTGGCGATGCCGAGCACGCCGTTCAAAAAACTAATGCCGCCCGCCCTCGAGATAGGCGGCACGTATCTCGGGGCGAGCCAGAAGCTCGCGGCCCGTTCCCGACATGGTGACGAGGCCATTGACCATTACGTAAGCGCGATGCGCGAGCTTCAAGGCGTGAAAAGCGTTCTGCTCGACCAGGAACACGGTGAGGCCGTCGCGCGTGTTGAGCTCGCGGATGGCATCGAAGATCTGGCGCACGATCAGCGGCGCGAGGCCGAGCGAAGGTTCGTCGAGCAAGAGCAGGCGCGGCCGGCTCATCAGCGCACGCGCGATGGCGAGCATTTGCTGCTCGCCGCCGGACAGCGTGCCGCCTCGCTGGTCGAGACGTTCCTTGAGACGCGGAAAGAGGCGTGTCACCCGTTCCAGGTCGTCGTCGAAGTGGGCGAAGCCGTCGATCGCGGCACCCATCTGCAGGTTCTCGAGAACGCTCATGCGCGGGAAGATGCGGCGGCCTTCAGGCGACTGCGCGATACGCAGGCGGGCGATCTCGTGCGTCGGCAAGTTGGTGATGTCACGTCCGTCGTAAACGATGGAGCCGGTGCGCGCGCGCGGGTTGCCGAAGACGGTCATCATCAAGGTCGACTTGCCCGCACCGTTGGCACCGATCAGCGTTACGATTTCGCCCTCGGCGACGTCGATGTCGACGCCCTTCAATGCGACGATGTTGCCGTAATAGGCGGTGATGCCGCGCATCGACAGGAGCGGCGTCGTCATCGGCCGCCTCCGTTGCCTTGCATCCCGTTGGCACCATCGACGCCGCGGGCGCCGGAAAGGTCGGCGATCTCGGCTTCGGCCGCGGCCTCCTCGTCCTCCTCGACGCCGAGATAGGCGGCAACGACGGCGGGATCGTTCCTGATGAACTCCGGTGTGCCATCGGAAATCTTGGCGCCATGCTCCAGGACGACGACGCGATCTGAAATCTCCATGACCACGCTCATGTCGTGCTCGATCAGCAGGATCGAAGTGGCGTGGTCCTTACGGATGCGGCGCAACAGCGTGTTGAGGTCGGCGCTCTCGCGCGGGTTGAGGCCGGCGGCCGGCTCGTCGAGGCAGAGCAGCACGGGGTCGGTACACATGGCCCGCGCAATCTCGAGCCGTCGCTGATCGCCATAAGGCAGATCCCCGGCTGGGTCGTCGGCGCGTCCCAGCAGGTTCGTTTGCTCCAGCCAGTAGCGGGCCTTCTCGATCGCGGCACGTTCGGCCTTGCGATAGGCGGGGGCTCCGATGAGCCCGAGGATCGACCAGCCGGAAGCGCGCATCAGCGTGTTGTGCTGGGCGACGACCAGGTTCTCGAGCACCGTCATGCCGGTGAACAGGCGGATGTTCTGGAACGTTCGGGCGACGCGGGCCTTGGCCGCGATCTCGTAATCGGGCATCCGCTCGAGCAGATAAAGCCCACCCGTCTTGCCGTCGCGCCAGCGTTGGCCGCCAAGCGTGAGACGCGCCAAATCGGCGGGGCTCGCGTGCGGCGCATGGGCGAGGGCGATGCGTCCGCTTGTCGGCTTGTAGAAACCGGTGATGCAGTTGAACACCGTCGTCTTGCCCGCGCCGTTCGGACCGATCAAGGCCGTGATCTCGCCGCGGTTGGCGAAGAACGAAAGATCATCGATGGCGGTGAGGCCGCCGAAGCGCATCGTGAGGTGTTCGACCGCGAGCAGCGGAGTTGCGCCCGCCGCCGCCCGCGTCGCGTCCGCGAAGTGTGCCGTCGCGCGATGCGGGTTGCCACCTGCGGAGCTCGTCATCCGTGCCCCTCCTTGACGTGCGCGCCCGAAATCGCTTTGCGCGCGCCAAGCGAGATGGTGGGCTCACGCGTCGAGACGAGTCCGCGCGGCTTCCACAACATCATCAGAACCATCGCGAGGCCGAATAGCAGCATGCGATACTGCGTCGGATCGAAGCTCGCGCCGAAGATCTCTCGCATCCAGTCGAGTTCGCGCAGCAGCTCCGTGCCGCCGATCATTACGATCGCCGCGACGGCGACGCCGATCTGGCTGCCCATGCCGCCGAGAACGACGATGGCGAGGATGACGGCGCTCTCCATGAACACGAAGCTTTCGGGCGAGATGAACCCCTGGCGGGCGGCGAAGAAGGCGCCGGCGAATCCGCCGAACATGGCGCCGATGGCGAACGCCGTGAGCTTGGTCTTCACGGTGTCGATGCCGAGCGAGCGGCAGGCGATCTCGTCCTCGCGCAGTGCTTCCCACGCGCGCCCAACCGGAAGGCGTCGCAAGCGATTGGTGGTGAAGGCCGTGAGCAGCGTCAGCGCCAGGATCAGGTAATAGAGGAAGATCACGCGATGCTGCGGTGAGAATTCGAGCCCGAACGCCGCGGCGAATCCCTGATCCGAGGCGTTGAACGGTAGGCCGAAGAACGTCGGACGCGGTATTCCGGAAATGCCGGCGTTGCCGTTGGTGAGATCGACCCAGTTGATGAGAACGAGGCGAATGATCTCTCCGAAGGCGAGCGTGACGATGGCGAGATAGTCGCCCCTGAGCCGCAGCACCGGGAAGCCGAGCAAAATACCCCAGAGCGCGGCGAAGATGCCGGCGAGCGGCAGAGCCAGCCAGAACGACAGCCCGAACGTCTTGGCGAGAAGTGCCGATGAATAAGCGCCGACAGCGTAGAACGCGACGTAGCCGAGGTCGAGCAACCCGGCGAGGCCGACGACGATGTTGAGGCCCCATCCGAGCATCACATAGATGAGAATCTGGATGCCGAAATTGTCGATCCACTTGATGGCGCCGCCGCCGCCGGAGAGGCCAAGGGCGATCGCGGGATAAGCAATGAGCAGGCCGAGGGCCGCGAGCTTGCCAACCTTGGCGACGGCGGGCGACGGCGATGGAATGCGGCTGATGGCGGATGTCGCCGCAGTAGCGACCGAAGGCTTGAGCAGGACACCGGCCAACGTTGCGACAAAACCGATCGCCGCCAGAATGGCGACGAGAGCGAAGCGCGGTTCCAGCACGACACCGCGCGACGGGTCCTGCTCGGTGCCGAACAGCACGACCGGCGTCGAGAGGCCGATCACGACCAAAGCCGTCTTGAGCGCCAGCTTCAGGGCATCGGACGGCGATGCTGTCGCCGCATCGCTCGGGCGTTCATCGTCGATCCTGCCCGGTTTGGCCATGCCTCACACCTTCTCCACATCGGGACGGCCGAGCAGGCCGGAAGGCATGAAGATCAGCACGATGGCGAGGATCGAGAAGGCGGCGACGTCCTTGTAGTCGATCGAGAAGTAGGCCGACCAGAATGTCTCGATGAGGCCGATGAGGATGCCGCCGACGACAGCGCCGGGTAACGAGCCGATGCCGCCCAGCACGGCGGCGGTGAACGCCTTGACGCCCGGCACGAAGCCGTCGGCGAAGTTCACAACGCCGTAGTAGACCATGTACATCACGCCGGCGACGGCGGCGAGCGCGGCACCGAGCACGAACGTCAGCGAGATGGTGCGATCGACGTCGATGCCGAGCAGGGAAGCCATCTTGCGGTCCTGCTCGCATGCACGCATCGATCGACCGAGTGGCGTGCGCTGCACGATGAACCAGAATGCGGCGAGCAGCGCGGCGGTGATCGCGATGATGAGCATCTGCTTATAGGCGAAGGTGATGGAGCCGCCGGCGAGAGGGATTTCGACGACGCCGGAGATCAGCGGTGGCACCGCCTTGTTGCGCGGGCCCTGCACCACCTGCACGAAGTTCATGAGGAAGATCGACATGCCGATCGCCGAAATCAGCGGGGCGAGGCGGAACGATCCGCGCAGCGGCCGATAGGCGACGCGCTCGATGACGAAGCTCCACAGTGCCGTCAACGCCATCGCGGCGACCAGCACGAGCAGAAGCGCCAGAGAGAGCGCGATAGAGCCGAGCGCCGCCGAGATCAGAAGAAAGACGATCAGCGCGATGAAGGTGGAGAGCATGAAGACGTCGCCGTGGGCGAAGTTGATCATGCCGATGATGCCGTAGACCATCGTATAGCCGATGGCGATTAATCCGTAGATGGAGCCGAGCGTCAGCCCGTTGATCAATTGCTGGAGAAAATAATCCATCGCCCCTCGCCAAAGCCCGGGGCCACCGCTTCCGGCGGCGCTGCGACCATTCGAATACGGCGCCGCCAGCGGCAGAGCCGCGTGGCGACGCTTTCGCCGAAAAGGTCGGTCGCACGGATTCGAGCGCCCGGAATCATCCCCTGGCGAACGTTAACGCCGAAGTGCCGGGGCGTCGAGGTTTTCGGGCATCAGTGATGCTCGCACGCGTCCGAGCGCTGCCGCATCATGGCGGTGCGGCAACGCCTTCGGCGCCGCGATGAGGCAACGATGCGCTCGCGCGGCGAGCCGAAAGGGCTCGGCGGTGTGTCGAGAGCAGGGGCGTGTCAGAGGATATTGTGCGAGCCGTCGCAGAACGGCTCGTCATCGGTCGATTTGCAGCCGCAGAGATTGTACGTGCCGGCAGTCTCGACCGTGAAGCGCATGGGCTCGATGCCGGTGCCCTGATGGGCGCCGTCGCAGAACGGCTGCTTCTTCGAGAGGCCGCAGCGGCAGAAGAAGTAAGGCTTGCCCGCGACGAGTTCGACCTGGAACGGGCCCTTCTGCGCGATGACGGGATCGTCGGCCATGGTCGGTTGCTCCTCTTGCCGCCCGGGATCGTGACGCGCTTCGACTGCCTGTCGCCGCCGATCGGGGATGTTGAACGGATGGGGCCGCACTTCGACGGCGCGGGCAACGCCTAGCCGGTTCGTCTCGCTCCGGCAAGAGTGCAACGTGAAGCACACGCAGACGCTGGCTGACCGTGAGCAGCGCGTCTTGCTCGCCGCCGCCGCCGCGGGTGCCTTGCCCAAGAAAGAAGCCCGCACCGTCGTCGATGCGGGCTTCCGAAACGTTGAATCTGCCTGTCAACGGACCCGGCTCAGCCGACGGCGATCGCCACCTTCTCGACAGTCTTGGCGCCGCTGTCGTCGATCCAGGTGAGCTCGAGATCGCCCGGACCCGGAACCTTGAACTTGAAGGAAATGTACGGGTTGGCCGAGACGCCGGAGGACAGATCGACCTTCACGACCTCTTTGCCGCCGAAGGTGGCGGTGAAGGTGTTGATGATGTTGCGCGGCACGAGGTTGCCGTCGGAACCCTTGCGGAAGCCGGTCTCCATCACGTGAGAGATCAGCGTCTTCACCTCGATGACATCTCCGACCTTGTTGGTGGCCGGAACCTTGATGCGCGGTTTGTTGGACATGTCTCGCGTTCCCTCTACTAGCCGCCGCAGCCGCCGATGGTGACCTTGACCGTACGTTTGCCGACCAGGAAGTTGCCGTTGGAGAGTTCGGCGACGGCGTAGATGTCCTGGGTCTTTGCAAGGCGCATGCGGCTCGAGGCGAACGCCTGGCCGGCGAGCGGGCTGAAGTAGTAGCTCGCGATGTTCGGCGAGGGATTGCCGCTCGACAGGATGTGGAGGCTCTTGACGTAGTCGGCATCCGTCATCGGGTTGTCGACAGTGACCGTGTAGGGAACGGTGTTGCCGTTCTCGGCGATCTCGGGAAGCTCGATGGTGATCTTGGCTTCCTCGGCCTTCTTACCGCCGAGGATCTTGTCGAGCGTCTCCTGGAACGTCGGCGGCTTTTCCTGTGCGAACGCGGTGCCATGCATCGCAAGAAGTGTTGCAAGTGCGCTGGCAGCCGTTGCGCCGACGAGGAAATCGCGGCGGTCGACAACTTCCAACTTCATGCGTTGGGTCATCCTGTACGTCTCCTTCCCCCAATGAGTTGGGCTTTTTTGTCTGCCGGGCAACGGCATTCACAGCCCTGGCAGTTCGCTTTATCGGCTACACGCTCGTGGTCCGAGACGCATGAACCGCCGCGTTCGGCGCAGTTGATCGGCGCTTCTTTTCTGATCGGCGAGACGCTAGCATATTCATCGTCCCGAATGCAACGAGGCTCGGCCCGGCTTCGGCCGAATTGGGAGTCGTCGATGGAATGTCTCCAACCACCCGCGAGGGCACGTCGGAAGCTCGCGGATGCTGCCCGTTTCGCTGGTGCAAATGTGCGGTCGCAGATCGGTGCGCTGGTCGCGCCGGCACGCTGGCTGGCTGTCCTCGCTGTGTACCTTGCGCTGGCGTCCGGCCCGTCTGCGCGAGCGACCGAGACCGCCAACGAGGAGCTGACGAGCGGGCTCAAACTGCTGATGGTGGAAGAGGCGGGGTGCGGTTTCTGTGTTCGTTGGATGGCCGAGGTCGGACCGGGATACCGGGCGAGCAGCGAAGGCCGCTCGGCGCCGCTCGTCGTTCGAGACAGGTCCGATCCCGACGTCAAACGCTTCGGCCGCATCGTCTATACGCCGACATTCATCCTGTTGCGCGACGGCGTGGAACGTGGCCGTATTCTCGGCTATCCGGGCGCCGACTTCTTTTGGAGCATGATCAGCGATATGTTGCGCCGCGAGACGGTTGAAGGCGCGACTGGGTATCCGCGCGAGGCTGCAGATCGCAAGTGATTTTCATGCCACGGTGGGTGCTTTGCCCAAATTCCCTCTTGCGCATATCCTCATCTAAAGGAACATTATGTCGCGGTTCGGACGGGGAGGAATGCCAGTCTCCGTCGCTGAAAAATCAAAGAACGAGTTTGCTAAACGGGAGGAGTTTTCTGATGGATGGTTTCACGAGGCGCCAAGTTGGTAAAATGATTGGCGCTGGCGCGCTGACTGCGGCGGGCACATCCTCGCTTGCTGGCTTCGCCATCGCCCAGGGCAAGGGCAAGGTGGTCATCGTCGGCGGCGGCCCTGGTGGCGCGACCGTCGCGCACCAGGTCAAGAAAGGTGCTCCTTCCCTCGACGTCACGCTGGTCGAAGTGCGCAAGGAGTATACGACGTGTTTCTACTCCAACCTCTATATCGGCGGCTTCCGTACGTTCGACAGCATCACGCACACCTATGACGGGCTGAAGAAGCTCGGCGTCAACGTCGTCCACGACACCGCGGTCGGTGTCGATGCCGGCAAGAAGACCGTGAAGCTGCAGGGCGGCAAGACGCTGGATTACGATAAGCTCGTTCTCTCGCCGGGCATCGACCTCAAGTACGAGACGATCGAGGGCTACACCCCCGAGGCCGCCGACATCATGCCCCACGCCTGGAAGGCGGGTCCGCAGACGAAGCTGCTGCGCAAGCAGCTCGAGGCCATGAAGGATGGCGGAACGGTCATCCTCGCTGCGCCGGACAATCCGTATCGCTGCCCGCCGGGGCCGTACGAGCGCACCTGCATGATTGCGCACTACCTGAAGACCAAGAAGCCGAAGTCGAAGCTCATCCTGCTCGATCCCAAGAAGTCGTTCTCGAAGCAGCCGGTCTTCATGGAGGCGTTCAACAAGTACTACAAGGACATCCTCCAGGTTAACCTGACGACGGACATCGACAATTTCGCGGTCGTCAAGGTCGATGCCAAGACCCGCGAGGTGGTGACGAAGGACGGCGCCAAGTTCAAGGCTGACGTCGCCAACATCATTCCCAAGCAGAAGGCCGGCAAGATCGTGTTCGACGCCGGCGTCAACGAAGGCGACTGGTGCCCGGTGAAGCTCGAGACGTTCGAGTCGGCCAAGGTGTCCGACATTTACGTTCTGGGTGACGCCTCTTCGGCGTCCGAGATGCCGAAGTCCGGCTTCTCGGCCAACAGCCAGGCGAAGGTCGTTGCCACCAGCATCCTCGCCGCACTCGCCGGCAAGCCGGCCTTCCCGCCGCGCTTCCGCAACACCTGCTGGTCGCTGCTGGCACCGGGTGACAGCGTCAAGGTCGGCGCCAACTACACTCCGGGCGAGAAGGACGGCAAGAAGATGCTGGTTTCGGCCGACAGCTTCGTCTCCAAGCCGGGCGAAGATGCGAAGGTCCGCGCCGACAACGCCAAGGAAGCCGACGGCTGGTACTCGGGCATCGTCTCCGACTCCTTCGCCAAGCAGGCCTCGTAATAGTCCGACGCCACTGAGCTGGCCTGCGGGCCGGTTGATTGAAACGACAATGGGCGGGTCCTTTTCTGGGCTCGCCCGTTGCCGCACTCGGATGCGGCGTCGGGCCGGTGATCGGCAGCCGTTGTTTCCTCAAGGAGGCGATGGGCAGCGCTGCCCGGCCAGGATTCAAAATTACCGGCTGCCAAGTGACAGCGGCGTGAGGCTGTTCCTTCGAGCCGGCACTTTCGCCGGACGAGTACACTGCTAACTGCAATTTCAGATGGGCTGCTCCCAGGCGCAGCTCCAAGAAACGCTCAGACAAGACAACAAGCGCGCCGCCATAAAAATTCGGGAGGAAATGCATGACGAGGACGTGGGGCATCGCGATCGCGGCCGTTCTGGGTACCGTCGTAAGCGAGCCGGGATCGGCGCGGGCAGACGAAGCGATGCAGATCGCCTATGGCGAGCATCTTTCGGGCGAATGCACCACGTGCCACCGGATCGACGGAACCGATAATGGAATTCCGCCGATCATCGGCTGGCCGGCCGATGCGTTCGTGGCAGTGCTGACGTCGTACCGGGATGGCGAGCGCAACAACGCGGCGATGATGTCGGTTGCCAAGTCACTCGACGAGCAGCAGATGAATGCGCTCGCGGCCTATTTCGGCTCACTGAAGCCGAAGCACTAACGCGCTATCGATCAGAGGGAATCCGAGGCGGTTTCCCCCCGATCGGATAAGGGCGTTCTGGTACCAGAGTTCGACTAGATCTTTATCCGGCCGCTCATCGCAATCGCGATTGCGTGCGGCCGGTGATGCTCTGGGACGACCGTTTGTGACCACAGGCCCTCGACGCCGCCATCGAAAGCGTGGAGCGCCCTAATTCTTTCCTGGATTGCTGTTGGCCACTCCGAGGAAGCGCGCGTGCGTCTCGACCGGAGCCGTTAGTGCTCTTACGGGCGATCGCTTGCGTTGGGAGCGCCGGGCGCTTCCAACGATTTCATGCGTCGCACTTCAGTGTTCTGAGATCAGTCGGCGAGATCGGGATCAGACTCACATGCGCTGAACGTGCCATTCGCGCTCGTCATCTCAGCCGAGCAGTAATGTCGGTACAGCGTCGCGACGATCTCGCGCGCTGCGCCATGCTTCAGCGAATAGTAGGCGAAATGGCCGCGGCGCTCGACCTGAACGAGGCCGTGAAGGCGCAGATGGGTCAGGTGCTGAGAGGTGAGGCTCTGGCGCGTACCAATGGCATCCGAGATTTCGGTAACGGTCTTTTCGCTGTCCATCAGCAGGCACAGGATCATCAGCCGGTGTGGGCTGCCGATCGATCGCAACAGCTTGGTCGCCTCGCCAGCAGCCGAGCGCATGCCGTCCATCAGCTCGTCAGAATCCGGTTCTTCGAACTGGAATTCGACATCGGTCGTGGAGTGCATGTTCGTCATGTTCTTTTTTTCGCCCCGCAATCGACTGGTATTCCGTTCCACCTCCTCCAAGGGAGAGGTCCCGGTTATACCTGCCGCACCGAGTTCAGCCTTTGAGACCGGCGCTCAAACTGCCGCCGAATGCCGTGGCGGCACACGTCGCTCAGCCGCCCATCTCGCAGACTCACGCTTGGCGACACGATAGCCGGGGCCGAAAAAAAGGGCAATCCGACGGCCAGGCGCGCAGACTGGTACTTAGGGACGGGGCGGGCATGGCCACGAGCAATCTCGAGCGCATGCGGGGCGCGGCTGCCGAGATTTCTCCGGCCGTTGGCAGATAGACGGGGGGTGGGGGATTGGCCCACGCGGCTGGCCCCCGCGGCGGCCTTTGCCGGTCTCAAGCCTTATTTCGAGCAGGCGCAGAGGTTCGGTTGCCATGTCATTAAGTTGACGTTTACGTCAAGCTGCACTAATTCGTGCGGCGGCTTAGGGTGGTTCAGCTGCGGCACGTTGTCACAATACTCGTCACGATAGGACGTCCGATGTCTGAGGTTCTCCTTGCGGCAGTCACCATCGCGTTGGCATTGGCGCTGGCGCTGCACCGTTCGCCGATCTGGCTCTGGGCCCTGGTCGCGGCGGCACTGCTGTTCGTCGTCCAATCCGGGGTGACGGCGGGCGCCTTCGGTCTCCCCGCACCTGGTCCGCTCGGCCTGCTGGCCTGGCTGCCTGTCGCCGTGCTTGCGGCGCTGGCGGTCCCGCCGCTGAGACGCAGCCTGCTCATCTCGCCCGCCTTCTCCATGGTGCGGGGCATCCTGCCGAAAGTTTCCGACACCGAGACCCAGGCGCTCGAAGCGGGCACCGTCGGTTTCGATGCTGAGCTGTTCTCGGGCGAGCCCGACTGGCACAAGCTGCGTGCGGTTCCCGCCATCACGCTCACGGCGGAGGAGCGCTCCTTCCTCGACGGCCCGACGGAGGAGCTGTGCCGGATGATCGACGACTGGAAGGTGCGTTTCGAGGAGAAGCAGATCCCCGAAGAGATCTGGGACTTCGTCAAGCGCCACGGCTTCCTCGGCATGCTCATATCGAAGGCGCACGGTGGGCTCGGGTTCTCGGCGCAGGCGCAATCGCTGATTCTCGGCAAGGTGTCGTCCCGCTCCCCGGACGTCGCCACCATCGTCATGGTGCCGAACTCGCTTGGGCCGGGTGAGCTGATCGAGAAGTACGGAACCGATGAACAGAAGCACCACTATCTCCCGCGCCTGGCGCGCGGCGAGGAGGTGCCGTGCTTCTCTCTCACCGGCCCGACCTCGGGCTCCGACGCGGCGACGATGCGCGACATCGGTTACGTCACGCGCGGCGAGCACGAGGGGCGTGAGACGCTCGGCATCCGCCTCTCGTGGGACAAGAGGTATATTACATTGGGACCGCAGGCGACGCTGGTCGGCCTGGCGTTCCGCTTGTTCGATCGCGACAACCTGCTCGGCAAGGGTGAGGATCTCGGCATCACGCTGGCGCTTGTTCCGGCGAAACATCCAGGCGTCAACATCGGCCGTCGTCATCTGCCCTCCGGTGCCGCCTTCCCCAACGGTCCGAACTGGGGGCGTGACGTCTTCATTCCCATGGATTGGGTGATCGGCGGCGCCGAGATGGCCGGACAGGGCTGGCGGATGCTGATGGAATGCCTGTCGGCGGGCCGCGCCATCTCGCTGCCGTCGTCGTCGACGGCCGGCGCCAAGGCCATGCTGCGCTTCACCTCCGCCTATGCCCGCATCCGCCGCCAGTTCGGCCTGCCGATCTCGCACATGGAAGGTATCGAGGAACCGCTCGTTCGCATCGTCGAGACCGCATACGTCAACGAGGCGGCGCGCGGCGTGACGGCGGCGATGGTGTCACGCGGCGAGAAGCCGGCGGTGATCTCCGCTCTCATGAAGTATCAGACGACCGAGCGCATGCGCCGTTCCGTCAATGACGCCATGGACATCCACGGCGGCCGCGCCATCTGCGACGGCCCGAGCAACTACCTCCAGGCGGCCTACCAGATGGTGCCGGTCGGCATCACCGTCGAGGGCGCCAACATCCTGACGCGAACCCTCATCACTTTCGCACAAGGCGCGCTGCGCGCTCACCCCTATCTCTACAAGGAGGTGCAGGCCGCGCAGAACCCGGACGCTCGCGCCGGCCTCGCGGCGTTCGACGAAGCATTCAGCGGTCATGTCGCCTACTCGCTCGCCAACGTCGCCGGCGCCTTCGTGCACAATCTGACGGGTGGCGCTTTCGCCAACGCACCCGAGAAGGCTTACGGCACAGCCGAATGGTATCGCCAGCTCTCGCGCTCCAGCCGATCGTTCGCACTCGTTTCCGATCTCACCGTCGCCACGCTCGGCGGCGGACTGAAGACCAAACAGAAGCTGACGGGCCGCCTCGCCGACGCATTGTCCGAGCTCTATATGCTCTCGTGTGTGCTGAAGCGCTTCGAGGATGATGGCAAGCCCGCGAGCGACGAGCGCATCGTCGAGCTTGCCGCGCGCAATGCGCTGCATCGGTTCGACGAGGCAATGGCCGGTGTGATCGACAACTTCCCCGTCGCCCCCGCGCGGCTGCTCATGCGCTTGTGCGTGTTCCCACTCGGCCGGCGGCGCAAGCCGGCAAGTGATGCTCTCGCCCGTCAGGTTGCCCGCGTGGCGCTGGAGCCGGGCGAGGTGCGCGACAGGCTCACGCGCGACATCTACGTCTCGAAGGACGTCGACGACCCGACCGGCCTGCTCGAGGTGACGCTCGCCAAGGTTCTCGCCGCTGCGCCCGTCGAGAAAAAGCTCGAGAAGGCGATCCGCGACGGTATCGTGCGGCGTTACCACGGCATCGACTGGTTCGAACAGGCGATGGAGAAGGGCGTGCTGACAGAAAGTGAAGCCAGTCAGCTCCGCGAGCTTGAGCGTCTGGTCGCACGCGTCGTCGCCGTCGATCACTTCGATCCTGCCGAGGTGCGCCCCAATTACATGAAGGCGGGCCACAATGCCCGCGCCGGTGTGCAGATCGCCGCGCAGTAACGACTGTTGAAAATGACTTGCTGGCGCTGCCTCCCGCGTTCTGCGTCAGCTCATCGAGGAGACCAATATGAACCGAGCGCTGCTCTCCGACCTCAGCGACTGGCGCCTTGAGATAGATATCGAAGGCATCGCCTGGGCGACGTTCGATCGCCAGGGCGAAAGCGCCAACGCGCTGGGCCGGCGCCCGCTCGAGGAGCTGATGCGCATCGTCGAGCGCATCGAGCAGGGCGCGCGCGATCACGAGGTCAAAGGTCTCGTCATCGTCTCCGGCAAGGAGAAAGGCTTCATCGTCGGCGCCGATATCCGCGAGTTCGATCTGCTGACGACCGAGGCGTCGGTGATCGAGGCCATTCGGCCCGTCAACGCCATGCTCGATCGCATCGAGAAGATGCCCGTGCCGGTGGTCGCGGCGGTGCACGGCGTCTGCGTCGGCGGCGGACTCGAGCTGATTCTCGCGTGCCATTACCGCATCGCCACGCGCGACGAGCAGACGCGGTTCGGGTTCCCCGAGGTTAAGCTCGGCATTTTCCCCGGCTTCAACGGCACGGCGCGCTCGATCCGCCAGACGGGCCCGCAGGACGCGATGGACGCGATGCTGACGGGGCGCATGATCTCGGCGACCTCGGCGCGCGCGAAGGGTTTCATCGACCAGCTCGTCGATAGCGCCGGAACGCTGCACTGGGCGGCACGCCGCGCCGTGCTCGAGCGGCGTCATGCCAAGCCCGCCCCGGCCGCCAAGATGCTGCTGGCGCGCTGGCCGGCGCGCTCGTTCGTCGCCGGAAAGATGCGCGATCTGGTGAAGCGCGAGGCGCGCGAGGCGCATTATCCGGCGCCCTACCGTCTGATCGATCTGTTCGAAAGCCACGGCGGCGGTTACGACGCGATGAAGGCGCACGAGACCCGCGCCTTTGCACCGTTGATGGTCTCCGACACGGCGCGCAATCTGCGCCGCGTGTTCCGCCTTTCAGAAGCGCTCAAAGCGCAGGCGCCGAAGGATCTCGGCTGGAAGCCGCGCCGCGTGCACGTGATCGGCGCGGGCACGATGGGAGCCGACATCGCTGGCGTCGCTGTCGCCGCCGGCATGGAAGTGACGTTGCAGGATCTCTCGCCCGAGGTCATCCAGAAAGGTATCGCGGCGCAGGGCAAACTGTTTGCGCGGCGCTTCAAGACGAAGCCGTTGCGGGATGCCGCCAAGGCCCGTCTGATCGCCGACCCGGAGGGGCGCGGCCTCGCGCTCGCCGACGTCGTCATCGAAGCGATCGTCGAACGGCTCGACGTCAAGCAGACCCTGTTCCGCGACATCGAGGCAAAGGTGAAGCCCGATTGCGTTCTGGCGACGAACACCTCGTCGCTGCGCATCGAGGAGATCGCGAGCGGCATGGCCAATCCGTCGCGTCTCGTCGGCATTCATTTCTTCAATCCCGTCGCCAAGATGCCGCTCGTCGAAGTCGTCCGCGGCGAAGCGAGCGATCCGGCGATGATCGACAGGGCGAGCGCGTTCGTGGTCGCGCTCGCCAAGTTCCCGCTGGTCGTGAAGAGTGTTCCGGGTTTCCTCGTCAACCGAGTGCTGGCGCCGTACATGCTGGCGGCCATGAAGCGCGCCGACGCGGGCGAGGATATTCAGAAGATCGACGAGGCGGCCCGAGCGTTCGGGATGCCGGTGGGACCGATCGAGCTTGCCGATACGGTCGGCCTCGACGTTTGCGCGCACGTCGGCAAGATTCTGGGGCTCGAGGGCGAAGGCGCGGGCGGGCGGCTCGAACGCCTCGTATCGGCCGGCAAGCTCGGCAAGAAGTCGGGCGAGGGCTTCTACGTCTGGAAAGACGGAAAGCCGGAGCTGAAGCTCGAGACTTACAATGAAGCCGATCTCGAACGCCTCGGCCGCGAGATTGTCGAGCCGCTGATCCGCGAGGCCCGGCGCGCGCTTGATGACGGCGTGGTCGCCAATGCCGACCTCGTCGACGCGGGCATGATCTTCGGCACCGGCTTTGCGCCGTTCCGCGGCGGTCCGCTGCACTACGCGAGCGAGCGCGGCGGTCCGCACGGCGAACGCATGGCAGCCGCGCAGTAATATTCGCAATGGCCGCCGCTGGAGCAGGCGGCGACAAAGTTTGCAGAGCATGGAGCACGATCGAATGACCGGAGCCCTTCGCCGCGTCGCCGTCATGGGCGGCAATCGCATTCCTTTCTGCCGCTCGAACACGCTCTATGCCGATCTCACCAATCTCGACATGATGACGGGCGCGCTGAACGGTCTCGTCGAGAAATATGCACTCGCTGGTCAGCACATCGACGAGGTGGTCGGCGGCGCGGTGGTCACGCACTCGAAGGATTGGAACCTCGCCCGCGAAGCCGTACTCGGAACGCGGCTCAGTGCTTCCACGCCCGGCATCACGATGATGCAAGCTTGCGGAACGAGCTTGCAGGCCGCGTTCGGATCTGCCGCGAAGATCGCGACCGGCGAGATCGAGTGCGCCATCGCCTGCGGCAGCGACACGACTTCCGATCCGCCGATCGTGTTCTCGAAGAAGTTCGCTCACCGCCTCGCGAGCCTCGGGCAGCACAAGACGGCGATGGGCAAGCTGTCCGTGTTCAAGGGGCTCTCTCCGGCCGAGCTGGCGCCTCTGCCGCCCTCGACCGCGGAACCGCGCACGGGGCTATCCATGGGCCAGCACTGCGAGCTGATGGCGAAAGAATGGAGCATCACCCGCGAGGAGCAGGACCAGCTCGCCGTGGAAAGCCACGCCAAAGCGGCTGAAGCCTACCGGTCTGGTTGGATGGATCGCCTCGTCTCGCCGTTTGCCGGCGTCTATCGCGACAACATCCTGCGCGAGGACACGAGCATGGAGCGGCTCGCTACGCTGAAGCCCTCGTTCGACAAGTCGGGCACGGGCACACTGACGGCCGGCAACTCGACGGCGATGACGGACGGTGCGGCGAGCGTGCTTCTCGCGTCAGAGGATTGGGCGCGCGAGCGCGGTCTTCCGGTCAAGGCGTATCTCACCCTCGGCGAGACGGCGGCGAACAATTTCGTCGCGGGCGACGGTCTGCTGATGGCACCCACCATCGCTGTTTCAAAGCTGCTGCGCCGTGCCGGGCTGGCGCTCCAGGATTTCGATTTCTACGAGATCCACGAGGCGTTCGCGGCGCAGGTGCTGGCGACGCTCAAGGCGTGGGAAGATCCGGTCTACTGCCGTGAGACGCTCGGGCGGGATGCGCCGCTCGGCGCCATCGATCGCGCAAGGATGAACGTCAAGGGCTCGTCGCTGGCGCTCGGCCACCCGTTCGCCGCGACCGGCGCCCGGATCACGGCCAATCTCGCCGAATTGCTCGCCGAGCACGGCGGGCGTGGCCTCATCTCCATTTGCACCGCCGGCGGCATGGGCGTCGCAGCGATCATGGAGAGCGCCCGCTGAGGCCGTCCATCCACTGCTGATCGCGCATTCGGGGGCGACGTTCGCCCCCCTTGTGCTAAGAGTGCCCTCGGTTTTTTGGCGACCGGGGAACGAACGATGACCGAAAGTGCGGCGGGCGAACGGCAGATCTGGGCCGCGAGAGCGCTCATCACGGAACTCTCGACGAAGCTCGATCTCGACGCTTCCGTGCGGCTCTGGGACGGCAGCCGGATTCCTCTCGGGAAGAACGTAACCGGCCCGTTCGAGATCGTCATCGCCGACCCGGGTGTGATCGCCTCGACTCTCAGGAGCCCGAGCCTCGACACCATCATCCGCCACTACATCGACAAGCGTATCGATTTCGCCGGCGGGTCGCTGATCGATTTCGGCCGCCAGCTCAATCGCGGCGGGCGGTCGGTCAAGCTCAAGGGGCTCGACGCGCTACGCATCGCGGGCAAGCTGACGCCGTTTCTGTTCGCGCCCGGCGCTCCATCGGCCGAGCAGGGTGGCTTCGATGGCGACATCGTCGGCAACCGGCGCAAGGTCGCCGACAACCAGGACTACATCTCGTTTCACTACGACCTGTCGAACGACTTCTATGCCCTCTTCCTCTGCGACGAGATGGTCTACACCTGTGCCTATTTCCACGACTGGGAGCAGGACATCGCAACGGCGCAGGTCAATAAGCTCGACATGGTGTGCCGCAAGCTGCGCCTGAAGCCGGGCGAGCGTTTCCTCGACATCGGCTCGGGCTGGGGCGGGCTCGTCTGTCACGCGGCCAGGAATTATGGCGTCAAGGCGCATGGCATCACGCTCTCGAAGGAGCAGCTCGCCTTTGCGCAGGAGAAGGTGCAACGGCTCGGACTAGACGGGCAGGTGACGTTCGAGCTGATCGACTACGTCAATGTCACGGGGACGTTCGACAAGATCGCCTCTGTCGGCATGTACGAGGCGATCGGTCTCAACAACATCCCGACTTACATGCGCAAGATGCGCTCGCTTCTCTCGGAGGACGGGCTGTTTCTCAACCACGCCATATCGCGCCGGGCCAAGCGCTCGCGGACACGGCTGTTGCCGGAGCGTCTTCGCCCGGAGCAGAAGGCACTGGCGAAGTACATCTTCCCTGGCGGCGCCCTCGACGACATCGGCCACACCGTCGCCGAGATGGAGCTGGCCGGCTTCGAGGTGCAGGATGTCGAGGGCTGGCGCATGCATTATGCCCGCACCTGCACGCTCTGGTGTGAAAGGCTGATGGCCCGCAAGGACGAAGCGATCGCGCTGGTCGGCGAAGCCAAGTATCGCATCTACGTCGCTTATCTGGCAGGCTGCGCCATAGCTTTCGAACGCGGTACGGCGCGCCTGTTCCAGACGCTGTGCTCGAAGTCGCCGAAGCGCCGTCCGCCGCTGCCGCCGACGCGCGCCGACCTTTATCGCTGAGTTCGAACCCTATCGCCGGGCATAGGCATGAAATCCTACCGCAAGGAGCTGTGGTTCGACGTGCGCGGCCGGCGTGCGTTCATCAACATCACGCCCGACGTCGAGGCGGCGCTGGCGGAGAGCGGCGTCCGCGAGGGCCTGGTCCTCGTCAACGCCATGCACATCACGGCCTCCGTGTTTATCAACGACGACGAGCGCGGGCTGCATCACGACTACGAGGTGTGGCTGGAGAAGCTGGCGCCGCACGAGCCGGTCGCAGGCTATCGGCACAATCGTACCGGCGAGGACAACGCCGATGCGCACATGAAGAGGCAGGTGATGGGGCGCGAGGTCGTGGTCGCGATCACCGAAGGCAAGCTCGACTTCGGTCCCTGGGAGCAGATCTTCTACGGCGAGTTCGACGGTGGCCGGCGCAAGCGCGTGCTGGTCAAGATCATCGGGGAATGAGCGGGCGGTTCATCGAACTCCATCAACGTCGATGGACCCGCGGCGCGCTTGCATCCCGATCGATCGCCCCTAGCGCGGCTTGTCGCTCGCCTCGGCCTCGGCGTTGATCGAACGGAGGAACTCCGCGCACTTGGCGCGCAGTTCCTTCAGGTCGCGCAGCGAGCGCTCGAGGTCGGCGCGCTTTGCGTCGAGATCGGCGATCGCGGCATCCACCTTGCCGATCAGCAGCTCCGTCTGCGCCCGTTGGCTCGGGTCGATGTCGTAAAGCTTCAGATATTCGGCCACGTCCTCGAGGCTGAAGCCGAGGTTCTTGCCGCGCAGGATCAGCATCAGGCGGCCACGGTCGCGGCGCGAATAGATGCGGCTCGTGCCCGCACGGCGTGGCGTGATGAGGCCGCGCGATTCGTAGAAGCGGATGGTGCGCGTCGTGATGTCGAACTCTTCGGCGAGTTCGCCGATCGAATAGGTGAGCTCGGCGTCGGCCTCGCTGCCGGAGCCCGTCGGCTCACCGCCCGTCCGCGTGCCGCCGCGGGGCGCGGGCGAAGTCGCCTTGAGCCGTCCGCCCCCGCGCACGTGCTGGTTCTCGTTGATGGTCATGTCGTTACGCCTTGGTCTGCCGAGCGGCTTCTTCTTCCTTGAGCTCTTTTTTCGACAGCTTGCCGATCATGGTTTTCGGCAGCGCATCGCGGAACTCGATCGCGGCGGGCAGCTCGATCTTGGACAGCTTGGTCTCGAGGTAAGCCATCACCGCGTCGGCGGTCGTGTCGCGCCCGTCCTTCAGCTTGATGAATGCCTTGGGCGCCTCGCCGCGATACTTGTCCTTGATGCCGATGACCGTCACCTCCTCGACCTCGGGGATCTCGTAGATGCGCTCCTCGATCTGGCGGGGGTAGACATTGTAGCCCGAGCAGATGATGAGGTCCTTGATGCGATCCTCGATGGCGAAGAAGCCCTCTTCGTCCATGCGCGCCACGTCGCCGGTTCGCAGGTAGCCGTCCGGCGTAAACACCGCGGCAGTTTCCTGCGGCCGGTTCCAGTAGCCCTTCATCACCTGAGGTCCGGCGATGCAGACCTCGCCTTTCTCACCTTGAGGAACCTCGACGGTGGCGTCGTCGAGTGAGCGCAGCGAGACGTAGGTCGACGGCAGAGGCACGCCGATCTTGCCGGAGCGCAGGCTGCTCCCGTTGATCGGATTGCAGGTGACGACCGGGGAAGCTTCGGACAGGCCGTAGCCCTCGACAAGCTTGCAGCCGGTCAGCCGCTCGAAGCCCTCCTTGACCTCGACCGGCAAGGGAGCGCCGCCCGACAGGCAGAATTTGAGCGAGGAGAGATCGAACGTCTTGATGCGGGGGTGGTTCATCAGCGCCGTGAACAGTGTCGGCACGCCGGGCATCACGGTCGGCTTGGTCTGGGTGATGAGCTTCAGCGCATCGTCGAGCACGAAGCGCGGCATGATGACGATCTCGGACGCCTTGGCGATGGCGAAGTTCATCACCACCGTCATGGCGAAGACATGGAAGAAGGGTAGAACGCCCAGAACCCGCTCATCGCCATCCTTGAGCTCCGGCGCCCAGGACACGACCTGAAGCGTGTTGATGTAGGCGTTGGCGTGGGTCAGCATCGCGCCCTTGGGCGTGCCTGTGGTGCCACCGGTGTACTGCAGCACGGCGATGTCGTTCACCGGGTCGATCGCGACCGGCTTCGGCGGCCCATGATCGGCCGTCACCTCCGGCTCGAGATGAATACGGCCGTGCATCGGCGAAGCCTGCGGCCGCGAAAGCTCCTTGCTCTTGAACAGGCGGAACAGAACGGATTTGGTTGGCGGCAGCAGGCCCGCAAACGACGCGACGACGGCGCGCTTCAGCACGCCCGACTGAAGCAGCGCCTCGACCTTGGAGAAGAGCAGCTTGAGGTCGAGCGTCACCATCAGCTCGGTATCGCTGTCGCGGACCTGGAAAGCGAGTTCGTCGACCGTATAGAGCGGGTTATAGTTGACCACCGTGCCACCGGCCTTGAGCACTGCGTAATAGTAGACGATGAAGGTCGGGGAGTTGGGCAGGAAGAGCCCGACCTTGGTGCCCTTGACCACGCCGAGGCGCTGGAGCCCGGCGGCCACGAGTTCAACCTGACGGCCAAGCTCGGAATATGACATCGACTTGCCGAGGAAGCTGGTCGCGACGCTCGGGCCGAAGCGGGCAACGGCGCGGTCGATCAGACTGTAGAGCGGCATGGCTTCGAACGTCTGGTCCCAAACGACGTCGGCGGGGTAGGAGCACAGCCACTTCGGACGATCCTCGAACGAGGCCATGGAGCCGGGCCCGGCACTGGCTGCTGCGGTCATTCGGTCCTCCCTGATCGGCACCCGCCTCGGTCCGGGCGGGCGTCCATGGTGAACTCGGCCGTGTCGATCTTTCGTCGACTGTGCCGGATCGCCGGTTGCTTGCGACTATTGAACACTTTTTCATGTGTTTCCGCTAGAACAGCGCTCACGAGCGAAGTCATTCATGGTGAAGCCCGCGTCGGCCCTCCCGGGCCGCCGATGCCATGAAGGGTGACCTCGGCTGGCCGCAGGCTGAGGGCATGCGTAGTATTCGTGGCGGTAAGTCGGGTGCGCTAGTCGGTCGCCCGCGCTAGACGCGTGTGACGTTTAAGTATATGGACGGCACGAGCTTGTGCGCCGGGCCCCCCGCGTCTTATTGGGTATAGTGAAACTGTGGTCCGGCTGCGCCGCGCATGCACGGATGGGAGAACGAGATGGACGAAGTAGCAACGAAGATCATCGAGATCCTCAAGAAGCATATGAAGGAGCCGCGGGACAATATCGAGCTTTCGACCCCGCTCACGGATCTTAAGATCGAGTCGCTCGACCTCGCGATGATTGTCTTCGACATTGAGGACTCCTTCCAGATCGAGATTCCTTACAACGCCAACGAAGAAGTCGAGGACTTCAAGACGGTCGGTTCCGTCGTCGAGCGCGTGAAGAACCTCATTGCCGCCGGTCCGGCCGCCGCTGGCGCCGCCAAGGCGTGATCCAATTGTCGGGGCGCGCCGGAGAGCGGTCGCGCCCCGGACCTTCGATGCCGGCCGATGGCCGGATTGGGCGGGACCCGACGTGCGTCCCGCATTGCTTTGTCATTTCGTCATATTCGTGCCTGATCGCGCGGCCGCAGGGCCGTCGTTCCGGCGCATGAACGAACTGTAGCCGAGTGAGCGTGAGAGTGATGAAAAGAGCGGACGGTACGCGCCGGGTCGTCATTACCGGCATGGGCGCTGTGACGCCCATCGGCCTCGACGTCGATGAGTTCTGGTCGTCGCTGAAGCAGGGCAAGTGTGGTGTCGGCCCCATCACCAATTTTCCGATCGAGGATCTCTACATCCCGATCGCTGGTGAAATCAAAGGGTTCGACCCCGCAGTTCACGTCAAGAGCAAGCAGATCCAGTACGGCGAGCGCTATTCGTGGTTCGCCGGCCGCGCCGCCGAGGAGGCTTGGACGCAATCGGGGCTGCCGAAGCCTTATTCCAACCCCTATCGCGCCTGCTGCATCGTCGGCTCCGGCGCCGGCGGCTATTCGACCGTCGAGAACGCCTACCGCTCGCTTTTCATCGAGAAGAAGAAGGCGACGCATCCGCTGACGCTGCTGCGCATCATCGTCTCCTCGGCGTCGGCGCACGTCGGCATCGAGTACGGCATCAAGGGCCCGACGTTCGCGACCTGCTCGGCGTGCTCGACGGCGACCCACGCCATCTCGCTCGCCTATGATTACATCCGCCAGGGCCTCGTCGACGTCGGCGTCGCCGGTGCCTCGGAAGCCGTGTTGACCTACGGCTCCATGCGGACTTGGCAGGCCATGCGCGTGCTCTCGCCCGAGGGTTGCTTCCCGTTCTCGAAGAAGCGCAATGGCACCGTGCTCGCCGAGGGCGCGGGCATCCTGGTGCTCGAGGAATACGAGCATGCCAAGCGCCGCGGCGCGCCGATCTTCGCCGAGCTGCTCGGCTGCGGCCTGTCGTCGGACAGCAAGGACATGGTCAATCCGGACATCGACGGGCCGCGCTCGGCGATGCAGATGGCGCTCGATGATGCCCGTCTCGATCCCTCCGAGATCGACTATCTCAACGCCCACGGCACGGCGACGGCGCTCAACGATGTCAACGAGACCAACGCCATCAAGCTGGTTTTCGGCCCCTACGCCAATAAGATGGCCATCTCGTCGACGAAGTCGATGACCGGCCATCTGCTCGGCGCCGGCGGCGGTATCGAAGCCATCGCCTGCATCAAGGCGATCAACGAGGGCTTCATTCCGCCGACGGTCGGTCTCACCGAGCCGGACCCCAAGTGCGACCTCGACTACGTGCCGAACGTCGGTCGCGAGGCCAAGGTTCGCTACGCGATGTCGAACTCGTTCGCCTTCGGCGGCCTCAACGCCGTGCTGGTGTTCGGCCCGCCGCCGGCCTGATGGTAAGCGCAAAAGCCAAATCGTTCGAGACGGGCGCCCAGGTGGCGCCCGTTTTTGTTTGAGCGTTCGCGCCGTTGACGGGATCGCGCCAACGCCCCCGTTTCAGGGCATCGCCGCCTCGTCTGTGGGGGCGACGAAGGCCGAGGTCTGGCGTAGAGCCTCGCCCAGTGCCATGGCGGCGGCGACGGCGATGTTCAAAGAGCGCAGGCCCGGCCGCATCGGAATTGTGATTCGCTCGTCTGCGGCGGCGTGAACGGCATCGGGAGCCCCGGAACTCTCGCGGCCAAGCAGCAGCACGTCACCCTCGCAGAACCGCGTCTCATAGAGCGACCGGGAGGCGTGGCTCGATAGAAGCAGCAGGCGGCTGCCTCTCGTGCGGCGCGCCGTATCGAAGGCTGCAAAACCGCTGTGGCGTGTGATTTCGACGTGAGCGAGGTAGTCGAGGCCCGCTCGACGCAACGCACGGTCGGTCATGTCGAAGCCGGTCGGCGCGATCACATCGACTCCGACGCCGAGGCAGGCGGCGAGTCGCAGGATGGTGCCCGTATTCTGCGGAATGTCAGGTTGATACAACGCAAGGCGTATCGAAGTGGGGACCGACTGTTGCGTTCCGGGTTCACCTTGCGGATAGTCAGCTGCCATGCGCCAAATTGCCCCCACCCGTGCAACCTTCGCAGCCTTGAAGCACACCTGCAAAGGATGCCAAAAGATCGCGTGGCAGTCCGTGTACTCGCTTGCCGCCACTTTTCGACTAATCTGAGGCCGTGCCTTACCAGGTTCAACTGCGCTTCTCAGCGCTCAGCCCGGGGGCGCGGTTTTCATCCGCTTCTTCTACTCCCCATCAGCTCCTCAGGAGGCGCACGTGGCATCTCATGCCGAAGAGCCCAACCGCCGGGATTTCCTCGTCATCGCCGGCAATGCATTCGCCGCGGTCGGCGCCGCCGTCACGATGTGGCCCTTCATCCACCAGATGAATCCGGACAAGAGCGCGCAGGCGCTCGCGTCGACCGAGGTCGACCTCGCTCCGGTGAAGCAGGGCCAGGCCATCACCGTCATGTGGCGCGGCAAGCCGGTGTTCATTCGCAACCGCACCGCCGACGAGGTCAAGGCTGCGAACGCCACGCCGGTCGACAAGCTTCCGGACCATGTCGCGCGCAACGCCAACCTGGCCGCCAATGCCGAGGCGACGGACGCCAACCGCACCATCAAGGGCAAGGAGAACTGGCTGGTCGCAGTCGGTATCTGCACCCACCTCGGCTGCATCCCGAAGGGACAGGCGCTGGGCGACGAGAAGGGTGAGTTCGGCGGCTGGTTCTGCCCCTGCCACGGCTCGCACTACGATACGGCCGGTCGTATCCGCAAGGGTCCCGCACCGCGCAATCTCGATATTCCGCCCTATGCGTTCATCTCCGATACCAAGATCAAGATCGGTTGATAGAGGTAATAGAGACCGCCATGTCTAATCATGACTCGAGCTATCAGCCGACCACCCGCATCGGCAAGTGGTTTGACGAACGCCTGCCAATCATGCGCCTCATGCACGGGCAGTTCGTCGATTTCCCCACGCCGCGTAACCTCAACTACATGTGGACGTTCGGCGGCATCTTGATGTTCTGCCTCGTCGCGCAGCTCGTCACCGGCATCGTCCTCGCGATGCACTACCAGGCAAGCGCCGACGACGCCTTCAACGCCATCGACCAGATCCGCCGCAACGTGAACTACGGCTGGATGATCCAGGCGATGCACGCGGTCGGCGCGTCCATGTTCTTCGTCGCGGTCTACGCGCACATCTTCCGCGGTCTCTACTACGGGTCCTACAAGGCTCCGCGTGAGATCCTCTGGATCCTCGGCGTCTTCATCTTCCTCGCCATGATGGCGACGGCGTTCATGGGCTATGCGCTTCCCTGGGGCCAGATGAGCTTCTGGGGCGTCACCGTCATCACCAACCTGTTCTCGTCGCTCGACCAGATCATTCCGGGCGTCGGCACGGCGATCGTGCAGTGGCTGTGGGGCGGCTACTCGGTTTCGGGCACCACGCTCAACCGCTTCTTCTCGCTCCACTACCTGCTGCCGTTCGTGATCGTTGGCCTTGTTGTGCTGCACGTCTGGGCGCTGCACGTGACCGGTCAGAACAACCCGGCTGGCCTCGACATCAAGACCAAGTCCGATTCGGTGCCGATGTACCCCTACGCGGTGGCCAAGGACGCAGTCGGCATGTTCGCGTTCCTGCTGCTGTTCGCCTGGTTCGTGTTCTACCTGCCGGACTACCTCGGTCACTCGGACAACTTCAATCCGGCCAACCCGCTGGTCACGCCCCCGCACATCGTTCCGGAGTGGTACTTCCTGCCGTTCTACGCGATGCTGCGCGCGATCCCTGACAAGCTTGGCGGCGTCATCGTGATGTTCGCATCGATCGCCATCCTTGCGTTCGCTCCGTGGCTCGACACCGCCCGCGTCCGCTCGGCCAAGTACCGCCCGATCTTCAAATGGTTCTTCTGGCTGTTCGTGATCGCCTGCTGCGCGCTCGGCTACCTTGGCGCCATGCCGGCCGAAGAGCCCTACGTCACCTGGGCCCGTATCTTCACCGCCTACTACTTCGCTTTCTTCCTCGTGATCATGCCGGTCGTCGGCATCATCGAGACGCCGAAGCCGCTGCCGCGCTCCATCGCCGAGGACGTTCTCGGCGCGGGCGCCCATGGTGGCGGCAAGGGGGCTGGCGCGGCTGCTGCCGCATCGCCCGAGAAGCGTTGAGCCGAGGCAGACGATCAGGGAATCCGATCCATGACAACGACGATGACCAAATCGCTTCGCCTCGCGGTGGCCGCCTTCGGCCTCGCGATCGCGGCCCCCGTGACCGCCGCCTTCGCGGGCGGCGGTGGCGAGCACCACATCGAGCGCCAGGAATGGTCGTTCGGTGGCTTCCTCGGGCAGTATGACAAGCAGCAGCTCCAGCGCGGCTTCCAGGTTTACAAGGAGGTCTGCTCCGCGTGCCACGGTCTCTCGCGCGTCGCCTTCCGCTCGCTCGCCGAGCCGGGCGGCCCGGAGTTTCCGGAGGAGGCCGTGAAGGCGCTTGCCGCGTCCTGGCCGAACCAGATCGTCGACGGCCCGAACGACGACGGCAAGATGTTCGATCGCCCGGCGCGCCTCGCCGATACGATCCAAGGCCCCTACAAGAACGAGAAGGAGGCCCGCGCTGCGCAAAACGGCGCGCTGCCGCCGGATCTCTCGCTCATCACCCGAGCGCGCAACGTCCACAACTCGGCGCCCTGGTACAAACACATCTTCCTGATGGCCCGTGACATCGCGCTCGGCTACCAGGAGGGCGGCGCCGACTATCTCACCGCGCTGATGACCGGCTATCACGAGGCCCCGCATGGCTTCACGGTCGCGGACGGCATGAACTACAACGCGGCCTTCCCGGGCAACCAGATCGCCATGCCGAACGTTCTCGACGGCGGTCCCGTTGCCTACGAGGAGGGTGCTGGCGCCAAGTCGTCCCAGGCGCAGAACGCCAAGGACGTCGCGGCCTTCCTGGCCTGGGCGGCAGACCCGACGCTCAACGACCGCAAGCGGATCGGCTGGCAGGTGATGCTCTACCTGCTCATCACCACGATCCTGCTCTACGTCGGCAAGCGCCGCATCTGGGCGGCCGCTCACTGAGCCGCTTCCCATTATTGTGAACTTCGGAAAAGGCCTCGCTCGCGGGGCCTTTTCTCGTTAATGAAACGGTCGCGCATCCGGGCGGACCATGTGCGGTTCCGCCGTCCAAGCGGGGGACCAAATGACCAGATCCGTGCTCGGCATTGTCGGCGGCAGTGGCCTTTACGATATTCCGGGCCTGGAGAAGGCAAGCTGGGAGCGTGTCGAGAGCCCGTGGGGCGACGTTTCGGACGACATCCTGTTCGCCGAAATCGACGGCTTGCCGATCCGCTTTCTCCCGCGCCATGGCCGCGGCCATCGCGTCTCGCCGACCCACATCGACTTTCGCGCCAATATCGATGCACTGAAGCGCGCCGGCGTGACCGATCTGGTTTCCATTTCGGCGTGCGGTTCGCTCAAGGAGCATTATCCGCCGGGCCATTTCGTCGTCGTCGATCAGTTCATCGACCGCACCTTCGCGCGTGAGAAATCTTTCTTCGGCACGGGCCTCGTGGCGCACGTCTCGGTGGCCGACCCCATCAGCCCGCTGCTTGCCGACGCCTGCTTCGCCGCGGCCAAGGCAGAGGGGATCGAGGTCTCGAAGGGTGGCACCTACCTCGTCATGGAGGGGCCGCAGTTCTCAACGCGCGCGGAATCGCTGCTCTACCGTTCGTGGGGCTGCGACGTGATCGGCATGACCAACATGCCCGAGGCGAAGCTCGCTCGCGAGGCGGAGATCTGCTACGCGACCGTCGCCATGGTGACGGACTACGATTGCTGGCACGAGGATCATGCCGAGGTCGATGTCGCCGCGATCATCGAGGTGATGAAGCACAACACCGAGAAGGCGCAGCGCCTGGTGTTGAACCTCGCCCGCAACTTCCCGAAAGAACACCCAGCCTGTCCGATCGGCTCCGACCGCGCGCTCGACGTCGCCATCATCACCCGGCCCGACGCGCGCGATCCCGCTCTCGTGGCGAAGCTCGATGCGGTCGCGGGGCGCGTGCTCGCGAAATCCTGACGCCGCTACTTTCCGGCGCCGGGCACAGTCGGGCGAACCCGCCTCAGTTGGTGAGACGCAGCTGCGTCGATTCCCGCGCGATGGCGTAGAAGGCGTCCTTCAGCTTGGTGGCGTCGGCCGCGTAGAAGAAGTTGCGGTCCGATGAGGCGCACTGCTGGAGGAGATTGTAGACCTGCGTGCCGGGGCCGGCGCCGGTCGAGGCCGCGATCGTGTAGAGCGAGACGGAGTTGGAGCCGTTGGCGCGCCCTTTGAACTCGCTGCAGGCGTCGAGTGTGACCGTGGCGAGATGCTGGCGCACCTCGTTCCAGTTCGAGTTGGAACCGAATGGGGCACTGTCGAGCACGTAGCCATAGGGTGAGAACATGTCTCGCGGTCCTGTGCTCGTGATGGCGCGCCCATCAAGCCGCAAGTTCGACGGGGTGAAGCGATAGTTCGCGGTCGTGTTGGTCGCGGACGAGCACATATTCGATTGATATTCGCCCTCCGTGGTCTGCTCACCGTCGGTGATGACGATCATGATCTTGCGAACACCTGGGCCGAAGCTGGCGCCCTCGGTGAAAGGCTGCTCGGGAGAAAGCAGGCGATGCCCCCACGCGATCCCCGGTGCGAGGATGGTTCCCATGTTGGGATGCGAGGAGAGGGCGTTGATCGCGGTCAGCGTATCGGAAACGCTGCTCGTCAGCGGTGTGATCGCATGGCGGACGCAGTTGTAGTTCGGCCCCTTCGTCCATGGGTCGAACGTGCCGCGCGGTCCGACCTGCTCGACGCTCCGGTAGCCCGCATTCGTTCCATTGCTGGGATTGATGCAGCTGTTGTCGCTGTTGGGCTCCGGCGGCCAGATATAGGCCTGCCAATTCCCGCCATTCTTCGCGTCACCCGATTTGTAGACGTCCTGGTTCGTGTAGGGGGCCGGGCGCTCGAGCACGCAACCCGCCCATGACGTGCCGGTGAACAGCGCGTTGGTCGTGTCGTCGACGAAGCTCGTATGGGTCGTGCCGACGTTGACGTTCATCGTGAACGGGACGATCGAGAAGCGGATCGATTGGCTCGGCAGTCGTGCGGCGTCGAGCTCGTTGACGAGCTTTGTCGCAGCCGACTTCAACGCATCGAGGCGTGTCGTGCTGCCCATCGATGCGCGCATCGAGCCGCTAACGTCGAGCACCAATGCGATCTCGAGATCGAAGAGATCCTGGCGTGCCTGGCTCTTGACCTCGATGGCGACGGTTTCGAATCCGGCAACGTGCAACAGGCCAGACGTGTAGGTGAAGGCGAGTTGACCGGTCCCGCCCGAAGCGCGGGTGTACTCGAACGACGAGCGCAAGCTGCCCGCATCGGGGTGCGAGAAATTGGCATTGAGGACGGACGCGAATTTTTCCTGGCGAAGATCGTCTGCCAGAAGCGCGTCGCTGCCGGCAAGAACGGCGGCGTCGATCGCCGCCTGCGCCATTCGTTGCAGCGCGACTGATCGCGAGTAGTCGATGGCGATGCTGCCGAACAGCGCGATCACCGGCATCAACAGGCTGAAAAGCAGAACGACACCGCCCGAATTGTTCGAAGCCAGTTTATGGGGGAGGCGAGAGGTACGCATGCGAGACTCGGTTCCAATTGCCTGAGTCCGACAACGGACTCTGATGTAGGACAGACACCTTGTTCGCTGCCTATTAATGAGGCGTTGATCGGTAAATTCAGATTTTGCGTTTACGGAAGGTCTACATGGGTTGGTGAACGAGTGATTGGCGCCCGCGCCATTCCGGCCCACCGGAAGGCTCGCGCCTGCCTGCAGCGATCATTCTGCCGCATGGGACGCGCTGGCGCAGGTTGCGTCATGTCAAGCTGCCGACGTTCCATTGCCCGCATTTTTATTGTCGGATTTTCGCAGGTTTGAATGGTGCTATACTTTCCGTGTTGCTTTTCCGGACGGGGTCCGGACGGGGCAAGAGTCACAGACTTCGCCCTCCGCACCGTGTTCAACCGCATCCAGTCTGGCCGATTGCCGCCGAAGCGCCGTGGGCTGCGCGCGACGGAAGCTCAGGAGATGTGACGTGGGACTCTCAACGCTTATCGAGACTTGGGGCGATGGCGTCGTGCTGGCGATGGCCGGGCTCGTCGTGGGCCTTCTGTTCGGCGCACTGGCGCAGCGCAGCAAGTTCTGCCTTCGCGCCGCGGTGGTCGAGACGGCGCGCGGTCAGATCGGCTCGCGGCTCGCCATCTGGCTGATCGCTTTCGCCGCGGCGATCGCTGTCACCCAAGGGCTGATCGTCGCTGGAAAACTCAACGTCACGGAGGCGCGTCAGATCGCGGGGCAGGGCTCCATGTCGGGCGCGCTCGTCGGCGGCCTCATGTTCGGCGTCGGCATGATCCTGGCCCGTGGCTGCGCCAGCCGACTGCTGGTGCTTTCGGCGACCGGAAACCTGCGCGCTCTGATCTCGGGGCTCATTCTCACGCTGGTAGCGCAGGCTTCGCTGCGCGGCGCCCTTTCTCCCGCCCGCGAGGCGATCGGCAATTGGTGGACGGTTCCGGGCGGCAATGCGCGCAATGTCCTCGCCTGGGTCGGCGGCGACGCCAAGCTCGGCCTCGCCTTCGGACTCGTGCTGCTCGCTGCCGGGTTCTGGCTTGCGCGGCGCAACCAGGTCGGCGGCTGGAGCCGGTTCGGCGCATTCGGCGTCGGCACCATGATCGCCGCAGCGTGGCTCGCCACCTACACCATCTCCCAGCTCTCCTTCGAGCCGGTGGCAATCAAGAGCATCAGTTTCACCGGGCCGTCCGCTGATACATTGATGGGTCTCATCAACGCGCCATCCATCCCGCTCGGCTTCGACGTCGGCCTCATTCCAGGTGTGTTCGCCGGCTCTTTCGTCGCGTCCGTGCTGGCGCGGGATTTCAAGCTTGAGGGCTATCACGGTGGCTCGAGCATGGCGCGCTACATCACCGGCGCAACGCTGATGGGCTTCGGCTCGATGCTGGCCGGTGGCTGTGCAGTCGGTGCCGCAGTGACTGGCGTGTCGGTGTTCGCGATCACCGGCTTTGTCGCCCTCGCCGCGATGTGGGTCGGCGCCGCTTTGACCGACCGGTTGGTGGACCGCGCGCCGGTCGAAACGCCGGCTGCCGTCGTTCCGCAGCACGCCCCGGCAGGCTTGGCTCCGGTTCCCGGCGAATAGCCCTCGCCACGAGGAGCGTTACAAGAATTTGCGTTAGAGGGACGAGCGCACGCGATACGTCGCGGCCATTACATGGTGGTCGCCCGGTGTGATGGTCACGACATCGTCGGCGGCGTTCGCGGTCTCGACGCAGACCATGCGGCGGTAACCTTCGGGCCCCATGTCGCCCAGACGGGCCGACTTCTCGATCCAGGGGTTCCACACCACCGCGCTGCGGCTCCCGCGGCTCTCGACGGCGATGCGCCGGGCGTTGGCGATGTCGTCGATTTCGATCATCGCCGGCGTCGCGAGGTAGATGCGGTCGACCTCACCGCCGAACGTGACGGGGCCGTGCTCGCGGCGGCGGGTCCAGGGACCGACCGTGTCGATGTAGTTGCAGCCTTCGAGTCCGAGCACGCGCGTGCGAGCGATGTCGCCGACGGCGAAGTAGGTGTGCAGCGCCTGCGTCAGCGAAAAGGGTTCGCGTCCGGTATTCGAGGTTCTGAGCTCGAGATCGATCGCGTCGGCGCCGAGGGTGACGAGGAGCATGGCCTTGGCATCGTGCGGCCAGAGTTGCGCGTGTTGCGGACCGGTCTCGAAGCTGAGTGCGACCATAGAGGCGTGCTCGTCGGCCCCGGCATGATGGATTCGCCAAGGGGCGCCGCGGGCAAACCCGTGCGCGGGTCGATCGCCTCCCTCGGGGTGTTGCCCGAACCATGGCCAGCAGACCGGCGTGCCGCCGCGCAGCGATTTGCCTTCCACCCTCTGCGCCTCGGGTGAGAGCCAGATGACTTCCGCATGATGGGCAGGTCGCCAGCTCAGCAATTGCGCGCCCTGTAGCGCAACGGTAGCGTGAGCCCCGCCCGCAGCCAGTGCGATGGCCGGACCATAGGCGCCATTTTCGACGACGCGCACGCGATCAGGCGGAAGTTCGTCGATCAGCGACTCCCACATCGCGCCTCTCCCTCGTCCCGCGTCAGTTCGGGAAGTGGATCAGGATCTGGGCCTTCACAAGCCATGGGAAATAGGTCTGCAGCAGGTGGCCGGCGCCCCATAGCAGTACGCCGAGCACGAGCAGCGCCGGTATGGCGGCGAGCATCGCCTTGAAGAAGAAAACGACGAGATGCAGAAACGGCACGTCTATCCGGGTCACCGTGGCCGGCATGGCGGCCTCGACCGGGCTCGGATAGCTCTGCGGCACGGCATACATCTCGTCGGTATGGGGCACCGCTCTCGGCGCTGGGCCCATCGAGAGCTGCTCGCGCTCGGCCTGTGCACGCTCGGCGGCTTCGCGCTCGCGTGACTCGCGCTCACGCGCCTCCCGCTCGCGACGCAGCGTCCTCGGCAGGTCGTCCGGGCCGCCATCGGCGACAATGGGATAGCTCATGCGTCAATCCTCCGCGCCGGCGGGCTGCCCGGGAGGGCATGCCGGCAGAATGGGACGGGGCACGCTCGAATACGGCGCACGGCCAGCGGCACGTCGTGCCATCGTTTGCGAGCGCTCCAGCGACAAACGGCAACTCGTTCTCGCCAACGTTCCCGACATCCGTGCCAAATGATTGGCAATGCGGGACGAATCGGTCAGTGCACGAGAACCCTTTTCTACACTCCCACAGAGGATATTGCTAATTTGCGCCGGCAGTTTGACGCGGAGGTGGACGTGACGGACCTGAAGGATCTCATTCGAACGATACCCGACTACCCGAAGCCAGGGATCATGTTCCGGGATGTCACCACGTTGCTTGGCGACGCACAGGGGTTCAAGGCGACGATCGCACGTATGGCGGAGCCCTACCGGACGAAGCCCGTCGACGCGGTGGCGGGGATCGAAGCGCGAGGGTTCATTCTCGGCGGCGCCATCGCCGACCGCCTCGGCTGCGGCTTCATCCCGATCCGCAAGAAGGGCAAGCTGCCGTGGAAGACGATCGGGCAGGAGTACACGCTGGAATACGGCGTCGATGTCATCGAGATGCACGAGGACGCCTGTAAGCCGGGCGAGCGCATTCTGATCGTCGACGATCTGATCGCGACCGGCGGAACCGCCACTGCCGCCGTAAAGCTGATACAACGTTCCGGTGGCGCGATCGTCGGCGCGACGTTCATCGTCGATCTGCCTGAGCTCGGCGGTGCCAAACTACTGACGCAGCAGAATATAGAGGTGCATGCACTGATGGCATTCGAGGGACACTGATGGGAACGGATGGCAAGGCGCCGCTCAAGGTCGGCAGTGCTGCGATGATCGCGAATACGATGAGCTGCCTCAAGGACTGGCGGCGCGATCCGAAAGGGAAGCATGACTGCCCCAATTGCGGCAAGCCGGGGGTCGTCATCACCGACCGCTCCGCCCGCCCAATGGCCGAGTGGTATCATTTCCACTGCGATGCCTGCGGCTTGGATGACTCTTTGTGCGTTCCGATGCCGACGCACCGGCCCCTGCTGTAAGCTCGACGTGGAAGAAGGGTATTCGCGCGGCGATGCGCGAGGGAGGTGGGATGGCGACCGCCAAGACCTATCGCGAAGCCTACGAGGGGTGGCTCAGCGGCCTCCTTGCCTGGGACGACTTCGACAGCGTGATGGCAACGGTGGCGTCGTCGCCCGCCGGGTGGTGGGTCTATGACACGCGCGGCGAGCCGCCGGAGGCTCCCGAGCCCGAGGCGACGCTGCCGCAACGGCTCGCGGAGATCGGCGAGTTCCTTCGCCGCCACCACCGCGCCAGCTACTGTGGCTTTGCTTACGTCGACGACCGGGCAAGTCCTTCGATCGTGAAGATCTACGACCCCCGCAATGCCAGCTCGTGCAGTCTCGGCACGCCGCTGGCGGTCTACACTCTTTCGCGGATGCGGCCGGAGCGTCTGCCGTTCGGTAGCCCCGCCAAGGAAGAACCGGCGGCGGGCAAAGGCCGGCTCTTCGGCCGGTTCTTCAAGGGCGCCTGAATGAAGATCGCCGGAAAAACGATGCGGACCATCTGGCTGGCCGCCGACGGCCGTTCGGTCGAGATCATCGACCAGACGAAGCTGCCGCATCAGCTCGAATTCGCGACGTTGCGGACGGTCGAGGATGCCGCTCGTGCGATACTCACCATGCAGGTTCGTGGCGCGCCGCTGATCGGCGCGACCGCCGCCTATGGTCTCGCTTTGTCGCTTCACGACGATGCCTCGGACGATGCCATCGCGCGGAACGCTGCCATGCTCGCCCGTCAGAGGCCGACGGCGGTTAACCTGCGCTGGGCGCTCGAGGAGATGCGAGCGGTGCTCGCGGACGTGCCGCGGGAGGATCGCGTCGCCGCCGCCTATGCGAAGGCCGCCGCGATCTGCGACGGCGACGTCGAGACCTGCCGTCGCATCGGCGTCAACGGTCTGCGCATCATCGAGGAGATCGCGGCGCGCAAGAAGCCGGGCGAGCGTGTCAACGTGCTCACCCACTGCAACGCGGGCTGGATCGCCTGCGTCGACTGGGGAACCGCAACAGCGCCGATCTATATGGCGCACGACGCCGGCATTCCGGTGCACGTGTGGGTGGATGAGACTCGACCGCGTAACCAGGGTGCCGCTCTCACCGCGTTCGAGCTCGGCGCGCACGGCGTCCCCCACACCATCGTCGTCGACAACGCCGGCGGGCACCTGATGCAGCATGGCGCAGTCGATCTCGTCATCGTCGGCACCGATCGCGTCACGGCGAACGGCGACGTCGCGAACAAGATCGGTACTTACCTGAAGGCGCTGGCTGCGAAGGACAACGGCGTGCCCTTCTATGTCGCGCTGCCCCACACCACCATCGACTGGACCCTCGACGACGGCATGGTGATCGAGATCGAGGAACGCTCGGCCGACGAGGTGCTGAAGATGGCGGGCCGTCTCGCGGACGGCAGCGTGGTGACGGTCGAGATCGCCGCGCCTGGCTCTGCAGCCAGCAATCCCGCGTTCGACGTCACTCCGGCCCGCCTCGTCACCGGCTTCATCACGGAGCGCGGCGTGGCGGCCGCGAGCACGGAGGGGCTGCTCTCGCTCTACCCCGAGCGGCGGCGATGATGCGGCAGGCTTCCAAGCTCCTTTCCGTAGATTTCAACGTTCTGCGGCCAATCGTGAAGACTGGGCCGCATGCAGCACGATTGCACAACCTCGTGCAGTGACCAGAAGAGGAGGGATTGTTTGCCGTCCATGAAGCCTGGTCCTTCCACAAAGCAGCCAGCCGTAACGCAGCGGGCGGAACGCGACGAAATTGACGTGCGCGCAGCGGTCATCGCGACCGCACTCGCCATGAGCCGCCGCAATCTCTCGCCGGGGCGTTCGGGCAATGTTTCGAGCCGCTTCGACGGCGGCATGCTGATCACGCCGACTGGCGTTGCCTACGAGGAGCTATCGCCGGCCGATATCGTGTTCGTCGGTGGAGGCGGCGCTGCGTCACGGGGGGGATTGAAGCCGTCGAGCGAATGGCGCTTCCACCTCTCGGCCTATGCCGCGCGGCCGGACATGAACGCGGTCGTCCATACCCATTCCCTGCATGCGACCGTGCTGGCCTGCGCGCACAAGCCCATTCCCGCCTTCCACTACATGGTCGCTGTTGCTGCGGGAGACGACATTCCGCTGGTGCCTTACGCGCCGTTCGGCACCGAGGAGTTGGCACGTTACGTCGCCAGCGGGCTTGCGGAACGCAACGCCTGTCTGATGGCCAATCATGGGCAGATCGCACTTGGCACAACGCTCGCTTCGGCGCTGGAACTCGCGGCCGAGGTCGAGGTGCTGGCGGAGCAGTATTTCAAGGTGCTCCTGCTCGGCGCGCCCCACGTTCTCGATGCGGCGCAGATGGAAGACGTGCTGCGCCGGTTTCAGAGCTACGGGCAACACGGGCAGACGTCTGCTGGCACGGAAGAGGCTCCGGCCACCGCCCGTCCGCGTTCGGCACACGCCCCGCAGAAGACCTGACCCGACGTCGCTGAATTACTCGGCGACGTCGCGCAGCTCGCTAGCGGGGCTCGGCCGCCCGGGAACACGCTCCAGCAGGCTCGTGACGAAGGCGTTCACCGTATCCCAGTTGGTCAGCTCGGTGCGGCCCTGCGATTCGAGTTCGACGCCTCGATGCTGCATGACGGCGTGCACGGCGCACCGTTCGAGCAGATTGAGAGCCTCCATCTCGACGGCACCGGCGACGTGCACCACCTCGTCGGGCTGCCAGCCGACATCGTGGAGGAGCTGGCGCGTGACCTCGTCAACAGCGGAACGTGCGTCACTGTCCACCGATGCGGCCGAGAGGCTGACGCTGAGAAAGGCCGACGGCACGCGGCCGAGCACGGCGCCGTTGCGCATCAGGAAGCTCATCAGCGTTTGGTCCATGCGTCCGCGATGCACGGAACCTGCGACGATCGCGGCATCGCAGCGCTCGACGTAGGTGTCGGGCGCGCCGAGTGTCAGGTCGATGAGCTGGGTGTTGCAGCCGGCCCCCTCGAGTTGGCGGGCGGCGTGAACGCAGATCTTACGGGTCTGTCCCTCGCGCGATGCAAAGGCAATGAGCACGGCGGTCATTCGATTATCCGAGACGGGTTGTCTGCTGGGCTGGCGAAGCCGATGCGATCGCGAGGCTGCATCGGACATGACGTAACAGAATTATGCTGAGCCCCATCGGCCTGCGTCGTTGATCTGCGACAAGAATACGAGTGTCGTGAGCCGCGACGGGAGCTTTGCGTGGCAGTCTATTGTGCGATTTGCCGGGAGGGAAGCACCGCAGCCTACGTCAAAGGCGTAATTGCACACCAATCCATGAGCTTGGGGAACGGCCTGCGCATTCACCGGAAGCTCGCGTGCTTCGATATCTCCGGTCAGCCCCCTCTCGCAGCGAGGGCGAGGATTTGCAGATATCGTCAGTTCTTGATGTAACTCAATCGAAGGCTGTGCGCCTCGTGGCACCCTCGTCGCGCGTTACGGCGCCGGGGGCGGCGCTTTCCGGCTTTGGCCCTCTTTTCGCTTAAGCCGGAAAGCGCGGAAAATTCGCTTCGTCGAATGCTGGCTTCGGGCAAGGGTAAACTATTTCGTGCTTATCGAGCCGTTGGGCCGGTGCTATTCGATGTCGAGGCCCGAGTTCGCCTGTTGGTTCGAAGCGACAGCGGGCAGATCAGCGGGAGGCCCAGGTCGACGCCTGGCGGCCCGCTGGCAACAAGGCATCGGCGAAGTTGAGACTTGGGGCTGATTGACATCAATTGATTGCGATGCCCTGATGTTGCCTCGCTTCGTCGAAAAACCCGCGCGACGGGTACAAATGCGGATCGGGGGAACCTCGGTCGGGGAGGCATGCGGCTCACGTCCATGCCGGGTACCGGCTGCAGGTCAACTCCCGACGTTACGGTGACAAGATGCAGGACGTTCGCCCGCGCCGACCGCCGGCGACGGAACCCGCACCGAGCCGGAAGCCCTGACGCCCGCCGGCGCCAGGGTTTGATTAATACGACCAGGAAACGCACCAAGGAGCTCAAAGACATGGCCAACATCGTCGTTCTCGGCGCCGGAGTCGGCGGCATGTCCGCCGCCTATGAGGCGCGCGACATGCTGGGGCGCAAGCACCAAATCACGCTCATTTCGGATCGCACGTATTTCCAGTTCACGCCGTCGAACCCGTGGGTGGGCGTCGGCTGGCGCGTGAAGTCCGACATCATCATCGACCTGAAGCCGCTGATGGCGAAGCACGGCATCGCCTTCGATTCGACCGGCGCCAAGCGCATCATCGCCGATCAGAACCAGATCGAGCTGAACGACGGGCGCACGGTCGGCTACGACTACCTCATCATCGCCACCGGCCCCGAACTCGCATTCGACGAGATCCAGGGTCTTGGCCCCGAGCACTACACGCAATCGGTCTGCACCGTCGACCATGCCACCGAGGCGCATAAGAACTGGGAGGCCTTCTGCAAGGAACCCGGCCCGATCATCGTCGGCGCTGTACAGGGCGCATCCTGCTACGGCCCCGCGTACGAATACGCGATGATCATGGAGACGGACCTTCGCAAGCGTAAGATCCGCGACCGCGTGCCGATGACGCTCGTCACCTCCGAACCCTATGTCGGTCACCTCGGCCTCGGCGGCGTCGGTGATACCAAGGGCATGCTCGAGAGCGAGATGCGTGCTCGCCACATCAAGTGGATCTGCAACGCCAAGGTGGACAAGGTCGAGGCGGACAAGATGTTCGTCACCGAGTTCAACGAGGACGGCAGCGAGAAGAAGAAGCACGAGTTGCCCTTCAAGTACTCGATGATGCTGCCGGCATTCCGTGGCGTGCCGGCGACTCGTGGCATCGAGGGCCTGAACAACCCGCGCGGCTTCATTCTGGTCGACAAGTACCAGCGCAACCCGAAGTACAAGAACATCTTCGCGGTCGGTGTCTGCATCGCGATCCCGCCGCAAGAGCAGACTCCGGTTCCGGTCGGTGTGCCGAAGACCGGCTACATGATCGAGAGCATGGTGACGGCCGCGGTCGAAAACATCGCCGATCTGTTGGCCGGCAAGGAGCCGCACAAGATCCCGACGTGGAGCGCGCTCTGCCTCGCCGACTTCGGCGACAAGGGCGCGGCGTTCGTTGCCCAGCCGCAGATCCCGCCGCGTAACGTCAACTGGTCGGCGGAGGGCGTTTGGGTGCACTACGCCAAGATCGCGTTCGAGAAGTACTTCCTGCGCAAGATGCGCAAGGGCACCACAGAGCCGTTCTACGAGAAGTACGTGCTCGGCATGCTCAACATCAACAAGATCAAGAACCCGGCGGAGTAGCGCTTCCGCGTTGCCCGGAAAAACGAAGCCCGCGTCACCTCAGTGGCGCGGGCTTTTCGTTTTCTCAATCGTCATTCTGCGTCGTGGGCCGCTCACCCCTTGTAGTACGGCTCGACCTTGCCCTTCAGCTTGATGGTGATGGGGTTGCCCTTGCGGTCGCGAGCTTTGCCGGCGGCGACGCGGATCCAGCCTTCGCCCACCGAGTACTCCTCGACGTTCGTCTTCTCTGTGCCGTTGAAGCGGATGCCGACATCGCGCTTGAGAACGGCCTCGTCGTAGAACGGGCTCGCCGGATCGGTCGAAAGACGATCCGGCGGGGTGTCGGATGCGCTGATGTCCTGCTTTTCGTTGGTCATGGCGATCGTTTCCCCAAATCAGTTCGCGAAACGGAAGTGCAGCACGTCGCCGTCGGCGACGACGTACTCCTTGCCCTCGAGGCGGAACTTGCCGGCTTCCTTGGCGCCCGCCTCGCCCTTCATCGCGACGTAGTCGTCATAGGCGATCGTTTCGGCGCGAATGAAGCCCTTCTCGAAATCGGTATGGATGACGCCCGCGGCCTGCGGTGCCTTGGTGCCCTGCGTGATGGTCCAGGCGCGCGCTTCCTTCGGGCCGACGGTGAAGTAGGTGACGAGGCCGAGCAGCGCATAGCCCGCGCGGATCAGGCGGTTGAGGCCGGGCTCCTCGAGGCCCATCTCGCCGAGGAACGCGGAGCGCTCCTCCGCGTCGAGACCGGCGAGCTCGGCTTCGATCTTGGCCGAGATGACGACCGCCTGCGCGCCTTCCTGCTTGGCCCGCTCGAACACCTTGGCCGAGTAGGCGTTGCCGTTCGCCGCCGAGCCTTCGTCGACATTGCAGACGTAGAGCACGGGCTTTGCCGTCAGCAGTTGCAGCAGGCGCCACGCCTGCTCCTCGTCGGCCTCGACCTTGGCGAGGCGCGCCGGCTTGCCCTCGCGCAGCAGCACCAGAGCCTTCTCGAGCAGCGCAACCTGGAGCTTGGCGTCCTTGTCGCCGCCTTTCGCTTTCTTCTCGTTCGCCGCCAGCCGCTTCTCGCAGCTCTCGAGGTCCGCGAGCATCAGCTCGGTCTCGACAGTTTCAGCGTCCGACAGGGGATCGATGCGTCCTTCAACATGCGTGATGTCGTCGTCCTCGAAGCAACGCAGCACGTAGGCGACGGCGTCGACCTCGCGGATGTGGGCGAGGAACTGGTTGCCGAGACCTTCGCCCTTGGAGGCACCACGCACGAGGCCGGCGATGTCGACGAACGTCAGCCGCGTTGGAATGATCTGCTTCGAGCCGGCGATGGCCGCGAGCTTGTCGAGGCGGTCATCCGGTACGCCGACCTCGCCGACGTTCGGCTCGATGGTGCAGAATGGATAGTTGGCCGCTTCCGCCGCAGCGGTCTGTGTCAACGCATTGAAGAGCGTCGATTTGCCGACGTTCGGCAGGCCGACGATGCCGCATTTGAAACCCATGGGGGAAAGCTCTCGCCAGATGATGGAAGGGGCGGGCACCCGTTCTGCTGCCGCGCCCGAGATGCCGTCTCGCATTCACGGGACGACAGAAAACCGATGCCGCCGCGGGGCCGCGACGGCGCATTCGCCCGCTCTATACGGCGGTTCGGCGCGGAACGGAAGCATTACGGGCGGGCGCGGACGTCAACGATGGCGCGACATCGCGAATGCCGAGTAGCGGTCGGTGGACGGCAGGTTCGACGCCGACGACAGGGCGTCCGAGAGCGCTTCGCCGATATCGACGCCCCAAGCTGCCCGGCGCACGGCAACGACGAGGAACGGCCGTTGCCAGTTGGTCGCCTCCGTATTGCAGGCTTCGCAAGGGTCCTTGTACTGGCCGAGGTTGAGCGTCCAGATCGGCGTATCCTTCTCCGCCAGGGGTTCGATCCATTGCGCGGCCTGCTCGGCCCGCTTGCCAGCGCGGACGATCTCCTGCTGCGGATCGCCCTCCTGGCTCGCCGTGCCGACCGCGATCAACTGCTTGGCGAGCTTCAGCCGCGCGCGCACCAGCTCGTCGAGCACGAGGCTGTCGAGTTCCGCGCGCGTCAGCGGTTTATCTGCCCGCGCCAGGCGCTCGGTCGAGCCGCGCTCCCAGGTGAAGTCGCTGTTGGCGACGATGAGATCGAAATCGGCGCGCCGGCCGGCATTGTCGACGCCTTCGAGCACAAATGCCTTGGTGCCGGGGCTCAGCTCCTCGGCCGTCACGACCGGACGCAGGAACTTGCCGCGAGCGCGGGAGTCGATGGTGTCCGTCACGGTCCAAGCGCCGGTGCCGGCCACCACCATCGCCGCCGTCAACAGGCCAGCGTTCTCGCCGCCGCGTGCAAAGAGCCAGCGCAGCCAGCCGTAACGATTCCACCAGCGATAGCCGGCGACGACGGCGCGGCGGCCTTTCCCCTCGTCCTCGTCGTGGTTCTCGACATGAGCATGCGTGTTCACGTCGTTCTCCTTGTGCTGTCGCCGCGCGGGCGCGGGCCGGGGGGCGTCGAAGCCGCCATACTAGCGTGACGGCCGCGCGCCAAACCCGTTCACTCGCGCTCGATTATAGCAAGCGTCGGATGACGGAACCTGCGGCGCGTTTACCCCGCGCGCTACTTATCGTCTTTACGGCCGGCGAGCCAGCGCTGGAGATTCGCCGCGAGCGCGCCCTGGCGTTTCGACTGGCGCTCGCCAGCCGGATGCGGCGCGCGTGGCGCAGATGGTGCGTTTCGCTCTGCTTGACCTCGGGAGGGGCGTTCCTCTGCGGACGGAGAGGCTGGCCCGCTGCTTGCCGTGTCGGAGGCGCCGCCGGAGATTTCGCGCGCGACGTCGGTCTGGAAGCGTGCTTGGTCTCCCGAGACGAGGCGTCCCGTCGCCTTTGCGATGGCCGCCAATAACGGTTCAAGCCACGCCCGGTCCGCCTTGGCGAAATCGGACAACACGTAGTTGGCGACCAGCGACTTGTCGCCAGGGTGGCCGACGCCGATGCGGACCCGCGCGTAGTCGTTGCCGAGATGAGCGGTGATGGAGCGCAGGCCGTTGTGGCCGGCATTGCCACCCCCCGTTTTCACCTTGAGCTTGCCCGGCGCGAGGTCGATCTCGTCGTACAGAACCGTGATGTCGGCGAGCGGAATTTTGAGGAAGCGCGCGGCTTCGGCGACGCTGCGGCCGCTCTCGTTCATATAGGTCTGCGGTTTGAGCAGCAGTACGCGCTCTCCGGCGATTTCGCCTTCGGCGGCGAGGGCCTGGAACTTCCGCTTCCACGGCCCGAAGGCATAGCGCTCCGCGATGACATCGACGGCCATGAAGCCGACGTTGTGGCGGTTGCCTTCGTATTTGGGTCCGTAGTTTCCGAGGCCGACCAGGAGTTTCATGGGGGCTCGCGACGCATGACGGATGGTAGCGGCCGTGGCGGCTGCGGTCGACGTGTAGCACGGGCCGCTGTATTGCCGGGATTCGTATTGCCCGGGTTTGCACGGGCAGCCGGCAGGGCCTCGATGGAGCGGAGGGCCGCGGACCAGGTTTGCCCCGATCCGCGGCGCTCGTCTTACTTCTTGCCAGCGGGCTTCGCAGCGGCCGGAGCGGCGGCCTTGCCAGCCGGTGCGGCACCCTTGCCGGCCGGGGCGGCAGCGGCCTTGCCAGCAGCGGGAGCGGCAGCAGCGGTGGTTGCGCTTTCAGCCGGCTCCTCGTCCTTGAGGCGACCGGCGATCGTAGCGATGGTGAAGTCACGATCGCGGATAGTCGGCGACACGCCCTCGGGCAGCGAAACCGACGAGATGTGGATCGACGTGCCGATCTGCGTGCCGGTGAGGTCGATCTCGAAGAATGGCGGGATGTGGTCGTAGGGGCAGAACACCTCGACCTCGTGGCGGACGATGTTCAGCACGCCGCCGCGCTTCAGGCCGGGCGACAGCAGGTCGTTGACGAACTTGACCGGCACCTGGATGCGGATCATGCCGTCTTCGGCGATGCGCAGGAAGTCGGCGTGCAGGGGAGTGTCGCGCACGGGATCGAGCTGCACGTCGCGAGCAATCACGCGGTGCATGTCGTTGCCGACCTTGATCTCGAAAACCGTCGACGTGAAGTGACCCTTGAGGATCTGCTTCCAGAGCGTGTTGTAGTCGACGCTGATCGGCAGCGGCGGCTTGTTGGCGCCGTAGATGACGGCGGGAATGCTTCCTTCACGACGGGCATGACGTGCGGCCCCCTTGCCGACACGCGAGCGCGCCGTGGCGTCGAGCTGAACAGGTGCTTGAGCCATTGGCTGTTTCTCCAAACGAAAGCGGGCCCCGGAGTGGGCCCAAAGCAAAAGCCGCCGGCCTCCAAGGGTGCCGGCAAGCGTCTCAGCGAAGGCGTTGAGATGGGCGGGTTATAGTCGTGCGCGGACGAGAAATCAAATGTGCGGCCATCGCCGGACGGCGTACTCCGGCGGAGATCCGCTCAGACGCACCCTGTCGGCTTCGGTAGACCGCCGTATTTGGTGATGATCTTCATCGGCCCGCTCTGCCAGATGGAATATAGCTCCTCCGTGCTCGAACCGATGGCGCTGGCGAACTTGCGGATCGGCGGCACCGTCTGCTTTTCCTCGAAATAGTCGCGAGCCGCCAGAATCTGCTCCCACTTCTGCTCGGTCATCTCGAAGCCGTCGAGGCGCGCCATTTCGTGACCGACCTCCGGGGTCCAGTCGCTGATGTCTAAGAGATATCCGTCTCCGTCGCGTTCAGGCAGGTCCATGTCGTGCTCCAGTCCAGGGGCCGCCGAACGCGGCCTCGGAAGCTCGAACATTCGCATATGCGACTACGTAGATCAACTTTTCCGGCGAGACAGACGAGAGTGAATGCCTGCTTTGCAAGCAGTTTAGCGCACAAGTTGTGTGCAAATGGGCAACGGTTGCAGAAAGTAATTTTCGTACACGACGAGCGTATTGCACTGATGCGAATCGATCTGGCGCGGGCGGACGACTCGCTAACTTCTTAAAATTATGACAGTTTTTTGCCAATCAGCGTGCATCCGATTGATCGGGATTGTTTTGCTCAGATTACCAATGGCTTGGCCTTGAATTGTGTGTGTCGTGATTCGCGCGGCATAGCTAATTTGCCGGTGTTTTCATAATAAGGAGGTGGTTGCACTCAGTCGGTGCTCTCGCTCGTGGCGACTATTTCGCTGCTGGTCGGTGTTAAAAGTGTTTGGAGGTCATCATGCGTTTTGTCCATTCCGCGATTGCAGCCATCTCGTTGGTGGGTCTGGCTGCAGCAACTGCGCCGGCGTCGGCCGGTGATCTGTTCGGCCGTGGTGCCGCCGGGTCCATCAAAGACGACTACTACGATCCGCCGAAGTTCAGCTGGACCGGCTTCTACATCGGCGCCCATGCCGGTCTCGCCGTTGGCGATACCCAGGGCGGTGAAAACCTCGGCCCCATCTTCGCCACCGACTTTGAAATGAACGGTGCGATGTATGGCGCGCACGTCGGCTACAACTACCAGATGAACAATCTCGTCGTCGGCATCGAAGGAACCTTCGACGGCACCGAGATCGACGGCAATACGACCTGCGTCTTCGTGCTCAACTGCCAGCGCGAGGTAAATTGGGTGGCGACGATCGTCGGACGCCTCGGCTATGCCATGGACCGCTCGATGATCTACGGCTTCGGTGGCGTTTCATTCGCTGACGTCGACACGACGGTCAGCATTGCCGGCGTGCCAATTCTCAGCGGCGGTGAGACACATACGGGCTGGGTCGCGGGTATCGGTTTCTCCTATGCGATCTCGAACAACGTCATCGCCCGCATCGAGTACGCGCACATGGATTTCGGCAGCGAGAGCCACAACCTGTTGCCGGCCGGCATCCCGGACGATGTCTCCGCGGATATCGACACCATTCGCCTCGGCGTCAGCTTCAAGTTCGGTGGCGATCGCTACGTCGCGCCGATGAAATAGCCCTTTAGAAAAACGGCACAGCCAAATGCGACGGCGCGCTATTGACTAGCGCGCCGTTTCTTTTGGTGCCGACAATGCCGGGAGCGAATTGGTGAGCGGAGGAACCGCGTCCGCTCAGTAGAACAGGCTCGAAACGCTTTCCTCGCGGCTCGTGCGAATGATGGCCTCGCCGATCAGCGCGGCGATCGGGAGAACGCGAATGTTCTTCGCCGCCCGCACCGCCTCCGTCGGCTGGATCGAATCCGTGATGACCAGCGATTTCAATCGCGAGTTCTGGATGCGGCTCACCGCTCCGCCCGAAAGGACGCCGTGTGTGATGTAGGCCATCACCTCGGTCGCGCCGTTCTTCAGGAGTGCCTCGGCGGCGTTCACCAGGGTGCCGCCGGAGTCGATGATATCGTCGATGAGCACGCAGCGCATGCCCTCGACATCACCGATCACGTTCATCACCTCGCTCTCGCCGGGACGCTCGCGTCGCTTGTCGCAGATGGCAATCGGCGCGCCGATGCGCTTGGCCAGCGCGCGGGCGCGAACGACGCCGCCGACGTCCGGCGAGACGACCATGAGGTTGTCGCCGGGGAAGCGCTCCTGGATATCGCGGGCGATAATCGGCGCCGCGAACAGGTTGTCGGTCGGGATGTCGAAGAAGCCCTGGATCTGGCCGGCATGGAGATCGAGCGAGAGGACACGATCGGCGCCGGCGCGCTCGATCAGGTTGGCGACGAGCTTGGCCGAGATGGGCGTGCGAGGACCGGGTTTGCGATCCTGGCGGGCGTAGCCGTAGTAGGGGATGACGGCGGTGATGCGGCGCGCGGAGGCCCGCTTCAGCGCGTCGATGAGGATCAGCAACTCCATGAGATTGTCGTTCGCGGGGAACGAGGTGGACTGCACCACGAAGCAGTCCTGGCCGCGCACGTTTTCCTGAATCTCGACGAAGATCTCCATGTCGGCGAAGCGCTTGACGACGCCCTTCGTCAGCGGAACGCCGATCTGGCGGGCGATGGCCTCGGCCAGGGGCTTGTTCGAGTTGCCTGCGACGAGCTTGACGTTGTGCCCGCTCTTGCCGCCGTCTCCACGCGCGTCGAAGGACATCTGGCAACTCCGCGACAGTTTTCTGACGGCGCTTCTAGCAATTGAGCCCGGGCGTGTAAACCGCCCGGGCCCGAAGGACTTTCTTGCAGCCTCGCGAGGAATGGCACCGCGGAGTAGTGCCTCAGTTCGCCTTGGGCAGCAGCTTGATGATGCCCTGGCTGGCGGCAGCCGCTGCGGCGTCCGCCGTCGGACCCCAGGCGCCGTCGAGAGCTCCGGCCGCAATATCGTTCTTCTGCGATACCGTGCCGATGTTCTTGCCTGCCGGGTCCTTGACATGCCAGTCGATGGCAATCGGCTGCTTGCCGTCCTTGGCATCGCCGACCTTGACGATGCCTTCGACGCGATAGGCGTTGCCGGCGGCGCTGGCGAGCGAAACGCCGCTCTTCGACAGTTCGCGTTGCAGGGCACTCGTGAGCGATATGCGGCCATCGCCGGGTGCTCCGGTGACGTTCGGGACAAACGCCATCATGGGGCCGGCGCGGCCGATGCTGCCCGTGGTCGTGCTTGGCGCGGCAGGGGCTGTGGCGACCTGCTGGCCGGCGCGGGCACCACCCGCGGCCGGAGCCTGTGCCACCGGAACGCTCGCCGAGCGGCCCTGCGACGGCAGCCATGATGCAACCTGGCCTGCGGTCTTGTTCGAAATGGTGTCGATCACCTGCGGCGACACGGACGACCAGGGATCGCGGCTGCCCTGGGCGCCGGGGATCAGCTCTTCGCCGGTGATGCGGTTCACGCGCTGCCCAGCAGGATCGGTGACGTCCCAAATGTAGGACACCTTCACGCCGGTCTTCTCGCGGGCGGATACAACATAACCGCGCAAGGTGTAGTCGGCGCGGTCCGTCGCGTTTTGGGCGACGGCGATGCTCGAGCGGCCGAGCGCTGTTCCGAGGCTCGCCTGCATCTGCTTGGCAACCGTTTCCGGCGCGCCGATGACGGGGGCGACGGCCACCTTCGCGCCAGACGTCACGGCGGCGGGCGGCGGAGTATTCAGGGCGGTGGCGGGACCCGAGTCCCCGGCCGAGCCGAGCAGGTTGCCGCCGGTCTCGCAGCCGGCGAGCATCGTACCCGCCAGGGCGATCGCGGCCGCGATCCAACCGGACCGTCCTGCGCGATGCGCGGCAGGCGCTGTCCGAGCCGTCATTCTCGCCGCAGCAGCATCATTGGTCGTCACAGTGACGTCCCCCTCAAATCATACGACCCGCTGTATTTCCGGCGGCCGGCGTACTTACCCTGCGGCCTTCAGCTCCTCTTGAACCGGTACACTGCCATTGAAATAACCGGGCGGGCGGCTCTGAGTCCACCCACGCAGCCTATCGTCCGCACTCCGGCAGGCCGCCTATCGCCAGTCACACCCCTCTAAATTGTGGATTGTGCTCCTAGGCCACGACAATGGCGGAGATTTGGCGGCCGTAATCCGGCTCCTTGCGGTGGCAGCAGCGCCTGTAGCTGAACAGTCTCGATTCGTTCTCATAAGTTGAGAGGTGCGCCGACGAAACCCGCGCGAGGCCGAGTCCGCCGAGCCGGGCGAGCACGTAGCCCGGCAGGTCGAAGTGTGCCCTCCCGCCAGCCGTCGGGCGGCGGAAGTGGCGAGCGTTGGCGGGCGAGAGGGTCAGCAGCTCGGACTCGAACTCGGGCCCGACCTCGTAGGCGTCCTGGCCGATGCACGGTCCGAGCGCAGCATGGATGCGCGCGCGATCGGCGCCGACCTCCTCCATTTTAGCGACTGCGGCCTCGAGAATGCCGGAGACGGCGCCGCGCCATCCGGCGTGAGCGGCTGCCACGACCTTGGCGACGGGATCGGCGAACAGGACGGGAGCGCAGTCGGCCGCAAGTGCGCCGACGACGACGCCCGGCGCCGCAGTTACAACGGCGTCGGCTTTGGGCAGGTCTCCGGCAACGGCACCGCCGACGAGGCCGGCGGTCGCCGAATGGGTCTGATGGAGCGTCACCACGGGAAACTCGCGGCTCCCGAGAAAACCCGCCACCCTGCGCCGGTTCTCGATCACGGCGGCGCGATCGTCGTTCGAGCCAAGTCCGCAGTTGAGGCTCGCGTAAATCCCGTCCGACACGCCCCCCTCGCGCGTGAAGAAGCCGTGGCGGATGCCGGCGAGGGCACCAAGCCCGGGATCGACGATCGGGTTCGGCACGGGCGCGTTCTCCAATGGGCTTGTCCGCCAGTGTGCGCGGCAAGGCGAGGGCAACCGATAGCGCATCCCTTCGGCCGATGCAGCCCCGCGGCGTTATTGACCGGCGGATGGTGATCACGGCCGACTGCTGATCGGTGTCTCCGGGCACCACCCTGGCGCGGCGACGTGCAACGCCGGACAGTTTGGGCGCGAGGAGCGACGGAAAGGACTGGGCCCGCCCGTCCCGCAGGTAGAGCCGCGTTTTGCCCGCGTGCTTCCCAGGGGGAGCCCGCATGGCGGGCAACGGAGGATGACTGACACCATGGCCGACGAACACGACCTAGGATTGCCCCACGATCTCGCAGCCGTGCTGACACGCCGCCGCGCGCTCGGACTGATCGCCTCGGCCGCCGCGGTCGCCACCAGCGCTTGCGACAACCTTCCTTTCGCCGGAAAGGCCGAGGCCGAGGTGGTCGCGACAGGGCCCGACGGTGTGGCGTGTGTCGTGCACCCGGAGGAGGTCGCAGGTCCGTTTCCCGCTGATGGCTCCAACAAGGCCCACGGCACGCTCGCCAACGTCCTGCGCGACAGCGGCATCGTCCGGCGCGACATGCGGGCAAACCTAGAGTCGGCCGGTTCTCCGGCAGAAGGTACGGTACTGGACCTCACGGTCAGTCTCGTCGCGGTCGGCCCGTCGTGCACGCCCCTCGCGGGTCACGCGGTCTACCTCTGGCATTGCGATGCCGCTGGCCGGTACTCGATCTATGACTTGCCGGATCGCAGCTATCTGCGCGCGGTCGGCGTCAGCGACGAGAAAGGGCGTATCGAATTCCAGACCATCATTCCGGGCTGCTACCTCGGGCGCTATCCGCACATGCATTTCGAGGTCTATCCGAGCATCACGTCGGCGATCGACTACCGCCAGCGCGTGCTCACCTCGCAATTGGCGATTCCAGGCGACATTTGCAGCGAGGTCTACGGGCGCGATCCGGTCTACCAGCAGAGCCGCGACCACTTTGCTCGCTCGCCGCTCGATCGCGACATGATCTTCCGCGACAACACTCCGAAACAGCTCGCGGCGCAGACGCTGGCGATCGAGCGCCTGGCGGACGGCAGCTACCGCGGTTCCGTCACGATCGGCATCAAGGCCGCGGCCTGACGGCTCGTGCCGCCTTGCCCCTCGGCCCCGAACGCCCCGCGCGTCAGAACCCGGCAAGCGGCGGCAGGCCCGCGGAACGTGCGCCGAGCACTTTGAAGCGGTCGCCCATGCCGGGTACCGCCATGATGCGTGCGACGCCCGCCTCGATGTCGTGGGCGATCTCGGGATTGGCGCTCATCAGCTTCGAAGCACGTTGCACGAGGCCGAGCGCGCCGAGGAATTCCGCCTGAGTCACCGGGCCGTCGACGGCGAGGCCCTCGGCTTCGATGTCCTCCCGGTACCAGGAGAATTTGACGTGGCAGGTGAGGTCGGCCTCGCCTGGCGACGCCAGCGGGTGCTCGTAGGCGTGTTGTCTGACGGCCTGCAACGTGTCGCCGAGCCCGTCGTCGCTGCTGCCGTAGTCGAGGAGCAGCGCGACCAGCGGTGACTGACCGGCGATGCGCGCCAGCCCTGCCGCGAAACCCTCCGATGGCATCTCCTCGTAGACGCTTCCCTCAGCGGCATCGGGAAACCGCAGTGCGATGTGCTTGCCGGCACTGGGCATGAACTCGGTGGCGAACTGCAGCCGGCCCAGGTCATCGACCGTCACCAGCCGCCGTGCCCAGCGGTCGGCGCCCTTCACCCACGAGATCGGCGCGAGGCAGTCGAGGAACTCGTTGGCGATGAGGATGGTGGCGACACCCTCTCGCGGCTCGATCGCTGCCGGCCAAGCGAGCGGGAAGCCGCAATCGGCAAGGATTGCACGCTGCTGCTCGCGCAATGGCTCGCTGGTCTCCAGAAGCTCGATCGACAAGGCCGAGGCGAGCGGTGGCACGCGGCGGAGCACTCGGGTGATGTCGCTCATCAAGGTGCCGCGACCGGGCCCCAGTTCCACCAGTCGCAGCCGATCCGGCGCGCCCATCTGCTGCCAGGTGACCGCGACCCACGCGCCGATGATCTCGCCGAACACCTGCGTGATCTCGGGCGCGGTGATGAAGTCGCCGGCGCTGCCGATGGCGGACTTGTTGCGGTAATAGCCGTGCTCCGCGTCCTGCAGGCAGGCCCGCATGTATTCGTCCGCCGGGAGCGGTCCATCACCCTTGATCTGCTTCTTCAGCTTCAGCGCGAGGGGCGTGTCTCGCCGCGCCTCGGCATCGTAGGACGGCTCGCCGTTTGAGCTCACGTTACGCTTGCCTCCGTATCGATTGCCGCGCGCCGCGCGCGACGGATGAAGTAGGCCCCGAGCAGCACCATCGGCACCGAATAGGCCATGCCGCGCGTGATTGGCCAGCCGTCGAACAGGATGCGGTATTCCTCGATCTTGAACAGCTCGCAGACGATGCGGAACAGCCCGTAGCCTGCGAGGAAAGCACCGACTGTCAGTCCCGGCAGCTTCAGCGAGCCGCGTTTATGGATCAGCCAGTAGAGAATTGCGAACAGCACAGCGCCCTCAAGAAGCGCTTCGTAGAGCATCGCCGGGTGTCGCGGGGCATCTCCGTACCCCGGGAAGGCGATAGCCCACGGCACGCTGGAGACGGTGCCCACCACCTCGGAGTTGATGAAGTTGGCGATGCGGCCGAAGAAGAGGCCGATCGGAACCGCGGCCGTCACCACGTCGGCGACGCTGAGCAGTCCCGCGCCTCGCCAGCGTGAGAATGCCCATATCGCCAACGCCACTCCCAGCACGCCGCCGTGGAAGGCCATCCCGCCTTGCCAGATCTTGAAAATTTCGAGCGGTCGCGAGAGGTAATATTGGGGCTCGTAAAACAGCACGTGGCCGAGACGGCCGCCGATCACCACGCCGAACGTGACGAGCAGCAGCAGATCGTCGATCATCGGCTCGCTCAGCGGCGCGCGATCTCGGGCCCAAAGCCGTTCGCTGGCGATGAGACGTTTGACGTAGAGCCAGCCGAGCAGCAGGCCGGCCATATAGGCGAGACCGTACCATTTGACCGACAGCGGGCCGATGGAGATGGCCACGGGGTCGATGTTTGGGAACGGGATGGCGAGGATTTCCAAGGTCTCAATCCTTCCTCTGCGCCGCGGCTGGAGGTGTCGTCCGGCGCCGGGCTGTCCGTTGCACGGATCGTTTTGGCGACCGCAGGCGGAGTGTCAAGCGCGGTACTGCCGCGCTTGATCGGGCGCGGGGCCGCCGCCATAGTCGCCCCGACCGCAGGCCGGGGCTTGCCGGCCACGGGAGCCCGGACTAGCAAGCATCGTCGAGCAGGTGGGTTACGGCTGCCCCCGCGACGCGGCACCGAGACCACCGGGCCGGACGGGCACGGACGCAAAGGTGAGAGACACATGACCCAGACCAGCAATCGCATATTCGACGAGCTTGCCCGCGTGATGACGGACGCGGCCGGCGCGGCGCAGGGCGTCAAGCGCGAGGTCGAGACGCTGGTGCGCTCCCAGGGTGAACGGTTCCTGCGCGACATGGACGTGGTCGCCCGCGAGGAGTTCGAGGCGGTGAAAGCCATGGCGGAGAAGGCACGCGCCGAGAACGCGCGTCTCGAGGCGCGCATCGCCGAGCTCGAGCGCCGTCTCGGCATAGCTCCCGCCTGAGTTTTCCAGGCGAGCTTGCGCGACGGCAAATCCGCAAGCTCTGGAAACCAGGGATCGGGTGCTGGCCTCCTGCTTTGGCGTGCCCCGGCTGAGCAAGTTGGCCCGATCGCACTCTGGCTCGCTCCGGCAACGCGCGGCGTGTCTTTACAGGCGCGTCATGGCCGCCATTGCGCTGTCGCCGGCGCCCCTCACGCGGCAGTCCACAGCTCTTGTGCGTAATCGCCCCCGAAGCGCCGTTTTGCGGGCTTTCCTCGCCCCTTGGGCGCTTTCAACGTGGACAAGGGCCGCGTTGGCTTGCGACTCGCGGATGGGTCTGTTTTCGTCGGCGCGTCGTTTGGGCAACGCGTGTGTGTCACCTCAACGAAACAAGCAGCAAGAACCGAGGACGGCGAATGGGATCGGCAGAACGCGGCTACGATCGGATGACCAATCCGATCGATCTGGTGGAGCACATCGCCAACGCGCACGACTGGCATGTCGACCGCGCCGGAGACGACGAGCTGACCATGATCGTGGCCGGCACGCGCACCGACTACCAGCTCTCCATCCATTGGCGCGGCGACCTCGAGTCGATGCACCTTGCGTGCGCCTTCGATCTCAAGGTGCCGGACTACCGATCGAACGAACTCTATCGCCTCATCTGTCAGATCAACGAGCAGCTCTGGATCGGCCACTTCGATCTGTGGACCCACGAAGGGCTCGTGATGTACCGCCAGACGCTGCTGCTCAATGGTGCGGTGGCGACGGCGCGGCAGTGCGAGACGCTGCTGACGGCCGCGCTCGAAGCGTGCGAGCGCTACTATCAAGCCTTCCAGTTCGTCGTCTGGGCCGGTAAGGAGAGCCGCGAGGCGCTCGTCTCGACCATGTTCGAGACCGAGGGTCAGGCCTGAGCGGCCAGCATATCGGCGAGCCCGGCGATCTGGCGCACCCGTGACAGGCTGCTCGAGACGTTCGTCGCAGCAGCTTGTCCGATCAGGGGGCGCCTATGACTTTCCCGCTCAACGGTACGCTCGTTCTCGCCGGCGCCGGCAAGATGGGCGGCGCCATGATCGCGGGATGGCTTGCGCGTGGCTTGAGCCCGCAGCACGTGACGGTCGTCGACCCTGCGCCGCCGCCTGAAGTCGCAGCGCTGCTGGCGCGCCACGCCATCGCGATCATGGGCGAGGCCAAGCCGCTGCCATCGCCCCCGGCCGTGATCGTCGTCGCGGTGAAGCCGCAGATCATGGAGGCGGTACTGCCAGGGCTCGCCCGCATGGCCGGTCCCGAAACCCTTCTGCTCTCCATCGCCGCCGGACGCACCATCGCCAGCTTCGAGCACCATCTGCCGCCCGGTGCCGCCGTAGTGCGAGCGATGCCCAACACGCCGGCGGCGATTGGCCGGGGCATGACCGTCTGCGTCGCGAACACGGCAGCGGGCGAGCCGCAGCGTGCCTTGGCGACAGCCCTTCTAACAGCGGTCGGCGAGGTGGGGTGGGTCGAGGACGAGGCGCTGATGGATGCCGTCACCGCGGTTTCCGGCTCCGGCCCCGCTTACGTCTTCTTGCTCGCCGAGGCACTGGCCGCCGCCGGGCGTGCCCAGGGTCTCGACGCCGCCCTTGCCGACCGGCTGGCACGGGCGACGGTTTCGGGATCAGGCGAACTCTTGCACCAGTCACAGGACGACGCGGCTCAGCTCCGTCGCAACGTCACGTCGCCGGGCGGTACCACCGCCGCGGCGCTTGGAGTGCTGATGCGCGAGGGCGACGGTCTGCCGTCGCTGCTCGCCGAGGCCGTGGCGGCCGCAACGAAAAGAGGCCGCGAGCTGGCCGGGGGATGAACCGGGCTCGCGGCCTTGTCAGTTGCGCCCGGCGAGACCTTTTCTGGTCTCCGGCGGCCGGGCGGTCTTCGGGTGGGGCGCCCGCCACAGGAGGGAGGCGGCGCCGGACACCAATGGATGCGGTCGCGTGGCAAGCGGCTGATCCATGGCTGATATGATATAATGTTACAGATAGGGCAATGGGATTTCCTCCCGGCTCACGGACCTGTGAATGCTGAGATGTGACCGAGCCGGACTGTAAGGGGGGCGCCTCGTCCGAAATCGCCGTCGCGGTCGATCGAGGTCGCGACTTGAATCCTTCACCATGGCGTCCAAGGAGCGGGCCACGGCTCCTGACCATTGCGCGGAGCGCTTCGATCTCCGCCGATGGCAGGCTGGCGGGTATCATTCCGAAGATGGAGCAAGCAGACCGGCGCGACATGAGCGATTGCCTATATTTCAACAATCCTTTAAGTAATGAAATTATGGATCAGGAAAAAGTCGTCCGCGCGCTTGCCGCACTGGCCAATCCGCATCGCCTCGCACTCTTCCGCCGCCTCGTCGCTGCGGGCAGCGATGGAGTGACGGCCGGCGGGCTCGCCGAGGAGGTCGGCCTCGCGCCGACTGGCCTTTCCTTCCACACGAAGGAACTGGAGCGGGCAGGGCTGGTGTCGCAAGTCCGCGAAGGCCGTTTCATCCGATACCGGTTCGAGGCGGATGCGATGCGCGAGCTGATTGAATTCCTGACCGAGGATTGCTGCGGTGGGCGACCCGAGCTGTGCGGGATCGCGGCGCCACAAGCCACCGAGAGCAGGTGCTGCGAGCCAATCCCGGCCGTCGCGTCTGCACGGCCCGACAAGCGAAGCCGGCGGGGAGCCTGACGATGACCGAGGAAGCGCGCCAGACGTTCAACGTCCTGTTTCTCTGCACGCACAATTCTGCCCGCAGCGTCATCGCCGAGGCGATCATGAACCGCTTGGGCAAGGGACGCTTCCGTGGTTTCAGCGCCGGCAGCCAGCCGAGAGGGCGGGTCAACCCATTTGCGCTGCATCTACTCGAGCGGCTCAACTACGACATAGCTGCGATCCGCTCGAAGTCGTGGGACGAGTTCGCTCAGCCCGGCGCACCGCGCATGGACTTCGTATTCACCGTTTGTGACAACGCGGCCGCCGAAACATGCCCGGTTTGGCCCGGTCAACCGATGTCGGCGCATTGGGGTGTCGCCGATCCGTCCGAGGTACGGGGCAGCGACGCTGAAATCGCCGCGGCGTTCGCCGACACGCACCGCATGCTGTATCAGCGGATTTCAATCTTCACCAATCTCCCGATCGACGGCCTTGACGAACTATCGCTCCAGCGACAGCTCGAGGCGATCGGCCGCGAGGCGGCAGAGGATGTGGCGGCGACCGGCTGACGCTACTTCGACGATCAACTCCGGCCGAACTCAATTCTCGTTACAGGTTCCATCATGAGCATTTTTGAGCGCTACCTCACTCTCTGGGTTGGGCTCTGCATCGCCATCGGTGTGGCGCTCGGTCATTCGTTTCCGAGCGTCTTTCAGACGATCGGCGCTGCAGAAGTCGCGAACGTCAACATGCCTGTCGCGGCCTTGATCTGGCTGATGATCGTTCCGATGCTTCTGCGCATCGATTTCGCGGCGCTCTCAGGTGTGAGGCAGCACTGGCGGGGCATTGGCGTTACGCTGCTGGTCAACTGGGCGGTCAAGCCGTTCTCGATGGCGCTGTTGGGCTGGCTGTTCATCGGCTACCTGTTCCGTGACATGTTGCCGGCTGACCAGATCAACAGTTACATCGCCGGGCTCGTCCTGCTCGCGGCAGCGCCATGCACGGCCATGGTTTTCGTGTGGAGCAATCTCTCAGATGGAGAGCCGCACTTCACGCTCAGTCAAGTCGCGCTGAACGATGTCATCATGATCTTCGCGTTCGCGCCGATCGTCGCTCTGCTGCTCGGACTCTCGGCTATCACTGTGCCGTGGGAGACGTTGCTGCTCTCTGTCGCGCTCTACATCGTCATCCCCGTGATCGTTGCACAGGCCGCGCGCAGATGGCTGTTGTCGCAGGGCGGAGAGGGTCGCCTTGCGGCGGCGGTCGCGCGACTTCAGCCCGTCTCCGTGGTGGCATTGCTGGTCACTCTCGTGGCGCTCTTTGGTTTCCAGGGCGAGCAGATTCTGAGACAGCCTATCGTCATCGCACTTCTCGCCGTTCCGATCCTCATTCAAGTTTATTTCAATTCGGGGCTCGCCTATCTCTTGAACCGGGCGGCGGGCGAGGCCCACTGCGTCGCTGGCCCGTCGGCGCTGATCGGCGCGAGCAACTTCTTCGAATTAGCCGTGGCGACGGCCATCAGTCTGTTCGGCTTCGAATCGGGCGCGGCGCTTGCAACCGTCGTCGGCGTTCTGATCGAGGTGCCGGTGATGCTGTCCGTGGTTGCAATCGTCAATCGAACCAAACCTTGGTACGAAAGCGGCGGAGCGGTTCTGAGAGTGGCGCATGAAACCGGTCCGGCAACGCGGCCAACCAAGGGTGCTACTCGATGAGCGTCACCATCTATCACAACCCGAAGTGTGGCACCTCGCGGAACACGCTCGCTATGATCCGGGCCTCGGGCGTCGAGCCGCGCGTGATCGAGTATCTGAAGGAGCCGCCGTCGCGCACGGGGCTGATCGATCTTCTGGCCCGCATGGACATGTCGGCGCGCGAACTCTTGCGCGAGAAGGGCACGCCCTACGCCGAGCTTGGCCTCGAGCAGGAGAAATGGAGCGACGAGGAACTCGTGGACGCCATGATGGAGCATCCGATCCTCATCAACCGGCCCATCGTCGTGACGGCGAAAGGTGTGCGGCTATGTAGACCGTCGGAGGTTGTGCTGGAGATTCTTGAAAATCCGCAGATCGGCGATTTCACGAAAGAAGACGGCGAGGTGGTGTCCGCTCGCGACTGCTAACGGGACATGCAAAATCGGCGCATCCTTCGCGGGCTAGACCCTGGCATTCGCCGGTCCGTCTCCCTACTTCTTCCGGCAGGCTGCTCGAGGAGGCGATTGGCATGATCGACGAAACGACACCGAGAGGACGCATTGTCGGCGCAGCGCTGGCGCTCGCCGCGGAGAAGCCATGGCGCGACGTGACGCTGCGCGAGATCGGCGAGCGAGCGGGCCTTGGGCTAATGGGCCTTCGCGAGCACGCGCAGGCAAAAGGTGACGTTTTGGCCCTACTCGCCCGCGCCATCGACGACGAGGTGCTTTCGAAAATGGCACCGCCTGCCGCCGAGGACGGTAAGCGTGACCGCTTGTTCGAGGTGCTGATGGCGCGCCTCGACGTGCTGGCGCCGTTCAAAGGCGCAATCCGCTCAATTGTCGCCGACGCCTCGACGGAGCCGGCTGCGATCCGCGCCATGCTCGCTTCACAGGGCTGGATGCTTCAGGCCGCCGGTATCGACAGCGGCGGCATCGAGGGCGGCGTGAAGGTGGCCGGCCTGACGTCGGTCTATGCGTCGGTGCTCCGGACTTGGCTCGATGACGACGATCCGGGTCTTGCGCGGACCATGGCGGCGCTCGACCGGCGGCTGAGGCGCGGCGAGCGCACACTGTCGGCGGTGGGCGACGCCAGCCGAACGGTGAAGCGGATCGGAGAAGGTCTGGCTGCGATCATTTCGGGACGCAGTGCGCGCGCGGCCGATGGTGCGAGCGATAGCGGACGTACGTCGACCGCTGCGCCATCGGAGCCGCCGCACGGATCGGCCTGAGGCGCGTGCGCCGAGCATCCGGAACTCTCTCGCGGCAAACATTTGGCGGCAGCGCCCAGTCCGCGCTCCGATCGTTCAGCTGAAAGCTGAGCGTGAATCGGCCGCGACGTGTCCGCGCTCCGATCGTTGAGCTGAAAGCTGAGCGTGAATCGGCAGCGCCCAGTCCGCGCTCCGATCGTTCGCCGGAAGGGCGAACGTGAATCGGCAGCGCAAAAAAAAATCAGAGCGGCACGCTGATGATGGCCTTGAGGCCGCCGAGGGAGCTTTGCCCGAGCGTGATGTCGCCGCCGTGGCTCTTGGCGATGTCGCGGGCGATGGCGAGGCCGAGACCGGTGTTGCTCTTGTCGACGTTACGCGCGTGGTCGATGCGGTAAAACGGCTTGAAAACGTTGTCGCGCTCGTCGGCCGGAATACCGGGGCCGTCGTCGTCGACCTCGACGCGCAGCCACGGCCCCTCGGTCGCGGCGCGGATCACGATCTGGTCGCCGTAGCGCACGGCATTGGTGACGAGATTGGTGATGGCGCGTTTGAAGGCGTTGCGCTTCAGCGGCACGACGAGGTTCTGGCTGCGCTTGCGCATCTTGAGCTCGATCGGCGTGCCGTACACCACTGCCTCGTCGAGAATCTCCTCGAGTAGCGCACGCACGAGTGTTGGGCGTGCTTCCTCGCCACCGTCACCTTTGGTGAAGGCGAGGTAGTCCTCCAGCATGTGCTGCATCTCGTTGACGTCGGCGCGCAGCGATTGCGCTTCAGGAGTGTCGCCGAGCAACGCCAGCTCCAGCTTGAAGCGCGTCAGGATGGTTCGCAGATCGTGGCTCACGCCGGCGAGCATGACGGTGCGCTGGTCGACGTGAGTCTTGATGCGGTCGCGCATCTCCAGGAACGCCTGCGCCGCCTGGCGCACCTCGCGCGCGCCGCGCGGGCGGAAATCCTCCGGTACCGGCCGCCCTTTGCCGAACTCGTCGGCGGCTTCGGCAAGCCGCAGGATCGGACGGATCTGGTTGCGCAGGAACATGATCGCGACGGTCAGCAGGATCACCGACGTGCCGACCATCCAAAGCAGGAAGATGTGCGAGTTCGAGGCGTAGGTCTGCGTGCGCGTCGCGATCACGCGAAGGATGGCATCGTCCAGCTGCACGCGGATCTCGACGTGGCGCGACTGGCCGACCGTATCGATCCAGAAGGGACGATTGACGTTGCGTCGGATCTCGTCGGAAAGCGCGCGGTCGAGCAGGCCGAAGAACGGCTTGGGGCGTGTTTCCGGCAGGTCGCCCGGCGGCAGGAGCTGCATCGACAAGGCAAGCCGATCACGCGCGAGTTCGATCAGCCGGGCGTGGTTCTCCTTGCCAGGGTGCTGCTGGTAGAGGTCGATGATGGCAGCCACGTCGCGCGCGGTCGCCTCCGAGAGGCGGCGCGTCACCGCCTGCCAGTGCCGCTCCATGAAGACGAAAGCGATGACGCCTTCGAGTACGACGATCGGCGCGATGATGATGATGAGGGCGCGTGCGTAGAGGCCCTTCGGCATCAGGTCGGCGAAGCGACGCGCGGCATCCGCGGTGCCGGACCGGACGCGGCCCACCCACGAGCGCAGGTGCACCCATGCGCGCCGGCCGTAACGGCGCCGCTCGTCGGCGGCCGGGATGTCGCGCAGCAACTGCATCGCGTGGTCGGTTCTCCAAGGACGGGACCCGGCGCTGCTCCTTTTCCTTCGTGCTCAAGCGAAGGAACAGTGGCCTGCGCCGCGCCAGCCGGCCTCGGCGGACGCATCCCGTCAGTCTGTATAGAGGATGTAGCCCTTGCCGCGAACCGTCTGCAGGTAGACCGGATTGGAGGGATCGATTTCGATCTTGCGGCGCAGGCGGTTGATCTGCACGTCGATGGCGCGCTCGCTGCCCGTAGTGTCGTCGCTCGAGAGTTCGTGGCGTTGGATCGGCTGGCCCGGGCGCTGGGCAAACTGGCGCAACAGGTCGCGCTCGCGCTCGGTGAGCTTCACCGTCTCGTCGTCCTTTCTGAGTTCGCCGCGGCCAATATGGAAGACGTAGGCTCCCATGCGGACTTCGTCGCCGGGAGGCGGCGCTTCGGCTGAAACGGGACGGTTTCGGCGTAGAATGTTCTGAAGTCGCAGCAGCAGCTCGCGCGGCTCGAACGGCTTTGGCAGATAGTCGTCGACGCCTGCCTCGAGACCGGCGATGCGATGCTCGGGGTCGGAGCGCGCGGTGAGCATGAGGATCGGAACGTCGAGCGTCTTCTTGAGGTCGCGCGCAAGATCGAGGCCGCTTTCGCCAGGCATCATGACGTCCAGCATCACGAGGTCGAAGGTGAGGCCGCGCATGGCGGCGCGGGCGCAAGCGGCGTCGGCGGCGGGTGTCACGCGGAAGCCGTTTTCGGTCAGGTAGCGGCGCAGCAGGTCGCGGATCTTCTGGTCGTCGTCGACGACGAGGACGTGGGGCGCGTCGTCGGGCAGCGGCTCCTTCGGCACGGCGGCTGGCAAGCTCATGTCGCGTCCTCCGGTATCGGGCGCTCGGCGTTGGCCGGCTCGGGAAGCGATGCGCCAGTGAGGCGGATGAGCTCCCGGACCTTCTCGCGATCCTTCTCACCAATCATGGCAAAGAGAAAGCGCCGCGTCATTTCGTCGGCTTCGGGACCTGCCTTTTCGAGCGCTTCAGCGATCCTCCGCACTTGGAGATCGGTGAGCCGGTCCGCGAGTTTAGCGCCTTTGATGGTGACGAACAGCAGCCGCTCGCGGCGGTCCTCCTTGCCCGAGCGCTGGGCGATGAAACCCTCGTCGATCAGCTGCTTCAGCACGCGCGCGAGGCTCTGCTTGGTGATCTGGAGGATGAGCAGCAGATCTGCGACGCGCAGGCCCGGATTGCGGCTGACGAAATGCAGTACGCGATGGTGGGCGCGACCAAATCCGTACTGGTCGAGAAGGCGGTCGGGGTCGCTTGTGAAATCACGATAGGCGAAGAAGAGCAGCTCGACACAGGCGATGAGACGCTGGCGGGCATCGTCGTCGACACGGACGGTATCGACCTGGTGCTTGGCGGTGTCGACCGGAAGCTGCATGGTGGCACCCAATTTACGTCAGTGATGTTGACTTATTTGGCGCCGATTGGTAGTTGGTGCAAGCCCTTTCCGAGCGTTGATTGCGACAGCGCGCCGAGCCGGATCAGCGCCGAGATGCGGTTGCCGATCCGCGGCTATGGCCGTGGCGGACAGGGCGGTTTAGCATCCCTCCGCGCCTCCGCCCGCGCCGCTCCCCGAGCCAGCGGCGGACAGGCAGCGGACACCGCTTGAGATCGATCCCGGGAGAGAATGATGGCCGACCTCGTTCCATATCACGACCGCGATGGCGTCATCTGGTTCGATGGCGTTCTGGTGCCGTGGCGGGACGCGAAGGTTCACGTCCTCACGCACGCGCTGCACTATGCCAGCGCGGTGTTCGAGGGCGAGCGCGCCTACGACGGAGAAATCTTCAAGCTCACGGAACATTCCGAGCGCCTCGTCACGGGGGCGCGGACGATGGACTTCGAGATCCCCTACACGGTGGCCGAGATCGATGCGGCCTGCCGCGAGGTGCTGCGCGCCAACAATCTCACCAATGCCTACATCCGCCCGTTCGCCTGGCGCGGCAGTGAGCAGATGGGCGTTTCGGCCCAGCAGACGAAAATCCATCTCGCCATCGCCGCCTGGGACTGGGGCTCCTATTTCCCCATCGAGCAGCGGCTGAAGGGTATCCGTATCGCACGGGCGACGTATCGCCGGCCGGCGCCGGACACCGCGCCCTACACGGCCAAGGCGGCGGGTCTCTACATGATCTGCACCATCGAGAAGCACCGCGCCGAGCGCGCCGGATATTCCGATTCGCTGATGCTCGACTGGCGTGGTCATGTCGCCGAATGCACGGGCGCCAACATCTTCTTCATCAAGGATGGTGTGATCCACACGCCGACACCGGACTGCTTCCTCGACGGCATTACGCGCCGCACGGTGATCGATCTCGCCCGGAAGCGGGGCATCGAGGTGGTCGAGCGGACGATCCTCCCCGATGAACTCGGCAGCTTCAGCGAGTGCTTCGTCACGGGAACGGCCGCCGAGGTCACACCCGTCTCCGAGATCGGCGAGTTCCGCTACACGCCGGGCGCCATCTGCCAGACGCTCATGAACGATTACATGGCGCTGGTTCAGCCGAAATCGCGCGCTGCGGCCGAGTGATACGGACCGGGGCGTGGCCGGGCGGGCACATGGCCGCTCGCGCCGCGCCCTGCATTCACGGCGTTCGCGGTTTGGCGGTTGCAAGCTTGCATGCCATGCCTGACACTTCGGGCCGCTGACCGGCAGCGAAGCGAGGTATGTCATGTCCCACGGCATCTCGGCATTGACTTCCCACCTCTTGCAGGCCGTCGGGGGCTTCGAGCGCGATCATGTGGCCACGGCTGCGATCCGCGCCGTGGGCCGCTCGTTGCTGCCAGTGCTCCTCGCAGTCCTTGCGGTCATGCTGGCGGTCGTCCATCCCACGCCGACGCTCGCGCAGGCAGGGCCCGGGGGGCTCGTTAATCCGCAGCGGGACTGCCAGACCGTGCTCGCCTGCAACTTCCGCCGCGGCGGGTCGTATCGCGGCTGTATCTCCGCTTACAGTTGCCGCACATGCCGGCTGAAGCCTGCGCGATGCAGCGTCGGCGACCGGCGGCGCAACTGCCGCAAGATGGCGTGTTCGTGGGGTTGAGAGGGGCGGGCTGAGAGGGACGTTCGATCGGGCAGATGCGCTCGAAGTCTTGAATGTAAGGCGATCTGCGCAACCCGACGGGCCGCCTGTGCCTTGGCATTGAGGGCGATGTCGCCCTAAACGCTGCGCTGCATCAATGCGGCGGCGACGACGGCGAGAAACAGCGCGATGCCGGCACCGATTTGCAGCAAAGTGGTGGACTCGATCTCGTAACCGAACAGAGGCGATACGCCCGCCGCGAGTGTGGTCCAGAAGATAGCCGGCACCACGGACATCAGCACAATTCCGAGCGCGCGGTCGGCGGTATGGCTGGGCTGGCGACGCGCGACAGCGGGCACGCTCGTGCTGGCGGTCGGATTGGCGGCGCTCTGCATCCAGCGAAATCCCATTCGGAAACGTTGACCTTTCGAGCCTATCCGAGACCGGGTTGACGACGCATTAACGCGACCGCCACACATTCGATCCGCCAGTTTCGTCGCCTCGACCACTCCGCTGCTCGATGCCGCGACGTCGATTTCATGGTCAAGGCAACCCAATTCGGCGGCTATCGCAAGGGCGGAGTCATTGCATGCCGCGAAACAATCCTGGAAAAGCGCGCGATGTCATCGAGAGGAAACAATCAGGCAGGCGGCTATGACGTCGCCATCGTCGGCGGTGGGCACAACGGGCTCGTCGCGGCTGCCTATCTCGCGCGCGCCGGACTCTCCGTCGTCGTGCTCGAGAAGAATGCCGTGGTCGGCGGCGCGGCGATGACGGAGGAATTCCACCCCGGCTTTCGCAATTCCGTCGCCGCCTACACGGTCAGTCTCTTATCCCCACACGTTATTCGCGATCTCGATCTCGCCGCCCACGGTCTCAAGATCGTCGAGCGACCGGCGGCGAATTTCTGGCCAGTGGACGGCGAGCGCGGTCTGCTGATGCCCTATGGGCTCGCCGCCCGGCAGTCGGCGATTGCGCAATTCTCCAAGCGCGACGCGGAGCGGTTGCCGGCCTACGACGCGGCACTCGATCGGGCGGCGAATGTGCTGCGCGACCTGGTCCTCGAAACGCCGCCGAATGCGGGCGGGGGGCTCGTCGAGGCGATCCGCGCCGGCAAGGTTGGCCGGCGCATGCTGGGCCTTTCGCTCGACGACAAGCGACTGGTGCTCGATCTATTCACCAAGAGTGCGGCCGATTTCCTCGACCAGTGGTTCGAGAGCGACGTGGTGAAGGGCGCATTTGCGTTCGACGGCATCGTCGGCGCCTATGCCGCGCCCTCGACCCCCGGTACCGCCTACGTCCTGCTGCACCACTGCTTCGGCGAGGTGAACGGCAAGGCGGGCGTATGGGGCCATGCGCTGGGCGGCATGGGCGCGATCACCCAGGCGATGGCCGCTGCCGCGCGGGGCGCGGGTGCTGAGATACGCACCAGCGCGCAGGTGGCTATGCTGCGCGCCGACGACCGAAAGGTGACGGGCGTCGTGCTGGCGAGCGGCGAAGAGGTCCGCGCCCGTGCCGTGGCAAGCGCCATACCGCCGAAGCTGCTGTTCCGTGCGTATGTTCCAGAGCATTTGGTCAGCGACGCCGATAGACGCCGCTTCACCGCGATCAAGACCGGCTCGGGCACGTTCCGCATGAATGTTGCGCTCGCGGAGCTGCCTGACTTCACCTGTCGGCCAGGGCACTCACCGGGCCTGCCTCACCACGGCTCCGGCATCGTCATCGGGCCGACGCTCGGCTATCTCGAGCGGGCCTATCTCGACGCACGTGCGACCGGGTGGTCTCGCGACCCGGTGGTGGAGATGCTGATCCCCTCGACACTCGACACGACGCTGGCGCCACCGGGCCGGCATGTCGCGAGCCTGTTCGTTCAACACGTCGCGCCGCGGCTGCCAAAAGGCCGCTCGTGGTCCGATCCGGCGGAGAAGGAGGCATTCGCCGACGTCGTCATCGCAACGGTGACGCGCCATGCGCCGAATTTCGCCGGCAGCGTCATCGCACGCCAGGTGCTGTCGCCGCTCGACCTCGAGGAGCGCTTCGGCCTCGTCGATGGCGACATCTTTCATGGCCAGCTTTCGCTCGATCAGCTCTGGGCAGCGCGCCCTGTGCTCGGTGCGGCGAACTACCGGATGCCCGTGCCTGGGCTCTATCTCTGCGGGTCGGGGGCGCATCCGGGCGGCGGAGTGACGGGGCTGCCTGGGCGCAACGCGGCGCGCGAGATGATCGCGGACCTGAAGCCCGGCCGCCTCGGTGCGCTCGTCCGGCGGGGCTTCATGGGCTGACGGCTGAGGCTCTGGCTAAGGGTACCGTGGCCCAGCGTCAGACTGCTTGCAACCGCTCGGCGTTCGTGCGGGGATCGATGGAAATGGTCGGGAGTTTCGAGACCGGAGCGCTAGCCCCCGATCACGCGTGTCTCAACGCGCCTTATCTCGGCTACCCGCTGCATTTGTCGATTTCCATACCGGCGGTGTTGCAATTGCCTATATGTACGGCAGCAAACCGATATCACGCCCGCCCCGCCCGGTTGCAGCGCCCATAGGCGAACCGCGGAACGGGCGCCCGAGAGGACCGACGCATTGACTGTAATGGATCGCAGGCCAGGAAAGGGCAGCGGTATAACCGCGGAGAGCTATCGCGCGCTCATGCGCCATCAGGCGGGTGCGGTGACAGTGGTGGCGACGGAGCTGCACGGCATGCGGGCCGGGCTCACGGCGACGGCGTTCTCTTCGTTGTCCGACAGCCCGCCGACGATCCTCGTCTGCATCCATCGCACGGCGGGCGCGCACGATTCCATCATCGCCGCTCGAGCGTTTTCAGTGAACATCCTCGCGGCGGAGCAGCAGGGTGTCGCCGAGCGGTTCTCGGGCGTCGGCGGCGTTCGCGGCGCGGCGCGCTTCGAAGGCTCCTCGTGGAGTGTGCTCAAGACCGGCTCGCCGGTGCTCGACGGTGCCCTGGCGAGCCTCGATTGTGAACTGGTCGAGCATCACGTCTTCACCACGCACTCGATCTTCATCGGCCACGTCGTCGGCGGGAGCGTGCGCGCCGAGGCCCAGCCGCTGCTTTACTTCCGGGGCGACTACTGGAACATCGGCCAGAACAACGGCTGAAGGGCTTCGGTCGAGGGGCGACGGGCAACGTGAAACTGGATGCGCGGCGATGCTGAAGGTGAACGACGATATCGAGATCGACGACGCCGAGCTCGAGGAACGCTTTGTCCGGGCGTCAGGACCTGGCGGGCAGAACGTCAACAAGGTTTCGACGGCCGTCGAGTTGCGCTTCGATGTGCGTTCCTCGGCGGCGCTCACGCCGGCCGTGCGCCATCGGCTGGTCCGGCTCGCCGGACGGCGCATGACGGACGAAGGCATCCTGGTCATCAAGGCGGAGCAGTTCCGCACGCAGGAGCGCAACCGCGAGGACGCGCGCCAGCGCCTCACCGAGCTGATCCGCGAAGCCGCCGTCCCGCCGAAACCACGCATCAAGACGCGCCCCACGCTCGCGTCCAAGAAGCGACGTCTCGAAGGGAAGACCCGCCGAGGCGAGGTGAAACGGCAGCGGTCGTCGCGCGGATTCGAGTGAACTTTTGGGACCGGGTCCGAGCGAACCCGCGCACAAGCACCGTCGCTCTCGAGATCGGAGATCGTCCATGGCGCGGCTTGCGGCCAACCTGAGCCTGTTGTTCACGGAGCTGGCGTTCCTCGACCGGTTCGCGGCGGCGGCAGAGGCCGGGTTCAAGGGCGTCGAGTTTCTCTTTCCCTACGCCTGGTCCGCCGCCGAGATCAAACAACGCCTGGACGACAATGGCCTCGAAACCGTGCTGTTCAACATCTCACCGGGAGACTGGGACGCGGGCGAAAGGGGCCTCGCGGCCATCGAGAACGGCGAAGCGCGTTTTGCGTCCGCCCTCGCGCAGGCGCTCGACTACGCGGCAGCACTCGGCGTCAAGCGGCTGCATGCGATGGCGGGCCTAACCAAGCACGGCGCGCGTGACGAAACGTATCGGGCGAACCTCGCTTACGCGGCGGTCAAGGCGGCGCCGTTCGGCATCGATATCCTGATCGAGCCGATCAACACGTTCGACATGCCCGGCTACCACCTGACGCGCACCGCCGACGCGGCTGCCGTGATCGCTGACGTGGGCGCCGCCAATCTGCGTCTGCAACTCGACCTCTATCATCGCCATCGCATGGAGGGTGCGGCGCTGGCTGCGATCGAGGAGTTCTCCCCGCTCGTCGCGCACTATCAGATCGCGGGGCCGCCCGATCGCGGCGAACCCATACCGAGCGAGTTCGATATTCCCGGGCTCTTCGCCGCTATCGACGCTACCGGTTACGAGGGCTGGATCGGCTGCGAATATCGCCCGCGCGCCGGCACCGTCGCTGGTCTCGGCTGGCGGGACCGGTTGAGTGCTCGAGCGTAACCCCTTCGCATTTCGGCTGTCAGTGGATGAGCCGCACGCTTCCGTTCACGGCACCGCTGGAAGAAATTTCGGTACTGGTCGAGTCGAGTTTCCAGTTCGTGTCATCGAGGATCAAGGTGTTGACGACTAGCGTGAAGTCCTTGCTCTCGATGTTCGATGCCGAGTTGAAGATGGTGTCGCGGCTTGGAAGGTACACAAGGCCGCTGATGTTGAAACCGCGCGAATCGTCGAGCACGAAGTGAGAGTGCGCCAGACCTTCTTTTTCCGTGATGATGACGTTCTCATAGCTGCCGGATGACGGGGGCGTGAGCCGGGCGGCGACGGCGCTGTTGAATTGAATCTTCGAGGTGTCTGCGAAATAGAAGGTCACGCCGTTACCATCCCAGGTGCCGCCGTTGACGTTCCAGCCGCCGTTCTTGATGACGTAGACGCCGGGCGCAAACGTCACGTTGGGTTGGTTGTTGAAGTTGGTCCAACCGCAATAGACGCCGGGGTTCAAGTGAACCGTCCGCCCATTGTAATTCATGTTGCTGTAATCGCAGGTGGCGTTCGCAGGGACGGGGAAGCGTCCGACGTAGGGATCTGCGGCCGGATCGCACGATGTTTTCGTGTTGGGGTGGAACCCGCCGTTGTCGATGATCGTGCTACCCTTGATGCAGATGCGCTTGGTATCGAGACTCGAGCCCGAGTTGAAGATCGCCGCAGGCGACCCTTGCGAATGCACATGGATTTCGCAGGCTGGAGCGTCGATCTTGGCGCCGCTGTTGACGAGAAATGACTGCGTCGCCGTCTTGTCGAGGACCAGGATGCAAACCTTGCCGGAGCTGTTGGTCGCGGCCGTCGAGGCAACGTTCACGGGCATCGTCTTGACGCCGAGGATCGCAGCGATGTAGGCGGGCATGGCGGTTTCAGCCGTGCCTGTGAATTGGCCGCTGGCCGGTGTTTCGAAGTGCAGCGAGATGTCGAGTTCGGGCACTTCGCCCATGTTCTCGTTGAACACGTTGGTGGCGACCTGCTGGCGCTCGGACTCGGCTGCGCGAACTCCGGCAAGCACCGCCGCGTCGAGCGCTTGGCTCATGTGAGTCTCGAGATTGACGGCTCGCGTGTAGTCGATCGCGAAACCGACCATGCCGAAGATGACCATGCTCAACAGGCCGAAGAGGATGGCGATCGAACCTTGGCGGTTGAAGGCAAAGTCGCGCTGGTGCTTCCAGTTCATGACAGATGTCCGGAATGGTTTTCTCTATTTTCTGCCGGACAATAGGACCAAATTGCTTCTGGTGAGATAACGGATGGGCTGAATCGCAGGTTCACGGGGGTATCGAAGCGGCACACCAGCTCAGCGGTTCGTCAGCTTGAGCTCGATGCGGCGGTTTTTGCGCAGGCTCTCCTCGTCGTTGCCCTGCTCGATCGGCTGGAACTCGCCGTAACCCGCCGCGACGAGGCGTTTGGCCGGCACGCCGCGCGAGATGAGGAACTTGACGACCGAGACAGCGCGCGCCGTCGAAAGTTCCCAGTTCGACGGGAATTGCGCCGAGGCGATCGGCCTGATGTCGGTGTGTCCATCGACCTGCAAAGCCCAGTCGATTTCTGGAGGGATTTGCTCGGCCAGTTCGTTGATCGCCTTGGCGAGCTGATCCATCGCCGGCAGACCCTCTGGCGACATGGACGCCTGACCAGACGGGAACAGCACCTCGCTCTCGAATACGAAGCGGTCGCCGACGACGCGGATGTCCTTGCGTTCGCGCAACAGCTCGCGTAGTCGGCCGAAGAAGTCCGATCGGTATCGCTGCAGCTCTTGCACCTGCCGCGCCAGCGCCGCGTTGAGCCGGGTGCCGAGGTCCTTGATGCGGTCTTGACTGTCCTGATCCTTTTTCTCGGAGGCTTCGAGTGCCGAGTTCAGCGCGGCGATCTGCTTTCTGAGAGCGAGGAGCTGCTGGTTGAGGAGGTCGACCTTGGCCAGCGCTTCGTCGGAGACCTTCTTTTGCGATTCGAGATCGGAGTTGAGTGCGGCGATGCGGTCGGACTGCGCCTTCGCCTGCTCGTCGCCGGTGAGGGCGAAACCTGAGATGCGGGCGTTCTCGTCGCGCATGCTCGACAGTGTCGCCTGGAGCGCCGCGATTTCGTCGGCAGCCGACTTCGACTTGCTCTTCTCGAGCGACAGCAGGCTGGTCAACTCGGCGATCTGGCGGTCGAGCCTGCGCAGGGCGTCGTTCTTGCCGCTCGCTTCCTGCCCGGCGAAGTACTGCGCGATCATGAAGATCGACATGAGGAACGTGACGACGAGAAGCAGCGTCGAGAGCACGTCGACGTAGCCTGGCCAGAACTCGCCGTACTCGGCGCTGCGCCGGCCCTTTCCGCGCGCCATCGGCTCAGCCTCCCTGCCGCCCGAGCGCCTGCGACAGGTCTTTCAGAACGTTGGCGACCTCGGTTTGCTGCGCGGCCTGCTCGTCCACCCATTCGCGCACAACCTGCTGTTCGGCGCGCATCTGCGAGACGAGCTGGTTGACGCCCTGGGCGAGATCGCGGACCTCCTTCACGGCGGGTGCGGGTTGGGCGATGGCGGGTGTCTCGCCGAGCTTGGCGGTCAATTCTTCGAGCACCCGCTGCACGTCGAACAGCGTGGTAGCGAGCTGGCGATTGACGGCCTCGCTCGATCCGGTGGAGCCGGGCGTCAGCTCGGTGATGCCCGAGAGCCATTCCTCGAGCTCGTTATAAAAGCGGTTGTGGGCGTGGCTCGCCTGCAGCTCGAGGAAGCCGAGGATCAGCGAACCCGCAAGGCCGAGCAGGGATGACGAGAATGCGGTACCCATGCCCTTCAAAGGAGCGGCGAGGCCGCTCTTGAGGTCGTCGAACAGGACCGCCGTATCGCCGCCTTTCGTGTCGATGGCGCTGATGACCGTGCCGACCGACTGGATGGTGTCGAGCAAACCCCAGAACGTGCCGAGCAGGCCGAGGAAAACGAGCAGGCCGACGAGGTAGCGGCCGGTGTCGCGCGCCTCGTCGAGCCGGGAGGCGAGCGAATCCCGGATCGCGCTCATCGATGCCGTCGAGAGCATCAGCGAACCGGTGCGGTCCCGCAGCATGGTGGCCATGGGCAGCAACAGGCGCGGATTGTGTGCCATGGCGATGCCCGGATCGGCGATGCGGAAGTCGTTGACCCAGCGGATTTCCGGGTAGAGCCGTATCACCTGGCGGAAGGCATAGACGATGCCGAACGCGAGCACCGAAATGATGAGACCGTTGAGGCCCGGGTTGGTCATGATCGACCGCAGGAGCGGCTCGTGCAGGATCGCGCCGATCAATACGACCAGCGTCAGAAAGATGAGCATCCGGATCAGGAACAGCCCGGGCGGCGTGAGGGTCCGGTGCAGAACGGCGGTATCGCCCGGCCGTTTGCGTGCCATTGAAGCTCCTTCCGCGAAATATCGTTAGGCAGACGTCGGGGGAGCTTAGAGCCCTTCCCGGCGACTGCGAAGCGGATTTTCGAAAAGAAGCGCGTCAAAACAGATGCGTAGGGAATGGTTTGCTCGTCCTGCCACACTCGTGACGGGAAACGACCGTGCCGTTCCGCCACTATGCGACTCGAGCGCCAATTTCCCCATGCTATCCCGCCGGCCCCGGCGAAACCCCGGTGTCGCCGGATCGGGACGAACGTGGCAGGCCGCTGCTCTGCTCGCTTCCGGGCCCGCTCCACCATCAACGTGCTGATGGCGCGGGCTTGGAGTGGAGTGTTAGACGCGATGTGCGGCAATCTGGCGACGTTCGATCGAACGATGTGATCGGGCTGGGGTCGACCAGGTCGTGCTGCCGCTATTCGCTTGCAGGCATCGGGTACGGCTCGGGCGGGGGATCGCCGACGAGCTTCAGCATCGCCTTGTGGACCGCGAGATTGCCCGCCAGCACCTCGCCGCGTTCCAGCATCTGCTCGCCGCCTGATAGGTCGGAGCAGAACCCGCCCGCCTCGCGCACAATGACGATCCCGGCCGCCATATCCCAGGGCTGGATGTTGCGTTCCCAGTAGGCGTCGAAGCGTCCGGCCGCCGTCCACGCCAGGTCGATGGCGGCCGAACCGGTGCGGCGAATGCCGGCAACGTCCTGCATCGTCTCCTGCATCTCGTCGAGGAAGCGCTTGTGGCCCTTGCGGCCACGGTGGGGAATGCCGGTCGCGACGACGGCGTCGCCGAGCGACTTGCGGGCGGCGACGCGCAAGCGCCGCTTGTCGTTGAGGAATGCGCCCTTGCCACGCTCGGCGGCGTAAAGCTCGTCCGAGATGGGATTGTAGATCACGCCGGCGACGAGCTGGCCCTCGCGCTCGAGGCCGATCGAGATGCAGAACAGCGGGATGCCGTGCAGGAAGTTGGTCGTGCCGTCGAGGGGATCGACGATCCAGCGGTGCGTGGAATCCCGTCCCGGTAGCGAGCCGCCTTCCTCCATCAGGAAACCGTAGTCGGGGCGGGCCTTGGAAAGCTCCGCGTGGATGATCTCCTCGGCACGGAGATCGGCGGCCGAGACGAAATTCGCCGGCCCCTTCACGGAAACCTGGAGCTGCTCGACCTCGCCGAAATCGCGGGCGAGGCTGCGGCCGGCCTTGCGGGCGGCGCCGACCATAACGTTCATGAGGGCTGAGGCGGGCATGGGGCTCTGCGCGTCTGGGGTGGGGAGGCTGCTCGTCAGGTGTGCGTCGCGCTCGGGGCGCGGCGCCGGCCCGTCCGGAAGATGAGGGCACTACCGCCTTCCCGCTCCCCTGGCAAGGCGGACGCTTGCCGCGGCGGGCGCGGGTTCTCTATTCACCACGCCTCGGGACCATGCCTCGGGCCGAACGTCAATCAGCCGATGTCCTGGCTCATGACGACGAAATCTCGACCCGTCCGGGTATCCGGGTGAAGCGGCAGGTCGGTCGTCACCAGCGTCATGCCGGGGTGCATATGCTCGTGTACCGTTGCCAGAGCGGCCTCGGGGGCGACGAGGCGCGTGATGATGCTTTCCTCCGGCTGACCCAATCCGATGCCGTGTTGCGCATGATGGCCGATGGCGTGCCACTTGAGGCCCTGACGTGCCTCGTGCGTGTCGACGAGGATGAAGACGTGTTGTCCGAGCGGCTGGCTCGCGTCGCGAATGTCGACGGGCGATTCCGCGATGACCTCGCCGTTGACGAGTAGCGCGCCGCGCCGGTCAGCGCCGCTGACGAGGATTGCGGCGGGCTTCGAGAAATCCACGACGTGGGCCGCCCAGGGCTGTACCTTGTCTTTTAAGCTGGCCTTGACACGATCGAACTCGTGCGCGGCGTAGCTCCCGAGCACGATGCCGGGGTGTACGACCTCGGTCGGTTCACTGTGACTGCCGGCTAGAATAACCGGCGTGCCGACGTGCGTGATCCCAAAAAGCAGCTCCGAAAACTTGAGCGGCAGCCGGATGCAGCCGTGCGAGGCGGGGTAGCCGGGCAGTTTGCCAGCATGGAGAGCCACGCCATTCCAAGTCAGCCGGTTCATGTTCGGCATGGGGGCGTTGTTGTAGGTCGAGGAGTGGTGGTTCTTGTCCTTTTCCAGGATGGTGAAGACGCCGGTCGGCGTGTCGTGCCCGGGTGCGCCCGTCGAGCAGGTCGAGACAGCGATGCGGATGCCGTTGCGGTAGACGTGCACGCGCTGGTCTGGAATCGAGACGACAATGGCGAGCGGACCGTCGGGTGAGCGCTCGGGATGCCAGGTGAACTCACCCGGCTTGAGTTGGTGCATCTCCTTCACGACACGTTGTCCAAGGACACTGCCAACGAACAAGGCCGAGCCGCATGCGCCGAGACCGGCTGCCGCGAGACCGCTCATGAACTTGCGCCTATGAAGGACCGTCACGCCACACTCCCACGTACCGCTCACCACAATGGCGATGAGCGTAGTCGCGTGAGCGAGCCAAATCCAGCTCCGTGCCCGCCTGGCGTCGAGGAGCCTACGGCAGCCCGCGCTTTTCCCGCCATTGTGCGGCCTCGGCCTCGGCCTTGCTGCGCTCGGCCTTCGGCAGCTTGGAGATAAGTTCGTCGAGCACTTTGTCGGTCTCGATGCCCGAGGCTTTGGCGATCAGCCGCCACTTGGCCGCTTCCGTCGCGCTCTTCTCGACGCCGATGCCCTCGACGTAGAGATGCGCGAGGCGGTTCTGCGCACCGGCGACGTTTTTGTCGGCGGCTGAGCGCAGGAGTGACGCCGCCTTCGGCTCATCGGCTGTGAGGCCGAGCCCGCGCAGCAGCATCACGGCATATTCGAACTGTGCCGCCGCCATGCCCTGCTCGGCGGCGAGCTTCAGCCACTTCGAAGCTTCGAGCGCGTTCGGTTGGACACCGACACCGTTCTGATAGAGCGAGGCGAGATCGTACTGAGCTTCGGGAATGCCCTTCTCGGCCGCGTAGGTCAGATGTTGCGCCGCGCGGTAGGGGTTTTCGGGCTTCCCGTCGCCGCGCAGGAACAGCAGGCCCAGATTGTAGTTGGCGGCGGGATGACCGGTGCGCGCTGCTTTTTCGAAGTGCTCTGCGGCGACCTTGCGGTTCTTCTCGACGCCTCGGCCCTCCGCCAGGAGCACGCCATAGGAGAACGTGGCGTTGATGTCGCCGAGATCGGAAGCGCGCTTCATCCATTGTGCGGCAAGCTGTGGGTTGGCCGGTACACCGAGACCTTCGGCATGGATGCGCGCGACCAGCATGTGGGCGGCGGCATCGCCCTTCTCGGCCAGTGCCTGCGCGAGCTTCAGCGCTGTCAGGTAGCGGCCCTGGTCAAAGGCGAGGTAGGCATCGTCCTCGCCGGACGGCGGCGTGCTTTTTCCGCCCGGGCGCGCGGCAGGGGCGACGCCGGGTGTGCCGCTCTTTTTGCCGTGCGTCGAAACGTTGGGCCCGGAAAGCTCGCCAGCCGGCTTGGCATCGGCGGCCCTCGTCGATTTAGCGCGTGCGCGGGCTTCGTCGTCGCGCTGCACCCATGAGCTGGTCTCGGCGGCGGCCCTGTCGATCGTCACGGTCGCGATTAATGCCAGGATGGCCGCGAGCGCGGGAAAGTGCCGGCGAAATTCCATCTCGTTCGTCTCCGCTTGTCGAAGCGCGTCAGGCGGCGGGCATGCCGTCGTTCAGGACACCTTCGGCATTCCTGAGGAAGGCTTGCAGATCCGCCCCGGAAAGCCCGCGCGGCAGGCGCATCGCGACGAAATCGGCGCCGGCGTCGGCGAGTTCGGCGGCGTCTGCAAGATCGGCGACGTCGAATGCCACGCAGGGGACCTCGAAGATCTCCGACCACCAATCGACGAGGTCGAGCCGGCGCTCGACGGCCGTCTCGCGGTCGCCGACGAACTCCGGGATGCCGAAGCCGATGTAGTCGACACCGGATTCGCCGAGTTCCATCGCGTCGTGGCGCGAGCGCCCGGCGTCGACGCCGAGGATGAAGCGATTGCCGAGAATTTCGCGCGCTTCCGCAGCGCGAGAGAGAATGTCCTTGGAGTTGGAGAGATGGGCGCCGTCGGCCCGTGTGACGCGGGCAAGCTGGGCATCGTCGGCGATCAGCACCGCGACGCCAGCAGCCTGCCCGAGCTTGATGAGCGGCAACACGGCGTCGGCGTCGAGCGGCTTGTCGGACGCGGCCGTCACCAACACGGAGGACGGCTTCACGGTGGCGAGCGCGGCCGCGAGCCGGTCGGCCGCGGTCTCTCCGGCTTCGACGACCAGATACAACCGTGGCGGGGCAGGCTCGTTCGGCTCGGCGGGGCCGCTCATGCTCTTAATCCTGACGGGTGCTTATTTTTGACTCGGGCCGCGACGGGGGCGGCGCGGGTACGCGAGGCCGGCTCGCTATCGGCCCCTATTAGGGCAGAAAAGCGGCTGAACCGGGATCGGCTGTTCATGAACGACGGCGGCCGGGCCCGGAGCTTCCGCCCGCCGGCCCGGCCGATGGTTCCCGGTTGCCGTCCAATGTGGATCGCCGCGTACGAACCCCGCGTTTCCGCCGGTGGCGGGTGAGCGCAGACGCTAAGAGCTCTTGTCGTTCGGCTTCCCATGGGCGGGGTAGTTGCGTCCGGCTGGTACGGGCCATCCGTCCGAGGCGTCGTCAAGAATATGGGGCGCGAGGCGGCCCGACCGGTGACGGCCGGACGCGCCAAGCACTAGTGCGAGCAGATCAGGCCGCCGCCTTCTCGAGTTTCGCTTCCCACTTGCCGAGCGCGGCGAGGCCGTTCATGCGGGCCCGGTGGGCGAATGCGCGCTGTCCCGCGGCGACGTTCTCTGCCTTGCCGCCCCAGGCCTTCAGCGCGGCGGCCTGCAATGCACGGCCGTAGGAGAACGTCAGCGCCCACGGCAAGCCGCCGATGGCGTTCATGCGCGAGAGGTGCTCCGTCGCTGCCTCGTCCGACTGGCCGCCGGAAAGGAAGGCGATGCCCGGCACGCTCGCCGGGACGCAGGTCTTGAGGCAGCGCACGGTCTTCTCGGCGACCTCGGCGGCGCTGGCCTGCTTGGGCGATTTCTGGCCGGCGATGATCATGTTCGGCTTCAGCACGATGCCCTCGAGCCTGACGCGGGCGTCGTAGAGTTCGCGGAACACGGTGCGCAAGGTCCACTCGGTGACGCGGTAGCACTCGTCGATGTCGTGGCCGGAGTGCTCGCCGTCCATCAGCACTTCTGGCTCGACGATCGGCACGATGCCGGCTTCCTGGCACAGCGCGGCATAACGGGCGAGGGCGTGGGCGTTGGCCTTCACCGCGTTCCACGTCGGGCAGCCGTCGGCGATGGCGATCACCGCGCGCCACTTGGCAAAGCGGGCGCCGAGTGCGTAGTACTCGGCGAGGCGCTCGCGCAGCCCGTCAAGGCCCTCGGTGATGGTCTCGATCTTCGCGGTGGGGCCGGGGAGCGCCTTGGCGCCCATGTCCACCTTGATGCCCGGAACCGAGCCGGTCGCCTTCATGATGTCGGTCAGCGGCGTGCCGTCCTTCGCCTTCTGGCGGATGGTCTCGTCATAGAGGATGACGCCGGAGATGTGGTTCTTCATGGCGTCGGTCGAGCGGAACAGCATCTCGCGATAATCGCGGCGGCTGTCCTCGGTCGAGACCGTGTTGATCTTGTCGAAGCGCTTCTTGATGGTGCCGGAGCTTTCGTCGGCGGCGAGAATTCCTTTGCCCGGCGCGACCATGCGGGCGGCAATGTCTTCCAACGTCTCGGTCATGCAGTGATCCTCTCGTTTCTTGAGGTGTGGCGGCGCATTCGTTTGGGAATATGAGGCCGCGTATAACCCTTCGCGTTTCGGGGCGGCCGGCGCACCGATTAAGCGGCACGCCGTTTCGACATGCGATGAGCGTGCCGTCATGGCGCGTTCCGGTCGAACGGCTACTGGACGGGCCGCCAATCGGACGAACGTGCTCCAGCCAAAGCTTCCAGAACACCGCCATCCGACCGCACATCTCCAAGGCGGGGCTGTGCGGCCGGGTGATGCTCCAGGTGGCAGCGCCCGCCCGTCGGCGGGCGGATGCGTCGCCATGAACCATCGCCCCGAGGCATCGGCGCGCCACGGGGTTGGCTCATGCGGTTGCATTACGCCGGGGGGGCGCCGCTGCCAAGGCAGCAGAAAGCATGACCGTAACCGAAATAGGGCTGCGCCAGGTCAATTCGGGGCGAAAAACGTCTGGAAAGGGGGCGCGGGTCCGCCAAGGCTTTCGACTGGGACGAGCCGCGCAGTCGTTACATCGCCACCTAAGGGGCGACGACAAAATACATCTCCTTGAGGCCGACACCCTTGATCTCGATCTCGCCGGTCGGCTCCAGCTCGAAAAGCCCATCCAGGCGGTCACGGCACAAGGGGCAGACCAGCACGCGCCCGGGACGGCTGCGGTTCTCCAGCCGCGCGGCGAGGTTCACGGTGTCGCCCCACACGTCGTAGCTGAATTTCTGCGAACCGATGACACCGGCCATAACAGGCCCGGTGGCGATGCCGATGCGGATCTGGACGTCGAGGCCGCTCTCAGACCGCAGCCGCTCGATGACGCCGAGCATGTCGAAGGCGAGGCGCGTCAGGCGCACCGTGGGATCGGGAACCGGCTCGGGCACGCCGGCCGCCGCCATGTAGGCATCGCCAATGGTCTTGATCTTCTCGATGCGGTGGCGTTCGGCCAGCGCGTCGAACTCGAGCACGATACGGTTCAGCAACTCGACCACCCGCGCCGCACCGAGTTCGCGCGCCAGCGGTACGAAGCCCGAAATGTCCGAGAACAGGATCGAGGCCTCGGGAAACGTATCGGCGATGGCGACGCCGGGCCGCCGCTTCAACCGTTCGACGACGCTGTCCGGCAGGATGTTGCGCAGCAGCCTGTCCGTTTCGGCCTTGGCGTTCTCGACGAGGCGGAATGCATACCAGACCGTGACGGCAATGAGCCCGAACGCGGTGATCGCGGTCTGGGTGTAGAGGTCGTTCAGGATGCGGGGATCGGGCCGGATGATCGCATTCTCGGACGTGAACGAAAACCAAGCGTAGAGATGCAGGAACAGCGCGCCGAGCACCACCGCGATCACGAGGCGGATGCGGCCGAGCCCGAACACGAAGAACGGGGCCGCCGCGCCGACCATCAGCAGCAGCGGCGAGCCTGCGTCGTGGCCGAGGTAGCGGGTGATGGCCGTCAACGCCACGAACTCGGTGACGACGATGACGAGCCCGCCCGCGATCTCGTTGATGCGATGCGCCAGCGGCACCAGCGATACGACGACCGCGATGGCGATGTTGATGAGAACGAGCGGGCGATAGTCCTTGCTTTCGGTCAGCCCGTACTGGAGCGCGAACCCGACCGTCGTCAGCACGATCAGGTAGGCGAACATGTTGAGGATCATCAAGCGGCGCTTGGTGTCGGGCGGATAGCTGCCCGTGCCCGTTTCCGCGAGACGCGCCAGCCCGTCGAGCACCGGGCGCAAGGGTTTCGCGAGGAGGCCGAGGAAGCGGACGGCCAGGTGAAAGCGCGCGCGGGCGGGCGGGGCCTCCTGCTCGGAGGCGCCCGCCGTCGAAAGGTCCTGCCCTGGCCCGGACGTCCGCATGCCTTCAGCCACGTGCAAGGGGCGCGATCATTCGACCCCTGCGGTGAGGCTCAGCTCCTCGATGTCGCAACTGAACTTGTTGCCCTGGCGGGAGATGGCGCCATTGCTCTCGAGCATCGAAAGCGCGGTGTTCACCTTGGGCCGGCTCGCGCCGATCAGCAGCGCAAGCTCGCCCTGCGACATGCCGAGATCGATGCTAACACGTCCCTCGGTCGCGTCCGGGTCCTTCTGCCGCGCGGCGGCGAGGAAGAAGCGGGCGAGACGCACCTCGATCGGGAACAACGCGATCGCCTCGAGCTGCTGGTCAGCCTCGCGGATGCGGCGGCAGAGGAAGCGCACCACGGCATCGACGAGATGCGGGCGGCTTTCGGCGAGGCGCATGAACGCCGCCCGACCGAGGCTCAGCGCCTGCGTCTTGACCACAGCGGTCGCGTCCGCAGAACGGGGGCCACTATCGAGCATGGCGATCTCGCCAAAGACGGCGCCGGGCTCGGCGTGGGCGAAAGACAGCTCGCGGCCTTCCGCCGTCAGTACCGAAAGGCGCACCCGCCCCGACACGACGAGGTAGATGTCGCGGCCGGGATCGCCGCGCGTGAAGATTACCTGTCCGGCATCGAACGAGGTTTCGCGCATTTCCTGCAACAGCGCGCGCCGGTCCGCGTCGTCGAGCGGCTCGAACAGCGGTGCTTGCTGCAACAGCGGGAGGACTTTGTCGTTGACGGCCATGGTGCTCCGATCTTCTCTGCGAACGTGCCTCGGGAATGCGGCTTGGCCTAGGCGATTTATAGAACGCGGGCTGTTCCCTGTGGCAATGCATTTCGTCGAGGCTTGCAAAAGCCGGATAGGCTCTGCATTGTCCGCGCCGCTGGCGAGCGAATGGAAGGCCGCCGGGCGTTGGCCCGCGCGCAATTCTGCCTTTTCAATCTGCTCCGGAGCGAGTGTGTTCGCGGGGACGGATTGGCCGCGCGGCAGGTTCGACGAGGCCAGATGGAGAGATCATGACGTCGCCGAAGGCAGCGCTGCTCAACGTCCTGCGCCGGGTCGAGGGAGGTCCGCGGCGGAAGTCGCACCGCCAGGACTTGGCCCGTGCCCGCGCCGCCAATCCGGGCGATACGGCCCGCCCCAAGCTGGTGCTGGCGAGCGGCAGCCCACGCCGTCTGCTGCTGCTTTCGCAGGTCGGGATCAAGCCGGACGCGGTGCGGCCGTCGGCGATCGACGAGTCGCCGCTCAAGGGGGAGATGCCGCGTGCGCTCGTCGCCCGCCTAGCCCGTGCGAAGGCCGAGGCCGCCCGAGACCAGATCGCCGACGACCGCGACATCGCCGATGCCTGTGTGTTGGCCGCCGATACGGTGGTCTCGGTCGGCCGCAAGGTGCTGACGAAGCCGCAGTACGTCGAGGAGGCGGTCGCTTCGCTGCAACTGTTGTCCGGGCGCACGCACCGCGTTCTAACTGGCCTCTGCCTCATTACGCCCGACGACAAGCTGCGCACCAAGATCGTGGACACCCGTGTGCGCTTCAAGCACCTGTCACGATCCGAGATCGAGGCCTACATCGCATCACGCGAGTGGCGGGGCAAAGCTGGCGGATATGCGATCCAGGGTCTTGCCGGCTCGTTCGTTCAGAAGCTCGTCGGCTCCTACACGAACGTCGTCGGCCTGCCGCTGACGGAAGTGACGGCGATGATCGTCGCCGAGGGCTTTCCGGTCCACTTCGAGTGGGCGCGAGCGGCCGATCTCGAGCCGGAGTAGCGGCGCATGCGTTCGAAACCGACTGGCGTTGGCGCGGTGAGTTCTGCGCGCTGCTCCATCTGCGGGCGGCCTGCGGTGCCCGAGTTTCGTCCGTTCTGCTCGCGACGGTGCGCCGATGTCGATCTTTCGCGGTGGCTCGGTGGCGTCTATGCCATCCCGACAACGGATAGCGACGCCGACGAGGATGGCGACGATGCCGCTCGTCCAGCCACGCCGCCCGACCGGCGCGGCGACTAGTGTTCCGTCTCCGACACTTGGTTCCCAGTGCAACTTGCAATCGACCAAGTGTCGGAGACGAAAAGAACACTAGCAACTCGATGATTCTAGTGTTGCTTTTGTCACTAACGCTTGGCAGACCACCGTTCCGAAACCGGGAACCAAGCGTTAGTGACGCAACACTAGGGTTCGATCGGTTGTGTCGCAGGCGCGCTAGCGGTCCATATGGGCGTGATGGCAATCTAAGATTCCGATTCGTGCGCGCTCTCATCCGATCAAATGCCCCATAGCGGGCCGTCACATCGCGCAGCGCTTCAGAGCAGGTGTCAGCGGCCGCCGCGAGATTGTGACGGGCCGAGGAGTAGAAGCTGGGGGCTTCGCGCATGGCGGTGATGCTGCAGGCGGCACTCGGGGTCGTACTCATTCCGATCGCCGTGTGGGCGATGTCGGAGGATCGCCGTCACCTGTCGGCCCGCCGCTATGGCGCGATCATCGCCGGAACCCTCGCGGTCCAGCTCGTGCTGGCGCTGGTACTTCTCAAGCTGCCGGCCGCGCGGGCGATGTTCGCGGCGCTGGGCGACGGTGTGCTGGCCCTCCAGCGCGCGACGGAGGAAGGCGCCCGCCTCGTCTTCGGCTATCTCGCCGGCGGGCCCGCGCCGTTCGAGCCAGCGGCTCCGGAGCACGGCTTCATCATCGCGTTTCGTGTGCTGCCGATCATCCTGGTGCTCAGTGCGCTGGTGCGTCTGCTCTACTTCTGGGGCGTGCTTCAAGCGGTGGTGCGCGGGTTTGCATTCGTGTTGCGGCGCCTGCTCGGCATCGGCGGGCCATTGGCGACGGTCTCAGCGGCCTCGCTGTTCCTCGGGCTCGTCGAGGCGCCGCTGCTGATCCGCCCTTACCTCGGCCAACTTGGACGCGGGGCGCTGTTCGCCATGATGGTCGTCGTCATGTCGACCATCGCCGGGACGGTGATGGCGCTCTATGCGACGCTGCTGGCGCCGCACCTGCCGGGGGCTGCGGGGCACCTGCTCGCGGCGTCGCTCATGAACATCCCGGGCGGCCTGATGCTGGCGCGGCTGGCGGTGCCGGAAGGCTTCATGGGGGGAGGGCCGGAAACGGCCGAGATCGTACTCGAAAGTCCACCCCGTACGTCCATCGACGCCATCACGCAGGGCACGCTGGACGGGGTTCAGCTCGTGGTCGCTGTCGCCGCCATGCTGATCGTCTTCATCGCGCTGGTGACGCTCGCCAACACGATCCTCGGCGCGGTTGCCGCGCCATTTGGGCTGTCGCTCTCGCTCCAGCAGATGCTCGGCTGGATTGCCGCTCCGCTTGCGTGGCTCATCGGAATTCCGTGGGAGGAGGCGGGCAAGGCGGGCCAACTGCTCGGCGAGCGTCTCGTATTGAACGAGCTGATCGCCTACCTCGACCTGTCGCGGCTCGGGCCGGAGGCCCTTTCCGACAGATCGCGCCTCATCATGACCTATGCACTGTGCGGGTTCGCCAATCTCGGCTCACTCGGCATCATGCTCGGCGGTCTCACCGCCATGCTGCCGGAGCGGCGCGAGGAAATTCTTGAGCTTGCGCCCCGGTCCGTGCTTGTCGGATTTCTCACGACGCTGCTGTCCGGCGCACTGATCGGGCTCATCACTCCCCCATAGTCATCTGACTTACTGAGGACACAGGTTGCCGCGGGTTTTCCCCGCGATTGTGGCGGCATGCCGAATTGTGGTCAGCATGCGGCCACCCGAATCATGCAGATTCAACCTATGAGTGAGTCTGTAGTGCGATGTGCAACTCGTTCGTCGGTGGCGTTGGCGCTGGCGGGCGTGATCACGGCGGGCACCTTGCTGCACGCTGCAGTGTCCGAGGCGGCGTCCTTCGTCGCGGGCGATATTTTTGGTGGCACGGGCCGTCAAGGCGACGGCTCGCCCGGCCTCCGTCCTGCCGAACGCGGCGGGGAGGCCCGCGGCGACGAGGTCGTCATCCGGCCCGCGATCCGCGGCGCGGCGCGGGTGATCGACGGCGATACCATTGAAATTGAAGGCCGTCGCATCCGCCTCGAGGGCATCGACGCGCCCGAGGCCAGCCAGACCTGCACCCGCCGCTTCTTCCTCGGCACATGGCGCTGCGGCGCTTCTGCCGCCAAGATGTTGACGGACATGGTCGCGGGGCGTCAGGTCGCCTGCGAGAGCCACGGCAACGACAAGTACGGCCGTATGCTCGCCATCTGCTTTGCCGACGGACAGGATATCAATGCGCGCATGGTGCGCGCCGGCCTCGCGTGGGCCTTCGTCAAGTATTCGAGCACCTATGTCGCCGTCGAACAGGAGGCGCGGGCGGCGCGTCGCGGCATCTTTGCGACGGATAACGAGCCGGCCTGGGATTATCGCGCGCACCGGTGGGCGGGTGCGGAACAGCAAGCACCATCGGGGTGTGCCATCAAGGGCAACTCCACCCGTCACGGACACATCTATCACATGCCGTGGAGCCCCTGGTACAACCGCGTGAGCATCGACACGGCCCGTGGCGACCGCTGGTTCTGCACGGAATCGGAGGCCATCGCGGCTGGCTGGCGACCCGCCCACGGCTCGTGAGTTGCCTCCCCCCGGCCCCGAGAAGAGTCTCGTGCCCATATGAATTGGCGTGAAGCCTCAAAGGCTTCCGCCTCTCCGGCCTCTCCGGGCCGGTTGGCTCGACCTTGATCGCAAATTTCGTTATAATGTGTCCCACAAAAACTGGATCCGGGAGAACAAGGTGATGGCTTGTAAGACCAGCGCCGGGTGTCGTTTGCTTGCCGCGGCTATTGCGCTCGCTGCGGGCGTCGCCGGTTTCGTCGCCCCTTCGGCGCCGGTCGCCCTGGCCGCCGGAATGAGCACCTGGGACGGGTTGCGCCCTGAAGTGTTCGGCACGCGCCGCATCGATAGCGGCCTCGGCGTGGTCACACTGAAGGCTCCGTTCCGTCCCGAGGATCAGCGCGCCGTGCCGGTCGGTATCGAAGCGCGCTTCATCGATGGCCGCACCGTCAAGTCCGTGACGCTGATCGTCGACGAGAACCCATCGCCGGTCGCTGCGGTCTTCACACTCGCGACCGAGAAAAATCAGGTCGCTCTCAAGACCAACATCCGGCTCAATCAGGAGACGCACGTCCGCGCGATCGTCGAGGCGAGCGACGGCAAGCTCTACATGGTGTCGCAGCTCGTGCGCTTCGCCGGCGGCCAGGCGGCCTGCGCGGCGCCGCCGACCGGCAATCCGGAGGAAATCGCCGCCAACATGGGCAAGATGCAGGTGGCGAACGTTCCGGTCGAGGCCAACGCATCGAGCATCGCCAGCCGCGTTCGGCTCAAGATCAGCCATCCGAACCATTCCGGTATGGCGCTCGACCAGCAGTCGCTGCTCTACATTCCCCTGCGCATGATCACGAACCTCGAGGTGAGCCAGGGCGGCAACAAGCTGTTCGACATGGCGGGCTCGATCTCGCTCTCCGAGAACCCGGCGTTCGAATTCGATGTCGATCTGACGGGCGAGCATCGCATCGTCGCAAAGCTCAAAGACAGCGACGGAGCGGAATGGTCGCGTGAGCTCGCACTTCCGGCAGGAAGCTAAAGCGATAAGTCCGCTCTCCAAACTCGCGAGGGCTCGTTCTCGCGATAGCCAAAGTTGTCAGTGGTCCATGCGAGCCGCGCGCGTCATGTTCGAGATGGCGGTGCGGCTCGTATCTTTTCGGGGGCCGCGCGACACGCGGAACCTGAGTACCAGCGGTCGCTCCGACGAACGCTATCGCCGCGGCGCGGGGCCGACCGGCCGGTCGATCGTCGAGCTCTTGATGATGGCGTAGATCGGTCGCCCGGGCGCGAGCGCGAGGCGGCGGACGGCGCGATGCGTGACGCGCGCCAGGAGCGTGGTGCCGCCGCAGGCGAGCTGCACGTCGACGAATGCACCGGTATCCTCGCGCATGGCCATCACGACCCCCGCGACGATGTTGTTGGCGCTGAGGTCTCCCGGCATTTCGCTCGCGAGGATCACGTCGCGCGCGCGGATTCTGAGCCGGAACTCCGATCCGACAGGCAGATCGAGTAGCGGTACGGCGAGTTGACCGCCGTCGAAGGTGAGGTCGGTCAGTTGATCGCGCGTGTCGTGGCCGGCGATCCGGCAATCGACGAGGGCGCCGGCTTCGAAGCGGCCTGTCAGTGGAAAGAGATCGAGCCGCGACATCATCTCCGCAAGTGGGCCGGAATCGACTCGCCGTCCTTCGGATACGAGCAGGATGCGGTCCGCTAGCGCGGCCACCTCGTCGATCGAGTGGGTGACGTAGACGACCGGTATCGCGAAGGACTGCGGCAGCCGCTCGATATAGGGGAGGATGTCGCGCTTACGGCGGCCGTCGATCGAGGCGAGCGGCTCGTCCATCAGCACGAGCCGCGGCCGTGTGAGCAACGTGCGACCGAGCGCGACGCGCTGGCGCTCGCCACCGGAGAGCGTCGCCGTATGTCGCTTCAGCAGCGGTTCGAGATCGAGCGCCTCGACGACGGCGGCTGTGTCGAGCCTTCCGTCGCGGGTGCGCGAGCGGCGCTCGGCGTAGGCGAGGTTGCCGGCGACGTCGAGGTTCGGGAACAGCCTCGCGTCCTGGAAGACGACGCCGATGCCGCGCGCGTGCGGCGGTACGAAGCCCTTGCCGTCACGCCTTTGCAGGGTTGTCCCGGCGAGGTGGACCTCGCCCTCGGCGCGTGCCTCCAGGCCGGCGAGGATGCGCAGCAGCGTGCTCTTGCCGCTGCCCGAATGGCCGAACAGCGCAGTGATGCCCGCGAGTGGAACCTCGTCGGCGACGTCGAGTGTGAACGCGCCGAATGAGAGGCGCACGTCGAAGGCCAGCGTTTGCTCGGTTTGCTCAGCGTGCATGGATCGGGAAGCGTCGGTTGACGAGGAAGACGGTCAGCAGGACAGCGAACGAGAAGCCGAGCATGAGGGCGGAGAGCACGTGCGCCTGTGTGTAGTTGATGGTTTCGACGTGCTCGTAAATTGCGATCGAGATGACCTTGGTTCGCCCGGGAATGTTGCCGCCGACCATCAGCACGACGCCGAATTCCCCGACCGTGTGGGCGAACGTCAGCACGCCTGCCGTGACGTAGCCGCGCAGTGCGAGCGGCGATGCGACGGAGAAGAAGGCATCGAGCGGGGAAGCGCCGAGTGTGGCTGCCGCCTCGAGTGGTGAGCGACCGACCGCGTCGAAGGCGGCTTGCAGCGGCTGTACGGTGAAGGGTAGCGAGTAGACGATGGACGCCGCGACAAGGCCGATGAAGGAGAACGCCAGCGTCGAGCCGGTGGCGTCGCGCCACAATGCTCCGAGCGGTGCTGTCGGACTCATCAGGATCAGCAGGTAGAAGCCGATCACGGTCGGCGGAAGCACCAGAGGCAGGGCCGTGATCGCTTCGACGAACGGCTTCGCGCGTGAGCGGGTGAAGGCGAGCCACCATGCGAGCGGTGTGCCCAAGACGAGCAGGATCAGCGTTGTCGTCGCAGCGAGCGCCACCGTCAGCCGGACGGGGCCGAAATCGACGCGGGCCAGGGCTGCCGCCGCTTCGATCATGATTCAGTCTCCGCCGCCGTAGCCGTGCGCGGTGATCACCTCGCGTGCTTCGGCGGACTTGAGAAATTCAAGGAATGCACGTGCCGCCGCGTTCGTCTCGGCCGGCGCCAGCAGCACGGCGTCCTGGCGGATCGGATCATGCAGACCTTCAGGAACCTGCCACGTGCTGCCGAACGCCTTCTCCTCGCTTCCGGAGCGCTTCAATGCGGAGAGAGCGACGAAGCCAATCTCCGCGTTGCCCGTCGCGACCAGCGCGTGCGTTTGTCCGATATTCTTGCCGAAGACCAGCTTGCCCTCGACCGCGTCCCAGAGGCCGAGTTTCTCGAGTGTCTGCTTCGCTGCATGCCCGTAAGGCGCCAGTGCCGGGTCGGCAATGGCGATGGCGCGAATGTCGGCCGCTTCGAGTGCGGCTTTGCCCTCGCCCGTGATGCGCGCAGGATCTGCGCTCCACAGCGCAAGAATGCCGACCGCATAGGTGAAGCGGCTGCCGCGCACCGCAACACCCTCGTTTTCCATCGCCGCGGGGCGCTCGCTGTCGGCGGAGAGGAAGACGTCGAAGGGCGCACCAGCTTTGATTTGCGCAGATAGAGAGCCGGTCGCACCGGTCGAGACGACGACCTCGTGGCCTGTCTTCTCCTTGAAGGCGGCGGCGATCCGCGCGACGGGCTCAATGAAATTGGTCGCGACCGCTGCGCGAACCGTTTCCGCCTTGGCGGCAGGGGCAGACGCAAGCGTCGCGAACGACATCAGCGCCGCGAGGGTGATGGCGACCATCGACGATGCGAGAGCCTTGCCGGTACCATCGACCGTTCGACGCGTTCCGCAGGGCATGAACAGATCCCCTCGTCTCCGTCGTTCGATTGGTATGGCTGTACATATCGCGGTGTCAAGCGGAGACGGGCCTCCTCCCGCGGGTGCGCGCGTCCGTCGCAGGAGATGCGGGCGGCGAGCCGGGCTGTGTCAGTGACACCCTGGCCGAGATGCCGGCACTGTGGCAGCTTCTACGCATGACGAGCCCTGGCGCGATCGATCGTAACGCACCGACATTCACCTTCGGCATCGAGGAGGAGTACCACCTCGTCGATCTCAAGACGCGCGACCTCGCTTCCGCTCCGCCCGAGCTGATGACGGCGTGCGAGGATGTCCTCGGCAAGCAGGTGTCGCCCGAATTTCTACGCAGCCAGATCGAGATCGGCACCAAGGTTTGCACATCGTTTCCCGAGGCGCGTGCCGAGCTCGTGCGGCTGCGCGGCGCGGTGGCCCGCGAGGCGCGCGCGTTCGGCCTCGCACCGATCGCCGCATCGACGCATCCGTTCGCCCGCAAGTCGAGCCTGCAGACGACACCGAAGGCCCGCTATCAGGCGCTGGCCCGCGATTTCGGCGGTATCGGGCGGCGCCTCGCCATCTGCGGGATGCACGTTCACGTGGCGATCGAGAATGCGGATGTGCGCATCGACCTGATGAACCAGGTCCGCTACTTCCTGCCCCACCTGTTGATGCTCTCGACCTCCTCGCCCTTCTGGGAGGGGGAGGATACGGGTCTCAAGAGCTATCGCCTGGCGATCTTCCACGAGTTGCCACGCACCGGCCTGCCGCAGTGGTTCGCCAGCCACGGCGAGTTCCTGCGAACCGTCGACATCCTGGTCCGCAACGGCGTCATCGAGGATGCCACGAAGGTGTGGTGGGACCTGCGTCCCTCTGTACGTTTTCCGACGCTCGAGATGCGCGTCACCGACGTGTGCACGAGGATCGAGGATGCGCTGTCGATCGCCGCGCTGTTCGTGACGCTGACGCGCATGCTCTATCGGCTGCGCTGCTCGAACCAGTCGTGGAGAACCTATCCGGCGTTCCTGATCGAGGAGAACCGCTGGCGTGCTCAGCGCTATCCGGTGAGCGAGCGGCTCTTCGATTTCGGCAAGGGGGAGCTGGTTGCGTTCCCCGAGCTGCTCGAGGAGCTGATCGGGTTGGTGGCGGCGGAGGCAGAGGTTGCGGGCTGCGTCGCGGAGATCCAGCACGCGCGCCGCATTGTCGCCGACGGCACCAGCGCCGACCGGCAGGTTGCGACGCTCGCGGCGGCGCTCGCCGCAGGTGCGAGCCGCGAGGAGGCGATGCACGCCGTCGTCGATATGCTCATCGCCGAGACGATGCAGGGCTGCTGAGGTTGTTGTCGCGGTTCCGCGCATCGCGCGTTCGCAACGTTGTGTCGTTGCAACCCGGAGCGGCTCGGGCGCATGGAGCAAGCGACGCTACTTGCGATTGAGCTCGGCCTCGATGGTGATGCGGATCTCGTCGGAAATGAGAGGAATCGAGCGGGTGATGTTGAACTCGCTGCGCAGTATCTGTGTGCGCCCGGAAAAGCCTGAACCGTAGACGCCCGCGTATGTCGGATTGACCTTGGCCAATGGGTGCTCGCCCGAGAAATTCCATACGACTGAAAGTGTCACCGGCTTGGTCACGCCGTTGAAGGTAAGGTCACCCAGCACGTTGGCCGTCCGCGCGGTGGTGACGACCACCTCGGTGCTCTTGAACGTGATGACAGGATGCGCTTCGGCATTGAGGTAATCGGGCTTGCGTAGCAGGACGTCGTCGAGTGCCGGAATGCCGGTGGCGAGAGACGACATCGGTATGCGCACGTCGACCGTGCTCGTCTCGGGCTTTTCGGGGTCGAACATCACCGTCCCCTCGACACCATGGAAACGGCCGGACTGGCGCGACATGCCGAGGTGGTCCCAACTGAAGCGGACCTCGGTGTGGTCCTTGTCGAAACCATAGGTCTCGGGCGCGGCGAGCGCGGGAGAAGCCAAGCCGAACGACATGACGAGAAACGACATGACGAGATATGCCGCCGCCGTCCGGCCAATCCCGTCGAATGCTGTGAGCGCCATCAGTCGTCTCCCTTGGTCCGCGTCGCAGCCAGCCTAGCAATGCACGCTGCAAGCCATCAACCCGTGGCTTAGCACGGGGGCGAAGCGGGAAACGTGACAGTCTCGTAAGGGAATACGGTGCCGGCGCCGCGGTTTTCCACAGCAAGATGCAGGGACGCGCGGCACCGATGAAGGGCCGATGCTGACGGTTCAGAGCCCGGCAGACATGCCGCCGTCGACCATCAGCTCCGATCCAGTGACATAGGTCGAGTCGTCGCTCGCGAAGAACAGCGCCGCGCGGGCGATATCCTCACCCGTGCCGAAACGGCCCATGGGCGTCTGGTCGAGGAGGGCCTTGCGGAACTGCGGCACCTTCATCACGCGCTCGGTCAGCGCCGTCTCCACGAAGCCCGGCGAGACCGTGTTCACGCGGATGTTGAATGGCGCGTACTCGACGGCGAGCGCGCGGGTGAGCGCTGCGACGGCACCCTTCGTCGCCGAATAGGCGGCGAGCTGGCGCAGGCCGCGATGCCCCATGATCGAGGCGATGTTGACGAGCGAGCCGGAGCCCGATGCCTTGAGCAACGGGAAACCGTCTCGCGCGATCCTCACCACGCCGTCGAGGTTGACGTCGCGAATGCGCACCCACTCGGCGTCTGTGAGGTGGCGGAAGTCCGCGCGCACGTTGATGCCGGCATTGTTAACGACGACGTCCGCCTTGCCATGGCGCGTCTCGATCGTGCGGAAGAGGGCGGTCACGTCCTGCCCGCGCGATACGTCGACCGCCATCGCGGACGCCGCGCCGCCCGTCGAGGCGATCGCGGCGGCCGCAGCCTCGCCCGCGGCGCCATCGACATCGGCGATGACAACGTGAGCTCCTTCAGCCGCGAAAACACGGGCTATGGCGAAACCGATGCCGCCGCCGGCGCCGGTCACGATCGCGATTTTACCGTCGAGCCTTGCCATGGTCCCAATGTCCTGCCGTTTGAGTATCGACCGACCTAAGCCGGCGCGGCGCTCGCGGCAAGTCGATCTTTGGAGAGGGTTAAGGCGTCGCGGGCGGGGCGCGCTTGGTGCGCATCGTCACCAGCTCCTCCGCTGCGCTCGGATGCAACGGCATGGTGGCGTCGAACTGCGCTTTCGTCGCGCCGAGCCGCATGGCGATCGCGGCCATCTGCACCATTTCGCCCGCCTCGGGGCCGAGGACATGGCAGCCGATCACGCGATCGCTCTCGGTATCGACGATGAGCTTCATGATGGTGCGCTCGTCGCGCCCGGAAATCGTCGCCCGCATCGGCCGAAAGCGCGCGAGATAGACGTCGTAGGCGTGGGTGCGCTCGGCGGCGAGGTGCTCGGGCAGGCCAACGGTGCCGATCTCGGGCGTCGAGAAGACGGCCGTCGGGATGTTCTCGTAATCGATGTCGCGCGTCTTGTTAGCGAACATGCGATCAGCGAAGGCGTGACCGTCGCGGATGGCGACCGGTGTCAGTTGCGGGTGATCGGTGACGTCGCCAACAGCGAAAATTGTCGGAACGCTCGAGCGGAATTCGTCATCGACGACGACATGGCCGTTCCAGCCGCACTTGACGCCGAGCGCTTCGAGGCCAAGCCCAGCGACCTTCGGACGCCGGCCCGTCGCGTACATGATCTGATCGGCGGCGAGCGTGCCACCATCGTCGAGGTGGCCGACGAGGCGGCCGTCGGCACGCTTTTCGATGCGGGTGAAATTACGCCCCGTGACGATACGGATGCCGCGTTTCGCGTAGGCTTCGCTCAGCCCGTCACGCAAGTCGGCGTCGAAGCCGCGCAGGATCTTGTCGCCGCGGTAGAGCAGCGTCGTCCGGGCGCCGAGGCCAGCGAAGATGCCGGCGAACTCCACCGCGATATAGCCGCCGCCGACGATCACGATTTCTTCGGGAAGCGCTGCGAGATGGAACGCCTGGTCGGAGGTGATGACGTGCTCGCGGCCGGCGAGTTCGGGCTCGACATAGGGGGCGCCGCCCGTGGCGATGAGGATCTTGTCCGCGCCGATCTCACGGCCCGAGGCAAGGCGGATCGAGGTTGGCGAGGCGATCTCGGCGCGCTCGGCGAACGTCGTCACTCCGGCGTTGGCGAGCGTCTGCCGGTAGAGACCTTCGAGCCGCGCGATCTCCTTGTCCTTGGCGGCGATGAGTGCGCTCCAGTCGAACCGCGGTGCGGCATCGAGTGTCCAGCCGAAGCCGCGAGCGTCCTCGAAGTCGTCGGCGAACCGGCTCGCATAGACGAGCAGCTTCTTCGGCACACAGCCGCGGATCACGCAGGTGCCGCCGAACCGGTCTGCTTCCGCGAGTGCGACGCGGGCGCCGTGCCCGGAGGCGATGCGGGCCGCCCGCACGCCGCCCGAGCCAGCACCGATGACGAAGAGATCGTAGTGGTCTCCGGCCATGGCTCGACGTCTCCCTCAAGGCTCTGTTGCGGACAGGCTGGTGCTATTGCTTCGGGGCTGCGGCGCCCTGCTCGACCGTCCGGATCAGATCGGCTTGGAACTGCATCGTGCGTTCCGCGATTGCCTGCCCGACTTCGGGCGTGAGGGCCTGGAACTTGCGGCCCGCCTCGGAATTCTGGAAAGCGGTGATCTGGTTCAGCTCCTCGGCGGTGAAGCGCTGTGCGTAGAATTCGACGGCAATGCGTGCGACGTCGCCCATGTAGCTCGTGACGCGCGGATTGTTCGGCGCCAACTCCTTTTCCAAATAGGCCGAGAAACCGATGGCCTTGGCGGGCTCGCGCGCCTGCATGTGCTTCGCCAGCGCGTTCTTCAAGCCTTCGATCGTCGCGCGCGCGTGCATGTCGCCACCCATCGCGCTGACGAGAGCCTGTGCCGCCGCGATCCGCGCGGGATCAGCCGGCGGGGGCTGCTGCGCCGCAAGCGGGGCCGCGAGGCCGGCGAGGAAGAGCGCCGCCGCCGGGATGGAAAATGCCTTGAGCCACATGGATGTCGTTCCTCGACTTGTCGTTCTCTGTTGTTGTCGTGCGTATGACGGCGCCCGTTCAGGCGTATTCCTCGTCGTCGCCCTCGTAGGTCGCCTCGATCACCTTGACGCCTTCGGCCCCGGCGACGATCGCCACGTCGGCAATGCCGATGAACAGGCCGTTCTCGACGACACCCGGCACCATCTTCAGTGCCTCGTCCAGCATCTCGGGATCGTCGATCACCGAATAATGCGCATCGACGATCAGGTTGCCGCTGTCGGTCTTGAATGGCTCGCCCGACGCGAGCTTACGCACCACGAGCTCGCCTTCGACACCGCAGTCACGGGTCAACATCTCGATCATCGACAATGTCGCGCCGAGCCCGAAAGGTACGACCTCGATCGGCAGAGGAAAGCGGCCGAGAGTATCGACGAGCTTTGTCGCATCCGCGATCACGATCATGCGGTCGGATGCTGTTGCGACGATCTTCTCCCGCAGCAGTGCGCCGCCACCGCCCTTGATGAGGCGCAGCTCCTGGTCGATCTCGTCGGCGCCGTCGACCGTGAGATCGAGGAACGGTTCCTCGTCGAGCGTCGTCAGTGGAATGCCGAGCGCGGCTGCTTGCGCGCGCGTCGCCTCGGAGGTCGGCACGCACAGCACATCGAGGCCCTGCTTGACCTTGGCGCCCAGCAGATCGACGAACGCCGCGGCGGTCGAGCCCGTGCCGAGCCCGAGCTTCATTCCTGGTTCGACCATCGACAGCGCGACCTCGGCCGCCTGACGCTTCAGATCGTTCGCGCTCATCTGCTGTCCTTCTCTTCGCGTTGCCCCCGGCATGCGCGAGCCCGCCACCAAACGGGTGGGCCGATGCTCAAAGCCCGCCCATCATGAGGTATTTCATCTCGAGAAACTCTTCGATGCCGTGGTGCGAGCCCTCGCGACCGAGGCCACTCTCCTTGACGCCGCCGAACGGCGCGAGCTCGGTGGAGATCACGCCCTCGTTGATGCCGACCATGCCGAACTCGAGGCGTTCCGCGACCCGCCACACCCGGCCGATATCGCGCGCAAAGAAGTAGGCCGCAAGGCCATACGGCGTCGCATTGGCGAGACTGACCGCTTCGTCCTCGGTGTCGAACATGAAAAGCGGCGCGACCGGCCCGAAGGTTTCCTCGCGCGCGACCTTCATATCCGGCGAGACGTGTGTGAGAATCGTCGGCTCGTAAAAGTTGCCGCCGCGTGCATGCCGCTTGCCGCCGAGCACGATCTTCGCGCCCTTCGAGACAGCATCGGCGACGTGCTCCTCAACCTTCTCGATAGCCTGGGCATTGATGAGCGGACCTTGCGTCACGCCCGCCTCGGTGCCGGCGCCGACCTTGAGCCGGGCGACCTCTGCCGCGAGTTTGGTCGCGAAGGCGTCGTAGACCCCGCGCTGCACCAGGATGCGGTTGGCGCAGACGCAGGTCTGGCCGGCATTGCGGTACTTGGACGCGACTGCGCCGGCCACCGCCAGATCGAGGTTGGCGTCGTCGAAAACGATGAACGGCGCATTGCCGCCGAGTTCGAGGCCGACGCGTTTAACTGTGGACGCGGACTGCCGCATCAGCAGCTTGCCGACCTCGGTCGACCCCGTGAACGTGACCATGCGGACCGCGGGATCGCTGGTCAGCACCTCGCCGACGGCAGCCGGATTGGATGTCGTGACAATGTTCAGCACGCCCTTCGGGATGCCGGCCGCCTCGGCGAGGGCCGCCAGCGCCAGAGCCGACAGCGGTGTGTCCTCCGCGGGCTTCACAACAGCCGTGCAACCTGCGGCGAGCGCCGGTGTCACCTTGCGGGTGATCATCGCGTTCGGGAAGTTCCATGGCGTGATGGCTGCGACGACGCCGATCGGCTGCTTGATGACGACGATGCGGGCGTTGGCTTTCGGGCTCGGGATTGTCTCGCCGTAGATGCGCTTGGCCTCCTCGGCAAAAAACTCGACGAAGGCCGCGCCGTATACGATCTCTCCTTTGGCCTCGGCGAGCGGCTTGCCCTGCTCGCGCGTGAGGATCAGCGCCAGTTCGTCCTGGTGCGCCATGATGAGGTCGAACCAGCGGCGAAGGATCGCCGCGCGCTCCTTGGCGAGGAGACGCGACCAGGCCGGGAACGCACGGTTCGCCGCGGCAACGGCGGCTCGCGTTTCATTGCCGCCCATATCGGGAACCCGCGCGATGACCGCGCCGGTCGCCTTGTCCGTCACCGCCATCGCCGGCTCGCCCGTCCAGGCTCCGTCGATATAGGCTTGCTCGCGGAGCAGGGTGACGTGCATTTTCGTTGTCTCGGTCATGGACCTGGCTCTGCGTGTGTTGTCGCGCGAGGCCTGCGGCGATGCGCCGAGCGAGGCTTGCGCGGTCTCGCCGCTTGTGTAGTCGCAGGGGTTTGCGGATACAAGCGATGCGCCGCCGAATAGTCGGCAGCGCGCCAGGGCCGGCGTATCGGCACCTTGCCCCAGCCACGACGGAACGGCCTTTGACCCATCCAGCATTTCGCGACTGCACAATCGTCTTCGACCTCGACGGGACGCTCGTCGATACGGCGCCGGATCTGGTCGGGGCGACCAACCACGCCCTGGCAAGCCGTAATCTGCCGCCGCGCGGCGCCGCCGAACTCAGACCCTGGATCAGCTTCGGGGCGCGGCGCATGCTGGTCGAGGCGATGGCGGCATCGGGTTTCCCGGCGGACGAAGCGGAGCTCGATCGCCTGCTGGATCTGTTCCTCGAGTATTACGAAGCCAATATCGCGCGCGAGAGCCGCCCATTTCCGGGCAGCCTGACGGCCATCGCAACTTTGCGTTCGGGTGGTGCACGGCTGGCCATCTGCACCAACAAGCGCGAATCACTCACGCTGAAGCTGCTGGCGGAGCTCGACATTGCCCGCCACTTCGACGCGATCGTCGGCCGCGACACGCTGGCGCTGTCGAAGCCGCATCCCGAGCCGCTGCTCGGCGCAATCGCTCGGGCGGGCGGCGATCAGGCAAGGGCGGTCATGATCGGCGACAGCGCGGTCGACATCGCCACCGCCAGGGCGGCGCGCGTGCCGGTCGTCGGTGTCACGTTCGGTTACACCGAAACGCCGATCGCGGAGCACGCGCCGGACGTTCTACTCGACGACTATCGCGATCTCGTCGCTGCATTGGCGCGGCTGTTGTCTCGCTGACAGTCACATGCACGGCTCGCATAGCTGAGTGCCCGAGGCCATCGCCCATGGCAAGGCTCGGCCCCCGTCGAGCCATAATCCGCAGTCACACCGATGCCCATTCGCGGATCACGCGAGCGCAAAAGAGGATATTTGCACATGATCAAGCGTCTCATTCTCGCGGCCGCAGTTGGCGCGAGCCTTACGGGCGCGGCCTTGGCCCAGGATAAGGCGGCGGGCACGCCCGACGATTGCCTGAAGAAGGCTTTCGAACTCGCCCAGGCGGCCGAGCAGAAGAAGCTTTCCGAGGCCGACCTCGAGAGCCTCGAAACGATGCTGACGAAGATGGAAGCGCATTGCGACGCGAGCGAATTCGACGCCGCTGACAAGGTCGCCGTCGAGGCGAAGGCGCTCATCAGCAAGTAACGCTGCCGGCGTCGTTGGCCTTCGAACGCCCGCCAGTGCGCGAGCAGCAAGGGCAACGGCATGCGCGACGAACCATTTGCTTGTGTCAAACGTGAAGGGCGGTCCTGTGGGACCGCCCTTGATTGTTTTTGACAACTCGGCTTTCCGTAGTCGCCGCGCCCGAACCGCCCGTTCCTGTTCGCGCGTCAGGCGCAACCGGCGAAACCATCCGCCGCCATCTTGGCTTCATACTTCGGGCCGACCTCGGCGCCCGGCGTGAGGTTGGCCTTCACGCTCGCCCAGTCGCTCGGTTTCAGCACGATCATCCAGCCCTTGTCGTAGGGATCGTCGTTGGCGAGCTTCGGCGTATCGACCAGGGCCTTGTTGACCTCGACAACCTCGCCACCTGCCGCGGATTTCGCGGGGCCCACCCACTTGCCGCTCTCGACCGTCGCGCAGGACTTGCCGGGGTCGATGGCCTTGCCCGCCTTCTTCGGCGTGAATGCAACGAGCTGACCGGCCATGGCCGTTGCAACCGCCGTCATGCCCAGTCTGACGGTGCCGTCGCCCATCTCCTTGAACCAGATGTTGTTGTCGACGTCGTAGAGAAGATCGTCCGGCAGATTGCAGCCCTTCACGACAGGCATGGTGCGCTCCTCGGTGGTTGGTGGTCGCCGCTATAGAATTCGGGATGATCGTGTGCCGCAAGAGCCGCGGAACCCGCAGAGCCGCCTCGGCCTGATGTGGATCAGCAGAGACGCGGAGTTGAGAATTTTGCGTCCAATCGCGTTCGGCCACTCGTTCAATAGGTGAGCACGCGGCAGTCGTCGTCTTCCATGATCTCCTCGATCAGGTAGGCGCCGCCGACGATCCCCGCGCATTCCGGTATCAGGTCGTCCTTGGTCATGTCGAAGAGGTCGAGGTTCGGAGAGCAGCAGTAGAACTTGGCGCCGGCCTCGTGGGCGTCTTTGATGAAGTCGTAGACCGACTTCGGGCTGCCGGCCTTGACGAACAGCTTCTCGGCGACGCCCTTCTTCATCAGGCGGCCAGACGTTGCCGTGCAGATCACCTGCACCTCGTATTCCATAGCCGCCGCTACCGACGCCTGGAAGATGGGTGCGCCGAGTTCCTCGCCATTGCGGGTATCGGTGTTCGCCATCACGATCACGAGCTTCTTCGCCATTCGCTTTCCCCTGTGCTGCTGGAGCGGTTCAGCTTTGCCTCAACGGACGGTGCGCCGCGACGTCGTCCGGGTCGTTTCGTCGTCAGGTCTGGAACGTCGTCAGCTCCCACTGCGTGCCGTTCGCTCGGGCAGCCGCAGTGGTCCCCTCGAAACCGGTTCGTCCCGGCAGAGCGCGACACCCGATCGAGGAACCCGCGAGCGGGCATGCCGTACGCAGGAAGGCAAGCCAACCTCGAGAACAAAGACCATTTTCCGCCCGCTCATCGACGACACGACCCGAAGCGGTGCATTGATGCTCAAAACATCGCGAGATGCGTTGTTTTGCATTGCACCAGATCAAACTTGGCCGTCGCACCGATGCACTAGTGTGTTGCACAAGAGTGGATGTTATATTATCCATTGTCTGTGGCTGGCCATTGGGGTGTTTGAGAGGGCGGTGGTCCTCTGCACCGATGGGGAGATGGCCAGCCGGCCAGAACTTGAAGCGGCAGGATGCTGAGCGGCGGGCCGAGAGCAAGTCTGCGACCGCGAGAGGCACGTTGCCAGGAACACTTAAGGGAGTGGGGGCGAATGGTAGTCGGGATCGACAGCGCGCCGAGTGACGATGCATGGCCCGCGCGTAGCAAGGATCTGACGTTCGTCGATTGCGCGCGGCGAAGGTCACAACCGGACCTCAGGTCGATGAGCTTTGATGGGTGTTTGGAGTTTTCCGTGTTCCGGTTCCGGCACCGCACCCCCCATGCAGCACGGTTCGAAACGAATATCCGAACGATGCGGGGCACGTGCGGCGGCGATCTGCGGGCGAGGGATGATGACCGCCGAACCTTCGACGCATATGACGCCGCCGCCCAATCCTGCCGTTCAGACGTAATCAGACTGGGGAGTTCCGCCATGCTGCGTCGTTTGCACGTCACGCGTCCCGTTCGCTTGGTCGCTGCGATCTTCGCCGGCGCGGGCGTCCTCGCCCTTGCGGCTCCACGCGCCGACGCCGGGCACAACGTCTTTCATATCTTCACACCCGCGGTCGAGGCTGGCCACCAGGGCTTCGAGGCTTTGACCGGTTTCAACATGGGGCTCCCCGCCGCGGATCCGGCTGAGGAGCACGGCTCGGTCCGCGCCGCCCATGAGATCGCCTACCATCGCGGTGTCACGGACTTTTGGATGACCAAGATCGCTTTCGGCATCGAGAGGGAGAGCGGCGGCGATTACCAGTTGACGTCGGTCGCCTCAGAGAATGTTTTCCGCTTCACTTCCGCACCCAGCGGCCCGCTCGATTTCGGCTGGTTCACCGCCGTAAGTGCGGGCCTCGCAAGCGGCGAGAGCAACTCTGTCGAGTTCGGCCCGATTGTCTCGCTTTCCTCGGGTCCGGTGGCGCTCGTCCTCAACCCGTTCCTCGAGAAGACATTCGGCGAGAACCGCGAGGAGGGGATCGCCTTCGCGTACGCCTGGCGTGCGACTTACGAGATTGCGGAGCGCCTGAGCGTCGGCATCGAAGGGTATGGCGAGATCGAGAACCTCGGACATGCACCTCCCGCCGCCGAGCAGGTGCATCGCATCGGCCCCGTGCTCTATCTCGGTCATGTGCACGGAGCGCGGCACGGAGCCGAAGAGGCGGGCCACCTTGCGGGGCACGGTCACGGTGCACACGAATCCGGTGTGCATGGGATGGCAGGCCACGACGGTGAGGCGCCGGATTGGCATGCCGAGGTCGGGGTTCTCTTTGGCCTCACCGAAGCGACACCCGACGCTGCACTCAAGGTGAACATCGGCGCGGATTTCTGAGAGCTTGCCTCAGCCGGGAGGCGCGTGGTGTTCAGGTGCCCGCGAAAAGCGCCGCCTCGATCGCCCGGCGGAAATCGGCAGGTGTGACGGACAGCATCTGCGGACGATGAGACGCGAAGAACGCTTCGACCGCGTCACCCGCTTCGCTGATCGCGACGCCGCGCAGATGTGCTTCGAGATCGAGGACGAGTCGCGGCGGCGTGATGAAGAAGTCGCCGGTGATGAGTGCTTCGCGAATGCGCCGGGCTCCGTGCGGGCCTTCGATTCGGACATATGCCGCGATGGTTCCGCCCGCGCCCGTCGCTTCTCCCACCAGCACGTCGGCGCCTTCCGGGCGATCGATCTCGAATACGAAGGCGTCGGTGCCGATCGAGGTGCGATGGATTTCCGCTGCGAGCGTCTCCTCGTCCGCTGAAACTTCGGCGCGTTCGAGCGTGAGGCCGAGGCCGCGTTCGAGACCGTCGAGCACCGCCATCTCGATCGCGCTTGCCGGCGGCACGGTGCCGAGAAGCTCTTTCAGTGTGACAATGCGCTGCTCGGCGCTGTCGAGGGCACGCTTCTCGAGTTTTGCTCGCGGCACGTTGAGACACGACATCACGCGCGTCGGCGCGACGTCGATCAGAACGGTGCCCTGGTAGAACAGTGTATCGCCGTCAAAGAAGCCGCCTGTGCCGGAGAGTTTGCGCCCATCGACCTCGATGTCGTTACGGGGCCGATAGCGCGCCGGTACGGCGAACGCGCGCGTCATTCCGTCGGCGACACTCTCACAGATGTGGCGCGCGTAGTCGGCAAGTGCCGGCAGCGCGAGACGACGACGCGACAGGACCAGCTCCCAGCCGAGAATGCCGGTGTCGAAGTAGATGGCGCCGCCGCCCGTGATGCGCCGTGCGAGGCCGATGCCGTTGTTGCGGCAATAGTCGAGTTTGAGCTCCTGCGAGATCGCCTGATGACGGCCGACGAGTGCGGTCGGCTCGAATCGCAGGAAACGCACCGTGTCTGGAATGCGGCCCTCGCGATGCAGCTCGATCATCGCCTCGTCGAAGGCGATGTTGGCGCGCCCGTCGCGCACGCCCGTGTCGATGACGCGGAATGGCAGGGCGGGACGTTGTAGCTCGCTCACGAATGTCGCATCCTCGGATTATCGATCGGCGCCATGCTCTGCCCTCGTCGCGTGTGTGGCGCTAAGACGGACGGCTCACGTCTTGGGCTTTGTGCGCAGCTGGTATTTCATCATCTCGATCAGCAGTTCGATCTCGGAGGGCGTGGCGCGGCTGTGCTGGCCGAGAAAGGGACCGATCTCGGTGCCGGCTTTTCTGGCGTAGAGCCGCCCATCCTTCACCGCGATGCTCTTGCGGGTGAACGTGACGCCACTCGTGTGGCAAAGCGCGCAATGCTTCTGAAACACGCCCTTCGAGCGAAGACCAATGTCGAACAGGCCGACGAGGGCCGCCGTTTCCTCGCTGGTCAGCGTGACACCGTGATGCTGGGCGAGAAGGGACTCGACCGCTTTACCGGTTCGCGCGATGCGGATCGTCCCATCGACGATTTTCAGCTTCTTGCGCGCGAGGTCGGCACCGTGCTCGTAATGGCACGAGCCGCAACGCTGCTCGTAGAGCGCGTGGGGATCGATGGTCGTCTGTGGCGCCGCGGTTTTCGTCGTGGCGTCCTGTGCGTTCGTGGTCGTCGCGAGCAGCAACGCTGTCGCGGTGGAGGCGATCACCTTTGCGATGGTGCGGGTCATCTTGAGATCCTCCCGAAACGTAACTTTGACGTAACGGATGATCCTCTCCTGATCCGTTGCGGCGGCGTCGGGCGGAACCATGTCAAATCCAGTTTCCGGGCTCCAGGTCGTCGCCCTCCGCATAGCTTTCGCCCGAGCGCTCGAGGCCGAGCTGATGGCGCACCTTGCGCACGTCGACGGGCTTCAATTCGAACGGATAGCTGGCGACGTTCGATGGCGGGCTGTCGCCATACGGGCGGTCGCAGGCCGAGATGTCCTCGGCGAACTTGCCCGGGCAACCGCTGGTGCGGAACGCGGTGCCCTTGTCGATGATCGTGTCGATCTCCGCGCGCGGCAGGCCGAAGTCCGTGACACGCCCCGCTGAATCGAATCGCATCTGCTCGATACGCACGCCGGCATAATCGATCAGGTAACGTGCGAGTTGCACGCGCCGCCACTGGTCGCGCGGCGTCGCCGGCAGATGATCCATCAGCGAGCCCTTCTCGGGGAAGAAGCAGAACATGTGGCTGTGACCGCCCATATCGACGAGGCGCTGCACGAGGCTCAGAACATCGTACTCGGTCTCGCCCATGCCGACGATGATGTGCGCGCCAAACTTTTCCCGTCCGAAAATGTCGCGCGCGTGCTCCAGCACCTCCCAGTACTTCGCCCAGGAGTGCGGACTGTCGACGCCCTTGCCGCGCGTGCGGTCGAAGATCTCGGGCGTCGCGGCGTCGAGCGCGACGGTGAAAATGTCGGCGCCGAGATTCTTGAGGTTGGCGACGTCGGCGCGCTGCATCGTCGTCGGGTTGGAGAGGATCGAGACGGGGATCGCCGATGGGTCGATGCGCCGTGTCCACGTCTTCAGCACCGTCACCGTGTCGTCGTCCGAGCGCGGATGCGTGATCATGGAAATGCACATGCGGTGGAACGGCGAGCCGGCCGGGTCCTTGGCGACGATATCGACGACCTGCTCCATCGGCACGGCGGGCCAGTCGACGCGGATGAAGTTGCGGTCGGCGTAGTCGCGGTCCGCCTCGCGATGGCGCGCGAGGCCGCAATAGGCGCAATTGGCTCGGCAACCTTCAGGGTAGGTGAGAAGCAGGTTGAGGCAGCGCGTGCAACCGCAGCGGTGCATCTTGCCTGGCATCACGCCGAGCGTTATCGCCGCTGCCGTGGACATCTGCACGTAGTCCGGCGAGCGCATGTGCGGAGCGAGGTGGTTGTTGTTCGGCAGGTAGACGCCTTCGGGCGGCACGTTGTTCGCCTTGACTCGGCCGCCGTTGCGCGCGGTCGCCGGGATGGCGCCCGGCAGGCGCGGCTGCATCACGTCGAAGGCGTTGAAGTCGCGCCCGTCCGCGCCGATGGCCGAGGGCAGCGCCGTCTCGCGTTTCATGCAGCTCATGCGCGTTGGTCCTTCCGGTTGCGTCTGGCCTGCTCACGCGGCCCAGTATTCGGGGAATGCAATCCAGCCGCGCTTCAACTCGGCGGCGGTCGGCATGTGGTCGCTGTTGTAGATGTCGAGCAGCTCCTGACGCCGCCTGAGGGCTCGGGCGAGCGACGCCCCGAAAAGTGCCTCGACCTCATCGCCGTAGTCGTCCGCGGCGTCGTTGCGAGCGAGCACGCGCGCTGCTGCGTCGCCCGCGAGCCGGCCTGAAATCACGGCGGAAGAGATGCCCGCGCCCGTCACCGGGTTGGTGAGGCCCGCCGCGTCGCCGGCAAGCAGAACAGTGGTGGCGCCTTGTCGGGAGACGACCCGCCGCAGGCCGCCAACGGGTATCGCGCCGCCGGTATAGGAGATGACTTCCGCGCCGACACGGCCCTCATCCACGAGTTCGGCGTGGAGCGACGCGAGCAACGGTTTGAGCTTGGCGCGCCATGCCGGCGCGAGACCCAGACCGAGATTGGCGACGTCGCCCTTTGGAAAAAGCCAAGCATAGCCGCCCGGAAACTCGGCAGAGAGAAAAATGTCCGTCGCGGTCATCGGCTCGAGCAGCGTCACCTGCACCTGGCGAGTCTCGGCTATGGCGGTGTTGGAGGCGCCGATTGCCTTGCCGACCGTCGAGCGTGGCCCGTCGGCGCCGACCACGACCCGCGCCGCGATGGCCGAGCGATCCGTGAGAATGGCTGTGCCGTCCGCCTCCAATTCGCGCAAACCGGTGTCGAGGCGAATCGCGGCGCCGGCCTTGCGCGCGTCGTCGACCAGCGCGGCGTCGAAGCGCGAGCGATCGATCATGACGCCGGGAAACCGGGGTTCCATGTGCCGTCCCGCGCTCGCGACGTAGGTCACCATGGCGGCGATATCCTGCGCGCGCGCTGCCATCAAGTCGCGCACTTCGAGGCCGACGAGTCGCGGTACGAACTCGGCGCATTGCACGGGGAGACCGGCCTCGCGCTTGCGGTCGATGGCGATGACGCTCGCACCGGCGCGCGCGGCCTCAGCGGCGGCACTCGCACCTGCCGGCCCGAGTCCGACGACGAGAACGTCGGTGTGTGTGGTCTCGCGGCTCATGGCATGCGGCTCATGGCATCACGTTGCGCAAGGCGAGAAGGCACGCTCGCCGCCTTCGGTACGGATCGAGCAGCATGCGTGCGCCTGCTCGAAGCGGCGGCCGATCGTTTCCGCGACCGCGACGGCACCGTCCGCCGGGAAGGCGATACCGTCCAAGCCCGCCATTACCGCGTAGGCATCGACGATGCGCTTGTGCATGCCGGCCGGCCGGGCGCAGCCGAGATTGATCGGGCGATCCGGCAACCGGCTGCGTGCCTCGAGGAAGATGCGCCCGACGTCGTCCGCCTCGGGCGTCGCGAAGGTGCCGGGCTTGGCGTAGAAGGGCATGATGACGACGAGCACGAGCGCATGGATGGCGTGGCGCGCGCAGATGTCGAGGGCGTTCGCTTCGCCGAGGATGCGACCGTAATGCAGGCCGACGACGATGTGGGGAACCACCTCCATGCGCGTCGCGCAAAGTGCCGCGAGTGTCGCCTCGAAGTCCTCGACGGGACGGTCTAGATGGTAGACGTCGCGGATCGTCTCCGCCGCACCGATGACATCCATCATCGCCGTATCGACGCCGGCACTCTCCATGGCCCGTGCACGGGGCTCGTCGAGAAGAGCTGAATGGATGGCGATCTTGAGATAGGGGAAGTCGCGCTTCAGCCGCTCGATGACGGGATAGTATTTTTCGTACTTGATTTCGTTGCGCCGGTTCGATCCACCCGAAAGCAGGAACCCTTGGAGGTTCTGCAGCAGGATGAGGTCGCGCACCCTGGCGTCGAGCATCTCCGGACTCGTCGCCGGTATCATCGGCTCGAGAATGCGCGACTGGCAGTGGTCGCAGTCGAGTGCACAGGCGCCACCCGTCACCGAGAATGCAGGGAAGGCGTTTTTCGAGCACCCCTTGATCTCGGACGATGCGTAATCCTTGAAGGTCGGCGTCGAGAAGCGGATGGGCTTCAGCCCGTTCTCGCGGGCGCGCGCTTGCATGGCGGCGACCAGCCCGGCGTCGAAGTTGGCATCCTCGAGCGGCTCGATGGCCTGGACACGTTCGAGCCACGTGCGAGCTGCGAGTGATGGGGAAGCCGCCCCAGCGACGCGAGACGTTCTGACGATCTGATCCATGCCCGAACTCTATTCTGCCCGCGGAGATGGGCGCTACGCGCTGTCCCGCAGGGTGCGATCGGTTGAGACGGCACCGTGACCGCACCCCGACTGCAAGCGTTGGGGTGCCATTCACGAACTCGACAGGATCGCGACCGCGATCCCATCAGAGCCGATAGCACTCTTGTTCGCGCGGCTGGCGCCCGCCGTAATTGTTCCAGATCAGTTTCGCTGCGTCAGTGACGCTCGGCGCGCCGGGGCAGGATTCGGCGGATCACGGCAACCGTCGCCGGCAGGATCACGAGCTGCCCGATCAGGGAGGCGAACAGGCAGATCGAGGTCAGAATGCCGAACTGGCGCAGCGAGGGCAGATCGGACAGCATCGTGACGCCGAGTCCGAGTGCCAGCACGATGGTGGTGAGAACCACCGCAGGGCCGATGTGGTGAACCGTGCGGATCAGCGCTTGGCGGGTGTGCTCTTCGCCGCTTCCTGCGCCAAGGCGCGCTTCCTCCAGGTGGTAGCGGTTGAGGAAGTGGATGGTCGAATCGATCGCCAGCGCGAACGCGACCGTGATGGCGATGATCGACGCGAACTGAAGGCCCTGCCCCGTAGCCCACAATAGTGAGCCGGTGGCGAAGATCGGGAACAGGGACGGCAGGATGCTGGCGATGCCGGCGAGGATCGATCGCAGGGCGATGCCGAGGAAGATGAAGATCACGAACATGTCGCCGACGAGGCCCCAGTTGAGCTCGCCGATGAGCCGTGCCGAGTTGCGCGCGGCGATCGCGGGAAGGCCGGTGACGGAGATCTCGTATCCCGGGTTCGCGGCGCGCACGGGGACAAGGGCTGAATCGATTTCTTCCACGACCGGAAGGATCTTGCTGGCGTCCACATCCGGCATGCGTGCGGTGACGAGCACGGCGCGCTCGTTGGCGTCGATGAAGCGGCGCGTCAGGTGCTCAGGCAGCAGGCCAACATAGGTCTTCACCGTTTCGATGCGATCGTCGCCGGCCTCGGCCAGCCACCGCCGCAGGCTGTCGAGAGACCAGACGTTGCCCAATCCGGCGCGGTGCTGGAGTACGTCGTGCGCCTCGTGGATGACCTTGAGCGTGGTCGCGTCGTAGAGCGCGTGCTCGGGGCCCCATTGAATCATGACGTGCACGGGATTGGCGCCTGTCAGCTTTTGGTCGAGCCGCGCGGTGCCGGCAAGCGCCTGCTCCTTGTCGGGCACCTGATCCGCGAGGCGATAGGACGGTACGAGCTGGCTATAGGCGAAGCCCGTCGCGACGACGGCCGCGACGCCGAGCAGCGCGAACGTCGCTGGCCACGCGGAGACCCGGCGCACAATGACTTCGGTCACCCGCTGGAGCACGCCGACGCCGCCATCCTCGGTGTCGAGGTCGGTGGTCGAGCGCGATGCCTTCTCGCGGCGAATGAGGAGTGCGGCAAGCGTCGGCACCACCACGGCGACGGCGATATAGGAGATGGCCACCGCGAGCAGCGCGGCGACGCCGAACGTCTTGATGAGGGCCGACTGGGCGAATGAGAACGAGAGCAGCGCGAGGGCCGCGTTCATCGCGGTGAGCAGACACGCCGGTGCGACGTCCAGGACGGCAGCGCGCGCCGCTTCGATGCGGTCGACGCCGGCGAGGATGGAGCGGCGCACGGCAAAGACGAGATGCATGGAATCGGAGAAGCCCGAGACGAGGATGAGCGGTGTGATGACGTTGATGAAGAGATTGAGCCGGAAATCGAGCGCGCCGATCACCCCGAGCGTCCAGAGGATGGCGATGGCCGGTCCCGCGACCGCGATCAGCGTCAGCGAGATGCGGCGGAAGAACATGTAGGCGACGACGAGGCCGACGACGAAGCCGAGGCCGTTATAGATCAGCCGATCGCGCTCCACAGCATTGCGGATCTCGAGCTGCATCACCGGCGCGCCGGTGAGCTTGGCGGTGATGCCCTTTGCCCCGAGCTCGCGGTCGACGATCTCCTGCAATCCGCCGATCACTTTTCGCGCGGTTTGCTCGGCGACGATCTTGCGATCGAGCGAGATCACGACCAGGGCGAGCTGGCCATCCTCGGAGAGAAACTTGCCGGCGACGATATCGTTGGTGCGCAGCCGCTCGACGACCTGGGCGAGACTGGCATCGTCGGCAGGCAGCTCGTCCGGCACGATCGGCGGGGCGTATCCATTCGTATCCGGCTTGTCGCGGGCCGACAGCATCGAGATGAGGCCGTTCACACCATCTGCGAGCTGAAGCTCGATAACGGTGCTCGCGAATGCGGCGAGGTTGTCGCGTGACAGCAGTTGCGGGCTTTCGACGACGACCAGGACGTCGTATTCGCTCGACGGGAAGCGGCGGTCGATTTCCTCGTATTGCTGGAATTCTTTGGTGTTGGTGCGAAAGAGCTCGGACAGGGAGTCGTCGACGTTGAGCCGCATCACGCCCATGACGGCGAGCGCCGTCAGCACCGCAACGATCGCCGCCGAGAGCCAGGGCATGCGCAGGGCGATCAAGCCCAGCTTGTCGATGCCGAACGAAAAGCGGAAAGAGCGCCTGGGCTCCTCGCTCATGTTTCCCGTCCCCTAAGTGTTTGTTGGCCGGCGAAGCGATCCGACCGGCATTCCCCGCCAGCGGCGCGAAAGTGCACTTCGTCGGCTCTCAAGGCAAGCACCCGCCGGCAACGTGCGGGCGGAAAGTCGGGGGCCGTCTTGTTGCGATGCAGCATGATTCCGGCGGCGTCGCGCCCATCCGTCCGAGTGCCCGTTACCCGTGATTACGGGAGCCGCGCGCCCTCGAAGGGCTTGCTTTGCACCGCCACACGCGACACTTTTGCCCGGGCTTGGGGCGCACGCGTGCCGGCCGCGCGCTCTATGACGCTTTTGCTATCTTCGAATGTTCGAATATAAGGTGGGGTCGAGACCCCGCGACCCTCGGGTCCGGTTCGAGGCTGCAAAAATCAAACACGATACACCTGGGAGGACCCGCCATGGCTGCTGGAGACGTCAATCAGAAGAGCATGTCGATCATCGTTACGAAGGGCACGCTCGATTGGGCCTATCCGCCCTTCATTCTGGCGACGACGGCCGCGGCCATGGGCGTCAACGTCTCGATGTTCTTCACGTTCTATGGTCTTGCGCTGCTGAAGAAGGATCTCGACCTCCAGATCTCGCCCCTCGGCAAGCCCGATATGGTGATGCCGCTCGCCGGCATGCACATGAAGATGCCGAACCTCGTCGGCGTGCTGCCGGGCGTCAACGCGATGGCGACGACGATGATGAAGAATCTGATCGCCAAGAAGGGCGTCGCCTCGATTCCGCAGCTTCGCGAAGCCGCCGTAGAGAGCGATATCGAAATGATCGCCTGCCAGATGACGCTCGACCTCTTCGAAATGAAGAAGGAGGACATGATCGACGGCATCAAGCTCGGCGGCGCCGCCACCTACATGGAGAAGGCGCTGAGCTCGGATATCAATCTCTACATCTGATCCGGCACGCCCAAAACCGGCCGCGTCGCCAGGGAGCTACGTCCGCTTCGGGGCGCGGCCCGGCCCGCAGTAATCCTCGCTCGCGGCCATCGGGTCGGCGGGCGTGGCTTAATCAACCAAAATCAAACGCACTCAAGGAAGGACCAAACGACATGGCTGACAAAGTTCTCGACGCCAAGGGCCTCAACTGCCCGCTGCCGATCCTGAAGGCCAAGAAGGCCATTCTCGAGGTGCCGAAGGACGGCACGCTCGAGGTGCTCTCGACCGACGCAGGCTCGGTTGCCGACTTCGCCGCCTTCTGCCGTACAACCGGCAACACCATGCTCGAATCGACGGAGGCCGGTGGCGTCTATCGCTTCATCATCAAGCACACCGCCTGATGCTTGTCAGAGGTGTTGCGGCCGAATGCAACACTTGGCGACTGTTTTGTGACTAAACAGCCGCACTCATCCCGAGATCATACGAGGGCCGCTCCCGAACCCGGGGGCGGCTCTTGTGTTATGCGAATTTTGCAGTGCTAATATTCGGCGATGCTAATGCCGGAAGCTCCGAGGATACGGAGGGGCGGCCATGCAACTCATTACCGATCCGGCCGTCTGCGCCAGGCCAGGATCTCCATTGGGGGGTAAAATGATCTCATTCCGCACGTCGACGTCGCTGCTGGCGGTCGCCGCCACGGCTGTACTCGCGTTCTCCGCTCCGGCCTCGGCGACGGAGGGTTACTTCCAGAACGGCTATGGCGCGCGCTCCAAGGCACTCGCAGGTGCCGGCGTGGCCGACTCGCGCGATGCGACGGCCGGCTCGCTCAACCCGGCCGGTCTCGTCCACGTTGGCGACGAACTCGATGTCGCCTTCTCCGTGTTCTCGCCGCGCCGTCAGTTTACCGGCACTGGTGCTCCCAACGGTTTCGACTTCACCGCTTTCGGCGAGCATGAAAGCGGCCGGGATTACTTCTTCCTGCCGAATCTTGCCTGGAGCACCCGCTCGTTCAAGAACCCCCTGTTTGACGTGATGGCGTTCACGATGGTCGGCAACGGAGGTATGAACACCTCATATCCGACGTTCCCTCGCCCGGCTCCTGATTGCTTTGGCGGCGGCGGTGCAGGCGCGTTCTGCGCTGGCGCAGGCGGCGTCAACATGATGCAGATCTTCATGAGCCTGGCCTTCGCCAAACAGATCACGCCGGGCATCTCGATCGGTGTGGCTCCCATCTTTGCCCTTCAGTCTATGGATCTGCGCGGTCTCGAGCCCTTCGCACAGTTCTCCGTGGATCCGGCCAATGTGTCCGGCAGCCGGAACGATTGGTCTATGGGCGGAGGCGTCCGCGCCGGTATCGAAATTTCGCCAATGTCGAATGTGCGGATTGGCGTTTCGGGAACTACGCCGATTTGGATGCAGGACTTCGAGAAGTACAGTGGTGTGTTTGCCGAGGGCGGCGGGTTCGATATTCCTGCTTCGATCCAGGCTGGTATCGCGGTTGACGTTTCGCGTCAGCTGACCCTTATGCTCGACTGGCGCTACATCTGGTACTCGGGTGTCGACTCGATTTCCAATCCGTCGACCAACCTTTTTGGTTGCCCGTCGCCACTCAACGGGTTCGTGGGCAATCCAGCGAACTGCCTCGGTGGCTCTAATGGACCCGGATTCGGTTGGAGCGACATCAACGTTATCAAGGTCGCTGCTGAATACCGCGCCAACGACAAGCTGACGCTGCGCGCCGGATATGCGTGGAACGAGCAGCCGATCTCTTCGCGTGATGTGACGTTCAACGTTCTGGCTCCGGCTGTTACACAGCACCACATCACCGGCGGTTTCGCCTACGACATCGGCAACGGCTATACTCTCGAAATGGCGGCCATGTTCGCTCCGAACACCAGCGTCACTGGACCCGAACTGTCCAACCCCGGACATACGGTCGAGATCGAGATGTGGCAGTTCGATATTACGGCTGGCGTGAAGTACAAGTGGGACGAGCCTTCGGCACCGCTGAAGTAAGCGGGGTGCCACACGGCCCTTGCCAGGCGCTTCGGCGGCCGGCTGTTGCCAAGCTAGAAAGAGAAACGCCCGCGGGTCCGCCGCGGGCGTTTTGCTTCCGGGCCTTGTTCCGCGGCGCGTCAGTGTTGTTCCGATCGTCCGGACAAGGGGTAGGCCCGTGGGGCAGGCACGTTGTGCGGTGCAAGCCAGGCCGCGCACGGACGATCGCAACGCGAACCCGTCCACGGTTCTGGCCACCGGCCCGCTAATGGCCTATAAGCCCGCGCTAAAGCGCGTTAAACTTGATCGATTGAACGACCCCCCGGGCTTTCTCGCCCGCTGGGCGCCGTTCCAGTGCTGCGTTGAACGGAGAACATGACATGGCGGCCTCCTGGTCCCCCGAGAGCTGGCGTTCCAAGCCCATCGTCCAGGTGCCCGACTACCCCGACGCGGCGGCGCTCGCCTCCGTCGAGGAGAAGCTCGCGACCTTCCCGCCGCTCGTTTTCTACAACGAGGTTGCACGCCTCAGGGAGAAGCTTGCCGAGACCGCGGCCGGTCGCGGATTCATGTTCCAGGGCGGTGACTGCGCCGAGAGCTTCAAGGAGCACGGGCCGGACAACATCTCGAGCTACTTCCGCGTGTTCCTCCAGAGCGCGCTCGTGATGACGTTCGCCGGCGGTCTTCCCATCGTGAAGATCGGCCGCATCGCCGGTCAGTTCGCCAAGCCGCGCTCCTCGTCGGTCGAGAAGCAGGACGGCGTGGAGCTGCCGAGCTACCGCGGCGACATCATCAACGGCGCCGAGTTCACGGCCGAAGCGCGCATACCCGACCCGCAGCGCATGCTGCAGGCGTACCGCCAGTCGGCGGCGACGCTGAACTTCCTGCGCGCGTTCCTCCAGGGCGGCTACGCGAGCCTGGAGAACGTGCATCGCTGGGCGCTGGGCTTCCTCAACGGCAAGCCGATCGAGGCGAAGTACGACGAGCTCGCCGACGAGATCGAGCGCACGCGCGAGATTTTGAAGGCGATGGGCGTCGACGAGCGCAACACGCGCCCGCTGCAGACCACCGACTTCTACACGAGCCACGAGGCGCTGCTGCTTCCCTACGAGCAGGCACTGACGCGGCGCGACGGGCTGATGGAGTCCGGGCACGTGTTCGCGACCTCGGCGCATTTCCTCTGGGTCGGCGATCGCACGCGCCAGCCGGACCATGCGCATATCGAGTACCTGCGCGGCATCTACAATCCAATCGGGCTGAAATGCGGCCCCTCGCTCGAGCCCGACGGGCTGATGCGCCTGATCGACCTGCTCGATCCGGCGAACGAGCCGGGTCGCCTGACGCTCATCGGCCGCTTCGGCTCCGACAAGATCGAGAAGCACCTGCCGAAGCTGATGCGCGCGGTGAAGCGCGAAGGCCGCAACGTCATCTGGATGTGCGATCCGATGCACGGCAACACGATCACGGCCTCGACGGGCGAGAAGACGCGGCCGCTCGGGCGTGTGCGCGACGAGATCGAGCGCTTCTTCGACATCGCCCAGGCGGAAGGCGTGCATCCGGGCGGCGTGCATCTGGAGATGACGGGGCAGAACGTCACCGAGTGCACCGGCGGCGCAGCGAAGATCGTCGATACGGATCTCTCGCAGCGCTACGAGACGCTGTGCGACCCGCGCCTCAACGCCGAGCAGTCGCTCGAGATCGCTTTCATGGTGGCCGAGCGCCTTAAGGGACTGCGCGCGGCGCGCACGGCTCCGCTCGCCGCCACGGCTTCGGCATGATCGTGAGCTAGCGAATGGACGAAGCCGGCGCCGCGAGCCCGCGGCCCGGCTTCTTCGTTCCTAAGATGCGATGCGATGGCCTGCCGCTCGGCACCTTCGCCACGAACCGCCGACCAGCACCCGAGCCATAGTGTGCCGATGCAAGCCCCGGAAAGCCAAGCCCCGATCGAATGGTACGTCCTTCGCGGTGAGCAGCAGAGCGGGCCCTATCCCGACGACGTGGTGATCGAGGCCTACGCGGGCGGCCACTTCGAGCCGGGTGATCTGGTCTGGCGCGAGGGCTTCGCGGAGTGGCGTCCGGCGGATGCCGTACTTGGCGGCGGCCGTGCCGGGGGCGGTCAGCCGACAAATGCCGGCGTGGCGGAGGCATCCGCCTCGGCGGCGTCAGGTGCGTCGTCATCTGCCGCATCGACATCTGCCGAGAAGCAATCCGAAGGCGGGGTGGGGGAGGGCGAGGACGCGCTCGCCTCCGCCGTCGCTTCCGCCGTCGAACGCATCGCGCGTGGCGTTGCAGAAGGTGCCGCCGCCGCCGCCGAGCCCGTCGCCGCCGCCGCTAGCGTGGCTGTTGCCGAAGCGGCTTCCGCGGTTCATGCCGTCGCCGCGCCGGACGCCGTCGGCCCCACACCCGCCGCCGAGATCCAGGCGTTCGCGTCGCTCGAACAGGGGCACGGGCGCGCCGCGCCGCGTGCAACCGCGCCGGCGGGCACGCCGCTGTGGCCGATGCCGATCGAGGACTTTCTATCTGGTCCCTATCTCCAGCGCGCTGACGTGGTGCTGACGCGCAAGAACCGCGATCTCAAGTCGTGGCTCATCCGCTGGGCGACGAAAGGCAGCTTCAGCCATGCCGCGCTGGTTTTTCTGGTGCCGCACCTCGAGAGGGGCTTCAACAATTCTTTCGTTATCGAAAGCGCGTCGGGCGGCGTCGATCTCACCAACTTCCGCGACTATGTGAGCGACCGGCGCTCGGTCATCGGTATCAAGCGCCTCAACGTGCCGTGGTTCACCGACGAGGTGCAGTGCGCCGTGCGGGGGCGCATGCTCAACTCGATCAAGTCGACCTACGACTACGCGACGATCATCCGCCTCGCGCGCGAGCTGTTGGCCGACGTGGCGTTCGGCATCAAAGCGCGCGTCTACGGTCCGTCGAAGGCGATAGCGCGCACGCACGAGCGGCGCATCCAGCCGCCGAACAAGTTCATCTGCTCCGGCCTCGTGCAGCTCGGCTTCATCCATTCGCTGCTCGACCTCGCCGCCGAGAAGCGCCTGCCGCCCGAGTTCCTCTCCGACATCGTTTTCCGCGAGGAGCTGCGCGAGTTCCTGCCCGAGGACTGGAGCCAGTTCACGGCCGACGAGCAGGACGAGATTCTGTGGGAGTTCGCGACCGGATTTGCCGATCTGCTCGAGGCGGTGACACCGGAGGACCTCGCAACCTCTCCGAAGCTCGAATGGGTTTACGTCGTCAAGCGCGGCCTCGTCTATCAGGCCCATTCCGACGAGCAGGCGCGCGAGCTGCTGGTGTGGAAGCCGAAGAAGCGAAAGGCGTGATCGCCACTCACTTGGCTTGACCGTGGGCTGTCGGCCAAACCCCTGCCGATTGCGCCCGTCGATGTTCCGCCGTACACGCATGAGCAGGCGCGCACGGTGAGGATCGCGGCATGGTGGCAATCAGGAATAGTGACGACCTTGCGCGATGGCTGCGAGCGAGGCCGGAAAGTCGTTTGGGTCCGGATGCCGTCGCCCTATCTTGCCGCTGCTTGCTTCGCGCCGTGCCGCAGTTGGCCGATCACATGAGCGTGTCCGAGGTCGTCGCCGTTAGCGTCTTTCGGGCGGCTGTGACGCTGCGGGTCGCGACGGTCTTTCCGAGGCAAACTCATGGGATTGTCGGCAAGTACGAAGGCGCGGCAGTCCTGGCGGAAGAAGCGGGAGTCTATATTCGGCTTCTTCCGCTTCGCGAAGGCTCGGCGCCAACATTTGTGAATGCAGCGACGTATCTCGGCGAATTGGCCACCTGTGCAGAAATGGCTGCGCAGACAGCGCAACTTGCGTTCGCTGGGGGAAAGGCGAGTGCCATCGTCCACCATGCGGTCAAGTCGTGCGGGTTGCCTGCTTCGATCCTCGCGCGTTCGCTCGGTGCAGGCCATGCGACGGCGGCTCGAAGTGCATTCTGGAATGCGATATCTGCCGATGTTGCCGCCCTTGAACTTGGAATGCCGGTATCGACACTGGTCGCCAATAAGGCCATTTGGGTCGCGTCGAACGCGGGCAATAAGTCGGGAATTGGCCGTGTAACCACGCCGCCTCCGATCGCTGCATCATGGCAAAAATTGAAGACGGCCATGTTGGCCCTGGGGCAGGATTGGGAGCCATGGGTGGAGTGGTACGAGGCAATCCAGTGGGGGCGGAAGCCTTTTCCAAAGTTGACTGAACGGGAAGGTGAAAGCCTGGAGGCGTCCCTAGCGTTCATTGGAGATGCGATGTGGAGGGCCGGCGCGTCGGAGGTCAACCGGGAGGTTAAGCGTCTCATAGCCGAGGCGCACGAACGCTCGGGGTCCACCGAGAATCCGGAGCAATACGACAAGCTTCCGAACCCCAAGCCATCCGGGCTGCGGCCCCAATGGGGAGAGGAACGATTGACGCTTCCCGGCGATGCCGCGTCAACCGACGTTCCGGACAAAGCTCTGCTGGATAAGCTGCTTTCACTAAAGGGCGAGATCGGCGACTTTGTCGAAGATGTCGAGGATGAGACCCGAAAGGCTGAGAAGGAAGGGCGCAATCTCAATCTCGATACGCGACCGCTTTCGTACCTGCGGCGCACGGCTTCTCGCATTACGGACGAGCTTCCCCCGCAGCATGAGCTGTTCCGCATCTTCCACGCCGGCGACGCGCTGAAAAATTACGCCAAGGCGGTCGAGGCGGAGTGGCCTGACTTTCTGGCCGGGCGGTATCTGGCCATCTGCAACAACATCGCCCTTGCTGCCGACAAGTCGGAAGACTGGCGAGCGATAAAGCGCGAGCACCTCGATGCGAAGCAAGCGGCCGAGGTGCCGAAGGTATCTTCCGGTCTAGCCGATCTCCTCGAACAGGAGCCGGAGATCGTCGATCCGGCCATTGCTGCGGCCCTCAAGAGTGCGACCGACGATCTTGAAAGGGCGCTCGACGCCGCGGGTCGAACCGACACCCTCGACGCCGCGACCGATGCCCTGGCGATCGATCTGCTGAACGGCACGGAGAACGTTCTCCAGAAGATCGCGGAAGCAGGGCTCTGGCTCTACAACTCCCGCATGGGCCGCGAGGTGAGGAAGGCCCCCGGCTATATCGCGGATGGGTTCTGCGAGCAGTTCCCCAAGGAGACAAAGCGGCTCGGTGGTCTGCTCGCAAAGTTGTCCGTCTGGGGGCCCGTCGCGGCGGGCGGTGGAGCGCTTGCCGGCAAGTTCGGCTGGCTCGCCCCGATCGTCCGCCTGTTCTCCAAGGATGCCCCTCAAATTTCGCCGGCTCCGCCAGCCAAGGACGACAAACCGCGGGTCAAAGAGGCGCGGGAAGAAGCGGCGGACGGATCTGGGACGGGCAAGGTCAAGCCCAAGGCGGCTCCGCGAAAGCCGAACGCAGAAAAGCCGCCGGCCGGTCGCGGTCGGGCCGGGCGGGGGCGGACCGGTAGGCCCGCCAAACCCGAATGAGGAAGCCGTTGCACCCGCGCGGTCTCCCCGCATAGTCTCCGCCGCCATGAACACATCGAACCGCACCACTCGTCTCCGAATCGCACTCGCCCAGTTGAACCCGACCGTCGGGGCGCTGGAGGCGAACGCGCGAAAAGCCCTCGAAGCGCACGCGGAGGCGCGCCGCATGGGCGCCGATCTCGTCGTGCTGCCGGAGCTCTTCATCACTGGCTATCCGCCCGAGGACCTCGTGCTGAAGCCTGCGTTCCAGCATGCGGCGAAGGCGCGCGTGGTACGGCTCGCGGCCGAGCTCGGCAGCGATGGACCGGCGATGCTCATCGGCACCGTCTGGCCCGACGGCGGCAAAGTCTATAACGCCGTGGCGATGATCGAGGGGGGGCGGGTGACGGCCGTGCGCTACAAGGTCGATCTGCCGAACTATGGCGTGTTCGACGAGAAGCGCGTGTTCGCCGCTGGGCCGCTGCCCGGACCCATTCCCTTCAAGGGGGTGCGCCTGGGTGTGCCGATCTGCGAGGACATCTGGAAGGACGAGGTGACGGAGTGCCTCGAGGAGTGCGGCGCCGAGATGCTTCTGGTGCCGAACGGATCGCCCTACGATTGGCGCAAGCGCGACGTGCGGTTGAACGTCGCCGTCGCCCGCGTCACCGAAACGGGATTGCCGCTCGCCTACGTCAATCAGGTTGGCGGACAGGACGAACTGGTGTTCGACGGCGGCACGTTCGTACTGAATGCCGACCGCTCGCTCGCGCTGCAGATGGCGCAATGGCGCGAGGGCATCGTGCTCACCGAATGGTCCCGCGATGACGACGGCTGGGTCTGCGCCCGCGGGGAGTGTGCTCCGCTGCTCGAAGGTAGCGCCGCCGCCTATCATGCCTGCGTGCTCGGCGTGCGCGATTACGTCAACAAGAACGGCTTTCCCGGTGTCGTTCTCGGCCTGTCGGGTGGCGTCGATTCTGCGCTCGTCGCGGCGATGTCGGTCGATGCGCTCGGAGCCGATCGCGTGCACGCCGTCATGCTGCCGTACCGCTATACGTCGGACGAGAGCAAGACCGACGCCGAAGCCTGCGCGCGAGCGCTTGGCATCCGTTACGATATCGTGCCCATCGGCGGTCCTGTCGAAGCGTTCAATGCGGCACTCGCAGGGTTGTTCGCCGGCCGCGAGAGCGATGTCACGGAGGAGAACGTGCAGAGCCGCGCACGCGGTGTGATCCTGATGGCGATCTCCAACAAGTTCGGCGCGATGGTCGTTACCACCGGCAACAAGTCCGAGATGTCGGTCGGATATGCGACGCTCTACGGCGATATGAACGGCGGCTACAACCCTGTGAAGGATCTCTACAAGACGGAGGTTTATCGCCTCGCGCATTGGCGCAATGCGCACGTGCCGCAGGGAGGTCGAGGGCCTTCTGGCGAGGTGATCCCGTCGAACATTCTGACGCGCGCGCCGTCTGCCGAGCTGCGCGAGAACCAGACCGATCAGGACAGCCTGCCGCCCTACGACGTTCTCGACGATATTCTCGGCTGCCTCGTCGAGCAGGAGATGAGTTTGCCGGAGATCGTCGCACGCGGACACGATGCCAAGATCGTGCAGCGCGTCGAGCGGCTTCTCTACGTTTCGGAGTACAAGCGCCGGCAGGCCGCACCCGGCGTCAAGATCTCGTCGCGCAACTTCGGCCGGGACCGCCGCTATCCGGTCACCAATCACTTCCGCGAGAGTCTCGATGCACCAGCGCCCGGCGCCAGCGATGTCGCCGTGTCGGGCATCGCGATGCCACGCGCCGACGGCGGGGAGGCGATGTAATGGGAACGATTGTCCGCTTCGCGCCGAGCCCCACCGGCCGCCTGCACATCGGCAACATCCGCACTGCGGTTCTGAACTATCTCTTCGCGTTGAAGAGCGGCGGGCGCTTCCTGCTGCGCCTCGACGACACCGACATCGAGCGGTCGACGGAAGCCTTCGCGGAAGGCATCCGCCGCGATCTCGCCTGGCTTGGCTTCGACATCTCCTGGCAGGTGCGCCAGTCGGATCGCATCGCCCGTTACGATCTCGTCGCCGAGCGGATGAAGGCCGCGGGCCTGCTCTATCCGTGCTTCGAAAGCGAGGACGAGCTGGAGCGCCGCCGCAAGCGGCAGATGGCGCGCGGCCAGCCGCCGATCTACGACCGCGCGTCATTGAGGATGTCGGGCGATGAGCGCGCGCGCCTCGAAGCGGAAGGGCGCCGGCCGCATTGGCGCTTCCGCTTGCCGAACACCGAAAGTGCAGATCAGCTCGTGCCGTTGCCGACGCTCGTGTCGTGGAACGATCTCATTCGCGGCGACCAGACGGTCGACATCGGATCGCTGTCCGATCCTGTGTTGCAGCGCGCCGATGGCAGCTACCTCTATACGTTCACAAGCGTTGTCGACGACATCGAGCTCGGCATCACGCATGTGGTGCGAGGCGCCGATCACATCACCAACACTGGTGTGCAGATCGCGCTGTTCGAGGCACTCGACGCGGTGCCGCCGGCTTTCGCGCACCATTCGCTTCTGGTCGATGGTGATGGGCAGGCGCTGTCGAAACGGCTGGGGGCGCTGTCGATCGAGGGGCTGCGCGAGGCCGGATACGAGCCGATGGCGGTGCTGTCGCACGCGGCTCTCGTCGGCACGTCGGACGCCATCGAGCCGCACGCAAGCATGGAGACGCTCGCTGCGGCTTTCGACTTTGCCAAGATTTCGCTGGCGCCGGGCCGCTTCGATGCGTCCGAACTCGAAGGGCTCAACGCGCGCTTGCTGCACACGCTCGAACATGTCGCTGTCCGCGATCGCCTCACCGCGCTCGGCGTTGGCGGCGGTGAAGCGTTCTGGCTCGCGGTGCGGGGAAATCTCGTCAAACTCGCGGACGCACGCATGTGGTGGGATATCGCGACCGGGGAGGTTCGGCCCGTGGTGGAGGACGCGCGCCTGCTCTCCGTCGCCGCGTCGTTGCTGCCCAACGAGCCGTGGGACACGGCGACGTGGGGAGCATGGACCAACGCGGTAAAAGGGGCGACGGGTGCGAAAGGCCGGGCTTTGTTCCATCCCTTGCGCCTGGCACTCACCGGCCGGGAGAGCGGTCCCGAGCTAAAGACGCTGCTGCCTTTCATCGGACGCGAGCGCGCGCTCGCCCGGCTTTCAAGCTGAGGAGTTGCTCGTTGCCTCGCCACGCACGTTAGCCATCGCTGCGCACGCTCCTGTGTGGCGATAAACTCGCGGTTTGACGAGGTGGCCGAACGCCCACCCGCCACGCGAATGAAACGCGCGCCAAGCTGGCGTTCTTCTTTGTTCGCGGATGAACTGGGCGACGATTGAAGCGTGCCGCGGTCAGCGCGGCCGCCAGGGGTCGAATGCTTCGCCGATCTGCGGGCCGCGCGCCGGCTCGCCCGATGCTGCGCCCTGCTTCAAGACACCGCCGGGTGCAGGCGTCTGCGGAATGTACTCTGCCTGCTTGCAGGAGCAGCCCGCGACATACTCTTTGCGATAGAGGAACGCGGTGCGCAGCTTGGTGTACTTTTCGTTGGTGTCGAACGCCTGCATCTGGTCCACGGCGCCACCGGGGTTCTGATAATAGTAGAGCTGAGCGGGGGCGGCGCATTTGGACGCGCAGACCTCGGCGTCGCGCTGGAAGTGGTTCGGTAGCGTCGAGAAGCTGACTGGGAAATAGTAGCCGTCGCAAAGCCGCACACAGACTGTGCGGTAGGTAGCGAAGGGCACGGAGCTGTAGCGGCTGCCCATGCCGCCTCCGCCGCTGTCCTCGTCCTGCCAGTAGCCGGAGAGCGGCCCCGTATCGCGGCGGCGGGCTTCCTGCTGATAGGATTGTCCGCAATTATTGCGGGCGAGTTCGCGCACGATCTCGTCCTGCACCGAGCGCCCGCCAGTGCCCATGGCTTCCTGACGCTGTACTTCGAGGTCAGCGTGCTGGCGCTTGGCCTGATCGACCTCGTCGACGAGGCCACGGCATTCGCGTGAGTTGCGGAGCTGTTTGGAGAACAGGAACCACTCGTAGCAGTCGGCCTTGTCGAGCTTGCTTTGCAAGCGCCGCAGGTTCTGCTCGCTCTGGCGCAGATCGCTCTCGATGCGCGGCAGAACGTTCTGGACCTGGCTCCCGCGTTGCGTTTCCTGCACGAGCCGCTGTTCGAGGCGGAGGCAGATCGACGAGCGGTCGGAGTCCCAGCCGCCGCTGACACCCGGTGCGGGGCCCGGGCGAGCGGGATCGCGGCGTATCGGCTCGCGCGGAATCGGAGGATCGCGCGGCACGGGCTTCGGGCTACTTTCCCAAGGCCAGGAGAACCCCTGCGCGGCTGCGGTGGAGTGAGCGCCAAACGCGGCGGCGCCGGCCATCAGCGCGACGAGTGCGGCTGCAGCGAACCGGCCGAGACCGGCGATCGACTTCAAGTGCCGGCGGAACGCCACTCGAAGGCTCTTTGCGGCGTTGCGTGCCATCGTCGTCGTTCGAAATCTCCTCGGGCCAGCACCGGGCGGGGCCAGCATCGGGTCAGACGTTTAACCCAATCCGCTAGACGGTCAATGAGGAGCAATAAAGGCGGTCGGTGAACTCGGCCGCGGCCGGGCAAAGCCGGGAGCAGATGAGGACGGTGTGCCGTCACGGGGTGTTGGCCTGCTGCGTGTCGGGCGTCGTGCCGATGCGCTGCGTTGCTGGTGGAGATAACGGCGTCACGGCGTGGCTGGTGCAGGGCAGGGGAACGGAGTGCGAACGCGGTCGATGTCCGAGTGGCGCGGCCCGTGCCGGCCGAGTTGTTCACAGTTGCGCCGCCGTGCGAGGCTGTTATCTGGGGTGGACGTGGTTCGCAGCCCAACTGTGGGGAGAGCTAGATGCGTGGTGCGGTGGTGTCGCTACTCGGGGCCTGCTTTGGCGCAGTGCTCACCCTCTTCAACGTCGCGACTTCCGCTCAGGGTGAGGGCATCGCGACAGACCTGACGTGCGAGTTCGAGGGTGGCTTGTCGTCGAGCTATTCGGGTGGCACGTTCGCTTCGCGAGCGCCCCTGCCGCTCAGGTTCGGTATCGGCGAGATCGATCTCGAGAAGCAGTCCGCCCGCCTGCGGGTGGGCGGTTCAGATGGCCCTGCCACCACGTTGCGAGTCATTCGTGCGCTCAACGCCAATCACTTCCTCGAGGTTGTCCCGGAAGGCTTTCTCGTGTTGACGACCGTCTATGACATCGATCCGGCGGTTGGTGCCTATCCGGCCGTGCATTCGCGCCATCTGGGTGTTCTGGGGCAGCCCGTGTTTGCTCAGTATCCGGGGTTCTGCAAAGCACTGCCTCCGGCTGCGCGCTAAGCTGCAATCCTTCGAGACGCAATTGCTCCGCGCTTTCATGGAAAGCGCGAACGACATCCCAAGCTCATGATGAGCAGCGGACGTCGCGACGCGAACACGTCGTGCTAGCGAACAATAGAGGTTGAACGCACTCTGTCAGGAAGCACCCGTATTTCTGGAAACAGGCACGCGATCCTAGACACGGCCCACCACTTCAGGGCGCCTTGCGCTTCTGCCACGCGAAATAGAGCGCGACCGCGTTGATCTCGTCAGCGGTCAACTTCTTGGCGATCGACGACATGATCGAGCCGGGGTCGTTGTTGCGCGCACCGGTCTGCCACGCTTCGAGCTGACGGGAAATATAGAGCGCGTGCTGGCCGGCGATGTTCGGGATGGTGTCGTTTCCGGCCAACGCCGCGACGTTGTGGCAAGTGACGCAAGAGGGGATCTCGCGCGCGGCGTCCCCCTGTTCGGCAAGCGTCACGCCGATCGCTGGCGGTTCGGGCAACGGCGATTTGGCTCCGCTCGCCTCGAGCTTCGAGTAATAGCCTGCGAGCGCGGCAATATCGGCGTCGGTGAGCTTCGCGGCGACCACCTGCATCACGCGATTCTCGCGAATTCCAGAGCGGTAATCCGTGAGTTGCTTGGCGATGTACGACTCGGTCAAGCCCGTCAAGTTGCCGAACGCCGACTCCGCATCGCCCTGTCCGGAATCACGATGACAGGCGACGCAAGCCACGATCCCGTCCGCGAGGCGTCCGTGCTCCACGAGATCGCGGGCACGCGCGATCTCCTTCGCTGCGTCGTCGGCGATGGCGGTTGCCGTGAGGAGCGCCGTCACGCATGTGGCAATGACGGTGAACGCAGCCGCGCGGTGAAGCGGACGGAAGATGATCGGGAGAGAGCGGCGGGGCATGACGGTGTTCCTGAAGGCGCGGCAACCGAAGCGCGGTCTGCTCCGAGGCTGGCGTCGCGTCTGCCCCTCGGGAGCGGCGGTGTGCTCGCTTGGTCAGCCGGGCGGCTTGGCCGGCGGATGGTATCGGATGTCGAAGCCCAAGGTGATGGCGCCGATCTGCCGTCCCTCGATGGTGAGAGCGCGGCTGAACTGCTGGGAGAACGAGCGGGTCGACTGATCGAAATCGACGCGCGCGACGTGGACGGCGTCCGTCTTGGCGCCGAACGTCTTCTGCCACTTCGCCTCGTCGCCCTGCCAATAGTCCGTCGTTTGGCTGCTGACCGCGACGTTGCAGCCCTTCTGATCCATGACGATGATCTCTGAAATGAGGCCATTGCTCGTTGCGACAAGCTCGGCCATCCGCTTCGACAGCGGGTTCGCAAGAATGGGATCGATGAGGCTCTTATCTCCATCACGCCAGCGCTTGTCGAGCGCCAGGATGTCCGCCTCGGTCCAATCCTCCGACTGTTTCGATTGAGCGGCTAGGATCGCAAGGAACTTCGGGTTCGCAAGGATCTCCCCGATCGTCTGACTGAGCGTGGTGAAGTAGAGGTTGCGCGTATCCTCCAGCGGATCGGCGGCGGCGAGCGTCGCCTGCAAGGAAAGAACGGCGCCGAGACAGAGTGCCGCGAGACGTCGTGAACGCTTCAGCATTGCTCGAACCCATGATCGCTGAGTCAATTGAACGGAGCCGTGCGCACCTGGATCTACAACCGCTGCGCCGTTCATCCGGTGAGACGGTCGACCTCGGCGCGCCGACGCCATCATCGCTTCGTGTTCTTTTCCCTCGCAGGCGAGGGAGCTTGCGAAACAGCGCCAGCGCCGTTGGCGTCATCCTTCTTGGCGGTTGGTCCGCTCGCACGGGCGGAACCGAGAGACGGGTCCGGCTGGCTCGTTTGTGAATCCCAGAAGCGCTGGAGGTGGCGCTCGACGATGGCATCGTACTTGTCGGTCGCGCGCAGCCGCTGAAGACCTTCGTTTACGTAATAGAGGATCGTGCGCGAGTAAGGATGCGTCTTCGCCACGATCACGTGCATCGTCTTGATCGCGAGTGGCTCTTCCACGGAGCGGATCTGTGATTTGAGCCCGAGTGAATTCACGCTCGCGAGGCCGCCGAGTTCGTTGATGACGACGCCGTCGATCACACCGTCACCGAGCAGTCGGAAACAGTCGTCGATGCTCGCTGGGCGCAGCAGAATAATCTTGCTGTCCTTCAGCCAGTTGCGTCCGTTGGCGTCGAGATCGGCCATCGAGTAACCCGCCGGGCGGCAGAGCGTGGTGCCTTTGATCTGTCCGTCTGTGAGAGTCTTGATCGGCGAGTCGTTCGCGACGAAGAGGCGGAGAACGAATTCGTTGAGCGGGTCCGAGTAGAAGAAGCGCGAGCAGCGGAACTTGGCGTCCTCGTCCAGCGAAGCCGTGTCCTGGCAGTTCGGCTTGATCCACGGGAAGCCTGCGTCGAACGCGCGATTGACGAGAAGCGGATCAAGGTGGGCGGACCAGTCGTTCACCCACGAGACTTTGTACTCGAGCTTTCCGCCCGTCTCCTGTTTCACGAGCGCCATGGCGGTCTCGATAATCTCGCTGATCATGCCGCCGCCCTCGAGACCGCGGCCGGTGAAAGGCGGATAGCCGTCGGCGGTCAACAGCTCGATGCGCCGCACGAGCGTCGATGCAACCATCTTGTTCGGGTTTTGCTGGGCCGGTGACGCTTCCTCGTCCGGTGTCGCGCGCGGTGCCGGGCGGTTGGTGCCGCGACCGATGCAGGGCAAGCGAATCTCGAGACCGGGTACGAGCAGGCTGGCATTGTTACCGAGCCGCTCCTGGTTGGCGTAGAAGATCACCGTCCACAGACCGGGCTGCCCGTAGGTACGCGCGGCGATGTCGGCGAGCGTCTCGTTCTCTTTGATCTTGTATGTCGAACCGCAGTCCTGGCTCGCAGCGTCACGCGGCGATACCGTCGTGAACAAGCTCGCACAGGCCAACGCAGCAAAGACGAGAGCGACGCGCCGCATCGTTGTGCTCGTTAGATTCAGTACTTCGGATCGCTTGTTCGCCATAGAAGTCTGCATCGCCTCCCCCACCGCTATTCCACACATTCGACGCGGTTCGATCGCAACTAAGGCGCTGATGCGATCATCAACGGGCCTAGCTCGACATCGCGGCAAAAGAATGCCGTACGCTTGCGACGCCGAATGACATGCGCGTGGCGCCGACCTAGCGTCTCGACATTCTTATAGCACACTGAGATAACACAGCGTTGCCTGCTGTTCACCCGCGGGCGGTTCGCAAAATGGATTGGTCGCATTCACGTGAGCACCACAAGCGACCTGCCTTTGTGTCAGGTCAGGACATGGGAACCAGAGCGATCATGAGTCTGTCGCGGTATCGTCGGCGCTGTCGCCCATTACAACGCCCAATCGCCAACTTCGAATGTTCGAATCTCGACCGCGGCATGTCGCGACGGAATTGGCGTCGCTTCATCAGTGTTCCGCTCTTGATGATCGTGTTCGTCGCCACGATCGGTGCAGCTCTCGCGGTCGATCGGACTGCGCGCAAAGCTCCCAGTGATAGGTCCGTCGAAAGGTCGGCCCGATCGGTCACGGCGGTCACCGATACATTGATCGATGCCGCGAGCAGGGGCGGGCAGATGGTGGGGGGCCTTGCCAGCCTGTTCGACGCGCGTTCCGGTGTACGCGTGCTTGCGCTGGCGGGGCGCGGCGGCGAGAGCAACCTCAAGGATCTCCTCTATTTGCGCGGCGTCGATTTCGCCGTGGTCAACGCCGACGTCATGGCGAGTCTCGACGGCATGCCGCTCGGCGAGGTGGCGAAGCGCGAGCTGCGCTATGTGACGAAGCTGTTCGATCAGCGCGTGCTGCTCTTGGCGCGCCCCTCGATCACGAGCATTCAGGACCTGGCGGGCAAGGCGGTCGGCGTGCGTGCCGAGCGCCCTGATGCCCAAACGACCGCGCAGACGTTGTTCCGTCTTCTCAAGGTTGGCGCTCGCGTCGAACCGCTCGTTCTGAACCCGAATGCAGAGCCGAAGCAGGATGCGGTGCTGCTGCTCGAGAGCGAGCTGCCACAGGTCGGCGATCTCGCCGGTGGCCCGGGCGGCTATCGCCTCTTGCCGATTCCGTTCGACGATCGCCTCTCGGTTGCCTACAGGGCCGCGCAGGTGCCCGGTCGCGAGCTGGCACGCTGGACGGCGGGACGCGCCGTAGCGACGGTGCGTGTCGATACGATCCTTGCCGTATACAACTGGAGCAACACGTCGCCGCGCCGCCCCGACGTCGTCGCGTTCATCGATGCGTTCTATGCCAAGCTCGCGCAGTTCCGCCAGGGCGCAGAGGGTGTGCTGTGGCGCCAGATCGGCGTCGCGGCCGAGGTTCCGGGCTGGACGCGCTATGTCTGGGCCGAGCCGTCGCGCTATCTCGAACCTGACAAGCTCGCCGAGCTCGCTGCGGTTTCGCGGGCGGCATTCAAGCTGAGTGATGGACCGCCACTCGCGGAAGAAATGGCTTCCGCGCAGCAAATCGATGCGAAGCTACCACCTTCGCTCACCATCCTCGCGTTCGAGCGGCCGCCATTCAGCTCGAAGCAATTGCCAGATGGCGGCCCGGCACTGAAGATGGTGCGCGACGCGCTTGCCGCTCGCAATGCCGCCCAGCCTCCGACAGTCGAGTGGGTCGGTACGCTCGGCGACGAACCTTTGCTCCGTCTCATCGAGGGTAACAGGTTCGACGTCATCGTGCCGTGGCCCTATTTTCCCTGCGATCAGCCGGCACGGCTGACGGGGCCGACCGCGCACGTTTGCGACAGTGCAAGCTTCACCAAACCGCTCCTGACCGACATGCTGCGCCTGTTCCTGCCGGCGACGAGCACCGTCACACTCGCTGACCCGACGACGCTGGCGAAGCGGCGCATCTGTCTCACCGATCCTGCGCACATCGCGATCATCACGGCGACCAATGGTGATTGGGAGCGGCGCTACGAGGTGGAGTATTCGGTGCAGCCGTCCGTAGTCGCGTGCCTCAGCGCGGTGCAGCAGGGCGAGGCCGACGGCGTCGTCGCCAGCGAAGCAGAGTGCCAGCATACGCTCGACGCGCTCGGCATCCGCAAGCTCTTCAAGTTCGCCGATGAGCCGGTCGGAATTCAATCTTGGATCGCCGTGGTGCCGAGTGACCGGGAGCCGGAGCTTCTCGCCGATCTCGACAGCGGGATCGAGCGGGCGCACGCCGCCTCGGCGGGGAAGGTTGCGGCGGGTGAACGCGCGGGCGTAGATGCCGCTATCGCATCACATCCCAAGTAGTGCGCACTCTGAGCTCGCTCCCGAGAGTGCACATCACGACTTCGAGGGACAGCGAATGCGATCCCTCACAGCCGATAGTGCTCCGAAGGGCGAATTAGGTGAGCAAACTCAGCCCTCGGCGCGGCGTCCAGTCAGAATGTCGTAGGCGACATTGATCTGCGCGATGCGCGCGTTTCTGTACTGGCGATCCTCGTCAGATCGCGCGAGGTCGGGGTGCCAGCATTGGCGTAGCGCCCGCACCAAACGGTGCAGCGTGTCGTGGTCGACCTCGCGGTTGGCGCCGAGCACGACGAGCGACTCAGCCTTCGTCTCGGGCACGCGCGGCAGCTCGTTCTTGCCGCCGACCGTCGAAAGTGCCGCGTCCGCCGTGGCGCGGATGCGTTCGAGATCGCGAACGGTGCGACGCAGGCGCTGACGCAGCGTGATCCAATATTCGGCGGGAGCCCCGACGATAACCGCGCCCTCGCCTCGTGCTCGCGTGGTCGATACCACCGACAGCCGCTTGGTGACCTCGGCGAGTTCCTTCATCAGGAAGTTGCGGAGCGCCGATGTTTCCTGGAGTCGAGACACCACCGGCTCGGCGCGGCGCCAATAATCGGAGGCGACATCGAGCAGTCGGCTGCATTCCTCGCGGGCGGCACGTGCCTCGGCATCGCTCCAATGCACGGTCCTGCCCCGTGATGCACGGTTTTGGCGGGACTGCAAATTCGCAGCATAGGCGGCCACCACGGCGCCGAAATCCCGGAGCAACGATGTCGCCAGCACGAACGCCAGCATGCCGAGAGTGAGACCCATCTGAGGGTCGAAGGAAAAGCGCAAGTGTTCGGCGAGGCCACCTGCAAGTGGGGGAACGAACACCATCGTCGAGTGGCCGGGCGACTGCACGGCGTGTCCATCCCCGTGCGGGAGGGCAGGGGCGGCTTGCTCCGACATGGCGGGCGGCGCTGCCACTGCGAATGACGGCACGGCGTTCACGTCCGGCTCAGCTACCGGGAGGGGCGCATCGGGACTTCTTCTGGCGACGACGGTCGTGACCCACTGAGAGGTCGCCTTGATCTCCTGAGACAGGACGGCAGAACAGCTGGCGCAATGGAATAGAACCGCCAGCGCGGCCAGCAAGGCCGGCAACGTCGTGCATCTCCCGTGGCTCTCGCGCCGTACGGCCCGTCGATCGCCAGACATGCCGTCACTTCCTCCCAAACTCGGCTCGGCCGATGCGCTCCGCATTGTTCCGACACGTGCCCTGATCGACTCTGCGTCAGAAGGCGAATGTCAGAAGCGGTACGCTAGAACGTCCAAGCCTGCCGTTCCCGGCTCAATTCCGCCACCGCCGGTTCCATCTTCTCAATTAGGCTGGCGAGCTCGTCGATGCGCGCCTGTCGTTCGAGCCCGATGCGCCCGTCCGCCATCGCCTGGCGCGCGACCTGAAGCTCCTGCATGCGTTCGAACGTATTCCTGCTCTGCTCTTGGAGCGCTTCGGCGAACACGACGAAATTGCGTGTCAGGTCGCCGAGGATCATGTCCTCCAACGAGGCGAGCTGAGCCCGCGTCGCCTCCACCAGTTCGTCGATGACCCGGCGGAACTCGCGCAGTATGAGGTTGCGTAGCGCGTCCGCGCGCTCGTCGGGGCTCGCCCCGAGCGACAGCCAACGTTTCCAGAACGGCTCGCTGACGTCGAGGGAGATGAACCGGCCGAGCGCGCTGATAGAGGGCGGGAGCGCGGGGGGGCGCTGCTTGGAACCGCGGCGAAAATCGGACGGGACCTGCCATGCGCGCAGCAGCTTCTCGAGGTTCGGGACGACATAATCGTAAAGGCCCCAGAGCTCGTCGGTCGCCTCGCGGAAGTTCGCCATCACGTCGGCTTCGAGAAGGCTGCGGATGCCATCGGTATCGCAACGCCAGATTCCGGTGCTGCGGCTCATCGTGAGCGTGGCGCGCAACCGGTTCGCTTCCTGCGCGGCGTATTGCAGGGTCGCGGAGTGCAAGTTTTCAAAGAGAAGCTCACAGCGCTCGTCGACGACGCGCGAGGTTTGTGATCCGAGGTGCACGAAATAGCTGTTGAGCGAGTTGAGCAGCGTCTCGGTCTTCTCGATGCGCTGGCTGATGCCAGCAAGCTCCTCCTCCACCGATTGATCGTAGTTCGTCTCGGTATCGTGCTCGTCGAGCAGGGTGTTGAGTTCCTGCCGCGCACCGGCGAGCGATACCTGGCTCAGCTCGATGAGCGAATCCGCGATCTGACGCATCACATGCGAGGCGTGCCCCGACTTGGCGAGGCGGCTCAGGGCCTGCGTCAAGGCCGGCAGGCCAGAGGCGCGGAAGAGATCGTCGGCGGGTAGCGGCAGCGGTTCGACCTTGGCTGCGATGTTCGTGCGCGGCACGCGGCCTGCCTGCGCGACGAAGGTCTTCACGGCGGGGGTCAACTCCTGAGCGATTTCCGCCGCGTCACCGCGCAGTGCCAGCTCGGCCCAATAGGCGCTGCCGGCAACGATCGGAATCTCGGTGCCGGGGAACTCGCGGGCGAGCCCCCGCTTCACCTCTTCCAGGAGCAGCGGCAGGTCGCTGGCGACGTCGTCGAGCTCGTCGATGCGATTGATGAAGACGACGATGCGTTCCTTGTGCAGGCCGCGAAGGATGCGGAACAGGGCAACGTCGGAGAGTGAGAGCGCTTGGCGCGCGATCAGAACGACGATGTGGATGTCGGCTGCGTCGAGCGTGCGCCGCGTGATCTCGTCGCGAACGAGGAGGGGGTCGTTGGTACCGGGGGTATCCACCAAGACGGTCGGGAACTCGAAGCCGTTCCCGTCGAGCACGACGTCGGCCGACTTAACGATGTCGGAGAAATTCTGCACGCCGCGGCTCGCGCCCGCCGTCGCATCGCAGACGTACATTTCGAGCAGTCCCGGAACGAGTTCGCGGTACTCGTGTGTCTTGCCGAGGTAGTCGGAAAATGCGCTGCCGAGGCGAGCCTCGGCGCGTTTGCGCAGCTCGACGACGTGCTGGCGCAGAAGGTCGGCCTCGAAGCCCGGCACGAAACGCTGCGTGAGGTCACGCAGATGGCCGCCTTCGTCAGAAATCTTTTGCCACTCTTCCTGAGAAAAAAAGGTGAAGCGTGCGGCGGTATTTTCGAGATCGGTATTGGCGCCGAAGTGCAGCCGCGTGACCGCCGCCGTCCAAGGGTTAATATCGGTCGGCAGTAATCCGGGCCGACCGATGAACGCATTGATGAACGTGCTTTTTCCCGATTTGACCTGACCGATCACCGCGATCGAGCACGACAGGCTGTCGAGACGTTTTCCGAGCCATTCGAGCATGGGCTGCGCCGCCTCGGGCATGCCCGGGCGCAATTGGACCAAGCCCTCGGTCAAGACGCGCCGACGGCCTTCCAGCTCCGCGCCGAAACCGCGTCGGGATGGGGACACCTGGGGACGAACCGTCTCTGAAACGCTGGACATGTGCACTGCCGCGCTCACCTGCGCCGGGAGCGGATCGCCAAAAACACGAGACACGGCCGTCGCCCCCCTTGCGATGACAAGCCCACCCAATCACCCCTCTGTGGGCCATGGCGCTCGCTGGGCGCCATTTCTTCCACGATGGAAAGACACAGCCAACTTATCAACAAAATTTTTTGTCAAAAATGTGCACGTTCCGGCTGTGCCGGTGCGCCATAACTTCTTCGATGCACGGCCGTTGACGTTCCGTGCCCGTCGGGGGTAGCGTTCTGTTTTAGTTTAGTATTGCGTCTTGGAGTGCGGATATGGCGACCAGCAGCAGCCCGGAGATCGAGGGCATCCGCAAGACTTTGTCCGAAATCCAGCGTCTCGCAGGCACTGTGGCAGAGGCAGACCGGCAACGGTCGCAGCATGCGCCACAATCGCCACAATCTGCCGTGCTGGTTCCGCTCAGTCTGTATCGTAGCGATAGCGGCGGAGCGTTGGCCAAGCATGCGGCGGTCGTACCGGCACCGCCGTTGGAACCCGCGCCTGCGCCTGCGCTTCCGCGGTTAGCCTTAATCGGGGCGGCCTCGGGCGCACTTTTCGTGGCGGGCATGGCACTCTACCTTTTCGGATCTTCGCACCCGCCTGCCGATCAGGGAACCCGACGGCCGGAGTTGAGCGTGGGGCGGACTGACGCCCGGACGGACAGCCGGAACGCCGTCAATGCCAAGGCATCCGTTGGCGCGGGAACGACGGTGGCTGCCGTCGCCGCGGCGCCAAAGTCCGCCGAAGCCGCCAAGACCCCGCCGGAGCAGGCGACCGTCGCCGCGCTCGGTCCCGCGGGGCCACGCGCAGAGTTGGCACCCTCTACGACACCGGCTCGAGATTCCGCTGGCTCCGAGCCGGGGAATCCGGCGTGGCAGTCCACGAATTTGACCGTCACGTCGCTCGTTGCGATGGGGCGGATCGCGGAGGCCCGCGAGATGCTGTTTCAGGCCCATCCAGAGACGGACCCGGACGCGGCTTGGGCCCTCGCGCGCACCTTCGACCCGCGCTACGTCGCGCGCATTTCGGGCTCCGACGCTGCGCCCGACGTCGAGCAGGCGACGAAATGGTACCGGACTTGGCACGCGCTGGCGTTGGAAAAGGGGCGCATTTCTGGCGACGTCAGCGTCGAGCGCATTCTTCGCGGCATGAACTGAGGTTACGGCATCGGCGCATCTGAATACAGGCGGCGACAGCCGTCTTCGGTTCGGAGTGGTGGCGGTCTCAGGCGCGGCGGCTCAGAATGCGATGGGCGAGCGATACCGCGAGCTGGCAGCGGCGCTTGCCGAGGCGGGACAATTGCCGGCAGACCTCGCCCCAGGCATGGGCGATATCGCTCGGCGTCGTGTCGTCGGAATCGCTAGCCGGCGCCGTTTTCGACGAGACCTTTACCACCCCGGCGAACACTCCAGCGGCCATGTCCTCCGCCCGGCGCATCAGTTTCGTGCGGTCGGATGGCGATTTGACGAGATCAGAGAAGGTCAGCACAAGGAACGATCGCGCGAGAAGCGCGGGCGCCAACTGGCTCCATTCGCTGCGCTCGCTTTCCTTGCAGGCCTGCGTGGACGACGTGCACCACAGCAGCACGTTCGGATGGGCGTTGCGCACGAGCGCTATCGTGCGGTCGAAGCGCGGGTCGGCAAGACCGGGCAGATCGATCAGCTCAATGCCGGCCAGACGGTCGGACGGAGCGCCAATATCGAGGCTCGACCAGTCGGCGACAGCGGCGGTCACGGCGCCGATGGGCTCGCGCTTTCCCGACGTGGTGCGCACGAAAGCTTCAATCGACGGTGCCGCGTAGATTCGCGTCCAGAGATTGGTCATCGGCAGCGCCGAGGTCGGCAGCGCGTCGACGCCGATCAGCCGGTTGCATAACGTCGTCTTGCCAGTATTGAACTCGCCCGCGACGACGACGCGCAGCGGCGCGCGAAGCCGAGCCGCGATCGCGTTCAACCTCGCGGACAAGTGGCCGGAATTTCTCGAGCGTGTCGCGGCAAGCGTCGCCGCGGCCGCCGCGAGCGTGGTGGCCGTTTCGCGCTGGAGCTCACGGGTTCGCGCCCAGTCTTCGATAGGGTTCGCATTCAGCGGCATGCGGGTCGATACGTGCATTCGCTCGGGATGGAGCGCGGCTGACGATGAGGCGTCAAGCGGCGCCGCCGAACATTTCAGAGGTCACGAATTGATACCACTCGAGCAACTCGCCAGCGGTGCGGCGGCGGACGGATGGGTGCTCGCCGACGACGGAGATATAGTTGCTCGTCGACGTGAATTTCGCGCCGGTCGGCTCGAATGTCGCACCGATCTTCACGCCGTCGTCCTCGCCGATGAGGCTCCAGCAGGTGTTGGCGATACGGTCTTTCGGTGCCTCCGAATTGTCCATCTCCCGCATGATGGCGGTTGCCGCGAGCCGGGCTTGGCTCGCCGCCGATTCCGCTGATTTCGGCATCGACTCTGCGCGGCTCGAGTCGCCGAGAACGTGCACGTTGCGATCGACCGTTGACAGCATGGTCTGCGCTTCGATCGGGCACCACCCGCTCGCATCGCTCAAACCGGATTCGGCGGCGATTTGGCCCGCGCGCTGCGGTGGGATGACGTTCGCTGCATCGACGCGGAAATTTCGAACCTCGCATTGAAGCTCGCCCGACTTCGCCGATACCGCCTTTAGGCCGCCGTGCTCCTTGAGCGGCAGCCATTCGATCATGCCTGGATAGTGCCGGCTCCAACCATCGAGAAAGAGCTGCTGTTTTGTGAAGCTCTCCTTTTCGTCGATGATCAGGATCTTGGCGCGCGGATTTTGCCGCTTCAGGAGGTGCGCGACCATCGATGCGCGCTCATAGGGGCCCGGCGGGCAACGGTAGGGTATCGCGGGCGCCGCAATGGCAAAGACGCCGCCTTCGGGCATGGCGTCGATGCGCGCCTTGAGAACTTCGATCGGCTGGTCGCGCCGCCAGGCATGAGGCATCAACTCTGCGGCTGCGGCGTCGTAACCTTCGATGGCGTCGAATTTGAATTCGATGCCGGGCGAAATGACCAGCCGGTCGTAGGGCACGCTCTGGCCCGACGCGAGCTTGACCTTGCGGGCAGCAAGATCGATCGATTGCGCACTATCATGAACGACCAGGATGCCGAGTTCGTAGACCAGCCGCGTATAGTCGTGATCGACGCTGAGGCCACCGTGCAGTCCAGCGAGCATCAGGTTGGAGAGGAAGCATGTGCGGTAGCTGCGGGCGGGCTCGATCAGCGTGACGAAGATCTTGCCCGGCGCGCCGAGCGCGAGTTGCCGGGCAAGCGTTGCGCCCCCGGCTCCACCGCCGATGACGACGACTTGCGGCACCGCGCCCTTGGCGATGACCGGGGCGGGGAGAAGGGCCGCGGCCGCCGCCGCACCCGCCATGCCGATCGCGTGCCGGCGTGAAACCGCTTCTGTCATGCATGCCCCCTGTTGCCGGTGATGCTCGCGCGCTCTGGTGGCGAAGACCGATGCACAGCCCCCTGTGTCACGCCGGGAGAACACCTGGGGTTCTGTTTTGCCCGCCGCCGCCGCCCGCGGCAAGGGTTTGAGGTCTGCCGCCGGCACTCCGGCAGAATGGCGATTTGGATGTGACAGCAGTTCGGTGGCCCTTTGGAGGCCGTCCGGTATCGCGCCAGGTGGTCGATTCATGCCCCTTTCCGTCCTCACGCTATCAGGATCGCGGGGCTTTAGCGGGGTGCTGCCGCACGCTGGGGGACGCGGGCGGCATGTTCGCGGGCGGCGCCGCGATGCGCGGCAAACTACAAGGACACATCACCCGGCGGCCGAATTTGAACCATCGCCGCGTCCGCCGCGACGAACCTCCTGGATACACCATTGCCAGGAGCCCCCCCCCATGAAGACCTCAACCATTCATAGCACGTCCAGCATGCTCGCCCTGATGACCATGGCGGGTCTGATCTCCGCCACCACTGCCGCCGAGGCCGGGTTCAAGCACGTCGAGATCGACAAGATTACCGGCCAGTTCGACGATGCGCCGAGCATCAAGATGAAGGACAGCGGCAACGGCTACGTGCTCGACGAGTATCACGCCGCGAACATCAGGATGCGCCTTCGGGCCAAGGTTGCGGTGACCAACTGGATCACCACAGCAATCGCGACGATGAACGGCCGCATGATCTACACACTGCCGATCCATTACGCGCCGAAGGAGATGGACGAGACCCTTCAGACGATGGTGACGGAAGCCGACCTCGCCAAGTTCAAGGATCACGCCGTCTCGCACTGCAATTCGTTCGGTGAAGTTGGCAAGATCTCCAAGAGCCAGATCCAGATCCCGGTGCGCTTCGAGGTCAGCCGCGACAACGGCATCGAACAGCAGAGCGATACGGAAGGTTTCTCTGGCGTCGTCGCGTGCGGCCCCCGCAAGGAGAACAAGGGCATGGGCGACGTCGTGGCGGAGGCGCCCGACTTCAAGGTCAAGGGCATCGCGGTCCGCTTTCTGACCAGCGCCGGCAAGCCCGCCACTCCCAATCCCGGCACCCGCTGCCAGGTGACGACCGCGCGCGTCCGCGTCGAGACGACGAAGCCCGGGCCGGTGAAGTTCAAGCTGTGGAGCAAGGTCGGCAGCGATCCCATCTCGTCGCAAGTGGTCGATGCGTGGTCGTCGTTCACGGGACCCGGCAAGCACGAGGCCGTGTTCGAGAAGGTCATCAACGTCGAGCGCTCGTCGCAGGTGCAGGTGATGGCGGAGGAGATGGTCAATCCCATCGGCCTTTCGACGCCCTGGAAGATTGCCGATCTCGATTGTGACGGAGCTGGCGGCGGTGGCCTCGCCAATGCCGGCAACAACGGAAACCCCGGCGGCGGCCCCGAGCTGCCCTCGCTGAAGGTGACGGGCAACATCAGTCTCGGCACGAAGCCCGGCAACGGGCCGACGAAGCCGCGCGACGCGACCGTGGTCTTCCGCCTGTGGGCGAACAAGTCTGGGCCGACCGCCTATAAGCTCACCTGCACCGGCGGTCACGAGTGGACCGGCACGGTCGCGACGTCCAAGATCGGCAACGGCAAGTACCTCGGCCATGGCATGAAGACGGTGCACATCGACAAGACGACACAACTTGCTTGCGCGATGCGTTCGACATCGATGCCGGGTGATCCGGTGGTGGCACTGGCGAGCAAGCTCTATCCGGTCGTCAAGCGCAATCCTGACGTGGCGGGTCCAGCCGACCTCTCGTCGCAACCACGGCCGACGCACAAGCCATCGGCGAAGCCCGATGTGAAGACCGCGCCCGCCGCCGACAACGCCAAGGGCGCACGTCCCACCACGAAGGCGGCGCGCGATGAGAAGGTCGGGCCCGCCTCGCCGAAGCGCACCGACGCCGGACGCCCCGTTCGACGCCCGCTGGTGATCAAGGCCGCGACCGCGCAGCGCGCTCCGGGCGGCAAGGAAACCTTCGACGTCAGGAAGCCCCACTGAACTGGCGACATGTCGAGATGCGTTGAGCGGCGGGCCTTGGCCCGCCGCTTTCGCATCGTTCGACGGGAGACGGCAGATGGCCACGGTGCGACGATGTCGCCACGTTTCCAATGTCGCGTCGGCGTGTGGTGCCTATCGGCAAGTGGCAGGAGTTCGCGCAATTGCGCGGCGGATCGACAGGGACGCGAGGGCTCGCGGAGTGAGCGGGACCGCGTTTGTGCCGGGAGCGGTGCGGCTGAGGACCGGCGCACGCGCCCCACTGACGAGGCGAGGAAGGTGCGAGCGCGCGGCGTCGATCAGGATGACCGGCTTCGCGCGCGCCAGAGCGTAACTGATGATCTCCGGCGTTCCACCCCTTCCCGCGGCCGGCTTGCCGTCCCACACCGCGACGAGGATGTCCGCCGTTTCGACCGTCGCATGGCCGACGGCCTCGAACGCGGCCTTGCTGTCGGCGAGCGATCCAGAAAGCGTGGTGATGCGCTGTGCCCGCGCGAGCAGGCTGCGGTAATGCGGTGTCGCTTCGGCATCAGAGAACGTCGTCTCGTAATCCTCGCTGGCGAAAGGCAACAGAACCTCGAGCCGCATTCCGCGCGCCAGCGCACAGTCCGCGAATATGCGGTCCGCGCCTTCCGCCAGGGCTGAAATCGCGATGGCGCGCGGGGCACGTGAAACAGCGAGCAGCATTGCCAGCACGCTGGCTACGCGCCGTTGTGTCTCGTCGGTGCCGATATGCAACCGGTTCGGCCTGTGGCCGGTGACGGCAATCCTGAGAGAACGCGGTGAAGTCATGCTGACACTTCTCCCGTGGGATCGGGACAGATGCCGTCGTCGAACTGCCCCGGGAAGTCGACCGCCATCACCTGGTCCTGCGCGGCCGCCGTCGCCAGGTCGTAGAGCACCGGAACAGTCGTCGGCGCGATCAGCTCCTGCAGGTCCGCGATTGTGCGCTTGAAGCGAGCCTCATACAACGCATCCTTGAGCTTAGGGCCCCGCCGCCGACCGGTCATTTTCGGATCGTTGTCGGAGAGCCAGCGATAATCGAGCGGCATGTCGTAACGCTGGAACGAGAGCATCGGCTCGTCAGTCAACAGGTCCTCGGATTGCGTGCCGATCTCGCGGTCGATCTCCCAGGGCTCGCGCGGGTAGGAGAGCCACTGCATCACCGCGAGCACGAGTTGTTGGCTGTCGCCGATCATGCCGACGAGTGCGTCGGTCGCCTCCCGCGCGAGCAGGCGCGAGCGCTTCACCTCGGTCGCATGCGAACCCGTGCCGATCGAGATCATCAGCAGGTTGTCGGGTCCGGTTTTCCAATTCAGCGCGTAGCCCTTGAGACGCGCGAGCTTGAAGAGTTGCAAGGCGGGATTGTTGTGCGGCGATACAGCGCCGTCGATGAAGGTGCCGGTGGTCGTGAACGGCTTGTTGCCGTCCACTCCGGAGAAGAGCTCGATCTCGGTCGGCCGAAAGAATGTGGGCGCAGCAGAGCTCGCGCGCAAAACGTCGTGGATTTTGTACTTGGCGTTCGGTGTACGGTCGCCTTCGCGGCTCCAGTACTTGCAGTGCTCGTTATTGGTCATCACCCAGACGCTGCCGGTGTCGGCGCGCTTGGCGACGATAGCGAGCCCGGTCTTGAGCAGCGGGCTGTCCATCGTCTCGTCCGCGACGAGCGAGCGAATCTTATCGCTGAGGTTGCGTGCATGATAGAGGTCGGAGACGCCTTTGATGCCGGTCATGCGGCGCTTGAAGATCTCCGGCATCCAAAGTCGAAAGCGGTCTCGAATTTCTGCCGCGCTGTGGCCGAGTGCGAGCTGCGTCGCGATGAGCGCGCCGACACTCGTCCCGCCGATCAGATCGAAATAGTGGGCGAGCCGGAAGTCGGCTGGATCGCGGTAGCGCCCTTGCTCTACGAAGCGAGCCGCGAGCAGGCGTTCGATCTCCTCGAGGAACGCAATGGTGATGATGCCGCGCGTGCCGCCGCCGTCGAGGGCGAGAATGCGTTTTCGTCCCTTGCCGTGAAGTCTACGGGTGACATGCTCGGCCATGAAGTGCTCCGCGATGGGGTGGTCTAGTGGAACGTGGCAGCGGTGGTGGGACGCGCGCAATCGGGCCGCCCGGCTTTTTTGGTTGTTGCGCTCAATCGTGGCAATCTGAGGCGGGTGTCATGTATCGGTGTTGCTGCAAGGCGGCTCGTGACGCGAAGGCGGGGAAGCCATGAAGGCGATGGTGCTGGAGAGAGCGGGATGCCCGCTGGTGATGGTCGAGCGCGAGGTGCCATCGCCGGGCCCGGGGCAGGTGCTGGTGGAGGTTGCCGCGTGTGCCGTCTGCCGCACCGATCTCCACGTCGTCGATGGTGATCTCCCCGAGCCGCGCCTGCCGCTGATCCCCGGGCATGAGATCGTCGGCCGTGTCGCAGCGCTCGGCGAGGGCGTCTCGAATTTCGTGCTCGGCGCGCGCGTCGGCATTCCGTGGCTCGGCCATACCTGTGGTGTTTGCCGTTACTGCGCTTCGGGACGCGAGAACCTTTGCGATGCGCCGCGTTTCACCGGCTACACGATCGACGGCGGGTTCGCCACGCACGCCGTCGCCGACGCGGGCTATTGCTTCCCCATACCCTCGCGATACGACGACATCCACGCCGCTCCGCTGCTTTGCGCGGGGCTCATCGGCCATCGCTCGCTCAAGGCGGCGGGGCCGGCCGCGACGCTCGGACTCTATGGCTTCGGCGCCGCCGCCCACATCGTCGCGCAGATCGCCCGCTTCGAGGGTCGGCGCGTGCTTGCTTTCACCCGTCCGGGTGACAGGCTGGCGCAGGACTTCGCGCGGTCGCTCGGATGCGACTGGGCCGGAGGCTCCGACGAAACTCCGCCCGTGCCGCTGGACGCGGCGATCGTGTTCGCGCCTGTCGGTGCGCTGGTTCCAACCGCATTGCGCGCCGTCGTCAAGGGCGGCACCGTCGTACTCGGCGGCATCCACATGAGTGAGATTCCGGCGATTCCCTACGAGATCCTCTGGGGTGAGCGGATCGTCCGCTCGGTCGCCAATCTCACGCGGCAGGACGGTTTCGAATTCATGGAGCTTGCCGGCCGCGTGCCGCTCGAGATCGCTGTCGAAAGAATGGCTCTCGGCGATGCCAACGAGGCGCTGCGGCGGCTGCGCGACGGCGAGCTGACGGGAGCCGCGGTCCTGGTGCCGGGCTGCGGTTGCCAGGGTGCGATCGGTTGAGATGGGAGCGCCCGGCGCTCGCATCGCGGCCGTGAATCGCACCCTCGGCTTTAAGTGCGTTGTTGCGATCGGTTGAGATGGGAGCGCCCGGCGTTCGCATCGAGGCCGTGAATCGCACCCTCGGCTTTAAGTGCGTTGTTGCGATCGGTTGAGATGGGAGCGCCCCGCGCTCGTGCTCACGGCCTTCCTTTAGGGGCATCCGGTTTGGCTCGTTTTCCCCCGCTTCGCGCGGCATCGGCAGGGCCGAGGGGCTGTATGCGGCGACAAGCCTGCTATGGTGTCCGTTCACCCTCAGATGCCCGATCAACGTGTCGCGCGAGCCACCATGCCTCTGCACCTCGTCAAACTCTGCGTCGGCGCCGCGTCGATCGATGATCTCGCCGCGTGGCAGCAAGCCCGTGTCGCCGAGCTGCGGCAGGCCGATCCTCGCGCGCGTATCTTCCACACGACGTTTCAGACGCCGAAACGGCAGCAGGAACTGCTCAGTGGCGGCTCGCTCTACTGGGTCATCAAGGGCGCCATCCAGGTGCGACAGCGCATTTTGGGGTTCGGCGAAGGCGTCAAGGACAACGGACAGGCTTGCTGCCTGATCGAACTCGACGATCCGCTCGTGCCGGTCCGCTCGCTGCCGCGACGCGCATTCCAGGGGTGGCGTTATCTCACACACGAGGATGCGCCGGGAGATCTCGGCGGTGCCGGCCCGCGCGGCGTCGACCAGATGCCGGATACGTTGCGCCGCGAGCTTGCGGCCCTCGGGCTGATCTGATGAACTCCCGATCCGCCCGGCGGTCCAGCCCTCACGACCGCGTGCGGAAGTGATCGCTGCCGCGGCACAACTTTGCCGCCAATCAAAACAAGCCCATCGAGGAATCGCCGATGTCTCACCCGCTCGTGAAGGATGCGATCGCCGCGTTGCCGCGTGTCGTTCCGTTCGTCGGTCCGGAAGCGCTGATGCGCGCCTCGGGCAAGCGCTTCCTGGCGCGCCTCGGGGCTAACGAGAGTGTGTTCGGCCCCTCTCCGAAGGCGATCGAGGTGATGCGCGCGGCGGCGGCTGAATCCTGGATGTACGCCGATCCGGAGAATTACGAGCTAAGGGCCGCGATCTCACGACATCTCGGCATCGGGATGGACAACGTCGTGATCGGCGAGGGCATCGACGGTCTGCTCGGACTGACGCTGCATGTCGTGTTGCCTGCGGGCGCGACCGTCGTCACGTCGGATGGCTCCTATCCGACCTTCAACTTCCACGTCGCGATGCATGCGGGGCGCCTGGTGCGCGTGCCCTATCGGAACGACCGCGAGGATCTCGGCGCTCTGCTTGATACCGCAAAGCGCGAAAACGCACGTGTCCTTTACGTTTCGAACCCCGATAACCCGATGGGCTCGTGGTGGCCTGCCGGCGAGATCGAGCGGCTGATCGCAGCCGTGCCCGACGACATGCTGCTAATTCTCGATGAAGCCTATGGCGACACCGCGCCCGCGGGCACGCTGCCGCCGGTCGATCTCGGACGCCCGAACCTGCTACGATATCGCACCTTCTCGAAAGCGTACGGACTGGCCGGAGCGCGCATCGGCTACTGCTTCGGCCCTGCGGCGCTGATCGAGCAATTCGAGAAGGTGCGCAACCATTACGGTATCAACCGCGCCGGCCAGCTCGGCGCGCTGGCCGCCCTCGGCGATCAGGACTATCTCGCCGAGGCGGTCGGGCGGATCGCGCGGGCACGCGAGCTTATCGCCTCGATTGCGCGCGACAACGGGCTGGCGCCGCTCCCGTCAGCCACGAATTTCGTCGCTATCGACTGCGGACGCGACGGGGGCTACGCAAAGAAGGTTCTTGATGGGGTTCTGGCGCGCGGCGTGTTCATCCGCATGCCGGGCGTGGCGCCGCTCAATCGCTGTATCCGCGTCAGCTGCGGTCTCGACGAGGGGCTCGATCGTTTTGCCGAGGCGCTCACCGGCGCGCTGTCTGACGTGCGTTGAGACGGCAGCGATTAGTGTTTGCCGCCGTTGCCGCTCTTGGTGCGCACGAGGACCTCGAGCCAGAAATCGTAGGCGCACATCAGCACGGTGACCGCCAGCACGATTTTGAGCGAGACGCTCTCGACCCAGATGCCGAGAGTCGCGAGAAAGACCGCGAAGACGATCAGCGATACTACGGCCAGAATTTTCTCGTACATGGTTCCTCCTGCGGCGCGTGGCCGGTTAGCCCATGGATGTTTCGAGATGGCGCTCGAGCCAGCGTGCCGTGCGCAGCAGCCGCCCGTCGTCGTGGCGTGGCCCGACGAGCTGCACACCGAGCGGTAGACCATCGACCTCGAGCAAAGGCAGCGAAATCGCCGGCATACCGAGATAGGTCCAGAGGCCGTTGAAGATCGGCGAGCCCGTTATGCCCTCTTCGAGCCGCGGCGCCGGTCCGGGGGACGCCGGAGTGAGGATCGCGGTGTAGCGGTCGAACAGCCGGCTCACCGCCGCGTAACCCGCCTCGCGCGAGTTGTAGGCTTCAAGATACTGGCGCACTGGCACCGACGCGCCGAGTGTCAGGCGCTCTCTCAAACCGCTCGACAGCTGGTCGGGGTACTGGTCGAGAAGCGGCCCATAATACGCCGCGTTCTCGGCGAGCTGTACGACGCGCTGCCATTCGATGACGTCGGCGAGCAGTGGCGCCTCGATCTCTTCGACGACGCCGTTACCGAGTGTGTCGACGAGTTCGCCATAAGCCTCGTGCATGCGCGGGTCGGCGTCGGCCCAAGGTGGCGTCTTGACGAAAGCGAACAGCGGCGGAGCGGGCGGCTCGGCCGAGACGATCTCGGCGAGACGCGGGCGGCTCGCGGGGGCGCTCACGTTGTCATCCGGATCGTGCACGGCGAGGCAGTCGGTGAGCAGCGCCGCGTCGGCGATGGAGCGGGTCAGCATGCCGAGCGTATCGAGCGTGTGCGATTGCATCAGCACGCCGCGACGGGAGATCATGCCGAAGGTCGGCTTGAAGCCGTAGACACCACAGTAGGAAGCCGGGCGCAGCACGGAGCCGGCCGTCTGTGTGCCGAGCGCGGCTGGAACCATGTGGCTCGCGACGGCAGCGGCCGAGCCGGCTGACGAACCGCCAGGCGAATGACCGGCCGCCACGGGATTGCGCACCGCGGAGGGCGTTAGCAGAGCCAGCTCCGTCGAAACCGTCTTGCCGATGATCACCGCGCCGGCCGCCCGCAACGCCGCGACCGCAAAGGCGTCCTTGGCGGGGCGGCGGCCGGTGAAGATGGGCGAGCCGTACTCGGTCGCGAGCCCGGCCGTATCGATCACGTCCTTGACCGCGACCGGAACGCCGTGCAGCGGGCCTATCCCGTTTCCGGTCGCCCGCCAGCGATCGGCGCGCTCGGCTTGCTCCATGGCGAACGCGGGGTCGAGCGCGGCAAAGGCACCGATATCGCCGTCCCGGGCTGCGATGCGCTCGAGGCAGGCATCGACGAGTTCAGTCGATCTCAGCCGGCCGGAGGCGATCGCCGCCGCGGCGTCGGCGAGGCCGAGGTCGGCCGCGCTCGGTGCCTGTCTGGCGGCGCTACGCTCACTTGCCATACAAGTATTCCGGCAGCCAGAGCGCGATGCCCGGGAACACGTAGATCAGCATCATCGCGATCATCACCATGAACAGATAAGGCATGCAGCCCTTGAAAATCTGTCCGAGCTGGACGTGCGGCGGCGCGATGCCTTTGAGGTAATACGCCGCCATCGCCATGGGTGGTGTCAGGAACGATGTCTGCAGGTTCAGCGCGATGAGAATGCCGAAGAACAGCGGATCGATGCCGAAGTGCTTGATGAGCGGCAGGAAGATCGGAACGAAAATGATGATGATCTCCGACCACTCGAGCGGCCAGCCGAGCAGGAAGATGATGACTTGCGTGAGAATGAGGAACGTCGTCGGCGTCAGGTCGAGCGAGAGCACGAACTCCTTCACGAGATGCTCGCCGCCGAGATAGGAAAAGACGGACGAGAACGTCCAGGAGCCGACGAACAGCCAGCACACCATGGCCGAGGTTCTGACCGTGAGATAGACCGATTCCTTCAGCCGCTCCCACGTCAGCGATCGATACAGCAGCGCCAGTAGCAGGCCGCCGAGCGAGCCGACCGCGGCTGCTTCCGACGGCGTGGCGAGGCCGAAAAGAATGGCGCCGAGCACGGCGAGGATGAGCACCGCGAGCGGCACGAACGATGTGAACACAAGGCCGGTGAGCTGCAGGGTCGTGAGGTTCGGAATGTCCTCGTCGCGCGGCGGCGGCGCGATGTTCGGCTGCACGATCGCCCGGCCGATGACGTAGAGCATGTAGAGGCCGGCGAGCATGAAGCCCGGCAGGAACGCACCCGCATAAAGTTTCACCACCGACACGGATGTCGTCGCCGAATAGACGATGAGCATGATCGAGGGCGGGATCAGAATGCCGAGGCAGCCTCCGGCGCAGATCACACCCGATGCATACGACACGTCGTAGCGGGCCTTCAGCATCTGCGGGAACGCAAGCAGGCCCATCAGCGTGACGACGGCGCCGACGATGCCAGTCGCCGTTGCGAACAGCGCGCATGTGAGAAGTGCTGCGACCGCCATCGAGCCCGGCACGCGACGGGCAGCGATCTGGAGCGTCGTGAACAGGCGGTCGACGATGTTCGCGCGTTCGACGACGTAACCCATGAACAGGAACAGCGGGACGGCCGTCAGCACGTCGCTCGACATCACCGAGTACGTCTGGTTCACGAACAAATCGAAGATGCGATTGTCGAACACGGACTGCATGCGTGACGGGTCGTAGTAGGCGTAGTAACCGAAGCCGACGCCCATCGCCATCAGCGTGAATGCGATCGGAAAGCCCAGAAGAATGATGAAGATGAAGAGCGCCAGCATCAGGATGGCGACTTGCGGATCGGTCATCGGCCGCTCCCCTTGCTGACGTCGATCTCTTTCTGAACTTCGGCGTGGTCCTGAGCCTGATGCAGGATCATGGTCTCAGTCTCCTCGACGTCGGCGATGAGGTCCGGCCATCGGTTCTCGCGGATCGCGAGGATGCATCGTGAGACCTGTGCCAGCCCTTGGATGAACAGAAGGATGCCGGCTGCCGGGATCACCAATTTGAAATGGAAGATCGGCACGTTCGCCGGGCTCATCACCGACACCTCGCGGTAGCCGATCGACTGCTCGGCGAATTTCCAGCCGGCGAAGATGAGCGCGAGGACAGCGGGATAGAAGAACAGGATATAGAGAGCGAGCTCCACGATGCCCTGCGTTCGCGGCTGCCATAGCCGGTAGAAGACGTCGCCGCGGACATGCGCGTCGCGTGAGAGCGTGTAGGCACCGCCCATCATGAACAGCGTGCCGTACATCATGTAGCTGAGGTCGAAGGCCCACGAGGTCGGATCGCGCAGAACGTACCGCACGAAGACCTCGTAGCCGACGCCGAACGTCATGGCGATGATGCACCATGCGAAGGCGTGGCCGACCCAGAGCGAGAACTTGTCGATGGCATAGATGAAGGAGCGCACGGATTGACCCTCGATTCGAGCGGGTTCGATCATCGGCGGGCAGGCAAAAAACAGGCGGGCCGCCTCGCGCGGCAGCCCGCCTGCTCGTTAACGAGCCACGATCAAGCCTTCTTCAGCTTGCCCGGGAAGTAGTGGTTGTAGGCGAGCTCGTAGTCGGCCGCGTTGGTGAGATAGTAGAAACCGACGCGCTCGCCCCAGGCCCGCTGGCTGTCGACCACCTTCTTGAAGAACGCGTCCTGGTTGAGCTTGTCGAGGACCGTGTCCCATGCCTTGAGCTGCGCCTGCATGACCGACGTCGGCGTGCGAGTGACGGTGACGCCGTCGTCCTTCATCAGCTTCTGCAGGTCGGCCGAATAGCGGTCGAGTGCAAGGGCATAGTTGGCGGTCGAGGCCGCCTCTGCGGTGTACTCGCAGATCGCCTGGAGCTCTGCGGGCAGGCTCTCGAATTTACGCTTGTTGAAGATGATCTCGAAGAACTCGGCGGCCTGATGGTAGGAGCCGAGCATGTAGTGCTTCGAGACGTTCTGGGCGCCGAACTGACGGTCGGATGTCGGGTTGTTGAACTCGAAGGCTTCGATCACGCCGCGCTCGAGGGCGGGGATGATTTCGCCGCCCGGGAGCTGCGTCACCTTGAGGCCCATGCCCTGCATGATCTCGGTGGCGAGGCCGACGGTGCGGTACTTGAGACCCTGCATGTCGTCGACCGACTTGATCTCCTTCTTGAACCAGCCGAGCGGCTGGGTCGGCATCGGCATCGCGAAGAAGCCGACGATATCGAGCTTCAGGATGTCCTGCGTCAGTTCCTTGTAGAGCTTGCGGCCGTCTTCGGACTGAATCCAGGCCAGTGTCTGCGTCGCGTCGCAGCCGAACACCGGGCCGGTGCCGAAAAGCGATGCCGCCTTGTGCTTGCCGTACCAGTAAGCGCTGACCTGATGGCCCGCGTCGAGCACGCCGGTGTGGCAGGCGTTCTGGACCTCGAACGCCTTGACGACGGCGCCGGCGGGTAGAAGGTCGAACTTGAGTCGGCCACCCGACATCTTCTCGCAGCGGTCCGTGTACTGCTTCGCCATCTCCTGGAAGATGTCCGATGCGCCCCACGAGGATTGCATCTTGAGGGTGACGGTCTCGGCGCGCGAGACGTTCGGCATCGCGACCGTGCCGGTAGCAGCAACACCGGCGGCGACGGCGCCGGTCTTGAGGAATTTGCGGCGAGACACCTGCTTGTCGTCGTTCTTGGTGGTCATGCGGCGTTTTCTCCCTGACTTGCCGTGGATGGCTTTGGTCGTTGCAGCGGCTCTCCGGCCGCCTTGGCATGCCATATAATCCGAAAGGCTATGCACTGTCCGCAGCAATTTCTCCTGAAACGCGATGATCCCGCGACATTCGCGAAGGCTGATCTATCGCTCTCGAGAAAAAACAATGCGGTGACGTTAACGTAACCCCACAACGCGAGGTCGTCCAACTCGGCGTCGCATTCGAAGTCACAGAGTTTCTTGCTGCGTTGCAGCAGTCGCTTGCCGCCGCGCGGAAGACGCCGTGACGCACAAGAAGCTGCCTGAGATCCGGTCTGCTGCGGCTTGACCTTGCCCAATATTCGTCCATAAAGCTGCGCTTCTGCCGCGCGCCCTGACGTCATGTCGGACTTGAAGCTCGTCGGTTTCGCTTGCGATGACGCTGCGAACCCGGAAGCGATCGGGCTCACCCGGGCTCGATCGTGAGGCTGTTGCGGCTCGAGTGCGGCTAAGAACGAGAAGCCAGAGGTCCACCATGACGAACGAGACGCGCAACGCCGGCCGGCACTTCCTGCAGATCCCCGGACCGACGCCGGTGCCCGATCGCATTCACCGCGCCATGGCGCAGCCGATCCTCGATCATCGCGGCCCCGAGTTCCAGCGCCTGGCACTGCGGGTTCTGGCGAACGTCAAGTCGATCTTCAAGACCCGCAACCCGGTGATCATCTTCCCGTCTTCGGGTACCGGCGCGTGGGAAGCGGCCATGGTCAACACGCTCTCGCCCGGCGATCACGTGCTGATGGTCGAGACGGGGCAGTTCGCGACGCTGTGGAAGAACATGGCTGTGAAGCTCGGGCTCGTGCCAGAGTTCCTGCCGACCGATTGGCGCTCCGGTGTCGATGCCGCGCAGGTCGAGGCACGCCTCGCCGAGGACAAGGCTCACAAGATCAAAGCCGTCTGCATCGTCCATAACGAAACCGCGACGGGCTGCCGGAGCGACATCAAGGCGGTGCGCGATGCCATGGATGCTGTCAACCATCCCGCGCTGCTGATGGTCGATACGATCTCGTCGCTCGCCGTGATGGACCTGCGCCACGACGAGTGGGGCATCGACGTCACCATCTCGGGTTCGCAAAAGGGTCTGATGCTGCCGCCCGGTCTCGCCTTCACGGCGGTGAGCGACAAGGCGCTCGCGGCGTCGAAGACCGCGAAGCTCGCCCGCGCCTATTTCCATTGGGACGACATGCTGGCGAACAACGCCAACGGCTTCTTCCCGTATACCCCCGCGACCGGCTTGCTCTACGGCCTCGACGTGGCCATCGACATGTTGAACGAGGAGGGGCTCGACAACGTGTTCGCGCGGCACGAGCGTCTCGCCGAGGCGACGCGGCGCGCGGTCAGCGCCTGGGGTCTCGAGATCCTCTGCGCCAACCCGAAAGACTACTCGCCCGCTGTCACCGCTGTTCTGATGCCCGATGGGCATAACGCGGACCAGTTCCGCAAGGCGGTCCTCGAGCGTTTCGACATGTCGCTCGGCATGGGACTCGGCAAGGTCGCCGGCAAGGTGTTCCGTATCGGTCACCTCGGCGATACCAACGAACTGACGATCGTCGGCGCGCTCGCTGGCGTCGAGATGGGGCTGACGCTCGCTGGCGTTCCCCACCGTGCGGGCGGCGTGACGGCGGCGATGGCGTATCTCACAGACAAGACACCGGCGGAGTCGGCGCGCGCGGCGTGAGGCCGTCCGCGGCGCTCGGCAGCGGGCGCACTTGTGTGGTAATCGCAAGGCGCGGGGGCAACCTCGCGCCTTTGTTCTTTCCCGAGGAGGAACGATGTCCGCCGCACCGATCTACGCCTTCGACGCTTACGGCACACTCTTCGACGTGCACTCGGCCGCAGCACGCTTGTCGGGGCGGATCGGACCGGCCTGGGAGCGCCTCTCCGAGCTGTGGCGCACCAAGCAGCTCGAATACACGTGGATTCACGGTGCCGTCGATCGGCCGGCGACCTTCTGGAGCTTGACCGAGAGAGCGCTCGACTTCGCCATCGCCGCGTCCGGCGCGACGGTCGACGACGCCACGCGGGCGTCCCTCCTCGATGCCTACCGCGAGCTCGCGGCCTATCCCGAGGTCGCGCGTGTGCTGCGCGTGCTCAAGGAGCGGGGTGCCCGCCTCTCGATCCTCTCCAACGGCGATCCCGATCTGCTCGAGCGCGCCATCGACAGCGCCGGTCTCGTCGGCCTGTTCGAGCACGTTCTGTCGGTGGCGCAGGTGCGAACGTTCAAACCGTCGCCGCTCGTCTACCGGCTTGCCGTCGAAGCGTTCGACGTCGTACCGGGCTCCATCAAGTTTTGCTCGTCGAACAGGTGGGATATCGCGGGTGCGAACGCGTTCGGCTTCGAAACGCTATGGATCAATCGTCTCGGCCGGCCGGACGAATACCCAGAGATGCCTCCTTCGCGCGTGCTAACGAGTCTCGATGGCCTGCTTGAATGATCGTCGGGCAAGGTGCAAAGCGGATTGCGCCGCTTGATCCGCGTCATGGCCCGACCGCGAGAAGGGGAGAAGCATGCCCCCATGGAGCGGCGCTCGCAGCACGGGAGAGCCGATGTAACGCAGCTTGAGCCCTGCAGGCGGAGTCTGCAACCTCGAGCAGGAAAAAGCCAAGGACGCGCAGATGATCTTCAATCACATCCTCATTCCGACCGATGGCAGCGAGCTTTCGCTGAGCGCGGTGCAACACGGCTTGGCGTTGGCCAAGGCGGTCGGCGCGAAAGTCACCGCGATGACGGTGCAGCCTCCGCTTACGGACTTCATCGTCGAGGGAGTCACCATCACCGTTTCGGAAGGCGATCGCGCGCAGATGCGCACCGAGTTCGGGCATCGGCTCGACGCGGCGAAGAAGGCGGCTGCTGAAGCGGGCGTCATGCTCGAGACGGTCCAGGTCGAGAACCGCGAGCCGTGGCGCGCAATCGTGGACGTAGCCAAGTCGAAGGGCGCCGATCTGATCGTGATGGCATCGCACGGCCGGCGCGGCGTCTCCGCGCTTGTACTCGGCAGTGAAACCCAGAAGCTGCTGACGCATTCGACGATCCCCGTGCTCGTCTACCGCTGAGTGGTCGGGGCTTTCTTGCGGCCGCGATCCGTCGAAATGGAAGTCGCTGGGCGCTTCGACGACGGCGTGCATGGCGCTCTAGGGGCATGGTCGGCATTCTAATCGACACAAAAAGCCCGCGTGCTACCGCACGCGGGCTTCATTTCTTTCAGCTTGGACGACTTCAGAGGAGACCGGCCGAGGCGATTTCCTTCTGGCAGCGCATGCCGAGTTTAAGGAACTTGGAGATGACACAGCTTTTGACCTTGGCGACCGTTGGATTGGCGCCGATGCAGAGGCGGCGGACATCGCCCTCACAGGCGGCGCGCAGCTGCGGCGTGACCTCTGGCGGCAGCTTGAAGGACTCGTTCGCATAGCCCGGCAGGGCGAGGATCGGGCAGGCGACGAGCGCGGCGGTCGCCGAGAGGCGGAACTTCTGCATTTCAAACCCCCAGTGTCGAACTCATTGTTCCAAACTTATTCATTTCTGAGGCGGAGAAGCCATCAGCTCGGGGCGGGATAAAGGCAAGATGACGGCTATGCGACAGCAAACCGCACGGATCTTTAGAGTGCTATCGACTTCGCCGGAAACGCATTCGCGATCTCAAAATGAAGTGAATTTCACTCTAAACCATGAGCTTAGGGTGAGTTCACGCTTGCCATGAACGCACCAGGCGCATCCCTATCGTCCGAACGCTACCCGGCGCCCTGTGTCCCGGTTGCCCAACTTGTTAACGCTCATCGGCGCGGCGCGCGGTCTCCGTTGAGGCCGCGCGCTTCCAGTTCCGACGTGTCGCATGATCGCCCGCCACCGAAAGCCGGGGACAAGGAATAACAGTTGTCCCGACTGTTCGTGCCGAAACAACAGGTGCCTGGCGCAGCGTTAGTCCTTCATCGTTGGGATGGAGAACTCCGCACCCGTGCGGATGCCGGATGGCCAGCGCGCCGTTACCGTCTTCGTCTTCGTGTAGAAGCGGACACCATCCGGTCCGTGCTGATTGAGGTCGCCGAAGCCGGAACGCTTCCAGCCGCCGAAGGTGTAGTAGGAGAGCGGCACGGGGATCGGCACGTTGATGCCGACCATGCCGACATTAACCTTGGATGCAAAATCGCGCGCCGCATCGCCGTCGCGCGTGAAGATGGCGACGCCGTTGCCGTACTCGTGCTCGTTCGGCAGCCGGAGCGCGTCCTCATAATTCTTCGCCCGCACCACCGAAAGCACGGGGCCGAAAATTTCCTCGCGATAGATGCGCATATCGGGCGTGACATGGTCGAACAGCGAGCCGCCGAGATAGAAGCCGTTTTCATAGCCCTGCATGCGGAAGTCACGGCCATCGACGGCGAGCGTCGCGCCTTCTTCGACACCGATGTCGATGTAGCGGCGAACCTTCTCGAGGTGCTGACGCGTGACCAGCGGCCCCATGTCAGCGTCGCGGGACGTCGATGGGCCGATGCGCAATGACTCGACTCGCGGGACCAGCTTCTGCATCAGCCGCTCCGCCGTCGCCTCGCCCACCGGCACGGCGACGGAGATTGCCATGCAGCGCTCGCCCGCAGATCCGTAACCCGCGCCGATCAGCGCATCGACGGTCTGGTCGAGATCGGCATCGGGCAGAATGATCATGTGGTTTTTGGCGCCGCCGAAGCATTGCACGCGCTTGCCGCGCGCCGCGCCCTCCGCATAGACGTACTGCGCGACATCCGAGGAGCCGACGAAGCCGACGGCGGCTATGTCGGGATCGTGTAGGATCGCATCGACCGCGATCTTGTCGCCGTTGACCACGTTGAGGATGCCGGGCGGCAGTCCCGCCTCGAGGAACAGCTCGGCGAGCATGATGGGTACGGACGGCGCGCGCTCAGACGGCTTCAGGATGAAGGCGTTGCCGCACGCGATCGCGGGGGCCGCCTTCCACAGCGGAATCATCGCCGGAAAATTGAAGGGGGTGATGCCGGCGACGACGCCGAGCGGCTGGCGCATCGAATAGATATCGATGGCTGGGCCGGCCCCATCGGTGTACTCGCCCTTCAACAGGTGCGGGATGCCGATGGCGAATTCGGCGACCTCGAGGCCGCGCTGGATATCGCCCTTGGCGTCCGGGATCACCTTGCCGTGCTCGCGCGCCAGCGCCTCGGCGATCTTCTCCATGTCGCGGTTCAGCAAATCGACGAAACGCATCATGACGCGCGCGCGCCGCTGCGGGTTGGTCGCGGCCCACGCCGGCTGCGCGGACTTGGCATTCTCGATGGCGGCCCGCATCTCGCCGGCGGACGCCAGCGCCACTTTGGCGGCGATCTCACCGGTCATCGGCCAGTAGACGTCACCGTACCGGCCCGACGCGCCAGGGACGCGCTTGCCACCGATGAAATGGCCCAGTTCCGCAGCCATGGTGCTCCTCCGCCTTGTCTCGGCTTCTTGATTGGTTGTCGTTGGCGTGCGGGCAATACGCGATCGGCGACCGCGGAAGGCGGCGCCGAACATGCCCCGCACGATTGTTAGCAGAGCTGTCCGGGACGGCAAGCGCGGTGATGAGCGGCTTCAGTGTCCCGATTGGGACGTTCGCGACGGCCTGTCCGCGAGCGTAACCGCGAATTTCGCGATCACCCCGCTCGTGTCAGTCGCCAGCCGGAAGGAAAACGCGCTGAAGCGCTTCGGCGAGGCGGACGCTATCGACGTCGTCCTTGTGAATGACGTCGGCCGCGCCGGCTTCGATCAGCAGCGTGCGACGGGTGCGCGTGACCTGACCGCTGACCACGATGACGGGGCCGGTATAGCCGGCACGTCGCAGGAACGGCAGCGTTTGGCTCGCGTTGTCGGTCGGTTTGAGAACGTCGTCGAGAAAGATCAGCTCGGGCATGCGCGCGATGACTTCGTCGAGCGCGCGCCCGAGTGTAGCCGCGCGGCGAACGTCGATGTCGTATCCGAACATCAGGTGCAAGGTGGCCTTCAGTCGATCGGCATCGAAGCTCTCGTCGTCGACAACGAGTACGTTGGTGAGCTTCGGCAATTTGGCGCGCTGCTTGGTGACGTCGCTGCGCTTGTCGAGGAAATCGCCGCCGGATTTCGTTTTCGAGGATGCCATAGGATGCCGGTTCCGCAGCTCGTATCGTTTGATTTCTGCCAATAACCGGCTTTTGCCGCCCAAGCAATCTTCTATGACAATGAACGCTGTAATTCCTCGGCAATTGGCGCCGCGACACAAAAACTCACATTTCAACGGGTTGACGTTGAGCTGGCGCTGGGTGAGCGAATTTCACTGAGCTGGCATGGCCATTCGAGCACGAAGGTTGTGCCGCGACGCGCGGAGGGTTGCGAATGGATCGCGAGCTTTCCACCCATCGTCTCGACCGTGCGATTGACGAACGCGAGCCCCATGCCGGTACCTTTGGGGGTGGAGCACGTGTCATGCCTGCCAGGGGGAGCGAGGGATCGGAAAGGAAGCAGTACCGCTTCATGGAACTCCGGAGCGATGCCAGGGCCGTCGTCGATGACCGAGATGCGCAGGAAATCCGCACCGGGCTCGGCGCTGACGATAATCTGTCCCGCGCCACGGTCATGGTGCTTCACCGCGTTGTCGATCAGATTGCGGAGCACGAGGTCGAGCGCCGCCGGCACCGTCTCGAGACGCGGCCATGCGCCGGCGATGTCGACCTTGAAATCGGCACCGAGCGGCATGGAGGTGACGACCCGCTCGACGATCTCGCGCGTCGATACCACCTCGGCTATGTCCGACTTGCGGCCGACGCTCGCATAGTCGAGCAGCGCGGTCATCATCTCCGACATGCGTCGCGTGCGCGCCTCGATTTCTGTGAGCCGTGTCCGCGCGCCGGCAAGGTCGCCGCCTTCGATCAGGCCGCCGATGTCCTCCGCGGCGTAGCGCAACGCACGAAGCGGTGCCTTGAGGTCGTGGGAGATGACGGCGGCGAAATCCTCGAGGTCGCGGTTGGCGCGCGCCAATTCCACGTTGGTGCGGGCGAGTTCGCGCGACTTCGCGGCGACTTCCGTCTCGGCGATCAATCGTGCGCGCATCTGCTTGGAGAGCTCGGCCTCGATATCGGAACGCGAGGTCGCACGGGCGACGAGCATGAGGAATGTTTGCGCCTGCGGGTCATAGAACACGGTGAGATTGAGCCGCGGCAGATCTTCCTCAGCCGAGACGATGGCGACGGCGGGCAGGTCGATCACGCGCGTTGGATCGCGCATCAATTGCAGGATTTCTCCCTCGAGGCCGATCAGCACGAAGCAACGGTCCGGTAAAAGGTCTCCGACCTCGACGAACTCGGTTAGACGGCCATAGCGCGCGGTGACGACGAAATCGGGTGCGAACCAGATCAGGCTGTAGACGCCACGCTCGGCGAGGAGGCGGCCCGCGGCGATCAGCGGGCTCGGCGGTAGTTCGCGACCGTCCGCGCCGTCCCCTGCCGTCATGCTGCCCCTCCACGTGCCCGCACGTTTGTCCAGGCGTCGCAAGGTTGCTTGGCACACGCCGATGAAGCGCTCGCCTTGGCGGTATGGTTCCCGACGTCGATCGTCGCCGGCAGCACGCTAGAGCCCCCTGCGCAAGATGGCCTCGGCGCCGGCGTGGAACGCCTTCCTGACGTTGTCGCCCGTTTTGGCGCTGGTGTGGAAAACGCCACTTCGACCCGCGGCGAGTTCCGGCGGAAGGCGTGCTTCGTCACCCGCGGCGATGTCGAGCTTGTTGACGATCAGCGCGTCGTAGCGGCCCGGGAATGCAGCGCGAAAACCGTGGCGCAGTTTCAGCATCGTCTCAAGTGTGGCGTGGCGCGTCACGTCGGCGACAATGAACGCGGCTGCTGCCTCCTTCATGTAGATGTGTGAGAAGATGGCGTCGCCGAAGTTGCCGTCGGTGTCCCACACGATCAGGGTAATCGGGCCCTGTGGTGGTGGCGGCACGACGTCGTAGCGATAGACGTCGACGCCAAGTGTCGGCTTGTAGTCGGCTTCGAAGCGATCGAGCACGAGGCGGCGGGCGAGCGACGACTTGCCTACCCCGATTTCGCCGAGCAGCATGACCTTGCGGGCGGTCATCGCCCGCCACCTTCCCCGTTGAAGCCGATCTCCAGCTCGACACGTCGGTTGGCGCTGTGCGGTCCCGTGTCGGGCGAGATGTCGAGCGAGGACTCGCGCCCGAGCACGACCATGCGCTCCGCTGGTACGCCGCGTTCGCGCAGCGCGTTGTAGACGACGTTCGCGCGTTGCAGGGAGAGGGATGAGTTGCGGCTCGCCGAGCCGCGTCCGTCGGTATAGCCGACGACGCGCAGAAAGGCGTCGCTCGCGCGCATCAGATAAGCGATGCGATCGAGATGGGCTGCGGCGTTCATCGGATCGCGAAGGGCGGTCTCGTCGCCGAAGAAAATGGCGTTGGCGGCAATGTAGCGGGCAAGTTCTTCGCGCGGCGTCGGTGGCGCGACAATGGCCGGCGGTGGGATGGCGGCGCGGGTGACGGCCGCCTGCGTCAGCGCGGTCGCAAGTACGGCAATGCGCTGTGCTTCGGCGGCGAGGCGTTCGGCGCTCTCGCCGTAATCGCCCGATGTGGGCGGCGGCGTCGCTGCACGGGGCGCGCGTGGGGCATCGTGCGATGCGGCGGCAGCCGTCGTGGCGAGGCGGTTGGCTGCGCCCGCGAGACGACCGGCGGCGGTGTTGAGCCCCTCGCGAAGAGAATCGCCCGCGGCGCTCGAGGGAGCGCCCGCATCGAGCACGCCATGGCTCGCGTCGGCGACCGCGATGCTCGCGCGCACAGCCTCGCTCGCCGTGGCGACGGCCGCCCGCGAGCCCTCCGCCTCACCCTCGGAAAGGCTTGCGAGATGTTCGAGCTCGGTTACCGACGTGACAAGGCTCTCTCGTGCCCGTGCGACGGCGCGCAGCGCGATCTGTCGCGGGACGTCTGCCTTGATCGCGGCGAGCTCGTTCTCCAGGCGCGCGATCTCGGGCGTCGTGTCGGGTGGGGCACCGGGCAGGATCGCGAGGTGGTTGTCGACGGCCGACGACGGCAGAGCCGCTTTGAGCCGCGCGCCGACCGCGCGCTGCGCCTCGGCAGATGGGGCAAGGCCCGTGACCGCGACGGCTTTGCCACGTGGCGACACCTGGAGGCGTGTCGGATAGCCGCGGATCTCGGGGCTCGTCTGGATGATCTCGCTCGCCACCTGCGTGACGCGGGCAGTCTCGTAGCGGACGTAGGCGGTCCAGCCGAGCCACGCCGCGAGAGGCAAGCCGATGACGACGGACAGCAGCTTGAGCGGACTGATGCCTCCAGCGGGCGCGGAAAGCTCGGCGTACTTCTTGGCGAGTTGGTCGTCGAGGCGACCGGCGAGGGCCTCTAGTTCCGCTCGCGTGGCGTCGCTCGCGTTCTTGCGCTCGTTGTCGGCGGCGAAGGTGGCGACCGAGGCAAGGAACTCGTCGTCGATCAGGCGTTCGATCGAGGCGGCTGCGGTACCGCCGCATTTCGCCGCGAGCAAGTAGGCGGGCGAGGCACGGAGATAGATCTGCGACTGCCCGAGGTCGATTTGCCGGAGGGCGTTTTCGTCGTCGTCGAGTGCCTCGGATACGAACGAGTTGATGGCGGTGAGGATGCCGCCGAGAACGTGATCGTGGTTGTTGCTCGCCCGCTCCGGCCAACGCGCGATCAACTCGCCGCTGCCGCGCCGCACGAGCAGAAGATCCTCGACGACCACGCGCTGGCTGAGCGCGAGCGCAAGCTCGCCCGCCGAGCGGCCGCTCGTCATGGCCCGCAGCCGCAGCATGAACGCATTGGTTTCGAGGCGCCGGTTGACCTCCGCGAGCAGATCCTTCATGGCGCTCGCCACATAGGCGCGCACCATCTGGCCGGTCATCGGGTAGAGAACCTCGACGATCTCGTCGCGGCTGTTGCGGATCTCGCTGCGAACCGTGCGGATGACGACGGGTGCGACGGCGTCGGCCAGATCGTCGTGGCGCTGCTCCTCCGCCTGTACGAGCGCTCGGTCGAGCACCAGCGCAACCGAGCGCGCCATGGTCTCGTCACTGCCGACGCGCGCGACGATCGCTTCGATCCGCGCGTCGATCTCGGCGCGCATGCTGTCGCTGGTTTGCCTGAGCTCGCCGACGGCGCGGCCGAGTTCTTCGAGCAGCTCACCGCGCGACGCGGTACCACTCGCCGCAAGCGCGTCGATGCGCCGTGACAGCTCATCGAGCGTTGCCGCCTCGTTGTCGAACAGCAACTGCTTGAGCTTGGTAACGCTTTGCGACATCGCGCCTGCCAATTACCTGTTGATGCAACCCGAGCGGGCGCTGCCTCAGTCGCGGGCGATCTTGCGAATGCGCTCGGCGAGTTCGAGAACGCTCTTGCCGAGATCGTCGAACGAGGCGCGGTGCTGGGAGCCCATCTCACCGGAGAGGGCCTCGATGCGCGCGTGCAGCGCCGAGAGGCGGCTGCCGACCGTCGTTTCGAAATCCTTGATGCGGGCTTCGAGGTTGTTCAGGCGAAGCTCGGTCTGGCGCAAGATGTCGCCGACAAGAAGCTCGCGGATCTGTTCCATCTTCTCGTCCTGGGGGTCGCGGGCGGGTTGCGCCGACCGCAGGGCGTTGAGAGATGTCGCGTTCATGTCGATCGCCTTCGCACACGGGGCGCCGCGCGTTCGTGCGACGCGGCACCGGAAAACAACGTAACGGGGAGGACGGCCGTGTCGCGGGTGCGGCACGTTGGGGTCCCCGGGGTTACCCGCTAAAATTTCGCTTTCATCCTACACCAAGCCAGGAACCAATAGAATCCCTTGGTGGACGTAGAGTTAGGCGAGGCTTGCCGGAAGGATCAGACGCTCCCCGGCAGACGGCCGCACCTCAGAATATTCTTGTGCGGGGCAAAACGCCGCCACTTTTCTGACGTGTGTTCAAAATCGAAACGGGGTGTCAGCGGCGCGCTGTCGGGTTAAACCGTCGGGTGCGGGGTGTACGGTTGAGGGCATCACCCCGGCGCTCGCGCGGGCGGTTCTGCCGCTGCAGGCACGGGAGGGGGAATGTTCAACGCGTTCAGGCATTGGGGCGTCGATGGCGGCTCTGCGCGCGTGCGCCTGCTCGGCCTGATGCTGGCGATCGTGGGCGCCGTCGCCGCCGCTGTGGCGTTGCCGCGATTGCCGCAGGACTGGCATCTCAAGATCCTCGCGCCAGGCTGGATGCCGCACCAACTCGTCAAGCTCATCGAATATTCGAACGATCTGCAGGTCGCCCTGGTTGCCGATCGTCCGGCCGAGCCGCATCCGCGGATCGCGCTGGTACTGATCGGTGAGGAGACACTGGCCGATCTGCCCTATGTCTCGCCGATCGACCGCAACCTGCTGGCGCGGCTGGTGCGCGCAATCGACGGCCTCGGCGCGCGGGCCATCGGCATCGATCTGTTGTTCGATCAGGCGACGGAGCCTGAAAAGGACCGCGCGTTTCTTACCACGCTGGCGAGCCGCCGCGCAGACATCGTACTCGGTGGCGGTGACGAGCGCACCCCGATGAATCCTCGGCGCCGCGCTTGGCAGGACAGCTTTATCGACAAGGCCGGCAAACCGTTCGGCTTCTTCAACTTGCGCTACGACGTGCGCGAGGCCGAGCAGAGCAACGTGGTGCGCGCCCGCGCCGCCGCCCAGCCGGATTCCCGCTACGCGCGCTCGTTCGCCGAGGCGGTGGCAGCGACCGTCGGCACTACCGCTTGGCCATCCAGCCGTCGCATCCCCTGGCTCGCCCCACCCCGAGGCGGCGGCGATACCTTCATCACACTCGACGCCGACACCATCCTGCTCGCCGAGGCCGATCCCCAGGGGCCGCTGGCGCACGCCATCGAAGCGCAGCTCGACGGCCGCATCGTGCTGGTCGGCGCCGATCTCGACGGCCGCGATCGTCACCCGACGCCACTCACACTCGTGACGGGCGAGGAGATGCTGGGCGTTGCGGTGCATGCGCAGATCCTGGCTGGGCTGCTGGACGGGCGCAGCATCGAGGATATCGGTGCCGTGGGGCATGCCGTGCTTGGTTTCGTGGCCGCCTTTCTCGGTGTACTCGCCGGATGGTTCGCTGCGCGCAGCCGTCTCGTGCTCAGCGCACTGATCGCGACCGGCGTGTCGCTCATCATCGCGACGAGCGCCATCACCTTGTGGCAATCGCAGGAGATCGTACCGCTAGCGGCGCTGGCGGCCACGCTCGCCGCTGGAGCCGTTGCCGGTCGGTTCGGGCGGCGATGGCTCGGCGGATGACGCCAGCGACCTAGTGACTTTGGCATCCGGCGCGTACGGTGACGCGGCGCGACTTGTGGAGGGCATCTGAATGACGTCGAAGTTGGCAATCGTGTCGGGGGCGACCCTGCTCGTACTCGCCGGCACGCTGGTTCCCGGGCAGGTGCGCGCCGAGGCGGTCGCACTCAGCGCCTGCTCGTCAACGGTGAAGGCCGGGACGGTGCTCGCCGACAGCGTCACCATCGAGGTCGCCGCCGGTAGCCGATGCCGCTTGATGCTGCCTTCGGGGCGCACGCAGGAGCTGACCGGGCCGGTCAAAACCAAGGTCGCCGAGCTGACCAAAGGCGAAGCGCGCAACGAGGGACTGTGGAACGACGTCGTCAACGTGCTGTCGCGGCAGAAGCGCGCCGACGAGTCGGTGATCGGCGCGGTGCGCTCCGTCGCGCCCAAGGCGCGTGGCAGTGATGCTGGAGCACCCGCGCCTGCGGCAGCTCCGGCCCCGTCGCTTCGCCTGTCGTTCTCGTGGCGGCAAGTGCCGATCGATACAGGTGGCGACGTCTGCATCGAGAAGGGAGCAAAGCTCGAGCTGATGCGGGCGCGGCCGGGCAAGCCGATGTCCATCGCCATCGTCAACCGGCAGACCAACAACCGGGGCGAGGCGTCGTTCGATGTCGGCTCGGCGACGGCGCCCTGGCCGGAGGATGTCGGCACAGACGTCGGGCTCTACGCCATCGCGCTCGCTGACGGCACGAACCGAACGCTGCGTCTGCGCCCGATCTCGCCGTTGCCCGAGCCCGACGATACGCTGCGTGTGCTGCACAGTCAGCGGTGCCTCGTGCAGATCGAGGCATGGCTCGCCGGCTATTCGACCGCACTGCGCTGAACGGCGTGCCGAACGGCCTACTCCGCGGCGGTCGGCTCCGGCACGCGCGGGATGCCGTCCGTGGCTGGCTGCCGGAACTCCGCGAGCAGCGCGGCGCGCTTGCGTTCGGCATCCGCCATGGCTCGAGCCTTGACGACGCCGAAGCCGCGCACCTCGAGCGGCAAGCCTGCGAGCGCCACGGCTTGCGCGTGGTTGCTGGGATTGAGACGCGCCTCGATCTCGTCGAGCAGCGCCTCATAGGCCGGGATCAGCGCGCGTTCGGCCCGCCGTTCAGCCGTGCGGCCGAAGAGGTCGAGCGCGCTGCCGCGTAGCTGCTTGCCTTTCGCGAGCAATCGCAGCACGGGCAGCAGCCACGGGCCGAACGCGATCTTGCGCGGACGCCCCGTCGCCCTGTCGATGCGCGCCAGCAGTGGCGGCGCCATGTGAAAGCGCACCCTCCGCGTGCCTTCGAAGTGCTGCTCGATATCGCGGGCGAAACGGCCATCGGTGAACAGGCGCGCGACCTCGTACTCGTCCTTGATCGCAAGCGCCTTGTAGTAGGCTCGAGCGGCCGTTTCTGCGAGCCTCGTCATGCCGGGCGTGAGCCGTCGCTCGGCGGCCGCGAGACGCTCGATGCGATCGCGATACCGGCGGGCGAGAGATTTGTCCTGATAGCCAGTGAGATCGCGCGCGAGGTGATCGACGAGCTCCCGGAGCGTGTGTTGTGGGGGTGCGGCCTCCCGCGACGCTGCGGCTGGCATTAGACGGCGTACGGCATCGGGATCGTGCGCGAACGCGCGGCCAAGGCGGAAGGCGCGGGCATTCGCCTCGACATCGACGGCGTTCAGGCGGATCGCAGCATCGATCGCATCCGATGCGATGGGAAGCAGTCCCTTCTGATACGCGACCCCCACGAGCAGCATGTTCGCATAGATGCTGTCGCCGAGAAGAGCGAGGGCGATCTCCTGCGCGTCGAGCGTGATCGGCTGGCGCCCGCCAGCGCGTTCGCGGATCGCCGCCTCCAGCTTGTCTTCGGGCATGGCGAGATCAGGATCGCGGGTGAAATCACCCGTCGTCGCAGCGTGTGTCGATAGCACGATGGCAGTATGCCCCGGCCGCACGGTTTCGAGCACCTTGTTCGCCGCCGTCACCACGAGATCGCCGCCGAGGATCACGTCGGCCGCCTCGACTCCGACGCGGATCGCATGGATCTGCTCGGGCGTTCGAGCAAGGCGCATGTGGCAGGCGACGGGTCCGCCCTTCTGGGCGATGCCGGTGACGTCGATGGCGCCGAAGCCCAGGCCGGCGAGGTGCGCGGCCTGCGCGAGGATCGCTGTGACGGTGACGACGCCTGTGCCGCCGATGCCGGTGGCGAGGATGGCCAGCGGCGCATCGAGCAAGCCGCGCCGGGGCTCGGGCAGATGCGCGGTCGGGTCGGCGAGGCGCTGGAGCGGTGTCCGGCGCGGCTCGGCGCCTTCGAGCGTAACGAAGCTCGGGCAGAGTCCGTCGACGCAGGAATAATCCTTGTTGCAGGCCGATTGATCGATGGCGCGCTTGCGGCCGAGTTCCGTTTCGCGCGGGAGCACGGCGACGCAGTTCGATTGCACGCCGCAATCGCCGCAACCTTCGCAGACGAGGTGATTGACGGCGACGCGCCGTGCGGGATCGGGCAGCGCACCCCGCTTCCTGCGGCGGCGCTTCTCGGCGGCGCACGTCTGGTCGTAGACGAGGATGCTCACGCCTGAGACGGTCTCTAGCTCGCGCTGAACGGCATCGAGCTCGCGGCGATGATGGATGGTCACGGAGCGGGGCAGATCGCCGCCGCGATACTTTTCCGGCTCGTCGCTCACGACGGCGATGCGGCGTGCGCCTTCCCCTTCGAGCTGGCGTACCATCTGTCCGACGGTCATATGGCCGTCGAGCGGCTGTCCGCCCGTCATCGCCACCGCATCGTTGAAGAGCAGCTTGTATGTCATGGTGACGCCGGAGGCGATGGCGGCACGCATGGCGAGGCTGCCGGAGTGCACGAAAGTTCCATCGCCGATGTTCTGGAATATGTGCGGGCGGCGCGAGAACGGCGCCTCGCCGATCCAGTTGGCGCCTTCCCCGCCCATCTGCGTGAAGCCCTCGGTGGAGCGGTCCATCCACTGCACCATGTAGTGGCAGCCGATTCCGGCATAGGCGCGCGAGCCCTCGGGAACACGCGTCGAGGTGTTGTGCGGGCACCCGGCGCAGAAGTAGGCCCGCCGGACGAGCGCCTCTGGCGCGAGCTGGCGGCGGCGGCCTGCCTCGCGCAAAGCTTCGAGGCGGTGTGAGAGTTCATCGTCGTCGCCGGCCCGTTCGATGCGCTCGGCGATGGCGATGGCAATGGTGAGCGGATCGAGGGCTCCGGTAGCGGGCAGCAGCCATGCGCCGGCCTCGTCCTTCTTGCCGACGACGCGGGGGCGGCGCTCGAGCTCGTAGAGCTGCTCTTTCACCTGCGTCTCGATCAGCGCGCGCTTCTCTTCGACGACGACGACGAGATCGAGGCCTTCGGCGAAGCGGCGCAAGCCCTCGGGCTCAAGCGGCCAGGTCATCGCGACCTTGTAGAGGCGGACGCCGAGGTCGCCACAGCGCTGCTCGTCGAGGCCGAGCATGTCGAGGGCGGCGCGTGTGTCGGCGTAACTCTTGCCCGTAGTGACGATGCCGATGCGTGCTTCGCCACCGCCGGAGAAGACGATGCGGTCGAGCGTATTGGCGCGCGCGAAGGCGTGGATCGCCGCGCGCTTCCATTCGTGCAGCCGCTGTTCCTTGGCCAGCGGGGGATCGTTGAGGCGGATGTTGAGGCCGCCGGATGGCATCGCGAAGTCTGCGCGCGTCGGCAGGCGCACGCTCACCCTGTCACTGGCGGCATCCACCACCGCCGTGCTCTCGACGTTGTCCTTGACGCACTTGAGACCGACCCAGACACCCGCATAGCGCGACAGCGCGAATCCGAGGATCCCGTAGTCGAGCAGATCCTGCACACCGGCCGGATTGAGGATGGGGATCATGGCGTCGACGAACGCGAACTCCGACTGGTGCGCGGAGGTCGAGCTTTCGCAGGTGTGGTCGTCGCCCATCAGCGCGACCACGCCACCGTGCTTCGAGGTGCCCGCGTGGTTGGCGTGGCGGAAGGCGTCGCCCGAGCGGTCGACACCGGGACCCTTGCCGTACCAAACGGCGAACACACCGTCGAAACGGCCTTCCCCGCGCAGCTCCGCCTGTTGCGAGCCCCACACCGCCGTCGCGGCGAGATCCTCGTTGATGGCGGGCTGAAAGACGATGTCGGCATCCGCGACGCGACGGCCGGCGCGCTGGAACGCGCTCTCCAGCGTGGCGATGGGCGAGCCGCGATAGCCGGTGACGTAGCCGGCCGTATTCAGCCCGGCGGCGCGATCACGCGCCTTCTGGTTCAACACCAGCCGGACGATCGCCTGCATGCCCGTCAGAAGCTGGATGCGCTTGGTGAGATCGAACTTGTCGTCGAGGCTTGCGCTGGGCCTCATCGTCCTGCCCTCCGGGCGGCATCGCGGTTGGCGTCGAGCGTGTCACGCTTCGCCGCCCCTGTCACGCCTCGCCGCCCCTTTCATGTTTCGCGGGACGCGGCGGTAGATCCGGTCGGGCCCGCGTGCGGGTCGGAATCCTGAAGGCACGGAGCAGGGACTGAAACGAGGGCCGGCATGGCAAAGGCCGCGAACCCGGTCCGCGGCCTTCAAAGCCATGTAGGGCAACCCGTGCGATCAGCCGAGCGCGGCGAGCTTGCCGAACTTCTCCGCCAGCAGATAGTAGAACGTGACGCGGTGCTTGTTCTTGTCGCCCTTCATCTTCTCGCAGACCTCTTTAATGGCAGCGTCGAGCGCTTTGTCGTCGTCTGCGAGCGCCAGCTTCTTCTTCAGCCAGCTTTCGCGAACGCGCTCGAGCTCGTCCTTGCTCGAGCAAGAGACCATCGAGGCATCCTTGCTCTTCAAGGCGATGCCGAGATGCTTGACGATGCCGCCGACGGCCTTCTCGTTGGCCGCGGGCACATAGCGCTGCACGTCGGCGAGATGTTCGGTGCTCATAAGCGTTCTCCCCATTTCAATCGTTGCCCGGTCGGGCGAAGAGGCGGCGCGTTCCGGCCATATCGTTTGGGCGGCGTGACGCGCGCCGGCGAGGTCGGTCCACACTATCGTCCGGAGCCATCGTTTCATACCCCCCGAGGTGCCCGAGATTAAGGCCCAGGGAGATACTGCTGTTTCGTGCAGAAAGCTGTCAGGGCACTCAACCGACGAGGTCGCCTTCGCGCTGCCGGGTGCGGGAGCGGAATGACATGTAGCTGTGATTGATGCGCCGCGAAATGGCGTCGGCACCGGCCGCTTCGGCGACCACCGACATGGCGATGCGCTCGATCACTTCGTCGATGGCGGCGGGCAGGGGAGCGATCGGCGCAAGAAGGTCCGACGGCAACGCCGCGGCCATTGCCGCCTCGGCGGCGGCTTCGGCGAAACTCGCGGCGAACGCCTCGGCGCTGAGCGCGGAGAGCAGGATTCGGTCGCCCTCTGTGAGGGCGTCCCAGAAGCTGCGGCGTGTGGCGAGCGTGATGGCGCCGCCTCCGCGGTCGAGGTTCGAATGATAGGCGTAGGGGGCGGCGCTAAGCAGGCGCCGCCGGGTCCAAAGGCTCGCATCTGGAGCAACGGCAGAATCGATCTCGCCGGCGGCGAGCGCATCGGCGATCTCGTCCGGTGCCACCGTCACGGGCAGCGCGCCGAGCCCCGCCACGATGTCGCTCGCCAGCCCCTCCACGGCGATGCGTTTGCCGGCGAGATCGGAGGGCGTGGCGAACGGGACTCGCGACCAAAGCGCTGGCGCGGCGCCGGTCCACCCGGCGAGGAGTCCTTTTAGATTGTGGTCGGCGCCAAGCTCGTCCCATAGCTCCTGCCCGCCGCCGGTCGCTATCCACGCGGCATGTGCGTCGGCATCGAGGCCGATGCGGGACGGAAGGCTGGAGAACCAGGCGAAGGCGCGGTGGCGTGCCGCGTTCGCCCGTTCGGGTGCGAGGCAGAGCTCGGCGTCACCGCCGATGACCGAGCCGGGGGCATTTTGTGCGACCGCGACTTCGACGTTCCACCGTCCGCTTGTCGCGGCGGCAATGCGCGCAGCAAGTCGCTGCGCGTGGTCGCCAGGGCCGGCTACGGCGTCGGCCCAAGGCGTGGCGAGGCGCAGCATGCGCGGCGCAGGGGCTGCAAGATCGCCACTGGCCGTCGCGGCGGCGGCCGGCAACGTTCCAGCGGCGAGTGCCGCGATGCTCGTCGATTTCAGAAACTCACGGCGATGCATGGTGCTGCTCCGTTTCGGCCGGGTGCAGCACATCAAAGCCGAATGGCGTCAGGATGACAACGCCGCGGCGGCTGGCGTGCGCCTTATCTCTCGGCGCGGGCTATTCGAGCCGCGACATCAGGTGGTTCACGGCGTGGAAAAAACTCTCGGGGGCGACATAGCCGGGGATGCGGCCGACCTCGCGATTGTTGAGCAGAAGCACGGCGGTTGGCAGCAGATCGACCGGGGCATCGAGCGCCACGTCATCGGCGTCGGGTGCATTGAGATCGAGGAAGCGCAAAGGCACCTCGCGGCTGCGCGGAGAGGCGCTGTAGGCGGGCAGCACGTGGCGCCTGAACAGATTGCAATAGACGCAACCCTCCGACTCAAAAACGACGAGCTGCACGCTGCCGGCCAAGGGCTGCCCGGTCGCTGCGGCCTCCACGGGTGGCGCGGCAGCAGCATGAGCCGCGGGCGACACGGAGATCGATTTGAGCCAGGGGAGGAAGGCTGCCGCGGCGGCGAGGCCGAGGAGGGCTGTAAGGCGGCGGGCAAAGAGTTTTGGCATCGAGGCGGTCCCGGATTGGGTCAACTCCCCTCTCCGATCCAAATCCGATGCCGCGCTGTGGTCGCCGCGGCTCCGCCCCGCACGTCTTGGTTAAGCCACGTGGACGTGCCGTCGCCGCCGCCTCAGAACGGCGCCTGCGGCTGTAGCGATGCGAAGAAGAATGCCGTGCCGAGGCCGAGCACGAGCAGCGCGCCGAGAACGCCAGCGGCCCGCTCGACGCGCCAGCCCCAGCGGCTATCCCGACCGGCAAGGCGGGTTGCGAGCTCGCGAGATCCGACGGCGAGTGCCGCGAGGGCCGAGACGGTGATCGCGGTGCCGACCGCCATGGCGAATGTGGAGAGCACGCCGGCCCAGATCATGCCCTGGCTGATGGCGAGGACGAGAACCAGGATGGCGCCGGTGCAAGGGCGGATACCGACCGAGAAGGCGATCGCCAGAGCCTTCGACCAGTTCCACTCACCTTCGAGCTGTTCGGGGCTCGGCATGTGGGCGTGGCCGCAGCACTCGTGATCGTGACATTCAGGGCCGTGGTCATGAGTGTGCGCGTGCCCGGCTTGAGCACCGTGGCCCGGCGCCTGCCTTGCCGTAGGGGGCGGAGCCAGCGTTACGGCAGGGGCAGCCGTCACTGCGGGCCCGGCCGCGCGCACGACGTGGAGTTCGTGGCGATGGTGGTGGGCATGATCATGCGCGTGGCCGTGGGTGTGATCGTGACCGCAGCCGCAGGCGGCGGAATGCTGGTGGCCGTGGTCGTGGACATGCCCCGCGTGCTGATGCGGGGGCGTCGTTGCCTCGCTTGCCGCCAGATGTTCGCTCGCCCGTCGCCGCCCGGCGAGCACGGCCTTGACCTGCGCGTAGAGGAGCCACGCGCCGATGGCCATCACCAGCGCCCAACTCACCGTTTCGATCCAGGCTTCCGTCGATTTGATGGCCATGCCGGTGGCGTTGAGCGCAAGCACAAGCACGCCGACGACGACGAGTGCGGACAGCCCCTGTATGCCGGCCGCCAGGAACGAGAGCATGATGCCGCGTTTCACCGTGCGTTCGTTGGCGAGAACGTAGGAGGAGATCACCGCCTTGCCGTGGCCTGGCCCCGCGGCGTGAAACACGCCGTAGCCAAAGCTGATGAGGATGAGCGCGAGGGCGGCGCCGAGCGGGTCGCGGGTCTTGAAATCGCGCACCGCCTTGGCGAGTGACTGATGAAGCTGCTGCTGCGTGCGAAGGAGCAGTAACCACGCGGCCGTGAGTGGCCCGCCGCTCGGCGTCGGCGCGGCTGCCTTCTCTGCCGGCGGGCGTCCGGCGAACATGCTGCGTGGTGCGGCGGGCTTGGCCGCATCGCTCGCCGGCGCGGGCTGAGATGCGGACGACGGCACGGGAGCGCCTGCGGCAGGCGCGGCTGCGGGCGCTGGCACAGTTGCCTGCGCGGAAGCCGAGAGCGTCGCGAGGACGATCATCAGGAGTGGCGCGAGGAGAAGCGCCGTTGCCTTCGCTGCGTTGCGCATCATGACTTCGGGCAGCTCAACATGATGGATTTGGTGACGCCGATTCCGAGGGCGGTGGCATCTCCACCGCCGAGTTGTTCCTTGAAGGCGTCGCCGAGCCGCTGGGCGAGTTCGGAGTTTTCGAGCGGCGCGCCGATGTTCGCGGCGCATCCTGGGGGCGCTCCTTCCGACAGGCGCACCGGATCCGTCTTGGCGAGATCGAAGGCGATGAAATAGCTCGGGTCGTAGATCGAGAAGCTCAGGCCGTCCGCTTCGGCGAGCACGGGCTGCGCCAGCGGCGTTACCATGTGGAGAGAAAGCACACCGTTCGCATGCTCGAGCCAGTAGTCACGCGGCGGCGCGAAGGGCTGTGGTGATTGCCCGAGCTTGGCGAAGGTGAAGTAATCGAACTCCTTGAGGCCGTCGATGTTGACCTGGGCAAGTTCAGCGAGCTCTTTGCGGTCGTAGACACCATCGTTGTTCGTATCGAGACCCTGGATCGCCATCGCCGTGTACATCTCGTCGAATGTCCACTTGTGGGCAAGACCGATCACGGTGCCCTTGTCGTAGAGCACGGTCGCCTCGACCGAGACCCAGACGTGCGGATGCGCGAGCGCCGTGCCCGGCACCAGCGCGATGGCGCACGCCGCTAGGGCGGCGCGGGTGCGCGTGAGTGCCTGTCTCGTGCGGCTTGCGACGGGGTGATGTGCGGTGTTCGGCATCGGCTGTCCAGGTGATTGGCGTGTTGATCGCGCCTGTTAAGGCGGCTCTGCATCTCGCATTGATCTCGAACCGGCGATTTTGGCCGGCACCGCGGCGCATTCAAGGCGGTCCGATTGCGGATCGCAAGATTGGCGAGGGCATTCTCGGCGTCGCGGCCTCCCCGACCCGGCGAAGGCTGAACCACACGACCCGAGCCGGTGCTCCAAATCTACGCCGCATCGGCTCCATGTAGCCTGAGACACGCGGCCTGCGTCAGCGCGGTACAGGGATATGTAAGGCAACCGCACCGGAGACCCGCTGCAGAGGTCGTCATATCGATGCCTCTGTTCGCACGATACCGCAAGCCGGAGGTGTCGGGAGGTGTGCATGGGCAAGGCTCATGCGGCACTCCGCTGCACACTTGGCTGCACATTCGATCAAGGTCTGGAAAGCCTGGGCTTGCATCGATGGTTGTGATGTTATAACAACCGTAATGAAAGGGCGCTTTCGGTTGGTGCCCCAAACGAGGACGAGGAGATCAGGGGATGACGTCAGCAACTGCTCTGAGCCGCTGGAGCTTCGGATTGCTCGCGACTGCGGCCGTTCTTCCAATTATCGCCGCGCAGCTCTCTCCGGCTGCGGCCGCGGGAGAGCTCAAGGTCGTCGCGACCATCAAGCCGATCCATTCGCTCGTCGCGCAGGTGATGGAGGGCATCGGAAAACCGGCGCTTCTGGTCGATGGCAAGGCATCCCCGCATTCCTTCTCGCTGAAGCCGTCTGACGCCCGCGCGCTGAATTCTGCCGATGTGGTGTTCCGTGTCTCTCCGTCGCTCGAGCCGTTCACCATCAAGGTCGCGGAGGCTCTGCCGAAATCGGTCACGCTCGTCACGCTGTCCGAGGCGCAGGGCGTCGCCCTTCTCGATACGCGAACCTCGGCGACGTTCGAGGCGCACGAGCACGGTGAGGGCCACGACGCTCACGGGAAGGAGTCCCATGGCAAGGGGCCCGCCGAGCACTCCGGCCACGACGATCACGATGGCCACGACGACGACGACGAGCACGCCCATGGCGGCAAGGATGGCCACATCTGGCTCGATCCGGAAAACGCCCGTGCCATCGTCCGTGCCGCCGCCACCGCACTCGCCGCGCGGGCGCCCGATCTCGCGGGCAAACTCGAGGCCAATGCCGCAGCAGCAATCGCGCGCATCGACGCCCTCGACGCCGAGCTGAAATCGAGCGTCGCCGGGCTTGCCGGCAAGCCGTTCATCGTCTTTCACGACGCCTATCAGTATTTCGAGCGCCGCTACGGCCTCGGCGCGGCGGGTTCGATCACGCTCAACCCCGAGGTCAAGCCGAGCGCCAAGCGGCTCACCGCGATCAGGGCCAAGGTGCAGAAGCTCGGCGCGACGTGTGTCTTCGCAGAACCCCAGTTTTCGCCGCGGATCGTCGCGAGTGTCATCGAGGGTAGCGCCGCGCGTTCGGGCGAACTCGATCCGGAAGGGGCGTCGATCCCGAATGGTCCCGAGCTCTACCCGACGCTCATGCGCAATCTGGCGCGCAGCTTGAACGACTGCCTCGCGCCGCGGAGTTAGAGAAGTCCCATCGGTTTCGATGGAATAGCCCGGCGCATCCAACTCAACCGATCGCGCCCAAATGGAAAAGGGGCGGTCCCATTGGACCGCCCCTGATCGTGTCTGCTTGGTGGTGGCAGCCCCGCGGTGCCCGTCGGAGCCCGCTGGTCAACCGTATCAGTTGATCGAAGCGCTGCGCGAGCGCTGCACGTTGCGCTGGTAACGGGCGCGACGCTCGTTGGTGCGGCGGGCGGCCGCCTCGAGCTCGTCCTCGGAGCGCTCCGCCGCGGCGGTGATACCGCCAGTCGTGAAGCGGTCCCACGTCACCGTCACCTTGGTGCCGACGGCGATCTGCGGATAGAGGCTCGCGACGTCCTCGTTGAACATGCGGATGCAACCCTTGGAGACCGCCTGACCGATCGTCCACGGCGCGTCGGTGCCGTGAATGCGGTAGGTGCTCGAGCCGAGATAGAGGGCGCGGTTGCCGAGCGGGTTCATGGGATGGCCGCCGGGGACGTAGCTCGGCAGGCGCGGGTTCTCGGCGCGCATGGTCGGCGTGGGTGTCCACGGCGGGTTCTCGCGCTTCATGGAAACCTGCGTCACGCCCTGCCAACGGCTCTGCTCGCGCGGCACTGCGATCGGATAGCTGACGGCCTGGCCCGGCTTGACGATGTGGTAGAGGCGGCGGTCACCGAACGAGACGATGATCTGGCCGGGCTTGTGCTGGGCCGGGAAGCTGACGGTCTTGCGGCCGCCGCCGTGCTCCTGGTCGCCGCCCCAGAGGAAATCGATCAGATCCTGCGCCGAAGCGGCGCCGGGGACAGCGAGCGTTGCCGCGATGGCGGCGGCGCCCACAGCGAGGGTTCGGCTCAATTTCCGTAGCGAGGCAGGTACCAGCGTCATTGCGGTGCGGCTCCGTGATCTTCTTCGGTTCGTTTCCAGGCCCTGACGGGGTGCCGTCCATTTCTGAACGGCAGTATCGGTTGTCAGGGGCGGCTCGCGCGATGCTGCGCGGTTATGGTGAAGTTTCCGTATACCGTGCTCCGCCCGGTGCAGACAGAGCAGGCGTGCAACACCCCTGTCACGATCTGCATTCCGTCGTTGATTTGCTGCTGGAGAATCATGGGTTTCGCCTCGAACCGGGGGCTTGTGGCGCTGGTTGATCGCGTTGCGGCGGGGAAATCAATCCTCGCTGCGTGGCTTTCGAGCCTCGGGTTGCGCACGAGCTGCTGTCGTTACTCGAACGCGCGAGTGCCGTTACGGTTTCGGCATTTGTCGGCCGGTTTGGCTGTTGTCGGGCGCGGTGAGCCGCGCGGCGGGTCACTCCAAGTTCTCATATTGTTCGCATTCGCGCTTGCAATCGGCGTAGCGCGGAGATAGAACAAACAAGGAACTTTGTGGTGCTCCTTCCCCGAGCGGTCGCGCGGAGTGTGCACCGGGGAGGGGCTGTCATGAGCAAGCCAGACGCAGCGAAAGCCCATCCATCGCGAAGCCCGCAGGAGGGCGCCCCGGGGCCAGCGGCGATGGCGGGAGGATCTGGCTCGCCGCGTCGTGGCGGCCCGCGTCTCGGCAGCTTCGGGCCGGAGCAGTGCATCGATGAAACCGGCTCCGGTGGTGGGCAGTCCCGCTCCTGTCTGCCGCCGGGTGCCGACCAACCGCCGCCGCCTCCGTCGGGTGCCCCTCCGGCGGAGGCGGGCGGCGGGCCATCATCTTCCACGGTATCTTCCCCGGCCTCCTCCGAGATGTCCGGCGAGATCTCCGGCGAGATGTCCGGGTTGTCCTCAGCGCCCATGCCTTTGGCCATCCCGTCCAGCATGCCGGATGCCCGAAGCCGGCAGGCGCTCGCGGTGTTGCGCCAGACGCTGGAAGCCCAGGCCCTGTGCAAAGCGGGGCCCGAGGTGGCTGGTGCGCCGGCCTGGAGGCTCGGTGCTCCGGAGGTGGATGCGCTGCTGTCATCCGGCGGGCTTGAGGCGGGGGGCGTACACGAGATCAAGGCGGCGGCCGCGCAGGATGGTGACGGGCAAGGCGCAAGGGGCGCGGCCGGCCGGCATGGCGTCCCCGTGCGCTCACGAGGCACCGGGGTGCGGGCCGAGGATCGCGCGGCGGCGACGTTTTTCGCCCTCACCCTCGCTCGCCGCCGTCTCGGTGCCGCGGGCAGCGGTGGCATCGGGCCGCCGGCGATCCTGTGGTGTGAGCCGCGGCGGGAGGTGGCGGAGGTCGGCCGTCTCTATGCGCCGGGGATCGCCCGTCTTGGTATTCCGCCGGAGCGGCTGATCATGGTCGCGACGCCCCGTCCCGAGGAGACACTTTGGGCGGCGGAGGAGGGGCTGCGCTCGGGTGTGCTCGCCCTCGTCGTCGCCGTGCTCGACGGGGTCGCGTTGACGCCTGCGCGCCGTCTGGCGCTCGCCGCCGAGCGTTGGCGCACGCCATGCCTTCTTCTCACTGGTCCGCACGCGCCGGCCGCCGCTACCGCCACGCGCTGGCGGGTAGCCCGCGCGCCGAGTGCGGCCCATGCTTTCGCGCCGCGCGCGCCGGGAGCGTCGCGTGTTTCCGTGACGCTGGAGCGGTGCCGCGCCAGGCCGCTCGCGGCCGATCGCCCGTTCGTACTGGAGTGGTCCGATGCGTCGTATCGTTTCGATATGGTTCCCGGCGTGGGCGATGGAGCGGATGCGGGTGGCGGAGCGCCGCGCGCCGTCCCCATCGGCGTCCCCACTGGCGCCTCGAGCGGTGTCTTCTCGGGATGGTGTGGCGGCGGTGCGTCTGCCCGCCGGTCGGCATGATGCGGCGTCCCCGCTGGCGCTGGTGGCCTCGGCGGCGCGTGGCATCGTCGTCACCGCGGTCAACGAGGCCGCGTTCGCGGCGGGCGTGCGCCCGGGCCAGGCGCTCGCCGATGCCCGCGCCGTGCTGCCCGTGCTGGCGAGCCGCGCCGCCGAGCCCGGGCGAGACCGCGCCGCCCTGCTGGCTCTGGCGGGCTGGCTCGGCCGTTATGGTCCGGCGCGCCATATCGACGATGAGGATGGCCTCTGGGTCGATACCACCGGCGTCGCGCATCTCTATGGTGGTGAGCCGGCCATGCTCGCCGATCTCCACCGCCGCCTCTCCGGCATGGGGTTCACGCCTCGCATCGCGCTCGCCGGCACCTGCGGTGCGGCACATGCTCTGGCCCGCGCCGCCACCGGCCGCCGCCAGCCGTGGCTGCTGGTTGGGGAGGGCACCGACGAGATCTCCCGTGCACTCGCGGGCCTCCCCGTCGAGGCCCTGCGGCTCGATGGCGATGCCGTGCAGCTCGCCCGCCGCCTCGGCCTGAAGCGCATCGGCCAGCTCTATGGTCTGCCGCGCGCCAGCCTTGCCCGCCGCTTCCGCTCGGAGGCGGTGGCCGCCGCCCTGGTCGAGCGGCTCGACGCCGCCCTCGGTCACCGCCCGGAGCCGCGCGCGAGCCTGGCCGAGCCGCCCGAACTCAGCGTGGCGCAACGGTTCGCGGAGCCGCTGATATCGAGCGAAGGGCTCGTCGCCGCGATCACGGCGCTTGCGGGTCGCCTCTGCCAGCGCCTCGGCGGCTTCGCGCGCGGGTTGCGGCGCGTTCGCCTCACCCTCTACCGGGCGGATGGAACAGTGGCCGAGATCGTCGCCGGCACAGCCGCGCCGGTGCGTGAGGCGGCCCACGTGATGGGGCTTCTCGGCGGCCGGCTCGAGAGCATCGACGCCGGCTTCGGTATCGACGTCGTCACGCTCGAGGCGCTGGCGAGCGAGCCGCTGCATCCCTCCCAGGTCACCCTGGCGGCGTCGGCGGTCCCTGCCGGAGAGGAGGGTGGCGGCGCGGGCTCTCTCGCGCTGCGCCTCGTCGAAGGCCACGACGCGGACGTCGGCGCCGCTACCGCCCGTCTGATTGATCGCCTCGCCGTCAGGCTCGGCGCGGGTGAGGTGCAGTGCCTCGCATCCAGACCGAGCCACCGGCCGGAGCGCGCGTCGGCGCGCCGTCCGTGGCTTGCGGTTGGCGTCGCACTATCCGCGCGCGAATCCGCCGGCGGGGCTGCCGAGGCGTTCGCCGCTCACCACCACGTCGCGGCGCGGCCACCGCTGCTGCTCGACAGACCCGAGCCGATCACCGTCATGGCCGAGGTGCCGGACGGTCCGCCGCTGCGGTTCACCTGGCGCCGGGTCGAGCACCGCGTTACCCGCGCCGAGGGGCCCGAGCGTATCGAGCCCGAGTGGTGGCGGGCGCTGCCGGGGCAGCGTGCTCCGGCGACGGCCGGGGAGGACGAGGCCGCCGCGGCGCTCGGCGCGCGGGTGCCGCCTCCCGCCCCCAACCGTCCGCGTGACTACTACCGCATCGAGGACCACGCGGGCGGGCGCTATTGGGTGTTTCGCGACGGGCTCTATGGGCGCGCCGGGGAGGAGGGGGCGCCCGTCTGGTTCCTGCATGGGTTGTTCGGGTGAGCTGACCGCGATGGACGACCTTGAGACGCAAGGCATTGAATCCGAGACGGCTTCATGTATCCGGGGTGAAGCACAACCTCATCGGACGCCACCGCTCGCGCGCTCCGATCGCCCCGCGCCCTCCCGCGCGGGGCGTGAATCGGCAGCGCCAACCCCGCTCGCGCGCTCCGATCGCCCCGCGCCCTCCCGCGCGGGGCGTGAATCGGCAGCGCCAACCAAATACGCCGAGCTGCAGGTGACGAGTAACTTCTCGTTCCTGCGCGGGGCGTCGCATGCCGACGAGCTGGTTGCCACGGCGAAGGCGCTCGGCCTCGCCGCCATCGCCGTGACCGACCGCAACACCCTTGCCGGAATCGTGCGCGCGCATACCGCGGCGAAGGAGGCGGGGCTGCGCCTCGTCGTCGGCGCTCGCCTCGATCTCGCCGACGCGCCGAGCCTTCTCGTCCTGCCGCGGGACCGCGCTGCCTACGGGCGTCTCAGCCGCCTGATCTCGCTCGGCCAGTCGCGCGCACCGAAAGGAGAATGCCATCTGACGCTCGCCGACGTGGCGGCGCACGCGGAGGGGCAGATCTTCATCGCGCTCGCGCCGGAGGATTGGGACTGGCGCGAGGCGTCGGGGATGGCTCGCGAGCGGGAGGCGCCGCAACGGTCCGAGCAAGGGCCTGAGGTAACGCAGCCGGTGTCCTCGCCGCCGTGCTCTGCGCCCGCTTGCGATGCGGAGAAGGCCCTGCCGGAGGCGCCCCTGGCTGCGGGACGGGAACGGTCTGACGGTTATGCCGGCGAGCCTTCCTGCGATCCGTCCGGCAGTGGTCTGGCCAACATCGATGTGGCCGGGCCGTTCGCCGCCGCCCTCGCCCGCGTCCGCGCGGCGCTCGGCTCGCAGCCGCGGCTCCACCTCGCGCTCACCCGTACCTACTATGGCGAGGATGGCGCGCGCCTCGCCGCGCTGACGGCCATCGCCGGCCGCCTCGCCATCACGACGGTCGCCACCAACGACGTGCTCTATCATGCGAGCGCGCGGCGGCCGTTGCAGGACGTGCTGACCTGCGTCCGGCTCGGCACCACGATCCAGGCGGCCGGCCTGCGCCTCGCCGCCAACGCCGAGCGGCACTTGAAGCCGCCAGCCGAGATGGCCCGCATCCTCGCCGGCTACGAGGCGGCACTCGCCCGCACGGTCGAGATCGTGGAGGCCTGCCGCTTCTCGCTCGACGAGCTGGTCTACGAGTACCCCGAGGAGCCGACACCGCCCGGCCGCACGCCGCAGGAGTACCTCGAGGAGATCTCCTGGGAGGGCGCGCGATGGCGCTTCCCGCAAGGCCTTCCGGACAAGGTGCGCGCCACTCTCGCGCGCGAGCTGCGGCTCGTCGCCGAACTCGGCTACGCGCCCTATTTCCTCACCGTCTACGACATCGTCACCTACGCCCGCTCGAACGGCATCCTCGCCCAAGGGCGCGGCTCGGCGGCAAACTCCGTGGTGTGCTACTGCCTCGGCATCACCGGCGTGAATCCCGTCGAGGTCGATCTGCTGTTCGAGCGCTTCGTCTCCCACGCCCGCAAGGAGCCGCCCGACATCGATGTCGACTTCGAGCACGAGCGGCGCGAGGAGGTGATCCAGTACATCTATGCGCGCTATGGCCGCCATCGTGCCGGGCTGGCGGCGACCGTCATCAGCTATCGCGCGCGCTCGGCGGTGCGCGACGTCGGCAAGGCGATGGGCCTGAGCGAGGACGTGGTCGCGGCTCTGGCCGGCATGGTGTGGGGTTCGCGCGGCGGCGGCGCGCTGCCCGAGACGCGCATCCGCGAGGCTGGCCTCGATCCCGCCGATCCGCTGCTTTCAGCCGTGGTCCGGCTGACGGAGGAGTTGATCGGCTTCCCGCGCCACCTCTCCCAGCACGTCGGCGGCTTCGTGCTGACCCGCGGTCCCCTGATCGAGATGGTCCCGGTCGGCAACGCGGCGATGGACGAGCGCACCTTCATCGAGTGGGACAAGGACGACATCGCCGCGCTCGGCCTGTTGAAGGTCGACGTGCTGGCGCTCGGCATGCTCACCTGCATCCACCGCGCGTTCGACCTCCTCGAGACGCATCACGGCCGCGCGATCAGTCTCGCCTCGGTGCCGCGCGAGGATGGCGCCGTCTACGACATGCTCTGCCGTGCAGACAGCCTCGGCGTGTTCCAGGTCGAGTCGAGGGCACAGATGAACATGCTGCCGCGCTTGAAGCCGCGCTGCTTCTACGATCTCGTCATCGAGGTGGCGATCGTCAGGCCGGGGCCGATCCAGGGCGGCATGGTGCATCCCTATCTGCGTCGTCGCGACGGACTGGAGCGGGAGGACTATCCGGCCCCCGCGCCCGAGCACGGGCCGGCGGACGAGCTGCGCCAGATCCTCGGCAAGACCAAGGGTGTGCCGCTGTTCCAGGAGCAGGCGATGCGCATCGCCATGGACGCGGCACGTTTCTCCGATACGGAGGTGAACGAGCTCAGAAAGGCGATGGCGACGTTCCGCCGTCGCGGCACCATCGGGCTGATCGAGGAGCGCATGGTGTCGCGCATGGTGGCGCGCGGCTACGATCCGGAGTTCGCCACGCGCTGCTTCAACCAGATCAAGGGGTTTGGCGATTACGGATTCCCCGAAAGCCATGCCGCGAGCTTCGCGCATCTCGTCTACGTCTCGTCCTGGCTCAAATGTCATTACCCGGCGGCGTTCGCGGCGGCGCTGCTGAACTCGCAGCCGATGGGCTTCTATGCGCCCGCGCAGATCGTGCGCGACGCCCGCGAGCACGGTGTCGAGGCGCGTGCGGTGGATATCAACCATTCCGACTGGGACTGCACCCTCGAGGCGTCGCCCTCTCCCACCGACGCGAAGGGCGGAGATGACAAGCCGGTGGCGCTACGCCTCGGGTTGCGCCAGATCGACGGGCTGCGCCAGGAGGAAGTGGAGAAGCTCGTCGCGGCGCGCGGCGTGGGCGGGCCGTTCCGCGACGTGCACGACCTGAAGCGACGCTCCCGCATGTCGCGGACGACGCTCGAGAGTCTCGCGGCGGCGGATGCGTTCCGCTCGCTCGGCCTCGACCGCCGCCAGGCGCTGTGGGAGGTGAGGGCGCTGGCGCCGGCGGAGGAGCTGCCGCTGTTCGTCTGGAGCGAAACGCGCGAGGCGGGAGAGGAAGAGGAGGTCGTGCTGCCGGCGATGGGACTGTCCGAGCACGTCGTCAACGACTATCAGACACTTCGGCTGTCGTTGAAGGCCCACCCCGTGCATTTCCTGCGCGAGCGGCTCCAGGCGTCTCGTATCGTGCCGTGCGCGGCCTTGCGCGCGATGCGTGACGGCGCGTTCGTGCGCGTTGCCGGCGTCGTGCTGGTGCGGCAGCGGCCGGGCACGGCCAAGGGCGTCGTGTTCATGACCATCGAGGACGAGACCGGCGTCGCCAATACCGTCGTGTGGGCGAAGACGCTCGAGAAATTCCGCAAGGTCGTGATGGCGGCGCGGCTCATCGTCGTCACCGGCCGCATTCAGCGCCATCAGGACATCATCCATGTCGTCTCGACGCGGCTCGAGGACCGCTCGGACCTCCTGGCCCTGCTCGCCGACGACGGCGACGCCATGAGGGTGGCGATCGCCAACGCGGACGAGGCTCGCCGCCCCGATCCGGGCAGTGCCCGCGCGCCCGCGCATCCGCGTTGGGCCGGGCATCCGCGACACGAGCGCGTGATCCCGAAGTCGCGCGACTTCCATTGAGCTATCGAGGCGTCGATGATGAGGCGATGAAGCAACCAACAGAGAGCCGACGATATCTGGCACGTCGCGTGTGGGTGCATATCGTCCGTGCCGCCCTGGCGGCGCTGGCGGTCGTGCTGGCATTCCTCGCCGCTACTCCGGCCACCGAAGCGCAGCGCGCGCGTTCCGTTCCCGAGCCGGCGACGGGCCTCGCCGTAAAGCCGCTCGCGCGGGCGGATCGCCACATGGTCGCCGCCGCGCATCCGCTCGCCGCCGAAGCCGGGCGCGACATGCTTCGGCGCGGCGGCAGCGCCACCGACGCGGCGGTCGCGGCGCTGCTCGTGCTCAACGTCGTGGAGCCGCAGTCGTCGGGCATCGGCGGTGGCGGCTTCGCGCTCGTGCACGAGGCCGGCACCGACCGCCTCGTCGGCTATGATGGCCGCGAGACTGCGCCGGCTGCGGCCGGGCCTGATCGCTTCTTGCGCGGTGGCCTGCCGATGGCATTCGGCGAGGCGGTGCGGTCGGGCCGAAGCGTCGGCGTGCCCGGGCTCGTGCGGTTGATCGCCGAGATGCACGCGAAGCACGGCCGCCTCTCCTGGGCGGAGCTCTTCGCCCCGGCAGTAGGGCTTGCGCGAGACGGCTTCGCTGTATCTCCGCGTCTGCACACCTCGTTGCGATGGGCCGGCCCGCAGCGTTTCGACAGTGCTGCGCGGGCTCTATTCTTCGATGCCGATGGTGAGCCGCGCGCGACCGGCGATCTGATCGTCAACAGGGCGCTCTCCGAAACGCTCGAGAGGATCGCGCGTGACGGGGCGCGCGCGTTCTACGAAGGCGAGGTCGCCGATGCCATCATCGCCGCAGTCGCCGATGCTCCGCACTCCCTCGGCGATCTGACACGGAAGGATCTGGCGACGTATCGCGCGCTCGAGCGCGAGCCGGTCTGCGTCAGATATCGGGGGCGCCGCGTCTGCGGCATTGGGGCACCTTCCTCGGGCGGTATCGCGGTCGCGCAGACGCTGAAACTGATTGAGCCATTTGCGGAAATAGCGGGGGCCGCCGCCGCCTTGAGCCCCGCCGCCACGCATCTGATTGCGGAAGCCGAAAAACTCGCATACGCCGACCGCGATCGCTTCGTCGCCGACCCCGCATTCGCGGACATCCCCGCGGGCCTGCTGGATGACGCCTATCTCGCCGTTCGCCGTCGGCGGATCGATGCCGGTCTCGCGATGGCCAAGCCCGCGGCCGGCGAGCCGCCCGGCCTGCGCGCGCTTACTCCAGGCATCGACGCGAGCCGCGAGCGCGCCGGCACTACGCACATTTCGGTCGTCGACGCGGAGGGGAATGCTGTCGCGCTCACCGCGACCATCGAAGGCGCGTTCGGCTCGGGCATCATGGCCGCTGGGTTCCTGCTCAACAACGAGCTGACGGATTTTTCCTTCATGCCCGTCGACGTTGCGGGCCGAGCCATCGCCAACCGTGTCGAAGGGGGCAAGCGGCCGCGCAGCTCGATGGCACCGACCATCGTGTTCGGCGCGGGCGGCGAGGTCGAGGTCGTGCTCGGCTCACCGGGCGGCAATCGCATCATCCTCTTCGTGGTGAAGGCACTGGTCGGGTTGCTCGATTGGGAGATGGACGCCGCCGGCGCCGCCGCCATCGCGAACTTCGGCAGTCGCGGCCGCTCGTTGGAGCTCGAACGTGACGGGCGGCTCTGGCCGCTCGCGGCCGCGCTCGCCGAGCGTGGACACCGCGTCGTGTGGGACGAGATGACGTCGGGCCTGCACATCATCGTTCGCAAAGGAGGCCGTCTCGAGGGCGGCGCCGACCCGCGCCGCGAAGGCGTGGCGCTCGGTGACTAGGCCGCGAGCTGTTGAGAAGGTTGAGCCCGCGCCGTCATCGATAGCGCATCGGGTAATGTTTTGCTTGCGGCCGTGCCTGCTTCCAAGTCGATGCATGTGCGCTGCCGTGCCGTTCGACGATAACGTCGGAAATCCAAACCGCCATCCGCCAACTTGGGGCTCGCGCAGGCCGAGCGCAGGTGCTGATCTGCATCGCGGCGTTGCGCCGGTTGGGGCTCGCCCGCGCCGTGCTGCCGGTGTATCGGACGGTGCTGCGGCCCCGGGGCCGCGACAGGGCGAGGGCGCACGATATGCAGGACGAAGCTCGGATCACCGTCGTTGGCGCCGGCATCCTCGGCCTGTGGCAGGCGCTCGTGCTGGCGCGCGCCGGCCATCGCGTGACGCTGCGCGAAGCATCGGTCGACCCGTTCGCCGCAACCGCGAGCCGCTATGCCGGTGCGATGCTCGCGCCCGATTGCGAGGGCGAGGCGGCGCCTGAGATCGTCCGCCGTTTCGGTCATGCCGGCCTGCGTCTCTGGCGCGCCGCCTATCCCGATCTCGTCGAAGCGGGCACGCTCGTTCTCGCGCAGCCGCGCGACCGCTCCGAAATCGTCCGCTTCGCGCGCATGACGGGCGGCCACCGGACACTCGACGAAGATGACATCTCGTGCATCGAACCCGATCTCGCGGGGCGCTTCGCATCCGGCCTCTTGTTCGCCGACGAAGCGCACATGGAGACGCCTGCTGCCATGGCCTTCCTGCTCGACGCGGCGCGTTCGGCCGGTGCGGACGTGCGCCTTGGCGACAGCGTCCACGATCTCGCGTCACTCGATGGCATTGTCGTCGACTGCCGTGGTCTGGCCGCACATGGCGATATCCGTGGCCTGCGCGGTGTTCGCGGCGAGCGCGTGGTGGTGAAAGCTCGCGATGTTTCCCTCGTGCGCCCCGTGCGTCTGCTGCACCCGCGCCATCCGCTCTACGTCGTGCCGTGGCCCGATCACGTGTTCATGATCGGCGCGACCGTGATCGAGAGCGAGGACGCAGGGCCCGCGACCGTCCGCTCAGGTCTCGAGCTGATGGGTGTCGCCTATGCATTGCACCCAGGTTTCGGCGAAGGTGAGATCCTCGAGTTCGGCGCTGGGCTGCGTCCCGCCTTCGCCGACAACGTGCCGCGCGTCCTGATCGAGGCTGAGGGACGAGTGCTGCGCGTCAACGGCGCCTATCGGCACGGGTTCCTGCTGGCTCCGGTGCTCGCCGAGGCGGTTGCCGCGCTCGTCATGGGCGGCGGGCGCGATCATCCGCTGGTTCGCCAAGTTGCCGGCGGATGAGTTGGATCAGTGCCGCGCTTTCATAGTTTTCGGTACTGCCGAGTGGTTCGGACTCAGGTCGCCTGCGCGGCGGGAGCATTCTCCGGATTTTCCAGAAACTCGGCCAAAGCTCGGTCGCTCAACGCACCGAGCCAGTTGGCGATACCCTCGGCCGCCATGACTCCGGTGGCATAGGTCGCCTGCAAGAGATATCCGCCGGTCGGGGCTTCCCAGTCGAGCATCTCACCGGCAGCGAACAGACCCGGTCGCGATCGCACCATCAGATTGGCGTCCAGCGCGTCGAATGGAAGTCCGCCAGCCGTCGAGATGGCGCGGTCGAGCCCGGCTGTTGCGGTGACGATCAGCGGCACGGCCTTGATGAGGCGCGCGAGCGAAGCTGGATCGCCCGGCAACGCTCCGCCGCCTTCCTCGCGCAACAGCGCGATTGCGGCGGGTGAGAGCCCTGTCGCTTTGCGCAACCACGTCGCCGCGGACTGCTTACCGCGAGGACGGGCGAGACGCTTCTCGAGCTCCCCCGCGTCGAGATCGGGCCGTAGGTCGATTGCGATGCTCGCGCCGTGCGTGGAACGAGCGAGCGCGCGGCGGATACACGGGATCGCGGCATAGACCGGACCACCTTCGAGACCCGACTGCGTGACGATAGCCTCGCCCGCGAAGCGCGCGCCGTCGATACTCAAGGTGATCCGCTTCAACGGCGCGCCTGCGTGGCGGGTGCGCATGGCGTCGCTCCATGCGATGCGCACGCCACAGTTCGCGGGCAACAGCTCCGCGACCTCGATGCCGGCGACGCGCAGCGCCTCCGCCCAGGCCCCGTCCGAGCCGAGGCGCGGCCAGCTCGCGCCACCGCAGGCGAGCAGAACGGCGCTTGCTTGGATCTCGATGCGCTCGCCGGACGGCGTGTCGATCAGCGGAGCGCCACTGCCCAGAGCGAATCCGACGAACCGGCGGCGGGTATGCAGCCGGACGCCCAACCGATCGAGACGCATCAGCCATGCACGGAGCAGGGGAGAAGCCTTCATCGCACGCGGGAACACGCGCCCGCTCGAACCGATGAACGTTTCCTGCCCGAGACCTTCCGCGTGGGCACGCAGATCGTCCGGCGTGAATGCGCGCAGCGCCTTCTCCAGCAGCGGATGAAGCGGCGTATAGCGGCGCAGAAAAGCGTCGATCGGCTCGGAATGGGTGAGGTTGAGGCCGCCGCGGCCCGCCAAGAGCAGTTTTCGCGCGGGCGACGCCATCTGGTCGTAGACGTCGACCGAATATCCCCTCGTCGCCAGCCGCTCGGCTGCCATGAGGCCGGCCGGTCCGGCACCGACGATGGCGATCGACGATGTGGCTCGGGCGATGGTTGGCGGCGACGCCGGAGAAGGCACACTTACCGCCGGGTGCGCGGCCGGTTTCGCGGGTTCGCCGTCTTGTCCGCCTTCCCCGATCCTCGCCATCACCACGTTCCGGTATTGGCCATCGATGCCCATGGCTCCTTCGGCTCAAGCCGGGCACCCTTCTGCAGAAGCTCGATCGAGATGCCGTCGGGCGTTCGGATGAAGGCCATGTAGCCGTCGCGCGGCGGGCGATTGATCGTCACGCCTTTGGCCTGAAGGTCCGCGCACGTCTGATAGATGTCGTCGACCTCGTAGGCGAGGTGGCCGAAATTGCGCCCGCCGGTATAGACCTCGGGGTCCCAATTGTAGGTGAGCTCGACCAGCGGTGCCGTCTCCTCCGCCGCGCGCCGGCGATCGCCCGGGGCTGCCAGGAATATCAGCGTGAACCGACCCTTGTCGTTCTCGACCCGCCGCATCTCGCGCATTCCGAGCTTGTTGCAGAAGAAGTCGACGCTCTGCTCGAGGTTCGAGACGCGGATCATGGTGTGCAGGTAGCGCATGGGTCTGGTCCCTTCTTGCCCGTTCTTTTCGCGTTTTGCGGTGCGTAGCGGCGGTAGTGACCGTTTGGAGGACATTGCCCGATCAGGCCGGGATCGCATCATTGCCAAGGTGACGCGGGCGGCATGGCGGGAAACGTCACTGGCAATCAACCGAGAGCTAGGCGATACGGCCGCACCCTGCAAGGTGAGGGGATGGCAGGGTGTGTTGCGAAACGGATACACCATTCAAGGTTTGTGCTGCTGCCTACCCGCCGGGCACCCGTTGGGCAGATGTGGGGCAGACGTGCATAAACACTGTTCGCAGTCAGGTTGGCCTGCGACATCGCGGACGCCAAGTACCCATTCCACCGCACCGAATCATGCCTGTCGCTGATTCGCAAAAATCCATCCACAGACGAACCAATCGGCGCGCGGATCATTGCCCGGTTCAACCGCCACCTGTGTCAAAAGGAACCGAGTACGTTGTATGGCGATAACTTATGTTTAACATATCGTTAACCCATTCATACTGATGTTGATATCTAACCGCGAAAAGCGCTCGATAGCTCCTTTTTCAGCAGGGGGGCTATCACTTCGGGGCGCCGGTGGTATTCTCCGTCCCGTCGCTGCACCGCCAACTGGAGAGGGGCAATTCAACAGGGGGCACAGCGCAGCGCGACGGTACGGGGCGGCAGCAACAGCAGCCTCGATAGCAGCACCGGCTGAGAGGCGGTCGGTGAGGCTTTTGTGCAACGTAATTCAAAGTAGCGGGGGTGTGTCGATGGTAGCCAATAAGCTGCCTTCCGAGTATATGGCGGGAGACCAATCGGAAGTCGGTAATCTCGAGCGCCGAGACGATCAGAACGTCGAGGTTTTCGAAGTTGCGGGCCAGATCAAGTGGTTCGATGCTTCGAAGGGCTATGGGTTCATTGTGCCGGACAACGGCCTGCCCGACATTCTACTTCACGTGACTTGCCTGCGCGCTGGTGGATACCAGACGGCTTATGAGGGCGCGCGGGTGCACTGTCAGGTCATGGCTCGCCCAAAGGGCATGCAGGCTTTTCGCATCATCTCGATGGACGAGAGCAGTGCGATCCATCCTTCCCAGCTTCCGCAGCGGACCCACGTCATCGTCCAGCCGGAGAGCGACTGGGAGCGGGCCATGGTCAAGTGGTTCAACCGTATCCGCGGTTTCGGCTTCCTGACGCGTGGCGAGGGTTCGCCCGACATTTTCGTCCATATGGAAACCCTGCGCCGCTTCGGCTTCACGGAATTGCGCCCCGGCCAGCTCGTTCAGGTGCGCTGGGGGCATGGCTCGAAGGGCTGCATGGCGGCCGAGCTTCGCCCCGACGGTGTGCAGAGCGGATTGCCTTCGTCTCACTGAGGCGTACAGTCTCGGCCGGATTCGAAGAACCGAGGCTGCATGCGCGATAGAAAGAAATCGGGGGGGTCGGTGCAGCGCGCCGCCCCTTCTTTCGTTTTTCCCGTCGTTCTGATCCTCGCCGTGGCTATGGCGGCGTGGCACTGGCTCGGCGGAGAACTTCCCCTTCGCGAGCTTGGACGGCTTGCGGAGAAAGTCGGCGCGCCGTTCTCTGCGGCACCAAAGGCAGGGAAGTCACCGGCTCCAGCCGTGGCCGCGGACCGGCTGGTGCTGGCGACCGCGAAGGGCCGGCATGAGATCTCTGTCGAGATTGCCGACACGCCGGAAAAGCAGGCGGTCGGCTTGATGTTCCGCCGGTCGATGGCCGCGGACCATGGCATGCTGTTTCCGTATCGCTCGGAGCAGGAGCTCACCATGTGGATGAGCAACACGTACATCTCGCTGGACATGGTGTTCATCCGTGGTGACGGTACGGTGCACCGCGTCGCGCGCAACACCGAGCCGCTGTCGGAAGCGATCGTGCCCTCGCAGGGCCCAGTGCTGGCGGTCCTGGAGCTGATCGCCGGCTCGGCCGATCGCTATGGCATCGAGCCGGGCAATCGCGTCGAGCATCCGGTCTTCTCCGCCGCCGCCGCGCGCTGAGTGGCATCCTGCGGCGGCCGGGATCGTTTGCGGTCGTGGTGCTGAGCGTCGCCGGTCGAACACGTGCTTGACCCGCGCGGCGCAAACCGGCAGACATCTCCGCACGATCCGACGGGGCGTAGCTCAGCCTGGTAGAGCACCTGCTTTGGGAGCAGGGGGTCGCGAGTTCGAATCCCGCCGCCCCGACCAGCACTCGGCTGGTCTTGTCTGATCGATTACTCGAGAGTTGGCCCGCGTTTTCGCCAACATAGCCGGCCCGACCATCCCTCGGCTGGCCTGCGGATTTATCTTCAGTCGGGAAGTTCGTCGTCGGATTGCACGAACCCGAGCGCAGCCCCTCGGCGACTCTCGGTGTTTCCGACCGCTCATCGCCACCGCGATTGCGTAGGGTCGGACGACGCTCGAGCGGGTAGCATGGCGATCTGATTGACCAAGGCCGGGGCGCGCCGGTCTGCATCACCCGCCTTGCCGCCGGTCGCCGTGCTCATTGTGGTGTCGTTCGCCGCTTGCCGTGGGCTGGCGACCCTTATATCTGGTGGCTGCAGGTGCGTGGGGCGCTCGTTGCTGGCCGATCCGACGAAAGGCCGTGTTGGCGTCAGGGTAGCGGCATTCGATCATAGAGCGCATTCGGCCGTCCGATTTGGCAAGACGGCGGGGCGGATGAGCCCTCCGCGATGGGCGCGGCGCACAACTGGAAGCAAGCTGAGGAACGGGACGCGGAAATGGTGGCACGCATCTACAAGCCGACGAAGACGGCGATGCAGTCCGGTCTCGGCGCGACCAAGCACTGGGTTCTGGAGTTTGAGCCCGAAAGCCCGCGAAGCGTCGAGCCGCTGATGGGCTGGACGAGTTCGAGCGATATGCGGGCGCTGACGCGTCTCGAGTTCGCCACCAAGGAAGAGGCTGTCGCATACGCCGAGCGCAATGGAATCGCGTTCACCGTCAGCGAGCCGAAGCCGAGGAAGCACCAGCCGAAATCCTACTCGGACAACTTCAAGTTCGGCCGTATCGGGCGCTGGACGCACTGAGGCCGGTCCCGGAGCTGTTCGGACGCCGTGCGTCCGCCGCCCCTTCACGGGCTGGCGCACTTACGCCGGGCCGCCATGCGGCTTGGGCACCTTCGGCGCCGACGGTTTTCGGATGGATTGCGCTGAGCACGCAATTGGCGCTCAGCGCCGATTGGTTCACGCCCGCCCGAACACGCGACGGAAGATCGTGTCGACGTGCTTCAGGTGATAGCCGTCGTCGAACATGGCTTCGAGCTGAGCGTCTGTCAGCCGCGCGGTCACATCCTTGTCGGCCTTGAGCCCGGCGAGAAAGTCCGCGCCCGTCTCCCAGGTCCGCATGGCGTTACGCTGCACCAGCGCATAGGATTCCTCTCGGCTCGCGCCCGCCTGCGTCAGAGCCAGCAGCACGCGCTGGGAATTGTGTAGGCCGCCCAGCTTGTCGAGATTCTTGCGCATGTTGGCGGGATAGACGACGAGGTTCTCGATCACACCGGCAAGCCGGTTGAGCGCGAAGTCGAGCGTCACCGTGGCGTCGGGCCCGATCATGCGCTCGACGGAGGAATGTGAGATGTCGCGCTCGTGCCAGAGCGCCACGTTCTCCATCGCGGGCAGCGCGTAGGCGCGTACCATGCGGGCGAGGCCGGTCAAGTTCTCGGTGAGAACGGGGTTGCGCTTGTGCGGCATGGCCGACGAGCCCTTCTGCCCAGGCGAGAAATACTCCTCCGCCTCCAGCACCTCGGTGCGTTGCAGATGGCGGATCTCGATCGCCAGCCGCTCCATCGACGAGGCGACGACGCCGAGCGTCGCGAAAAACATCGCGTGGCGATCGCGCGGGATGACCTGCGTCGAGACGGGTTCCGCGGCGAGGCCCATCTTTGCGGCGACGTGCTCCTCGATGCGCGGGTCGATGTTGGCGAAGGTTCCGACGGCGCCCGAGATGGCGGCGGTTGCGACCTCCTTGCGTGCCGCGACCAACCGCTCTCGGTTGCGCTGGAATTCCGCGTGGGCGAACGCGAGCTTCACGCCGAACGTCGTCGGCTCGGCATGAATGCCGTGGCTGCGGCCGATGGTGATCGTGGTCTTGTGCTCGAACGCGCGTTTCTCGAGTGCGGCGAGCAGGCGGTCGACATCCGCGATCAGCAAGTCGGCGGCGCGCACGAGCTGCACGTTGAGGCAAGTGTCGAGCACGTCCGACGAGGTCATGCCCTGGTGCACGAAGCGCGCCTCGGGACCAACGTGCTCGGCGAGGTGCGTCAGGAACGCGATGACGTCGTGCTTGGTGACGCGCTCGATCTCGTCGATGCGGGCGACGTCGAACTGCGCAGCGGAGCCCTTCTCCCAGATGATCCGGGCAGCCTCTTTCGGGATGACGCCGAGATCGGCCATCGCGTCCGCGGCGTGCGCCTCGATCTCGAACCAGATGCGGAAGCGCGCTTCCGGCTCCCAGATCGCGGTCATTTCCTTGCGGCTGTAGCGCGGAATCATGGCGTGCTCCCCGGTCTCGCTCTGTGGTCGGTCGGGCGGAGCCCTAGAGCATTAGGCGATCAGCGAAACCAATCGAGGTCCCCTGAACGAAAAGCGCTCTAGCAAAGAGGGGTGCGCCGCGCAATCGGCCGCGTCGCTGGCGCGGGCCTGATCCGCCATCACTTGTGCGAGCGCGGAGCGGCGACGGCGTAAAGATCCTCGGGAATGCGCACCAGATCGACCGCGACGCGAGCGCACACCGCGAGTACGAGGACCGCGAGGAGTGCGCGCAAGTGCTCGCCCTTGAGGTTGGCTCCGGCCTTGGCTCCGAGCTGGGTGCCGAGCACGCCCGCCACGATCAGTAGTAGTCCGAGCACGACGTCGACGCTTTGCAGGAAATACGCTTGCGACAGCGTCGTGAAGCCGGCGACGAACATGATCTGGTAGAGCGATGTGCCAACCGCGTGAGGCGTGCGCATCTTGAGGATGTAGACCATCGCCGGCACCAGCACGAAGCCGCCGCCCACACCCATCACTGCCGTCAGAACGCCTATCAGCGCGCCGATGGCGAGCACCGGAAGGATGCTGATGTAGAGCCGCGAGTGGGGAAAGCGCAGTCGCAGCGGCAGGCCATGCGCCCAGGTGTGGCGTCTGCGGTATCGGCCGGCCGATACCGCGTCCGGCTTCAACATCGCGCCGACGCTCTCGACCAGCATCATCATACCGATGCTGCCGAGCATGACCACGTAGCAGAGCGATACGAACAGGTCGAACTGGCCGGCGCTGCGAAGCGCGCTGACGAGTTGAGTTCCGGCGAGGGATCCGGCGATGCCACTGACGAGCAGGACATTGCCGATGCGGAAATCGATGTTGCCGCGCGCGAGGTGAGCCAGGGCGCCTGAGACCGCCGTTGCCGACGCCTGGTGTGCGCCGGTGGCGATGGCTACCGTCGTCGGAATGCCGAGAAAGATCATCAACGGGGTGATGATGAAGCCGCCGCCGACGCCGAACAGGCCCGACAGGAAACCGACGGCGCCACCCGCGCCAGCGATCGTGAGGCCGTTGACGGCGACGCCCGCGACCGGGAGGTAGACGTTGAAGGCCAAGGGAGCCCCGCTGTTGTGCACTGCGGCGGCCGAGCCACGAGCGACCGTGCCGTCTATCGAGGCCGTCACTATCTGCGAACGATTTTGCTTTGCAACATGACGATCGGTCACAGCGCGGCCGCGGCGCGATGAAGGCGCTCAGGTCCGCTGGAGCTCGCGACGCAGGATGACGGGGCGGTCGTCGAGAGGCACACAGCCGCGCCCCGGCGCGTAAACGAGGCCGAGGGACTGGCAGCGCTGCCATGCGAGGTACGTTCTCGCCGCCCAGCTCGCCGAAAGGGCGAGCACCAGGCACGCGACAATGATCGCCAGTGTGCGGGGAGAGGGCACCGGCCGCTGCTCCTTCCTCAATTGCTGCGGCCGAAACGCTGCGCCCACGCGGTTGGGCCCGCCCATCCGGGCGGCACCGGGGCCGCGTATCGGACTCCGCGTGCGACCGCACGGGCAAGGACGGTGGCGCCCGCGGCGCCGAGCTCGGCCAGCGCGGCCACGTCAGCGGGCGGAGCCGTCGCGCCAGTCGCTACGGCGAACACGATGTCTCCGTCGAGCGGGGTGTGCACGGGAAAGATCGCGCGGGCAAGGCCGGTCTGGGCCATGATCGCCAGGCGCTGGGCCTGTTGCTTCGTCAATGCCGCGCTGGTTGCGACGATGGCGAGCGTGGTGCTTTCACCGGCCATCCCTTTGAGGCGCGGGTGATGGGTGTCGGGCGGAAGCGGCGATGGCCATGGGGGAGAGGCGAGTTCGTCGCCGATGGCGAAAGGACCCGCCCAGAAGCTCGGGCCATCGGCGATGGTGACGTTGCCGGCAGGGTTCACCGCCACGATCGCGCCGACCACCGTGCCGTCGTCGAGAATGGCGGATGCGCTGCCGAGCCCGCCGCGCAAGTCCGCGCAGGTCGCACCGTAGCCCGCGCCCGCGCTGCCGATGTCGAAGTCATGCCCCGCACGCTCGGCGGCTTCCGCAGCCAACGCCTCATAGGGCGGCGTGCGCCCCCAGCTCTTGTCGCCGCCGTTCAGCAGGTCGAACAGGATCGCGCCTGGTACGATCGGCACGCGCGCGGAGCGCACCTGATAGCCAATGCCACGCTCGGCGAGCACGCCCTGAACCCCCGTCGCCGCGGACAGCCCAAATGCAGAGCCACCCGATAGCGCGATCGCATGCACTTGATCGACCGTTCCGGTCGGTGCGAGCGCGTCGCAATCGCGCGAGGCGACGCCGCCGCCGCGCGCATCGACCGCCGCGGTGAACGCCCGCTCGCCGACGAGCACTGTGACGCCCGACATCACGCGGGCGTCGTGAGCGTTGCCGACGGCGAGGCCAGGAACATCGGTGACAAGGTTGCGCGGACCGCGGCGCATGGGCAGGAGAACTCCATTCTGCGGGACCCGGAGGAATGTGGAGGCAATTGTTCTGCGGCGCAATGCTCAAACGTTGGGCAAGAAAGAAAAAGAACAAATTAAATGCATTTTGCCCGTGTTCGAATTTGGCGCTGTGAAAGTCGAGGTCTGTTGCTCGAAAGCAGCACGTCCCGATCGCAGAGAAAATTTTGGAAAAATATTTATAGTGCTGATTTGCATGCAATAAATCTAATTTCGCCATGCAGCGAAATATGGTGCAATGCGGTGTGATAGCTCTTGGGTAGCGTGTTTCTAGTTGCGCGGTCTAATTGATGTCGCAATGTGGTTCGTATTGCGTCGCTCGCGCATTCGCCGACGCAGGCATGTCTCCAGTGAGCGGGAATGCGGGACGAAACGTCGCGCTTGCGACAAAACCGCCCAAATTATTTCGCGGCGGTATCGGGCGACGACGGAGTTGAACATTGGAACGGACGAAGAGGGTCCTATGACGAGCTATACCGAGCAGGCGACCAGTGAAGTCGCCGAAATCAACGAGCGCCTCGAGGAGACGGACGATCCGCGGGAGGGATACCGCATGGTGCTTGAGCGCATCGCGGAGCGCCGCGCTCGCGGAGAGCGGATTCCGGTCGATCTGGAGCGCCTCGAGCGCGTCCTGTTCGCCGAGTGCAATGCCGAGTCCCAGGGGCGCTGAGCCGCAATCATGGGCATGGCGCCGAGGGGCTTTGACCCGGAACATGGCGCATCCGCGAAGGGCGTGCATGATCGACTTCGTGTTCGCTCAAAGTAGGAGTCGCGCCATGAAACTCTCGGCAAAGATGTGGGTCGTGCTGCTGGACGGAGCGAAGGGGCTGGTCCTCGCCAACGAGGGCACTGCGCTGGAGCCGAGCCTGAAGGTCGTGCGGGTGCGGGAGATCGGTGACAATCCGCCGACGCACGAGCAGGGGCGGGACAAGCCGTCCCGCGTGTTCGATTCTTCGGGTGCCCGCCGTTCGGCGACGGAGGGGACCGATCTCCACCAACGCGCGGAGGATCGCTTCGTCGCCGAGTTCATGGGTGAACTGGCCGCCGATGCCACCACAGGGCGGTTCGAAAAGGTGGTGCTCGCGGCGCCGCCCGTCGCCCTCGGCACGGCTCGCCAGCACATCGTCCCCGATCTGCAACGGCGAATCGTGAAAGAAATCGCCGGCGACTATGTGAAAATGCCGGTCGAGCAGATAACCAAGGCGATCACCGCCGCGCTCGAAGATTGATCCGGCTGCCGCGGGCCTGCCTCCTGTGCTGAACACTGCAATAGGGGGCAGGCTCATCGCGGGGTTACAGTTCACAGGGCAGAGGCGGTTCGCCCCGAGGCGCTAGCCGCGCCCGCGGTACGGCGGTACGCCCTGGTCGGGCAGCCAGACGTCATTCGGGCAGCGCCCCGACTGCCAGAACACGTCGATGGGGATGCCGCCGCGGGGATACCAATAGCCGCCGATACGGAGGAAGTGGGGCTCGAGCAACGCGACGAGCCGCTTGCCGATGGCGACCGTGCAATCCTCGTGGAAAGCGCCGTGATTGCGGAACGAGCCGAGATAGAGCTTCAGCGACTTGGACTCGACCAGCCAGTCCTTCGGCACGTAGTCGATCACCAGATGCGCGAAATCGGGCTGGCCGGTGACAGGACAGAGCGAGGTGAATTCCGGCGCCGCGAAACGGGCGACGTACATCGTGTCGGCGTGCGGATTGGGCACGCGATCCAGCAAGGCTTTGTCGGGGTTTTCGGGTAGCCCTACCTGTTTGCCGAGCAGTGCTGCGCCCTCATGAGCGGCCTTGCGTCCCATCGGTTGAGCTCCTTACTCCGCAGCCAGCCGCACGCCGCGGCGGGGGCCGCGGTAAACGCAGCCCTCCTGGCAGGAATCGCGCGCCACGACGATCTCGGCGAGACCGGGCACGCGGTTCTCGAGCCTGTTCCACAGCCACATGGTGATGCGCTCGAGCGTCGGCGCGGCGAGCCCCTCGATCTCGTTGAGAAAGCGATGGTCGAGCGCCTCGCGCGCTTCCAGAATCGCGGCGGAGAGGTCGTCGAAATGCATCACCAAACCTGTTTCCGGGTCCGGCTCCCCTTCGACCGAGACGCGAACGCGGAACGAGTGACCGTGCACACGCGAGTTCGGATGCCCGGGCGGAGCGCTCGGCAGGAAGTGGGCGGCTTCAAAGTGGAACTCGCGGTAGATCAGCATGGAGCAGGTTTACGTTTTGGGTTCTAGGGACTTGGGACCGGGGTACAGAGACTGGGTTAGGTGGCTTGATTTCGAAGGGTGGGACCGGCTGGCGATTTGCGGCGGGCTGGGTCGTTCCGACCTCGTCTCCAGCACCTTGTCTCCAGGACATAAACCGATCCTGCGTTCCAATTCCTCTCTCAAGGTATCCCGATCAGCTTGTGGGTCTGGAGCGACAATCGCCACTCCGGGTTCGATTTGCAGTAGGCGACCGCCGATCGCGTGTTCTGCTCGCGCTCGGGCCCATCCATGGGCTGGAGGTAGCGCAGGCGGAAGTCGAGACCCGCGCATTGCTCCGGAGCGAGGCCGGTCTGCGGGTAGACCAGCTTCAACTCGTCGCCTGAGCGTTGCACGAGGGTGGAGCCGGCCTTCGGGCTGACGCAGATCCAATCGATAGAGCGGGGCACCGGCATCGTCCCGTTGGTCTCGATGGCGATCTCGAAGCCTTCCTCGTGGAGCGCCTCGATCAGCTCTGCGTCCACCTGCAACATCGGCTCGCCGCCGGTCAGCACGACGAGCACGGGCGCCGCATCGTCGCCGCTCGCCATCGCGCACGCCTCGACCAGGTCCGCAGCGGTCTTGTACTTGCCGCCGAGCGGGCCGTCGATGCCGACGAAATCCGTGTCGCAGAAGCGGCAGACCGCGCCGGCGCGATCCGCCTCCTGCCCGGACCACAGATTGCAGCCGGCAAAACGGCAGAAAATCGCCGGCCGGCCCGCATTGGCGCCCTCGCCCTGCAATGTGTAGTAGATTTCTTTGACGTGATACATGGCGGCGACTTCTGCGGTCGCCCCGTTTGACTGTCAAGACCGCCGATTGCCCTTGGTGGCGGGCTCGGCCGCCGCAGATGATGGGCGGTCAAAAGACGTGCGGCGGGTGAATGAGCGCGGTCGGATGCCGGCAGGCTGGCCGCGCCCGTGATCCAAAGATCGTCGGTGCGGGTGGGAGCAGATCGGGGGAGGCGGCGGATGGGCGAGGCGGCAGGGCGGCGAGGTGCGGGGTTCGTCTACTACGATCTCGTCATGGTGGCGTTCGTCACCGTGCTCGTCTGCTCGAACCTGATCGGGCCGGCCAAGATCGCGACGATCGATCTCCCGCTCGTCGGATCGTTCGTCTTCGGCGCGGGCGTGCTCTTCTTCCCGATCTCCTATATTTTCGGCGACGTTCTGACCGAGGTCTATGGCTACGCCCGCGCCCGGCGCGTCATCTGGTCGGGCTTCGCGGCACTTGCCTTCGCCAGCGTCATGGCGGCCGTTATCGTCGCGCTTCCGCCGGCCCCGTTCTGGAAAAACCAGGGCGCCTACGAGGTCGCGTTCGGCAATGCGTGGCGTGTGGTCGGGGCGTCGATGATCGCCTACTTCTGCGGCGAGTTCGTCAATTCCTACATCCTCGCCAAGATGAAGATCTGGACGTCCGGGCGGTGGCTATGGACCCGCACCATAGGTTCCACCATCGCCGGCGAAGCGGTGGACAGCACGCTGTTCTACCCGCTCGCGTTCTACGGAACGGGTATCATCCCGAACGAGGCGCTGCCGAGCGTGATGCTGGCGCAGTTCCTGCTGAAGACGCTGGTAGAGGTGGTGTTCACGCCGGTGACGTATGCGATCGTCGGCGGGTTGAAGCGCGCCGAGGGCGTCGATTACTACGACCGCGATACCGACTTCACGCCGTTCTCTATGAAGACCTGACGACCGGGCGGAACGGGGTTGCCGCCGCGACGCTCGCGACTTCGATGGTATCGCCATCGCGATCCATCAAAGTCGAAAACTTCGCGGCGGCCTGTGTGTGGTGGCTGCACTTGCATCCGGCAGGCCGATGAAAGCCGTCAATCGACCGCGAGGCCGCGTCGGACCATAGTGGCGATCTCCGCGTAGGTGCGCTTCGCAGGTGTCAGCACGCCGTGCATCTTGGTTTTCGAGATCAGCATGTCGTGCAGCGCGAGATAGTCGAGCCCCGTCGACAGGAAGCAGGCAACCGCATCTTCAGGGGCCTCCACGATCGGCTCACCGCGCACGTTGAAGGAGGTATTGAGAAGCACGGGCACGCCGGTCAGCTTCTCGAACTCCTTGAGCAGCCGGTAGAGCCGCGGATTCTGGTTCTCTCGCACCGTCTGCACGCGCGCCGTGCCATCCACGTGCACGATTGCCGGAATTCGATCCTTCCACTCCGGGTTCACGTTCTTGGCGAGCAGCATGAACGGGCTCTCCTCCTCGCCTTCGAAAATCTCGGCCGAACGCTCGGCGAGAACGACGGGGGCGAAGGGGCGGAACGACTGGCGGTGCTTCACGCGCTTGTTGATGGTGTCCTTCATGTCGGGTGAGCGCGGGTCGGCGAGGATCGACCGGTTGCCGAGCGAACGCGGGCCATATTCCGAGCGGCCCTGGAACCAGCCGAAGATGTTGCCCTGCGCGAGCAGCCGCGCCACGTCGGCACAGATGTCGCTCGACTCGACCGCTTTCGTCTCGAGCTTCACCTCGACGGGTGCCAGCGCTTCCTTCACCTCGGCAGTCTTGTACTCCATGCCGAAGTAGGCGTTGTCGATGACGAACTCGCGCGGCTTCTTCTGCACCGCGATGTGACCGTAATAGGCGCAGCCGATGGCGATGCCGTTGTCGCCGGCCGCCGGCTGAACCCAGACGTTCTCGAACCCAGCCTCACGCACGATGCGGCCGTTGGCGACGCAATTGAGGCCGACGCCACCGGCGATCACCAGGTTTTTGGCTCCCGTCGTCTCGCGCAGCCACTTGGCGCGCTCGATCAGCACCTTTTCGCTGTCGTCCTGGATGCGCCAGGCCATGTCGCGCCAGTGCTGCATGTTGGGCGAGGCTTCCCATTTCTGGTCCGAGGAAGCGTCGAAGGGTTTGTTGAAGCTGCGGTCCCACTCCGGGAACGAGAGGTCGCCATTCGGGCCGATCTCGATCAGCGGCCGAAACGCCTCGGGCGTGCCATAGGGTGCGAGACCCATCACCTCGCCGCACTTGTTCCAGTCGGAGAAGATGTAGCTCGATACGCGCGAGTACATCGCGCCGAGGCCGGGCATGAAATAGAACTCGTCGGAAAGGAACCCGCGCACGGGCTCCAGCCAGACCTTGCGGATGCAAGTGAGATCGGAACCCTTGAACGTATAGTAGCTCTCGGATTCGCGGGCGAGCGGGTTGACGCCGTCGGTGTGCTGACCGGGCTCCTTGATGTCGGTGGCGTAGCTGCCGACACCATCGACGATCATCACCGCGCCTTCCTCGAAGGGGCATGCAGCGAACGCCGAGTAGGCGTGTCCGAGGTGATGTGAGAGCGTCAGTACGTTCGGTGCGGTGGTGAGATACAGCGGGCTCTTCCTCGCCTGCTCTCGCTCCTCCGCGTCCATGAATTCGGGGACGTCCTCGTAGATGAGTCGCAATTCGAGATCTTCGATAGGCAGCACGTAGCAGTTGCGCACGACGAGATCGACATCGCGCAGCGTGATGCCCTCGGCGTCGAGCACGTAGTCGACCACCTCCTGGAAGAAGCCCGTCGCATGCTTGCGCCGGGTGATGCGCTCCTTCTCGATCGCGTAGGCAATCTTGCCGTCGCGCAGCAGGCACGCGCTGACGTCGTGGTCGTAGGCGTTGATGCCGAGAATGTAGGTCGGCTTTTGGGTCATCGGCCTCTTGTCCTGATGATGTCTCGTTCGAAGCTGTCGGTTCCGGGACGGACGCGCGGTGGCTCAGGCCGTCGCGGTCTCGGTTCGAGCGGCACAATCGCCCGGCGATCATGCAATCGCAATGGCTTCGGGCAGCCAGGGGCCGAGCAGTACATCGGCCGCCCTTTCCCCTCGCAAGATACCGCGCCGCGGATCGCAACGGTCCTCAACCCTTTCGGCAGACTTAACGTGCGATGCTCGCTCGGCAAGGCCAGTGAACCTGCAATTCATGATCGAGAGAAGGCAACCATCCGGTTGCGGCGCACCATGGGGCGGTTCATTTGGCGTTCAGAAACGCTGGTGTATGCAAGTCGACCGTCTAGCTCTTGTATGCCTGACGCCTCTACGTCTTTTTTCGTACGAAATTCCGTGGGCTCGGTTGTTGGTGTGGGCAATTCGTGCTACCCCAGCAAGGGTCTAGTGAGGGAGAGTTCTGTCGCGGTTGAGGCTGCTCTCGGCGGAGGTTATGCCGGTTTCGGCAGAATCGACGCGAAGTTAAGTGTTACGACGTCGGACACCGCGGATTTTGTTCGACGGTACGGACTCGGGCGGCGGCCGATTTTTCGGAACGTCGCGTTGCGCAGATCGTTTCTACTGTCGAAGCACAGTTCTACTGTCGAAGCACAGGGCTGCCGGTGGCGGTGGCTGAAAAAGCGAGGCGATAAAAATGTATGAGAACAAGGCACCGAATGGTGCTGTTTCCGCCGGCTCCAGAATCGGAGCTGTGATCGGCGGGCTCTCGCGCAAGGCGGGTCGCTCGGCCATGCAGGGCGTCGCCGTCGTTGCCATGCTGGCGATCTACGGTCTTTCGTCGATCGGCACGTATGGCATGACGGCCCTCGGCCTCGGTGGCGTGACCGCGCTGTCTCTCGCCGCGTCGTCGCAGCCGGCCCAGGCGCAGCGCCGTCGTCGTCGTCGTCGTCGGGGTGGCGTGTTTGTCGATCTTGGCGATTTCGGAATCGTGGTCGGTGGCGGTGACCGTCGCCGCCGTCGCCGTCGCCGTCGGCGGTAAGAGTTTCGGCGCGGGGCGTCGTCCGTGTCGTCGGCCTGCTTGTCGCGGTCTCCGGGATCGAGGCGGCAGGCCGTACTGTTTCGGCGCAAACCACACGGGAGTATGAAATGTCCACAGACAGTGCACTACAGGCTGTAAAGCCGACAGGCATGAAGCTGGGAGCTTTCGCCGCCGAACTTCCTCGGAGAGCTGGTCGCGCCGTCGTCCAACTCGTCGCGGTTGTGGCGATGCTCGTTATCTATGGAATAAGCTCGATCGGGTCCTACGGCCTGACCGCGCTGGGGCTCAGTGGCGCTACCGCACTGACCCTCGCATCAACGTCGCAGCCGGCCGAAGCGCGTCGCCGCTGGCGCCGCCGCCGCCGGGGCGTCTGGATCGGTTTCCCGTTCCGTCGCCGTCGTCGTCGCCGGTGGCGTCGTCGTCGCTGGTAAGGCTTCAGTCGTCTCCTTCTGCCTCCAATCCGGTGCACGTGCCCCACATGGTTGAGGCCGTGCGCGAGGGGGCGAGTCGAGGTCGGTTGACCCTCACGCAGGACCACATCATAGCGCTCGCCGGTTGGACCTACCGGCGGGCGCAGACGTTTCAGGGGCACGCTTCAACCGCGCCGCACCAGTGTCGGGACGTTTCAGAGCGGGCGGCGATGCTCTACCCGTCATCGGGCCATCGGGGCGTCATTGGTCGAGAGACCTAGCGACGAATTTGAACCCGCGCGAATGCGATCCAATCAAAGTGCGATAGTCTTCGAGCGCCAGGGTTCACCAGTATCTTGAGCTGTCCGCTGTCCGCTGTCCGCTGTCCGCAATTCCGTCCGGTCGGCTGATGCCCGCGGGAATCGCAGCAACCGCGCTTCCCGGTCGAGCGACGGCTAACTCCGAACGAAGCGACGTGGCCCGAGATGCGAAAGGCCGCGCCTCGCGGCACGGCCTTCCACATTATCCAGAACCCATTCGCCGGCTCCAAGCGGACGCAGGCGGTCTTCCTCAACATTTCGCAGAACGGGCCCGATGCTCAGCGAGCTGCCAAGGCGCCGCCCGTGGCGTTCACTCGGCCTTGTCGTCGTCCGAACCGCCCGACATCTCCTTGAGGCGGGCGAACACACGGGCCTGCTCCTCGGCCTCCGTTTCTTCGCGCTCCTCGTCGGCGGTCTGAGCGAGGATCTCGGCGACGGCGCGCTGGCCCGTCGTCTCCTGCGCGGGAAGCAGGGAGCCGCCCTTCTCCAGATCGTCGCCAGTGCGGTCTGCGCGTCGCGCGGCCTTCCTCACCTCGTTGTCGAGATCGATCTGCGAGCAGATGCCGAGCGTCACCGGATCGTTGGGCGTGAGGTTGGCGGAGTTCCAGTGCGAGCGGTCGCGGATCTGCGCGATGGTCTGCTTGGTCGTACCGACCAGGCGCATGATCTGGCTGTCCTTGAGTTCGGGGTGGTTGCGCAGCAGCCAGAGCACGGCGTTGGGACGCTCATGGCGGCGCGACACGGGCGTGTAGCGCGGCCGCTTGAGCTGCGGCAGCGTCACCTTCGCTTCGGCGAGCTTCAGCTTGCGGCCAGGGTCCTTCTCGGCGGCCTCGATCTCCTCGCGCGTGAGCTGGTTGCGCGAGATCGGGTCGAGCCCGCGGATACCCTGCGCGACGTCGCCATCGGCAATGCCTTTGACCTCGAGGACGTGCAGCCCGCAAAACTCGGCGATCTGCTCGAAGCTCAACGACGTGTTCTCGACCAGCCAAACGGCCGTCGCCTTGGGCATCAGAAGCTTGCGATCGCTCATATGGCTTTCTCCCTGCCTCCGCCGCGCCGTGTGCGCACGAAGGAGTATTATTCGATTGTCGTAATTTGGGGATCGTTACTCTATAACCCAACCGGCCGGCGTCCGGCAACAAAATCCGGTCCCGCGCCGCACGCGCCTGCGGCGGAGCCGGCCTGCTCGTGGATAATGCCGCTTTGGGCCGACCGGCTCCTCATCGGCCGCCTTTACCACCACCCGGCGCAGTCTCCCCCGGTAAGCCCCCCGATGGCTGGCGCTCGTCGGGAACAAGTGCGATCCGGCCCGTGACCCGGCCCGTTGCCATGTCGACGAGCAGGATGGACCCCGGCCCGCCTGCGGTGCCCGCGAGATGAATGGCGAGCTGGTTGCCGTCGATCGCCAGATGGCGCACTTCCGACCCCGGCGCAACCGCGACGGCCATGTCGCGCCCGGCGGTGGATGGGGTGGGGGATGAGACAGGAGCGGTGGGGATGCTCGCATCCCTACCCGATGTCAGATAGATCATGCGGCCGATGACCGTGAAAAAGCCGAGCACCAGTGCGATACCGAGGACGATGACGACGATCTTCATGAAGCGGAGCGCCGGCGGGTCGCCACGTACCGGCAGCAGCAGCGAGCCCGCGCCAGCGGGCGGCGCCTCGCTCTTGGCTGTGTCGGCATCGGCGATCGGCGGGGAGTGCATTGTTCGATCGTTCTCCTGCAAACCGGGCTCCTGCAAAGCGGGATGCGCCCCGTGAGCGACGAAAATGGAAACATCCGGTCCGTCGAGGTCGGCGAGTTGGAGGCCGGCAAACGCCTCGATGCCGTACTCGCCGCTGCCTTGGCCGAACTTAGCCGCTCGCGCGTTCAGGCGTTGATCCGCGACGGCGCGGTGAGCTGCGGCGGGCGGACGATAGGGGAGGCCAATGCGAGGGTCAAATCGGGCGAGGTTTATGAGGTCACCGTGCCCGCGCCGGTGCCCGCCGGGCCTGAGAGCCAGGATATTCCACTCGACGTGGTCTATGAGGACGAGCACCTGATCGTGATCGACAAGCCTGCGGGCCTCGTCATCCATCCCGCCGCCGGCCACGACACGGGCACGCTCGTCAACGCGCTCATCCATCATTGCGGCGAGAGCCTGTCGGGTATTGGCGGCGTGCGACGCCCCGGCATCGTGCATCGCCTCGACAAGGATACGACCGGGTTGCTCGTAGTGGCCAAGACCGACGCGGCTCACCAGGGGCTGTCCGAGCAGTTCGCGTCCCACGGGCGCGACGGGCGCCTGCATCGCGCCTATCTCGCGATCTGCTGGCGGTTGCCCGAGCGCCCCGCCGGGAGCATCGACGCGCCGCTTGCCCGCTCGCAGGCGAACCGCACCCGCATCGCCGTCACCTCGGCGGAGAAGGGTCGCGAGGCGGTGACGCATTACGAGGTTCTGGAGGCGCTGGGCGCCGCCGCCGCGCCGGAAAAGACGACGGCGGGCCGCGGGCGCACGCACGGCCGCAGCCGGGTCGGGCCAAGCGCCGCGCTCGCCGCCCTTCTGCGGCTTGAGCTCGAGACCGGACGCACCCACCAGATTCGCGTTCACCTCGCCCATATCGGCCACCCGCTACTTGGCGATCCGGTCTATGGCGCCGGCTTCAAGACGCGTGAGGGTTTGCTACCCGAGCCGGCAATCGAGGCTCTTTCAGCGCTCCGACGGCAGGCCCTGCATGCCGCCGAGCTGGGATTCGAGCACCCCGCGACGGGAGAGCCGCTGGCGTTCGAGAGTCCGATGCCGGCGGATATGGAGCGCCTGCTCGCGGCCCTCAGGTCCTAGTGAGCGGTGCGCCCCCGGCGCGGACGGCTGTGGCGCGGGCGTAAGCGCGATCAGACCCGCTCGAACAGCGTTGCGACACCGATGCCGCCAAGCGCGCCAAGCGTAGCGAGGCCGTGTGTCGGCGCCTCGGGGCCGGGGTTGCGGACGAGCGCTGTGAAGATGCGCGCCACGAGCACCGCGCCCGAGGCGCCGAGCGGATGCCCGCGTACCACCGCGCCGCCTTCGGGCGACACGCGCAACGGATCGATGTGCAGCGCCGCGGCATAGGCGATCACCTGGGCCGCCGATGTCTCCGACATTTCGATCACGCCGACACCGTCGAGCGAGAGGCCGGGCTGGCTGGCGATGAGCCTGCGTGTCGCGACGATCGGCGAGGCGGCTTCCTCGGCGGGCGACACGCCGATGGCCGTGCTCGCCGTGATGCGCAGCGCGGGCGGCTGCCCGAGGCTTTTCCACGCGGCTTCGGAGACGACCACTGCGAACGCTGCCGCGTCTGTCAGCGCGCTCGTGTTGGCGGGCGTCAAAGTGCCGTCCGAGCCGATGAAGGGTATCGCATCGGCGAGATCGTCGGGCTCGGTGATGTCGGCGGTCTGGTCGCGCGCCTCTTCGGCGTTGGATCGCAACGCGACGATCTCACCGACGAAGCGGCGCGCCTCGCGCGCGGCCTCGGCCCGCTGATGGGAGGCGAACGCAAGTTCGTCCTGCGCGAGCCGGGTGATGCCGAGCTTGTTCGCCAAGGCTTCAGATGCCGCGAACGGTTGCAGCTCGCCGCCCGCGTCCGCGAGGCCCGGCTCGAGCTGGATGAAATGCGGCGTGTGATAGGGGTTGCGCGGTCGAGCGATGCGCCACGGCGCGGTCGAGAGCGATTCCGCCCCACCGGCCACGACGACCTCGGCGGCGCCCGTTCCGATGGTCCGCACCGCCGTGACGATGGCGTCGAGGCCCGACGCGCACTGGCGATCGATGGTCATGGCGGCGGCGGTTTCCGGCAGGCCCGCGGCAAGGGCGAGCAGGCGGCCGGGATTGCCGGCTTCGGTGGCGTTGCCGAGCAGCAGCTCGTCGACCTGGTCGGGGGCGATGCTGGCATCGGCCAGGGCCGCCTGGATCACGGGCGCGGCGAGCGCGTCGAGACGGCGGGCGCGGTGCAGGCCGCCGACGCGGCCGAGCGCTGAGCGACGGGCGGAGATGATATACGCTGGAACCAGGGACATGCGGCGGACGGGGGCTCCTCGTCGGACTGTTCGGCGCTTTCGGGCCAGGGCGTGCCGGACCGGAGGTCGACCTCAATTCGGGCTTATCGTTGGCGCGAGACACCTCGCGACGCGAACCGGCTTGGCCGGCAGGTTAGACCCAGCCAGCCGCGGCATCGAACGATAACTGACCGTCGCGCTTCAATGTGGCGAAGTCGGGGAGTTGTGCCGGGAAGCTGCAAGAGGTCCGCCTTCCGCCGTCAATTGGGATGCTATAACGTAAGCATGGTGCCCGAGGCGACCAAGAGTGTCATGGCCTCAGGCGATCCCGGGCGACCTTGTGATGCTCTGGCCTCTATCTGTCTGACCCGCCAACCGGCGACCGAGTGGAATGACTAGAACTCCGAGCAAGACCGCAACCGTGCCCAAGGGCTCCGTACCGAAGCAGCGGCTGAGCGAGGCGGTTGAGCGCGCGCGCACGATCTTCGCCGAGCGCAGCTTGCGCTTCACAGACCTGCGCGAGCAGGTGTTCGCCGAGATCGCGGCGACCAACGGTGCCATAGGCGCCTACGAAATTCTGGACCGCCTGTCGGTGAAGGGGACGCGATTGGCGCCGATCTCGGTTTATCGCTCGATCGACGCCTTGCTCGACGCCGGCGTGATCCATCGCCTCGAGAGCAAAAACGCCTACTTCGCCTGCCGCCGCCACGAGCATGCGACCAAGGGGCGACCGATCTTTCTGTCCTGCGAGCGCTGCGGCGGCGTTCTCGAGGCGGAGGCCCAGGCGATCTTCGACGAGATCAACGAGACGGCGCGCCGGGCTGGTTTCGAGCCGCGGGTGAAGTTCGTCGAGGTCTCGGGGATTTGCAGCCAGTGCGCCGGAAAGCCGGCCCGCTCGGGAGCCACCTGATGCCGGAAACGACCGCAGATCGCCAGGGCGGCGGGCGTGGGCCGGCCGGCGAAGCCACCTGTGCCGTCGATGCGTGCGGTTGCAGCCACGCCCACCACCATCACGGGGAGGTGATGTCGAGGCCGCGCGCGTCGCTGCCCCTCGACAGCGCCGCTCTGCTCTCCGCGCGCGGTGTCGGTCTCGCTCGGTCCGGCCGCACGATACTCGAGGGCGTCGACATCGATCTGCACGATGGCGAAATCGTCACCTTGATCGGACCCAACGGTGCCGGAAAGACGTCGCTCGTGCGCGTTCTGCTCGGCCTCGAGCGCGCCGACACGGGCGAGATCAATCGCCGCCGCGATCTCGTCGTCGGCTACGCGCCGCAGCGTTTCGACATCGATGCCGCCCTGCCGATGACGGTGGAGCGTTTTCTGCGTCTCGGTATTGCGGCGAACCGAGCCGACGTGGCTGCGGCACTTGCTGAGGTTGGCGCGTCGCGCGTGATCGACAGCCAGCTCGCATCGCTGTCGGGCGGAGAAGCACAACGCATGGTGCTGGCACGCGCGCTCTTGCGCCGTCCCAACCTGCTGGTGCTCGACGAACCGGTACGCGGCGTCGATTACGCGGGCGAGGCGGAGCTCTACACGTTGATCGGGCGGCTCAGGGGCGAGCGCGGTTTCGGCGTGCTGCTCGTCAGTCATGATCTGCATGTGGTGATGGGGGCGAGCGATCGCGTCGTCTGCCTCAACCGCCACGTCTGCTGCTCGGGCGTACCGCGTGTCGTCGCCAAGGACCCGGAGTACGAACGCTTGTTCGGCAGCGATGCCGCGCGCGCGTTCGCCGTCTACGAGCATCACCACGATCACGCCCACGACCTTGCCGGCGAGACGGTCGCCACGGTGCCGGCTGGTTCGCAACCGGCCGCGAGCGAAACTCACGACAGGATCGAGCAATGATCGAGCCGTTTCTCCTGCGCGCGCTCGCCGCCGCGATCGGTCTGGCGTTGCTCGCGGCGCCGCTCGGGTCGCTGGTCGTATGGAGCCGGATGGCCTACTTCGGCGAGACGATGGCACAGGCGAGCCTACTGGGTGTCGCTCTGTCGCTGGCGCTCGGGCAGAGCCTCACTCTGTCGGTGCTGGCGGTGGCGATCATCGCCGCGCTGCTCATCCTGCTGCTCGGCGAGCAACGGCTTCTGCCGCTCGATTCCGTGCTCGGGCTGATGCATCACGGGTCGCTTGCCGCGGGTGTCATCGCGACCGCGGCGCTGGCCGGTCCGTCCGTTGATCTACTCGGTTATCTCTTCGGCGACATCTTCGCGGTGACAGAGGCGGATCTCTATTGGATCTATGGCGGCGGCGCGGTGGTGCTCGGTGTGCTCTGGCTCGTCTGGCAGCCGTTGTTGCGTCTCGCCGTGCATCACGAGCTCGCGGTGGCGGAAGGCGTTCCGGCGCGGCGGGTGAAGGCGGTGTTCATGGTGCTGCTGGCGACGACCATCGCCATCGCCATCAAAATTCTCGGCATCCTGCTCGTCATCGCCTTCCTGATCGTTCCCGCCGCCGCCGCGCGCCCGTTCGCGACGACGCCGGAACGCATGGTCGCGATCGCCGCGGGGATCGCCGTTGCTGGCGTTCTCGTCGGTCTCGAAATTTCAGCGCGCAGCGATGCACCAGGTGGGCCGGCCATCGTGCTCGTGCTTGCGATCCTGGCGCTCGTGTCGCTGCTGGCGGCGAGTACTGGACTGCGCCGCCGGTCGTGACGTAAGGGTTGCGCGGCAAGTACCGAGCTTCGAGGAGCAGAACCATGCAAGCGCCTCAGACTGATCTCATCGCCCCGCGCCGTACCTCGGTCGGCGTCGCCGTCGGCGGCGTGACGGTCGGTGGCGGCGCACCCGTCGTCGTGCAGTCGATGACGAACACCGATACCGCCGACATCGCCGCGACGGTGGCGCAATGCGCGGCGCTCGCCCGGGCCGGATCGGAACTCGTGCGCATCACGGTCGATCGCGACGAGGCGGCGAAAGCGGTGCCCTACATCCGCGACCGCCTGCGCGCACAGGGCGTCGGCGTGCCGCTTGTCGGCGATTTCCATTACATCGGCCACAAGCTTCTCGCCGATCATCCCGCCGCTGCCGAGGCGCTCGACAAGTACCGCATCAATCCGGGTAACGTCGGCTTCAAAGCGAAGAAGGATCGCCAGTTCGCATCGATCATCGAGTTGGCTCTGAAGTACGCGAAGCCGGTTCGCATCGGCGTCAACTGGGGTTCCCTCGATCAGGAGCTGCTCACCCACCTGATGGACGAGAACGCGCGCTCGGCGACGCCGCGCGACGCGCGTGCGGTGATGCACGAGGCGATCGTGCAATCGGCGCTCAGGTCAGCCGAACTCGCCGAAAGCATCGGTCTCGGCGCCGACCGCATCGTCATCTCGGCCAAGGTCTCGGCGGTGCAGGACCTCATCAGCGTCTACACCATGCTTGCCGCGCGCTGTCGTTATGCGCTGCATCTCGGCTTGACCGAAGCAGGGATGGGTTCGAAGGGGATCGTCGCATCGACGGCGGCGATGTCGGTGCTCTTGCAGCAGGGCATCGGCGATACCATCCGCGTTTCGCTGACGCCGGAGCCGGGCGGCGATCGCACGCTCGAGGTGAAGGTGTCGCAGGAAATCCTGCAGACGATGGGCCTGCGATCTTTCGTACCGATCGTTGCCGCGTGCCCCGGTTGCGGCCGCACGACATCGACCGTGTTTCAGGAGCTTGCACGCGACGTCGAGACGATGATCCGCGAGCGCATGCCGGAATGGCGCAAGAGCTATCCGGGAGTCGAGACCATGACGCTGGCGGTGATGGGCTGCATCGTCAACGGGCCGGGAGAATCGAAGCACGCCGACATCGGCATCTCGCTGCCGGGCACCGGCGAACAGCCGGCGGCTCCCGTCTTCATCGATGGCGTCAAGGCCGTCACGTTGCGTGGACCCGGCATTGCCGCTGAGTTCAAGACACTCGTCGAGGACTATATCGAGCGCCGTTTCGGCGCGGGGCGGCGTGACACGCCGACGGCCGGCGCAGCGGAATAAGCGCTGACGAGCATATTTCAAAGAGTTGACGCATTGCCATGCTGTCGGCGCATTCGCGCCAGGGCGATGCCGCATTTACCACGTTAGAGCTTCGTCAAGCGCGCCGTCGTAAGAAGGAGCGTCGATTCCGCGTCCGCGCAAAGCCACAAGTGCTTCCGCGTCTCGCGGCGATAGATGCGCCGAGGCCCGCGTAACAGGGCCGTCTCAAATCGGCACGCGTAGCAACGGGGTTTTCACCATGACGAACACCATCGCAGCGAGTGCAATCTGTGCATTCGCGGCCATCGCAACCATCACGCCCGCCGGCGCTGCCGATCTCGGGCCCTATCGTCCGCGCACCACATCTGAAGCTTATGTCGATGCTCCCGCCGTCTATAACTGGCGCGGCTTCTACGCTGGTCTCAATGGTGGTTATGCCTGGGGCTCCGGCGATGCCACGATCGTCCGCGGCGGCGTCGCCAATGGCGCACTCGACGCGATCGATCCCGACGGTTGGCTCGGTGGTGCGCAGATCGGTTACAACGCGCAGTTCGGCGCCTTCGTGCTCGGCGCGGAAGCTGACCTCATCGGTGGTGACGTGTCGGGCGGTTCGGGCGGCGTGATCGGCGCCGGCATTCCCGCCGCTTCGTCGAGCGAACTCAACTGGCTCTCGACCGTGCGCGCGCGCGCCGGCCTCTCGGCGGATCGCGTGATGTTCTACGTGACGGCCGGCGTCGCCTGGGCCGACATGGATTTCGCACTGGCCGCGGCTGACGGAACATTTGCCGCAGGCAGCAACACGCTGGTCGGCTATGCGCTCGGCGGCGGTGTCGAGTGGGCGCTCTCGCCGAACTGGTCGGTGAAGGCTGAGTATCTCTACATCGACCTCGAGAACTCTCGGATCGCTGGCTTCGACGGCGGCGGTACGCCCATCACCGCCGATTTCGACAACGCCTTCCACACCATGCGCGTCGGCCTCAACTACCGCTTCTGACGCGCTCTCGCTCGAACGACTGTACCGCCCGGGTTCGCCTCGACCGCGAGCCCGGGCGGCTTGCGTTCAACACGATTGTGCAAGGCCCCTGCGCGCGGTCCCACTCTCGCCTACTCTGTCGCGACGAACCGGTGCCGGAGACACTGCCGCCGGTGAAGCTGGCGCAGGAGAAGTGGGGCATGGGGGACATGGATGGCGCGATGCTCGTCTGGCTCGGCGTATTTCTCGCAGCGTATTTCACGGCGATCTACCTGATCCACGGTCGCGTGCGAGCCGCGCAGGTGGGACGCGAGCACGATCTCCACGAATATTTCGTCTCGGGGCGTGACCTCGATCTCAAGACGGCGATCGCGACGCTCGGCGCCACCGAGATCGGCCTCATCACCATCGCCTACAACGCGCAGAAGGGGTTCAACGAGGGCTTTTCCGCGTTCCACATCGGCATCGCTGGATTGATCGGTTGCGCGTTCGTCGGCCTGACGGGATTCGTGGTCGGTCCGATCCGCAGGACCGGTGTGCTGACGCTCCCCGAGTTCTACGGCCTTCGCTTCGGTGGCGACGTTCGCATTCTCGGTGCGGCGGTGATGGCGCTCGGCGGCATTCTCAACATGGGCCTGTTCGTCAAGGTCGCCGCGCTGTTCATCGTCGCGCTGCTCGGCGTCGAGTCGAGCCCCGCTCTCGTCGTGCCGCTGATGGTGGTTCTGGTTGCGGTCGCGGTGATCTATACCGCGTTCGGCGGTATGCGCAGCGTCGTTGCCACCGACGTGTTCCAGTTCGTGCTGCTGACGATCGGCGTCGCCGTCGCCATCGCCGCGATGCTCGGCGTCGTCGGGCCCGCCGAAGTGGTCGAGGCGGTGTCGCGCGAGAAGGGAGTTGGTGGTTTTGATCCCGTCGTCAACGAGAGTTTCGGCATCGTCTATATGATGTGGATGGTACTCGTCGCGGGCGTGGTGTCCTCGGCGATCTGGCCGACTGCGCTGACGCGCGCATTGCTGATCAAGGAGGAGCGCGATGTCCGCAGAACGTATCTGATCGCGTCGGTAATCTTCATGGGCCGCATGGTGCTGCCTGCCGTGCTCGGCGTGATCGCTATCGCCTACTTCGCCAATGGCGGTGACGGCGCGCGAACGGCGTTGGCGGCACACGGCAGTGACAGCGACCTCGTCGCGACGCCGGTGATGCTCGGCCTTGCCTTGCCCGGTTGGCTCGTCGCGTTCCTCGCGGTGGCAATGTTCGCGTCATTCATGTCGACCCAGGACAGCTATCTCTTCTGCTGGTCGTCGATCATTGCGCGCGACATCGCCGGGCCACTGTTGCGGCGCACCGACGACGCCGTGTTCCAGAAGCGCGCGACGCAAATCGGTATCGCCGCGATTGCGCTCTACGAGATCTATTGGGGGCTCGTCTACGGTGGGGGCGAAGACGTGTGGGATTATCTCGCCGTATCGGGCTCGATCTACTTCTGCTCGGGCATCGTGCTGCTGGCTGGCGGGCTCTACTGGCGCCGTGCGACTCGCCGTGGTGCCTTGGCCGCGCTCGCACTCGGGTTCACCGCCGTTGCCGCCCTCGGCCCGGTGAAGAGCGCGCTCGGCCTCGAAGGAATCTCGTCACCGGTGATCGGCTTCGCGGCGATCGGACTGTCGCTCGCCGGCTTCGTGATCGGCTCGTTGAGCGAGCCCGCGCCCGATCTCGACGAGCAGGGCCGGCTGCGCGTCAGCTCCGCCGGTTGACGACGAAGCGCGCCGCGTCCTGCAGCATGCGGGCGCTCTCGCCGAAGGGAGCGAGAACGGCCACCGCCTCGGCCTCGAGCTCGGCGAGCTTGGCGCGCGCGGCCGCGACACCCATCAGCGACACCAGCGTCGCCTTGCCGGCGGCGGCATCCTTGGCGACGGCCTTGCCCGTCTCCTCGGCACTTCCCTCCACGTCGAGCAGGTCGTCGGCGATCTGGAAAGCGTACCCGAGCAGGTCGCCGAAGTGCGCGAGCCGGTCGCGTGTGTCGCTGTCGGCGCGCGCGAGGATCGCTCCGGCCGTGGTGGCGTAGCGTATCAGGGCGCCGGTCTTCATCGCCTGAAGGCGGCGGATGTGATCGGCGGTGGCGGTGGTCGCGCTGGGAATGCGCTCGGCTTCGAGGTCGAAGGCCTGGCCGCCGACCATGCCCGCGGCACCGGACGCGCGGGCGAGTTGAAGGGTGAGCTCGGCGCGCACGGCTGCGTCATGGTGTGTCGAAGGCTCGGCGACGATTTCGAAGGCGAGCGTCAGGAGGGCGTCGCCGGCAAGGATCGCGGTCCATTCGTCGAACGCGCACCAGACAGTCGGACGGCCGCGGCGCAACCGGTCGTTGTCCATGGATGGCAGGTCGTCGTGCGCGAGCGAGTAGCAGTGCACGCATTCGAGCGCGGCGGCGGCATCGACGGCGCCGACATGCGGCAGGCCGAGCATGCGGCTGCTCTCCAAGACCAGGAACGGGCGGAAGCGCTTGCCTCCGCCGAGAACGGCATGCCGCATCGCGGCGGCGAGGCGCGGGGACGTCCTATCCGGACCGGCGAGCGTGTCGAGAAAATGCGACAGCCTCGTCTCGACGAGGGCGGCATCTGCTTCCAGTCTTTGCGTGAAGTCCATCGATGCCCTAGTTAGCTGGATGAGAATTAACCGCGCCGCTGCAACACGGACGCCGCCGCCGGGGCGGGTAGATGCCCGGGCGGTATAGCATCGGCACGGTCCGCGCATCACCGGCTTTTCAGCGCCGGCTCTGCCGCAGGCCGCGATGCGGGGCCGCGGGCCGCCTGAGGTGGGCCCGGTGGTTTGATACGAGGGTTCGTTGGAGATCGATTTGGTCGCTGCCGCTGACGAAACGCCGAACCCTCCTGCCGATCAGCGATCGGTGCAGGTCTTGCGCTGCTCAGCGGCGTCGCGCGCGACGATCGCCCGTCTGAACGCGGTGCTGCTCGCACAGGCGCATGGGAGCAAGAAGACGGTGCCCCCCGCCAATGCCGCCCTGGCGCGAGCTGTACCGGCCGGAAGTGAGCCCCTGCCGAGCGGCGGCGACATGGCGCTGGATGGTGGAGCCGGCACCGTGACGACCGGATTCTCGACGACTGCGGCGCGTCTGCCTGCTTCGTTGACGGGAAAGCCGCACTCCCCGCTGCCGGGTGCTCCGCCACCGTCCGCTTCGACACCTCCAACGCCCCCACCGGACACGCAACCGCAGGCCGCAGTCTCGTCGCCGCATGGGACGACAGCTATGGTGACGCCCGCCGTGGTGCCGACCAAGGTGGCTCCACCGGCTGCCGAGATGGCTCCGCCCGCGACGCTCCAGGCAGTACCCGCGGCGCCACGGGATGCCACGCCTCTGCCTCCACCGTCCACGCGGCCGGTGGTGGTGACGGCTCCGGCGCCGATCCAGCGATCCGTTGAAGACGCACCAATCCCCGCCGGCTCTGCCGCCACCGCCCCTGGTGCGGAGCAGGCACGGCGAACGCGTGGCTTTTTCCATCGTCTGCCGGAGCCGGACGAGGCGGCGAAATCGTCCCCGTTTGCCCACAGGCCGGGAGAAAAGGCTGTCCACTTCCATGCCGGTGCCAGTGCCGCAGGCGTGCCGACGCTGGAAGATGCAGACGCGCTGCGGGCGCCGCGCCAGGGCGCGCCGGAGGCGGGGCCCATTCAAACTCCTGCGCCGGCCACGCCGACTAGCGGACGCCTCTGGACATGGATCAGGCTCGGCGTGCGTTATGCGGCGATTGCCGTGGCGGTCTGGTTTGCCACCACGGTCGCGGCGATCGTGCTGTTCCGCTTCGTCGATCCTCCGGGATCCATGCTGATGCTGTTTCAGCGCGTCGGGGGCACCCCGATCACGCAACGCTGGACGCCGATCGAGCGCATATCGCCCAATCTGGTTCGCGCCGTCGTCGTCTCGGAAGACGGGCGGTTCTGCAGCCACTGGGGGATCGATCCGGAAGAGATCCTGGCCGCCATCCAGCGTGCGCGCGACGGCGTTCCGCGCGGCGCGTCGACGATCACCATGCAGGTGGCCAAGAACATGTTCCTCTGGCCGTCGAAGAGTTACGTCCGCAAGGCGCTCGAGGTGCCGGCCACGCTCGCGCTCGAGGTGTTCTGGCCGAAGCGGCGCATCCTGGAAGTCTATCTCAACATTGCGGAGTGGGGCCCGGGCGTGTTCGGTGCGGAGGCGGCGTCGCAGCACCATTTCCGGAAGTCAGCGGACAAGCTGTCTCGGCGTGAGGCGGCATTGCTCGCGGTTTCCCTGCCGGCGCCGTTGCAGCGGGTGGCCGGGCGCCCTGGCGCGCTGACGGCGCGGCTTGGTCGGCTGATCGAGAGCCGCATGTCCAACAGCCCGAGCGCCGGCTCCTGCGCGCTGCGCTGAGCGGCCGGTCTGGCCACCGCCCCGGAAGTCCGGTCGATGTTGGTGGCGTCGCTCTCGTGATCCATCAAGCATCGTTAGATCACGCCCGGACAAGAGCTTTGGGGGCGATCGATGCTCTCATCTCAACCGACACACACTCGAAGCAAAGCGGCCGACGCTGGGCGCCGGCAGCTCGCTTGGTCGCTGGGCGTGAGTAGGAAAGCGATCAGCTCCCCGCGCGTTTCCCACCTGCCGCCAGGATGTCGGCGATCAGCGCGCCGTCGTCGATGCGCAGACCGTGGTCGCCCGGCGAGATGATGCGCTCGGCGCGGCCGGCGAGGGCCGGGACGGCGTTCATGTCCTGGCTCCAGCCGGGGGCGATGCTGTCGCCGGCTCCGGGTGTCGGCTCGGTGGCACGCACGATGCTGACGTAGCGGGCGGCCGGGTGCGGCTGACGGTTGAGCCAGCCGAGCAGCGAATTGGGGCGCTCGCGCCAGAGCTCGCGGTAGAGCACCTGCGAGCGGTTGACAGTTCCGGCGCCGAAAAATGGCGCGACCCAGCCGAGCGGCGATTCCGAGAGGGCGGAACCGACCTCGGCCACGGCGGTGCCGAGATGCGGGGTGGCGATCGTCACCAAGGTATCGATCTTGACGCTACGGTCGACCACGGCGGCATAGCGCGCGACAACGCCGCCAGCCGAGTGCGCGACGACGGCGATGCGCTCACGCGGATGCTGCGCGGCGACGTAGGCGAGGTTGCTCACGAGAAACGCCGCCTGGACCGGGATCGGCGCCTCGGTCGGCAAGTCGATGGTGTAGAGGCGGTTGGCAGCCGTGGTTTTGGCGAGCGTGGAGCGAGGCCGGCCATCGGGACCGTAGAAAAGGTGGCCGCCATCCTGCCAGCCGCGGCTGTGAAGCACGGGTACGATGCCCGAGTAGCGCCAGCTCCCGGCCGAACCGAGATAGCCCTGGACCAGGACGAGCGTATCGGCGGCGGCGGACAGCGCGGAACCAGCCAGCATGGCGAGGCCCAGCAGCGAGGCGCGCGCGAACCGCGCCTTGCGCGAGATCTGAAACATTGAAATCCCCTTTGCATTTCCTCAAGTTGTGCCGAAAGCTCGAGCGGTGCAGCGAACTCTTCCGACAAACAATATTCGTAATTGCGAATGTAAGAATACTACATCTAAGAGCGACCGCCTGTGAGTTCCGTCACATGCGACAAAAATATCTTTCGCCCGGGATTAATAGTGCCCGCTTCATTCTGCTCATGCGAACTGCCGCAGTAGAGGCGTTTTCAAGGCGCGGGGAAAACGCCGATAGAATGGCGTGTTGGTCGAAAAGGATACATCGGCGGCATCGTTTTGCACTGCAAAAACAAGGGCCCTTGAGGCGTTCCTGGGGCGGTCAATTCGGCTCGTCGGCGACACTCCTGAGCAAGAAATGTCGTTCATTCGAATACGGGAATATGTTAACCAAGCAGCGCGTTCGCACCAGGAGGTGGGATGTGCCGCGTACCCGTGGATGCGGTTCGTCAGGGGCACGGCTTCGTCAAAATTCGTCCAGCGGTCCGTCAGCGTCTGGATATCAAGGGAGTTACGTCATGAAGAAGGCTATTGCTGTCGTCGTCGGTCTGGCTGCGCTCGGTTTCAGCACCGCCGCTTTTGCCAATCCGATGGTCGGCAAGTGGAAGTGGGACGCCTTCACCATCGAGTGCAAGGAAGGCGGCGCTAACGGCATGTCGTGCGTCGTCGTCGACGGCCCGAAGAACAAGGGCATGGAGATGGTCAAGTCCAAGCTCGAGGCGAAGGATGGTGCTCACGTCGGCCAGATCGCGCATCCGATGACGGGTGAGACCTACAACGCCAAGATGGTTCAGGACGGCGCCGACGCCTTCAAGATGGACGGCTGCACGGCGGCTGGCGCCTGCGCCAGCGGCACCTTCACGCGCGTGAAGTAAGCAGCGCGGCCGGCCGATCCGGCCGGCTCGATGTCTCGGCGGCGCCGCGCTCGATCAGCGCGGCGCCGCTTGCGTTTCGCCCCCCGAGCCACGCGGAGCACGGAGTTCGTGATGCGCTTGACAGGCCCGCTCCCGCGCTCGATAAGAGCCCCCTTGGCGGGCGCGTCGCACTGATGCGCTCAGGACCGGGCGGTTAGCTCAGCGGTAGAGCACACCCTTCACACGGGTGGGGTCATAGGTTCAATCCCTATACCGCCCACCATCGGTTCTCCCTCGATCGGGCATAAAGCAGGCCGGCACCGCGAAGCGGCACCGGCCTTGAGTTTACGCGGCCGGCGGGCCGCGTCAGTCGGCGAGCACCTGCTCGTTGCGCATGTCGGCGCCGTCGATGCCGGCGACGCGCACCGGCTTCTTCATGGCGTCGCGGCGGAATGGCTCGCCGAGTTCCTGGTTCAGAATGACTTCGATGAAGGTGGTGACCTTGTCCTCCATCTGCGCGCGGACCGCCTCTTTGAGTGCGGCGGTGAGGTCGCCCATCGTCGAGACGGCGACGCCCTTCAGCCCGCACGCATCGGCGACCTTGGCGTAGCTGAGGTTGGGGTTGAGCTCGGTGCCGACGAAGTTATTGTCGAACCAGAGGGTCGTGTTGCGCTTCTCCGCGCCCCACTGGTAGTTGCGGAAAATGACCATGGTGATCGCCGGCCAGCCGTCGCGGCCGCACGCCGTCATCTCGTTCATCGAGATGCCGAATGCACCATCGCCCGCGAAGCCGATGACCGGCACGTCGGGGCAGCCGATCTTCGCGCCGAGCACCGACGGGAAGCCATAGCCGCAAGGACCGAACAGGCCCGGTGCGAGGTACTTCCGTCCCTCCTCGAAGGTCGGGTAGGCATTGCCGATGGCGCAATTGTTGCCGATATCGGACGAGACGATCGCGCCCTTCGGCAGAGCGGATTGGATAGCGCGCCAAGCCATGCGCGGCGACATGCGGTCGGGATCGCGGCGGCGCGAGTCCTCGTTCCACGACGTGCCGGGATCGTCATCCTCGTGGTCCATGCTGGAGAGCGTTTGCAACCATGCGGACTTGGTCTGGTGAATGAGCGCCTTGCGCTCCGCGCGACCGGCATTGCCCGCGCTCGGCGACAGCTTCGCCAGGATCTGCTCGGCGACCTTGCGGGCGTCGCCGCAGATGCCGACGCTGACGCGCTTGGTCAGGCCGATGCGGTCGGCGTTGATGTCGACCTGGATGATCTTGGCGGTCTTCGGCCAGTAGTCGATGCCGTAGCCCGGCAGGGTCGAGAACGGATTGAGGCGCGTGCCGAGCGCCAGCACGACATCGGCCTTGGCGATCAGCTCCATCGCCGCCTTCGAGCCGTTGTAGCCGAGCGGTCCGCAGGCGAGGGGATGGGAGCCGGGGAAGCTATCGTTGTGCTGGTAGTTGTTGCAGACGGGCGCGTCGAGCCGCTCGGCCAGCGCCTTGGTCGCCGGTATGGCGCCCGCAAGCACCACGCCGGCGCCGGAAAGGATTACGGGGAACTGTGCTTCGGACAAGAGTTTAGCTGCTTCCGCAATCGAATTTTCGGCGCCACCGGTGCGCTCGATGCGCACGATCTGCGGTAGCTCGATATCGACGACCTGGGTCCAGAAATCACGCGGCACGTTGATCTGCGCCGGAGCCGAGCCGCGCCACGCCTTGCTGATGACGCGGTTCAGCACCTCGGCGACGCGCGTCGCATCGCGCACCTCCTCCTGGTAGCAGACCATGTCGCGGAACAGCGCCATCTGCTCGACTTCCTGGAAGCCACCCTGGCCGATCGTGCGGTTGGCGGCCTGCGGTGTGACGAGCACCATCGGCGTATGGTTCCAGTAGGCAGTCTTGATGGCGGTGACGAAGCCGGTGACGCCCGGTCCGTTCTGAGCGATCGCCATCGCCATCTTGCCCGTCGCACGGGTGTAGCCATCGGCCATGATGCCGGCGTTGCTCTCGTGCGCGCAGTCCCAGAACGTGATGCCCGCTCTCGGGAACAGATCCGACACGGGCATCATCGCTGAGCCGATGATACCGAAGGCGTGCTGGATGCCATGCATCTGCAGCACCTTCACGAAGGCTTCCTCGGTGGTCATCTTCACGGGTTTGATCCTTGTTTTTCAGATGTCGCGTCGTGTTGCGTTGTCGGGTGCGCGGAAGCACGCGGTCAGGCGGCGCTCGATGCCAGGCGTGGAGCGAGCAGGCGGGGCAGCGCGCTCGGAGTATCGGCCACAGCGACGCCAGCTTTTTCAAGCGCGGCGCGTTTCGATGCGTAATCGCCTTTGCCGCCGGAGACGATGGCGCCAGCGTGCCCCATCTTCTTTCCCGGTGGTGACTGGCGGCCAGCGATGAAGGCGACGACGGGCTTCTTCATGGTGCGCGCATAGTCCGCCGCTTCTTCTTCGGCCGAGCCGCCGATCTCGCCGCAGAGCACGACCGCGTCGGTGCCCGGGTCGGCATCGAGGATGCGCAGGGCGTCGGCCGAGTTCGTGCCGATCATCGGATCGCCGCCGACCCCGTAGAAGACCGATTGTCCCATACCCGCTTGCGTCAGCACGAGGCTGACGAGCGTGCCGAGGCTGCCGGAACGGGAAATGACGCCGACGCGGCCGTTGCTGAAGACGCGGTCGTTGAACGCCGGCATGATGCCGACGAAGCACTCCCCGATGGTGACGAGCCCGGCAGTGTTGGGTCCGACGATGCGCGTGCCGTTGGCGCGCGCCGCGACGTGGATCTCCATCACGTCGTGGGACGGTATGTGCTCGGTGAGGCAGACGAGAAGGCGTGCGCCCGCTTCACAAGCATCGATCGCCGCGGCTTTCGCCAGCATTGGGGGTATGAACATGCACGAGACGTCGAACGGCGCCGTCTTCGCTGCGTCGCGGGCGCTGGCGAACACGGGCACGCCGAGATGCTCGCTGCCCGCCTTCGACGGATTGACACCGCCGATCACCTTGGAGCCGTAGTCCTGCATCGCCTTCGTCCAGAACGTGCCCTGCTTGCCGGTGATGCCTTGGATGAGGATGCGGTCGTTCCTGCGCGGGATCATGCTCGCACCTCGTGGTCTGCCGCCGCGGCAACGGCCGCTTTCACCGCGTCGTCCATCAGGTCGTAAGGTTCGATGCCGAGCCGCTCGCGCACGAGTGCCACCGCTTGATCTTCGCCCGTGCCGTGAATCGTGAAGAAGATCGGCACGTCGGGAGAGAGCTCCTGCCAGGCATTGATGACGCCCTCGGCCATCACGTCCGTTCGCGCGAACGCACCGCAGAAATTGACGAGAACGCTTTTGACGTTCTGGTTGGCGAGCACGATAGAGAGCGCGGTCTTCGCCTTGGTGTAGGCCTCGCCACCGATCTCGAGAAAGTTCGCCGGCCGACCGCCGAAATGCGCGACGACATCCATCGTCGTCATGGTGAGGCCGGCACCGTTGGCAAGAATGCCGACGGAGCCGTCGAGCTCGATGTATTTGAGCCCGGCGGCGGCGGCTTCCGCCTCGAGCCGTGTATATTTCTCGGGCGCGGCCGTCGCGGCGATTTCCGCCTGTCGCGGTACGGCGCCGTCGTCGATGGTCAGCTTGCAGTCGAGCGCGATGATGCGGTTGTCCGTGGTGACCACCAGCGGATTGATCTCGATGAGTTCGGCGTCGAGGTCGCGATATGCGCGATAGAGAGCGAGCAGCACGCGCACAAGTTCGCCGGCGACGGCATCGAGGCCAAGTCCTTTGATAGCATTACGTGCCTGCTCGTCGGTCAACCCGGTCGCAATCGCAATGGCGACCCGGCGCATCGCGTGCGGGTCCTTTTCCGCGACCTCCTCGACATCCATGCCGCCCATCGCCGAGAAAAGGAGCATCGGCCCCTTCGACGCGCTGTCGTTGAGGATCGAGGCGTAGAGTTCTCTGGCAATTCCGGTCTGTGCTTCGACGAGAACGCGATGAACCGGCCATCCGCCGATCTCCATGCCGAGGATCGCGCTGGCGTGCGCGCGCGACTCGGCCGGTGTGGCGGCAAGCTTGATGCCGCCTGCCTTCCCGCGCTTGCCTGTCGGCACCTGCGCCTTCACAACGCATTTGCCGATCTCGCGTGCAGCAGCCTCTGCCTCGTCGGGGGTGGCCGCCAGCCGGCTCACGGGCACGGCAATGCCATGGCGCGCCAGCAGCGGCTTTGCTGCATGCTCCTCGAAATTCATATCAACTCCACTGCTCCGCAGTGCGTGAGGGGGCTGAGCGCGAGTCTGCCTCTCGCACACAGGGGTGGGCGGGCGCGGCTATTTGCCGAACTTCGCCCAGTAGGCGCCGAACAGCTCTTCCTCGGGCGGCTTGTCTTCGGGGATCGTCGACACGAGATGCGTGACGTTGACGAACAGTCGCCAGTTGAGATTGTCGGAGAAGGAATTGCCCTGCCAGCTCCCGCAACCCATCGTCAGCGTGAAGGGAAGGGCGTTGTCGAAGCCGCCGCCGTTGCCGAACGTGTGCGCCTGGTTGACGAGCACGCGGACCACATCGCTGTCGCGTGCCAGTTCGCGGGCGTGATCCATATCCTTGGTGTGGATGCCGCACGAGTGACCGCGGCCCTGGTAATCCAGGATCTGCTTCACCAGCCGCTTGGCGTCGGCGAAATCGCGGGCGCGGTAGACGGTCAGCACCAGGGAGAGTTTCTCGCCTGAGAGCGGATAGGCTTTACCGATGCCGGCTTCCTCGGCCATCACGAACGCGCAGCCGGTGGCGTCCTGTCCAAGCTCGAACACGTCGATGAGGGCTTCTGGCGCCTGCGCGATGACGCGGCGGTTGAGCTGTCCGTCCACCCAGAGGCGGTCGATGATGCGCTGGCGCTCGGCGGGTGTCGCCATGTAGCCGCCGACGCGCTTCAACGCCGCGATGGCATCGTCGTAGACGGCATCGACGACGACGATCGAATTTTCCGAGGAGCACGAGGTCGCGTAGTCGAACGTCTTCGACGCCATGATCTTGCGCGCGGCGTCGTCGAGGTCGGCGGACGTGTCGATGATGACGGGGGCGTTCCCGAGTCCGACGCCGAGCGCGGGCTTGCCCGACGAGTAGGCTTGCTTGACGTTCTTCTGACTGCCGGTGCAGACGACGAGGTCGGCTTGGCTCATCAACTCGTTGGTGGTCTCGCGCGTGACGGGCGCTGGCAGGATCTGCACGAGGTCTGCCGGAAGACCGATGCGCTCGAGCTCGGCGCGCATGCCGTCGACTGCCGGTTTCGAGGCGGCCCACGCAGTCGGCGGCGGCGCGATTACGACCGCATTGCCACCCTTGAGAGCCATCATCGCCTTGTTCACGGGCGTCGCCGACGGGTTCGTCGAGGGCGTGATGGCAGCGACGACGCCCACCGGCTTCGCCCACTTGACGATACCCTTTTCGGGAAGCTCCTCGATGACGCCGGTCGATTTCACGCGCAGCAGGTCGCGCAGAGTGCCGAACGTCTTGCGCTGATTCTTGATGATCTTGCTCTCGACGTTGCCGATGCCGGTGACCTCGACGGCGACTTCGGCCAGTGCCTTGGCGTTCTCGGGCTTGTAGATCGACCACGCCAGCGCGGTCACGGCTTCGTCGATCCGTGCCTGTCCACCTTCTGCGATCTCCTCGCCGTAGGTGGCCATGGCGACGCGGGCGCGCGCTACGACCATGGCGACAACGGCGTGCGGCGGCATCGGTCCCTGCAGGCGTTCGGTCAGGCGATGGGCGGGCTCGGCCATGCTGGCTTGTTGCTTTCAAGTTTGCAAACGGGACGTGGTGTCCCATTTATAGTGATGTGACCGGAGGCGACTGTCAACCGCGGTTTGATCGGCTGCTCCGTAACCTCTCGCGCAGCATGGCAGCGAGGGGCAGCGCCAACGTCAGTGCCGTGACGGCCATGATCGTGCCCGAGATCGGGCGGGTGAAGAAAATCGTCCAGTCGTTACCGAAGCTGATCATCGCATTCATGAAGCTCTCCTCCGCAATCGGGCCGAGAATCACGCCGAGCACGAGCGGGGCGATCGGGAAGTTGAAGCGCTCGAAGGCGTAGCCGATGAAGCCGAAGCCGATCATCAGCCACAGGTCGGTGATGTTGCCGCGGATCGACATGGCGCCGACGAAGCACAGGATCATCACGAAGGCCGAGACGACGGCTTCGGGAAAATCGAGAATCTTGACCAGCGGGCGGATCGCGAAATAGCCGATGACGCACATCACCAGCACGCCGAGCAGGAGCGAGGCGAAGATGGTGTAGATCATTCCGGCCGAGGTAATGAGCACCTGCGGGCCGGGTTGGATGCCGTGCAGCGTGAAGGCGCCGAGGATGACGGCGGTGGCGCCGCTGCCGGGCAGGCCGAGCGCGAGAAGTGGAATGAGTGCGCCGCCGACCGATGCCGTTGCCGCGCTCTGCGGCGCGACGATTCCTTCGGCTATGCCGTGGCCCAATTCGGTCTTGCGCCGACCGAATTGCGATTCAACGCCATAGCTGACGAACGAGGCGATGGTGGCGCCGGCGCCCGGTACGATGCCGATGATGTTGCCGAGCAGGGACGAGCGCAGGAACATGCCCTTGATCTCGGAAATTTCCTTGAGGGTCGGAAGCTCCGTGCTGGCGTCGGAGATCTTCTGAATGGGCTTGCCGGCGAAGCCCATCTCCAGGCGGCTCAACACCTCTCCGACACCGTAGGCTCCGACCATGACGACGAGAAACTCGATACCGTCCGCGAGCAGCGGCAAGCCGAGCGTGAAGCGGTAGCTGCCGTAGATCGCATCCGTTCCAACCGAGGCGACAAGCAATCCGAGTGCGAGGCTGATGAACGCCTTGGCCAAACCACCGCGTCCGAGTGCGATGACGCTGGCGAGGCCGAACACGACGATCGCGAAGTATTCGGGCGTCGAGAAACGCAGTGCGAAGTCGGCGACCGGCTTCGTCAACACCACCATGATGAACCACGACAGGACGCCGCCCCCGAGCGCCGCCACGAGGGTCCATCCGAGTGCCTTCGACGGCTTGCCGGCGCGCGCCATGGCATAGCCGTCCCACAGCAGCGGCACGTGGATCGGTTCACCCGGAATGCGAAACAGAATGGAGGTGAAGGCACCGCCGTATGTGCCGGAGACGTACATCGCGGTCAGCAGCACGATGGAGCCGGTTACGTCCATCTTGTAAGTGAAGGGCAGCACCAGGATGACGCCCATCACGAGGGTGAGGCCCGGCAGGACGCCGACCAGCAATCCGACCAGGATGCCAATGACGATCATGGCGATGTTGGCCGGCTCGAAACAGCTGATGAAGCCCGAGCCGAGTTGGGCAAGGATATCGAGCATTGGCGCCCGTGACCTTTCGGAGTTGTGCGATCAGCCGTTCACCAGAGCGACAGCAAATGGATGACGAATTGCGTCACCTGGTCGAAAGGGGGCGTGCCGCGCGGCAGCGATACGTAGACGAGCTTCAGGAAGATGACCGCGAACACGAGCGTTCCGATCAGCGACCCGAGCCAGATCACCGTGTGGTTCCGGTAGCGGCCGAGATACATGAAGACGACGAGATAGATGAAGGTCGCCAGCAGGAACCCGAGCGTGTTGACGAACACCGCAAAGCCGAGCGTCAGCAGCACGCCGCCCGCGAGCAGGTGTGGCAGGCGAAACCCCGGATCCTCGTGCACGGCGGCGCCCTCGATCACCTCGCCGAGGCCAGCGACGGCGTCCTCGTCCTTTCGCGAGAGAAGAATGCGGGCGATCTCGACGAGAGACGCGATCGCCATGATGGTGATGGCGACGCGCGGCCATACGGTTGGCGGCAACTGTCCCGGCTGCGCCGAATAGGTGATGTTGTTGGTCAACCCCCACAACACCGCGGTGCAGCCGAGAACGACGGCGTAAGGCGCCGTTGCCTTGAGCTTTGCGAGCGTGCTCACTGCTTCCCCGCCAACGCTTTCATCTCGGCGAGCTGCGCGGCGAGGTAGTCGCCGGCCTTCGTGGCATCGATGAAGCTATTGGGATCGGCGTATTGATCCTTGAGGAAGGTCTTGAACTCGTCCGTCGCGGCGATCTTCGTCAGCACCTCGGACAGCTTGGCGACGCGGTCCGGCGGCGTACCGGCGCGCACCACGATGGAGCGGAACTGCGGCAGCGAGACATTGTAGCCGAGCTCCGTCGACGTCGGCACGTCGGGGAAATCGGGGTGGCGCGTCTTGCCGAAAATCATCAGCGGACGCATCTGCTTGTTCTTGAGGAACTGGCCGACGTCGCCCGCCTGCTCGTAAAGGGCATCGGCGTGACCGCCGAGGATTGACACGTAGCGCTCGGCCGGCTTGCCGAACGGCACCTGGACGACCTTGACGCCCTTGCCGTCGAGACTCTTCAGCGAAAAGTCGTCGACGCTGCCGAAGCCCAGGGTCGCGACCTTGAGCGTGCCCGGCTTCTCCTTGGCTTCCTTCTCGAAGTCCGCCCAACTCTTGAAGCGGCTCTCGGTCGGAACGAACAGGAAGGAGGGGCCTTGAATCATCACCGCGACCGGCGTGATGTCGGTGAGGGACCAGCGAGGCGTATCGCCCGCGAGCAGCGCGTGGCTGTCGGCGATGTAGATTGCAATCGAATGGCCGTCCGCCGGCGAGGCGATGAGCTTGGCCATGCCGGTTGCGCCCGTGCCGCCCGGCACGTTGACAACAGGCATACCCTGGCCGAGCACCGGCTCGCCGAGCTTGCCGACGAGACGGGCGAGCTGGTCGGCGCCTCCGCCCGGTCCCCAGGGCACGACGAACTCGATGGCGCGCGAGGGATAAGCCTCTTGGGCAGAGGCTGCGACGCAGCCCGTCACGGCAAGGGCCGCTAAGGCGAGGGCCCGCGCAAACGCGCGGCGCGTGCTTGGCTTGGTCACGACGTTATTCCTCCCAGGTCATGCGGCAGTCCATTCTGGCTGCCGCTTGTCTCTTACCACCCCTTGTAGCTCTCGCGGCCACGTCACCAGGGCGGATGTGTTCGATGCAGGCGAGCCGGGTCCGGTTTTGGACGTCGCTCAATCCAGTTTGATAAACGAGACACAGTGTCCTAGAGTTTAGTAGTGCTGCGAGCTTGTCAAGCCACCTTGCGCAAGGATGCTCGCGCCTTGCACATTGTCGGTGACGTTGAGGGCGGTGCCGAACCAGCCACCGGGTCGATGCCGGGTCAGATCAGGGAATTCGCAGATGCCGAAGGCCAGACGCACGCCGAAGGTTCAAAAACCAGAGGCCGTCGCGCCCATCGACCTCAACTTCGCGGACATGGAAGCGGGGGACCGGCTGTCGGCGCTGGAGAAGGCGCTGCTCGTGCTCGAGGCGATCGTCAACCGGCCAACGCCGGTGGGGCTGCCCGATCTCACTGCCGAGCTGGGCCTGCCTCGCCAAACCATACATCGCGTGCTCCAGCAACTCTCGGAGACGGGGTTGCTCGTGCGCGATCCTTCGCGTGACCGTTATGCCGTGGGCGCACGTCTCAGCCGCCTCTCCCTCGCGGCACTGCTCACACGTAACCAGGGCGCGCCCGTGCGCAGCGTTCTCAAGGCGACCGTCGCGAAGGTGCAGGAGACGTGCAACATCGGCGTGCTGGACGGGCTCGAGTTCGTCTATCTCGACCGCATCGAGGCGGAGTGGTCGCTGCGCGTGCACTTGACGGCGGGCAGCCGCGTTCCAGCCTATTGCACGTCGGGCGGCAAGGTGCTGCTGGCCTGGCTCGATCGCGATCTCAGGGAGGCACTGATCCGCTCGGCGGCGCTCCAGCCTTACACGGCCAAGACGATCGCGACACCGACGGCGCTCAGCGCCGAGCTCGATCGCATCAGAGAGGCCGGCTACGCGATCAACGACGAGGAGTACACCATCGGCATCGTCGGTGCGGCCGTACCGGTTCTCGATGCGGCTGGGCGGGCGCTCGGCGCCGTCGCGCTGCATGGCCCTTCGCCGCGTCTGTCGCCCGAGCGGGCGCGGGGGCAAGTGCCGGCGCTACAGATGGCGGCGCGACAGCTTGCGGGCCTTTGGCGGTTCGGCTCTGCCCCCGCCGACGACATCGGCACACCACAGCGCCGCGGGCGCCCGGCTGGCGGCTGAATGCTCCGCGCGGGATGATGACGACGTTGCGCCTCGTGCCTGGCTCATTTAATCCACTGCGACACGCGGCGCTGACGGCGTTGCACAACGGTTCGGGCGATGCGTGAAATTCTCATCAGGGCCGGTCACGTCGCCATCCGCGCGCGTCTCCTCGAGACCGCTACGGCGGACCGGATTTGGCAGGCCCTGCCGATCTACGCGCGGGCGCAGACCTGGGGCGACGAGGTCTATTTCGCAACCCCGGTTCACGCTCCCGTCGAGGCGGGCGCGCGCGAGGTCGTCAAGCGGGGCGAAATCGCCTACTGGCCGGATGGCGACGCGATCGCGATCGGGTTTGGTCCCACACCGATCTCGCGCGGCGGGGAGATTCGGCTTGCCAGCCCATGCAACATTTGGGCGATGGCGCTCGACGACGTGACCGCATTGGGCACGGTTCGGGTCGGCGATAGCATCGCCGTGATCGAAGCCGATAGCTGAGACCGGTGCATTGACAGGGGGCGAGCAGCCAGTGACTTCATCCGCCGAACCGGTTGGCCTCCGCCTTCCCATTTCCTGCTTCATCATCGCCAAGAACGAGGCCGACCGGCTGCCGCGCGCGATACGCTCGGTTCGCGATCTCGTCGACGAAATCGTGGTGATCGACTCGGGCAGCACCGATGGCACGCCAGAAATTGCTGCCGGTCTCGGCGCGCGCGCACTCTTCAATACCTGGCCAGGGTTCGGCCAGCAGAAGCGGTTCGGTGAGGAGCAGTGCCGTAACCGCTGGCTGCTCAACATCGACGCCGACGAGGAAGTGAGCCCGCGGCTCGCGACGGAGATCCGTGACCTGTTCGCGCGAGGCGAGCCGACCGAAGCGGCGTTCGGCATGTGGGCCAGCATCGTCTACCCGGGCGAGACGCGGCCGCGTCCCTTTGCGCGCGATCACTTCGTCTATCGTCTCTACGATTTCAAGCGCGTGCGTTTCGCGGATTCGACGCTCTTCGACAGCGTCGAACTCAAGGGGGCGCCGACGCGTAAGCTCGCGGGTGCTCTCTTCCACCACACCGTCCGGTCGATGGACGACCTGATCGCCAAGAGCAACGCGCGCGCAGCCTACAACGCGGCGAATGCGAAGAAGAAGTCGCGCGCGTTGTTGGCGTTGCGCACGGTGACGGAGCTGCCGTACGCGTTCCTCAGATATTATTTCGCCCGCGCGCATGTTCTGGGAGGAATGAAGGGGTTCGAGTACGCCGTCATCATCTCGTTCTTCCGCTTTGTCCGGATCATGCGGATGCGGCAGGGGCGTACGGCCGATCCGGGTGCCGATCCGAATGCGATGAGCTGAGCGTGGCGTGTAAGAGTTCTGCCGTGACCGTGATCGGTCACTTCTGTTTCGGGATGTCCCACCCGAGGTATGATGGGGCAGTCTCGGCGGACCTCGGAGAGTGCTGTCGGCTGCGAGCGGACGCGAAGGAGCGAAGGAGCAAGGCATGAGCGGGTCGTGCTCGTCGGACGGCTGCGGATGCGCGGGAAACCCGCGTTTCGATGGCATGGACACGCGCTACAAGCGGGTGTTGTGGCTGGTGATCGCCATCAACGCCGCGATGTTCTTCATCGAGATGGCGGCGGGCCAGTTCGCGGGGTCGCAGGCGCTGCAGGCCGACGCGCTCGATTTTCTCGGTGACACGCTGACCTACGGAATGAGCCTCGCCGTCATAGGTTCGAGCCTCAAGACTCGCGCCACGGCTGCGCTCGCGAAAGGGGCGAGCCTGACGCTCATGGGCCTATGGGTGTTCGGCGCCACCGCGTACCATGTCTTCGTGCTCGGCCTGCCGCGAGCCGAGGTGATGGGCGTGGTCGGCTTTCTCGCCCTTGCCGCCAACCTTGCGAGTGTCCTGCTACTGATGCGCTACAAGGATGGCGACGCCAACGTCCGCTCTGTGTGGCTCTGCTCGCGCAACGACGCCATCGGCAATGTGGCGGTGATGGGTGCGGCAGCGCTCGTGTGGACGACGGCCTCGCCCTGGCCGGATCTCGCCGTCGCGGCGGCGATGGCCGGGTTGTTCCTCAACTCGTCCTTCCTGATCCTGCGTCAGGGTATCGACGAATACCGTGCAGGTGAGCGCGAGGCCCACGCGGCGGCGCATTCCGGCGTGGAAGGACGAGAACAACAGCATGGGTCCAGCCACGATTGCGCTGGCCACGAGCATCATTGCCAACATCATTGAAAGCATGAAAGCCTTCGGCGGTGCTCGTTCCGGTGCGCCAGCCTCACCCGCATGCTGCCCCGCATGCTGCCCCGCATGCTGGAACGAATCTTCGCCGTGACTCGTTTCCTCACCCGAGCCGCCAGCATATGGCTCTCGGTATCCAGTCGCCGCGAGGGAACAGGAAGGCACGTCATGAGACGAAGCACCATGATCCGCACCGTAACGCGGGTATCGATCGCGTTTCTTTGCACGAGCGCTCTTCCACTCGTGGCATCCGCCGACGACAAGGGCCAGGTCGCGTTCAACACGCACTGCCGCAATTGCCATTCGATCGAGAAGGGTGAGAACCGTCTCGGCCCTTCGCTATTTGGCATCGTCGATGCCGAAGCCGGCGCGGTTGCGGGTTACGCCAACTATTCGGGCGCTTTGCAGGGCTTCCGCTGGGACGCGGCGACGCTGGACAAGTTCATCGCGGACCCAAAGTCTGTCAGCCTAAATACGACAATGGTGTTTCCACCCGTCGCGGATGCGGAGCAGCGGGCGGCAATCGTCGGCTATCTGAAGGCCAGCAGCGGCCAATGAGGTGGTGATCCCGCGTCACGTCATGCGTAGTGGCAGTCGGATTCAGGGCTAGGGTAAGACACCTCCGGACGAAGGAGAGGTGTCATGATCCCGCTCGCACTACCCGAAGTCTACAAGTTGATCGAACCCGGCCCAGTCGTCCTGCTCGCGACGAGGGCGAGAACCGGCCGAGCCAACGTCATGACGATGTCGTGGCACATGATGACCGAGTTCGCGCCGCCGAGCGTCGCGTGCGTGGTGAGCTCGGCCAATCACAGCTTCAAGGCGTTGCGGTCGACGGGCGAATGCGTCATCGCCATACCGTCCGTCGCCATGGCGGAAACGGTTGTGGCGGTCGGCAATTGTTCGGGCCGGAGCGGTGACAAGCTCGCGATGCTCGGCCTCGCTACTGCCGAGGCGAGCCTTGTCAGGGCACCTCTCCTGCCTCAGTGTCTGGCTAACCTCGAATGCCGCGTGACCGACATGACGCTGGTCGAGCGAATGAACCTCTTCGTTCTCGAGGTTGTCGCCGCCTGGATCGATCCGCGCCAGCGCAGGGCCAAGACGATCCATCACTGCGGTTACGGCGCATTCATCGTTGACGGTCGGCGTATCTCGCTCCCCTCCGCCAAGGCTTGAGAGCCGGGTATCACCCTCGCTCCCGCACCAGAGAAAAAGGGGGGCTGAAACCCGCCCCCTCATCGGTCGACCTGTCGGCGCGGCGCGCCTGAGGCGCGGGTCAGCGCTCGCGCATGGCCCGGCGCATCTGGTCGGAGAGCGGCTTCATCAGATATTCGAGTGCGGTGCGCTCCGACGTCTTGATGAGTGCTTCGGCCTGCATGCCGGCTTGCAGTTTCAGATCGCCGAGTGCCGCGACGGCTTTGGGATCGAGCGTGAGGCGCGCGCTGTAGTAGAGCGCGCCGGTCTGCTGGTCCTTGGTGACGTCGGGCGAGACGCGCGTGACGGAGGCGTCGATGTGCGGCGTCGTGCGGCGGTTGAAGGCGTTGAGGCGGATCTCCGAGCTCTGTCCGACGTAGACGAGGTCGATGTCCTGCGGATTGATACGTACTTCGAGTTCGAGCACTTCTTCTGTCGGGACAATCAACATGATCGGCTCGGCCGCGGTGATGACGCCGCCGACGGTGTGCGCAGTCGACTGGTGCACCTGGCCGGAAACTGGCGCACGAATGTCGATCCGCTGCAGCATGTCCGTTGCCGCGGCCTTCTTCTCCTGCTGCTGGGCAAGCTCGCCCTGGACCTCGCGGAGTTCTCGCGTCGTCTCGGCCCGCAGCTCGTCGTCGAGGCTCGCAAGCTGCATTTCCGTCTCGACGATGCGACCCTCGGTCTGCGCGATGGAGGCCTGGATCTGTCCCTGCTGGCCGGTGAGATTGACCGCTTCGCGCTCCATCGCACTTAGGCGAGAGGTGGTGACGAGGCGGCTTTCGTCGAGCTTGCGTAGACCTGCGAGCTCCTTGTCGGTGATCTCTGCGAGCTTGCGTTTGGCCTCGAGATCGAACGAGAGGCTCTCCATCTCCTTCTTGAGCTGGAGGATGCGTTCGCCGAGACGCTGCTTGCGCAGAGCGTGCGATGTCTTGCGTGCCTCGTAGAGCGCGGTTTCCGTCGAGAGGATCTCGGCGACGACGGGATCGCGGCCGCGCTCGGTGAGCGATTTCGGGAACAGCAGCGGCGCATAGCCGGAACGTTCCGCGTTGAGCCGCGCGCCGCGCCCCTGCAACTCGTCGATCTTCTTGGTGATGCCGTGCAGGTTGGCGAGGATCACCGTCTCGTCGAGCCTCACGACGACGTCACCAGCTTTGACGAAGGCGCCGTCGCGGGCGAGAATCTCGCCGACGACGCCACCGGTCGGATGCTGCACCTTGCGCAGGTTCTGTGTGACGACGAGCTGCCCGGTCGATACCACGGCGCCCGAGATCGGGAGTTGCGTCGCCCAGATACCTGCGAGGATCACGAATGCGGCGAAGATGGCCGCACCTTTGTAGGTGAGGTCGCGCAGGGCGCGGTCGAAGTCGATCGTGTGGTCGATGGCGTTGGTTGTGCTCATGGCAATCCTCGAGCGTTATCGGGGCGCAGGACGCGAGCTCAGCCGTGGGCGGCGGCGGGCAGGGCCTTTTGGCCCGAAGGCGGCTGAGCCGCGATCTCCGCGGGGCGCGGTGCCGGCGAACTCGTCGGTTTGACGAGCTTCGGCATGATCTGATCCTTGAGCCCGAATTCCTCGAGATGTCCGTCGTTCATGACGGCGACGTGATCGACGGAGGCGACGGTCGCGATGCGATGCGTGATGACGACGACTATGCCGCCGCGCTTGCGCACCGACGCGATCGCGCCGTTGAGGGCGACGTCGCCGGCGCCATCGAGGTTCGAGTTCGGCTCGTCGAGAATGACCAGGAAGGGATCACGGAACAGCGCGCGGGCAAGCGCGATGCGCTGGCGCTGGCCGCCCGAGAGTCGTACGCCGCCCTCGCCGATGCGCGTGTCGTAGCCGTTGGCGAGCCGCGCGATCACTTGATGCGCGCCCGCATTCACTGCTGCGGCCACGATCTCCTCCGATGTCGCATTCGGATCGAACCGCGAGATGTTCTCTGCAATTGTGCCTTCGAGCAGCTCGACATCCTGCGGAAGATAGCCGACGTGGCGACCGAGCTCGTCCTCGGGGAAGTGCTCTATTGCCGCTCCGTCGAGGCGGACGTTGCCGGCGACCGGTCGCCACGCACCAACCAGCGAGCGGGCGAGGGAGGATTTTCCCGCCGCCGAAGGACCGAAGATCGCCAGTGCCGAGCCGGCTGGCAATTGGAAGCTGACGCCCTTGACCACCGGCGCATCCATGCCCGGATAACCGATGACGAGCCCTTCGACGGTGAAGTTGCGCGTCGGGGCGGGGAGCGATGTGCGGCCGCGGCCGAGGTCGCCGACCTGTAGCATCTTGGTCAATCGCGCGTGGCTCTCACGAGCACCGACGAAGTTCTTCCAGCTTCCGATCGCGATCTCGATGGGTGCCAGTGCGCGCGACATCATGATCGAGGCGGCGATGATGGAGCCTGCCGTGATCTCCTGGTGGATCGCGAGATAGCCGCCAAGACCGAGAATGGCGCTCTGGAGAACGAAACGCAGTGACTTTGCCCATGCACCGGTGGAGGCCATGCTGCCGCTAACGGAGACGTGACCTGCGAGTGCCTTCGCGTTCGCCTTCTCCCAACGCTGACGGAGTGCGCTGCGGAAGCCCATGGCAACGATCGCCTCGGCATTCCGGCGGCAGCCTTCGAGTAGGCTCAGCCGATCCTGCGAGACCTCGAGCGACTGCTTGGAGTGGCGTTGCGAGGCGCGCTCGGCAAAGACAGTGAGTGCGATGATCGCCAGTCCGCCGGCGAGCGCCAGGTTGCCGAGCCAGGGATGGAGGATGTAGCAGCCAGCGAGGAATACCGGCATGAACGGCATGTCGAGCATGGCCGTTGGCCCGAGGCTCGACAGGAAGGCGCGCACGCGCTCGACATCGCGTACTGGCTGGGAAGCCTTGGCGCTCGAGAAGCCGTTGAGGGCGAGCCCGCTCACGGCATCGAAGATAGCGGGACCGAGCATGCGCTCGTAAGACGCGCCGATGTTGACCAACATGCGCATGCGCACGGAGTCGAGCAGACCCTGCACGCCGTAAGCGAGGAGTGCGAGCGCGGAGAGCACGAGCAGGGTCGATACGCTGCGGCTCGCCAGCACGCGGTCGTAGACCTGCAGCATGTAGAGCGCGCCGGTCAGCATCAAGATGTTGATGAGTGCCGAGAAGAGGCCGATGCCGACGAACCAGCGCTGGATCGATTTGACGACTTCCGCGGGGGTCGGATGACTTGGAGTGTCCGAGGATGCGACGGTCACTGGGGGCTCCATGAGCACATTGGCACACATTCAAGGGTGCATTCGCGGACGTCCTCCGCTCCCCCGTGAACACTCAAGTGCCGTGCCAACCCCCGATAAAAAGAAAACACCGGCGCGGGAAGCCCGCGCCGGTGCCAATCGTTGAGGATCAGGCGACCATGTCTTCGCCGAAGTACTTGTTCCAAAGGATCTCGGCCTTGCTGCCGCCGTAGGGATCGTTGTGGCCGTCGTTCGGGCACGGGCAGGCAACCTTGACGGTCTCGAAATCGCCTTTCACGAGCGTCACGCCGCCCTTGGCTTCGCCGGTGACCTTAACGAAGTTGTCGATGTCGAGATCGCCCGTGCACTTCTTCGTGTAGCAGGTGAAGAAGCCGACCTTGGTCTTCTCGGTGACGATCTTCTGTGCCGCCTTGAGATCGGCCGAGGTCACCTTGTAGGAGTACTTGTAGGTCCAGGTCTCGCCGACATCGAGCACGCCGTCCTTGTCGTCGTCGCCGTAGAGCTTCATCGACTTGGTGTCGATCTGCGAGTTCTCGAGGTAGTCCTCAACCTTGACGTTGTAGATGTCGACGTCGCCGGTGTTCTTAAGGACGATTTCGTAGTTGATGCAGTCGCCGGCACTGTCGACGACCCACTGGCCGCACGACTCGTCGTAGTAGCCGCCCTTGACGGAGCAGACCTTCTTGTCGACTTCCATGCTCGGGTTCGGCACTTTGTAATTGCCGAAGTCGTTGCCCTCGCTGTCGCAATCGCCCGACTTGAGCACGGCGGCTTCGGAGGCATCGGTCTGCTTCCAGCCGTCCTGCAGGACCTCCTTGGTCGTGTAGGTGCCGGGCTTCAGGCCGGTGAACTCGTAATAGCCATTCGAGTCCGTGACGGCGGTGATCGCCTTGCCGTCCTTGTCGAGCACAGGCTTGCCATCAGCGTCGCAGAGCTGGATGGTCCAGCCGCCGAGACCCTTCTCGCCCTCGCCCCACTTGCCGTCCTGGTTGCAGTCTTCGTACTTGTAGCCGGAAAGTTTGGCGTACTCCGTGTTGACGAAGTCGACCTGCACGGTGCCGTCGGCCTCGACCTTCACCGTCTTCTCGGTGACGTTCACGTTGTACCAGTTGTCCTGCATGACCTCTTTGACGGTGTATTCGCCCGGCTCGAGGTTGGCGAACTCGTAATAGCCGGTGTCGTCAGTTGTCGTCGTCTCCGCGATTTTGACACCGTCTTTCCAGAGTTCGACGGTCCAGCCACCGGCTGCCTTCATGCCCGAGAGATCGCCGGGATTGTTCAATTGGCCGTCGCAATCCTCGTACTTGATGCCGACGATCTTGCCGGGCTTCACTTCCTCGTGCGGTTTGCAGAAGGTGGTGCTGATCTTCAGGCTGCCTTCGCGGTCTTCGCCGACGCTCTGGAGGCGGAAACCGATCTGGGCGTCCTCGAGGTCGTCGAACGTGATGCCATTGACCACGACGGTGGTGCTCGTGGTGTCGGCGTCGTTGCCGCCGGGCGTGCCGATCTGCTTGGCATAGTCGAAGCCGTCGAACTGCTCGCCGGTGCAGCTATCGGAGCCGTTCATGTTGGTGGCGTTTTCGTCGGCCTTCGTCAGCGGGCCGCCGTCATTGTCATAGTCGATGAAGAAGCCGTTCAGATCGCCGACGCCCGCGACCTTGTCGATTTTGAATTCGACACCGGTCGGGGTTTCGGTTGCGATGACTTTCACTTTCACGCCATCGCATTCGACATAGAATTCGCAGGTTTCTGCTACTGGAGCCGTCATTACTCGTCCTCCTACTCGCGATCTTCAACGATCGCTCACGCTCGATAGGTCTTTTCCGTTATGTTCGAATACGTCCAATTTCCGTGCGGATTTGCCGTCGAGAGCGCGAATTCGCGGTGCCAATCGGCCTCGTTCTCTTTCGTCTTCGACAAGCAATGCGGTTTCGCCTGCCTTCGGTTACCTCCCTGACATGTGAATGGCGCGGCGTAATCCATTCCGCACCACCGGTTGGCCACCAATTGCGGGCGTTGTCGCCCCGTATTTCATTCGACGCCCGGCCCCGGATTCATGGGCCGGGATATCGATGGGGCGCGGCATTTCGACCGGATTGCCCCAATTCGAGCGGTTCGCAAGGCCAGTGCCACGCAAGATCCGCCGTAATCGCGAATGGTTGGCCTTCATTGGCGTGATCGGCCGGATGTGACTTGCTCCAGTAAGAAAACTAGGGGCCGTCAAAGAGCTGGAAAGTAGCTTTCCGGAACCAGTAATTTCGGCTGAATCAGGCGGTTGCCGTTAGGTCTTGAGGGGGCCGGTTGGTCGAAATCCCGATCCACGAAAAGTGTTATCACGAATTAAAAGGTCTAAACGAGGTGTTAGGCTGCAGGGTTAACTACCCCCGTTTTTAACTTTAATATCGACTTTCCGTCGTTTCAAAACGAAACGGCGCCCCGAAGGGCGCCGCCGTTATTTGTTCAAATCTGGCCGTTAGGCTTACTTCAGAGGAATGTGCTCTTCCTCACGCTGCAGCTTGAAGCTCACGCCGAGACGGGCGACGACGAAGTCGTCCTCCCACTTCACGCGCGCCGTGCAGTACGAGCAGTACGAGCCGAACGAGTAGTTGTGTGTCTCCTCGCCGAGATCGACGTAGAGAACTTCAGCCTTCAGGCCCCAGCGACCACGATCGAGCTGAATGCCGCCACCGATCGTCCAACCCCACTTGCGGTCATCGTCGGACTGGCTGAAGCCCGCTGCGGCCCAATTGAGCTCGTGCTCGACCTTGGCATAGGCGAGACCACCAGTGACATAGACGAGAACATTCTCGTGAGCGAGGCCGAGGCGGACGCGCGAGGTGCCATAGTAGTCATAGGACGACTCGAGAACCTGACCGGCGATGCCGAACGTCGAGTCGGCGTTGGTCCAGTTGATGTCGCTCTCGAAGCCGAAGTAGAGGCGGTCGCACTGCCAGCCATAGCCGTAGTAGCCGCCCACCGACCAGCCATCGCCATCGGTGCTGTAGCCAGCGTAAGGCGGGTACTGGTCTTCGAGGTCAAGATCGGTGCGCACCCAGCCCGTCTGCAGGCCGACATAGGCACCGGCGAAGGGACCACCGCTGCAACGGCGCTCGGGCTCGGCGACGGGCGCATCCTTCACGCTGCCCTTGTAGCCACCGTCAGCGAAGGCGGGTGCGGCGACAGAAAATGCTGCGGCCACGGCGGCCATCATCGATAGAGAAATACGGTTCATGCGTGTGTCCTCAACTTTGTGAAGCGCAGAGCTTCGGCACGAGCCTCCGAAGGTTTACGCTGCACAAAGGAGGACGCTCGCTGTCCTGAAAGTGTCTATTTCCCCTTCAGCGATGATCTGATTCGGCCGCCCCAGTCCATCGGCTGGTGGCCGTGTGACACGGGTTTGTCGGCGAGTGATGATCCTGCGCTACGGTTCGTGAAGCGCGAGCCCACACGATGGTTCGCAAGCGCGTGGCAGAGTTGGAGGCGCAACAACGTCTCCGCACCACGCGGGGTGTGGATAACCGAAGTCATCAACAGGAAACGAAGTGCGAGCGCTATGTCCTCACGCGGGAGGGGCGTCGCTCTTGCGCGCGCCGGCTTTGAGTGCGCCGGTCTTGAGTGCGCCGGTCTTGAGCGCGGCCTTGCTGAGCAGATGAGCGCTCACGGGGGCGGTGATGAACAGGAACAGCGAGATGGCGAGCTCCTTGAGGCTCACGCCGCCGCTCGCCACACTCGAATGGATGAGCGATGCCATGACGATGGCGCCGACGCCGAGGGTGGTGGCCTTGGTCGGACCGTGCAGGCGCGTGAAGAAGTCGGGCAGCCGTGCGAGCCCGATGGACCCGACGAGTGCGAATGCGGCACCGAGCAGGACCAGGAACGAGATGATGATTTCGCCGAGCATAGCGCGCCCTCACTCGATGATGTCGCCGCCGAGCAGGAATTTGCACAGCGCCACGGTGCCGACGAAGCCCATCATGGCGATGAGGAGTGCGGCCTCGAAGTTGTAGGAGGTCGCGCCGAGCCCGATCAGCATGACGAGTGCGATGGTGTTGATGGAGAGCGTATCGAGCGCGAGAATGCGGTCGGGCGCGCTCGGCCCTTTGGCGAGACGCCAGAGATTGAGTGCCATCGCCATCGCGATCATCACGAGGGCGGCGGAAATGGCGATGCTCAGCATCCGAAGATCTCCTTCAGCGGCGCTTCGTAGCGGCTCTTGATGGTCGCGATCATTTCGTCCGCATCCCCGGCATCGAGGGCGTGGATGTTTAGCACCCGTTTCTCGCGATCGATGTCGATCGAGACCGTTCCCGGCGTTAGCGAGACGATGGCGCCGAGAACCGTGGCGACGAACGGGTCGTCGATGTCGAGGGGCACGTCGACGAATGCGGGCGCGAGGCGGTCCATCGGCCCGAGCACGAGGCGGGCCACGTGCACGTTGGCGACAACGATATCGGCGATGACGCGGGCCGTCAGCGCCAGCGCCGCGGCGGGGCGGGCAGGCCGTGGCCGTCCGGGCCAGAATACGTTCGTGATCCAGGGAATGGCGACGCCGATGAGTGCGCCGAGCAGCAGGTTGCCGAGCGACGGGGACGGCGCTAGCACCATCCACAGCACGGTGATGGCAGCGGTGACATAGGGTTGCGGCAGGAACCGCGCGACGTTCGTCATGGCCGGCGCTCCCGTTCGATGCGGGTTGCGGGCCCGATCACCGCTTCGACATAGCGCGCAGGCGCGGTGAGTTGCTCTGCCGCCGCGCGCGCATAGGAGGCGATGGGTGACGCCACGACCGCCAGAAGCGGTGCGCCTGCCAGCATGAGCACCAGCGCCGTGCGGATGCCCATGGGAATCGAAGGCGATGGCGCAGGCCCGGCAGCGTCACTCTTTTCCGGTTCCCAGAAGATCACGCTGGCGGCCCGCGCTAGGACGAGTGCAACGACGAGGCCCGAGATCAGGAGCGCGGCCCACGCGGCGACGGCGGTCGGCGTGTGTGCCAGAGACTGCATAACCATCAGCTTTGCGAGAAAGCCGGAGAGGGGTGGCGCTCCACTCACGGCGACGGCGAGCACGAGATAGACCGCGCCGAGGCCCATGAAAGTTGCGATCCGCGGCCCCGTCTCGAGCCGGTCGGCGAGCGCGCCGCGCTGGCGGGCGATGAGGTCTCCCATGAGGAAGAGAGCGGCGGTCACGAGCGTCGAGTGCGTCATGTAATAGAGAGCCGCCGCAAGCGCGGGCGGGCTGCCATCAGCGACGGCGAGCAGCAGCGTGCCGCTCGAGATCATGACGAGGTTGGCGACGACGATCGCGAAGCGCCGGGCGGCGAGGGCGCCGAGCGATCCGAGCGCGATTGTTCCGACGGCGAGCCAGGGGAGCCAGGGTTGCAGCAGGCCGGCGGTGAAGGGCGCCGTCGCGAGGCCGATCGTCGACAGTCGCAGCAGCGCGTAGATGCCGACCTTCGTCATGATGACGAAGAGAACCGAAACCGGAAGCGTCGCCGAGGTGTAGACGCCCGGCAGCCAGAAGCCGAGCGGAAGCAGAGCGGCCTTCAGCACGAACACGGCGACCATCAGCGCGAGCGCCGTTCGCACCAACGGTTGATCGGCCGCTGAAAGCTTCGTCAGAACCAGCGACAGATCCGCCATGTTGAGCGTGCCAAGCGTGCCGTAGACGAGACCGAGCGAAACCAGGAACAACGCCGAGCCGGCGAGGTTCAAGATCACATAACCGAGGCCCGCGCGCGTCCGCGCGAGGCCACCGCCGTGAACCAAAAGGGCGTAGGACGCGAGCAGCAGGATTTCGAAGAACACGAACAGGTTGAAAAGGTCACCCGTCAGGAATGCGCCGTTGAGGCCGGCGAGCTCCAGTTGCAAGAAGGCGTGGAAGTGGCGTCCCTGCCGGTCCGTCCCCGACATCGCCGATGACAGCACGGCGAGTCCGAGGATCGCCGTGACGGCGACCATCAGCGCGGAAAGGCGGTCGAGCATCAGCACGATGCCGAACGGCGCCGGCCAGTTTCCGAGCCGGTAGACATGAATGGTGCCGTCGTTCGCTGTTATCAACAGCATCGCCGCGACGATCAGAAGCGCGACGATGGAGGTGAGCGAGATCGCGCGCTTGGTCGCCGTGGACCGCCTGTGTGTGAGCAGCAGCACGGCGGCCGCGATGAAGGGCACCAGGATGGGCAGGATCGGCAGGTGGCTCATCGCGCGTCACCCGCGTCCACATGATCTGTGTCGCATTCGCCCTTGGCCTTGAGAGCGAGTGCGACGAGATACGCGGTCATGCCGAAGCCGATGACGATGGCGGTGAGCACCAGCGCCTGCGGCAAGGGATCGGCCGGCGTGTCGGCTCCCGGAACCGCGAGCGGCGGCGATTTTGCGCCGAGCCTGCCGCCGAGGAAGATCAGCACGTTCACGGCATAGGACAGCAACGTCAGGCCGAGGACGACCGAGAAGGTCGTGGGACGCAGCAGCAGATAGAGTCCGGAGGCCGTGAGGACGCCGAGCGCGAGTGCGATGACGAGTTCCATGTCAGCGCTCCTCTTGCACGGGAGCTGGGGTGGGGCCTGGCGTCGCGTTGATCTCGCGCCGACTTAACGCGCCGAGCTCCGACAACGCCAGCAGTACGCTCGCGACGACGACCATGAACACGCCGAGATCGAACGCCATGGCGGAGGCCAGCTCGAACTTGTCGATCATCGGCGGATGGACGTATCCGAACGTGCTCGTCAGGAAGGGATGACCGGTCAGCCAGCTCGCAAGGCCCGTCGCGGTGGCGATGGCGAGGCCCGCGCCGAGCACGCGGACGTAATCGATGCGCAGCCGGGCGGCCGCGAAATCGATGCCGCTCGCGAGGTATTGCAGCATCAGGGCGACGGCCGCGATCAGTCCCGCGATGAAGCCGCCACCCGGCAGATTGTGGCCCCTCAGGAAGATGTAGACGGATACCGCGAGTGCGAGCGGCAGAAGCAGACGCATCAACTGTGCGAGCATGATCGGGTGACGATCGGCCTCGCTGGTCGCGCTGGTGGCATGCGGCCTCAGCCGCACTCCATCGAGAAGTGCGTGCAACCCGAGGGCGGCCATGGCGAGCACCGCGATCTCGCCGAGCGTGTCGAACCCGCGGAAGTCGACGAGGATGACGTTGACGACGTTGGTGCCGCCGCCGCCGGGAAGTGACTGGGCGAGGTGGTAGCCGGAAATCGTCTCGAACGGGCGTGTCAGCATGGCGTAGGCGAGAACGGTCACGCCAACTCCGCCCGAGAGAGCGAGCGCGCCGTCCCGCAGCTTGCGGGCGGTGGAACTCGCTGGCGGCGTCTCTCCCGGCAGAAAGCGCAGCGTGAGCAGAAGCAGTACGATCGTCACCACCTCGACGGAGAGCTGCGTCAGTGCGAGATCGGGTGCCTGGAGGTGTATGAATGCGAGTGACGTGACGAGGCCGACGACGCTCAGAAACACGATCGCGACGAGCCGCTGGCGATGCCAGACGAGTGTACCGACGCAACCGAAAACGACCGCCGCGAACGCCGCTAGCACCGCGGCATCGACGGGCGTTTGCGGCAGTGGGCCGCTCAAGGACTGAGCGGGAACGCCGCGCCACGCCCATACCGCGAGCGCGAGCACGAAAGTGACGAGCAGTGCGAGGTAGCGCTGGAGTGATCCATTGTCGACGAGACCGAGCAGCCATGTGGCGAAGCGCCCGGCATCGCGATAAACGCGCTCGAAGGCGACCGGGCTCGTGATCTTCGGCGAAAACCGCTCGTGCAGGGTGAACAGGTGCTGGCGGTTGACGTAGTGCGCGATACCCAGTGCAAAGGCGAGGATGCTCATCACGAGCGGCAGATTGAACCCGTGCCACACCGCGAGCTTGAACTCAGGTACGCCCGCCGGCAGCAGTGCCCCCGCGGCAACCTTCAGCAGCGGGCCGACCGCGAACTGCGGCAGCAGTCCGACGAGCAGGACCAGGGCGACGAGAACCTCGACCGGCAATCGCATCCAGCGCGGCGGCTCGTGCGGTGACTTCGGCAGGTCGATCGGCTCGCCGTTGAAGAAGACATCATGGACGAAGCGGGCGGAGTAGGCGACGGACAGCATGCCCGCGATAGTTGCGAAGGCCGGCAGCACCCACGATGCGTAGCCCTGGAAGGCCGGATGGGTGACGGTCTCGGTGAAGAACATCTCTTTCGACAGGAAGCCGTTGAGCAACGGCACGCCGGCCATCGATCCCGCGGCGACGATGCCGAGCGTCGCGGTCCACGGCATGTACTTGAACATGCCGTTGATGCGCCGCATGTCGCGCGTTCCGCACTCGTGATCGATGATGCCGGCCGCCATGAACAGGGAGGCTTTGAAGATGGCGTGGTTGATGATGTGGAACACCGCAGCGACAGCGCTCATCGGGGTATTGAGGCCGAGCAGCAGCGTGATGAGGCCGAGGTGGCTGATCGTCGAGTAGGCGAGCAGGCCCTTGAAGTCGTGCTTCAGCAACGCGACGTAAGCGCCATATGCGAACGTCACGGCGCCGGTGGTGCCGACGAGCACGAGCCAGAGATCGGTGCCCGAAAGCGCGGGATAGAGGCGCGCGAGCAGGAAGACGCCGGCCTTCACCATCGTCGCGGAATGCAGATAGGCAGAGACTGGCGTCGGCGCGGCCATCGCGTTGGGCAGCCAGAAATGGAACGGGAACTGGCCCGACTTGGTGAAGGCGCCGAGAAGGATCATCACCAGCATGACGGGATAGAGCGGGTGCGCGCGGATCGCGTCGCCCCGGGCGAGCACCTCGGTGAGCTCGAAGCTTCCGGCGATATTGCCGAGCAACAGAATGCCCGCGAGCAGCGCCAGACCGCCGCCGCCCGTGACCGCGAGCGCCATGCGCGCGGCGATCCGCGCATCCGTGTTCTCGTATTTGTAGGCGATGAGCAGGAACGACGTGAGGCTCGTGATCTCCCAGAACACGAGCATCATGATCATGTTCTCAGCCAGAACCACGCCGAGCATGCCGCCGGCGAAGGCGAGCAGCTCGGCATAAAATAGTCCGAGCCGGTCGTACTTCGGCAGGTAGTAGGCGGCGTAGAGAACGATCAGCAGGCCGATGCCGAGGATCAGCAGGGCGAACAGCAGGCCGAGCCCGTCGAGCCGTAAGGCGAGGTCGAGCCCCCATTCGGGCAGCCAGTTCGCGCGCACCACCGTCGGCTGGCCGGAGAAGGCGGCCGGAAGGAGAGGCGTGAGCGCCGCCAGTCCCGCAGCCATGACCGTCGCGGCCGACCAGGCGGCGGCTGAGCGAGATCTGCGGCCGGCGAGCACGACGGGGACGATGCCGAGGAAGGGCGCGGCGAGGACGAGCCAGAGGAGATTTGCAGTCATGTCCCACAGATAGCGAATTCAGGGCTCCGATCAACCTCGCGCCCCTGCGCGTGACGTGCCCGCGGCCGCCGGTTGTGGGGGACCACACCGCGGCGCGCAACAACCCGCCCGCTGTCTGCCGATCTGAAAAAGTCTCAGGAGAAAATTGGTTGCGGGGGCGTGCAACCGCGTTCGTTATAGTTCGGGGCACGGAAGTTCCTGGCGTGTTCCGTGCGGCGGCGAATTCGAGGATCGACATCAGCTCGCCGCGTAGAGTCGCGTGCACCTCGGCACGCTTGGCGCCCGGAGTCAGCACGATATCGCCGATCAATGATCGGAGTGCCATGGCGGCTTCCTGGTTGGTCTGTGGATCGGCCAGCGCGTCGGTCAATCGCTCGACCTTGCGGCGGTAGACCTCCGCGACGTGGGGATTGACGTCCAGCAACTGGGGTTGGTCGACTGCCAAGCGGGCGACAATCTCGGCTTTCTGCTGCTCGAGCTCCGTCATCCGCGCCTTCATGGTTCGCTGGTACATGCCGTCCTCGATCGCAGCGATCATGCTCGCGATCGCGCGCTCGACCTTGGCGAGCGCCGGCCGGTCGGCGCTAGTCTGCGCGCGGCGCTCCCGGTTCTGGCGGTTCAGCTCCTGGTGGTAGGCGCGCACCGCCTCGGCAACGGCGCCGCCCGAGACCAGCTTCTCGGTGAGCCCCGTCAGTGCGCGCTGCTCGATTGCCGGACGCCGGATCGTTCTATTGTTATTGCAGGTGCCGCGGCGATGGTGGTTCAGGCAGCCATATCGATCCTGCAGAATGATGCCGTAGCGGCCCTGGCACGTGCCGCAGGTGAGCAGGCCGGACAGGAGAAAGGCCGGCCGGCGCGCCTCATTGAAGCGCTTGGCGCGCGCCTCTCTGACGCCAATTGTCGTCGCCGCGAATATCGTGGCCAGCTCCGCTTGTCGCGCGCGGACGGCCTGCCAGAGGTCGTCATCGACAATGCGCAGCTCCGGCACCTCAGTCGTGATCCGTTCGTCCTGAGGATTGGACCGGGACACGCGCTTGCCGGTGCTCGGGTCTTTCACGTACCGGAGTCGGTTCCAGATCAGCCGGCCGATATAGAGTTCGTTGTTGAGAATGCCGGTGCCACGGCTGATATGCCCGCGGATCGTGGTGTCGCCCCATGTGCGACCGAACGGGCCGGGAATACCCTCGTCGTTCAAGGTGACGGCGATCCGGCGTGGTGAGGCTCCGGCGGCAAACTCGCTGTAGATCCGCCGCACGATCCGAGCCTCGTCGTCATTGATACGGCGCTCGCCAAAGATCGGCTCGCCCTCACCGTCCACACGCTTGACGACCGCGTAGCCGTAGCACAGGCCGCCGCCCGACTTGCCCGCCTCGACCCGACCGCGAAGACCGCGTCGTGTCTTGTCGGCGAGGTCTTTCAGGAACAGCGCATTCATCGTCCCTTTCAGCCCGACATGCAGGTGGCCGATCTCGCCTTCGGACAGCGTGATGATTTTCACGCCGGCGAACGCCATCCGCTTGAACACGCCGGCGACGTCCTCTTGGTCGCGGCTGATCCGGTCGAGCGCCTCGGCGAGCACGACCTCGAACCGGCCGCGCAGGGCATCACCGAGCAGTGCCTGGATGCCGGACCGGATCAGCGAGGCGCCGGAGACCGCACGGTCCTGGTAGCTGTCCACGATGGTCCAGCTCTGTCGCTCGGCGTGCACGCGGCATAATCGCAGCTGATCCTCGATCGAGGCCTCGCGCTGGTTGTCGGAGGAGTAGCGGGCATAGAGTGCAACGCGGGTCATGGCGTTCTCCTCTGGCGTGTCCGATCTATTGGTTGCCACATGATAGCGCAGCTTGGGCGATTTCGTGACCGTAGAAGCAATTCAACTCTCTTGAGTTTCGTTGTCATTGTCAGCCTGCAATTGGTGAAGTTGCTCGCGCGCGATCTGCCGGCCGATGGCTCGGGCGATCACGAGGATTCGCGGATCGATGGCAGGTCTCGCATTGGCGCCATTGTCATTGGCCGCTGCCAGCGGAGCGGAAGCCGTATAGACGGCGTCGGTCTCGTCCTCGGTCATGTTCGCGTCCCGGGTGTTGCGGACGCTGATCAGCCAACGCGAGAAGCCGTTGGCAAAAAACTCGGATCATTTCGCGAAAGCCACTAAGACTTTTCTGGAAAGCCAATCGATGGCACTCGTTGAGACGGATGAGATGGATTGCGTCAAAATTCCCCGGATCTCAGTGAGCACACCGACAGGCAACTTCAAATGCAAACTGAGTTCAAGAACGTTCTGGGACGGTCCCTCGCCGAAGGGGCGAGGGCCGCGCTCTATCACGCGGCAAGTACGGGCCGCGTGACCGAGCCCCGCCTGGCCGGTGGCCGCGGGTCTCGGCCCTCCCGGGTGACGATCGCTCCGCCGGACTACGCGGTTGACGTGAACATCGGGTCAGTGACGCATCGCGTTACTCAGTAATGTAGTCTCCGTGCGCTGGTCGGCCGCGGACGGTGCAGATACTGAGCCTCTGGTATCGCGCCCGAGGTCGAGTGCCTCAACAGCGCGTCACGAGTCCGCTCGTCCCCCGCGACCCTCTTTGTACTCATCGGCTGCAAAGGGGCACAAAAGGAGGCGACAACGGATTACAGTCAGCGCCACGTGTTGCTCTCAGCCATGTTCGGATTGGCAGACGTGCGGTCGGAGATTGCCGCTACTTCAGGTGATCTTCTTTCTTTCTTTCCCCACGACTGGATGAAAAGCTATCAGAAGGGTGTTGGGGTTGGTAAGGTGATCCGCCAGAGTGTTCTCGTGAGCCTCGAACTCGACTTCACTCAGGCGACCCAGGGCGAGGATCTTGGGCTTGATGGTGTCTTTCGAAAACGCACGGAGCGCGCGCCACGTGAACGGTAACGCCGTAGTGCTCGCCGCTGGTCCGTCGGACCCGGCTCAGGCGTCCGCGGTATTGGGTGGCATAAACGTTGGTGTCAGAAAATAGATCGCTCGCGGAGCAATACATAAACACGGACCTATCTTCCAAAGAAATTTTTTACGCGAGTCATGGCGTCTTCAAATAGCCGAATGGCTCGCAGCACGGCGGGCGGCTCGCCCGTGTCGTAATTCAAGAACCGAAGAGCGGATTTCTTCGGCAAGACATCGTGCTGCAAAGGGGCGAGCAACCGAGTCCGCCGCACATTTGTGAAGCAAGCGTGCGCAAGTGGCAACACGATTGGCCCCATAGTTCGCCGCCACACCTGCCAAGGCGTGACAGGCCGCGACGAGCGCGGCCTCGGAGGTCGCCTTGTCGAGCGCGCGCAGCCCGTTCTCAAGCTCTATCACAAAGAGGTCGAGAAGTGCCTCACGGTTGCGCGCCGGTAATCGAGCGAGAGTGGTTACGTCAATAACCGGTCTTTTGGAATCACGTCGAATGCGTCCACACGCGACCGCCAGATCCAATCTGGCAACAAGCGCTGAGGCATCGGTTCCCTTTTCGAGCAGCAGATCGAATGCATCGACGACGTTGGCTTGGAGTTCGTCGCGACGAAAAGCAGTTAGTCCGAGAATCGGAGTTGCAAGCGAGCCGACTTCGTGTTGACGAATTTCAGCTGACACCTCATCACCCCGCATATCTCCCAGGAGGATGTCGAGAATAATGGCATCGAATCGAACAGCCCGCACAGCCGTGATGGCCTCCTTGCCTGTAGTCGCAAACGTGATCGAGTAGCCGCGCGGCCCCAATTGAGCTTTCAAAAGCAGGCGATTGACGGCATTGTCTTCCGCAATAAGAATGTGTGAGTGCGCCGGTGAAACGGTCGGCAATGCAGTCATGGCGAGCTGCGCTTTCGGCGGCGCTTCCACGTCGGGCAGCACGACATCGACCCAAAACGTGCTGCCTTTCCCAACCTCACTCGACACACCAGCGCGCCCCTGCATTTGTTCGGCGAGACGGCGCGTTATCGCAAGGCCAAGGCCTGTCCCTTTAAGCCGGGTGGACAGGTCGCCGCTGCATTGCTCGAAGGGCTTGAACAACTTTTCTCGTTCGCTCTCCGGAATTCCACCCCCTGTGTCGCTTACGGCAAAGCAACGTGTCCCGGCGTCGCGATCGGTCACGGTCAGGCGGATTTCTCCGCGCTCGGTGTGCTTGAGGCCGTTCGAGATGAAGTTATGCAAAATTTGACACAGCCTGAGGTCGTCTCCATGAACGAGTTCAGCGCGAGTGGCCGTTTTGTCGATCGTGAAGCGCAGGCCCTTTGCCTCGATCTGCGGGCGCCAGAAAGCGTCGATGGTCGTCAGAAGTTCAGACACGTCAAACTGGCGAGGCTCGATGGTGAACTTCCCGGCCTCCAACTTCGACAGATCAAGGATATCGCCGACGATGCTGATGAGCGATCCGGCACACTGCTGAGCCGATTTGAGGTAGGAGAGGCGCCTCACGCGATCTGGTTCTTGCTCGATCAACCTCAACAAGCCATCGACGCCATTGGCCGCAGTCCGTATCTCATGGGCGACCATAGCCACAAGGTCAGACTTGGCAACATTTGCGCGCTCGGCGTTGGTACGAGCCTCAATCATCGCCGCCTCGAAGGACGTGCGTTTGCTGATATCTCGAATCGAGACGACGAAGCACCGGATTTTGCCATCGTCGATCGCGTTTGCAGATACCTCGACGGGTAGAATCGGCTGAGCGTTTCGCGAGATGATCATTTCGCGGCGTTCGATCAGTTGGGTTAGCGACTTGTCGTCACCAGTTCGCAGCACGGCTGCGTCTATCGTTGTCCAGATTTCGGCAAGGCCGTCGAGATCGACGAGCCGTTTTCCATTCAGTTGAGCTGTGGGGTGTCGGATGAGCGCACAAAAGGCCGGATTGGCAACCCGGATGGTACCCGCCCGATCGAGGATCGCCACCGCATCCGGCAAAGCGTTACCGAAAATTGCAAGTGTAGAGAGCCGCAGTGTCGGCTGAACGCCATCTGCGTCGCTACTCAGCGTTGGGTTGTGCCTACTCATCTACTAGAATCTCCGGATGACGGACTAGGGGAAGATTAGGCCGTCGGTATTACCGATTGATCTATGCGGTGGCGCGTTCAGGCGTGCGCACAATGGAAACTGTTATGCCCGACGCGATAATGCATCGCGCACTTGAGGAAGAATATTGGTAACTACCGTCGCCTGCGGAACATCTGTTAGTCCCCTGGAAAGGGGGCAAGCAATCGTGCTGTTAAGACGCGATTAACCCTGCGCGTCACACGGTGCCGCTCATACTGCGTTGGAGAATCGCCTATGAGTTATCGTCTGTGTCTCGCATCCCTGTCAGCCGGCGTCGCGCTCATCGCCTCAGGCTGCAGCTCCTCCCGTCAGCGCACTGATCTCGGTGGCTCACCGACGGTTCCCTCTCCCGCCTACCAGCAGCCGGTGGAGCGGAGCGATCAGCGTCCGCCCCAACCTATGGCACGCTCCGGTCATCCCTCAGTTGCGACGAGTAGTCGTCATACTGTGCAAGCCGGCGAGTCGCTCTATGGCATTTCCCGGCGCTACAACGTCCCGGTTGCTGCACTGATACAGGCCAATCGCCTACCCTCGATTGGGGTACACCAAGGACAAAGCCTGATCATTCCCCGCTGAAGTACACCGTTGGAGGTGTGCGATGACCGTCGTGCGCGTCGTATCAATCCTGGTTGTGAGCGCGCTGCTGTCGGTCGTGCCGCCGGCACCGGCCAAGAGCGACGAGATGCGCCGTCTGCTGTCGGCAGAGCAGCATCATCGCTACGAGCAGGTCATAGCGCGCAGGCAAGTGCAGGCAAGCGTTCGCGTGCGCTACTGGTCCGAGGCGGAGCGGCTTCGCGCGGTACGTCAAGCGAAGCGTCGTTCTGGCCAGCCGGTCGGCGACGCCGATTTCATACGACAGCATCCTCCGCAATTGCCACCCATCGCGATGCCGGCCGATATCGCTGTGTCACTGCGTCGACCGGCTGTCGGGCCGCAGAGCGCCGTCCCGTCGATAGCGGATATTATGACCGCGGCGCGCGAGCATCACGGGTTTCAGCCGCGGCTTGTTTCCGAGGCCGATTTCAAGCGTCGCTATGCCGAGGCGGCCCTTGCAGCAGGCCTCGAGCCGTTGCATGTAATTCGGGTTTTTGCCCTGGAGACCGGCGGCATGGGCACGTTCGACATGCAGTCCGGAATCAATCATCAAACCGGACAGGGGCGCCCTGCATCGACGGCGATCGGCTATTCGCAGCTCCTGGCGGCTAACACCATCGGCGAGCTGGCCAAGCACGGCGAGACGTTCATCCGGACCCTGGAGCGCAGTGCCAGCCAAACTCCAAGCCTAAAACGCGAGTTGGCACACCGCATCCAGGCGCTGCGCTCGATGAGCGATACTGCACGCAGTGTCCCCAACAGCTGGAAGAATCACGTAGCACTTGCCGGAACGGCGCCTGGTCTCGGCATTCATGCCCTCAATCTCGATGGTGAGATTGGCCCGATGCTGCAGATCGGCAAGTTGCGCGAACTTCTCTTCACCGCGCGTCGCGAGCTTGGCCGCGACCAGATCACCGGAGCCGAACTCGAAATCATGAATCTCGCCGGTCCTCGCAACGGACTCGACATGATCCAGGAGCCTGGACGCCGTATGCCGACAGCGAACTTCTTCACATCAGGTGGTTATGCGCGTAATCCGATCGTGCATGCCAAGAGCGGTAGCGAGCTTCTGATGACGCTCGGCCAGCGCATGGATGTTTACATGTCGAAGAGCGGCACGCAGGAATTCATCGCGGCGTTCGAATCGCTTACGCGCATTGGCACCACGCGGCCGAATCCCGCGCGCGCTTCACTTGGCATGTCACGGTGAGCGAGAGGGCTAGTGCACGCGAAGGGATCGGTAGAGAGCATGATGGCGTGCGCTTGGTCCCGTGTCCTGCGTGTTCTCGTGCAGGGGGGGCTGAGCGCCCCCGCCGCCGATGTGGTGGATCTGCGAAGCTGGACAAAGGAAACGAACGCGCCCAACCAGACGGGGAGCTGGCTGGGCGCGACATTCGGGGTGCGGCCGGGGAAGCGCGCAGGTTCCCGAACGAGACCGGCGATCGTTACCCGTTCAGGAACACGACCAGCTCGGCATTGCGGTCGGCCTGGGCGACCTTGCTGGTCACTGCACCATCAAGGATGACGGGCTCGTTCAGCGTGTAGACCGAGCTGACGACCTTCTGCAGGAAAGCTGCCCTCAAGACACCAGAAGCTGGCGCGCGTTGGGCTGGGCACCGATGCGAGCTTGGCGTGGCAAGAGGCGAAGCACCGCTCACCTCGATATTTCTCATGCACTGAGCCTGGTGAGGATCTCAGCGGTGACACTCCTGATCGCTGCGCCAGCTTCACCCGGATACTTGTTCTGGAAGCTTCTGCCCTCAGCGACAAACAGTGCGGCTTTCTGGATATGCGGAATGCTCGGCACCGCGGACTTGAAGCATCGCAGCTCGGAATTGCCGTTCAGCAATTCATGCATCAACTCGTCGGTCTGAGACCGGACCTGTTTCATATTGATGACAACTCCCAGATGAGCTGCAAACCCGAGTCTCTCGTCGCGCTGCCTGAACCGCTTGAGATACTCCATCCCACTGACGGCGAGAATATCGGGCTTGATGGGGACGAGATGCCATTGGCACTCGCGCAACCAACATTCCGTAACGACCGAAATCCCTGGCGCGCAATCGACAAGTACAACATCGACGCATTGCTTCGCTTCTTCGAGAAAAAGTCGGACCTGTAGTCGCAGCTGCGCTGCCCTGTGCGCTTCCGAAACTGCTCGTTCCGTCAACGTCAGGTCCATATCGCCAGGCATGAGAAACAGGCTGGAGGCGTCGTCCACATCACTGACTTTATCTACAATGTAAGAGCGCCAATCGACAGTGTGATCCCCGAGGACAGACTGCTTGAGCCATGCCGTAATCGAGCGGTTCTCGTCCCTCAGCGCGTTCAGTCGTTTGACGCTCATCAGCATGAGGCTGAGACTCATCTGACCATCCGCATCAATCAGCAGCACGGTCTTGCCGTGATATGCCGAGAGCGTCTCCGCAATCGCCATGGTCAAAGTCGATTTGCCGACCCCACCTTTGGCATTCATGATGGCAATGGAGACCATGTTTTCCGTCCTTGGCTCGTTCCAGCGCTCGACAGCCGCGTCGGTTAGCTATTCACGTCTCTCGTCATGAGTCCTGGGCTCGGGTAATGCGGCACTGTCCTGCAACCGCCGCGATCGGCCCTCAAAACGTGCCCCTTCGTTGAGAGTGAGTTGACCGTAGTGCATCTCGGCATCGATCTGAGCTGTCCGGCCGACTATCAGATCTCTTGCATGAAGCGCACCGGCTACGCGCCCATGGACTTCTATGCGCTTGGCGACCACCACCCCTTCGACGTGAGCGGACTCACCGATCACAATTTCAGTACCGAACAGATCACCCCGTACTCGACCCTCGAGCAGCAACTTGTCGCTAGCGATGATCTGGATTTGATCCCCCTCGATCCTCAGCGTCGATCCGATAACGGATATTTTCGATGTTGCATGTTGCGCTGGCGGCGCAACACCCCGGCGATCAGCCGTAGCCGTGAGCGGGGGTAGATTCGGTGGATTGGACATGGGGCTGCCTGTGGTTCTAGGCGTTGCGCATTCAAGTTAGCCGATAGCTTCAGAAGCCGAGCCAGCCGCGTGCGTTCGGATGGACGAGCAGCCAGTAGAGCGTCGTGAGAAGACCAGCTGCTCCGATTATCACCAGTGGCTCAGTCAGCAGGCGGCGTGGCGCAAACGAGGTCACGGTATTCGATTTGGCGATGATCTCGACTCGTATGCCTTCGAGGCGCTCCTGAAAGCCCTGCAGGGTGACGTGCTCGAATATCGGAAGCAACAAGCTCCAGGAGCGCCGTGCGAACACGGCTGCCGATCTGCTTAGTCGGGGCGTGGCTGTCCAGAAGACGACGCGGGCGCTGTCACCGCGATCGAGGAGATCGACCCGAACGAAGATCGTGTACTCTGCCGGAAAGTATGCCGCAGCCCGTTGACGGATCGTTTCGCCGATCGACCATTCGATCGCCGCTGCGTCGCTCTGAAACACGGCTTGCAGCAGTTCCGACGCGGATGCGATTTGCGAATTTAGTGGCCGGACATGTGCAATCAAGACGATCTGCAATACCCGCGAGGAGCCGCTCAGATGCCAGCGCGAGTTAGCCCCCAGCTGCTTTAACGTTTGTGCCATCTCACGTGTCGATGGTTCATCTGCCTGCTGCGACATCAGTAGCCCACACCTTTACGCCCACAGCCGAGGAACATCGCCGAGTCTGCCCAAGCCGCCGCCGCGGCACCGATACCCGCTAGCTCGATCGACCTCGGTCGAGACGCCTACGCCCTATCCCGTCGCAGTGAACGAGACTGGGCGAGAAATGAAGGGTCGGCGCTGACTGCGGACAACTCTCTCCCAGCAACCACCCAAGTGAGAGGCGGCCGCGTAGTTGTCAATTGCGAGCGCACCCCTCGACTGGAATAACAGTTATTGTGTGGAGTCGATTGTGCGTGATCATCCTTCAGCTACTCAAGCGGTGGGTCTTGCCTGTGAGTTACAGTTGTAGGAGTAGGAGTACAGCGATATGATTGGCCACGATACACAGTCAATCGGCTCTGTTACCAATTCGGCGCAAGGTCTGGACGCAGAAGCGCCTAATTCACGAAGTCATCTGGTGCTTTGTGCAGTTTTCCAGGATCTCGCGCGCGATTGGTTGCAACTGTGGTGCGTCGAGCGCGGCGAAGGTCTCAATGACGAGGAAAGCAAGCGCTTCGCTCGACTTCAGTTGCGACTCTCAGTCATCGCGCAAATCGTTTTCGAGACGCCGCCCAGTGATCGCCGCGTGTTAGAAGCGGTGCTCGACTCGGTCGCATTCTTCGACGCAAGCCAGCCTTGGATTGTCGAGGGACGTTTTGACATGCCATTTGAACAGTCAAAATACACGACTGCATTGACAATGCTGGCCTCCTTGCTCGTTCATGAGATCAAGTCCGATCCCTGGTCGGCGTTTGCTTCGCGGCATCCTTCGACGCTGGTCAATTGAACGGTTCACCAGTCAACTTTACTGAACTGAAGCTGTTGGCCGGTTTCCGGCGGCGTGGGACCGAGAACATACTCGCGAAGCGACTCTCTCAGACTTCCTCGAACTGCCGGCCAATTCGCAGTGGATCGGCATGGCGGCGATACTGGCCTTCGAACAGGGCGCCTTCCTCGACGATTAGCTCACGGCACATGATGGTGCCCGCCACATCGCAACCTGGTCGCAATACCAACAGGTCGGCGAACAAGTCGCCGTCGGCGACACACCCCTCAACGACAATGTGCTCGGCTTCGAACCTGCCGGTGACTTCCGCCGTCTTAGCGATGAAAATTACCGGCCCCTGCACCCGGCCGTGGAACGCGGCGAGCACGTGTACGGGAACCTTTGAGACGATGTTGCCTGTTATCTCAGTCCCGGCCCCCAGCACTAGCGGCGCATCGTTTGCTGGTACGGGCAAAGCCACCTCGGAAACCATCGAGCGGCGGCCAGTGTTTGCTCGGTACGCCTGCAACAACGTCTTCATGACTCGACCTCGACAACGCCAGCTTTGGACAATCTGTGGATAACTGCTGTCGGCTCGACGATGCGCCAAATTAGCGCAGCTGCGCAACGGATACATTTCTAACTACGCGCTCAGAGCGCGATGGCACGCCGTTCCGCTGCGCCGAATGCGGCCACCAGAGGTGCTTCCCGTCGAACGTCCCAGACCCACCGGATCATCGGTGGGCGCTCAGGCCCCGCTTTCCTGGACGAGGACCCGCAGCAGCAGCCATGTGTGCACTCGCTGGCTCGGCGAGCTCCAGCTAGACGAGGCACTGGGCCGACGCAGGCACCAGAAGCTGGTGCGCATTTGGCATGGCGGTTTGGTGTGCGGCGTTGAAGCCGGCCGCCGCATACTGGGCGTCACCAGCTATGGGTGTGCGGAGCATTTCTGGGCAAAAGAGTTTTGCTCGACCGCGTGAAATCCATCGGGTGGGGATCTGATATCGATCTCGACCGGGACGCGGTGTACGAGAGTGTGAGTGATGCGTAAGATGGTGCGAGTGATGCGTGCCTTGGGGGTAGCCAGTCTACTCTTGGCTTCTCCTACTTTCGGTCAGGGCTTGGTGAAGTCAGCAAATCATCCCGGCCCATGGTCGGTTTCCGTCCTTGGTGGGTTGGAGCACACCGACGGCCGGATGGATGCGGCATTCGAAGTCATGTCGAATCCGAGCGTTCGCGCGGACAAATTCGTCGGCGCTGCCCTGTCCTATCAGGTCGCCCGCTTTTGGCGCGACTTCACCGCCGATCTCGAGTTTGGTGCGGGCAGACGGTTCGCCGGGTCGGGCGTAAGCGAAGGCTGGGCTGCCGTCTATTTCCGCTATCGGGGTTTGGTGTTGTACGACACTCTAATCGTCTCGCCTGGGGTGAGCACCGGCATCAACTACGTCGATCAGTTCCCGGTTTCGGAAGTCTATGCGCCCAATGAGAAAGGGCGTCCTAAATCGAAGCTGCTCCACTACTTCTCGCCGGAAATCGGGTTCGCTCTGCAGCAAGCACCGGAGCACGAGTTGTTCGTAAGGCTGCATCACAGATCCGGGGTATTTGGCGTGATGGGTGGCGTACACGGCGGGGCAGATGTCGTGGCGATCGGCTACCGCCTTAGGTTCTAAATTGATGCCGGCAATGACAGCTGCGATGCGCGTGCCTTTCCGCTAGACATCATTGTCGAGCATGATCAGCAGCCCACGGCTGCGGCGCGGGTAAGCAAGGCCTGCTCGGTGCCGAAGCCTGACCAGACCAGCACACATACCTACACGTTTAGCACAGGGCACCGGGAGTTTAGCTGAGCCGAACCAGCAGCGGTTGCGCCGGAACTACCTAGCGGCGCAGACCAGCAGCCAGAGCGTTCCCGCTGATCGCCCAGACCTCGCTCAAGCCTAGCACGGTGCTCGGCCGGTCAAGGATGAACCCTGCGGGCGACCGCCGAAGGGGCGGTCGTCCTTGACTCGGCCTTGCGCGCCGTGCTGGCGGGAACCGCACGGCCGGGTCGGGAAAAGCAATCCCGGCCGATCAAGAAAATGGGGCTTCGCCAGACTCGCTGAACGGTCTCGGCTTGCCGGATACGGTCTGAGTTCGTGGAGAGGAACCAGGCGAAGGTTTACTTCACACCCTATGCACCTGCGGTGCGTACGCCCGTGCCGGGCGCGATGACTAACGCCATGAGCTGGCGCGAAAAAAAACAGATAATGCTGTAAACAGAGGCGTATACGTGGCGGCGTCATACTCACTTGAATGCAGAGCTGCATCAGCGGCTTGCGCGCAGAGTCTATCGTACACAGCACGCGTATTCGCTTCCGATCGCTTCAACGACGACCATTCAATCACGATCGCACGCGTGCTGGCGCTGCTTCAGATCGACAGCGAGGCCGGGCATTTCTGCGCGCTGGTCCATGACGCGCGTCGCGCTTGCTAACTTGGCAGCGGCGCGATCGACACGAGCGACAGGTTGCGATCTTGGTGCGGATCGGATCGCCGGGTGTGATGATTGGCGGTCGAGTCTTCGGCGGTCGATCTGTGCCGGTCGAGGCTCGGGGGACCGGGCGACAGTCTCGCGTCGGAATTCGAAGCCGCGGGCTCGCGCCTCTGCCCGCCACGTCTCGAAGAGCGCATCGCGATGGACATCACGCTTCGCACGGCGCGTGCGGAGCGCTGCCAACTGCATGCCTTTGGCCGACGTGTACCCGTGCGTCTCGGCAGCCGCCTCGATCGCCTGACGGCGCTTGGAGAACCCGCGTTCGATCTCGCGTGGAATGGCGCGCATGCGAAAGCTGTCACCCGACCGCTCGATGGCATGGCCCTCGCGCTCCAGCTCGGCGGCCATCGCCTGGCGATAGACGGCGCCCGCCTGCTTCTGCGCCTTGTAAAGCTCGCGGCTGACGATGGCGCCCCAGGTGCCGTCCTTGCGCGGCGCCAGGTTCAGCACGAACACGTGGCTGTGCAGCTGCGGATCGAGAACGCGGCTGGTGTGGTGATCGAACCGCGCCATCAGCAGCCCCGCGGTCTGCTCGCGGATGACCCCGCCCTTGCCCCGGCGTGCCCAGGCGGCCGTCTGCTCCAGATATGTTGTTGCCGCGACGACTGCGACGCGATGGGCCCGCTCTATGGCCGGCCGGTCGCTTGGCTCCGACAGCGCCCACTGCACCGACACCGATTTCGGCGCGCTGAACGTCACGTCCCAGCCCGCGGCATGATTTTGGTTCTTGCCGCCCATGGCTGCCAGACGCTCACCGGTCTTCGGATCGATGCCGCGCAGCGCGGCATCGAACTCACTTCGCGTCACCGGCCCCGACAGCGACAGCCGCGCCGCCCCCTCCCCCGCCCACCCGCCCGGCGGCTCGCCGTCGCGCATGTAATACTCGTCCTGGCCGAGATGCTCGTAATAACCGAGCGCGGACTCGACCCCACCACGCGCCGAGATCGAGGCGACCATGGCCGCTCACTCCCCGATCTCGCGAATGCGCCTTGCCGCGATCTTCGACAACGGCGTCACGACGTGGAGCTTTGTTGGCTTGTCTGTGTGCGTCGCAGTCGCTGCCGATGCGACGGACCAGAGTGCCGGAACATGGCCGGGCCGCCTTTGCGATAAGGTCACGTAAGGTACGGTCAGCTCAAGCACGTCGTCGCCCAGGCCCAGAAGCAGCAACGCAATTCCGTCGCGACGAGGGCCGAGCCGTGTCGCGATCTCGGATGCGGTCACGACACGCCGGATCTCACGGCGGCGCGTCATCGTCACGCTCGACTTGCCGCCGACCACCGTTTCGCTGCGCTCGACGCGCTCGATCTCCTGGTCGCCGATGAGCGCGCTCGCCTCCTCGGCGCCGCGCCCGGCATTGATCCGCGTGATGATCTTGGTTCCGATCATGCCGACCCAGGCGTCGGCGCGCTCGTGGCCGTAGGTGGCGCGCAGCTGCGCGATGTCCTGTGCGCCGATCACCGTGATCACGCCCTTCGAGCGGCCGAGATCGAGGAACGTCGAGAAGTGTTCTAGCCGCGGTAGCTGCGGGAACTCGTCCGCGAAAATCCAGATGCGTCGCTCGCGGCTCTCGGCCAGCGACGGGCTGCCGACGGCCGACGCTAGCAGCGCGAGCATGCCGCCGATCCACGCACTCGAAAGCTCGGGATAGCGCCCGTCATGCTGCAGGATCACCGGCCGGAATGGCGCTGGCTTCTTCAGCCAGTCCGAGATCGAGAAGCCGCCATTAGCGCTCGCGCGCCAGGCGTCGGCCAGCGTCGCGACCACATGCATGTGCGCCTGGAATGTCGAGAGCACGCTTTGCGTGGTCCGGCTGTCCGGGTTTTCGAGCAGACGCACGGCATCGACATGGTGCGATCGGGCCAGACCGAGCAGCGTTTCCGCGTCGGACGTTGCGATGGCATGCAAGTCGGACCACGACCACCGCTCGCCGCGCGTCGCCTGCAGCGCCGCCACGCACACGACGAGAATGTCGCGCGCCGCGTCCGACCACATTGGATCATCGCTCTTCGGGATCAGCCGCGCTGCCAGCTCGCGCGCGTCCTGTTTGGTGCGGCAGTCGCGCGCCACGTCCCACACCAGCGAGCGGTAGTCTTGCGGCGCGAGCAGCAGCGGCTCGCCCGGCAGGCCGGCGGTCATGTCGCCTTTGACGTCGAGCACCAGCACGCCGTCGCCGCGCGCGATCGCCGCCAGAATCAGATGCAGCATAGTCTGCGTCTTGCCGGCACCGACGCTGCCCCAGATCAGCCAGTGCCGGGATTCGCGGTCGCGGCTGACAGCCAGGCCAGGCAGCAGCTCCAGCCCCGCGCCGGATTGCCGGTACTCGGCGCGTGATGAGCGGAGAAAGGCACGGTGTGCCTCGTCGCCGGTCAGCAGGCGCCGGCCGCGCAGCACGCGTGCGCTGGCTCGATCGCTGTGCAATGCAAAGGCGAATCCGAGCAACGACACGAGCACCAGGGCGCATGACGCAACCAGCGTCCAATATCGCCAGGTGAAGCCGGCGAGCGAGCCCGTGCGCGCGAACGAGGCGGCACACGCGTTCCACAGTCGCGTGCTGGTAGCATCGCCCAGGCTGGAAAACGCGCGTGCACCGATGCAGTCGCGGATGTCTCCCGGCGCGTAGGCCACCGCACGCCCCTCCAGCGCAGTGCCGGCCGGCGGATACCAGTCGATGGCGACCCGGTCGATGAGCGCGACCGCACTCATGGCCGCAAGCAGCAGACCCAGCGTGATCACCTTTGTGCGAAGCGTCACGACGCGCTCTCCCCCGCGGACAGCGCCGTGAGCAGCGCGTCGAACTTGACGCAGAGCTCGGTGACGACAGCCTCGGTGCGATCGGCAGTGACAGCGATCTCGCGCGCAGAGCCTTCGAGCACTGCGAACCGGCGCTCGATCTGCATCAGGCGCTCGGCCATGGCCCGGTTGTCGCCACCGGCCAGCGCCGTCACGATCAACTCGCGCGCGACCGCCGTGACCGTGCCGGAGACGACGTGGGCGCGCGCCTGCAGCTGCTCGATGTCACGGGCAGCGAGCCGCAGCGTGAAGGGGCGCGTCGCTTCAGAAGCGGCGCCGTTGGTCGCCGGCTTGGACATGGGTGCTCTCCTGCAGGCGATGGCGGTCCATCAGCCAAGCAGGAGGGGCAAAGGCGAAACAGGGGCAAAGATTTCGCGAAAACGGCCTGGTGGCAGGCGCTACGGTGATGCGAAACGAAGAGCCTGCTCAGAGGGTTAGGTCGGCTGTGGCCTCGGCGGCGCACTCGACGACTTGTTGCACGACGTTGACCGCCCTACCAGATCAGTAAGCTAGCCTACGAACGCTTCCGCTCGTCGGTGACAAGGAGACGAACGGTGACTTCCTGCTCCGGGCCACAAGCGACGTGAGCATTGATGTCAAAGACGGGCTTGCACCTGGGCAGCTTCGGGATAGGATAGCTGACTGTCGCAGTTTGCCAAAATCGGAGCCGGAGCGTCATAATCGGTAAGTAGATCTTGGTTGTCTAGAAGACGTCAGGATTCGGTAGGCTCGACATTGCGAGACACGCAAGGAACGCGGCAGCAGTTGACTGAATCACGGGCAGAACGACTTCGCACGTGTTTTTCAATGTTTTATATCGCTTTGCTTAAGTCGACTGCTGCGAGAATAAGGTTACGATGAAGACCGTCCGAGGTCGAGGTGTGTCTTGTCAGATCTATTCATCTCATACGCGAGCAAGGATCGCGCCTTGGCAGAGGCGGTTGCCAACGGTCTGAAAGCGCGCGGATACCGGGTGTGGTGGGACGCAGAGCTGGTGGGCTCGGACGACTACTATGAGGTCATCCTGCAGGCGCTGCAGGACGCCAAAGCGGCGATTGTCATTTGGACGAAGACGTCGGTGAAATCCCGATTTGTGCGCGACGAGGCGAGTTTTGCGCTGAATTTAGAAAAGTTGGTTGCGACCAAAGAACCGTTGCTCAATCCGCGTGACATACCATTTGGATTCCAAGGTCAGCATACTGATGATGTGACCAGCCTTGACCATATCCTGCGGGCGATCGGCAAGCTCGGCGTCAAGCCGGTAGCGGCATCTGTATCGGTGGATTGGGAGAAGCCGACTGCAGGTATCGACGACATCGTCGCGTTTCTTGGCACCAACCCAACCGTGTCGCAGCGGCAAGCCGCAATTGCCCGCCTTAAGCAGGTGGTAGTCGGCCCAGAGAGCACAAAGGGCGGCAGTGGTGTAGTGCGTACATTAACCATGAGCAACTGGCAGGCATTCCTGTCTGGGCTGACATTCCGAGCGCCAAGATTCCAGCTATCGACAGCGGGAACGTGGACATCGATCGGAGCCTCGATCGCCTACGTGATCATATTCGTAGTATCGACCTATTATTTACATGAAATTATTGATCCGAATACTAGAGATAACTATGTGCTAATTCTTTTTTCGGGAGGAGTTTGGGGTCTGCTAGCGCTCATAGGCTGGCAACGCGTAGTCGCCTTCGCAACGCAAAGAAATTTCCTAGCAGCACGTATAATGCTATTTTCATTTACGTCCCTTGCTGCGCTCGCTACTGCTTCAATCGCTGTCTTTTCTACGGTGACTGCGGGGCTGGTTGTGTTCGGTTCTGAAGGCCATTTATATATGGCTATGGCAGTACTGGGAATCAGCTTTTTGGCGTTCTTGCTTCTCGGTCTAACGAGGCTTCGAGCGATGCGATGAAGCCCACCGGGTCCGGGCAAATTTCGTTCATCTCCCATCCCACCGCGACCCTCCGCGATCCTTCTAGTCAGGGGGCAAGCTAGAAACTCAACGCAGGTGATGCGGCTATGGAAGCAAGTGTGTCCCTTCGCGTCGTCGCTGACTTCGGTAGCTATTCTCAGGACCGGACACCGCCGAGTTAAGAGGCCGCCAGCCGGAAACGTCTGCAGTGGGTCAGATTCGCTCGTCCCGCGTGTCCCCGGCACACATCGTTCGGGAGGTATAGCTGACGTCCAGCACCTGGTCGAGAGGCGGGCGTGACGCAGAATGGATTGGCGATCTCCACGCGGGAAGGCCCGGTGATCACGCCGCCGCGACAATGTCGGTGTGGACGAAGTCGTTGCCCTTGAACAGCAACGGCGCGCCAAGGCTCTTGGCCAACGCATAGGAGCAGCAGTCCCCGAGGTTGAGCCGGGCTGCCGGGTTGAGGCCCTTGCCGTAGCGCTCGAACGCGTCGAGTGCCAGCGCCAGATGTCCCGAATCGAACGGGACAACCTCGATCTCGGCTTGCTCGATGATGGCCTGCATCGCGGCGAGGCCTGCTGCACCGCGCCTGCCGCGCGCCACCATCCCGGCTTCGAGAAGGGTGACCGTCGAGACGAGCCGCCGGTCGGCATTGGCAATGATCGAGTTGAATCGCTGACGCTCCGGCTCGTCCTCGAACACGGCTATCAGCGCCGAAGCATCGACGACAATCACCTGGGCACTCCGAACTCGTCGTAGCCGATGATCTCGTCAGCGCTGCGGTTGTCCAGGACTGGCAGAGCGGAGACACGCGCGACGATCTCGCTGAGGCTGCGCTCGATCTCCGCGGGCGTGCGTCGGCCGGCCCCAACCGGCACACCCGCTGCGCGGGCGCGCTCCTCGATCGCTTCCTTGACGACGTCGTCGAGGTTCTTGCCAGTCTTGGTGGCGAGCAGGCGAGCCAGACGCTCGACCTCGCTGGACAGCTGTATGGTCATCATCAACTCCCGGTGTCGGGAGTTATTCTAGCACAAATGGCCATTTGCGCTGCACTCCAGGGTGGGCTCACCCCGGTACGGTGCCCGAGCCGAGCGGCTATCCCGACCCGCCGCCCAGAATCCCCACCATGCTCCGCTGGATCGTCGCGACCGACGGCAACTCGGCCTCGGAGAACTCGCGGCGGGCGAGCTGCCACGCCTCGTAGGCCAGCCGCTTCTTCTGCCAGTCTGGGTTGGCGTCACGCAGCTCGCGCACGAGCTGAACGATGCGTGGCCACGCCGGCTTGTGGGGGCGGCCGGGTGGGCGTGTCGAGATATCCTCACCGACGACCGGCACGATGGACCCCGATCCGCTCGTCTGAGGCTTGTCCATGAGGAACGCCGGCAGGTCCTCGCCCTGCGCCTCGAACCATCCCGAGAGCTTGACCTTCGGCACGACAAGCGCCTCGAACTCGAGCCGGCCGCGGTCGGGGAATTCACGGAACGGGATGGCCGCCAGCATGCGCGGCGCCTCCTCGGGCTCGGCGCTGCGCCCACGCGGCTCGATCAGCTGCGACCACTGCTCAGCGCGGCCCGGCAACGCGTTGCTGGTGTACAGCACGCTCACGATCGTCTCGCGGCCGACGCCATAGAAGCGCTTGGGCCGAGGCTCGAGTTCGGCCTGCGCCCGCGTCAGCTCGAACGGGGGGATTACGATCTCCATGTGCAACCAGTTGACCGGGTTATCCCGATCCGGCGTGAAGATGTGCGGCGGCTCGAGCTCGCCGGCAAACACGGCGCGCTTGAAGCGGTCCATAATGTCCTCGTATGCGCGCTGCTCGTTCTCCTCGGCCATGAGCATCGCGATATGGCCGAAGCGCATGAAGCCGTCGTCGAGGGGTGAAATGCTGTCGGTTATGGCCATGGCCAACTCGCCGAATTCGTTGATCCTAGGATGCTTGATGGGGCTCGCTCGCTGCGCGCCCAGCGGCGAGACGAAATCGGAGAATTTTGAGCGAACAAAGGCAGATCGAGGGCGAAACATGGCGCCTCTCAGATCGGAATTGTCAGCGAGTTATGACAAAAGTGGTTGCGGGGGCAGGATTTGAACCTACGACCTTCAGGTTATGAGAAGTTTACACAAGAACAAATAGAGAAACCATGAGATTCGGTGAGAGCCGTCAAGATCGATAAAAACTATACATAACAGATGTTTGATAGGGCTTTATAGTTTCAGGACGTAGCAGGAAATTTCACCCTAGCGCGGGCTTTTTCTTACCCCTCGCTTACCCCAGAGCTTGGTGCTAACCTGTTTAGCGTATTGGATTTTACCTGACAGTCCATGTCGGGTGTTCTTCGAAGGTGCTCACCAATGGCACTCGAACTTCTGACTGACAAGCGCGTGAAGCATGCCAAACCCACGCCAGGGGAGGCCCGCCTCGAGCTTCGTGATCTCGAAACACGGGGGCTCGAACTGCGCGTCACGAAGGGCGGCGCGAAGACCTGGGCGCTGCTCTACACGCGCAAGAGCGACGGCACCGTTCGCCGCGTCACCATCGGCCCCTATCCGCAAGTTGGCCTCGCCGAAGCCCGCCAGCGTGCCATGGCCCTCAAAATCCAGGTCGAGGACGGCAATGACCCGGCAGCCAAGCTGAAGGAGATCAAGTCCGCTCCGACGTTCAAGGAGATGAGCGAGGACTGGATCAAGATCCACGGTCCCAACAAAACAGCGCGCTCGCTCGCCGACAACGTTTCAATGTTGAGGCGTCACGTCTGGCCGGTGATCGGCGCCATGAAGGCTCACGCCGTCACTAAGCGTGACATCCTCTTCCTTCTCGATGCCGTTGCTTTGAAACCGGACGGCCGTCTCGGCAAGAAAAAAGCCGCTAAGACTAAGTCCAAGGATGTTCCTATCCTCGACGTTGCGCGAAATCTCTCGCACCGGCCGGCGCGCGTGTATGAACTCGTCCGCTCGATATACCGCTGGGGTTTGAGCCGCGATATCCTTTCACTCGATCCCACCTTCGGCATGAAGCCGCCACTCAAGAAGGAGCGGCCACGGGAGCGTGCACTCACAGTCGACGAAATCAAACAGCTCTGGAGGAAACTCGATGAGACGCCGCTAACGGAAGGCGTAAGGCTCACACTCAAGATTGCCCTGGTCACTGCGCAGCGCATTGGCGAAGTGTCCAACATCGCCAAGTCGGAACTGAGCCTCGACGGTGCTGCGCCGATATGGATGATCCCTGGAGCGCGTAGCAAGAACCGCGAGTCTCACCGCGTGCCGCTATCGCCGCTTGCCGTCTCCCTCATCAGAGAGGCCGAGAAACTTTCAGGCGATAGCCTGTATCTTTTCCCTTCGCCCAACGACGATGTGTCCATCGGGTCTGGTGCAGCGACCAAAGGCTTGCAACGCGCGCGGCCCTACATCGGCCTCGCCGATTTCCGCGTGCACGACCTGCGCCGCACGGCCGCCACTGGTATGGCTGAGCTCGGCATCAACCCGCACACGATTTCGCTCGTGCTCAACCACATCTCTGCCCAGAAGGGCACGATCACCAGCGCCGTCTACGTCAAGTACAGCTATGACCGGGAGAAGCGCGAGGCGCTGGAGGCATGGGGGCGCCGATTGCAAGAGATCCTTGCGCCAGCAACCAGCGCTATAGCAGCCGAATAGCAGCGTCCGTCAGCCTTTCTTGGGTGTCATGAGACGCTATGAGTCAACAAAAGTTGACGGAAATTAACCCTTTCGCTCGCTTAATGCGGTATTGTCCGCCCACCTCATTAGAAGCGCTGACCCGATGGAGGTCGCTGTTGCTTACGCTCGCCACCGTCCAAATGCCGATCGATGTGACCGATATCCCGATGGCGACGGTAGGCGTTAGCTGTTCTCCGTGGCTCCCGTGCCCGCCGAAGCTCCCGAAGCCCATGCAGATGGGCTGGCCACGGGAAGCGTACATTCGGCTCGATTGATCTGACCTCGGCCGACCCCTCGCCTTTCTGAACCAGCCCGATATCGAGGACGCAGCGCGTTCCCGATAGGCGCGCGCTCGTTCACTTCACCAATCCCTAGTTGGATGCCGCGTACCTCACCCCCGCTCGTGAGCGATGGCTATTGCTTGGATACGTCAACCCTGAACGAGGAGACCGCCATGATCCACGCGCATTTTATCGCTGCCCACCCCCACGCCGCGCAACATCACCCCCGATTCATTGGGCCCGACACCATCATCGCTGTGCGTTTCCATCCACCTTGCTCTGGGGGAAGACCATGACAACGGACATCATCGATACCAAAACTTCCAATAAGAGGAATACAGCCCAATCCCCCCTCGCAGCCCCTGTGCAGAGTGCCTCGTCGCCAACGTCGTCCCCGCCCTCGCCGCCACGAAAGCCTCGCAAACTCATTTGCCTCAAAGAGGTTGCTTACCGCCTCAGCATCTCGCGTGCCACTGTCTACCGTCTCAAAGACCGGTCTCTTGCCGGCAAGGGCACATTTCCATTGCCTGTAGAGATCGGACCCGGCCGCATCGGCTGGCACGAGCACGAGATCGATGCCTGGCTCGATGCCCTGCCACGCATCAAGGGGGCTTAGTTCGAAACATGGCCAGAAGTGACGGCGTAAGGGCAGGGGAGGGCCGACCTTCTCTGCCCATTTTCATATGAGACGCCATGAGACGCTTCCAAAGTTCGCTCGCCGCCCGATTCTTGCTCTGCTACTCGCAAGCAAGCCCGGACGAGGGCCGACAATTTGGAGAATATCGATGACCGCCACCACGTGGCTGACAATCGACGACGTGAAGGACCGCACCACGCTGCCGCACGGCGAGATCATGGGCCTTGTTGCAAGCGGCGATTTTCCGTCACCCGTCGAGCAACCCGACGGCACACACGCATGGCGCGAGAGCGATATCGATGAGTGGATCGAGGCGAGGCCGAGAGTCGAGGATATAGTTTCAGCACGCAACACGCGAAAGCACAGAAGCTGAGATTGCCGCCGCGGCATCGATTATTCTTTTTTCATTCGCCGGTTGCGCACTTCACTCGAAGAAGTAACCTATCAATCGATAGCGCATTGCCGACGTGCTGACCTTGAACTTCCGCGACAATGCAGTCAGTCGCTCCTCGTCGTCCACGTCGAGCGGCGTCGTCAGCTCTCCTTCAAGCAATGCCTCCGGCATCAGCAGCTCTGCCGCGAATGCGTTTGCCTCGATTTCCATCAGGTCAACCCCTGTCGACGAGGCCTGATCCCGCCGCAGCATTGGATACGTTTTGTCAACGTGCACGACGCCTTCGAGCCGGTCCCGGTGCAGCACCAGGTGACCGACCTCGTGACCGATCGTGAACCTCTGCCGATGCGGGTGATGCAGCGCGTTGACCCCGATGACCGGAACCCCCGCCTTGATGAAGATCATACCCGACAGCTGCTCGTCGAGCGGGCGAACCTCAAGCGAAGCACCAAGCGCCCTCGCGATGCGCTCCACCCCGACTGGCGCCGACCGCACAGAGTGCTCAGCTAGAATCCGTTGTGCCTCCTGTTTGGCGTTGCGCTTACGAGTCTTCGTCATGTTCCGCCTGCCTTCCTCCCCTTCGCCGGTTGAGCGTGACTGACTAAGCTTTCGATCTCCGCCCGCTGCCGCGCTGTCATCCCCTCCGCATCAGTGCCACTCCCTGGCGCACTCCCGACACCCACATGAACCCGGACATGCTCCGCTGACGGCTCGGACGACGGCACCAAAGGCAACAGCTGACCCACGTTCTCGAGCCGCAAAGCCTCGGCCAGGGCGTAGGCTTGATGTACCAACATCTTCTGCCGCCCGACCTCGATGTTCGCGATCGATCCTCGCGACAACCCGACCACCTTGGCCAGCTCCGCCTGCGTCATCCCCAGCAGCTTGCGCCGCCGAGCCACCGCCTCTCCCAACAATCTGTAGATGTCGTCGGCCTGCATGGTGCTTGTGTGTCTGACCCGCTCACTTTTGTCAACATTACAAACATTTGCGTGTATTGCTGACGCGATGATGTTTGCTATTGACTCATTATCCGCCTCCACGCATGCTCTGATCTGCGAGTCGTTCAGCGTTCCACCTAAGGTCCCTCTCCAATCGGAGCAATCAATGACTAACCGCAATCAACACGTCGTACCTCACCGCGACCGCTGGGCAGTCCGCCCCGAAGGTGGATCGCGAGCCTCCTCCACTCACGACACCCAGCGTGAGGCCATCGACCGGGGCCGGCAGGTCGCCCAGAACCAGGGCACCGAACTCCTCGTCCACGGCCGTGACGGCCGCATCCGCGCCCGCGATTCGCACGGCAAAGACCCCAATCCGCCGCGTGGCTAATAGAGGGAAGACCACACCATGTTCACCTATCCGACCCTTGCCGACCGTGTCTGGGCCAAGGCCCGCTACGTCGGTCTCCAGGCCGAAGCGTCCGGATTCCGGCATGACGCCTGCGGAGCCTGGATTCATCGCCACAGCTACGGCAACCGCGACAGCCCCTATGGGTGGGAGATCGATCACATCTCGCCGGAGTCCAATGGTGGCTCCGACGCCCTATCCAACCTTCGCCCGCTGCACTGGCGCAACAACGTCGCCAAGTCCGACGGCAGGCTCGCCTGTGCGGTCACGAGTGCTGGCGCTCAGAACGTTTCGCCAACCCTGCTCAGTGGCTTGTTCTTGCGATAGAAGTACACTCCCGCTCAGAGCGTCCCTTGCCGGGGCTCGCTCCGAGCGCCATCAGCATGCTCTTCGACCGCCGCGATTCGAGGCTCGTCGAACTCCTCATCGGCCGCGCTTCTCCTTGCGCACAAACAGGGTCACATCGTTGTGCCACACCGCTTTTCAGGCTACGCACTCTACCTGTGCGGCATGCGAATCGAGCCGATGTCTCCAACTGACTTACCGACCACTTTCTCGGGGCGGAATCCATGGCAACCGATCCACCGGCACAACCGTCAGATCAACAAAAGTCCGTTGGCATAATTCCGCTCCACTTCGATGTTCCCACTCACATACTCCCGCTCAACACATTTATCGAAACGGCGGCACGGACCAAAGACATCGTCGAAGCCTTCAATCGCTCCCTCTTCGACGGCAGACTCGTCTATGAGATTTATGTCCTTACTCCCGAAGACGGCTCGTTCAAGAGCAAGCTCGCCGTCTACGTGATTTCCGGAGCAACAGCTGTCGCAGTATTTGCCGAGAGCGACATGGGTAAGGCGTTCGTCGAGGGTCTAACCAACCATCCACCGGATCACTACTTTCGCGAAGCAGGGAAGTACATCCGCAAGACCGTCATCGACCTTGCATCCCAGCCTGTCGAGCAGCCTCATCCCACCGTCGCGGATCCCGACCATGACGCCGCGAAGCGTGACGGAAGCACCGCCATTTTGGTGGAAACCACCAAATCATTTCTGCAGAAGGATCGCAGCGAGCTGCGCAAGATCGGCGTCGATGAACGCAAATTCCGTGACGCCTACGAGGCGCGCAACGAGTTCTACATTGCCTGTTCTCAGAACCGGCAGATACAGGCACTCGGTTTCGAGGAAGAGCCCGTCTTTCCCATCAAACGCGCGGATTTTGCCCGCCTACAGGTCGCCCTCGGCCCCAAGGAGGACGTACCCCAAATCGACAACTGGATCGTCGAAATTGTTACGCTTAGCGTCACGTCACCCAACTGGGACCGTGAGGATCGCAACAGAACCTGGAAGGGCAAGGATGCAAACAAGAAGGAACGGAACTTCTCAATCGAGGATGAGTACTTCTGGACTCTGGTCCGCGACCGCCAGATCAACCCATCCATCATCGACACCATGAAGATGCAGTGGGCCTTCGTCACCGACAAGCGCCGCACGCCGCGAGTCTTGAAGGTCCTCGAGTACAACGCTCAGGTCCTCGGCGAGCCCCTTGATGAGAACGCCCTAAAGACCCTGCTCGGCCTGTACACCGCCGCCGCCAATGCGAATCCAGGGCTCTTCGACCGTCGTTGATTTAAGAGTTATCCACAGGCGTGCTGCCCGTCCGATCCCAGCCCGTCTCACCTCCTGCAATTCCACGCCCTGTTAATGCAGGCCGCTAGCGCCACGCCGTCGGTCTCGGGCATAGTCGCCACCACAACATCTGGGGGTCTGATTCGTGCTGGCCGGCAATCTCTTCACGCGCGACTACCTGCTCGAGGCCATCGCCCGCACCGAGCCGTGGAAGTCGCTGACAGACAAGGACTTCCTGGCGCTTAAGCAGCGCCTGTCGACGCTTGCCCAGAGCTTTGCCAAGCACGCCAAGCCGAACGAGGCCGTCACCGAGAAGGACTTCATCTATCCGGTCATGGAGGTCCTCGGCTGGTCCGACATCCTCGTGCAGCCCAACATGTCGACCAAGGGCCGCAAGCAGGTGCCCGACGCCCTGCTCCTCGCCGACGCGGAGGCCAAGTCCAAGGCAGTCTCCGAGGGCAAGGACTGGAAGGGTTTCAAGCACGGACTCGCAATACTCGAAGCCAAGCGGTGGGAGCGCTCACTCGACACCGGCACCAGAGGCGAGGAGGGCGCACCGGACGCCCAGATGCTCCAGTACCTCAGTCGCGTCGATATCCAGACCGACGGCAAGGTCCGGCTCGGCATCCTGACCAACGGCGTGAAGTGGCGCCTCTACTTCCAGGGTGCCCTATCCGTCGCCGAGGACTTCTTCGAGATAGACCTCGCTAAGGCGCTCGACTTGCCCGGACACGACCTCGATATCTTCGATACCGCCGACAAGCGGATGACGCGCGACCACTGTCTGCGCCTGTTCATCCTCATGTTTTCGCGCGCCGCCTTCCTCCCCTCAGAGGGCCACCTCACCTTCCACGAACAATCGCGTGAGACCGGCAAGGTCTGGGAAGAGCAGGTCACCAAGGACCTGTCGCACCTCGTTTTCGACGAGCTGTTCCCGCGTCTCGTCACGGCCATCGCCGCCAACGACAAGAAGCAACCAGCCAACATCGGCAAGGACTACCTCGACCAAGTGCGCCAGAGCGCCCTCGTATTGCTCTATCGCTTGCTCTTCGTCGTCTACGCGGAGGACCGCGACCTCCTGCCGGACAACCGGCAGCCTTATAAGGACTTCTCGCTGACGACGATGCGGCTCGAGATCGCCAAGCGCAAAGCGGATGGCAAGGCCGAGTCCTCGACACATGCGAGTTTCTGGCCGCGCCTCACGGCGATCTTCAAAGCCATTTCTGAAGGCGACAACGACTTTGGCATCCCGCCCTACAACGGCGGCCTCTTCGCCAAGGAGACGGCGCCGCTGCTTGCCGAAATCCAGCTCCCCGATGCCATCGTCACCGATCTCGTCTACGGACTCTCACACCGCATCGAGGATGGCGAGCCGCGCTACATCAACTACCGCGACCTCTCGGTGCAGCAATTGGGCTCGGTCTACGAGCGCACCCTCGAATACGGACTGAGGCTCATCGATGGGAAGGTCGTCATCGATCCCGACGATGCCGCACGCCATGAATCGGGGAGCTACTACACCCCTGATAGCCTCGTGATGTTGATCATCGAGAAGGCCGTCGGTCCATTCGTCGCCGCTGCCCTCGACACCTTCCACAAGCAAGCTGCTCTGCTGAGCAAGGACAAGCGTGTGGTCAACTTGCGACTGGGAGAGCTCCGCCGCATCGACCCCGCGCGTACCATCCTGTCCCTCAAGATCTGCGACCCCGCCATGGGGTCCGGGCACTTCCTCGTCAGTCTCGTGGACTGGCTCGCCGACAAGGTGCTCTCTGCCATGTCGGAGGCCCAAAACGCCGTCGAGTGGGGCGACTACGAGTCCCCGCTCGCGCACGAGATCACCAAAATCCGCGACGACATCATCGACCACGCTCATAAGAACAACTGGCCCTACGTCGCCGAGCACTTGCAGGACCGGCACATCGTTCGCCGCATGGTGCTGAAGCGCTGCGTCTATGGCGTCGACAAGAATCCGCTCGCCGTCGAGCTCGCCAAGGTCGCGCTCTGGCTGCACACCTTTACCGTCGGAGCGCCACTCTCCTTCCTCGATCATCATTTGCGCTGCGGCGATTCCCTGTTCGGTGCCTGGGTCCGTCCGGCCATGGATCGGCTCGTCGAATGGGGCAGCCCACTCCTGATGAATGCTCCGTTGCAGCGTGCCTTTGGTGCCGCCGCCGGCATGCAGACCATCGAGAAGCTCACCGACGCCGATATCGCCGAAGTCTACCAGTCCAAGAACCTGTTCGACGGCATCGAGAGTATGACCTCCGAGCTGACCGGGCTCCTCACTCTCGTTCACGCCACCGAATGGCAAGAGCCGAAATCAAAGCTCGATATCGCCACGGTCCAAGCATGGACCAAGGGAGCATTTGGCGACCCCGTCAAGCTCGCTGCTGGTGCGCTCAAGGTCACAATTCCACCGGCTCCAATCGAGACCGAGATGGAGCGCAAGAAGCGCGAACTTTCACCGAAGAAAAAGGTCTTGTTCAACGAGCACGAGACCGCGACCACGCTTTCCAAGTGGCTGCCCGACACCAAGTCCCGCATCGAGAGCGAGCGCTTCCTGCACTGGCAGGTGGCGTTCCCTGGCATCTGGCACACCTGGGAAAGTGCCGAGCTGCACGGCGGCTTCGACGCCGTCATCGGTAATCCGCCCTATGTCCGACACGAGCTGATCAAGCCCATCAAGCCCGGCCTCAAGCGTGCCTACCCCGACACCTACGACGGCTCGGCCGACCTCTACGTCTACTTCTACGACCAGGGCCTCAAGCTGTTGAAGCCTGGCGGTCGCCTCTCCTACGTCGTCACCAACAAGTGGATGCGGGCTGGATATGCCGAGGGCCTACGCGATCTCTTCGCCAGTAAGGCGTGGATCGAGTTCGTCGCCGATTTCGGCCACGCCAAGAAGTTCTTCCCCGATGCGGACGTGTTCCCTTCGGTGCTGGTCGTGCGCAAGCCCGATGGGGGGACGCAGCCAGCCAATACGAGCGTATGCGTCATCCCGCGCGACGACGTGCCTGAGAAAGCGCTCGATGAGGCGGTGGCGAAGGCAACGTATCCGCTGCCGCTGGCGCATTTCACGAAAGAGAGCTGGACCCTTGAACCGCCGGATGTCGTGGCGCTGCTTGAGAAGATCAGGCGAGCCGGCGTCCCACTGACGGAGGCCGCTGGAGTCAAGCCCTACCGGGGTGTCCTGACAGGATTCAACGAGGCATTCCTCGTTGACACTCCGACGAAAGACGCGCTCATACGTGAACATTCAAGAGCCGCTACGATTATCAAGCCCTTCGTTCGAGGCCAGGATGTCAGTCGCTGGCGTCCAAATTGGCAAGGCTTATGGATGATCTTTACCCGTCGCGGCATCGACATTGATGCCTATCCCAGCGTCAAACGCCACCTTTCAAGATTTCGCGAACAGCTTGAGCCCAAACCTACTGACTGGCAACCAGCTACTGCCGGTGGGAAATGGTCTGGCCGCAAGGAAGGTACCTACGCTTGGTACGAGATTCAGGATGCCATCGACTATTGGCAGGAATTCAGCAAGCCGAAAATCATCTATCAGGAGATTCAATTTCACCCTGCCTATGCCTATGACGAAAAGGGGCTCTTCAGCAACAACAAGACCTTCATTCTCACCACCGACGAGCCTTCACTACTGACCATTCTCAATTCACCACTCATGTGGTGGTTCAACTGGCGTTTTCTTCCGCATATGAAGGATGAAGCCCTTTCCCCGATGGGCTTCAAGATGGAGCATCTTCCTATCGCAACATTCAGTATCAAGTCTAAAAATGAAGCCGCTAGGCTTGCAAAGACCCTTATTGAGCACACAAACGAGCAGCAAGCTGCCGCGGTTCAAGTCCTGGATTGGCTCCATCATTCCTTCGGTATCGAGATCCCGAAGAGTCGCATCTCGACCATAACTGCGCTCGATGCTGACGGTCTAATCGATGTGGTCATCGGCTCGGTCCCCAAGAAGCGCAAACTCACAGCCGCCGAGATCGCCGAGCTTAAGCGCGAGCACGCCGCTACCATTGAGCCCGCAAGGCAGGCGCGCGCGGAAATCTTCGCGCTTGAGCGCAAGCTGTCCGATCTCGTCAACGAGGCCTATGGGCTGACGCCCGAAGAAGTGCAGCTCATGTGGCGCACGGCGCCGCCGCGCATGCCCTTCACACCTGCTGGACTTGTCGCCGACGCAGCTCCTGACAGCGATGATAATGGCTCCGACGAGGATGCCGATGCCTGACATTCCCAACTATCAGACCCTCATGTTGCCCGTCCTTCGACATGCCGCCGAGGGCGAGGTCACCATTCCCGCCATCATCCCCAAGCTCGCGACCGAGTTCCAACTGACACCCGAGCAACTCACCGAGCGGATTCCCAGCGGCGGCTTCCCCGTGCTCAATAATCGCGCGCACTGGGCTAAGACCTACATGGTCAAGGCGGGCCTCGTCGAGCAAGTACGGCGGGGCGTCTTCAAGGCAACTGATCGCGGTCGGCAGCTCCTGGTCACGAAGCCGTCACGAGTCGACAATCGTACTCTCTCGCAGTTCGCCGAGTTCCGTGCCTTTACCGGGCGACATGCATCACCGACGACGGAAGCCTCCGAGGCGATTCTCGATGCCGTCGAGGAGACCAAGACACCGGCAGAGCGAATCGATGCCGCCATTCGCGAGATCGAGGCGGAAATCGAGGACGAGCTGATCGACCGCATCTTCGCTATCCCCAATCAAACCCAGCGTGCCGCCTTCTTTGAGGAGCTGGTCGTGCAGCTGCTCACGGCCATGGGATACGGCAAGGGGCTCGACGGTGCAGCGCGCCGCATCGGTGGGAGCGGGGATGGCGGTGTCGACGGCGTCATCCACCTGGACGCACTCGGTATTGACCGGGTGTACATCCAGGCCAAGTGCTACGAACCTCAATCCTCTGTGCCCGAACGCGAAGTTCGCGACTTCTCTGGAAGCCTCGACTCAAAGAAGACGACACGCGGAGTGTTCATCACCACTGCAAAGTTCTCAGGTCCATGCAGGACCTATATCGAGAGCATTCACAAGCCCATCATTCTTATCGATGGCCGCGAGCTCGCTCGCCTGATGCTGCGCTACAACGTCGGTGTCCGCGAAGACCGCGCCGTCGTCATCAAGCGCATCGACGAGGACTTCTTCGAGGCTTGAGATCGGAGCAAACGGCGCCGGTCAGAGCCGCTCTCACATTCTCTTCTCTTTCATTTGCATTCGCCGCCGCTATGCATAGAATGTCAGTGTTATCCTATAACTATTGCATCATGACCGTGTTTTTCTACTCGATCAAATGAGGGCAGGGTAAGACGACGCACGCTGTCGGCTACGCCAAGCATTGCGGCGGCGTGCTCATCACCAATGACCTCGATAATGGCACCGCCGACATCTATGAGGCGGCTCTGCCATGAGGACGCATCGCTACGCTCCAGCCATGACAAGCGCTGAAGACCGTTGCCACCCGCTTCAAAGGCAAGCCGCTGGTCTTCGACTTTTGAGGCTTCGTTGAAAGCCGTGTGATTGAAGCCGCGCAGATGGCCAATATCTGCGCCGTACCGCTCTCCTACCAATCGACCGCCGACCTCATGCCTGCCGTGAAGACCGTAACTGCACTGCAGCCGCACTGCGCGAGAATCATCATCCTCATCAACAACACGTCTCCTGAGCACGTCGCCGACCTGGAGCACATTCTCCGCCAGCGCTTTCCCAAGGTCGCAGTCTTCGTGGTCAACCACTCCCGCTACATCTCACGTATCGCCGACGACGGTCTGACGGTCTTCGAAATTGCCGAACTCGGCGGGCTGGAGCGTCATCAGCTCCGACACATCCTGCCGCAGATTGAGACGCTTTACGGCTACCTCGACCTACACAGCTAGGCAGCACCTATTCCTTAACCGAATACCTTATGAAAAAAGACATCCTGGCGAAGGCCGTTCGCCTCGCCGACAAGACCAAAGCAAGACCAGAAAAAGTCGTGATCGCCAAGCCGGCGTCTCACCTCTTCGTCAAGAAGCCTGCCGCGCAAGTGCTCAGCGAAAGGCTCTACACGCGCCTGACCAAGGCCGAGAAGAAGCGCCTCATGGCGACCATCGGCGAGATGTTCCCAATCTCGGAGTTGCTTCGCGACCTCGTTATCCAATACCTCGATAAAAAAGACGCCGAAAATGGACGCAAGAAAATCTAAGTCCGAGGGTCTCGTCCCGGCAAGTCAGCAGCCCGCTCAGCTCGAACTTTTCCGCCTCGTCTCCGACGACGCCTACACCAACGCTTTCGACTTTTACGAGTCTATTCCGCGCTTCATGATCGCACGCTGAAACGCATCGACCGTGAAATGGAACCCGGACGGAACCGCCGCGCCGCTCAAGCGCGAGTTCACCTACCAGTCGAAGCGCTACAAGCTCACCCTTGCTCCCGCCTATGTCGACCAGCCGAACGGCGACCTCCGCGCCGAGTTTCCGTGAGTGAAGGAGGAGGTGCTCGAATGGGTGCTGATGAAGCTCGCCATCGACAAGGGATATTTTACCGATGGCGGCGACGGGCGACCGACATCGGACTCTTTCGTTCTCTTCACCTCGATCCATCGCATCGCCGAAGAGCTCAAGAAGCGTTGAACCAACCGCGACAAGGCGAAGGCCTACTCCTACGACCAGATCCGCGAAGGGCTCCAGGTGCTCGCCAAGACCAAGATCCATCTGAGAAGCGAGACCGACGACGACGACCTCGTCTTCTCGCCGATCGCCGACCTCGGCTATTTCAACGACAAGAAGTCCCGCGACGCCGCCAAAGCGACCGTCTACATCCGCTTCAACACTCTCATCTCCCAGGCAATTCTTTCGAGATCCTGGAGACAAATAAATTACGAGCGCGTCATGGGCGCAGACCTCTACCTCGTGCGCTGGCTCACCAAGATGCTCAGTCTCCGCTTCGTCTACGCCGCGCCGTCCAAAACCTACAACATCAAGCTCTCGACCATCATCGAGAACTCCGGCGTCACCCTCTACGACCGCTTGTCCGACAATTTGAAGCTCGTCGAGCACGCATTATCGGAGATGACCGACATCGTGGCCCGCTACACGATCGAAAAGCAGATCGTGCGCAACGAACTCCAAGGCAAGGGCCGCATTCTTGCCGACGCCAAGATCGTCATCCGGCCAACGACGGCGTTCACCATCGAGCAAATGAAGACCAACGTGCACGAGAACCGCCTCGACAACGCTCGCATTGCAGAGGATTGAGACGTGATAACCGAGCCGAGACGCGAGGACTTCGCCAGCTTGTCCGACTACGAGAAAGCGAAAGCTGCGTTCCAGAGCAGCCGAACCATCGAGGAGCTATAACCCCACCTTGAGAGTGCCACGACGCATGTCAGGGCACTTTTTTCGTCCCTCAGAGGCTGGTCCGTCGCCCGATATGGAATGTTAAAAACTCCCCTGAAGAGCACTACGTTTTGGTTCCCCGACACTCGCCGTTTTTCCTACGTTTTGGTTCCCCGACACCTGAGATGGGCTTCCTAACCGTTGACATTTTTCGGTGTTGCACGTCTGCCAACTACGTTTTGGTTCCCCGACACCATCGAAAATCTACGTTTTGGTTCCCCGACACCATCCGCATCCACCCTTTTGTTGAGTTTTTGACATCGAAACCTACGTTTTGATTCCCCGACACCGTTGTCTTCCTACCCTCACCGACGTTTTGGTTCCCCCATACTCTGCAGTTTACCTACGTTTTGGTTCCCCGACACTCGCCGGTTTTACTACGTTTTGATTCCCCGACACCCCCACGCGCGTGGCTTGCCGCCCGACGCATCACGTTCAACACCCTCTTTCTCACCCGCTTCTTTAGCCTTTACTCTTTTTCTTAGTCTGGTGCCGCACCTGAATGTCAAAAAGGTCGAGGAACCAATGAAGACACTTGCGTATGAAAAAGAAAACAGCCCGCCTGCGGTGGTGATGGCGAGTATTGCGCGGTGTCTCGAATATAAAGTGGTGGCCCGCGGAATCGAGGCGGACTGTTTTCTTTGGAAAGAGGCGCGGCAAGGCCGTGCCCCAGGAATTGGCGCAGAATTATTTGACAATCCCAGAATATCATTAGGATTGGAATTGCAGCGGGGTATTCACTCGAACCAAATGAGGTGCTGCAATGGCCAAGGAAACCCCAAAAGCCAAACCCGACTACCACGTCCTCTTAGTCGAGGAACGGGAGGGGAAAGACCCCTACTGGTGGAAAATCGGCGCCGCTTGGGCTAATAAAGACGGAAAAGGATACAACGTCGAGTTCATGACGCCGAACGGCAAAGCCCGTTTCGTGTTGCGTGAGCCTTCCGAGGATTCCAAATCGTCTTGACCCCAGGTGGAATTCCTCATTCCACTCGCCACCTCCCCTCCAAAAGGAGGTGGCATCCCTATTACTAATTAAATAACATATGAACCAATTACCCAAGGCAACCAACAAAGCTCTGAACCTCATTGATGCGGTCGAAAAACTTGCCGATCGTTGTCCACAAGACGGAATGGTCCTCGACGACTACAGAACGGAGGTGACAACCAAGCTTGCAGCCCTTATGACGCAACTTCCGAAAGACCTGGGAGCGACCGAGGGCGGCCACGACCGCTTCGAGCTCGAACACATGGTCGAGACTGCGGCAAGTCTTCCCTCGAACGCGGAACTGCGTGCGGCACTCGAAGACATTGTCGGCACAATCGATTGTCTGGTCTTCTTGCCGAAGTCAAAAGTGTTACACTAGGGCATGAGCAAGTTTGCTCCAGAGCGCATCGAACAGAATCTCGTCGCGCAGACCGAGGCGCTCCTGTGCCGGATCGAAGCGCGTGCCAGCAGGCTTTCGGACATCCAAGATGCTAGCGCCTTGATGATGCTCGTCGGTCAGGTGCTCGACAATGTCTCGGCGCTCACCGGAGAAACCAAGCACGATCGCGAGAGGTATCGCATCTGCAGCGTCGAGGCCGACTACCTTTTTTCCGGCCCGCTGGCCCTCTCACACAAAAACCGCGTGGCTATTCAAAACCATATGCACGATTTTGCGGCAAGCATCCGCTCAACGCTCAATCCGCCTAAAGATGACGACATCCCCTTTTAATTATCACGCAAAAAAGTAGCCCACCCGATCAGGTCGGCTACTTTTTATTGATCAGGAATTTGGTGAGCGGCGCGCCATCGTCGAGCTTTGACTGCAGCCAGCCAGGAACGCGGCCCTTGCCCGACCAGGTGTGAGACGGATGAGCCGGATCGGCATACTTCGCCGGCAATGGCTGAGGTTTCGGCTTCACTTTGGTGCCAAGTACCTCGAGGGCCGAGAAGCCTTCATCCTTGAGCCGCGTCTCGAACTCGTTTCTGAGCTCGAGCCGGCGCTTTTCGCGCGTCTCCTCACGCACACTCTGAGCCTTGGCAATCAAAGCATCGAGTTCCGAAACCGTCATGCGCTTCAAATCGGACATGGCTCTTCAAGCCCTCTTTGTTGGTTGATGGCCATTTTTATCGCGTGCCTGCATGGCAGGGAAACAGCCCATCTGCTCCAATGCGTCTCAGCGGCTATGAATCGTTTGAAGGTGCTGCGGATTGCTGATGGCCGAGGGCCACCCACCATTCATTGAAATCCTTGAAGCCTTCATACAGCGGCGATCGATCCACGGCGTTGCGATGACCAAGCTCACGCTGCAGCCAGCGTGTAACGGTGCGGCCAGCTTCGTCGCGGTCGAGATAAAGCACGATGCGGCCGAAGCCATGAGTGTTGATGGCATGGAAGGCGCGCGCCTTGAGCGATAGCGAATGCAGAATGATGACCGCGCAGTCGGGCTCGGTCAGCTCGCGCATCGCGAGCCAGCTCAAGAAGTCATACGGCCCCTCGAACACCGCCACGGTGCCCTTGTCGGCGAAGTTGATTGTGCTGATGTCCTTGCCCTTGCCGACGAACCCCTTGAACACCGGACTTCTGGCGTCAACTCCTTCGCCGCAGGTAAAGCCGAGCGCGAAATACGTCTTGGGCTTGCCGGGTGCCCTGAAGCGAATTTCTTTCAGCCATTGGCTCGCAAGTGGCTTTGATATGCAACGCGCAAAGAGATACTGCCACAGCGCCGGATGCACGATTGGACCGCTGTCGACGATACTGAAGCTGCGGTCTTGTTCGTTTTCTTTTTCATCCGCAGGGGCCCCGCGATTTTCGAGCAGACTGCGGGTCGCCGCTGGCACAGTTCCGGCAAAGCCAGACTCCAGGATGGCGAGCGCCTCCTTGACCGACACGCGGCACATCTCGACCACGAGGTCGATAACGTTGCCGCCGCGCGCGACACCGTGGTCGAACCACAAGTTCTTGACCGTATCGACTTTGAACGACGGCGTCTTGTCGCCTTCGCGGATCGGACTCGAGTACCACAGCTCACGACCGTTGCGAGTTATCTTCGCGGGCTTGATGCTGTGGCGCTCCAGATAGAGCGGAATCGGAACCTGACGGGCTTGGTCGGCACGCATGAAAGCTGGCATTAGGAAATACGCCTCCATTGTATGGAGGAAGCCGCGTTCTCCAAATCTATCTGCTGAAGACGGGAGAGGGACTCGCCTGCTTACCGATTGTACGCCAACCCGCAGCCCGTCAAGAACCGCGGTCTCTCAGGGCGTCTCACGCCGCGCTCAAGATGAAAGGCCATATTTCAAAAGCTCTTGCCTGTAGCGGCTCGGCTTGATCGAAACTAGAGGGACGGTCCGCCGTCTAACTCTCTGCATGGGTGTGAAATGGTTCCAATGAAGGTGTTGAAGTTAAAGTCGGTGCAGCTATCAGGTCATCAAAAGCAGATGGGATCGTAAGGTAAATCATACTTTGGGTACGCAAAATATCATTGTGGGTACTTGGCAATATATTTTTTTGATTCCAAGCGAAAACCAAAAATAAATCACACGCCATTTCCAGGATATCCCTTGAATCAGCTGGTGCCAGACAAATAATAACAGTTTAGTTTCGGTCTAATATTGGCGTTGAAATTCCTGTTGAATGAATTTAATCCAGCAATCTCGTATTCCCATTTTTGTTTTCAACCCAAAATCTTCTTTACGATTTCCAGTTGCTGGAAATTGTATTCATCTATTGCGATGTTTTCCTCCTCGGTTCTGCTGTTCGGCTCTCTTTCTGTATTGGGGTAGAACTTTACACTAGCTTCATACGCCTTCACCCACTGTTCCATGTGTATAGCTGCTTCGTTTGCGGCAATCTCTTGAGCTTTGTTACGAACTCCTTCTTGCCGTGTTCCTATTGATTTCAATGTTCACAAGACAACTACTATGATAGCAATCAAGCCGAATAGCAAGCGGTGCCACAGTTTCAGTTTTTTCATAGAGTTATTTTTTCTTAGATTGTATATTTCAGAAGTTCTTGCCGGTTGCAATTCATCCATTTGACAGTGCAACGCTATATGTGAGGCTCATAGGGCTAGTTCCTTCCCAGTTCTGATGAGGATTCTCCATCACCTTGTACGTTCACGCGGCGAGAGAATTGAACTCGTAGTATCACTGGTTGTTTGTGACTTGAAACGGTTCACTACTGTGTTGCAGCTCTCAGTCGCTGTTCTGGTCGATGAAGATGGTCCATCCAGCCATTACGTTTTCTCATGCGTCCTTGAGTCCATTCTTGTTCGCATCTGCATACACGTATCCGCTTATTTTTCCACTGTATGTCTCTGGCGCGTCGGTGAGCGAAAAGGTCTTTGTCTTCACCCCTTCTATGTTTCCAAACTTGTCTACCGAATAGAAGGTCAGCGTATAGGGTCACAGTCAATTAACGACGATAGGCGCCGTGTAGGGAGTGAAAGTTGGTGTGTAGTTATTGAGGGTGTAGTAGGTTCTGTACACGCCAGTTCCGTTGGTGTTGTCGGTGGCGCTCAACGTGATGGTCGCTGTTTCTACGTACGAATTCGCTTGGTTGGGGTTCACCGTTCAAGCAAGCGTCGCTACCGTAGTAGGAGCAACGATGTCCTCGAGCACCGATGAAAAATTGGAGATGGTCTCGTAGCTGCCGTTGTTGTCAGTATCGACTCCATAGCTCACGGCGTCGCTCGCGTTTTGCGCGACCTTTGCCCAATCTATCATGTACTGTTGTGGTTGAGGAGCAGCACCGACCGCATGGATATACACTGTCCCAGTCCCGTCATTGTGGAAATTATCGACGAGAAGATTGTAGTTTCCAGTCTTTGATGCGTCGAAATCTATGCTCACCGAAGTGCCGGTCGTTGTGAACGTGTCGACTTGGCCGGAACTTGTTTGTACGCTCTCTAATGTCGTAAAATAGTCTCATCCAGAAATCATCAGATCGTACTTCTCATCTGTAGTCCCACCGACATGCACTGTGAGGTCTTGCTTTTGTGGCAAGTACAGATGCCTCCAAGAACTCTCTCAAGATAGTCCATCTATAGTGGCACTGAGGGGCCTTGTAACTTGTACTCATGGAACCTGCTCAAAGATGTCGCCACCCTTAAAACCAGAGATTCTTCAAAGGCTGTCCGTTACGTACATATCAGATGAGCCAGACAGAGCGTATGCAGCATCGGTGTTGTTTAGTCCTACGGTCGGAGTGGGCTTTTGGTTTCACGCATATATGTCGTCAACATCAACAAGTGCAAACGTGTCGAAAGAAGTCCAGTGGTTAGCTGCATACAATGGCATGAGAACACCACCTGTTTGTGTAATCTCGATATACTGTTGATATGCAGGAAACTCCTGTCATCTATTTGGAAACTGGATATTGTTATCCCAAATATATATTCGATTACTCTCTATCTTATACGGCACCACTGCATGCCCGGCTGCTTCTAATTCGTTGGTGACAATTGGATCTCAAGTGTTTGTGTGAATGACCTTCTTTGCCTTTCACCAGAATTGCAAGATATAGGTCTTGTCAGGGTTCTGTTCCAAGATGTTTCGTATAGCTACAATACTCCCTGTTTGAACTATTGGGGTACGAGTGGTTCCGAATTGTGATAACTGGAACGCCAGAAGCGATTTCATCTTGACGTCATCATATACCGTCCAACGCGATCAATCGTTGTTGCTTGGGATTGCGGTTACCCCATCCCATATATGGTGGGATCCCATGAGTGAACTCAATCAATTATAATACGAATCGATGAAGTTAGGGTGCTTGAATTCCATTGCCGCTGATGCCGCCATACCATAACAAGCTCAATTACTGAGGGCTTCCGTTTGGTTTAATCCGAGTGCTTTAAATGCATCATTGAGCTTCGTTTGATTTGCAAATCATAGTGCATTGTTCGCAAAAGAGGTATCAAAGGCATTGTAGAAGATGTCCCATTTGTTTCAATCGGTATAGTTTCGGTGGTAATATGGAAATGTCGCATTGAATGATGAGGTTGTTCCACCATTCAGTATCGACCCCGTCAATCCTGCGTTGTTGAAACGGTACCCGTACGGATATGGTTCAAATCCATTGAAGATGCTGAAGTTTGTCTCGTTCGGAGAAAACTCAATGGCACTATCAGCGCCAGCCGTTTTCACCTTCCAGTGGTAGTCTCCCGCAGGTAACTCACCTATCGGTATCAAGACTTTCCCTGTTCCTGTTGTAAACGTATCGGTCACAGCCGTTGCGACAAGTCCGCCTGTTCCATAGACCTCGAATGAAAGCGCTATTGGGGTTTGATTTGAGGCATCTATGATTGCGCTCAGCGTCACGCCTGACCCAGCCTGATAGTAGCCAATCTTGGTTCCCGCAGGAACAATCTCTGTGCTCAGAAGCGGACTCTGTATTGACTGCGTGAGATTCGTCGGAGTCGGAAGGGACGAAGCGATGCATGGCTCCATATTGATGCAGTGCGTCGCACTTGCGGCCGACTCTAGAGTCCCGTTCTCTCCTACAACATGCCACGTTGCACCGGTTTGCGAGGTTAGAAGCGCTTGAGGGAGCTGATACTGAGATGTTTGCCCGAGTGCTGGGAGCTGCCCTGAGAGGTAAACTCGGTACTGCGAGTATCCTACTATGGGGTACACGATGTAGGTTGGGACCGCGCTATAGAGCCCGTTGAGCGAATTGAAATCGCCACTGAGTTTCAGATAGGTCAGATACGGAGTGACGGTTCCGGTGTTCAACACGTTTCCATGGACGGTCAGTCACAATCGATACCAGCCATCACCGGTGGCGTCCGAAACGCCCAACGTTCATTGGTTCGTCAGGTCTCAGTTGATCGTCAGCGCGTAAGGATAGTATATCGAATCGCCGGTGAGTGTTGCACCAGAGAGGACAGTGAGGTTCCCGTTCAGCTCAGAGGCGTAGTTGGACAGTCAAACAACCGTGTCGCCGTCAACGTACACGTTGTTTATGGTGTTGGTTCACGCAATGCGTCATGAGACGTAGACGTTTTTTGCGCTGAATACATGATCAATCGTGGTCGCGTGTATCGTCTCGAAGTTGGTGACTATTTGTTGAAGAGAACGTGCCGTCACCTCTGCTCATGTTCCAGAGGGGTCTGCGATGATGAATCCGGGCGTGTCGGAGTTATAGCTTCCGATGACATCTCAGAGAGAAAGCGTTTTCGTCGTATCGAGATGCATGGTGTGCCCATCAAGATTGGTTCGCCACCCACTGACGAAGTCGGACAGCACCGTGATGTCCGACTGAAAAAAAAGGGTTCCATGACAGTTCGGAGTTCACTGGAGCATTCTCTGCGTTTGTCCACCAGACAGAATGAGCAACGACGTCGCATCACAGGTTGCGCTTTGACTATTCTGAACGCCTCAGTTCACTCGGATGGTTGTCGGAGATGCGGCACTTCCATAGGAACCGTTGTTCGTGAAGTCGCCCAAAACGCTCACATTCTGGATGTGCGCAGCAAGCGTTCAGTTGTTTGTGAGGTTCCCCTCGACTCTGAGATTGAGCCCTTGAAAGTAGGGCGCGATGTATTCGGCTTGCCCGATCATTCCGTCGTTTTCCAGATCTCAGGTCGTTGTAATGAGGAAGCTTGCTGACTCGGTATTGATATCCTTTGCCAAGTGTCAGGAGCTTGTCACGGAGAGGCCAGTGAGGGTGATGTTCGATGCCACGGAAACGAGAGAGTTGATCTCTACGGTATCGCTTGCAGACGGAATCACGCCTTCAACCCATGTTCCCGTACTCGTCCAAAGTCACCCGCTCACGGTCGAGTGAATGGTCGGGCTCAGAGCAAAGGTCGGAACGACGAAAAATGAACAGAAAGCCATGACTGCCAAACGGGATCGTATGTGCTTCATAGGAAGGTGTTAGAAAATAGTATTATATTTATATTCGCTTCCCCAAATTAGTCAAAAAAACAGCGTGCTATGCCTCTTGCAAGGAGCCCTTGAGTGATTGTTTGGGTGGGGGCTCGCCTGCATCTTGATTGTACGCCAACCCGCAGCCCGTCAAGAACCGCGGTTTTTCGAGGCGTCTCACGTCGCGCTGACGCGCCCGGCATCAGGCACATCCGAACGGTTCTGGACTGGCAGCTTAACCGGTTGGCGTTTGCCAGGAGTGCAGGCAGCACCCGCTGACCGGCATTTTACACTCTAACTTTTCGACATATGCCGAACTGGAATTACAACAGCGTGGAGATCCACGCACCCATCGAAGCCGTCATGGAGCGGCTCGTACCGACGAAGGAGAAGACCTTCGCGTTCAACATGCACAAGCTCTTCCCCGAGAATATCCCGGCCGACGATCCGACCGGCAACAAGACCTGGAACTACGACTGGTTCGTCGACAACACCGGCTCCAAATGGGCGCCCGAAGTTATGGTGAGTGAGGGCGACGATGATCTGACGTTTTTGAACTACGACAGTGCCTGGACGCCAAACAACGGCACGCTAGAACGTCTCCACGAGATGACCGGCTGGACCATCTGTAACGACTACCGCGAGGAGGGCATGCAATTCGCCGGCAGGTTTACCTGCGATGGCAGAAACTGTCGCGACGAGGAACTCGAATATCTGACGATCTGCGAAATCTGCGAGGAGGAAAAGCCGGAGGACGAGTACGACGAGGAACTCGACGGACTCATCTGCAACGAATGCCGCGCCAAGGCCAAGCTTATTTCCTAACCCAACACGACCATGACCAACTGGACCCAAAACCACGTCGATATCGACGCGCCGCTTACCGAGGTCAAGAAGTGGCTCGTACAGCCAAGTGACGGAAGACGGATGTTCAACATGCACATGCTCTTCCCTGACTGCCACCCGAACAGCGATCCGGCCTGGGAGAACGTCTCTGACGAAGAAGGTTTCATGTGCCGCACAGGCTCGACCGTTCTGCCGGACCTCGACTTCGACGACGTAGGCACCCGATATACGACCTTGCACTACGAGACGGCACGGGCGCCCAATACTCTGCTGTTACGGGAGCTGCACAAACTGACCGGACGGCACATCGACTGCTTCTACGAAGACCCTTGCGGGGACTTCGAGGGAACCTTCGTCTGCAAGGACGGAAACCTCCGCAACGAAGAGTGGCGTTATCAGCCTCACTGTGACCTTTGTGGTCAGAAGAGACCTCAGAGCGCGTACCGAAACTGGGTGAACGACTGCGTTTGCCGAGACTGCGAACGCGCGTCAGCGCATTCGAGTTGATAGTTTTCCTTGGGCATCATCACGAGCCGGACCATCAGGTCTGGCTCTTTTTTTGTGCTTGCCCGCTGTGGGTCACGAGTCCGCTTGGCACGAACCTGCGCCGCTCGGACGCCTTCGCTCGCCGCTCGTCCCGCTCCCTCACGTCCGCGGTGCCGAGACGATCTCGCTTCTCCGCTTGGTGCCGTTCGATGACCGCCCTTGCGGCCCTAAATCCGGGTCGCCCGCTGTCGCAACCGCTAACACGTTAGACTGATCAATCCTTCCAGGCGATTGTACGCCCGGACACCTGATGCCGAACCTGATGCATCCCGAAAGTAAAGCACCGCGCCAACTAGCGGCGCACGCTGACGCTCTCATCACGATACCACAGGCGAACGGATGCTTGACTGTCGGGCTAACCGGGCGTGACTGGAGGGAAGGCTTTGACCAACAGAGCCAATTTTATCTTCTAACTTTTCTTACCTATGCCCACACAAGAGCAAGTCCTCAGGATGGCAACGTCATTTGCGAATGCCTACATCGAGGAGCACGGCTATGAAGGCCTCGGAGAGCGGGGCTTCGACGAGCTGGTCGATAGCTTCAGCGTCATCGTCGAGGCGAACCACGAGCAGCTCTGCTTCGAGTAGCCACGACCGACCCGAGCTCCACTGCCATCAGGGGCTCGGCATCGGTGGTTCAGGGTTCAGATGGCAACTACTTATTTTCTAATTTCTTACCTATGAAGAATATGACCACGCTCAGGCACATCGCCGGGCTGTATCTCGATATCTACAGCACACCACGCGACCTCGAACGACCGCTCACACCGGAGCAGGTCAAGGATGCCGGTGTTTTCTTCCTTGATTTACTTGCGGCCCACGAAGCTGAGGCTCTCATCGAGCAAGAGCGCGACGCACGTGCAACGCTCGTTGCGGAACCAGACTACCGCGACCTGGTCAATCAGTTCATCGAGAAATTCGAGCGAGACGAGGGTATCACCGAACTCTCGGAAGACCAGATGCGGGACGCTGGCGACCTCTTCCTCTCGCTTGCCGCCGAGCATCTTTAGTTTCTAACCAACGACTTATGAACCACGAATTCAGCTTCAGGCGCTTCGCCTGCCTTTACCTCGACGCCTACTGCGCCGACCACGTGCAACGCCAGGTCTTGAGTGAAACGCAAGTCACCCAAGCCCGGGCTCTCTTCCATGAGTTCCTTGCAGCGCTGGACGCCCCGGTCCTCGTGACCGGCGAGACCGTGTCGAAGAACACGCGACACGTGCTGTGCGCCGCTCGCAACCTCAGGTGCTTCGTCGGACAGTTCGCCCGAGATTTCCTGGGATACAGCGACATCCGTAAGCGCCGCTCATCGAAGTAGCATCGGCAGCACCTCAGGCACCACTCGGTGCCTTTTTAATTACCTAAACCATTTACCTATGAAACCAACATACAAACTCGTTCAAACGGCCCAGGTAGCAACATGTAAAACTTCGGCTCAGACCGCTCAAATACTTGCACCGCTGATGGCGGCAGCCGCTCAGACCATGAGGCTCGGCGATAGAAAACCGGTAATCTCGGTAAGGCCGTCAACGACCACGAAGCGCCCGACAGGACCGATACACAGAATTGTCCACGGCGAATGCCTGGAGATGATGGCCAAGATACCCGACCACTCCATCGACTTCGTCTGCGCCGACTTCCCGTACAACATATCGGGAAAGGGCGGGCTCACCATGAGCTGAAGCCAGCTCATCAAGGCCGACTTCGGAGACTGGGACAAGTTTCCTTCAGAAGAGGCCTATCTCGACTTCGTGTTCAAGGTCTGCACCGAGTACCGCCGCATCCTCAAACCGTATGCCAGCATGGTGCTGTTCTTCGGATACCGCCACGCCGGATGGATTGCCCACGAGCTGCAAAGACGCGGGCTCTTCACGTTCAGAATGCCGCTCATCTGGGTCAAGGATAACCCACAGCCGAGCTACAAGAAGACCAGCTTCAGAAGCGGCTATGAAATGGGGCTCTGGCTCATCAACGACGGGGCGCAGTACGCCCAGCCGAAGACGTTCAACTTCCTGACACAGGCCCGCATGTGCAACGTCATGAGCTACCTCATCGGCCGCGACGGCTATAAGCGCACGCAGCATCCGACCGAGAAGCCTGAGTTGTTGACGCGCAGGCTCGTCGAAATCTTCACCGACGAAGGCGACGTCGTACTCGATAACTTCGCTGGTGGCGGAACCACAGGCGTGGCCGCATTCAAGGCCTGACGCAACGCCATCTCCATCGAGCGCGAGGCGAAATACATCGCCATGATCGAGAAGCGCCAGAAGGCGGTCGAAGCGCGCTTACGAGACCAGAGTAACAGAGAAAGGGCTTAGCCCTTTTTCGTGATTGCAGGTCGAGAGGCCAGCGTCTTTTTCTTTTTCACCCGCACACGTCCAGAGTGTCCATGAGCGCGTTTGAAAGCGGTTGAATTGCCGTGAAACGTGATGACGCGAGTTGAGCCGATAACGTCAAGCCAAATGCGCTAACTCGCTTTGACAGCAGGAACGCGGTCAATAGAGTGACAGCAAGACCGTTCGAAGTGCGTGGTTGCAAGATAGCGTTTTCGGGGCGAATGCCGCGAAAGTATTCGGGCCGAAAGTCCCGAAACATTTCACCCCGAAACAGTCAGAACTGTTTGGGCCGAAAACGCATCTTGCCAAGGCCAGCCCTGGACCCGTCC